>JALQCR010000024.1 GCA_023336205.1 Pseudanabaena sp. Salubria-1
CGCGCCCCCCCACCACCACCCCCCCCCACCCCCCCCACCCCCCCCCCCCCCCCCCCCTCCCCCCCCCCCCCCCCCCCCCCCCCCAAACGCCGTACTTTACTAGGCTGGGAAACGCTATAAGCCCCACACATTGATCTGAATATTCAATCCAAATAATTTTAATTTATTGGCATCTTAGAGAACTCCAAGGAAGAATGCTCCCTGTAAAACCCAAAAATGTTGCAGCGGGCGTAGCCCGTCGCAACATTTTTGGGATCAATTATTTTGTGTAAGTCCCTTAATTGATTTTGTTGTCTGGCTGATTAAATTCGTGGGATTGATTGAAAATTGCATTCATTCTTAATGCTCCTGCAAGTGTAGCTAAACCGTAAAGGGCTAGACTCACAGAAATATTATAGAATGAAGCTTCAATCCCGATCGCATAGCTAAGTGGAACTAATAAAAATGTTTTTTGGACAGAGCGGACTAGTCTTCGATTCAGACTTTCATCAATCAAACGATTTTTTCGAGTTACATATTCCCAATCTAAATATTGAATTACTCCAGTAACGAAGAGATTAATGCCATAAAAAGTAGTTGCTGAACGATGAGAAAGGTTTTCGCCTAACAATGATGCTGAAAAAGGAATTAATGAAATTGACATCAAAAATAATAGGTTAAGCCAAATATGAGCACGATCTGAGCCTGAAATATAATGCGACACTATTTGATGCTCAAACCACAGTAGCCCCAAGATCATAAAACTAAGAAAGTAAGTGAAAAACTTCGGGATAAGTGCAATAAGCTCCTGAGTCAATTCAGCATCTGAACTCACATGAAATGTTTTAATATCTAGTACTAGCAGAGTTAATGCGATCGCAAAAAAAGCATCGACTAAAGCATCAATACGGTGATTGCTAATGTCAGCCCCTCCATTTTCTGAAGGAATAGTATTCCTTGAGCCTCTGAATAGATTGACAAAATTGAATGAGGGAAAACGCATTTTCTATCACTAGGGGTTATACCAATTCTCAAAAGTGTATCCATACTTTCGAGAATTAAAAATTAAATTCAGTAAGGTTTTGGGAGCCTCAAAATGACGTTGCCATTTTGAGGATTGGGATTATTTTCTACCAAACCATTTAGCCGCGATCGCACCCAACGCAGCTCCCACGAGAGGATTACTCAGGAATTTTACAAGTGCAGGTTGAATTGCTAAAACTTCTTGAAAAATATCAGGATGAGAATGATAAGCAAAACCAGCCAATTTAGCTACATCATCGGAGGTCATACGGCTAGGATTATGGCTCGACAATCCCAACTGCTGTTCAAGAGCACGCTCACTCAGACCACGCTTTTTCAGATGTTTGAAGAATTCTCTAGCTACGTCATCTCTTTGGTTGGGTTGAATCTCTGCTACCGCCTTTTGTAATTCTGGCTCCATCTCTGCTGAAGTAATACGATCTTTCTGAAAGAGATCGCCAAATAAATTACGACGTTCTTCTCGGGAAGATCTTTGGGCAAAATCATCAAAGTTTTGATGATTTTCTGACTCTTCAGGGAGAATTTCTTTGTTTCCCTCTGCCAAATCTTTCATGACTTGGTTTTTATATTCATCACTAGTATTTGGCATAGTTATTACGTTGATAAAGGATTCAAAAGGACTAATACCTATTCTCAAAATGGCAACACCATTTTGAGAATCCAAAAACCTTTCTGGGTTTAATACCAATTCTCGAAAATGTAGCTATACTTTCGAGAATTGGTATTAAGACTTATTTTAAGTAGTGCCTGCTCTGTCCCAAGCATCACGAACTGCATCTATAACCTTGATCCAAGCTAATCCTGTCCCAGCTTTTTGGGCTAAAATTGCTTCATAGTCTAGTTTGAGTTCAGCTTCAGCTTCATCAAAGCTCTTGCCAAGATAGCGATCGTAGCCTTCATGTCCCGTTTGATAAGCGGGTTGATAGTCTGCATAGGGAGTTTTTTTATCAATGTATGGACGACTACCATGATTCTCTTGCCAATAAGCATCAAAGGAATCATTAGGATTAATGGAAGTTGTGCTTTGATTATCCATAGTTATCTCAAGTAAAAAATCAATCAAGATCGATCAGTGGGCGGCGCTTTGTACAGGACATTAATTCTTCTTACAGAGTTTTGATCTCAAACCCGAACCAACGAATTTTTGAAAACATAGCTTTGCAATGTTTTCAAAAATTCGTCTTGGCTCGTTTGGGTAGTCCTAAAAAGGAAAGGACGCACACGGAGGTAAAGAATCGTTGTAATGATGAATAAAATTCCAAATGGCTCCAATGTGATTTTCCAATTTCTTAGAAAAAGATAAGGTCTTTCTAACTAGTCTTGATACTCGTTGACGTAACGTACAGTTGAATCTCTCAATATAGTTGGTCTTTCCCGTTTCTTTCCCGACAGCCCTATGACGTTTGCTGGGCAGGACAACTGGATAAGACGAATAGAAGTCAGTATAAATAACCGCACATTGGCGATAGACGCTAGGCAACGATTCCCATAACTTCTGAGCTGATTCACCAGTGCGATCGCCTATATAACAACCGACAATTTCACGAGTCTCGGCATCAATGGCAAGCCATACCCACTGTTTATTGCCTTTGTCGTCCACAAAAGACCACAATTCATCCATCTGTATGGTCAAACGGCGTTTTGGTTTTGGTTCTACCTCCACCTGCTGAGGAACGTTTTCATATTTATGATTGACGTAACTTTGCAACCATCTCTCTGAGACCTTGAGGACTCTGGCAATTCCAGCTAGTGGGATTTTTTCTAGTAGTAGTTTCTCAAGAAGGTCATAAGTGTCTTGGGTACGCTCTGAAACTCTCTGCCACTGTGGATTTTCTACAAATTGACGACCACAGTCCCGACATTTATAATTTTGTTTTCCATGTCGTGTACTGCCGTTTTTTACAACGGATACGGACTGGCAGGATGGACAGGATGGCCTTGCTTCTGACATTACTTTACTTTGTATCAACTATCTGGATATTTTCCTACATCCTTTCCTTTTTAGGACTACCCTCGTTTGATCGAGAATTGCTGTAAAACTTGCTTAGCTAGCCTGTTGATAATCAATTTGCTGGGAATGAGTACCATATCGAGCAGTTAAAATTAACTTCTTATCAGGGGCATAGATTAAAACAGTTAGGTCTTGGCTAGGGAAATTGTGTCGAAAACCTTGGACTAATGATTTAGTTAAAGCTTTTACTTCAGTTGGTAAAACTTTAGGCGAAATTACGACTCCTAGCTTATTGCGATCGCGCACATAAGCATCCTTAATCAAGCCTTTACCAGTCTTGATCACCCAATCACCAAAATTCTGACCTGCGGCAGAATTACCGCGTTCTAATTTACCATACTCCGAATTCTGATTCGTCATTACTGGATTAGAAGTTTTAGTTTGAGAAGCTCCACAAGCGCTTGTAAAGGTTAAAAGCACCATTAGAGCTAAGACTAATAATGTTTTCCGAACATAATGAAAAATGTTCATAGTTTTTCTTTGCATAGTTTAGAACTCACGCCTAAGGGTCTATAGGGGGAATTTATGACTTTTTTCTACCACTTAGCCGACTCCTTTCTCAGCAAAGTATTTATTCAAGAATGTACTCACAAAAGATAGAACAATCGGAGCCAAAATTAAGGCTAAGAGTCCGTTCATCGTAAATCCAGGAACGATAATCGAAGCCAACCAGAGTAATATTCCATTTACCACAAACGAAAATAATCCTAAAGTAATAAAGGTAAGGGGTAGAGACAGAAGTTTAACAACTGGTCCAATAAAGGCATTGACAAACCCAATTACGATCGCAGCGATTAATGCCGCTGGGAAGTTCGCAATATCTACACCTGGTACAACCATATCGACTACTAGAAGGCCTAGAGCCGTTGCCACTATCGTTACAAAGTATCCAACCATATTTTTTCTCCTGAGTTATAGACAGAGCGTTATGCCGCAATCATTCTTTTGTTTATGTTTCTTGCTGTTTAGAGATTGCCCAGACAGCATGAATAATACCTGGAACCCAACCTAGTAGAGTTAGCCCAATATTGATTAATAAAGTAGAACTGAAGCCGTAGGTAAGGAAAACCCCAAGGGGTGGAAGAAGAATTCCGATAATAATTTGAATTAGTTTCATAGTTGCCTGCTCTCTGCAATGAAATGCAAATAATCTGATTGATCGATTCCAACACCTTGGGCTCAAAGTAGAACCAATATTTTTATTAAAAGTGCTGCTTTTCGTCATTTTTAACAAAAATATTGTGGTTCTGCTGATTACAAGTTGCTGGTAATTGATTTAGTAGTGGTAATTCATGAATTACCACTACTAAATCAATGCTTAACGCCAATGCCCTTACTTTCCCAAAGGTCTTGTAATTGCTGTTTAACTTCTTTCTCTTTACGAGCAGCAGCTGAACCAAGCCCACCGATATTGGTCTCAATATCGATAACTTTTTGTTGCAAAGGCGTGGTATCAACTACTTCTGCTTCAGTCTTTTGCTGGTTATACCAAGTTTTAGCATTTTCCCATTGTTGTCTAATCTCGTCATAGCGATCGCCATAACGAATGGCAAGTTTTTTATCTAAAGTGGCAAGTTGAGCTTTGAGCTTGAGATATTGTTCTTGCAGAATTCCCGACTCATGATGTTCTTGAACAGTATCGACCGCTAGATTAATCGCTGCTGATTCGTCATCAATCAGATTATTCGATTCGGAGGCTTTAATATCAATCAGAATTTCACTACTTTCGCGATCCAATTGCTCCTGCTGCCAATCCAATTGAGATTGAATCTCTAACAGTTTCGCTCGGCGTTGATTGAGTGCTTGTTGTCGATGATAAGTGCTTCCTTCGATGGCTCCTTCAATAGAAGCTGTAATTTTCTCAGCGTTGTCCTTTCCACCTCCTCTCAAGTCAGCTATTATCGTAGAAATAGCATCTTTGACAATCAAACCAATCTCATCACTGCCTTCTTTTAGCTCAGCTACTGTCTGTCCGACAGCATCTTTGACAATTTTGCGAATGTGTTCAGCTCGAATCTGACCCTCTCCCTTTGCTTTGTTGAGATTGGTTGTAATCTTTTCTTTAACTGGATTAGGCATAGTTAATGTTTCCCATTTTATATAAGAATTTTGTAGTAGAGGCAATTCATGAATTTCATAAATCACCTCTACAGCTACTGCTTACCATAAACCTCTAACGGGAGCTGGAGGCTCATTTGTGGTTGGAGTAGTGGGCACTTCACTGGGCTGACTAGTAGTGACATTTAAAATGGGACCAACCAAAGCCAGTACCTCATCTTTGGTTGCATAACCGTCAAAAGCATCCAAATTAAATGGAATTGGAGAATCAGAGCGATTCTCGTTATAGATCACTTCACTAGAACTAGCATTAGTCGCAATCCAAGGACGGACATCCGCTCCTAAGAGCATTTGGCGTAAAAATCTTATGCCAGCTGCATGACGAGCTTCAACGCTATGGATTTCCAATGCTGCAGCTAAAATCGGTTTCCCTGCATCACCTGCTGCAAGCAAATTTTGAACCTGTCCTTTATAAGCAGCCACACCTAGATCTTCCACATATTGACCTGCTAATAGAAAATCGGTAGGATTGGCAAAAGGGTCGCGCCCTAAGATCGCACTATAGTTGGGATTTGCAGGAATTTTAATTGCTTCAGGCTGACCACCTATAGAACGTAATGCAGCCGAAAGATCAGTTACATGTTTAGCTTCATCTTCGCCATAAGAAGCGATCGCATCCTTCGCCATTTGAGGTGCTGAGACTAAACCTCCATTTATAGCCGCATCAGCCGCACGGCGGTAAAAATCTGCTTCGAGCTTTTCTAAGGTGAGTGCATATTCTGCTACTTCTCTAGGGCTTAGCACTGCACCCTGAGCATAAGCTGGCGCTGGTGGACTGAAGAACATGAATAAAAATAGTAAAGGAATAAGCACCAAGCTAAGCTTGATAGGGCGCATGGCTCCACAAGCTAGGTTCTTAAGGCTCATTCTAAAAGTGACGTAGTAAGATGTCATATCGTCTGCGACCTTCTGTATGAATATATTGCAACTGTATTTGGAAGTGAATAATTTGAGAGTTAACGCATGAGTAGCTCTTTAGTTAAGCAACTAGAGAACCGCCAATAGGATTGTTGAGTATATTTAGCGAACCAACAATGGCAACAATCTGTTTAGGAGTATATAGTTCGTCATAAGCTCGTCCTTTAAATGGATTGAGCGAAGAATTTAGATTGGCATCATTAATAAGGCGATCGCTGTCAGGTTCTGTGGTTGGTTTACCGAGTAAAGCGCGAACACCAGCCGCGTGTCGGGCTTCTACAGAGACGATTGAACCAGCTGCTAGTATGAAGGTAGGATTAGTGAGACTTGGCCCAGCGCCATTATAAGCATGAACACCAACATCTTCTAGGGTGACGGCAGTATTCAAAATACTATCGCGACTAGAAAGAACGTTATTGAGGGTGGATTGGTTAAAACTTAAATCTTGAGTAGCAAATAGAACTTGGTCAGCTAAAACGCTGCGTAAAAATGTGACATGGGCAGCTTCTTGACCACCCAAATATCGCATATACTCCATTTCTTTGCTGTTGGTAATTTTGCCAGAGCTGACAACTGCTGCGTAAAAAGCAGCTTCAAGTTCTTCCAATAGTAAGGCAAAGTTGAGAATACCGATGTCATTAGCATTAAATGTGAGAGTCTTTCCACGGCTATTTGTCTGGGCATTAATTGCTCTAGGCATAACTGCGATCGTTAGAGCGCCAAGCCCATAAATCCCCCATTTGATTAGGGAACGCCGTGATGTAGAAGGTAGTTTCCTACTGTTCATGTATTAAGATCTCCTAAATAATGACACATACAATTTACGTACTCAAACTTATCGTTACAGATAGATGTTTGACATAATGTATATCCAGATGTTTAAGAATGATCGAACTGCTTGATTTGTATGAGAATGTCGTAAATCTTTATCAATAATCTAAAAATTAGAATTAAAATTGATACTATCGAAGCACTAGTGCTAAAGAGATAAGGATAGGCGGCGCAAAGCGCCGCCTATCCTTATCTCTTTAGATTAAGAATACTGTCGAAGCAACTAGATAAAAGCAATTGTAGGTCTGTTTTGATAATTGATATTAATACTGAAGAAGCAGACAAAGATCGCCAATTCAAGGATGAAATGCAACACCTAGAGATCTTTGCGTAAAGGGACTCATAAGGATATTCTGATATTAATCACAATAATTAGGATACCCTCATGAGCTTTGTCCATCTTACCACCACAGAAAGAAGTGAACTGTATAAACTAAGAGTAATTGAGCAATTATCTGTATCAGAGATAGGTCGTCGCTTGAAGCGAAACAAAAGTACGATTTCAAGAGAGTTATCGCGCAATACAGACGAGCGACAGATTGGCTATTTGCCAGATACTGCGGTTGCCCTGATGAAAGCAAGACGGAAACAAGCAAAGGTAAGATTTCAGAGCATCAGTGCTGAGACGATCGCCGAAGTCAAACAACGGTTAGAGCAACACCACAGCCCAGAGCAACTAGCAGGGAGAATGGAAAGGGAGGGGCTAGGTAAAATCAGCTATGAGACGATTTATCTGATGATCTATGCAAACCATCAAGAGATGGGAATATATCAACAATATCTGAGGCAGAAGCAAAAGCAACGAAGGCGCAAAGGTCGCCATCAGAAGCGAGGTGGCATTCCCAATAGGGTAGGGATAGAGAATCGACCGAAGATTGCAGATTTAAAAACAGAGATTGGACATTGGGAAAGTGATACGGTAATCGGGTGCAACCACACAGGTATCGTAGTTACGCATGTTGATAAAGCATCGAAGTATTTACTTGCTGGACTAGCTAAGAACAAGACGATGGATGAGATAAACAGAGTGACATTCAATCTATTTGAGCCTATAGAATCAACATCTCGAAAGACAATGACCTTTGATAATGGAAGAGAATTCTGTGGGCATGAGAAGCTATCTGAAAGATTGAAACTAGAGACCTTCTTTGCGAATCCATATCATTCATGGGAACGTGGATTGAATGAACACACCAATGGATTAATTAGAGAGTTCTATCCCAAAAGTACAAACTTTAAAATCGTGAAAGAAGAGGACTTTCAGAAGGCAGTGAATTTGATCAATCACAGACCCAGAAAATCACTTGACTATCGTACTCCTTACGAAGTATTCTTTGCTTCATCAGAACCCGTTGCATTTCATCCTTGAATTGGCGGTTTAATATCATCAATTTTGTTGTGATTGAGATTAAGCGTAGTCAGGTTCTTCAATTTAGATAGTGAATGTACCTTACTGATTTGATTGACTCCCAGATCCAGATACACTAGATTCGTTAGGCGTGAGATCGGCTTGATATCTGTGATTTGATTACTATTCAGAGTAAGCCTTTTCAAGTTGCTTAAACCTGATAGAGATTGGATATTGGCAACTTTGGTGAGGGATAAGTCAAGAATAGTCAAAGATTTTAGGCTAGCCAAGGAACTAATATCGGAAATTTGATTAGTGCCGTACAAATTCAACTCATTCAATTGAGTCAAATGTTTTAAAGCTTCAATATTTTTGATTGAGCTATACCACAATGTAAAACTTTTTAACTTGGTTAGGCTAGAGAGCGATCGGATAGGGAGCATCTCAATTAGGCACTGAGTAAATATACTTAGAAGAATAGAAGTAGCCATTGAGATAAGCGCAACGATGTCTCAAAACTTGAGCAACATTGTCTTTATTCCACTGAGAGCCAGAAATCTTGACACGACGACCAATCTGCTTAATTGTCGATTCAACCGAGCCTGAGCCAATAGTAATCCCCTGTTTCTGTAAATAACCATACTCAGGAAGGCGATGACGATGATTGCGTAAATAAGCCAGAAAATTGATAGCCCGTTTGAATTTACAACCTGAAAATATTGCCATCGCTTGCTCAACATCACCTTGCCAGAGTAAATCTTCCGCTTTACTGAGACGACGTAAAGAACCTCCAACATTGTAAAGATGTTCTTTCAGATGATACCAGTCGAGTATTTCAAACCTTTGCTCTGATGGCGCTATGGCTGTAAATAAATTCCAGATCCCGTCATGCCCATCACCCAGACAAGAGAATATTTCTGCTAATGGTTGTTTCTGTACCCATGCAACCAAACCTTGATTATCGAGAAAATAGGCGGCTACTGTCCCTTGGGCATTTACGGCTTTGTAGTCTTTCCACTCACTATGTTTTCCTTTCTCGGTTCGCAATCTCACTTTACCGCCATCTAGACTCATTTCTTCCACTGTTTCTGTAATTGTCACCTCTGGAAATTCCTGCTTTTGGACTAATCTCTGTTGACTGCTATGGCTGATCTTGATTCCTGTTAATTCGGCAATGTTTACCTCTGTTCTTGCGTAGGACTCACTGGCGCTTACCAATAAGCAGCATTTTTCTAGTTGCGGACTTATTCTCGCTCTTGCTTTTACTTGCAATTTCTTGGCTTGCTTGCTCTTCAGCTTGAGTTCGCCGATGCAGCTTTTCACTTTTCTCTCTTTTCCTGCCTTTGTCCCACTGCTTTTTTCGACAAAAAAATTCCAACGTTTGGACTCACGTTCTCCAACATTTGCTCTCTCACAGCTATTTCTATCCCTTCTAGCGTTTTCAATTGCTCTGCATCCTTGGATTCTGCTTCCCGATATAGGATTTCTGCTATCTCTCTGGTACAGGCTTCGAGTCTTTCTTTTTCTTCTGGTGTCATTTGCTTTGACTAGATAACTTTTTTCTATTTTATCTCTCTTTTGTCTTGAGTATTTCTACTCAGTGCCTAATTGAGATGCTCCCGATCGGATATCAGTTATGCTCTTCCCTAGCAGTCTCAGATCCGTCAGATTGCTGAGGCTAGCAAGGGGGCTAATATCGGTAAGCCTATCGCTGTAAATAGCAAGGGCTTCAAGGTTTTTTAGATTCACTAGGGGCGTGAGATCGGTGATTTTGTGACTAAAGAAACTGAGCTGACGTAAATTTGTCAAACTGGAGATCGGGCGCAGATCACTAATATCAGATGGAGTAGGACTAGAGGTCAGTAGTTCGGTTCGTTCGTTAAGAGCAATATCAGCTAACCGACAATCTTTTGTCCCAGCTCCCTCTAATAAATAATCAACAGTTTTCTTTGTTTCTGCTGATAAAGAATCCCTCTCGTTACACCAATCTTTAAAGCTCTTACAGCAAATACCGATCAAACCCGCCACAAAAGGAGCTAACTAAAAGGGTCGAAGCAGAGCCCACAATGATGAAACCAATTAAGAGCATCTTCATCAGTAATAGAATTAATAGCCATAGTAATTGCGTCGTCAAGAGCCGAAATTGTGCGAGCTTTAGCCGAGCGAATAATCTCTTTTAATTTTGACCAACATAACTCGATTGGCGATAAATCAGGAGAATAGGGAGGGATGAACTTAACCTGAGCACCAACGGATTCAATTAGGGTTTTAGCCATTGCAGCGTAATGTACAGGCAAATTATCCATAGCGACAATTGCCCCAACCCATAACCGAGGCAATAGTATTTTCTCAATGAAAACCAAAAAACTGGCGGTGTTGAGACTACCAGCAAAAGTCATCGCAGCAATCAACCCTTCATCACTCATGGCTCCAATTAAAGTGATGTTTCTACCTTTGTTACCTGGACGGTCATCATATACCCTACATCCTCCTTGACATCTACCATAAAGCCTCGTCATCGCTAGATTTAGCCCTGTCTCGTCAATGAATACAAGGTTTTTGACATCTATCGTATCTAGCCAACGACGAAACTCATAACGCAATTTTTTCACTCTTTCTGTCGCTTGTTCGCTGGCTACTAAAGTTTTTTTTACGCCCTAATTCTAAGCGCTTAAGCGTACGACTCAATCCTGATACGCTCACTTCTATTGTCTTTGTTTCATGTAGTTTTTCTTTGATCTCTCTGAGATATATGTCATTTTGCGCGGCTCTTCTGGGTTCATGGGGATAAGCACAGCTAATAGTAATCAGAATCCTCTCGGAGCAACAGTTACAGCCCTACCATGTCGCCAATAATTGTATCGATACTGTACCATTTACCCCTCAAACCCAGATGAGCCTTTTGCGCTTCAACAATTGTCTTTACTAATTCTTCATCTTTGCCTTTGATTTTCGACCGCCGATCTCCTCCTTGGGGTTTTGCTGCTATTTCATTTGTTTCTCGATACCGACGCAAAAAATCTCGAACAAATGACAAGCTTACTTTAAATCGTTTAGCTATGCCTCTCTGCGTATTTTCTTTGTTTTCCCAAGCACTTAATATCTTTTTTCGTAAATCTAGCGAATATGCTGCCATATGTAATCTTTCCTTGATAATACTTTTAGCTTATTAGACTTGTGGCGGGTTTGATCGGTATTTGCTGTAACTTTTGGCAACTCCGTCGCAAAGCTTGCCGATGCAGGAAATAAAGTTAATAAAAGCCAGATTGTAAGAAACAAAAATTTCATAAGCCAAAAAACTAGTAAATGTAAAGTGCGGGTTAGATTATCACCTCTCGAAAATATGAAAATACCCCCAACAAGATGACATAGCCATATTCAATAATCTTAAACCCGAAGAAGTGAAGAGTGACGCAAAGCGTCGCTCTTCACTTCTTCAGGATTGGTTTTTAAAATGTTTACGATCGCACCACTTTTAAATACTGAATGCGATCGCCTAGAAAACGCCATAGTGTATGCTGGGGAGTGTTTTTCTCAAAAAAATTATGAGTATATTTCTGCAAACCCTAGCCCAAGCCAATGCAATTTATGTCAAACAAAAATTTGAACTAGCAGAAATATTTGGCTTTGAAACTCGCAACCGTTATCAAATTCAAACCGATGATGGTCATCAATTTGGTTACTGTGCTGAGCCAAAACTAGGCTTCTTAGATGCGATCATGCGACAGTTTCTAGGGCATTGGCGAGTTTTTAATATCGTGGGAACTGATATGGCTAATCAGCAGGTTTTTCGCGCTCATCATCCTTTTCGCTGGTTTTTTCAGCGTCTAGATATTTTTGGTGCAGGCGATCGCCCTGTGGGAAGTTTGCAGCAGAGATTTGCATGGTTCAACAAAAAATTTGAATTTTTGGATACTAGGGGCAGGGTGATCATGAGCATGACTTCGCCACTATGGAAAATTTGGACATTCCCCATCAAAAAAGCTGAAAGGGAAGTATCGGTAATTGAAAAGAAATGGACAGGGCTATCTAAAGAACTATTCACTGATGCTGATAACTTTAGAGTCCGCTTCACCGATGTGAAATTAACAGCTGATGAAAAGTTGCTGTTACTTGCTGGTGCAGTGTTTGTCGATCTTTTATACTTTGAGACCAAAGCTTCTTAATATTCAGGAATTACCTTGAGCTTTCAGATTATTCGTTACGAAGAAATTGATTCAACTAATAGTGAAGCTTGGCGACTAATTGATCGTCTTGATCGTCTCGAAGCGCAATCAAGCGCTGTGATCGTCGCTAAGCGTCAAACTAAAGGTCGAGGTCAACGCGGTAACAGTTGGCAGTCCGACTTGGGCGGATTATTCATGTCAGTGATTTTGCAGCCAAATTTGACAGCAGTAAATGCTCATCAAATTACGCTCTGGTCTGCTTGGGGCATAGCCAAGGCGCTGAATGAAACAGGGGCAAATGTAAAGCTGAAGTGGTTAAATGATCTATTAATCGATCGCCGTAAATTGGGAGGAATTCTCACGGAAACGAGGATCGAGGCTGGTAAAGTTCTCTATGCCGTGGTGGGGATCGGTATTAATTGGACAAACGAGGTTCCTGAAGACGCGATCGCACTGGGGGAATTACCAACGACTTTATCAAACATGGATGAACTGATCGAAGTGGTACTAAAAGGCATACAGCTAGGTCAAACTCGCAGCGAAAATGAGGGAATGATGAGCATTTTGGCGGAATATTTAGAGCTACTTAGCGACAAAAATGTACGTCAAACAATTAATGGGCGGGAACTTCAAGGCAAAATAATCGACATTAGACCAACGGGCGAACTGGTAGTAAGATGGGAAGGCAATTCCCAAGAAGCGATCTATCAGCCTCAAAACTTCTCTGTCGGCTATCAGTAGAATCAAATTATGCGAAAATCAACACTTTCAACAATTACGTTAGCAACCCTGCTTTGCCTCTCCACAAATAACTACTTTTTAGTTGGCTCAGCATATGCCGCGACAAAATCTGCCGTTTCTCCTGAAGCAGTATCAAAACCTTCGACACCAGCACCTCAGGTGCAGCCACAACCCGCGATCGCCCCTGCCCCAGTAACGACAGAGATCAAAAGTGAAGGTAACTTCAACTCTGCTCCAACAGATAAGCCTATAAATAGTGCAAGGAATCGCGAGTCTGTCCAAGTCAATATTGAGACTGCACCGAATCCATCATCAAAAGCCTCAGCTCAGCGATCGCAGCCCGTCGAACAGCCTGTCGAAATTGTCCTAGAGAACCGATCTACTGGTTGTAAATTCAAGGCTAGCAGCCTCTTGGAACGTAATGGCGATCTTTGTAATCCTGAAGTAGCGATCGCTGCTAAAAACAGATCGCAAAACTATTACCAAAATGGCAATGTTCTCTATACTGCCGCTTCAGGTGAAACCGCCTTGCAAGTGCGTCGCCTCACTTCTCAAGAAATTGCCGCGATGAGCTTGCCTAGCAATGGTGACAAGCAAATGCTGTTCCCATTAATTTCTCCATCGGTGATTAGTTCGCTATTTGGTACTCGCGTTCATCCTGTCACAGGTCAAGTGCGATTTCATCAAGGCACAGACTTAGCTGCCCCCGAAGGTACACCTGTCGTTGCGGCGTTTAGTGGTCGTGTAGAAATTGCAGGTTGGCTCGGTGGCTATGGTTTGATCGTGGTCATTTCTCATGGAGACACCCATGAGACTCGTTATGCTCACTTGTCTGAGGTTTTAGTCAAGCCTGGACAAGAGATCAAGCAGGGCAATGTAATCGGTTTGGTTGGCAGTACAGGTATGGCGACTGGACCACATTTGCATTTCGAGATTTGGCAAAAAATGCGAGAGGGACTGGTAGCGATCAATCCCACACCGCAGTTAATGCTTGCCATGGAGCAATTGCAAAAATATCTCGCACAATCAACTAAATCAGCAAATAAAGCTTAAGTAGTAAAAGCCTCGCAATGCGAGGCTTTTACTGATTTTACTTATGAACTTTTCCATCGGGAAGCGTTGCCCCTTTGAGAATTGCACCGACAAGATTGGCACTACTTAACTCCGCACGGTTGAGAATTGCATCGGTCAAATCTGCCTTGGCTAGGTTAGTCCGAGCAAGATAGGCTTCGATGAGGTTAGCGCGGATCATAATTGCCCCACTGAGATTAGCTCGACTGAGATCAGCACTAGGGCAACCGCACACGTTCATGAATAAACAACGAAACAAAGAAGGCAAAGTAAAATGACCAATATAAATTAAAAGTAAAAAAGTGACATGTCTTCTACAATCAGCCCAGTCGCATTAATTGAGACACATTTTGGCAACTTGCGAGACCCCAGAGCAGCACATAGTATCGAACATAAGCTATTAGACATATTGGTAATCAGCATATGTGGAACAATAAGCGGAGCAAATGATTTTACAGCAATAGCAGAATATGGAAAATCAAAGGAAAAATGGTTAAAGACATTTTTAGAATTAGAAAATGGAATACCATCAGCAGATACATTTGAGAGAATATTTGCTCGACTGAACCCATCAGAATTGCAAAAATGTTTTATAGGATGGATGGAAGCAGTCCATAAAACAACAGACGGAGAATTGATTAATATTGATGGCAAAACGTTGAGAGGAGCAAAGGAAGCAGGCAACTCCCGTAGCCTAATTCATATGGTGAGTGTTTGGTCGGCAACGCAGCATTTGGTTCTGGGACAGAAAAAAGTTAGTGAGAAATCAAATGAAATAACCGCTATCCCACCATTGCTGGAAATGTTGGCAATTCGAGGTTGTTTGGTCAGCATAGACGCAATGGGATGTCAGACCGAAATCGCCAAAACAATCATTGAACAAGGTGCAGATTATGTATTAGCGCTAAAAGGAAATCAAGGTAATCTCCATGATGATGTAAGTCAATTATTCACATCTGCTCGCTCGCAAAAATTCCATAATATCGAACATCAATTCCATTCAACAGTAGAAAAAGGACATGGGCGCATTGAGAAGAGATCCTATTGGACTATGGGTAATACAGAATTTCTCATTGGCGCAGAGAAATGGACAGGGTTAAAAAGTATTGGCATGGTTGAATCAGAACGTAGTGTCAATGGCGTAGTTTCTATCCAACAGCGATATTATATTCTGAGTATTGAGAGTGATGTTCACAGGTTCTCTCAATCTGTTAGAAGTCATTGGAGTATTGAAAATCAACTGCATTGGATTCTTGATGTTGGGTTTGATGAAGATGCTTCTCAATCTTGTCGAGGCTATACTGCTGAAAACTTAGCTGTTATTCGTCATGTTGGCTTAAATTTACTTTCCCGTGACAAAAAAACTAAGGTCGGAGTCAAGACTAAACGACTTAAAGCTGGATGGGATGACAACTATCTCAAGCTTATACTTAACGCCTTAAACATAGTCTCACCTTAGTCTTCATTATTTATTCATGAACGTGTGCGGTTGCCCTAAGATCAGCACGAGTCAACTTGACATCCGTGAGATCTGTACTTTGCATCTGCACCCGACTCGCCTTAACATCCGCCATAATCGCGCTTCTTAGTGAAACCCCACTCAAATCTGCATCAATTAAAATTGCTCTTTCCAATTTGGCATTATTTAAAATTGCTCCTGAAAGGGTCGCACAACTGAGATTGGCTTCGGAGAGAAATACGCCTTGCATATTGGCATTATTTAATTTCGCTTCACTAAGGTTTGCTCCACTGAGAGTTGCTTCTTGGAGATTTGCGCCGCGCAAGTCGGCTTTATGTAGATCTGCACCAGATAGATTTGCACCACGCAGGTCAGCACCAGATAGATTTGCACCCGTTAGATTCGCTGTGCTGCGTTTCTTTTTGCCAGCATCAATTTCATGTTGATCGCCGATCGCTCTTTCTTGTCTAAGATTTGCACCTTTCATGCAGGCTCCGACAAGGTTCGCACCACTCAAGTTAACCGTTCGCATATCTGCGTCAATTAAGTTAGTATCCATCAAATTGGCAAGACTGAGATTTGCACCAAAGAGAGTCGCTCCTTGCAGACTAGCTCCATGTAAATCAGCATTAGATAGATTGATATTACTCATGCTCGCTTGATTGAGATTCGCCCCACAAAGATTTGCCCCAACCATTAAGGCTCCGCGCATATTTGCCCTTGTCAAACAAGAAAATGTCAAAACTATACTATTGAGGTAGGCTTTTGAGAGATTAACATCTAGCCAATCTGTACGACTGAGGTTTGCTCCACTGAGTTTGATACCATTGAGATTGAGCCCACTAAAGTCGCGATCGCCTTTTGCATAGCGGCGCAGAATATCTTGAGAAGTGAGTGCTGCATCCATATTACTTTTTTGGTGTTGGAAGTTCTAAGGGATCCCCCTCAATCCCCCTTGTAAAGGGGGAAGAATTAATTTGATTCTCCCCCCTTTACAAGGGAGGATGGGGGGGATCTAGATAATTTTTAAATTGATTAAACAGAGGTCGCAGAAGCGAACTCTTGTTGCTGCTCATTCAGTTGTTCAAGAATTGCAGAACTCTCTAGCTCAGAGCCATTGGCAAGACGCTGTTTTTGCAAATCCAAGGCTGCCTTAATTAAACCTTGGAAAAGTGGGTGAGGTCTACTAGGGCGAGATTGGAACTCAGGATGGAATTGAGTGGCGATAAAATAAGGATGGCTCGGAAGCTCGATCGCTTCCACTAGTCGCCCATCGGGAGAAGTACCGCTAATTACATAGCCAGAATCAATAAATTGCGATCGATAAGCATTATTAAATTCATAGCGATGACGATGGCGCTCGTAAATCACTGACTCATTATAAAGCTCATGAACTAGGCTATTTGGGGCAAGACGGCAAGCATATAGCCCCAAACGCATTGTGCCGCCAAGGTTAACGACATCCTGCTGTTCAGGCAAGAGGTGAATAACAGGATTTGTGGAATCTGGCGCAAACTCGGCGCTATTTGCGTCGCTGAGTTTACCAACATTTCTAGCCCAGTCAATGACTGCGCATTGCATTCCTAAACATAAACCTAAAAATGGAATTTGGCGATCGCGGGCATATTGCACGGCCGCGACTTTCCCATCGACACCACGGTGACCAAATCCACCAGGCACAACGATCGCATGGACATCTTTTAGGAATTTCTCTGCGCCGTATACCTCAATGTCTTCAGAGTTGATCCAGCGCAAATTTACATTGCTATTAACGGCGATCGCACCATGCTTTAGGGCTTCGATCACCGAGAGATAGGCATCGGTCAGCCGTACATATTTGCCAACGATCGCAACTTCTACTTGATGCTCAGAACGATAGAGCCGCTCGACAAGGGTTTGCCAGCTACGAAGATCGGGCTGGCGTTGTTGCATACCTAGCAGGCGCAGTACTTGCTCAGCAAGTCCTTCACGCTCCATCGCTAATGGCACTTCATAGATGCTTTTCACATCTTGCCCTGTCATTACACATTCGGGCAGAACGTTGCAAAATTCTGAGACTTTATCTTTGATGTTTTGCGGTAAAGGGCGATCGCTACGACATACTAAAATGTCAGGCTGAATCCCCACAGATTGTAATTCCTTAACCGAGTGCTGTGTGGGCTTGGTTTTCATCTCTCCTGCGGAGGCAATCCAAGGCATCAGGGTAACATGCATGTAGACCACATTTTGCCGTCCCACATCCTTCCGAAACTGACGAATTGCTTCGATAAATGGCAGTGATTCAATATCGCCTACCGTGCCGCCAATTTCTACGATCACAACATCAGGATTGCCATTTTTTGCCACGCGATGAATGCGTTCTTTAATTTCATTAGTAATATGTGGGATCACCTGCACAGTGCCGCCTTGATAGTCGCCGCGCCGTTCTTTATTGATCACGCCTTGATAAATTGCGCCTGTGGTGACATTACTGAGTTTTGACATCGAGGTATCAGTAAAGCGCTCATAATGACCCAAGTCTAGATCCGTCTCTGCGCCATCTTCGGTAACAAAAACTTCTCCATGCTGAAACGGACTCATCGTTCCTGGGTCAACATTGATATAGGGATCGAGTTTCAGAATTGCGATCGAATAATCCCTAGATTTAAGTAATCGTCCCAAACTTGCGGCAACGATGCCCTTCCCGATACTAGAGACAACACCGCCAGTCACAAAGATATACTTAGCCATAAAAATTTCGTTATAGGGTGCATTGTTTTATTGTTTCGTAAACAATGCTTAACAAAGTGATTATATAGCAGGTGATTGCTCTGCAATATCTGAGCATAGATATTACAGCCGTGCTTATGCTTTAAGCGCGTTATTTTTACTCAAAATATAGCCAATCAAGTCATGACATAAAACCCATTCATAAAATTGCGGCGCTTTGCGCCACAATTTTATGAATGGGTTTTGGCTTTGTCTTAATATCGCTGATTAAAGCTACCGACAATTCATGCGATCTCTAAATTGCTGTAATCGATTTGTTCATAAATCCTAGCAATAATCGACAAGTCTCGATTTAAAAGATAGCTATTATTTCCTTGTAAAATCATATGGAGCCATTGGTTTTAGTCGCTTAGTGACAATTTCCCAGTCAATTTTTGATGGCGGATTGAGAAAATTTGAGTAGGCAAAAGCCATTTGTTTAGCAGCTTCTTCAAAAGACATTTTCCCTGTCGCTGTTCCTAACCTAGGACAAGCAACAACTTCTATTGGTGTAGAGTGGTGTCGATTATGCTTTCTTACTGCTAGCAACATTGCCCACATTGCTACATAGACATTGTCTGTATGAGATATCGGCATTGGTAGCCGCATGGTAGGGGTATGCGCGATAAATGGATGCTTTGGGTGTTGTGTCTCAACAATCAGCGAAGTTCCAACAGGTTGTTCTCCCAAGTATTCTTGAATAATGCAGTGCTGCACTTGCCCCATTAATTTTTGTCCAAAGAAATCAATGATGGATAGATCTACTCCTCCATCCATCAATCCAAAAGAATTGGCTGCACTTACCATGCAATCAAATTCTGGTAGGTTTTGAAAATAACCTTGAACAATTTCTATGTTTGGTAAGTTTTGAAAATAAATTTCCCAGTTTTTACATAATTCTGCATTAGGAGCCACTAAGATTATTTTTTTTATCGTATCTTTGCCAACCATATCAGTAGTCATAAAGTTCTACCTGAAATTATTTGCGAAGAATCGTTTCAGCAAGAGTTTTTGCGTTAACAGGCGATCGCACAGCTTTAAACATGCCAAATCGACAAAGTCCTGCCCCAAAAGCTAGACGCATTAATAAAATCGTGGGTATTTCCCTTACAGATTTAATAAATCCAGATACGCCAAAACTCACCAATCCCTTTGGACGCGCTACACCTTGCCAGATTGAATCTAGCCATGAAGGAAGAGTTTCTGCTGTCCAATCAGAAGTTGTTACCTTACCATCGACAAGTCCTGTCGCCTCCAAAAGTTCAGAAAAGCCTTCTATGCTTGAGAACTCAGGATGTGACCATTGATCGAGGAGTTGCTTCATCACAGGCTTCTCCCAAATATTGAGAGGCACTTGGCGATCGTCTCGCTGATTCCAATCCGCAAGTACTAGCAACCCATTGGGCTTGAGTACGCGCATCAACTCCTTTGCAAAAATAGCTTTGTCGGGCATATGTGGCCCCGCTTCAACTGACCAAACCACATCAAAGCTTGCATCAGGGAATGACATCGCCATCGCGTCATCGACCTGAAATTGCAGATCAAGATCCTTTGGAGTTAGCTCTTGAGCACGTTTGACCTGCTCAGGGCTAATCGTAATTCCTGTAACGGAGAAGCCATAGTCCTTTGCCAAAATACGGCTGCTTCCACCAATACCACAGCCTACATCAAGGACAGTCGTTCCAGCAGGTAGCTTATCTAAGCCACCCCAACGCACCATCTCATGAACAAAGTCAGATTTAGCAGTCAAGAAGTCTTTAGAACGCGACGGCGAACCATAATGACCTAGATGAATATGTTCGCCCCAGTAGAACTCTAAAATGCCATCTTCTGTCCATTGATCGTAGGAGTTAGCAACAGAATCAGCAGATTGATAGCGACGTGCTGTAGCTAGATAAATGCCGATTCCTGCGATCGCAACTACTGAGATAGCTTCCAACGTAGTAACAAATAAATTCATCAAGATTAAGCCTTACCATTTTTGACAAGTAGTTCTTCCAGATTATTTTGATTTAGAAGACTTTGCTCTATATCCAGAGCTGTAGATTTTGACTTGTGAAATTCAGCGATCGAGACTAGTTTACTCGCTTCAGAATCCCACAGAATATACTTGGAACAGCCAAGTATATCGCCGATCTTCAGCTTTTTGACTTGTGAGAGAAGGTGAATATTGGCGTTATGACAAGCTTCAAGATTGTAGTTAGGTATTCTTTCAGAAAGGTGATGAATATTGTGGAAACCGATATCTGCGGAAAACCACTTCAAAATTGTCGGTAATTCTAGATAACTGCTGCCATTAAGCGCTCCAAGCAAATAGTCCCAACCTTCTGTTTTGTGAGCATAGGAGTCCTCAAAGTTATGCTGTGCAAAGAACACACAGATAAATATCGCTGCCGAAAAAGTTAAGCTAATTGAGTAAATACCGAGAAAGAAGCTTGCCCCAAGCAAATGGCTAAGGAAAATCCAGCTACCGATTACGCAAATATTATTGAGCAGCAAATCTACAAACTCAGCTCCCGTATACCAATTTCTGGATTTGTGAGAAGAGATAATTGTCGCAAAACCCATGCGAGGGTCTTTCCTTAAACTGGAAAATATATGACCAATAAAATCATAGGTTCCCGCGAGCAGTGCATATCTTGGCTTGATTGCAAGATAGAAAAAGCCTCCCAACAAGGACATTGATGAATGTCGAATCATTGCATAAAACTTCTGCTGGGAGGCGCTGAGCTTAGAAAACTCTTCAGTAGAGATTAATGCTGATACACCACGATATCGTTCCCAATCACCATTGGTTTTGTGATGGTAAGCATGACCTCTTGACCATGGATATTGGGGTATAGCATTAATCACGCCCAAAAAGAACCCAACAACTCTATTCACTTTTTTGGAAGTAAAAAGTGAATAATGTCCGCAATCATGCATTAACGAGAAGCATCGCAATGAAAAAAGAGTCATCAAAATGACGATCGGTGGCAGAAACCAAAGAGATACTGCTGCGGCTTTAACTGCTAAAAACCATAAAGCTATATAGGGAACAACGGTATTTAGAATTTGATAAGTTGCCCAGAGATCGTTGCTCTTCATGTAAGGAGTGAGCACAAAGTCTGACTTTTTAATTATATTTTCCACTCAATAAAATACTCTTGTAAATAACTCTAGCAGTACGCCTAGGATAAGCGGCGCGTTGCGCCGATTATCCTAGATTTTAATAAAACGACGTGATGATTCGGGTGGGAACCTATCTGGTATAAATTCATCCCAGCGATCGCATACTTGTTTGTAGCATTCTGAGGGAGAAATCTTCAGGTTTTGGAGACAGTAAATTTCGATCTGTTGATCGATATTCATTGCCAGAATGATCTCTTGTTGAGCATCATAGTTGGCGATCGCCTGCATTAATGACGGAATCTGTCTTGAACTGATGCCCATTTCCAGTAAATAGGTTGCAGCAAATTCCGCTGCTATAAACTGAGTTCTAAATTGCCAAAGGTGAAAACTCGGCTTAAAATCAGCAGCAGGTTGCCCGACAATACAAACTGTAATGCCTTTCCCTGATGTTACAACACCCCTCAGGGCATGATATCCAATTAGTAAAAAATTATCTTTAATAAACTGAGGTTGCCAAGAATGGCAGATGTCCTGACGTTCTTTATGATCTCGCAGCATTGGACTTCCTATTTGTCTGCTTGATGCGATCGCCTTGGCACAGTTTTTGTGAAAGCTGGAGCAATTGTAAAATTTCTAAAAATTTTAAACTAAACATCATCTATACCTCGCAGATGAAAAAGTGTAGGTTGATGAATCTCTAAAAGAGACCATTTGCGATCGGCGGGCATCCTGACTTAGAGATTGATGCATCTCATCACAGTTGCGGGACAGCGCTGGGTTTACACCAAACTTTCCCCGTTTCCTCCAACGGCTGTTACCCGTTGGAACCGATCGATAGTCTCATCATTGTAGGACATAAACCCAAAAAAGAGAAAGGGGGGGGGGGGGGGGGGGGGGGGGGGTTTTTTGTTTTTTTTTTTTTAGGCCCCCCCCCCGCCCCCCCACCACCCCCCCCCCCCCCCCCCACAAAAAAAAAAAAACCCCCCACCCCCCCCCCCCCGCCCCCCCCCCCCCCCTTTCTCTTTTTTGGGTTTACTGTACAACTAAAATTGTTTTGAGGCTGTCATCGCTTGCCCCATTAATAACACCGCCCGATCGCAAAATAGCTTGCAACATTTCCACGACCTCGAACGTGATTTCTTCACCAATACAAACTAGAGGAATCCCTGGAGGATAAGGACAAAGAGATTCAGCACTAATTCTGCCAATCGCTTTATCAATAGAAATGCGATCGCATTTCCCAAAATACACTTCACACGGAGTCAACCTAGATTGATAATTCGTAATTCGTAATTCGTAATTCGTAATTAATTTTTCCCTTTTCCCTTCTCCTTTTTCCTTAACAAGCCGTTGGAATCCATCCACTAGCCGATAAATATCATCTTGAGTATTACCAAAGCTCAAACTAAATACTAATTGCGATCTGGTGGGCATTTCCGCCATCACATCTAATTGGGAATACAAATATTCATCAGCTTCAAAGCCTGTAATACCTATGCAATCAGTCATTACTGTAAGGCGAGTATCGTCAAGTGTGGGAACTTCTATTTGACTAAAGGTTCGTAAATTAGGAATTTGATTTAATTGCGATCGCGCTAATTTAGCTAAGCCCAATGTGTAAGCCAAGAGTTCTTTGCCATTTACTGCCAGTTGTCGCCGCGCCACATCCAGAGAAATCATGAGCAATAGACTAGGGCTACTTGATCGCAATATTTGCAAAGCGCTATCTACCTGTTCGGCTGCAATGCGATCGCCTTGCAGATGCAAAATTGAAGACTGGGTGAGACTACCTGCGACTTTATGCGTGGACTGTACAACTAGGTCGGCTCCTGCTTGCAATGCTGAATTTGGTAGATCAGGATGAAAACCTAAATGTGCTCCGTGAGCAGCATCAACTAATAAAGGAACATTAAAAGAATGGGCGATCGCTACCATTTTTTGCAATTCGCCACAAACTCCAAAATAATTTGGGCTAACTAGCATCACTGCTTTTGCGTCAGGATGAAGATTCAGAAATAATTCTAGAGTCTTAGGACTTACGCCCAAGTCCAAATCAAATTCTGGCAGATAGTCAGTGGGCAAATATACAGGAGTAGCGCCATTAATAACTAGTCCTGCGATCGCAGCTTTGTGACAGTTTCGCCCAATTAAAATCTTGTCTCCCTGCCGACAAGTTGCCAATAGCATCGCTTGTACACCGCATGTAGAGCCATTGGTCAAGAACCATGCACGATCGCTACCGTAAGCATCGGCAGCTAGTGCTTCGGCTTCAGCGATCGGTTCTGCGAGATCAGGCAATTCTGGCAAATCTAGGCGAAAAATATTTTCACCCATGATTAACATAAATTCGCGATCAATCCCTTGACCGCGTTTATGTCCTGGCATATAAAACGGCGCATGATCAATATCTAGATATCGCCGCGCCGCTTCTAATAATGGAACTGAATTTTGATTCAAGGTCTACTTAGGTGATTTAAAATTTACCCCACCCTAGCCCTCCCCTTGCAAAGGGGAGGGAACAAGATTTCTAGTTTTCCCCCTTTGCAAGGGGGAATTAAAGGGGGTAAGTCCGACTTATTTCTAGAAGTGGGGAGATTTTTTACAAGAAATCTCATTATTCCAGATACTTCTCCAAAGCAGTTTCGACGATATCTTTCATCGAAGCGCCCTTTTCTTCAACAGCCTTTTTGAGCATCTCATAGGACTTAGCCGAAAGAGTGACGCGATGACGGATATCTTTCCGTTTGCCTTTAGGTTCGGTTTCGTCAAGTTCTGACACATAGGATTCTGCAAACTTTCGCAAATCTTCATTGCCTTTGCGATCGCAAAAATCACCAAACCCTTCGCCATCTGTGCGTTCATTTTTGAAATAAACAAATAGCGGCTCTAAACCTTTCTCCAGATTATTAATATGCAAGCGTTGCACATAGGGCTGGGCTAAGCGTGTTGAGTCAAAGCTACCACCTAACCAAACTTGGTATTCATCAACAGCGCTACCAACAAAAGCAAGTTCGGCCATGTATGGACGAGCACAACCATTGGGGCAACCTGTCATGCGGGTGACAAAGGTTTCCTGATCTAAGCCCAAACGTACTAATAGCTTACGAATTCTCGCCAATACACTTGGCAACGCACGTTCTGACTCAGCGATCGCTAGTCCGCAAGTGGGGAAAGCGGGACAAGCCATGGAGTAACGCACTAGCGAATCAATTTTATCGGGAGCAAGAACGTGACAGCGATCAAGAATCTTCTGAATTTCTTCCTTTTCATCGGCAGCGATTTCGGTAATCAGCAAATTGTGATTGGGAGTCAGCACAAAATCATGATGAAACTTTTCGCAGATCTCGCGTAGAGCCGTTTTTAGCTGCAAATCTTCGCGATCGCTAACTCGACCATTTTCAATCGAAACTCCCACAAAATATTTGCCATCACCCTGTTCATGCCAGCCCAGATAATCCTGATATTTAAAATCTGGTAAGGCTCGCGCAGGTGCTAATTCCGTGGGGTAATATTCTCGCAAAACATGCTTGAATTTTTCCACGCCCCACTCATGCAAAATATGCTTGAAGCGAGAATGACGACGATTGTGGCGATCGCCATAGTCCCGTTGTAAAGAAACGATCGCCTTAATCACATCATAAATCTTGGCGACAGGGACAAAGCCAATGCTGTCAGCCATTCTAACAATGGTTGCATCGTTATTGTGGGCGCGTCCTAAACCACCACCAACATAGACATTAAAGCCTTCTAGCTCTTTTTGATCATTAGTAATCACCACTAATGCCAAATCGTTTGTATAGAGATCAACCGAGTTATCACCAGCAACAGCGATCGCAATCTTGAACTTGCGAGGTAAATACTGAGTGCCATAGATCGGCTCGACATCACTGATATTGGTTTTAGCAGTCCCCGTGCCCTGACGATTTCTCGCTTCGGTTACTTCTGGAGATTCGGAAGAAGTAACCGCTACTTCACCATCAAGCCAAATATCGTAATAGGCTCCAGCTTGTGGAGCAAGTAAATCCGCAATTTTAAAAGCGTATTCGCGAGCATAGGCATACTCAGGCTTATTTTTAAAGGGAGCCGATGGAGCCATCACGTTACGATTTATATCGCCACACGCGCCTACCGTTGATCCCATATTTCTGGTGATATCAGCAATCACCGTCTTCAGATTCTCTTTGAGAATCCCATGAATCTGAAAACCTTGCCTCGTTGTAGCTCTCAAAGTATGGTTGCCATACTTATCACATAGTTTATCCAGAGCTGAATACAACTGCCAAGGAATTATCCCTCCTGGGCTGCGGGTACGCAACATCATGCTGTATTGCGCTTCTTCGCCTTTAATCTTGTTCTTTTCAAAATCGCGTTCTTTTTGTTGATAGGAACCATGAAACTTCAGGATTTGAATACCATCCTGACTGAAAAAAGGATTGCCATCAGTTAGCTCAGTGTTGATAGGACCTCGCAAAAAGTTACTTTTTTGCTTAAGGACTTCTACCTTTGATACTTTTACAGGGTTTGTCAAAGTGTTTGTCATGGTTCAACTATCGAAACTTCGTATATTTTTAGTTTTTGTGCCCCACCATTATACCCCGATAACCCCATCGGAATTAGGATGAACTTTACAAAAAGAAAAGGCGGCACAATGTGCCGCCTTTTCTTTTGGGTTCGGAATTAAGATGAGCTTTACCTAAAAAAGCAAAAGGCTAGAAAATAATATGCCGCCTTTTCTTTTGGGTTCGGAATTAAGATGAGCTTTACCTAAAAAAGCAAAAGACTAGAAAATAATATGGGCTCATCTGGGTTTGAGGGGTAAATGGTACAGTATCGATACAATTATTGGCGACATGGTAGGGCTGTAACTGTTGCTCCGAGAGGATTCTGATTACTATTAGCTGTGCTTATCCCCATGAACCCAGAAGAGCCATAATATGCTGCCTTTTCTTTTGAGTTTGGAATTAAGATGAGCTTTACCTAAAGCAAAAGGCTAGAAAATAATATGCTGCCTTTTCTTTGAGATTTAGCAAAGCTTATTCGCTTTCTTTACTAAAGCCAGAATATGCTTCCATACCATGCTCAGAGATATCGAGACCCTTGAATTCTTCTTCAGCATCGACGCGAATACCACCAGTAATTAGGGAAATTGCGTACCAAGCGATGAAGCTAAATGCAACAGTAAAACCACCAACAGAAGCAATACCAATCAATTGATAAAGCAGTTGATCAAAGCCACCGCCGAAGAATAGACCAGCTTTGGGTCCAGCACCAGCTTGTAAAATGTAACCACCGCCAATATCAGTTTTTTGTCCAACGGCAAATAGACCAACAGCCAGAGTGCCCCAAATACCACAACATAGGTGAACTGAAGTAGCACCTACTGGATCGTCAATTTTTAGACCATCAAAGAATCCAACTGCGAATACAACAATTACGCCACCGATCGCACCAATGATAATTGAGCTAGGTAGGGTGATCCAAGCACAAGAAGCAGTTACAGAGACTAATCCAGCCAAGATACCGTTAACAATCATCGATAGGTCAGGCTTACCAAGATACAGCCAAGCCACAATAGTTGCAGCAATGCCACCAGCGGAAGCACCCATGTTAGTCGTCAAGGCAATGTGAGAAATCAAACGACCGTCAGCTGCCATGGTAGAACCTGGGTTGAATCCGAACCAGCCTAACCATAGAATCAAACAACCCAAAGTTGCAAGCCCCATATTATGTCCAGGGATGGCTCGATTTTGACCATTTTCACCGTATCGCCCAATGCGTGGACCAAGGACGGCTGCGCCAATAAGCGCTGCCCAGCCACCTACAGAGTGAACGACTGTAGAACCAGCAAAATCAAAGAAACTACCCGTAGTTGCACCTGAAGCATCCTTGGCTATGTTGGCTAACCATCCACCACCCGAGATCCAATGTCCAGTAATCGGATAGGCAATACCCACTAGTACAAAGCTAAACAGCAAAAATGAAAGAAACTTAATTCGCTCAGCTACTGCACCTGAAACAATCGTTGCAGCAGTTCCTGCAAAAACTAGCTGGAACAAGAACTTAGCTTCTAGAGGTACACCTGTCCAACTAAGACCGGGAAAGTCGCCCTTATAATCGGCAAGCGTAGCAGGACTGTTGTCTGCACCACTGAGGAAAAATCCTTTCAAGCCAATGAACTGATTTCCGTCACTACTACCGTACATAAATCCAAAGCCGATCGCCCAGTAAGCAATGGTAGCGATCGCAAATACGATTAAGTTTTTGGTGAGAATGTTAACCGCATTTTTGCGGCGGCAAAATCCAGACTCCACTAATGCGAAGCCTGCATTCATAAAAAATACTAGAAATGCAGCTACTACTACCCAAAGAGTATCTAAGCCAACTTTGAGAGCAGCAACGTTTGCCTGAACCTTATCAGCAGTTAGGGGCTCAGGAGTAGGAGCAGCAGTTTGAGCAGTGGCTGCATACACCCAGAAAACACCGATTATTGCGGCGAGGGGAATACAAGCAGTCCAGTTTACTGAACTCTTGAGTTTCCTCTTTTGATTTGACTTATAAACCAATACCTTAAAATTCTCCTCAGCTAAGTAACATAACCATGCAAGTACAAATGTTGCAAAGATTAATTACACTCATAACAACAGATTCAAGTACTTAGGTTTTGTGTAATGCTATACAGTTTTTATAAGCCGCTCTTATTTTTTATAATGAATATCAATTAAAAATTTTGAAGGGATAGGCGAACGATAATCTATCTATCAGTCTGTTCAGGATTTTTACAGGTTCCATACTCATGTGAAAACCTTGATATAAAATAGGCGGCGCATTGCTGCGCCGCCATCAATAATTCTGGTCTAAGATTTTTTTGAGGGAGTATTTTATCTATTTTTCGACCGCATTTTGATTGACGAATACACCTGAACCAAACTCACTACCATAACCCTCTTCACCATGAACGGTTAAATCAATACCTTGCTCTTCGATGGAAGAGGCAACTCTAAGATCCATAAATAGTTTTAAGACTTGCAAAATAATAAATGTAGCTATGCCTGCAAACACATAGGTAAAGGCAACACCTTCAAATTGCTTCCAAATTAATAAAGGGTTACCATCCAAAAGCCCAAGGTTAGCTTCTCCTCCAAAAGCAGCTTTGGTAGCAAATACACCTGTTAACATTGCACCAATAGTTCCGCCAACACCATGAACAGAGAAAGTATCGAGAGAATCATCAAACTTGAATTTAGCCCGTAAACTCACAGCAACAAAACAGCATACCGCCGTAATTGAGCCAATCAAAATCGCGCCAATTGGCGTAACAAATCCTGCTGCTGGAGTAATACCTACTAGACCAGCTAAAAATCCACTAGCAATACCAACTGCAGTTGGCTTACCACGGAGTACCCACTCAAACAATAGCCAAGTCAAACCACCAGAAGAGGTTGACACAGTAGTTGATACAAATGCAACAGCCGCAAGCGGACCAGCAGCTAGAGCACTTCCAGCATTAAACCCAAACCAGCCAAACCACAGAAGACCAATTCCTAAAAGCACGTATGGCACATTGTGGGGCGTATGTGGTCTAGTCGCAAAATCTTTACGAGATCCAACTACTAAAACAGCTACAACTGCGGCAACTCCAGAACTGATGTGAACGACAGTCCCGCCAGCAAAGTCTAAAGCGCCAAGCTCCTGCAAAAAGCCCCGTCCCCATACCATGTGCGCGAGGGGCGAATAAACGAAGGTTGACCAAAGAAGAATGAACCAAAAATATGCCTTAAAGCTCATCCGTTCGACGATCGCACCAGAAATCAGCGCAGGTGTAATAATCGCAAACATCATCTGGTAAACCATGAACACGGCATGGGGAATAGTACCTGCGTAGCCAACAGGATCGGGCGCATCAAATTTGACCCCATTGAGAAATACCCAATCAATCCCGCCAATAAATTTTTCAATCCCTTGACCAAACTCAGGAGCCTTGATTGCCACATCAAAAGCTAGGCTATAGCCCCACAAAACCCAAGTAACACCAACAACAGCCATGAGCAATAAGCTCATCATCATTGTGTTCAGCACATTGCGGGTTCTGACTAAACCGCCGTAGAAAAAGGCAATTCCAGGAGTCATCAGCAATACAAGAGCCGCTGCTACCAACATAAATGCAGTATCACCTGAGTTAATTGGCGAAGCAGCTGGAGCTGGTGCGAGAAGCTTGTCGAGTGCTTCCTTTTGCTCTTTGGTTAGAGTTACAACGTCACCACTTGCTGGAGAGGATGTCGGAGACGGAACAACTGTGGGAGAAGGACTCGCTGTAGCCTCAGGGGAGGTTGTTGTTGGGCTAGCTGTTGGAGAAGGAGAAGTAGTTGCTTGCGCCCAAGTCTGACCTGTAAAAGGAAAACTCACCAACCACAGGACTAGCAACGAACTCAGTAGAAATTTTTTGATCACAGACTCTATCCTTTCGCAAAATTTTCTTGTCATCTAAAATAAGGCGGCATGTGTTTAGATCAGCGCCGATTTAAATAGCACCTCAACGACTGAAAGGCTAAAAAATCACAGAACTCATAGCCTTATGCTGATGGTTACCATAGAGTAATTATTTAAAGATGATTTCATCAATTTATAAGACATCAATTTGTATTAGAAATCACATTTGTGACTGTTGAGGCTTTAATGTCAAATGATTTCCCATAAAAATCATCAATACAAAAGTGAAACACGAAATTTAATGGCAGTTTAATGGCGGTAATTTAGAGTTAGAACAGGATTTAGATTTAAGTATTAATGCTGAACCCGAAAGGATGACTTCACTCCATCTTTTGCGAATTCGATCACAAGCTTAAAAGCGGCTGTGCTAGAGTTGGTGTACTTTTAGATATATTCCTCACACACCTCACTTTTCAGGAAGTTGACATGGCAAAAGGCGGATTTGTACTTGGTACAACAGCAGCATTAGCTGCGGCTGTGGCAGTTGTTGGTTTTCAGCTAGCAAACCCTAGCATCGCCGCATTTCGAGATAGCCCCAAAGAAATAGTTGATGAAGCTTGGCAGCTTATCAATCGCGAATATGTTGATGGGGCTTTCAACAAAGTTGACTGGCGGCAAGTCAGACGACAATATGTCGAAAATCGTGATTATTCTTCTAAGGCTGAAGCCTATCGCTCAGTTCGAGAAATGCTTAAACTTCTCGACGATCCATATACTCGCTTTATGGACCCTGAGCAGTTTAAGAGTATGCAAATTGATACTTCGGGAGAACTCACAGGGGTTGGGATCCAGCTTGGGATGGATGATGCAACCAAGCAACTAACGGTTGTTGCCCCAATCGAAGATTCGCCTGCATCTCGTGCGGGAGTTTTGACAAAAGACATTATTACTTCGATCGCTAATAAGTCTACTGAAGGCATGGATATCAACCAAGCCGTTGCCCTAATCCGTGGGCCAGCTGGGACAAAGGTTAAATTGGGGATCAAGCGTGGTGAGAAGCAATTTGAGATTGAGCTAGAACGCGCCAAGATTGAGATCCATCCAGTCAAAGCCGAGCTTCGTGATACCAATATAGGTAAGGTTGGCTACATCAGCTTGCGTCAGTTCAATGCCAATGCAGCAAGTGACATGCGTAAAGCAATCCAAGACCATGTAAGTAAGGGTGCAGTTGGATTTATATTAGATTTGCGCTCAAACCCTGGTGGATTACTTTATTCCAGTGCCGAAATTGCACGGATGTGGCTCGATAATGCCACCATTGTTTCCACAATTGACCGCAAAGGTGAAAGCGAACGCCTAATGGCTAACCGTAAAGCTATTACCAATAAGCCACTTGTGGTTTTAGTTGATGGTGGATCGGCTAGTGCTAGTGAAATCCTATCTGGTGCTTTGCAAGATAATAAACGTGCTGTGATTGTTGGTACTAAAACCTTTGGCAAGGGACTAGTCCAGTCAGTGCATTCCCTAAGTGATGGTTCTGGTATGGCGGTGACGATCGCTAAATACTACACCCCCAGCGGACGTGATATCAATCACTTGGGCATTATTCCTGACCGTATAGTCGAACTAACCAAAGAAGATCTCGAAAAGCTGAATAAAAACCGTGATCTTGTCGGCACAAGCTCTGATCCACAGTTTGCCAAAGCGATCGATATTTTATCGGCCGAGCTTAAAAGTGTAAGCTCTCGCTAAATTCAAAACAAAAATGAAAAGGGATGTGTCGCAAAGCGCCGCATCCCTTTTCGTTTTGTTGCGGCTCGAAGCGCCGCAACTCCCTTTTGGTTTTTAAGATATAAATCAAAAAGGCGAACTTTGTCCGCATTTTTGATTTTTTTTGATTAGGAATCCATATGACGTGTTAGTACTGCTTCCATAGTGCTTTCAAGATTTTGACCCGCAATAATGCCACTAGTTAGAGAGTAAATATTATTGTCTCGACGGTAAAGCGTTTGAAAACCTGTTCGCATTTTTTTGTCACCCATTACCCAGTAACGTTGAATAATGGAATCTGGTCCAATTATGCCCTCCCCTTCAACTTTACCCAGAGAGCTATCATCAACAACAAACGTAAAACGTCGCTCATCTGAATCAATCCTGCCTTTGTAAGCCATGGTTAGTTCTTCGCGATCTGAGTTGGGGAAAGTCAGCTTTGTAACCATTGTGAACCAAAAGTTATCCCTTGACCAACCTACCAAAGTTCTACCCTTGACTTGAATTGGCATCGAATCTCTATCTACCCAATTGCCTTCGATAGTCCATTTACCAGGTTGCACTAAAAAGGTATGCGCCACAATTTTTGTTGCTCTGTTTTGTTGCTCGGCATGTTTAATCTTAATTATATAGCGTTATTACCAATCGCCATATGATCCCAAAACTAAGGTCATCACTTCGCAACTGACTTTGCTCAATTTACTAAACCCGATCGCAGAGCTACAACTGCTGCTTGTACGCGATCGTCAACAGATAATTTGTTCATGATGCCCCGCACATGAGTTTTAATCGTATTGGGGCTGAGGTACAGTACTTTTGCAATTTCGGGATTGCTCTTGCCTTCAACAATTAATTTCAGCACCTCTAATTCTCGTTGTGATAGATGTGAATTATTTTCAGGTTGCGTTGGAGGCTTGAGATGATCCATTACTTTGCGAGCAACTTGAGGATCGAGATAAGTAGCGCCATCCATAGCGGCGACAAAAGCTGCTAAAAGACTTTCGGTAGAAGTACCTTTAACACAGTAGGCATCGGCTCCACTCGATAGAGCCGCAATAATTTCTGTATCATCTGTATGAGAGCTAAGCATCACAATATGAACATTAGGTGATGCTGCCTTAATTTTTTGGGTTGCCGAAATTCCATCAAGTCTTGGCATCCCAATGTCCATCACGATAATATCAGGGCGTAATTCCTGAGCCATTTTTACGCCGATATAGCCATCTTCTGCGATGCCTATTACAGTGATGTTTGGCTGTTGAGAAAGGGATTGCTCTAGTCCGAGTTGGATAAGTGGATCGTCTTCTACAATTAGGACTTTTATAGGTTTCGATGTTGTGGCAACAGTCATAAGTCTAAATTTCTCTAAATTTAGTTTGATTGACTTGATTATATAGTAAAAAGAGAAGTGAGAGCGCGAAGCGCTTACTTCTCTTCATCGAATTGCGATAATTTAAAATTGCCAAGGTATATAGAATGAGTGCTATCAATTTGGAGAAAATCGATCAACTAATTAGTGAAGGATACATCACCAAACGTCCTCATTCTAGCGGTGATTTGTTTATTTACAACTACACGGCTAAGGCTCAATATGATCGCTTATGGACTCCTGAAACCATGCAATGTCGTGGCTTAATCCTCGATCGCAATGGTAATATTGCATCTCGACCTTTAGCAAAATTCTTTAATCTCCAAGAATATAAAGAAGCTCTTCCTTTAGAACCTTTTGATGTCTATGAAAAGCTGGATGGTTCTCTTGGGATTTTGTATTGGCATCAAGCCCAGCCTTATATCGCTTCTAGAGGTAGCTTTAACTCTGATCAAGCAATTAAGGCTAATCAAATCTTGATGTCGATTTATCCAGAAGCAATTCCATTACTGGATCGATCGCTAACCTATTTATTTGAGATTGTCTATCCTACAAATCGGATTGTTGTTGATTATGGAGAGTTTGAAGGTTTAGTATTATTGGCAGTAATTGAAACGGAGTCGGGAAGAGAACATGCAATTGAATCCTTCACACATTTGGGGTTCCCGATCGCTAAAAAATATGATGGATTAAAAGATTTAGAAGCGATTACTAATCTCAATGAGCAGAATCAAGAGGGCTTTGTAATTCGCTTTGAAAGTGGATTGAGACTTAAATTTAAGTTTGCTGATTATGTAAAATTACATCGTGTACTCACTCAAGTTACTAGCAAAGTAATTTGGGAGATGTTGCGTGATCAAACTCCTTTTGAGGATATCTTAGAGCGGGTTCCAGATGAGTTCTACAATTGGGTAAAAGAAACTAAGGCTAATCTGATTGCGCAATATCAACAAATTGAAGATGCTGCTAAGGCTGACTTTGAACGGATTATTGCTGTTGTCGATCGCAGCGATCGCAAAGAAATGGCAAAACATATTTTAACTTGCCAAAATCACACGATTTTATTCTCTCTTCTAGATGGGAAAGATTACAGTGACTATATTTGGAGAAGTATTAAACCTGCCCATGAAAAGCCTTTTATGGATAATGATGAGAGTTAAGGATATTTCTCCTAAAGGATATCCCATCGTCTAGATATAAGTCGGACTTACCCCCTTTAATTCCCCCTTGCAAAGGGGGAAAACTAGAGATCTTGTTCCCTCTCCTTTGCTAGGGGAGGGTTAGGGAGGGGTAAATTTAAAATAATAAATCACCTAAAATTATTGCGGTGGGCGAAGCCCGCCGCAATAATTTTTTATTTTACAATTTGGAGCTTGTTGACTCTCAGTGTAAATTTACCGCCACTACTACCGCCAAATGATGAAACTCTCACAATGTAATTTCCTGATTTACGCACTTTAAAAAAAATCAGTGAATTGGTATTATCACCAACAGAATCATCATTTTCGGCGACAACTTCGCCAGCACTATCTAACAGGCTCAAGACTGTATCAAAGCCCCCAGAATTTACCAAAATTTCCAAACGCTCATCTTTTTGGACAGTGATTGCATAGTCACGCGCAAACCCTTTTTGCCCAGTGGGAATGTCTTTATCGGTGAGAATATCATTAACATCTACACCACTAGTGATCGCGGTTGGCTTATAGAGGGAGGTACGCACCTGAGCTAACGAAACAGGCGCAAAACAAGCTAAACCGATCGCGATCGTACCTACGCCCACAGCAAATTTCGATAAAATCAAAGCTAAACTTTTTGTAAGAGATTCACTTCGCGAGTCTCTTACAAAAAGTTTAGTGGTTTGATTGTTCATGGTTTGCTGTAAGGGTTTAAGGGGATGATAGTCAAACAAAATTAGATGCTTCACGAAACTTCTTTTAATTCAGCGAATTTCAATTGTAACTGAGTAGAATCAACTGAGGGATTAGCTGAACTATTAGGAAATGGGATTTCTTTGATTGATGGAGTTTTGATGGTTGGCACAATTTGGATTTTGCCATAAAACTCTGATTGAAACAATTCCACTTTTGATTGTGAAGACATTAGTAATAATCCCCAAAATACGCCTACACGATCGTTAAATACTGCTGCTAGGTCAGATATCTCAATTTCTTCATCGGGATGCAGTAAAAAATAACGCTCAATTTCTTCAACCATCTCCGATAAATTTTCTTTGTGAGCTAGCTGGGCAATCGCTTTCATTGCAGCTTTGCGGGCAACTTTGCCTTGGCTAGGACGCTTAGTGGGCTTACTAGTCTTGCGATCAACTACCTCTGCGATCGCCTCAATCTGGGCAATTAACTCTTCTAGGGTGATCCGTCTTGCTTTTGGAGGCAAAGCTACAGGCAAGCGGCGCAACCTTTTATCAAAGTCCGTTGGTAACCGCATCGCATCGGCGACTACCTCAGATTCTTCTCCCATTTCGTCGTCGTCGGCTTCTTGATCGTAGACCGCTTGACTGTCAGATAATGAGTTGGCTTTGAGCAATACCAGCATTGATGCGTAAAGCATCGCCTGACCCGAATCGTATAAATCACGACGATCGCTAACAATTAACCGCGACAAAAAGCGATCGACAACATCGATCACCTGCACATCCCAAGGATCAATCTCGCCTCGTTCTGCAAGATCGATCAGGAGGGCTATGGCATCTTTGGTAACTGATTCTGCGATCGATAAAGGCATGGAGCTTACGAGAAGCGGATGTTTAAAAATATCATCGATTGCGGTGAAATGGTCAGAAAATCTGATTTTGTATAAAATAAAAGGCGCTAATGCGCCCCATGTTTTAGTTTTTAGACTTGTCTTCGTCGATCTCAACATCGATCGCTGAGGCTGAAACTAAGCGCTTACGCTCTTCAATCTCAACACTCAAATTCTGCACAGTTTCTTGTAAATTCTGGATCTGGACATTTTTATTTCGCATATCAATAGATTTTTGCAATCCAGACCAGACGCTAAATATCCAAGCTAAAACCGCACCTAGTCCCATCGCCAAGATCAGTTCAACAGATATTGGCGCGGCAACTTTAAGCTGAGGGATGATTTGGATGGGTACAGGGGAGGTGTTTTGTAAGGAAAACAATACTAATGCAAGAGCAACGATAAAAAAGACAACAAAATTAAGCTGGCGCACAGTAGACCTCGTTTCTAAATTCTTAGCTAATGGTTTATCAAAAAATGCTCATAATGTCTACAAATTAGGACTTAAGCAAAAGAACGAGCCGCAGGGGCAATTCATGAATTGCCCCTACGGCAAAATGAGGCTTTCAGGGCATTTTTGCGTAAGTCCTACAAATAAAAGAGAGAGAGGACGCTTTGCGTCCACTCTCTCTTTTATTTTTGTAAATTAAGCTTTGATAGCAGTTTTACGGACACCTGATATTTTGGAATTATTGTGCTTAATCTCTTCTTCAGTCAGAGGCACGATATCAATGTGATTAAATAAGGTTGTGACGAAGGTGAATAGTAAAAAAGGTAGAGAGGTTACAACGATCAAACCTACTGCTCCAAAGGAATAAATTGGCTTACTCATTAGCGAAAGTGCTGATGCTAGAGCCAGAAAAATTACCCCTAACCAGACAATTACCTGACCCAAAATATCGCTGAGGGTAAGGGTACAAACAAAGCGGTATTTACCAATATCATTCATCATATTCCACCTATTAGGATAATTTTTAAAGTTTTTTAATTAATTTATTTATTTTTTTAGGGTTCTGCAATTTAATAAAGAACCAGTTTTTTTATGGCGCGGCTTCGCCGCGCCATAAAAAAACTGGTTCTTTATTTGAATGTTAGATCCTTAGCTCTCAGTATACGAACCGTACTTAAATTTTAGGGTTACGTTTTATTGAGAAAGTTAACTGAATTCGTTATCAATTAACCAAAATTGAAAAGGTTTGCTTAGCAAGCTTTCTCAATTTTGGTTAAAAAATTATGTGGGATGAAATTGCGATCGCTATTTCACAAGCAACGGGAGAGAGGTTTACCTGCGATCGCCGCCAAGCGCAGTCTGGCGGCTGTATCAATCAAACAACTCGAATATCCGATGGTCAGCGCCAATTTTTTGTGAAATCGAATACCGCTAACTGTTTCGATATGTTTGTTGCCGAAGCGATCGCACTGAAGCAAATGTATGTTACCAATACAATCCGCGTACCACAGCCGATCTGTTGGGGTGTAGCCAGTGATGCGGCTTATTTGGTGATGGAGAATCTCGAATTGGGGGGTAAGCAAGACTGGGATGCGATGGGACGAAATCTAGCGGCGATGCATCAGGTCAAGAGCGATCGCGGGTTTGGTTGGGAGCAAAATAATGTGATCGGTTCAACACCACAAATTAATAATTGGACAAATAGTTGGCTTGATTTTTGGATTGAATATCGGCTTGCTTTTCAAATTAGTTTGGCAAGGCGCAAAGGTTGGCAATCCAATATTCCTGAAGCAAAAATCTATAAGTCCTTGTCAAGATTTTTTGATGATTATCAGCCACAGCCTTCAATGGTACATGGCGATCTTTGGGGTGGAAATGCTGCGTTTGTGGATGGCGAACCTGTGATTTTTGATCCTGCTCTATATTTTGGCGATCGCGAAGTCGATCTTGCTATGACCGAATTGTTTGGTGGATTTCCACCGCAGTTTTATCGAGCTTATCAAGCTGCATATCCGCTAGATTCAGGCTATCAACAACGTAAAACTCTTTACAATCTCTATCACATTCTCAATCATTTCAATCTCTTTGGCGGCGGCTATAGCTCTCAAGCCAATCGTATGATCGAGACTATTTGCAAATAAAAAAGGGCGCTTCGCGCCCTTTTTTATTTTCTGTTTTAAGCTGTTGTTGCTTGCTCGACATCGCTTTCGATAAGAGGCGATCGCAAGCATAGATAAATTAAAGCTCCAACTAGAGGAATGAGCGCAATAAATGAAAAAAAGCGATCGTCAGTCATGCCCCGTCTATCCATATCGTCACTGAGCAACCAAGGAAACATCAGCGACAAAATACAAAAATCTAAACTCATCACATGGATAAATCGGCTGGTTTGCCATTGCTGGATAAAATCAGCCCAATTACCGTTTGCAAAACCATACAGCAAAAAATAAATGGCGATCGCGCTAATCCCAATTCCTGCAAAGCGTGAATCTAAAATCTTCACATTCCAGCTTTTTTTACCGACAAATGTAGGATTTGGCTCTCGCAATGCAAAGTAAGGCAACAGTGCAAATGCACCTAAAAAGAATGAAAGCCCTGCAAACGGCCATGCTGGTATTTTTTGTCCTTGTCCATCGCTAGCCAGCATACAAGCATAAATGCAAGGAAAAACACCCATCAAATTAAAAAGCGCCACAATATAAGCATTAGTACCTTGCCAATCACCTGCAATCAGTTTTTGGATCAGGGTTATGGTGTCAGGGCGATCGGGTGGAGCAAAGATGAATGCATAAACCACAAATAAAATCCAAATTAACCAGAATCCAAGATTATTAGGCATAGATAATTATTCAAAAAGCTAAGAAAACGATGATAGTACAATAGTCAGCATAGATCTGCGATGCTGAGAACAAGCATCTTCATTACTAATTTATCAAATCAAGCTATGGACGATCGCACGGAAATATTACGGCTGCTAATGAATCAAGTTGGTATATCTAGTTTTCAAATACTAAGTGAGCGCACAGGTATATCACGGCGTGCGATCGATACGCTGCGCAAGAGAAATGCGGCGACTTTAAGATATGCCGATTTAGCGAAGTTAGCGGAAGTACTCCAAATTGAAGTAACAGAAGTGATTGCTAAGTTTATTAGCGATTCAAATAATCCACAGTCTCCAATTATTGAGGTTGCTGCCTTGCGCGAGGAGTATCAACGTTTGCAGCAAAAACTTGAGTTGCAAAACGTTGAGTTGCGATCGCAGTTTGAGCGAGAAACTATTCAACAATTGGAATCTCTAATTTTGCAATTACCATCGGCGGCATATGCTGCTCAGCAAAACCCTAATATGCTAGCGAAAAATATTCTGCCTCTATTACGTCCTATAGATGCACTTTTGCAAAAATGGGGGATTACTGCGATTGGTGCAGTTGGGAAAGAAGTTGATTTTGATTCTCAGAAGCATCAATTAATGGAAGGAAGTGATGAGATTAAAGATGGGGATGTTGCGATCGTGCGGTATGTTGGTTATATGCAAGGCGAAAAGTTGCTATATCGGGCGAGAGTTTCTATCGCAATTTAAATAATCGCCTTTTGTCATCATCAAGCGCGATCGCTAACCGAGCCTTGTAGACAAAAATAGGCGATCGCTATCCCAGCAAGGTGATTGTACCTAGCAACTACTTCAAAATTATCTAGGGTCTTCTGGGTTTAAGGGGATAAGTAAATCTAATGAGAAAGACAAGCTAATAATCTAGAACGAAAATTTAAAAAATTTAAAAAACCATAAGCCTGTCGTTTAATTAATTTAATACGATTATTAAGTCCCTCCATCACACCACTAGATGTACGATTTAAAAAGTAGTTACAAATATTATCAAGATGATTACGAATGGTTTCCAAAACTGCGCCATAAACAGCTTTAGCTTTTTGAAGCCATTCTTTTAATTGTTTCTGACCCTCTTCAGGAGTTTTACAAGTCTCAAAAATACTTCTAAAGTCTTCTTTGAGATTATAAGCTAGTCGCAAGCGTTTAGAACATTTCAAGACATTTTCTAACTTCACTTTTTCTTCTTCTGTTAAGTCTACCTTGTTCTTTAGTAGAATAAATCGACTACCTTTAATCTTGATTTTAGCTTTTTGACGCAGTTGATTTAACTCTTTGATTAGTGGCTGCATAACATGAAATCTGTCGATGACAATTTTCGCATTTGGAAATACTTCTTTGACAACTTTGGGAAAGCCTCCCCACATATCAATGCTAACCTCCTCTACTTTTTCCCTTATCTCAATCGGTTGCTGCTTCAGGACTTCAATGATGTCATCTTGTTTATGACTATCAATTACTTCTAGTAATGCTCCTGCGTCAATACTTGATACGACTGTCACAAAGTCTTTATGTCCTTTGCGTTTACTCACTTCATCAATACTCACTCGTTTTACTTCTTTCCAATCATCTTTTTTTTTAGAGAAAATTGGTGATTGAAAATCCCTTGTATTTGATCCCAACTCAAATATTCATCTCGACTTACTTGCTCCACACTCGCACTTTGTACTCGTTGATAAACATACTCCTCATACCTTTGTGTGTATCGTCTTTCCCAGTCTACAAAGGGTAACTTTTCCGTAAAATGTCTTTGACAATGTTGACAATAAAATTGGCGGCGCGGCGTATTTAAATAAACTATTTTCCCAAATACTGACAAATCTCGAATCAATATCGGTCGATTTTGTTTTAATTTTCCACCATGCGTATTACAATGCGGACAAGTAATTTCATCCTGTAAAAATCTCAACTTTAGGGTGATTTTATTTTCTTCTTCCGTAAAACTTTCAACGGTTGTGTTGGGTAAATTTAGCAACCTATCTAGATACAAGTCCATACCTGTCACCACTTATCTTTGTGCTTCATTATACATTAATCCCCTCAAACCCAGAAGAGCCATTATCTAAAACCAGCAAGATAAAGTTAAAATAGCACATGAAATTCTAGCGCGAAAAAATCAGTAGTAGTGAGAAGAAATCATAATTTCATGAAAAAATATTTTTCAGTAGTGTTGAGACGATATCACAAGATGATGGAGGAACATTTTTGGATCTTTCCATTATTACTAATTGCAGGTTTTGCCCTAGTGTTGTGGATTATATATTGGGGTGTTCTAGTTACTAACAATTATGCAAATCTTCAAAATGGGAAAGAGAAATTTGAAGCATCACTAGAAATTAGTAAGGCAATTATTGGTGGGATCGGAACATCCGCAACAATAGTAGGTGGAGTTTTTCTATTCCTGAATTTTAGGATAGCTAATCGAAATCTTGAGATAGCAAACAAAAATTTTGAGCAAACAAAAAGAAAAAATGATTTGGATGAAAAAAAGTCTAACAAAGATATTGAAATAGCTGAATCACGGCTTATTACTGACCGTTTTAGTAAAGCTACAGAGCAATTAGCTAGCAATAGCCTACATACTCGATTAGGAGCTATTTATTGGCTCTTCTGGGTTCATGGGGATAAGCACAGCTAATAGTAATCAGAATCCTCTCGGAGCAACAGTTACAGCCCTACCATGTCGCCAATAATTGTATCGATACTGTACCATTTACCCCTCAAACCCAGATGAGCCTATTTATTCTCTAGAAGGAATCGCCAAAGAGGATAAACAATATTATTGGATAGTCATTGAGATTCTGAGTGCTTTTATTCGGAGAGAAGAAGATGTTAATACATTGCAATCTCAAGAAGAGAAAATCTCTAAAACTGCTGTGGATATTCAGGCAGCACTTACCGTTATTATTCGTCGAGATATAAAATTGGAAATAGAACCAAAAATTAATTTGTCTGGAGCCATTCTTAACAACGTAAATCTTAGTGGAGCAAAACTTGAGAATATAGATCTTAGTGGAGCAAAACTTGAGAATATAAATCTTAGTGAAGCAAAACTTGAGAATATAAATCTTAGTCGAGCTATTTTAAATGTTGTTGATCTGAGTAAAGCTAAGCTGGTTAACGTTAAATTTATAGAAGCAGAGCTTTTTGAAACTTGTTTTCAAGGAGCAACAATTGATAACTCAAATTTTAATGCAGCGCATCTTACTAAGGTAGATTTAGTGTCAACAAAAATCAAGAAAACCACCTTCCAGAAAGGGCTCATCTGGGTTTGAGGGGTAAATGGTACAGTGTCGATACAATTATTGGCGACATGGTAGGGCTGTAACTGTTGCTCCGAGAGGATTCTGATTACTATTAGCTGTGCTTATCCCCATGAACCCAGAAGAGCCCCAGAAAGTCATCTTAAAATCAATTATGCCTAATCTTAAAGACACTTATTTTGATGTCTATGGTTTATCTCTAGAGCAGAAAAAAGATTTGCAAAAACACGGAGCCACGATTTGTGATGCTTATGAAAAAAGTTGGACTGATTACTTACACAAATTAACATTAGATAATATTTAAGATATTGGTTGAAATTGATTTTTTATTCCTTTTGAATAGTAATACCCTGTGAACTCAATTTCGCAAATGCCTCATTATAGCTACGAGCAGTAATATTAAACTGCTTCCGAATTGCTGGAAGCCCGATCGCTTTAAGTTCTGATTCTGTAAATTGAACAGTTTGATCATCACTTGATTCATCAGCCTCATCATCAACTAACTCATCATCTGTTTCAATATCTGGACTGCTAGAAAATGAGTCTAAACCTAGTTTCTGATCAAATTCTGCAAACTCACTTTCATCAATAAAAATAGCGACCTCTTCCCCAATTTGATTGAGACGTAGATCAAAACTTGCTAATTCTTTTGCCTCTTCTATGGCTTTCTTCTCTTCAGGAGAAAAATAAACTTGATCGCCATGCTTGCGAATATTCTCTTCAGCGATCGCATAACGCTGATTAAACTCGGCTAAATCTTGAGCTTTCTGATGTCTAGCGCTATACAGAGACACCATCTGATTATAACTATCAAAAGCCATTACTCCCTTCACAGCACGTTTACGAGTTGGAAAAGCTACCGTAAATTTTACTCGATCGGCAACCTTGCGTTTACGCTGGCGTGATTTTAATTTGCCGCGTTTAGTTGTGTAAAACTCTGCATAGGACTCAGTGCGATATAGAATTTTATCTGTTCTCAATCCAATATTTATACTATCTGGTCTATCAGTTACTTTGACAATATAAGAATTAAAAGAAATCGAATCGCCAATTGAGTTTGCAGTGTCAAAATTGAATGGACGAAAACAATGAGCAGCGTTAGTTAGCCTAATCCGTTCATTTGTAACATTTGCCTTCGCCTTACGGATACCTTCAGCAATATCAAGCTTTTTTCTCTCCTCTTGTGCTTCACTCGAATCATCTGTTTTGCGCTGTAATATGTAAATAGATGTACCAACACCCCCAACAGCTAAGCCACCACCAAGGATCTTGAGCATACTTTGAGAAGTAGCGAACAAAGTAAATAGACCAATCCCAATCGCGACAACTGAACCAACTAAATAATTTGTCTTTATATTGGAAGGAACTGTTTTTGCAAGTTCAGCATTATATTCAGGGATACGTTTGAAAGAAAGTTCAATTGTATTAATATCAACCATATTTATTTGTTTATATCGCGATATCTGAATTTTACCAGAGCTAGCCATTTCCCATAGTCTGATCTAAAACATAGCAAAATGAACGAAGCCGATCCCAACCCGCCACAAACCACCCAAAATATCCAAGAAACGGCGCAAACACTTTTTAGCGAAATTCGTCATCTTATTGATGCAGCTAAACAACGCGCTGCCGTTGCCATCAATGCTGAAATCACTCTTCTCTATTGGCAAGTTGGCGATCGCATTCAAACCGAAATACTCCAACGTCAACGCGCCGAATATGGCAAACAAATCATTGCAACCCTATCTCAGAAACTTACCCAAACCTACGGTAAAGGCTGGAGCGAAAAACAACTTAGACATTGCCTTCATTTTGCAGAGACTTTCCCTGATCAACAAATTGTCTCTGCACTGCGGAGACAATTAAGCTGGACACACATCAAGACTCTCATGTACTTTGATGATCCGCTAAAACGCAACTTCTACATCGAAATCTGTTGCTTAGAGGGCTGGTCATCTCGCCAACTACAAGAACGCATCAACTCCATGCTATTCGAGCGCACCGCCATCTCTCGCAAACCTGAAGAAACTATTAGCCATGATTTAGAACAATTACGCAAAAACAAGCAAATATCACCCGATTTACTGCTAAAAGATCCCTACATCCTCGACTTTTTAGATATAAGCGATCGCTACCTCGAAAAAGATCTTGAAGATGCCATCTTGCGAGACATCGAGAAATTTTTACTAGAACTTGGCGCAGGATTTACCTTTATCGCAAGACAAAAACGCATCCAAATCGATAACGATGACTTTTAGAAAGCATTTAAGAATGCAAGGGCGCACCAAAACAGGTATAAATACTGATGAAGTCTAGTATCAACCAGTCAAGATGCGCCAACCCTATAATACCGATTTATCAAGCAAAGAGTGGGAAATAATTGCGCCAATGCTGCCAAAACCGTCAAAATTGGGGAGACCACCAAAAACAGATTTTCAGGAAGTGATGAATGGGATTTTCTACATAACCAAGAATGGTTGTACATGGGAAAATCTGCCCCATGATTTCCCACCATATTCAACAGTCTACTTCTACTTCCAAAGATGGACAAAAACAGGAGTTATAGCTGAAATCAATCACCAGATAAGTGCACAAGTACGTTTGGCGGATGGTCGAGAAGAAACACCGAGTCTAGCAAGTCTCGACAGTCAAAGTGTTAAAACAATGGATAGTGCAGGTAGTCGTGGTATTGATGGCGGTAAAAAGATTAATGGTCGCAAGCGCTTCATCATGGATGATACATTGGGTTTGGCCATCGGGGTTATGGTATGCCCTGCAAACGTTGGCGAGAGGGCAGGGGCGATGAAACTATTAGAAAGATTGAAGTATCCAATGAGACGATTGCAGAAGATATTAGTTGACAAGGGATTTTCTGGTGACGACATAACCAAGTGGGTTAAAGACAACTTTAATTGCATTTGGGAAGTAAGCAAACGGGCGGAAGCGCAGAAAGGTTTTGTTGTTGAGTCAAAGCGTTGGGTTGTGGAGAGAACCTTCGCTTGGATAGGCAAATATCGCAGACTCAGCAAGGATCATGAATTTTATGAGAATACCTCGGAGTCCTTTATTTACCTAGCTTTGATCCGCAAAATGCTTAGAAATCTTACTGCTGTCAATTCTTAAATGCTTTCTTATATTGACCTGCTGTTCTATAACCGCAAACTCAAACGCCTTGTTGCGATCGACCTCAAACTCGGCAACTTTCGCCACGAATACAAAAGCCAAATGGAACTTTATTTACGTTGGCTTGCTAAATATGACCAAGAGAGCGATGAACAATCACCATTGGGAATCATTCTATGTGCAGGCAAAAAACAAGAACAAATTGAATTACTCGAACTAGACAAAAGCGGTATTCATGTCGCCGAATACCTCACTGTATTACCATCCAAAGAATTGCTTCAAGCAAAACTCCAACAAGCGATCGCTTCAGCACGTCGGCGATTACCTTCATCAGAACAAGATTGATCGAGTTTTTAGCGATCGCTAGATGTAAAAATTGGTAGTCCTAAAAAGGAAAGGATGTAGGAAAATATCCAGATAGTTGATACAAAGTAAAGTAATGTCAGAAGCAAGGCCATCCTGTCCATCCTGCCAGTCCGTATCCGTTGTAAAAAACGGCAGTACACGACATGGAAAACAAAATTATAAATGTCGGGACTGTGGTCGTCAATTTGTAGAAAATCCACAGTGGCAGAGAGTTTCAGAGCGTACCCAAGACACTTATGACCTTCTTGAGAAACTACTACTAGAAAAAATCCCACTAGCTGGAATTGCCAGAGTCCTCAAGGTCTCAGAGAGATGGTTGCAAAGTTACGTCAATCATAAATATGAAAACGTTCCTCAGCAGGTGGAGGTAGAACCAAAACCAAAACGCCGTTTGACCATACAGATGGATGAATTGTGGTCTTTTGTGGACGACAAAGGCAATAAACAGTGGGTATGGCTTGCCATTGATGCCGAGACTCGTGAAATTGTCGGTTGTTATATAGGCGATCGCACTGGTGAATCAGCTCAGAAGTTATGGGAATCGTTGCCTAGCGTCTATCGCCAATGTGCGGTTATTTATACTGACTTCTATTCGTCTTATCCAGTTGTCCTGCCCAGCAAACGTCATAGGGCTGTCGGGAAAGAAACGGGAAAGACCAACTATATTGAGAGATTCAACTGTACGTTACGTCAACGAGTATCAAGACTAGTTAGAAAGACCTTATCCTTTTCTAAGAAATTGGAAAATCACATTGGAGCCATTTGGAATTTTATTCATCATTACAACGATTCTTTACCTCCGTGTGCGTCCTTTCCTTTTTAGGACTACCCCTAACTGCATAGCGATCGCACCGATTAATCCCACTAATTGCTGATCGCGATCGTTCGGAGATCTGGTGAAAAAAGCCATGATCGCAACAACATTGGTATCGGCACTGACAGGAATCGCCAGTCCTGAGCGCAACCCACATTCTAAGGCAGGATATTTGCGTAAGAAGTGTGATTCAGATTCAAGAGAAATATCCCAAATCCATTCTGGTCGCTGATTTTCCCAAACCCTCCCTGGGAAGCCAAGTCCTGCGGGAAACGAGATTCTTTCACTGAATTGACGAAACTCTTCTAATCCCTCAATGCTGCTGTACCATGCAGGGCTACATATCAAAATCTGACCGTTCCCAGACGGTATCCATGCTTCACCATAGTCCCATCCTGTAAATTGACAAATCTTGGTGAGAGCTATTTCTAAAGCTGTTTGAAAATCGCTAGCAGCACTAATTTCAAGTGTCAAGCATTGCAATAATTGCGATTCTGCCTCAGCTCTTTTGCGTTGCGAAATATCCTGTACAGTACCTTCAAACCCAGCTAAAGTTCCATCAATCTCACGTATTGCATGCACATTTTCTGAAATCCAGATTTTTGTGCCATCACGTCGATAGACCTGAGACTCAAAATTAGAAACTGTGTCATGGGTAAGCAAAATATTAATGAATTCTTGGCGACGTAATGGATTGACATAAATCTGATTGGCAATATTGGTAACATTACTAATTAGAGATTCAGCAGAAGGATAGCCATAAATCTGGGCTAGCATCGAATTAGCGATTAGATAACGTCCATCAATCGTCGTTTGGAAAATACCCTCGATCGCATTCTCGAAAATACTTTTATATTTAGCCTCGGCGCTTACAAGATCGTTACGGAGTTTAGAAGTTCTTAATTGTAATAGTTTATGGATTTCGGTCGCTTGTTTTACGATTTCTTCTAGTTCTTCTACCTTGTAGGGTTTCGTAATATATTTGAAAACTTGTGATTGATTAATCGCTTCCACCAAATCCCGCACATCGGTATGGGCGGTCAAAATAATCCGCAACGTGTCAGGATAACTTTCAGCTACTTGGCTTAAAAACTCAGTACCAGACATCATCGGCATTCGCTGATCGGAGACAATCACAGCAACATCTGGCTCCGTCGCTAAAAGTGCCAACGCCTCAAATCCATTTTTAGCCCGCAGAATGTGATGACTTCGATAGAAAATACGCTGAAGTAGATCTAAATTATCTTCCTCATCATCGACTATCAGTAATTTACTTTTGAGTTTGCTTGTGAGTTTATTCTCTGGTGAGCTATGCATGGATGTGGTTACAAATGGGTTTTCGCATTAAAATAGGCGACTAAGTAGGTTGGCATAAAACTCAAAAACTTGTACCGTCCGCTGCGCTGGCGGAACAAGTTTTGGCTCGGATTTCCAAATTATGCCAAGGTACTCATGTATTGTCCTGATATCTCTAGATAATTTAAGCAAAAATATATTATGAAAATTGTAGTGACGGGTGCTACTGGGTTTGTTGGTGGGAAATTAGTTGAGCGGTTACATGCTTTAGGCGATCGCATTGTCGTCTTAGCCCGTAATTCCCAAAAAGCAGCTCGTCAATTCCCCCAAGATATTTTCCCCAATGTTGAAGTAATTGGCTACACACCTTTTGAATTGGGAGATTGGGCTAAGGTGATATCAGGTAGCGATGCGGTAATTAATCTGGCTGGCGAACCCCTCGCTGGTGTGCGTTGGACTGATAAACGTAAGCAAGAGATCCGTGATAGTCGTATTTTAACCACAAAAGTGTTGGTTGAGGCGATCGCGAAGGCTGACGTAAAACCACAGGTCTTAATTAGCGGCTCAGCGATCGGTTATTACAGCACCAGTCTTGATAAATCCTTTGATGAATATAGTAATGCGGGTGATGACTTCTTGGCTAATGTTTGCAAAGACTGGGAAGCTGCTGCTGAGGCAGTTACAAGTTTAGGTATGCGCCTAGTTAAGCTGAGAACAGGAATTGTTTTAGGAATGGGTGGTGCGATCGCCAAAATGTTACCGATATTTCAAGTTGGTGGCGGCGGCAAAATTGGCACTGGCAAGCAATGGTTTTCATGGATTCATCGCGATGATCTCGTGGAACTCATCATCTATGCTTTGAAGAATGAGCAGATCTCTGGAGCGCTTAATGCTACAGCGCCCAAAGCGGTTACTAATGAAGATTTTACCGTGGCTTTTGCAAAAGCAATTAAACGTCCAGCCTTTTTGCCTGTTCCTGCGGCAGCGTTGATTTTGATATTTGGCGAGGGTGCAACGGTATTGTTAGATGGTCAGAGAGTTTTGCCACACAAAGCCGAGATTTATAAATTTACGTTCCAATATCCAGATATTGACGCAGCACTAGCGCAAATCCTTGCTTAACAAAAAAAGAGAGTGAACTAAGTTCACTCTCTTTTTTTGAGATGGGCCGAGATGGATTTGAACCAACGTAGCTTACGCAGCGGATTTACAGTCCGCCCCCATTAACCACTCGGGCATCGACCCTTTGCTTGGTTGTTTTCCAAGCGAATCTAATCATATACACTTATTGCGCCACTGGCAATAGGTAATTTCAAAAAAATCAAAGGTGCTAAGCACCTTTGATTTTTTTGAAATTACGAAATCCGATCGCGATCGCACTTAAAAAAATAATTCCCATCACACCTGCGATCGGATTGCCACTAATACCCGTTACCCATTCAGGCACAAAGCCTGTTGGTTTTAACCAATGGGTCGTATTGACGATGTAATAGCACCAAACTAAGCCACCATGTAAGCCCACCGAGATTCCTAATCTGCCATCACATCTGCGTCGGGCAAGTATTAGAGCAACACTGAGCATCACTAAACCGAGAAATTGGCTCCATGTTTCGAGAATTACATTTAGGGGCTTGATAAAGTGCAAAATCGCAAATACGAAACTGCAACCCAGTAAAGCTGTATTTTTGGAATAATCGCGCTCTAACTCTGATAGCATCCAACCACGAAACAACATTTCCTCTGCAAATCCCACACCAACAGAAGTCAACAGCCCAGGTAATATCGCCCCTTGCCAATCGACAAAATACACGCCGATCGCTGGTAGAAGATTATCTGGTAAGGGTTGCTGCCAAGTGACAGTTTGCACTGATAGCCAACCTAGACTCACCTGAAGTCCAAAGAAAATAATCAGGGTTACACATCCTAGTCCCAAGCCAAACAAAAAATCGCTGCCATTTTGGCGAGTAAATGACAAACCGTAATAGCGATAGGGATGCGAATATTTAGCGATTTTGCGTCCCCAGAACCAAATTAATCCCAAAAATCCGCAATACAACAAAATAGTTAGCCCAACCCCAACCGTCTCACCCCAAATTAAATACATCGGTGCTGCGATCGGTAGCCACATCGCCAACAAAGTTAATAAAAACAGAATGATGCGGGCTGGTGCTGGATAGGAATTTAAGCGATCGAGATTCACAATAAAAGAACAGGTAGGATTTTGTTAATAACAATCCTACCTGTTCTCTAGATCAAGCGCTTGGCGCTGCAATCTTAAAAAGTGAGCGCAAAATGATCACTTTTTACTTATGACTCTGGCTCCATCGTGCTGGTTAAGCCCTTACTTTGGAGCCCTTCACAATAAAACTCAGCATGTTCTTGCACGCAGGTAATTACTAAAGCACAACCACTCGCATGAGCTGCCATCATAATATCGACAGCTTGTGGCTGCGTAAGCCCATTTACAACTTGCATTAAGGTTTCGACGACATACTCCATTGAGTTGTAATCGTCGTTATGTAACAAAACTCGATATCTTGGTGCAATTTTGCGTATGGTTTCAGGTCTTTTAATAGTTTCAGTAGACATATATTTAGGTTTCCTCCAATAAGAGTTAGCAATAAGGGGAAAATTTAGAGAAAAATTTTATGGCGTTAGATAACGAGGGTATGAGTTTGTTTCATTAAGCCGAATCAATATGCTTACAGGTCTGTGTTATAGATAAGACAGTAATAATACTTAAGGTTCACTTACATTATAAGTATGAACCCCAAAAATGTGAAGTGGGTAGCTTTTGCAGCAGCAATTCTCATTTTAAAAACAGATTTTTGGACAGTCAGCCGCAGATTGACTATCAAAAAAACCGTTTTGGGGTTTTGGTATTAAGTACCTGTGCAGAATAAATTACCCAAACCCATAAGGTTGCGCCCCTGCGGGGTGTAACCGTATGGGTTTGGGTGTGCAATTATACCAATTCACAAAAGTGTGGCAACACTTCTGTGAATTGGTATAATTGCACACCCTGTAAGGGTTTTAAAAGCACAAAATGGCTTAGCCATTTTGTGCTTTGGTATTAATTAGGTGTGTCTACTTACATAAAAAAGAGAGGGACGCATTGCATACCTCTCTTTAATCATTTTTTTAATAGTGGACTAATTTCGATAATAAACTTCGCTGCCTGTGTCAGGGACAAATTGACAGGCTTTTTGAGAAGCGAAGAAAGATTTCCAGATCGGAACTTTGGATACTCGGTAATATGAGCCTAAAACTGGCTTGATTGCTTCCGTGGCAGTCTTGAGATGATAGTGAGGAATACCAATAAAGATATGGTGCGCAACGTGAGTACCAATATTGTGATGGATATCGTTGAAGATTCCATAATCACGATCAATTGTGGAGAGCGCTCCCTTTAGAAAATACCAATCTTTCCCACGATACCAAGGGATATCAGCTTCGGTATGGTGCAGATAGGTGACGAGATCAAGCCATACTACAAAGATCAGGTAAGGAACGATATAAAACTTAAATAGAAATAGGAAACCATAGGTAAAACCCAACCATCCTAAAAAGCCAACCATCACTGCAAATAGGCTGCTGCTGGTGAGAATATCAGTAGTTTCCGATTCACGAAATAGATCGTTGTTGGGAACGAAATGGGAAGCGGTAGGACGCGCAGGCGATCGCTTAAATAAGTACAAAGGATAAGCAAACAACAGGGCATCAAAGCGGATAAATTTCCCAAGCCAGTCCATGTCCTTGTATTGGCTTTCGGTGACAGGATACCAACTTTCATCGGTGTCAATATTACCTGTGTTTTGGTGATGGGTGCGGTGACTGATGCGCCAGCCGTGATATGGAACCAGAATGGGGATATGGGTGAGATGTCCGACTAAGTTATTGAGCCATTTAATCCGTGAAAAAGACCCATGTCCGCAGTCATGACCAACTACAAAGAAAGCCCAAAACATGGTTCCCGTTGCAAACCAAAAAATTGGATAAAACCACCAAGCATCAAGGTAAGCGGCAGTGGCGTACAATCCCACAATAATCGCCGTATCGGCAAAAAAATAGGCGAGGGATCGCCATACGTTAGGAGCAAAACATTCGGTAGGAATAGCAGCTTTTACATCTTGAAAAGTAAACGGAAGCTCGGTTTGAGATGTCGAAGATGTATCGGTAAGCGGATTGTCGAGATTGATCCGATGAATAGTCGTAGACGACACGTATTATTTCCCTGTTGTTAAGAAAAATTAAGTTAATACTTAAATATTAGCAGGGACTTAGCTTATTCTTCAAAATCAAAGGTATTGAGTAAAAATTTCCAGCGATCGCCTCTCGTATTAATGAAAGCTTGCATTTGAGCGATCGCACGCTGATCCCCAGATTGTTGTTTTAGTTGTTGTTGTTTAGGCAAGCGATGAATCTCATAAGTAAATGGCGTATGCCATGTGAGATTGCCTGAACGATGCAATAACCCCAGAGCGATCGCAGCATCGGGATGTAACTTGGCTACTTCAGCAAAATTTCCTTGTCGTGGTAGTTTTGGCAAAATGGCTAGCGCTTGTTGTTGAAGTTTTTGTTGTTGCTGCAAGAAAAAATCTACTCTTTGGCGATCGCTATCATCAAGTAGTCCAGTCGGTTCACTGACTAACATCAAAGCCTCCGCAGGTTTGTCATCACGACCTGCTCGACCAATTTCTTGGATATATTCCGAGAGCGTCAAAGGCGGATGAAAATGCAATACCCAACGGGTATCAGGTTTATTAATGCCGAGCCCAAAAGCTGAGGTGCAGATTACAAAAGGATATTGATTAGTCAGCCACTGTTGCTCGATATGGCGACGCTCTTGAGGTGGCAAGCCTGCATGATAAGCAGCTGTTTTAAAAGAATTTTCTTGTAACCAAGTCGCAAGCATCTCAGCATCATTACGGCTGCGGACATAGATTAAGCCCGATTGTCCCTTGCGATCGCGGATAAATTTGAGGGTGCGCGATTTACGTCCCGCAGATGTCCATGCGATCGCTACCTGCAAACTCAAATGCGGACGATAGGGACTGGTACGCACAATACTGGGATTTTCTAACTTTAAACAAGCTTGCAATTCAGCCGTTGTATCGCGATCGGCAGTCGCGGTAAATGCGGCTAAGGCAATACGCGGATGATGATCAGGCTTTTGCGCCATCAAAGCTGAGCGTACTGCCCCTAATCGTCGATAGCTGGGGCGGAATGAGTCTCCCCATTGCACTAGACAATGAGCTTCATCGAGCATCAAACCTGTAATTTTTAATTGGCGATCGCTGAGTTTTTCCCAAACAGGCTGACTTAAGAGGGTTTCTGGAGAAACATAAAGCAATCTGATGTTTTCGAGATTGCGTAAGACTTCGCGGCGTTCTATTTGCGATAAATTACTATGCAAACAAGCGGCGGGGAGATTCCGAGATTTGCAATCTCGTACTTGATCTTCCATCAGGGCAAGCAAAGGAGAAACGACCAATGTCAAGCCTTCATTAAGGATTGCTGGTAACTGAAAGCAAATAGACTTCCCACCACCTGTAGCCATAATCGCTAGGCTATCTTGCCCTTGCAACAAGCTCGTAACGACCTCTCGCTGAGATGGACGTAAATCTGCGTATCCCCAAATTTTCTGAAATGTTTGCTGAACTGCCGACCATTCCTTATATGTTTTTGACATTGGCTGTATTAATATTTCCTGATATGGGTGACGATGGCTATGAGAGCAAGAAAATTTTTTTATTCAAAGCCTTATTTTGATTAGATCTTTAATAAAAATCTAATGATTTACCTAAAATCTCGAAACAATCACTTGAAAAGCGGCAAACTTACTAGTATTTATATAGCAAACGCTAGATATGTTTTATAACCGTAAGTTAGACGACTGTTTTCTCCTAATAAATTTATATAATTAAGATTAAATAGCAATCCTAATTCATCTGTGATATTAAATGATTTGAGAGAAAGTAACTCTTCGAGCAGCAATTCTGAATTATGAAAACGATTTTAGTGTTTCCAGCGCCTTTGGTGCTTTAAACACTAAAATCAGTTTTTTGAAAGCCCACCGTAGGTGGAATTTCGAAAAACTGATTTTTATAAGGAGAATTGATACTTTTCGAGAGCAATCTCTCTCAAACCATTTAGGATTCCTAATATAGTTAAAGCTAAAAATTATCGAAAGCAAAAGAAATCCTTAGACCAGAAATCAGGTGCTTACATCGATTTTCGAGCAAGGGAATCACGAACTTTTGTTAAAGCCATCGCTTAGTGCTACTTTTAACAAGGATCTAATAGTTTATATAATCGTAAAATCTTTCCAAAGCTCGTTTTAAAGGGACATTATTCAGGTGAGACCAGAAGAGTCATCTACTCTTGCGATCAAAGAGATGCTTCATCACGTACTTACGGTTGAAGATCCACAAGGGTTTCGTAATTTTCTCTTGAATAATATGACTTATTCTCTAGGACGCAGCTTGGGGAATTCGATAATTCTGCGTTCTAATCTCGTATCTCGACAACATGCAACTTTGTTAGCTGTAGCTTCAAAGAAATCTTCTTGTTTCTTCCGAATAATTGATGGCAGTGCGGAAGGTAGGCGCAGCACAAATGGAATTTTAATTAACGGCAAAAAGCGATTTTCGCATATATTGTCGCATGGTGATGAAATTCTCTTTAGCAAAGATACTAAGGCTGTATATCAGGTGATCAGTGCAATTACCAATATACCCAAAATTAATAGCTCTCAAAATCAGACTTCTGAAAGCAGCTATCCTAAGCTTAATAACCAGTCTTTTGAAGAGACCAAGCCTTTTCGATTTTCTCCTTTACAGGCTATTCCCGAACAAGATTTATCTGCGCATGTCCATAAAACTATTACGCTCATATGGGGAAGTAGGTGAAATGGCAAAATAGGAGGAAGTCATTTTCATAAATCGATAGAGATGCCATGATCAAATTTCCCCTGACCGAATTGTTAGATGAACAAGCGTGCTATGAATGGTTATTAAAGATCCTGCATCCAAAGGGTTTGCATTGTCCAAGTGGACACGCAATACCAGCAGGACAAGCGCCACACGATCGCCAACGTACACCAATCGTCAAATATAAGTGTCGGGAATGTGGGAAAGTGTTTCACATTTTTACAGGAACAGACTTATCAGGAAGCCATTACACCTGTGGTCAGATCGTGCTGATATTGCGTGGATTCTTACAAGGACAAACGACCCAACACATAGCCGAGGAACTAGGACTCGACTATGGGACATTATTGTCTTGGCGGCATCGCATCCAACGTCGAGGATTTGCCCATTTGATTAATGGTAATCTGCCCGATGCTGAAGCCGAGATGGACGAGATGTTTCAGAATGCAGGAGAAAAGGGAGCAAAAAAAAAGATCCAATAGCAGACCCACCAAGACAACGCGGGAATCAACGCAAAGGCAAGGGAACCATGGCAAATGACCGTCCACCCATTGTCGGTACTGTTGGGCGCAACAGTGGTCAGATCCGCATGAAGGTCTGTGACAATACTCAACAAATCACGATTCAACCGCAGGTAGAGGTAACGACCTTACCGACCACGACAGTCTATACCGATGAATCCGATGCTTATAATCGCATACCTGCTTCTGGTCGTGAGCGTCAAACCGTTTGTCACTCTCAGCGCGAGTATGCCCGCGATGAAGATCAAGATGGTTTTTGTGAGGTTCATTGCAATACTATGGAGGGCATTTGGGTTGGTTTACGCAATTTTCTGCGTCCCTTTCGAGGTATTCACAAGAAGTATTTGTATCTGTATGTAGCCATGTTCGAGTGGGCTTACAATCTACGTTGGATTGATTTTGACTTCCTGCGTCGTCTTCTTTTTCCTCCTTCCACCTATTTACCTACATGAGCGAACTATTAACCAATTTATTGCTTCACCAGAGCTAAACCCACAGCCAATCATAGAGCTAAATCTCGTTGGCAAAATCTTATACCTTAATCCTGCGGCGTTATCTCAATTCCCTAATCTTGAAGAGATGAGAATCAATCATCCTCTGCTTCAAGAGCTGTTGGTTCAATTGTTGCCATTAGTCAATCCTGCTCGTAAATTTTTTATGCGAGAGGTATCAATTAATGGCTCATCTGGGTTTGAGGGGTAAATGGTACAGTATCGATACAATTATTGGCGACATGGTAGGGCTGTAACTGTTGCTCCGAGAGGATTCTGATTACTATTAGCTGTGCTTATCCCCATGAACCCAGAAGAGCCCAATTAATGACAAAGTATTTGAAGAAATTATCCATTTCATGACTTGGAATGAAGTAATTCGGCTGCATATAGCTGATGTTACAAATCAAAAGCAAGCAGAAGCGATAATCTCCTATCAAATTCATCACGATGCATTGACAGGACTACCAAATCGAAAATATTTACAAGAGCATCTAGTTGAAGTAATCGAAAAATTAGAAGATAAAGAAAAGCTATTTGCCGTTTTATTTCTAGATATTGATCGATTTAAGTTAATTAATGATTCTCTAGGGCATAACGTTGGTGATCTATTACTAAAGGCTGTGAGCGATCGCTTAAAAAGTTTGCTCAAACAGGGAGATGTGATGGTGCGTTGGGGTGCAGATGAGTTTGCGATCATCGCTAAGGATATCAATTGTGCTGATGCCGTTGTCCAAATTGCTGAAGCTATGATTCAAGCTTTGACTTTACCTTTTAATTGTGATGGACATGAACTTCATATCACAACCAGTATTGGTGCAAGTATTTATCCATCTCATAATACTGAAGTCGATGCACTAATTCGGAATGCAGATATGGCAATGTATCGGGCTAAAGCAGAAGGGCAGAATAGCTTTCAGTTTTATGTTCCGAATATGCAAGAGCAAAGTTTTCAACGATTATCCATGGAAAACAATCTGCGAAGAGCGCTAGAAAACAATGAATTGCTGACATACTACCAACCTCAAATCGATTTAATCACGGGTAAAATTGTTGGATTAGAAGTCTTGCTACGATGGAAACATGTTTCTTTAGGTTCAATTCCTCCAAGCCAATTTATTCCTTTAGCTGAGGAAACAGGACTAATCACGGCGATTGGGACTTGGGTGTTACGGCAAACCTGTTTACAGGCGATCGCATGGCTAAATATGGGATTGCCACCGATTCAAATTGGCGTAAATTTATCGATTAAGCAACTTCAACAAAAGGATTTTTTATCTTGTTTACAGCAAATTCTCGAAGAGACAAATCTTGATCCTCATTTCCTAGAGTTAGAAATTACCGAAGGAATCATGATGGACAATGTTGAAGAGAAGATTGTTTTGTTAAATGAATTCCGTCAGATGGGGATTCAGTTGTCAATCGATGATTTTGGCACTGGTTACTCGGCTCTGAGCTATCTGAAGAATTTGCCAATTGATACGCTGAAGATAGACCGTATTTTTATTGAATATATTGCTCACAATGCCCACGATCGCGCGATTGTGGCTTCGATTATTAGTTTGTCCCATAGCCTAGACCTGAATGTGATTGCTGAAGGTGTCGAAACCCAAGAGCAAGTTGATGTGTTGCGATCGCTGGGTTGCGATCAGATCCAAGGTTATTTTTTCTATAAAGCCTTACCCGCCGATGAAATCGAGACTTTATTAAGGTCGCAAGGAATAACTAGACCCAATAGAATTGAGCCAGCCCAATAATACCAATTCATAGAAGTGTGACAACACTTCTGTGAATTGAAAACCAAACCCTGCAAGGGTTTTAAAAACACAAAATGGCTACGCCATTTTGTGTTTTTAGTGATGTTACGTGGAAAGAAAAATGCACCACATCCCCCAACCCCTTCTCCTTGCAAGGAGAAGGGGAGCCAGAGCTTTTTCTTGTTCCCCTCTCCTTTGCAAGGAGAGGGGCTAGGGGTGAGGTTTTAGAAACTTCCACGTAACATCAGTTTTTATATAAGTGGTGGCGCAAAGCGCTGCCACTTATTGGGCTCGCAGCTAGATGCTGAGCCATAATCTTAGGTTTAGCTCTTGGTTGGGTGAAGCCTTAGCAATTTGGACTAGTTCAAATTGGTTACAGATTGGTTCTTGTAAAGTCACTTCCACCGTACGTAATAAATCTTGCTGGAAGATGGTCACCGCGATCGCATCGCCAGCCGCAAAATCTCGCAGGCGGTCATTAAAGTTTTCGGCGGTGACGCGAATTCCTGCGATCGCGATTACCATGTCACCCGTACTGATGCCAGCTTTTTGAGCAGGTGAGCCAAACTCGACTTTCTCAACTTCAGGAATTCCATTCTTCGATTTGAGAGATAGCCCCATAAATGGTATATCTTGACGCGAGGTTCGTAATTCGACACCAAAGGGTTCAAGATAGTAGTTATAGTCTAGTTCTTTATTGCCATAGAGATAATCATTCCAGAAAGTTGACAGGTCAAAACCCGCCACAGTCTCGATTACTTCATGCAATTCAGCTTCACTAAAGCCAATCTCATCTTTACCAAAACGTTCCCACATAATCTGCATGACTCGATCAAGCGATCGCAGATTATTAGTTTTAACTCGAATTAGCAAATCCAGCAACATCGATACCATTTCCCCTTTGAGATAGTAGGAAATCTGGTTGTTATGAGTATTTGGATCGGGGCGATAGAGCTTAATCCATGTATCAAAACTAGACTCATACAGAGATTGGACATTACGCCCAAAGGTCGTTTGCAGACGGGTGATCGCCTTACTTACTAGTTTGAGATAATGCGTTGCATCATAGAGTCCTGCCCGCAATGGAAAGATCTGGTCATAGTAACTAGTGGTTCCTTCACTAAACCAAAGAGAACTAGTGTAATTTTCTTGGTCATAATCAAATTTTTCTAGCGCTTTGGGGCGGATCCGTTTTACATTCCAAGTATGGAAAAATTCATGGGCAACCAGATTCATAAATTGGAGATAGCTCTCTTCTTTGCGAAATCCTAATCGGTTGTAGAGAAGGACTGTGCTGTTTTTATGCTCTAATCCTCCAAATCCGTTACTAGCATGGAGGATAAAGTCATAGCGATCGTAAGGCAACCCGCCAAACATTTCCGCTTCCACGGCGACGAGCTCTGCTGTATCCTTGACAATGCGCTGCATATCCGCATTATGCTCGCCCCACACCACAAAGCTATGGGGTTTGTCCTGAACGGTAAATTCATAGCGATTATGAATTCCAATCTCGAAGGGGCTATCAACTAAAGTGTCAAAGTCCTTGGCATAGAAAAGATTATCTTCTGTATTCGCAACTTTGGGCAAAGGCGTTGCAATTTGCCAATTCTCTTTGATTTCGCCAATCTCGACAGTATAAGCCTGCTGCTGATATTCAGGAACATACATAAATACTGCTGCACCCGTTAAAAAAGCGTGGGTGCGATCGATATGATTGGTACGCACGGTCAGTTCATTACAGAAGATGCGATAACGAATTTTAATAATCGAATTATTGCTTCCACATTTTATCTGCCAATGATTTTTACTGATTTTTTGCCATGACAGAGGTTGCCCCGTTTCATTTGCTGCCTCAAAGTCTTGCAGATGTTTGGCATATTCACGCACCAAATAGGAACCAGGTGTCCAGACTGGCATCTTCAGATCGATAAATTCATCTTGCCAATTAGCGATCGCTAGTTCGACCTCTAATAGATGACTTTCTGGCTCTGGGATCGATAGACGGTAGTTAAATTGGCTACTAGTGAGATCTTTCATGTTTTTTAATTTATCGTTAGCATAGTCGGCGCGAAGCGCCGACTATATCAAATCATCAAGCTCTGCATAATCGGGTAAAGTCGTATCGATTGCCATACCATTTCTAAACACAGTGCGATCGCTTTGAGGTCTTGATAACAACTCATTATAGCTACGCGCCTTAAATAGAACTAAATCGGCAGCCTGTCCAACCTCAATTTTACCAACATCAGGTAAGCCCATCAGTTTTGCAGGGCGCGAGGTCACTGCCTCGATCCAGTTGTCATAGGGAGTATCTAAATGCGAAATCTTTGTTCCCATGCTGAAGACTTCTAATAAATCATGATCCCCAAACCCATAGAAAGGATCACGGCAATTGTCACTAGATAGTGCTACACAGACATCGGCTGCATCTAGCTCACGAACTAAGGTAACACCCCGCCAGCGAGGTGTTCGCTCCGCAACCCGATCTTGTAAATACAAATTGCACATGGGTAAACTAACGATGCCAATATTTGCTTCTTTAACAAGGGCGATCGTCGTATTGGCGATATCTTCATCTTGCACTGCCAAACTACAGCAATGACCGCAGACTACTTGCGAACTAAAATTATTGCGCAAACTAGCTTCGGCAATATGATGCAATGTGCGCGATTGCGGATCATTATTCTCATCTGCATGGAAATCAGCACTGAGATTGCGTTCGGCAGCTAAGATAAAAATCCGATCTAAGTATTGATCTAGTCCTGTGATCATATGGGCAATGCCGCCAATAATGCCACCTAAATCAGCGATCGCATCGGCAAATAGTTCTCCTTCGTGAGTTGAGAAATAAGGTAGCTGCACTAGTGACACAGCTTGAAGGGTGATTTTCTCCTTCCATTTTTCTCGCAGTTCTTTAAATACTTTAAATGTAGTCTCCACTTGATGCGGTGGGCAATCTAAATGAGTCCTTATTGCTTTTGTGCCGTGGGCATAACTGCACTTCAATCCAAATTCCATGCGGCGATAGAGGTCGTCATAGTTCCAATTGCCTTGCTCTGTGCAATCGCGATAAATGCCTGTGAGTGCACCTTGAAATGTGCCATCTAAATTCGGATTGCGTTCCCAAATATGACCTTTGTCAAGATGGGTATGTAAGTCAGCAAAGCAAGGAATCATGATCCCCTGTTTGCCATCGATGATTGGTAAACTTTCTGTAGGAATTTCTGAAATCCGACAACTCGGTAAAATTTCCGCTATTTGACCATTACGGATTTCGAGATGGCAAGGAAATAGGCGATCGCGCTGTAATGTCGTCGTGAGATGAGCTTCTAGATTTTGCCCAATAATTTCACTATCGATAAAACAATTCGGAATCCGAACATTGACAATCCAATAATGCGAAGGTTCTAGCATAGGACTAACGTATATTTAGCTTAATATACCGCGATGCGGCAAGAGTTTTTGAGTCATCGTCTTTTGATGCGATGGTGAGTCCAACTCAATTGCGTCCGCAGTGCGGTCGTAATTTGTGAATTGGGATATGTTTCATAAAACTGACGCATTCTCTCGAGGTTGCGCTTTTCAAATCCTTTAATACCAGTTTCTTGGGTTTGGATAAAGGATGTAAGCTGTTCGATTGTTTTTTGTCCCCATTCGCTAGTGGCTAAGCGATCGCTGACGTATTTGCCAATGCTCCAGTACAGTTTGATTAGTTATTGATTGGCAGTAGTAATGACCTTTTGCTGAGCAGTTTTGATGAGGGTGAGTACTTCAGCAAATTGAGGCTGCAAAGAGTCTGGCATTAAATGATTTTACTGAAAATTTACTATTTAATAGTATCGTACAAGGCATCTCAAATTGAAGCAAAGTAAGGCTCGTTACATTTCACTAAAGTGCCCTGCGGGGAGCGATCGCTTCATAACTATTTGTCTTTGCGGCGGGACGCATCCTGAAAGGAATCGACGATAACTTCGCGGAACTCATCAACGAAGCAAATCATTTCCAACGTAGTGTTATGCCGTCTTCGCTTGTGGTATCAACTTACAGCCAGCAGTTCATTAAGCTTGTTTTTTAGATTTGGGGATGCCATGAGCGGGTTGTAGACTTCTCCTGCGTATGGTTGCCAAACATAACTAGGGCTAAAGGGGCGGAATACTGGCAATATTCCTAACTCTTGTTGGATTGATTTTGCTAAAACTAGTCCTGAAATAGACAAATTGTATGATTCTTCGATAAGCTCGCTATAAGTTCTGAATTCATCAATCTCAACTCCAACTAGCGCATAACGAAAGTTTGTGGCAAATCGTAGAGACTGATAGAGTAAGATGCCTAACTCTGTCAGTAAATAAGCGCTTTCAGAACTATCTATTCCTACTTCGCTCAGATTATGTGGCAAAACCCGACACCACCAGTTTTCTTCTATATCTTGGAATGTGTCCGTGCGACATTGGCACTGGCGACCATTTGACAGCAAAAATGATATTCCCTCAAAATGTTCAGCAAACTTATTTGCATTGCTCTCATCAGAGCCACATTCTGCCGACAAACTAAATATCCATGCCATTTTCATAGCCTCCTATTGTGTATATTCCACTAATTAACTCTTTGCCAATATTGTTGGGTATTTGCCAGTGCTACCTCGTATTTTTCTAGAGCCATTGTAACTCTCGGCATGATGCTAACGTGTGTTGGACTATCTTGGACAGCCTCTAAATCTCCAGTGATAATGCTGTCATCAATCTGCCACAAAGGATCTTTGCCCATACCACCAAATTTTGCAGGTTTACGAAATGTGGGCAGTCCTTCGATGGATAGGGAAACAGACATTCCCTTGTTATCTCTAACGGCTACAGCTACAAGATCGCCGTATAACTTACGCTGTGTCTCTGGCAACAAATAGCCTTGTTCGTCTAGGCAACCTATCGGCATTTGCTCAATATTTATATCGATAGTTGGTCTAACGCCTAAGAGTCTAGCACTTCGACCTGTTTTGGGTTTGCCGTTCTGCTCTGCCATGCCACGATAGTAGAGTTTTGCCATCGCCTACTACTTGTAGTTTACCTTTAGCTTCATTGTACCTGAAGCACCTACAATAAATTCAATTGGAACACCATCAACATCTGACGTTAGACCAACTTGCGACCTTCTTCCGTAGTGCAATCGAATTTTTGGTTAGAGTCGCTCATTAGTGTTTTGTCAATATCAACATGATGAGGCTTCGGTATAACGGTCTAGTTGAGCCGCCGCAGTCAAATTTTAATTTTTGCAGATCGCTTTTGAGGGGGAGGCTCCAACGCAGTGTTAGACTGCGCTTACTTTACGGATTTCTACGCTGCCTTCCTCAAATACTTGAACTGTGAGTTGATAGCCCTCCATCAATGACATTCCAACTAAAGGTTCTGAATCAGCTTCGTCAATTGGGATAGTCAGATAATCGCCATCCCACACCACAATTGCTTCATAGACATTAAAAACGCATTCACTTCCATCGCCAAGAATAGCGCGTCCTCGTCTTTTCCATTTCAGATTTAACCGATCAATCAGTTCTGGAGGCAATGAAAGCCAACCATTAAAACCAGTATCGATAATCGCATCTTGCGTATAAATCTTTCCTTCAGAGTCACATATTGATAGCGAGATAATTGCCTCAAAATCTGCGTTAACAATTCCTGAGATCATACTGCTCTCTTTGTTCGTCCACCAAATCGGCGAACGTGGCGGGAACCGACTCGAACAATCCAGATTTGAGCATCTGGGTGACGGGCTTCGAGCCTATCGCAAGCAGCTATTTCACGAGCGTCAACTTCAAAGTCTCCAGTTTCAATATCAATGGCAACTATTTTGCCATGAGTACCTGCTTCGACTTGTGGGCGTATTTGAGTCTGATAAATTAGATCGCCTCGTTGGGCAAATTCTTCTTTGCTATAGCGGGGTTGACGGACTGCCATGATTGCGAATTTTCCTAGATCATTGCCTTGTCTAGCATTATAGCTGACCAGAAATCGCTATGAATAGATTGCCTCTCACATATCCAAACCAAACCGCGATCGCACCGATCGCTTAATAACTATTTGTCTTTGCGGCGGGATGCATCCTAAAAGCGATCGCCGATAACTTCTCAGAACTCAACAACAAAGAAAAGCATTTTTGATTGACTATTCTTGACTTGAAATAGACAACTTTAATGGGCGTATCGCGCTTCAGTATAACGAGTCCAATCACCCACTGCAGATACCCTTGATCACCAACCGACAATCTATTTGCAGTCGGTGTTCATTGGGGTCGTTATGTAGTGATTGCAAGAATTCTAGCACTTAGTAAATGGGAAGAATCTTAAAATGAAACACCGCTAAATATCTGGAAGACTATCAATAGATTCTTTTGTAATCTGGGTAAAGCGAATCGCATAGTTAGGATTCTCTAGCTCTGAAAAAATACTTGTAACTGCTTTCCAAACGGGAGATCTACTTCCCCCAAAATCTATCATAATTAATCCCTCTGGAACAGTAGGATCAGACATTCTATGATAGTTGTGATGATAATGAAGTAAAACTTTATCGTTATGCAATGCACAGTCATGTACTTCAATACTACGGTGAAGATGTGTGAAGTTATAAAAACTTTCTTGAGAAATCCAGTAAGATGGAACATCTTTTCCAGTCGTATTCCAAAAAGCCTGCATTATATCCTTTCGCTTCAGATCGTCCTGTTCATTTTGTGTGAGGATAATAACTCTTTTTTTATCTTTAATGTGATGATTCCTGAGAATCTCAAAGTAATTTTCTCCAGCTTCATCTAAAGGTGAAAATCCTAGACTTTTTATAGAACCTTGATGGATACCTCGCCACACAGTACACTTTTGTAGACCTAAAATGAGCAACCTATAGAAATCAATGATAGAAGAGCGCGTAATATAATCAGGTTGATTAATAACTCTATCAAGAAAGCTCTTTATTAACTCTCGTTCTATTTTATTTGAACCCAGTAAATTTTGAATTGTACCGTAATGACTAAAGCTATTCTTTGCACGTTCCAGAAGTTCATAACTCTCCATCAACTTATTCTCATGTCCATTGATGAGTCTATCTAGACTATCAACCTTATCTTGATAGGATTCTTGGCAATTCTGTAGACTTTCCAGATAGAGACTATTACAACTTTCTACCGAATCTTTCGTGGTTTTCAGCTCTTTTTGAATATCTTTTAATTCTTTCTGATAAGTACTCAATTCATCTTCATAAGCCTGAAGCAATGAAAAGAGAAATCCAGTAATAAAGCCTGTTGCAGAAGAGAAAAGGAGAGAAGCAAGATTAATCTGAAGCTTGCCTTGTTCATTAGTTGTAGTTGTTGCAAGACTAAGTAATGCCCCAATGATTACACCAATAACGGCATATCTAAAATTTTTAAGAAATGAAATCTGAATTCTATTGCTCATTACGGCAATTCCTCTGTTGATCGGCAGATAATAAAAACATAGTTACCACCGTTTCCCAATGAATCATTCTCATCTGGCCAAACTCGCCTTTGAGAAACTATACGTAATCCAGAAGCAATCAAATCGCAATATAGCAAAGGAAGTGAAACTTTATATTCGTATTCTCCATCGCAACCATACTGAGCAACTCTATAAATCAAATTCTCAACATAGGCAGGCAATTCAGGATTCTTTTGCTTTGCGGTATTGAGAACTTGTGAATAAAACTGACGGACGGAGCTAGCATAGGCTGCTTCATTATTTGTTTCATATTCAGGTAAGATATTTTCCGCCATTACTGCATAACCTGAACTGCCAAGTAAATCATGTACTCGACTAAGAAATTGAACTTTGCGATTGTTCTCAATGTGATGATATGCAGAAGCCAACACAATAACATCCCAATGTGACTGAGGCAGTGGTGTAGATACAGCATCACCACATATCAATATTGGCTGACGACAGCAAGAAGAAAACCGCCGTTTTGCAAATTCTAAATATGGAATTGATATATCTACACCAACTACTATCGATATATTCGGATGCTCCACAATTCCTTCCAAGGACAATCCTGTCCCACAACATAAATCTAGCACAGAGGCTTTCTTACAAGATTCTAAAATCTTTAGTGCTGTATCTCTAGCTGTCATGAGCATCAGCATTTCATCAGGGCGAGAATGCTCTTCAAGCTCATATGCTTCTGGGTCATCTTTATAATCAGGCAAATCTGTAGATATCAGATCAAGAGATTTAGGATATTTCATGTAACTCATACACCTCGACTCACCATTGAAGATATTTTCAGCTTGAGCTTTATATTTTACTTTGTCCCACCATTTTATATTTCAATTCAATTTGTTATCTTTCTCTACCCTAGGGCGTTAAAGGCACACTGCAGAGAACCAAGGTAATCATACTGAAAACTCTTGTATGATTACCTCGGTTATAACAACTTAGGACTTACGCAAATCAACCAAGAACTCAAGTTCTTGGCTCAAAGCTAAAGTCAGCTAAAGCAGACTAAGAAGGTTACTCTGATTTAACCCGTTTCAACGGGTTTAAGCTTTCAGCCCGTAATTTATTACAGGGCTATTGCGTAAGTCCTACAACTATACAAAAAATTTATGGATAAGACAACTATTTTGCGTTGTATGCGGAATTTGTCTAAATAACATCCCAAGTAGGCTAGTTAGGGCTTACCGAAGAAGTCTAGAACCTGACCAAATAAGGGCTTAAAGCTTTTTTTGCAAACAAGTGTAGGTTATGACATTTAGAGACTCAAAAACCATGCATTTTGTATGACATTTAGAGACTCAAAAACCATGCATTTTGTATGACATTTAGAGACTCAAAAACCATGCATTTTGTATGACATTTAGAGACTCAAAAACCATGCATTTTGGCGGAAAATCGGCGAGGTAAATTGTGGAGCCAAACTCCAAAAACACTATTTTTAGAGCTGTGTGGCATCTAGATACACTATGTAGACTTTTTCAGGAAGCCCTAGTTATACAGGGGTTAACACGACAGAGCAAAAGCCGAAAAAACTTCTAGACTGATCGCACAACACAATCCGTATTAACCATTACTCCTGACCAACTGAAAAAACTATGTGCAGTAGAATCGTCGTTACATTTTGTTCCATAACAAACGATATCCTAGCGAGATAAACGGTGAAGAGCTCAATACATTTCTAATTCATTGATAGCTCATTCTAAGAAACGAGGGGATATTGCTTTCGTCATTGCCTCAGTCAAAAATCAACCATAAATCAACGAAAAATCTAGAGAGATCGCTCTTTAAGGCTTGTTATCTTGAAGCAGTTAAATGAGCTACTAGCGCTCGTAATCCTAAACGATAGCTCTCAGCGCCAAAACCGCTAATCTGCCCGATCGCAATTGGTGCAATAAATGAATGATGGCGAAACTCTTCGCGTTTATACACATTACTCAGATGTACTTCTACAGTAGGTATATTTACAGAGGCGATCGCATCTCTCAGCGCCACACTGGTATGCGTAAAAGCGGCGGGATTGATCAAAATTCCTTGCTGTACCTGAAAAGCAGCATGAATCGCATCAACCAATATACCTTCATGATTTGATTGTAAAAAGCTTAATTCTGCGCCTAACTCCAATGCATCTTGAGCTAGGCGATCGTTAATTTGCGCCAATGTAGTGCTGCCATAAACCTCTGGCTCTCGCAAGCCAAGCATATTGAGGTTTGGCCCATGCAAAACCAGAATTTTCATGCTTTAAATTATATTTTTCCTTTTCCCTTGATTAACGGAATTGTCCAAGGGCTTCACTAAATTGCATGGTCTTAGTAATCACTTCGAGATTGGCATGGGGACGGGGGATCACTGTTGCCGATAGAAATAGAGCCTTGTCCTTAGAACTCAAGACTTCAATTTTTTTAGCAGCTTCGACACCAGCGGCAACAGCTTTTTGGACATCACCAACTGGCCCACGGATGATAATGGTTAGGCGTGCACCGCTTACTTTCTCATAGCCCACAAAAGTTACATTTGCAGCTTTGACCATTGTGTCAGCGACGGACAGTGCAGGAGGATGCCCCAGCACCTCAACCAAACCAACTGCGATTCCCATAAAATTTCCTTGAGCTTGTAAAAAAAGCTAATTAATCAAATAACGGTGTTTTTATCAAACTCAATCATAAATCTCAATGGTATCGATTGATTGATACGCATCGTTTATTTGTGTCATAAACAAATACAAAGTGTTTTAAAGCGCTTTGCACTCAAACCCGAACCAAGAAATCCGTTAAAAGTATTGCAAAGCAGCACTTTTAACGGATTTCTTGGTTTTATGGCGGCACTTTGCGCCGCCATACTTGATTTAATCAAGTTGAGCGCGGATGGCTTCAACGCGATCGCGGTTAACGCCAAGATCGGACTTACCTAAACGAGAAGCCGAGCGCACCTCAATGATGCCCTTATCCGCATTTAGATAAAACTCAACGTCATCGACATAACCCATTAGAGCGCTGGTAAACTCGGCATAGAGATAGTTGCCTTCAGCGGTAATGATTTTGGTGCGAGGCATACTAGAAATCACCGCTTTAAGATCTTCTAAGGCTTTTGCGGGATCGCCTGTATAGGTCAAAGGTGCGATTTTATGCTCTGCGTCATTGCTTTGACTAGAGACACAGTTAGGAGAATCGGGGCAATCGAGGAGCTTGCCATTGGTTACACCGATATTAGAGGGGCGTGTGCCAGAAAAAGAAAAAAGTGCCATAGGTGTTGCGATCGCAGAAGTTAATGAATAGTTAAGGGAATGAGCAGAAGCGGCAGGAACAAATCCGAAAAAAGCAAGCGTAACAAAATATAAGCTCGCGGCGATCGCGACAAGTTTTGACATATTGATATAGCTAGTTTCTCTGAGTATTTATACGCAATTGATTATGGCATTTATATTCTCTTTCCATCTATCCATCAATGGAAGGGGCTTTCACCCCTTGTTTGATATCACATTTTTGATCGCAAGTTTAACCTGCAAAAAACAATCCACGGACTAAGTTAAAAAGTGTGCCAAACATAAGAGCAAGAGTTGCCAAAGAAGCGATCGCATTTCCAGCGGCGCGTTTACCCGCCTCGACATAATATCCCCATGCATAGGCAATGCGCCCCACAACCCAGACTGAGCCTAAGATCGCGCCCACATTTGGGCTAACGAAAATACTGAACAGCCATAAGCAAGGTAAAAAGATCACGATTTGTTCAAGGGTGTTTTGATGAGCACGAAACACTCTCTCAAAATTTTCGTTGCCAGTAATTTGCGGAGGCATGACCTTATACTTAACGCGAGCTACAGCCACACCGATACCTAAGCCAAAGTAAACAAGCAATGCGCAGATAGTGACGATCGCAGGAAATATGAGAGTTTTGATGTCCATTTGGTAATTGGTAATTGGTGATTGGATAATTATGAATTACGAATTACGAATTACGAGTTGATAATTCGTAATTCGTAATTCGTAATTCGTCCCCCTTGTTCCTAAGCATTATGATGATAGCTATATCTCGTTTTATGTTATGCCAAAGTTTCACGCCTATATCGGAATTGCTGCGATCGCATTAGTTAGCTGTCAGCAGACTCCATCAAATAACGCCACAGCGCCAACTAATAACCTTGCTACCGAAAAAGCAATTAGTTATTTGCGATCGCAGCTTAAGCTGCCGCCAACTGTGGCGATCGTGGCGGAGTCGCAAAAGACGCAGCCAGCTAATACTAATGATTTATGTCAAACGGCAGCTCCGACGCAAGCAGGGTTTGAAATTGCACTGGTTGCTGAAGATATGCGCTACACCTTGCAAACCAATCAAGACGCGAGCAAAATCGAGATTTGTCGATCTGAGGATGCCAAGCCTGAAACAACTGGCAAATATACGGGTGCGGGCTATATGCTGCGCTATCCTGCGGACTGGAAAGCGATCGATCTCGGTTTAGAGCCTTCGGGCGCGAGTACGGTAATTTTTACACCTAGTCGTGAGATCCCAGTGGGCGGCGAAAAAAACGATCTAATTAAAAAGCTACAACAAAGTCAGCAAGTTTATACGGTGGTGTCGCGACAACCGATTGATAGCAAGGCGATCGCCTCCGATGGTTCTGACAAGGCTAAAGATCTCGTAAAAATTCCTTTTGATTCCAAAGTTAAAGGCGCAAAGTCTGGCTCGAAAGAGGAATTTACAACTGCGATCGCTGCTGCTGATGCTCCTAATAAATCTACAAGCTGGAAGGTCAAAGTCTTAACCTTAGAGGCTGATAAATTTATCTATACAGTTCGCTATTACCAGCCTGATTCTCAGAATGCTGCCAATAGCCCAAATTCATCAGCATTCGATCAATTTGTTAATAGCTTCGCCCTCATTCCCTAAAACCGAAAAGAGGTGTGCCGCGCTTCGTGCGGCACATCTCTTTTCGGTCTCGCTACATAGGTAATACCAATTCACAAAAGTGTAGCAACACTTTTGTGAATTAAAAACCAAACCCAGTAAGGGTTTTAAAAGCACAAAATGGCTACACCATTTTGTGCTTTGGTATAATGCGATCGCGGCGAATTGGCGCGATAAAGTGAGAGACTAATTCTTGGTGAATTGCAAACATTTGAGCTACGAGTTTGGAAATAAAATCTTCAGGGAAATCTTCAAAGCGCTCTTCCTACTGGCAGATACGAGATTATGTCTACCCCCAGCGTTTTCTGATTGGCAAAGCATTTTTATGTACCTTAGTCTTTATCGGCACAATGCCCCTCCTTGCCGAACTACTAGGACGGGTTGCCAAAGCACTTGGCAAGGGTGATGTCACCGCCATTTTGCAGATCGCGGCTTTCACCGTAATCATGTTTGTGTTTCGGGGATTGGGTCAGTATGGACAGGATTCAATGATGGCGCAAGCCGCACTGAATGCGGCGAGAGATTTGCGCGTAGATGTGTACTCACATTTGCAGACTTTAGATCTAGATTATTTTGCAGAGTCTCGTACAGGTGATTTATCCTATCGCTTGACTGAAGATATCGATCGCATTGGCGAGGTGATCGGCAAATTTTTTCATCAATTCATTCCATCAGTACTGCAATTAATTTTTGTACTGGCGTACATGATTTATTTGAATTGGATTTTAACTCTCACCACTCTTGCCGTTGCTCCCTTGATCGCCATATTAATCGCTTGGTTTGGCGATCGCATGTTGAAGCTCAGTCGCCGTAGCCAAGATCAAGTTTCCAACTTAGCCGCGTTACTATCCGAGATTTTTAGCGGTATTCGCTTAGTTCGCGCCTTTGCCACAGAATCCTATGAAATTGAGCGTTTCAAACAAGAATCCGAACAAAATAGCCGCCGTAAATATGCCGCTGATCGCGTTAGAGCCATTCAATATCCTGTAATTGGCTTTTTGGAAGCCGCAGGGATTTGTTTTCTGTTTCTACTTGGTGGTTGGTTGATTTCTAATAAATGGTTGCTTCCTGAGCAGTTTGTTGCCTTTGGTGCAGGGGTTGCGCTATTGATTGACCCGATCGCCAATACCACTGGTAGCTACAACGAAATCAAACAAGCCGAAGCTTCAATTGATCGTATTTTCGAGATTTTTGAGATTAAACCTGTTGTGATCGAAAGGCACGATGCGATCGCCCTTCCTGAGGTCACAGGCAAAGTCGAATACATAAATGTAGGCTTCCACTATCAAGGAGATCGCCCTGTTCTCAGCGATATTAATCTAGTCGCGAACAAAGGCGAATCGATTGCCCTTGTCGGCATGTCGGGAGCAGGAAAATCTACCTTGATGAATCTACTGATGCGTTTCCATGATGTTAAGTCTGGCAAAATTCTCATCGATGGCTACGACATTCGTGATGTCCAAATCAAGAGCCTCCGTCAGCAATTAGCTCTAGTTCCTCAAGAGAACATTCTCTTCTCTGGAACCGTTGCTTCTAATATCGCCTTTGGACAAAAAGATTACGACACTCAAGCAGTGGAGAATGCAGCACGAATTGCCAATGCCCATAATTTTATTATGGAACTTCCCCAAGGTTACGATACATGGGTGGGTGAGCGTGGTGTGAATCTATCAGGTGGACAGCGCCAACGCATTTCCATCGCTCGCGCTGTCCTGCACAATCCCAAAATCCTGATTCTTGATGAAGCAACTTCTGCACTTGACACCGAATCGGAAAGCCTTGTCCAAGAGGCTCTACAGCGCCTCATGCAAGGACGCACGACATTTATTATCGCGCACCGCTTAGCGACCATTAGAAATAGCGATCGCATCATCGTTTTAGAACAAGGTCAAATTGTCGAATCGGGAACTCATGACGAACTGCTCCAAAAAGCAGGTCGTTACTCTCAATTACATTCTCGCCAGTTTGATACTAATGGGTTTTAAAACGATACTATAAATAGCAATCAAGCTCTATAAAATTCTCTCAATGCCTGAAGTTCTGCAATCAGTCCTGCAATCAACCATTGATGGTATCGCTGTCGGCAGCATTATTGCGCTCGCCGCAGTCGGTTTAACGCTTACCTATGGAATCTTACGCCTTGCTAACTTTGCCCATGGCGATATTCTCACCTTAGGTGCATACCTAGCCTTTCTTGCCAATACCACGCTCAAGCTGAATATTGTGGTGTCGATCGCCTTTGGCAGTATCATCTCCATCGGTTTAGTCTTAATTTGCGAAAAAATCCTCTGGCAACCGTTACGTGCCAAAAAAGCCACCTCAACGACGATGATGATCGTTTCGATTGGGTTAGCTTTGGTGATTCGTAATGCGATCGTGCTGGTTTGGGGTGCAAAACCACAGAAATATGATTTGCCAACTTTTCCTGCAATCAAAATTTTTGACTTAGCAATCACCCAAAACAAAATGGTGGTGATCGCGGCTGCGATCGCTGTAATTGCTGGGCTTTACTATTTATTACAAAACACCAAAATAGGCAAAGCAATGCGAGCCGTAGCGGACAATCCAGAACTCGCTAAAGTCGCGGGGATCAACGTCAATGCCGTAATCATTTCAACATGGGTAATTGCTGGAGGTATGACTGCATTTGGAGGCAGTATGTATGGCTTAATTACCAATCTACGTCCGAATATGGGCTGGTTCTTGATTTTGCCCATGTTTGCGGCAGTTATTTTGGGTGGAATTGGGAATCCCTATGGCGCGATCGCGGGAGCACTAATTGTGGGGATTTCCCAAGAAGTCGCTACTACATGTCCTGTTGCTCTGGGCGAATTACAGAAATACTGTATTGGCACTGAATATAAACTGGGCGTGGGTTTGGTGATTATGGTTTTGGTATTGCTCTTTAAACCGCAAGGCTTATTTAAAGGCACGACATCGCCATAATACCAAAGCACAAAATGGCTACGCCATTTTGTGCTTTTAAAACCCTTACAGGAATTGTTTTTTAATTCACAAAAGTATTGCAACACTTTTGTGAATTGGTATAAAAGGTATGCTTAGGACATAAAGCCCCAAATAAAAGTGGCGGCGCAAAGCGCCGCCACTTTTATTTGGGGCTTTGTGCTTTGGGATTATCCCGAAATAACTTGGTGCAATTTTTCAACTAGTTCTTGTTCTCGATATGGTTTACAAAGATATGCTTTCGCGCCCAGATCTAAAGCTAACTTCCGATCATTTTCGTTGTTCTTCTCGGTGAGTACAATGATTGGTAAATTTTGCAAATCATCATCAACAAGAACACTCGATAAGAGTTTGAATCCATCCATATGAGGCATCTCTAAATCGGTGATTACCACGTCAACTTTTGTTTTTATCTCTAAGCAGTTTTTGAGAAACGCGATCGCCTCTTTTCCATCTTGAACTTGCTCAGTCAAAAAACCAGACTTGGTAAGCATCATTGCTAGATAGCGCCGCACATTAGCCGAAGACTCTACAATTAATACTCTAGGCTGCTGCGGCTTCACAGGAGGTTTCACGAGCTCATTAGTAAATAGTCCCGAACTTTCCAAATTTTCGGGCTCAGGAGATCGAACCAAGTCACGAGCTGAGATACTATCTGCTGATACTCTGGAAAAAGATGGTGTATCACCTGCACTAAAAAAGTCTGATAGACTACTCAGGTTTTCAAAATTTGAATACATCTCTTGAGCGCCCGTAACATGAGCATCAGTGCGCAAACATTGGCTGACTAACTCAGCAGGATTAAGCAAAGCCACAGCCTGATTACTTCCCAAGACAACTGTGCCGAGAAAAATATGCGGAAGGCAAATGTTGCCTTCCATTTGATGGAATGTGGCTTCCTGATCATGCCAGCAACCATCTGTTTGCAAAGCAAACAGATCATTTTCGTAATGAATAACTAAAAGTGAAGGTATGGCTTGAGAGGGTTTCTGACTTTCAGATAAATTTGTTGATTGCGCAGATTGGCTGCTTGATTGCAGGCTGGATTGGCTCAAGCTATGTCGGCAATTTAGCTTTAGTAGGGAGTTGAGACGAACTATAGGTAATATGCGATCGCGCCATAGTAAAGTCTCTTGCTCCTCCGCACCAAGAATTGGTGAATTACAGGGAACCACTTCTAAGATCATCTTACTGGGAATGGCTAGGCACATTTGATTAACATCAATTAGCAGTACGCGAATCACAGAGTTCACATTCGGTAAAACTAGAGTAAATTGAGTACCTTTGCCATTTTGGGACTTCACCGAAATATTCCCTCCCAACTCTCGCAGTTTCTTTTTTACTTCACTTAATTTAGTTGATTTAGTCCTAGTTTCTAAATTACCATGTGCCAGATTAAAGCTGGGTTCAAAAATTAAATTTATGGCTCTTCTGGGTTCATGGGGATAAGCACAGCTAATAGTAATCAGAATCCTCTCGGAGCAACAGTTACAGCCCTACCATGTCGCCAATAATTGTATCGATACTGTACCATTTACCCCTCAAACCCAGATGAGCCAAATTTATTAATTGCTCATCACTCATATCCATTGTTGAGAAACCTGACATGCCTGCGATCGATGCCGATTGCTCAACCTGATGACGGATCTTTTCTACATCAAGACCGCAACCATCATCACTAACTTTGATGATCGTGCTTTCATTGGTTTGAGTTGCTATAAATTCAATTTTGCCTTGCGGCGATTTCCTCTGTTGTTGGCGATCATGGGGAGATTCAATTCCATGTTTAAAGGCATTCCGTAGTAATAGCTCAAGTGGCTCCGCGATTGTTTCAGAAATTAACCTCTCAACTTCTACTCCAGCACCTTGGACAACTAACTCTACTTGCTTCCCATACTGTGGAGACAGATCGCGCAAAATACGAGGAAACCTTGTTACGAGACTAGAAATAGGAAGTTTAAGGACTTGGCGCAGATTCTTTCTTAAATGATTAACATCCTGACTCATCGTATAGGTTTGCTGCTCAGTGATCGCAAGCACATGCATAATCTGATCAACTGTATTTTGCAAACCTGCGATCGCAGTTTGGTTCTGACGGCTATCCGCGTTATATTCTAATGAATGTAAATGGTTTTGAGCTTGGCTAGACAGCGTTTTAATCTCACCTAAATAAATATCTAAACTTCCCTTCCGTATTAATAATTCCTCTGACAAATCCCCTAGCATTTCTAAATGGTTTAAGGGAATACGAATAGTTGCATCACTTCCCTTAGTGTCAAGCTGAGTCTCAACTTGGCTGTTATTAATAGCACGCATATCTAAATCCATATCAGGTTTTGTCTCTAGGGATAAGGCTGCAAAATCTGCATAGGAAATCTCTGTATCTCCAAAATTTATAAGTGATAAGTCATGCCAAGAAGAACTAACTTCTTCAGCATTATTCTGATAAATTGGAGATTCTTCGATAGCTGTATCAATGTCTGAAGTAGGAAAATCTTCTTTGAGCATCTCTGCTAGCATTGCGCTGCTGTCTATATTTGCCGAAATTGGACTTGTAGATACTTGGGGCTGGAGAGAGTTCTCAGAATCTGGACTAGATATACTAAGAACCAATGATTCAAAAAATTTGTCGGGATTCATATCTTCAGAAATGTCATTATTAGACAAGTCACAATCAGATAAGTCAAAAGCAGGTACTAGTTCTTCATCATTTGCCTTTGACCAAGAATCCATTGCTGTAAATTTAGTCCAAACATCTTCAATGCCCTCCATATTTTCAATATCTAATTCGTGATTATTCCACTGAACGCCTTGAGTTTTAGTTTTATCTTCATAGCCTAAAGACTTCTCAGTAGCTGCTGATGCTGAGAATATTTCAGCAAATAATTCTGGCATTGGCAATCTTTCATCACTAGTTTTATTGGATTTCTGTAGGTCTTCTTTCTGTAAGTCTTCAGTAAACTCATCTAAATCATCTATGAATGAATCTGTGAATAAGCTAGGAAATAAAGTTGTTAACTCATCATGAGAATTCTCTGCAACATCTTGAAACAATTTATTAGAATCCAAATCATCATCTTCTAGATCTAACTGAATCATGAGAAATCCTTCTGAATTGTCTAAGTCTTCTACGGGTGCTAAATAGGAGTCTTCTAACTTTGCTGTCTCAAAATTTATGTCAAAAAGATGTAGAGCCTCTGGTGTATCTTCTAAGTTAAAAGGTTCATTTGCAATATCATATGTAATATCATCGAGCTCAATTTTTTTTTGAGCTATAGTTTTATTTGTTGCGCATTGTAAATGTGCGTTTATTTGCGCAAATACAATACGCTGTAATTCTATCCAGTCTTTAGCCAAATCCATTCCCAAACAATATTCATTAATTATTTGATTAGACATATTGATCACTTCAATCAGCAATTCCTTGGCAACCCAATCAAGATCGGCGCGGCAATCATGCAATAAATTGATTGAAGATTCAAGATTATGAATTATTTCTACAAATGGGCTGTTGGGTATATAAAAATCAGCTTTAATTGCAGCTTCCTGAACTAACTTAATCGTTAAAAATATCGCGTCACGTTGCTGGTGAAAATTTGGCAACCTAACATCTAACTCTAAAATTTTATTTTTTAACTCATGCATCAAAGCTTGAGCTTCCTTAGAAAAAATTTTTTTGGTTTGTGGCTCTATCTCAATCATGGGAGAATCCATTACATATATATGGTCAACTTCTATCTTGAAATTAGCAAAATGAAGGATTGCTAATCTTTGCGGATGCTCAACCGAATTTTAGCGAGTTTTGAAATGAGCCAAGGATTGTTGAAGTTCTCCAGAATAGCCTCTGGTAGCTTTAATTAACTTAGAGGCTTCTGAAGAAGATGCAAGCGTCCTTCTTGCCATATGCGAAATATCATTCATCAAGTTAGCAACGCCCTCGGTTGTCTGGGCTTGTGAAGTTGTTGCGTCGGAGATAGTGATCATTAATCCATCAATTTGTTGTGAGATTTGGGCGATTTGTTGCAGGCTATCTTTAGCTGCGATCGCTAAGGTGTTACTCTCCGATAGTTGATTACTGCCAGACTCAACCGATGACATCACTGCTTTAGTTTCAATTTGAATATTTCTGAGTAGGACTTCTACTTCTTTGGTTGCTGTAACTGAACGAGCAGCTAGTTCTCCTACCTCTTCTGCAATCATTACAAATCCACTATTTGCATCGTTCGACCGAGATGCTTCAAGCGAGGCGTTGATTGCTAGAAAATTGGTTTTAATCGCAATTTCATTAATTGAAGAAATTGCCTTAGCAATCTTTTGGGAGACAACACCTAAATTCTTGACCCTCTTGGCTGTTGTAGCGACGACATTCTGCAATTCTCCGACCTTGGACATCACTGCGTCAATAGAGCGATCGCTATCGGATAGTTTTTCGACTACTCGTTGCGATGATTGCAATACTTGCTGACTATTATTGACAATTTTTGTTGCTGACAGCTTAGACATCTGCATTGTGTTAAGCGATCGCGTAACTATATCTACTTGTCTTTGAGAGACATTGGCAAGATTAGCGATCGCCTGTTCGTTTTGCCCAAGTGAGAAATTCACTTGGTTTGCCGAAGATTTAACTTGCCCGACAATATTTTGTAAACCCCGAATGACATCATCAAAAAATATAGCGACATTGGGTAGACTCCCATCAACTGATTGAGTGGAAACCGTAAGGTCACCATCAGCTAAAGCTTGTACATCTTTGAGCATTTGCATCAAATGATCCTGAAGATCTTCCTTTTGTTGGCGATAGCTCTCAACTTCAGCATGGCGCTGTACTATCTCTGAGCGAACTTTTTTCCCTAGACGCAAAATATTTTCATCAGAAAAATCTGTATCTTTTGCTTCATGCTTTTCTTCTCTAGCAAGTTTTGCTAAGACGTTAAATAACTTTACTACCTGCAACTGTAAGTTTTGTTTTTCCTGCTCTTGCTTTTGCATCATCGTCTGGAATTGTTCAGACATTTTATTAATACTTAAGGAAATATCTGATAGTTCATCATTTCCTTCTACACTCAAACTCCCAAGACTGAGAGTAGCAGTTCCTTGTCTAATATCTCGCAAAGCAGCGCGAATATCTTTAAGTCTTGAACTAAGTTTGCGGGATAGAGCATAGGCGATTGTTGCTACTAGCAATGGTGTAGCTGCGATGCCAATTCCAATCACCAGCAGTAGACTTTGATTGCCTGTAATCGCTTTAGTTTTATCTATGGTCGTTAATACATCCCATGTCAACATGTCATAAGTCTTCATGTCAGGCACGGTGGCATAGGCAAACAATTTCCCATTGCGATCGAGCCTGACCGTATCGCCTATGCCAGAAGATTTTGAAGTTCGCAAATCTTGGAGTCCTGCAAAACTTGTTGACGCATCCTCTCCAACTTTGACAATCTGTGAACTAGTAATATATTTGTTAGAGCTATCAATTACATAAAAATCTTTATTCCCATTGGCATCTTTATTGGCAATAGTTAAATCATTCTCTAAATTTTTCACAGGAATTTCAACCTGTAAAATCATGTTGACTTTTTGTGAAACAGAACTCTTGATAGACCTAGCTACGTAGAGATATACGCCATCTTTCTCAACAACAGGGTTACCAAAGAAAACTGTATCCGCAGCAAGGGCTTTGCTAAGGATATTAGGGTTAAGAGTTTGTAAGGTTTTTGATGTGCTTGACTGAGCAATTAGCTCACCATTAGTAGAAAACAGCGCAATACTATTGTAATTTGGATAAGCTTGACTATAGAGATTTAACCGATTTGTCAACTGTTGCTTGTATTGACGCTGTTGAGCAATTGGCAATGAACTGAGAGGATTAGCTGCTTTATCGTTTGGTGATGTAGTTGGGAGCTTAAGCAGTGTGTTCTGCCCAATCTCATTTGAGACTAATAATTTTTGCAACACTTCCACATCATTAAGCTGCTGCTTTAAAAAGTTTCTAGTCACGCTAGCTAAAGCGATCGCCTCCGATTGCTGTGCTTGTTTGACCTTACTTAACAGCAACCCATCCCCTACTTGGTATGCTACGACACCCAAGGCGATCGCAGGAATAGTCGCTACTAAAGCACCCCATAAAGTAATCTTTTGACCAACACTAGAGAACTTAAACACATCCTCTAATGCGATCGCTGAAACATCATTTCCTGCAAAGGCTTTGCCCTGAGCTAAAACATCGTTTCTCGCAGAAGCTTTACCCTGAGAAGTGCTAAGCTCTTGGTTGAAATCATTATCCTGAGAATCTATCCCCCATCCACAAAATACAGATTCTGGAGGTGGAAATTCTATTCTTTGTTTATTACTTTCGCTTGCTTCTTGAATGTTGGCGATCGTATCGCTAAAAATTGATGTTGGAGCCTTATCTGTTATATCTTCTAGGTCTCCAATCATTATCCCCGCATCTTCAACCATCATGGTTTCATCATCTGCAAATGATGTTTCTAATGTGAATAACGGTTCTTGCAAAGCAGTTATTTCTTCCTGTGCCTGTTCCACTTGCTGGCTTTTATATTGTGCGGCGATCGCAGGTGGTGGTGGGACTATTCCATTACCATTAACTAAAGCATTTACAGCAACTTTGGGCTTAATAGCTACATTAATGGAAGAAGGGTTAGCTAAGATAGCAAGGTCGCCCGTAGTTGAGTCGTCATGGTCAAGAATGTAGGAAATACTCTTACTGCTAGATCCACCATTTATATTAGAGCCAACATTTTGCATATCCTTTAGTTGCAAGGCTCTATAGTTAGCTGCTTGGGCCTTATCTGCATCGCTGGATTCTTTGAACGCTGGACTGTGCGTTTCCACATCTTTCTGAAAAACTTTTTGAGGCTTATTTGTCTGAGAAATATTAGCTAGTTTATTTTGAATTTGAGCAAGCGAAGTACTCGCGAGATCAAGTAAATCTGGATCGTCGGTAAGAGTCAATACTTGTTGATATTGTGTCTTAGCATAATCAATTTTACCCGCCTTACGAAAGGTTGCACCTAACCAAATATGCAGCTTGGGATTGCGAGGATCTTCATGCAACAATTCCGAGAACTGTTTCATCGCCTCTTCATACCGACCCTCTGCATAGGATTGTAGAGCTGCCTGATACTGCGCTGTCATCATGATCGCCCCTGAATGAAAATACGTCTTTGTTTCAAGAAGGATGCTTAAGCCTCGACAAGCCTCCTGATACATAATTAAACGCATTTATATGTAAAACCTCTAGCGCCATTTTGCTTGTGTTTCCCAAAATAAGTGCTATCATAGATTAGGATTTGTTGCACTCAGCTAAATAGAAATTGAAAAAACTGGTTTTATTGCTTGGATGTGATTGGCTCCTCAACCTAAAGTTAGATGAAAGACGCGAGTCTGATCCTACTCTTTCTTGGGATGATGCCTGTGAAGGACCTAGTATGTTCCGATCGACCTTCTAACTATAAGGGTTGTAACCACTGTTAACAACCTCGGTCGATCGCTTCTCATCGTGGAGAAGACTAAATATTTTCCGAAACTTAATAAGCTGTAGAAAAGACGCTTGGGGCGAGAATCTTTTTTGTGCGCAGATTGTAAAATTATCATTATCTATCTTTTGACTGATTAGATAGTGTCATTTACGATTGTGCGCCATTAAAAAAGTTACTGTTCTTAGATGTTTAGTTTCGCTTGTTATGTTATGGAACTCTGCTCAAAATTTTTTCGCATACATCTACAACACATAACATCTAGGACAAACAGAATCATGAAACGCGAACTACTTAAACAGACCGTTGAGCACATCGACATCAAAGCTTTTGATGTGGTTGGATTAGTTGACGCAATGGCAAATACTGCTTTTCAAGGTAGAAACCTTGGACGTGCGGCTCATATCTATGACGATATGATCAAGGACAAAGATTGCGCGATCATCCTGTGTTTGGCAGGTTCTTTATTTAGTGCAGGACTTAAGGGAGTTGTCTACGATCTCATCGCCAACAACATGGTAGACATGATTGTCTCTACAGGCGCAAACATCGTTGACCAAGACTTCTTTGAAGCCCTCGGATTTCGTCACTATGTCGGTGATACCTTTGCTGATGACACAGTACTCCGCGAAAATGCGATCGATCGCATCTATGACACCTACATCGACGAAGACGCGTTGCGCGTTTGCGACATGACGATCGCCGAAATTGCCAACTCTCTTCCTCCTCGCCCTTACTCTTCTCGCGAGTTCATCCATGAAATGGGTGCATACCTAGATAAGAATGCTAAAAACCGTCACTCTGTCGTTTTGGCAGCTTACGAGCATCAAGTTCCCATCTTCGTTCCTGCTTTCAGCGATTGTTCCGCAGGTTTCGGCTTAGTCCATCATCAGTGGTTCTCTCCTGAAGAGCATGTCAGCATTGACTCAGTACGTGACTTCCGCGAATTGACCCAATGCAAGTTGGCAAGTCCTCACACTGGGCTATTCATGATCGGTGGTGGTGTTCCTAAGAACTTCGCTCAAGATACCGTTGTTGCGGCTGAGTTACTTGGATTTGAGGCAGCAATGCACAAGTATGCAGTTCAAATCACTGTTGCTGACGAGCGTGATGGCGCTCTATCTGGTTCGACTTTGAAGGAAGCACATTCTTGGGGCAAGGTTGATATCGTCCAAGAGCAAATGGTTTACTCCGAAGCCACTGTAGCGCTGCCCTTGATTGCAGGCTATGTCTACGGCAAGAAGAATTGGTGCGATCGCGCTCCTCGTCAATTGGCTCAAGTCTTCAACAAGCCATCTGTTGCTTTCAGTCAAATTCCTACACCTGTAGGCGTGTAGTTAAAAAAATGGGGGGCGCAAATCGCCCCCCATTTTCTAGAACCCCAGAGATAGTTGCGGCGCTTTGCGCCGCAACTATCTCTGGGGTTTTAGTTTTGTCATAACATTGATGGTTATAACTATAAGCACAATAAATATAGTGACTATTAAAGTTCTCCATCTCTCCGATATTCATCTTGGTAGTACTACCCACGGCAAAGTCAATCCGCAAACAGGATTGAATACTCGCCTAGAAGACTTTGTAGCAGCATTGACAATCTGTATAGATCGCGCCATTAACGAGCCAGCCGATATCGTTCTATTTGGTGGCGATGCCTTCCCTGATGCTACGCCGCCGCCACTTGTGCAGCAAGCCTTTGCCAAGCAATTTCGTCGCCTTGCTGATGCTGGTATTCCCACGGTGTTATTAGTCGGAAATCACGATCAACATTCGCAGGGTGTGGGCGGTGCGAGTCTAGCGATTTATCGCAGTTTAGCCGTGCCAAACTTCACAGTAGGCGACACGATCGCCACCCATCGGATTTCCACAGATGCAGGGGATATTCAGATTATTACTTTGCCTTGGATTACGCGATCGACTTTACTCACAAAGTCGGAAACAGAAGGCTTCTCGATGACTGAAGTAAGTCAATTCCTGATCGATCGCTTACAAGTTGTCATCGAAGGCGAAATCCGTCAGCTTGATCCCAAGTTACCCACAATTCTACTGGCGCATGTGATGGTGGATACAGCTACCTATGGCGCGGAGAGATTTTTAGCGGCTGGCAAAGGTTTCACAATTCCATTATCAATGTTAACCCGTGAGGCGTTTGATTATGTAGCACTCGGTCATGTGCATCGACATCAAATTCTGGCGACGCAACCACTTGTGGTTTATCCAGGAAGCATTGAGCGAGTAGATTTTGGCGAAGAGAATGAATCAAAAGGTTATTGCTGGCTAGAAGTAGAGAAAGGGAATGTGAAGTTTGAGTTTTGTGTAATTCCCACTCGTGCATTTCGGACAATGGAAGTAGACGTAACCCAATCGGAAGATCCACAAGGGAAGCTGTTGAAAGCAATACAAAAAGGGAAAATCGATCAGGCGATCGCCAGACTTATCTACAAGGTCAAAGCCGAACAGTTAGCCCAAATCGATGATCGCCTCTTACATGAAGCAATGGCGATCGCCCATAATTACTCGCTCATTCCTGAAGTGGTTAGCCAAAATCCGCGCACGCGATTACCTGAGCTGAGTACAGCCGAGGCGCTCGATCCGATGACTGCGCTCAAAACTTACCTAAGTACTCGCGAGGATTTGAAAAATCTAGAGCATGAAATGTTGACTGCGGCTCAAGAATTACTCAGTGAGATTGGCTTAGGAATGGATGGACTTGACTCAGTTGAAGACTCAGCCCAGCCTAGTCAGTTGGTAATAAGTTTCAACTAGTTGTGTTTGCAGCGTTTCCAGTGAAATATGGCGCAGGCTAGCGGCGCGATCGTAAATTTGCTCAATGCTAATATCATTGCGATCATCGGTTTCTAAAAGGAATCTACCTTGCGGTATGGCAGCGATCGCCTGAGTAACAGGGGAGCGATCGCATAAAATGGCGGCTCCAAAAGAAAAATAGAAATCATGCTTCAGGAGTTGTTGAAATACTTCTTCTTTTTTATTAAATCCATGAATAATCCAAGGCATTGAATGCTTAGTATTTTTTTTAAGTGCGATCAACTCCTCAAATGCTCTGACACAATGAATTACAAGTGGTTTCTGTAACTCCTCAGCAAGTTCAATATGTCTTTGAAAGATAGCAATTTGTGTTTCTAAAGGTAAATCAATATTTCGATCTAATCCACATTCCCCGATCGCTACCACCTGTGATAATTTTGCTAAATCTGCAAGATTCACCCATGCCATTTCCCATGTTTCTAATTGCACAAACCAAGGATGCAAGCCAAGACTGCAAGAATTAGGTAAGGATTCAGCTTGCAATTCTGGAGCAACATGCAAAGTTTGCAGATTGATGAGATCTGAGGATTGGCGATCGTTATGTGTATGGAAGTCAATAAATAAGTACTTATACAAAATAAATTACCAAAACCTGTAAAGTTGCGCCCCGCAGGGGCGCAACTTTACAGGTTTATAATTAAAACTCATCATCTGGATCGATACCCAAAGCACGTAAACGCTCTGCAAGGCGATCAGCACGTTGACGTTCTTGATCAGCGCGTTGACCTTCCTGTATGACTCGTTGCTGCTCCTGCCAAACTTGAATCTTAGATTGCTGCAATAGTTGATCTAACTCTACAGGGGATAGAAATTTTTGCCCATCAGGACGAAATAATACTAATTCTTGCCCTGCTGCCCAATCAAAGCGGATTCCTAATAGTGGACTCACCCAGTTGCTCATTGAGAGAATTGGAGTTAGGCGATCGCCTTGTCTCTGCCAGCCTGCTAAGGTTAAATCATCAGGATCGTAAATGTAATATTCCTGAATGCCATAGGTTTCATAAAATGTAAACTTCTCATCTAAAGCATCAATACCGCGACTATCTTTATTGCTTGGTGACAAAATCTCAAAAGCAACCTGTGGAGGGATATTATCCTCTAGCCATTGCTTGTAAGAGCCTCGCCTACCTTTAGGTCTGCCAAATGCAACCATCACATCTGGAGCCATACGTCTTAGGGTATAACGCACAGGATACCAAGCTAAGTCGCCTCCCACAAATACATGGGGATCATTAGCATACATAATCTCAAGATTTTCTTTGATGATCACAATCCAGCGAAACTGCTCGGTATTGTCAGACATAGGATTACCGTCACTATCTGGATAGTCGATCTCTGGGGCGATCGCTTCGTGAGTTAATGGTTGCAGAGTCATGGATTTGCCCTCGCATAGACCTGTGCGTGATTGATATATTCTATAGCCAAACCTAAAAGAGAGTTGCGCCGCAACTCTCTTTTAGGTTTGGCTACTGCTGTTCAGCAAGCTTTGCTTCTAGTTCCGCAATTCTCTTTTCTAGTTTGCGAACTGTGTGTAATAAATCTGGAAGTTGACGCTCCGAAATAACGATACGCTTCCAATCCTTTTCAGGAACGACGGGATAGCCCATCATCGTCACACCTGCGGGAACATCACTGGGAATGCCCGACTTAGCCCCAATGATTGCGCCATCACCAATGTGAATGTGGTTAGCTGCACCGACTTGTCCTGCCATGACCACATGATGACCGAGGGTGACACCACCTGCTAAGCCCACCTGTGAGGCGAGAACGGAATGCGCCCCGACTTCCACTCCATGACCAATCTGCACAAAGTTATCTAGTTTTGCGCCTTTATGAATGACAGTAACCCCAACGGCAGGGCGGTCAACGGCGCAGGAGCAGCCAAGTTCGACATTATCTTCGATAATCACATGACCAATTTGGGGGACTTTGTACCATGTGCCATTGGGCGATATCTCAAAGCCAAAGCCATCACCTCCTAAAACTGTGCTGGGATGGAATAGACAATTTGCGCCGATTTGAGTACGATCGCTAATTACACAATTGGCATGAATCGTTGTATTTGCACCAATCTCGACATCGTTGTAAATGGTGACATGGGGATAAATCGTGACGTTATCACCAATTTTGACGCGATCGCTAATGACGACATAGGGTGCGATCGCGACATTTGTACCTAGCTGCACGCCTTCACCCAAAATTGCGGTGGGATGAATACCCTGTGGCGGTGTGGGTGGTTGATAAAACTTTTCGAGAACCTTGGCGAAGAGAATGCGGGGATGGGCGGTGCGGATACAGGGCAAAGGTGACGGGGTTTTAAGATCAAGAATGACAGCGCTGGCTTGGGTATCTTTGAGACGCGCGACAAATTTTGACGAAGACACAAAGGTAATTTCTCCAGATTGCGCCTTATCGATCGCAGCGACTCCCGTGATGATGGGATCGTCACCATCGGATTCAAATCGACAATCGGGGAGAGCGGCGACAAACTCGGCGGCGAGTTCGGAGAGTTTGAAAGAAATTGTTTGTGTCATGGATCTGATGTCATATCAAGAATACGCGATTACCATAATACTTAATTGTGCCAAAACACGCGGCTTAGCGATGAACCAAACTTGATAGCGTTCGCCCCAAATATCCAACTTCACCCCACAAGCGATCGCACCCAACAAACCAACAACTCCAAACAGTGATCGTCTCTAATCTCTGACTATTCATAATGTGACCATACAGAAACAACTCTAATGGTTTTAGCTTCATCATTGACTGAATAAACCAGACGATGTTTGATATTGATTCTTCTTGAAAAATATCCTTTTAAGTTGCCCGAAAGTTTTTCATAGGGAGGTTCATAAGGATTTTGTTTGAGAATTTCTAGTAAAGACTTGAGGCTAGAGTCCAAATTAGCAGACTTTAACTTTTTTGCATCCTTAACCACATTCCGACTAAATTCAATCTTCCAATCCATTCAAAGCTCCTAGAAATTCATCTTCAGAAACCCATTCATCTTCTTGCTCGGCAGATCTAATTGACTCGACTAAATTGGGTATAGACTGTAAATAGAGAGTTTCCTGTATGCTTTCCCAGTCAGATTTAGATAGCAGTACCGCGTCACCTTGCCGACTAGTAATAAATCTTGGTAAATGATCTTTGTTAACCTGCTCAACCAAGCTGAACAAGTTGGCTCTCGCTTCACTTGCATTAAGAATTTTCATTAATAAATCCAAACTCGTACAATTTATCGTACCACTTTTTTTGTTAAAGCGATCGCCCCTAACCTCATCAAAAAGCGATCGCCTCAATCATCAATGCTTCTACCACACAAGCGATCGCCTCCTATTTGCTGCTTAAATATTACCATGCTAGTATGCCAAATAAGGTATATTAGCATGGTAACAAATCAAAAAAATAAATGACCCAGAATCAAATTTCTGAAGTTATTCAAGGTGGGACGAATGTATTTGAAGATTTGGGCTTTGCGCCTGAAGAAGCTCTCAATCTCAAAATTCGAGCTGACTTGATGTTGAATATTAAGCGTTTCATTCAGTCTCAAGGATGGACGCAAAAGCAAGCTGCTTTGTTTTTTGGTGAAACTCAACCTCGGATTAGCGATTTAATCAATGGTGATATTGAGAGGTTTAGCATTGATAAGTTGGTGATGATGTTGGTGCGTGCGGGTATGGTTGTAAGGCTTGAAGTAAATTAACTCAAGATGATTGTTGTATCAAAATGGAAAGTAAATATGTAAAAACTTCTAAATCAAAGTAATAATTGATGTATCGTAGCCCTTCAATAACAAGAGGTTTAAGCCATGACTGAATTACTTGAGTGTGTGATTGAGCAATTAAAAATACTTCCTACGGATGAACAAGATGAGATCGCTACTCGGTTTCTTGCAGAAATAGAAGATGAACGGGCTTGGAAGATTAGTTTTGCTTCGACAACTGATGATCAATGGGACAATTTAGCCGCTATGGTGCGGCAGGAAATTACTGCTGGAGAGTTCTCTCCGTTAGAAGAGTTATTTTGTTATAAACCAAATGACCGATAATTCGAGTCATAGCTATTTGAATTATCAACGATCGCCCAAACATCCAAAAACACCAAACAGCGATCACCCCCTAATCTCAAGCGCAGAGAACATTAAGCAATCTATTTCTTTCTATCTCGAATTTCATCTTTCCACTTACTTACCTGCGTACAATCAGGTACTCCTGTGTGCATCTCCCTAGCCCAATGTTCACAGTTATAACTCAATTTATTCCATACTCGTTTACTCATTTTTCTTGATTCCTTAATCCTTTCCTCAATTTGACTATATGTAACCGAGACTGGTATGCGAGATCGCACAGTCCATTCTGATGAATAAGGAAGTTCATGGATATATCCGAACCCTTTCTCAATGAGGTTATTTTGAGCTTTTACGGTGTGTCCTGTAAAGAAATGTGCAACTCGAAAACCTTTGCTGCTTGCAATAACTACTCCATAGTGATCGTAATCTTTGCCATTTTCTTCTACACATTTAACAGCAACAAGGTCTCCTATCTTCACAACTATATCGTTATTGTCATGAATATCATGCTCTCTATCTAGAAGGGTAAGGTAATTAGATAGATCAAGTAACTGCATTTCAGTGGCTTTGAATGTTGATTCGATCCACTTAGAGTTTAAATCAGATTTAAGAGTAATAATTTGATCAAATCTTTCTTTTGCCCATTTAAGATGACTAAATAATGTTTTTAAAGAACGAGCGCATTGTTCGTGCTCTAATTTAGAAAAATTTGTGTCAATCTCAATTTCAAGACATTTAGCAGCGTCTTTACAAAAGCTGATAATTTCTTTGTCTTTAGTATGTCTTGCAATTTGACTTAATTCGTGACAAAAAACTCTATTTTGTAAATGGTCTTGTATGTCGGCAAAAAGGTGGAGTACTTTAGCGGGATTAGGATTTTTGGTCATACACTATTTACTCCACCTTATAAAAATTTATCTAAACTAACTCTTATTCTTCTTGCGTGCATCTTTATGATCTTTTTCGTAGCTGTCAACGAGTGACTCTGAAATCATAGGAGCTACCTCTGCAACGATTTTAGATGCGATACTTGCGGCTTTTACAGAAGCATCAACAGACTTTGGATTAATAGACATAATTTTATTCGTAAAAATAAATCAAGTTATACTAAACATCCTACCAAAATTTTCCCTCTCAATAGTATTGTTTCTATTCTGCAAAAGATTAATATAGTTTTTAAAGTCCTGTCTTATATCTTCTAGTAGCTTGCGTGGGTTAATTTTAATTCTTTGGTCTTCAAATTGTAGAGCCTTCTCAAAGTCATGATTAAATACGACTCTACTCCTAGTCATACCATTATGGAATAAACCGCACCTCGAATCACTGTATAAATTGGTAATATCATCATTGCTAAAGCATTCATTTGGATATAGCTTATTGATGGAATTTATAAAAAATTGTAAACTTTGGCGGTTGCTTGAACTGCCCTCTTTATATTGCTCTACACCCTCTATATAAGACATACAGATCATTAATATAATCAAAGAGTTGTTAAAGCTATTAGCAGACTTTAACAATCTACGTGCAGGTTCTAGAAACCATCCTTGAACCTCTCTTTTGTAGATTTTAATTTTGTGATCTAAGTTATTGGGATCAAGCGTGATTATCTCAGGATTAGTATCAGTCTGATTCTTTCTTTTAGTGTAAGTTACTATGTATCTACCATCAACTTTTTCGCCGATCATATCTACTGCAACATTAATTTTCTCACCATTGCTAGGAATTGTCCTTAGTGGTGCAGAAAACTCATGGGAGTCTCAAGATGAGACAATGGTAATACGGGCAAATTCGATACGAAAATCTAACTTTTCGCGTTTAGCAATAGAAGCAGAGGCAGGAGGAGGATTAGTTCTAGGCAAAATCTGCAAAATAGGAAGAGATTTTTGTTGGTAAAGAAGAGTGTGAAGCTGACGGAGACCGAGTTGCAGAAAACTCAAGCCGCGATGATCGTGCCAATCAATCGCAGCCCTTTGCCCCAAACGCACCAACATTATGCCAAGAATTACAGCAATCAGGTTAGCCGTGGCAAGGAGCATAAATAAACAGGTAAGAGCTTGAGCATCACGGAGATGAGAGCTAACAACATTAAAAGCCGCCGACTTATAGTCTTTAAAATGGGGTTCGATTCCACCAAAGCGTTTGCCATAGAGAGCAAAAGTCTGTAATGAAGGGGGAATATCGCTAAGGACAGCCCATGAACCGTTAGCCATGTCTAGGTTAGCCGTCGCTAAATGACAATTAACATCACCGAGTACGGTGACATCGGGAACTAGATAAGCTTGCTCTGCGGGAGGTATCAGTTGTTCAACACGCTTGGTTGTACCTGTTGGCAGAGTCACTAGCAGATCGCTCTTTGCGCGAATTGCCCAAGACCAGTGATTTTGCTGTAACCATCGGATTAATTCCCCATGTTCAAAACCTCGGTCGGCAAGCAAGGTCACCGTACTTTGTGGCGGCAATAGAGAGCGTACTTGTTCTAAGACGGGACGATAATGTTCAAAGCCAACTGTAGCGCTGCCATGCTCTAGTACTACTTGAGCTAGAGTAATCGACCTCCCTCCCCAAATCAAGCATACTTCTATAAGACAGAATTTATCCCACAGTATACTTGTGTCTAAGGCTAGTTCCAACGATTCTCCTGCAAATGCTTGGAGAAAGTGCTTCACCAATGGGTTATAGAATCTCTCGGCGATGATATGTGGATTATGCACAAAGTAGCTTAGTCTTTCCATCTGACTTCTGGCTTGGCACTCTCGATGGCTCAAATAGGGCAACCAATGACTCAGACTTGCCCTTCCTGATTGCAATATCGCGGCTACTGCCTCCGCAAATCCTTGGAGATGTCGCTTATCTTTTGGCTTGAGCCATTGACGCAGTTGTTCTTGTAGCTGAAGATATAGGTGGGGCATTTGTATAAGATCTTTTGTTGAGGAACTTGAGTATCTCATCTCTTGCCCTTTTTATTCCTCTTGTCTCATTTTGAGATTCTATGCCTGTCAACCCTTTCCAGACTTTTCTGCACCACTAAGGGAATTGTCTTACTCATCAGAATTTACCCCCCTTTCTTGAAGTTATTGTTTTTTCTGAAATGATTTTAACAGGTTTAAAGTCGTTATTATTGGCGATCGCCCCAAAATTTAAACTTGACTAGCAACTGGCAATCTCAACTTAACCAAAGACTTTTGTAAAACACTAGGCTTAACACTCAACCAAACTTGATTGCGATCGTCCTCAGTATAGCCAACTACCACCGCCCCCACAGGTGAACCAATCTCAGGATACATGTCAGGAGTCATCACCCCACTATCCAAAAAATCTGGAATCTGGATAATTCCCTTTACATACTCATCCCCAATATCAACAAACACCCCAAAAGGCGCATAAAATTCTACTTTCCCGTAAATCAACTTCCCAAGCTGATACTTAGTTTTGACCTGACTCCACAGTTGACTATTCATTAGCTATTCTCTCTTTAACACTCTAGGGAACTTGTTTAAAGTTGGAAATAAATCATGAGGGATCGGTAACTCAATATACGAACCACCCTGATAAGTCCTCTCAAGCGGTTTAAAATGGCGATCGTATGTTTCTTGGTCTATCGTAACCTCTAAAACACCCTGTTTGTAACTCTGGTTGTATTGTTCAGCCAAACTTCTAGAGTTAGCACCAGCAAAATAGCATTTCCCATCTTCATAGGGTGGATTGTACGGAAAATCCTCCACCTGAAAGCCATTTTGCAACAATTTCTCGCCTTTATTCGGCTGAGGTGCTTTGTAAATAGTGACTGTCACAATAATCTAATGTAAGGTTGTAAGCGGGGCTATTTGGTGACCATTATCTCAGCAAGTTAAACTAAATATAGTTTGTCGAGTAATAGTCATGTCATATAGTGAATTCAAGACGATCGCACAAGTACAGGAAAAATTTGGCTTGACGGTGAAAGAATCGGAAAATTTATTTGTGGGTATTCAGCCCTTGGCGATTAGTGATTATCTGCAACAAACCCTCAAACGCAATCTCTCCATTGCCAACGCTATCAGCACCGAAAAAGCTAGATCTGAATTGCTAATTGCTCCCATACTCTTAGAAATCCGTCAAATTTTTCATGAACAAGTCGGCTTTTTCTCTGGCACAGAATTTAATGTTGACGCAGAAGTTGGCTTAAATGGATTTTGTGACTTTCTTTTAACAGCCTCCAGTGAAATCTATGAAGTCTCTTGTCCAGTAATTACCCTTGTCGAAGCGAAAAATGAAAATATTAAAGGAGGATTAGGTCAATGTATCGCCGAAATGGTTGCTGCTCAAAGATTTAATGCCCAGCATGATCAAAAGTTTCCTATTTATGGTGTAGTGACAACAGGAATGATATGGAAATTTTTACGTCTTGAAGAGAAGACACTTTGGATTGATCAAGAAGATTATTTTATTAAAGAAATTGGTAAATTACTTGGTATTCTATCTAGTCCATTCGAGTCCTACTTTTCATGAGGGAGCGGTAACTCCATATGCAATTTAATGCAAGACTGCTATCGGGACTATTTGACTCAAAATATCGCCTAGAGTCCTTTTTGCTTCCATCAACTCATAGGCATAATGCAACCGCAAAAAATAACCATCCGACAACCCAAAATAGCGACATAACCGCAAATCCACATCCGCAGTCATCGGAGCCTTACCTTGAATAATTTGCTGAATACTCAAATATGGTAAACGCAAATTATCAGCCAAACTATTTACATTAATATCTAATTCTTCTAAAAACTCATATTGCAAGATTTCGCCAACATGAGGATTACGCAGTAAAGTATCTTCCATTGCTTTTGCTCCTAATGATAATCAACAATCTCAACATCATACGCATTTCCATTTTGCCAAACAAAACATAGTCTCCACTGCTTAGTAATGCGAATACTGTATTGTCCAAGTCGATCACCAACCAGTGCCTCTAGATGATTGGTAGGTGGTATGCGGAGATCTTCTAGGTTAGCTGATACATCAAGTTGACGTAATTTGCGTAAAGCTCTTTCTTGTATATCTGATGGTAGCTTACGCGATCGCAAGCCTTGCCAAATCCTCTCGGTTTCTTTACAAGCAAAGGAGACAATCATCAAATCTTAAATATTCATCTTTAATTATTTTGCTACCCTATTTCTTATTTATAGCTATAGCTACCTGTATCAGGACAAATCAAAACCCAAATAGTGTGAGGCGGCGCTTCGCGCCGCCTCACACTATTTGGGTTTTATGTCCTAACAAGAATGGCGACAGCTATACTTACGATTTAATGGGTTTAAAATCATTCTTAAGCGATCGCTATTAAAATCAAAATCAAGATAAAATCGAGAAATTAATGGGAGAAACAACCAGCTATGGCTAAAAAATCTAGAGAATTTAGTGACCTTGTCCGCCAGCAAAAATGGGAGAAAGCCAGCAATAAGTCATTCGAGAAATTGCAAAAAACTGTTAAACAGGGTTTTGGCGAGGATGTACAGATGGTTAGAAACATGGAAGGACTCGCCAAAATGTCTGAGGTTTTGAAAGACTTCATTAGACCCTATGCTGATATCCCCCAAAACAAGAAAGAACTTCAGCGCCTGTTAGAGACCGCAGTGACAGCTTGGGATTTAGCGTTTATGCCAAAAGAAAAAAGGGAATCTGAGTTAGACCAAATATTTGCCTCAATGCTTAAAAAAGCTAAGAAGAATATAGATAAAGAGGATCTTGCGACTAGTAGAGCTTTAATTGAAGACTTTATTGATCGCAAATTAAAGTATTTTGCTGACGAGCAGCGCCAAGTCATAGATTTTCAGGTAGAGTACCTCGGTCGCGGTGAATACCATCTCTCAGTAGCCTCCGCAATGTCTAACCCATCAACCTAATCAAGTTTTTTTGCATACTGCATTGAGGACAAGCTACCAGCCCCAAGTGCCTACTTCGCCTTTAAATGGCCCCACAATATCAGAAGTAATCCAGCCACCATAAAAATCACCAGCTTGCGGCGTGATTAGCTCATCATTCACATAGCAAGCATCCATGAGACTACCGTAGAAACTAATCGAGTTTTGGATGTCTACGAAATTTGGAGTTGGCATAGAATATCGCCAGCCCGCATTTTGGATATATTTATCTGCGATCGCAACATCATAATATTGACTGATCCCTTTCCATTCACACCTTGTCCGCCGAGAAGTCTCGATCAGATACTCCATTTTAATATCTTCAATGGGAATGTAATAGCAAGGCGGATGACTAGTTTCTAAAACTCGCTTAGCGCGATCGGTTTCTGCTAAAACAATATCATTGCAAATGATGCGAATATGTTTCGTCGTATCCTCTAAGATTGCAGGACGAGGATAGTCCCATACGGATTCTTGACCTGCTTGTGGTTCAATTCGATTTGGATGCATTATTTTATCCAGCGCTTTGCGCTCTCACTAAAAACAAATAAGCCATATAAAATCTGAAACGCTTTGCGTGTCAGATTTTATATGGCTACTCTGAAACCTGCGTGTTGATAGAAGTTGGGACGGAACCAGTTGCGGTAGTACTTCTCAGCTTCAGTTCCACTGGTAATCCATGATCCGCCTGCCATCATATTGTGCTTCGTATCAAAATATGGCGCAGAATAATTCTCATAGAGATAATGCGGCTTATATCCTGTTAGTGGCGTTAAATGATCGCTGAGCCATTCCCACACATTACCGCGCAAGTCGTATAGTCCGACATCACTTTTGGCTTGTGGAAGATAACCAACTGGATTAGGGGAAGCAAATTTTAAATTGAGATTGTAATTTTCAGCTTGGCTATCTGCTGCTTGAGCAAGTTCAGAAGATCCATAGGTTGCCAGATACCATTCAGCCTCACTCATCAGGCGCGTATGATTGCCTTTCCAGCGACAATAGGCGATCGCTTCATAATGATTAACTTCCACAGGAAAGTCAAAGGGCATCACAATTTCATCAAACATGGCACGATATTTGTACTCAAAATGTTGGTGCAACGCACCAACATTTTGATCTAAAGGAATCCAGAACTTAGGATGTTTGATATCGTGCTGAACTTTCCAAGCCCATGATTGCTCGTGCCAATAGTCTTGATTTTCGTAGCCGCCATCTTTGACAAAATCGAGAAATTCAGCATTTGTAATTAGATATTTACTTGCCTGAAAAGTCGCCACATTCACAATGCGATCGCCATATTCAATATCCCAACCATAGATATTTGAATCTTGAGGTTTGCCTAGTCGCACTGTACCACCTGTGACTTCAATCATTTCATTTGCCGTGGTGTAGCCATTGGTGGGAGCATATTGCCAACTTTCGGGACATTGCAGTTGCTCAACAGGTAACTGGCGAATTAACATCGATGAGGTTTCGATGTGAATATATTGATGCTCGATCGCCATCATCAACGCCCAAAGGGGATGCTCTGGATTAATGGGCAGAGCAATATTTCTTAAATTATCAATTAGCTCAGAAATTGCATTGTAAACTTGGTCGCGATATTGCCAAACTGCTGTAACTTCTGCTTGTCGAAGATTATCAAAAATATTGGCTATTTCTTCAGGTTTCTCTGGATCAACTCCAATTTCAAAAAGCCTTTCAAAGTGAGGATTTAGGCGTTGCTCTAATAAGCCAACTCTGACTAATTTATTGATATAAAAAACTGCCGAATGTCCTAAATAAAAAATCAATAAATTGCGTAAGGGATCGGGATTTGTATAAAAAGTTTCAGGATTAACCAAACTTTTCATTAAGCTATCTTCGATTTGCCAAGCTCTTTGAAAATAGGCAAGAATTTCTGGGCGATCGCAACGGTGGAGATTTGGTGGTTGCATACAATTAAAACAAAATTAATTATGAGGAACTTGACACAGAACTAAGCCAAACCATTTTTGGGGATCTGTCCAGATTTTGACTGTTTCTAAACCCTGCGATCGCAGTTGTGCTTGAACTTTTTCTAAGTCAAATTTACGCGATATCTCCGTAAGGATGCTTTCACCTGCTTCAAATTGAACCTTGAGATCGAGTATTTCGAGAGATGCTTGATGGGGCGATCGCGCATGTAAATACATTTCAATTTGATGATCGACTTCGTTATAAATCGCTTGGTGCTTAAATAAATCGAGATCAAAATCACCTTGAAATCTCCAATTTAAATGGGCAAGCATGTTCAAATTAAATGCTGCCGTTACTTCTTGGCTATCGTTATAAGCAGCTTCTAAGATTTCTTTCGGTTTCTGCAAATCAATCCCTAATAGGAAATAATCTCCTTGAGTCAAAGCATGGGAAACCTTACCTAAAAAATCATTAGATTCTGATTCTGTAAAGTTACCAATCGAGCTACCTAAAAAGAAAATCATCCGCGATCGCAAATGGTTTTTGCCCAAGTGAAATAACGCTTCGTCATATGTGCCAATCAGTCCTTCAATGGATAGATCAGGATATTTTTGTTGTAAATGCAAGACCGTAGTTTTGAGAATGCCACCACTCACATCTATGGGAATATAGCTAAAAGCATCTGGTATGGCTTCTGTTAGAGAATTTGTAGCTTTTTGATAGGCGCTCAGTAAATAATGGGTTTTAGTAGAACTACCGCTACCTAATTCCACTAATTCACAGGAACCTGTAATATCAGCGATTTCATCAGCATATTTATTTAATATCCATGCTTCGGTACGGGTTGGATAATATTCGGGAAGTTCGCAAATTTGCTCAAATAACTCCGAGCCGCGATCGTCATAAAAGTATTTCGGAGGGAGGGCTTTCGGAGTTCCACTTAACCCTTGAACAACATCCTGTCCATCTTTCTGAAAGGTTTGATTTATATTTGTATTATGTTGATGCAGAATCTTTAAATGTTTAACTGTCATATTTGTCTTAGTTGCTATTGTTGATGTATGTACGATGAATAAGATTGTTTGGATGAATACGGTTAAACTAAAATAGATTTATGGGGCAAAACCCTGTAAATCTATGAATTTATTTTATGTCCTAACATAAATGTCCATAAATATCTAAAATTTCGGGTGATGAAGTCTTACCATGACTCATGTTACATAATTACCAACAAGAACCCATAGCGAATATATCAATAAGACACATATTGCCAATCTCTAATTATTAAAATTAATATCAATATATTGATCGCCCCCACGATCTCATTAACCCTTACATCTCGTAAACGCAATAATTATTGAAGTGTAATCTAAAATCACAATTTTGACAAGACTAGATACGTTACATTGAAAGCGTAATATAGCGTTTATCATAAAATGGGCGTTTCAGTACCTTGCCTGACAAGTGTCATGATTTTTAAATAATTGCCAATTAGGCTCATCTGGGTTTGAGGGGTAAATGGTACAGTGTCGATACAATTATTGGCGACATGGTAGGGCTGTAACTGTTGCTCCGAGAGGATTCTGATTACTATTAGCTGTGCTTATCCCCATGAACCCAGAAGAGCCGCCAATTATTAATTTTTTTAAATTTCAATCAATTGATACAAATTTAGAATATAGAATAAGATATAAGTTTAGTAACGATTTGTATTACTTCTGTTTAGTTTATCCTATCAACTTTAGTCTTGGATAACAATTCAGATATTGGTTAGCTAACGGGGGGATATGTCTTAAAGTACATATTTCACGCCAACCAATCAAAAGAAAGGATGCTGATGATTCTGTATGGCGTAATTGCCGTTTTACAGGCTAGTTTTACAACAAAAATTCCATTGATTTAATTGTGTTATTAGCATCTCACACAATTAAATTTCGCCAATTCAAGGATGAAATGCAACGGGTTCTGATGAAGCAAAGAATACTTCGTAAGGAGTACGATAGTCAAGTGATTTTCTGGGTCTGTGATTGATCAAATTCACTGCCTTCTGAAAGTCCTCTTCTTTCACGATTTTAAAGTTTGTACTTTTGGGATAGAACTCTCTAATTAATCCATTGGTGTGTTCATTCAATCCACGTTCCCATGAATGATATGGATTCGCAAAGAAGGTCTCTAGTTTCAATCTTTCAGATAGCTTCTCATGCCCACAGAATTCTCTTCCATTATCAAAGGTCATTGTCTTTCGAGATGTTGATTCTATAGGCTCAAATAGATTGAATGTCACTCTGTTTATCTCATCCATCGTCTTGTTCTTAGCTAGTCCAGCAAGTAAATACTTCGATGCTTTATCAACATGCGTAACTACGATACCTGTGTGGTTGCACCCGATTACCGTATCACTTTCCCAATGTCCAATCTCTGTTTTTAAATCTGCAATCTTCGGTCGATTCTCTATCCCTACCCTATTGGGAATGCCACCTCGCTTCTGATGGCGACCTTTGCGCCTTCGTTGCTTTTGCTTCTGCCTCAGATATTGTTGATATATTCCCATCTCTTGATGGTTTGCATAGATCATCAGATAAATCGTCTCATAGCTGATTTTACCTAGCCCCTCCCTTTCCATTCTCCCTGCTAGTTGCTCTGGGCTGTGGTGTTGCTCTAACCGTTGTTTGACTTCGGCGATCGTCTCAGCACTGATGCTCTGAAATCTTACCTTTGCTTGTTTCCGTCTTGCTTTCATCAGGGCAACCGCAGTATCTGGCAAATAGCCAATCTGTCGCTCGTCTGTATTGCGCGATAACTCTCTTGAAATCGTACTTTTGTTTCGCTTCAAGCGACGACCTATCTCTGATACAGATAATTGCTCAATTACTCTTAGTTTATACAGTTCACTTCTTTCTGTGGTGGTAAGATGGACAAAGCTCATGAGGGTATCCTAATTATTGTGATTAATATCAGAATATCCTTATGAGTCCCTTTACGCAAAGATCTCTAGGTGTTGCATTTCATCCTTGAATTGGCGTTTCTTTGTCATAGTTTTTAGCAATTAATTAATCAACAAAAAATTATTTTTTATGACAGAAAAGAAACAGCCAACAATTGGATTAATAGAAGTTCCAGCGACAGGTCTATACGATGCAGATGGAAAAAACTGGACTTCTCTATATAGACATCGGTCTTTAATCAGTAAACAGGTTCTAATAGCTGATTTGCAAGCAGGAGGATTCGATGCCCGCTTAGTCAATCTCAGAGATGGTGATTATAGTGAGGAATTTGGTCAGATTTTTTGGAAAGGGATGACTCTGCGGAAAACCTTTGTAGGTGGAGATATCTTTGCTCTTGATCCACAGGCTTTCGATGCTTGGGGTATTACTGTGAATTTCTCTCAAGATCGTCAAGTCAGTTGCCTCCTCATTGAACATTTAGCGAAGGGCGATCGCCCAATCGTTGTTGGTGGTTCAGATGCGGTAGCCGAACCACATCACTACTTACAGGCTGGTGCAGCAGCAGTGGTTATGGATAAGTCAGGCGCGGCTAATTGGCTTTAGTTTGGACTAATGGGCAGGTATGAGAGAGGAACCAAAAGACACGAGAAAATTGAGCAGGAGCTTGCAATAGCAAAATCCAGCTCAAAATTGAGAAGAGAAGCAGAACCTAAATGGCAATTGGATGGGTTGGCGCAGGAGTCTTTTCAGTTTTCTTTCTTTTTGAGGCGTGTTTTTTAACAGTCGGATAGCGAATACGAGGAGGAAGGCGATCGCCTAAGGAGCGTCCGGGCGATTTACCGCGTAGTTTAGGAGGGATTGCAGGAGTACCAATCGCGGCAATAATTACCGCAAATGATTGAGCGACACGACCAGGAGCAAGATTATCCTGAGGAGACTGCCAAGGTAAAGGAGCATCAACACAATCGAGACGAGCGAACCAAAGTTGCCAAGTCATTAAAGGCATCAAAGCACTCCAACGCTCAGCCGCCTGAGTAGAGGTAATCTGGGGCAGAGTCCAATGTAACCGTTGCTTGGCAAAACGATACCAATGCTCTATGGCAAAGCGACGCAAGTATTTTAACCAAAGAGTTTCCAAAGCAGGCATAGTTTTACCCAACCAAGCCAACCACATGGGCTGAAACTTACGGTTGCGCCCCAAGGGTTCAATCACCTCAATTCTAAAAATCTGCATCGGTCTTTCTGGAGAAGTACGGAAATGAAAGTCACGCCAATAAGTTACCCGTACCCGACCTATTTTTGGGTCTGTAATTTCTATAGTGGTGGCTGCCCCAGCCCAAGTTTCTGGGGCATTCAGTTTGAATTTATGCCCATGTTTACAAGGTGCACCACGACCGCTATAGGCAGACGGAACTCCCCAAACACAGCGATTAGATGCCAAACGTAGTAATAAATCCGCCTCAATATTCGCTGTTGCTTTCACAAAACTTGCATTCCCATATCCTCGGTCATAGACAGCTAGGGGGCGTACGCTTAACTGCTTTGTGACTTGTTTGAGTTGGAAGGCAGCTTTACTCACAGGAGTCTCGAAACTGGTGATCCGCTCATGTTTTATCGGTAGCGCCCAACTCCCACTTGCTTCGGGAATCCACGCCAACGTGCTGTAGCTTTGTCCTACGCCGATACTTTCGTCTTTGCCATGATGGAATCCTCTTTCCTTCAGCGTTTCCGCATCTGGTCGCAACCACACGCTATTATCTCCAGCCAGACAAGGTTGCTCTTCGGTTGGGATCTCTTGCACCATTAGTTTCATCAACTTTCCTCTTGCTGGTCGGCTATCGCGCAGTCCCTCATAAATACTTGACCATTTTCGCCGAAATAATGGATTCATTGACAGACTCACATACGAGCTAATGCTCGGACTTGTCAGGACGGCATCCATTAATTCAAATACTGCATCTTTTCCTGTTCCTAGGTATTCATATATCGACTTGCGAAATTCTTGTAATTTTTGGAAAATCATAGTAGTCAATGTCAATTTGGTTTATTGATCATTGCTCTTTTGGCAGTTTGTGACATTCACTTCCTGCCTTTCTTTTCTTCTTTTTAGTCTAAAGTCCAGTAATTGGGCGATTTTTGATTATGTACTGGGTAATCCTCCACGAGAAGAACTTACAGGTGTAGTTTTCTCAGATGGCAAACAGTATGCTCGGAAAACTAAAGCTAAAAGTCCCGATGAATGGGCGCTGCCCTCAGTGCAAGTAGCACGCGAATGTTTGGGGGTACTTCCCAATGTCCAAGGATTAGTGCCAATTGGTTCGTTGGTGGCGGACATTGGTTGTGATCGCACCTGCGATTTTTGTATGACCCCAACCTATGGGACTGGTTATCGTCGCATGACACCCAAAACAGCCCTCAAATGGTTAGAGATTCAAAAAGAAGCAGGGGCTGTTTCCATTAATATTGGTTCCGATCAATTCCTTGCACGGACACTATTTCCTGGGGGAAGAGATGAGATTCTCGAAATCACTAATGGGGCGAGGGAAATGGGCATTTCTCTCATGTGGCCCAATGGTTTAGAACTGAGGAAAACGACTTTAGGGGCTGGGCGTAACTATGAAAGCACCGATCTCAGACCCGATGAAGAACTTATTGAAGCCCTATTTGGCTGGGATGGTAAAGTAGGTTGTCCTTTGGCTTATATCCCTGCTGAGCGTCCCGTGTTTGGCAGAGAAGCCTACAAGAAACTCCTCCCTTGGCAGGAGCATTGTACCTTGATGAAATCTGTTGTCAGAACTGGTGTGCCTGTCATTGCCTATGGCATTATTATTGGTCTACCAGATGATGATGTTGATGATTTGTTACGTCTTGAGGAAGCGATCTCAGAACTTGTAGATGAATTAGTGCAGATTAATCCTAAAGTCGAGTTTCAGATTGCTTGCTACAGTATTGCTCCCTTACCTGGAACTCCCCAATCCCATAATTTAAGAAAGTTAGGATTGCTTCAGTTTGAAGATTCCTGCGTGTGGGGAGGTCTATGGACACCAACTTGCAATACGCATCACCTTAGTTACGAGCAGATTTCCGATTGGCAAATTCGCCTATCGAAGATTCGGCGCTCCTCATCTTCATTTACTAACTATAACGGTGAATATTCAGGACTAGTTAGCACCGCTTCCTCCAACGACTCAAAAATTGCATTAGCAAATTTTGGCTAAACGCTAAAACAGATATACAAATCCTAAATGGTTTGTGGAAGCGCATCCCCTTTGGGAATAAACTTCCACAAACCCAAAAATCTACAAATGATTTAGGTCTGCTGTATATCATCTTTTGACAAAAATTTGATTTTGAAAAAGATACTTATCAAACTCACTTTCATAGCACAAATGATACGCAATGCAAGACTTACTTAAATATGAGAAAAACTCTTGGCTTTCTAACTGAAATTGAGTTCTTTATCAAGATTGCAGTTATATGTACTTTACTCCAACAGCTTTTTTATTTATTCCTGAAAGATATTGAAATGCCTTTTGAGTTTCAAGTATTGCTGTACTATATGGTAGGTTCTATTTCTTTTTATGGGATAGGATTCCTAATTGAAAAATGTCTCAAAAAGAATGAGATTTGGAGAGATAAACTCAATATTCGGGTTGTTAAAGTTAAGGAACAAGATTTCCCCAATTTTACTCCGAAAGGAATTATTTTGGGAGAATTAAAATCTTTAATTGCCGCATTTATAATACTTTTCTTAGCACCAGAAGTGCATCGAGGGAATAGTTTGTCCCTCAATTTTGTATGGTTTTTAATGAGAATAGTTGTTGCCGATTTCTGTTTCTATATTAGTCATTATATTTTGCATAAATATTTTTTGAAAATACATCTTAAACATCATGAGTTTCGAGACTCATCCAGTTTTGTAGCTTCTCATAAAAGTTTATCTGAATACATAATTACTACAATTACCGATCTTTTACCCGTTTTTATATTTGGATGCGATCTCTCTCAGATCTGTGCTTGGACTATCGTAGGTAATTTTTATAACCTAGAAGGGCATAGCTCTCTATCGATTTTCTTCGTTTCGTCAGATTTTCATGACCGTCATCATACCTGTTTTAAAGGTAACTATGGCATTCAAGGCTTCTGGGATCGGATATTTGGAACACAGGCTAAGAATACAAGAAAACAAGGAATTTTATTTCCTACCAACTACTTACAGTAAGCAGTTGCGCAAAGTTTAATATTGTTAAATCTCAGGTGGGTTGAGTCTTACCATGACCCATGTTACATAAGTGCCTATGGGACTCCAGAGTAAATATGGCATTAATAACCATCCAGCTAAGCTGGAAATTTGCCAAACTTGGGTCGTTAAAACTAACCCAAAAATAAAACCGATCGCCCCTGAAAACACTCCAGCCCTAACATTGCGTAAACGGGTCATGACTGGGGTGTAGGACAAAATCGCGAATTCAACGATCGCGTAACTTGCCATGAGCAACCATGTGCTGAACACTGAGGGTTGAGCTTCCCATAGTGCGGTGGCAGAGGTAATACCGCAAATAAAGATAAATATCCAGATAAAGGGAATGGCTTTTTCAAAGGTTAGCCATCGAGGGCGGCGCAATCGCATAAACCATTTGTAGTCGCTAGGAAAAAGCTTATTAAATGCAAAGCCTCCTCCAAATGCGGCAGTTCCGATTACTAGCCAAGTAGTTATCATGCTTATCTCCGATCTTCGATCTCGCAACCATCGGCACAACGTCCTTGGCTATTATTTCCATAATTTTCGCGTTCTTTTTGGTATTGCTGCCGTTTTGCCACGATAGTTTTAAGATTGCCTCGACCAGTCAGCAGAAGTCGATAGTCTGCCCAAACGCCATAGAGTAAATCAGCTAAACGCCCAAAAATGGGGATTTTGGTAATCGCATAGATCCAGCCGATACCGAGAATATCGTATGTTTGGCGAAATACTTCGACATTTTGGACGATCTCATCGTCAGGTAATACCGCATGAATTCGTCCCATTGCTGTCTCAAAATCTATCCCAGCATTGTCGGTGGGTTCATAGTCATCGGCGGCAATATCTACAAAATTAATTAACCCGCGATCGCCATCTTTGCTTTTTAAAAAGTTTACTTCACGCACACATAGAGGACATGCGCCATCATAGAGCAGCTTGATTTTCCAAGTTTTAGCGTTGGTTTCTTTGACGTTTGTCTGCGGAGATAGCATTTTGTTGGGCTTGTTTTTGGTTTAGCCCTATTTTATCGCGATCGCTAATGATCCCAATAAAACCCAAAAATGTTGCGGGGGGGGGGGGGCCGCCCCCCAAATTTTTTTTTTTTTTTTTTTTTTTTTTGT
>JALQCR010000025.1 GCA_023336205.1 Pseudanabaena sp. Salubria-1
AAATAAAAAAAAAAAAAAAAAAAACCCCCCCCCCCCCCCCCCCCCCCCCCCCCACTTATCTTTTGGTTTTGCGGGAGAATCACATTTAGCTGTTCTATGCTCCCATGCCTGAATATTGCTTGATACCTTTACGCCATAGCCAACGGCTGATCACGAAGAAAACCGCCATCCATCCAGCCATTACCCCAATTCCTTGCCAGACATCGATCGCCTTTCCCACCAAAAGAGCCGCAGGAAAATACACCATATAAGGAAAAGGTGTCCACATGACAATATCGCGAACTAGTGGTGGAAATACATCTAGAGGGGCAATGATCCCTGATAGAAAGATATAAGTTAAAAACCAGAGTTGCTCGATCGCACTAGCTCGCTCTGTCCAAAATGATAAAAGTCCAAAAGTATATTGAATGAGGAATCGCAATAAAAAGGCGATCGCCACAATAAATGTCGCAAGTAAACCAGTTGACCATGACGGAATCCAGAATGATTGCGGATAGAGAACAAAAAATAGAGCAATCAAAACCACAAGCATCGGCAATCTCGCAAAACGCTCAGCAATATGATTCATCAAATGATGCCAAAATGGGTCAATCGGTTGTAAAAGACGATGTGAGAGCTGTCCTGAAATTAGTTCTCTCTCAAAGTCCCAAATCACCCAAACAATATTAAATTGCCTTACAACAAATACCGCCAAAAAGTAACGAATAAACTCTAAAGCCGTGAAACCAAAGCTGCCAGTTTCTGAAGCTTTTAGCCATGCACCCATCAAAATAAATGGTAAAGAATTCGATAGCAACCAGATGAAAAGCTCTGCCCGATATTCGAGCATATAGGCGTAGTAGGTTGAAAATAACGTTTTCGCAACACGAAATATATATCTAAGCCGAATAAATAGTTTCATCTTCTTTGCGCCAAGCAGGATCGACGATGCAAATGAATACAATTGGCTCATCACCAATGTTGCGCAGAAATTGCTTGGCATCTGGGGGGATATACACCGCATCGCCAGATTCGATATCGCGAATCTCCTCGTCAATATGCATTTCCCCTTTGCCACTCAGGATGTAATACACTTCGGAAGTGGTCAGAGAATGCGATTGAGAAGTCTCGCCCACTGGCAAAATTGCATGGGCGAGGCTATATCGCAGATTGATATCCTGCTTGTCAGGATGTAATAATTCGCGCAGTATTGTCGAATCTCCAGCAATAAACTCTGGACAATCCAGCAATTTTTGGATCAACATCAATGGAACTCCTCTCACAAAGTGGGATTGCAAAGCGGGCTTGCCGCCCTGCTACTATCTAATCGCTTGGACATCCTTAGGCGCAAAGCCATGGGCGCTTAATTCTTTGTTAAGAGCGATCGCATTCTTAACGCGATCGACAAACAAGACTCCATTCAAATGATCCATTTCATGTTGAATTACTCTTGCAAGTAAACCTTCAGCTACAAGATGCTTAGGTCTACCATCTTCATCGCGATAGGACACCTCAACGCGATCGGGTCGCACGACATCTAGAAATACTTCAGGAATACTCAGACAGCCTTCTTCGCCAGTAATCAGGTCACCGCCTGAAGACTTTACTTCAGGATTGATCATTACTAAGGGCGGGATGTTCTCATCCTTGAGTTCGATATCAATAACGAGTAATTGCTTATTGATCCCCACCTGTGGCGCAGCAAGCCCGATGCCGTCGTTGCTATACATGGTTTGCAGCATATCGACAACAATCTGACGAATTTCGTCGTTGACTTTGCTAACGCGCTTGGCTGGTTGGCGCAATACGCGATCGCCTAGGGTATGGACTTGCAGTGGCGGATTCTTGAGCTTTTGCTTAGGGACTTTTATTGAAATTGCAGACATTGCCAATCAGCTTGTAAATATAAGCTTGTAGTTAACTATTTATATTTTGGCATATTGCATCGCTTGTTCAGCAATTAACCTGTTTTGCTTGTCGAATAGGGGTGCGGAGGGTAGATGCGATCGCCAAGTTCATCGTTAAATTTAACGAGTATCTGATGCTCTTGCTGAATTCGTAAGCAAGGCTGAACGCGATACACTTAAAATTAACCAAAGCAACTCACGCAAAAAATCTGGCTGATTACTTGATTATGAGTAAATTTGAAAAAATATCCATTAAAGGTTTTCGCCGTCTTCAAAACGTCGATCTGGAAATGCGAGATCTTGTAGTGATGATTGGTGCAAATGGTTCAGGTAAGACATCTTTTTTAGATGCTATGTCAATGTTAGCGGCTTCAGCAAGTGGGAAGTTACATGAGTCATTACAAAGCAAAGGCGGGTTAAATGAAATTCTAACTAGAGGAAGAGCAGAAAAACTGCAAATAGGAATATCAGGAAAGGCGTTAGATCAAGAAATCTTAACATACAGTCTAGCTATATCTCCTAAAGGCTTAGCTTATGAAATCAAACAGGAATTTTTAGCAAAGCACCCAACTTCTGTCGCTGAAATATCTCAGAGAGTTTCGTCAATAATCCCCGACAAGCGTATTTCAAAGAAATATATTGAGTCCTATGGTTTAAGTATCAAATATTTTCAAGAAGATGATGATTTTACTTTAATTCCCAATTGGGAACATAATTATCTGGAGACTTCGCTCTCACAAGTTCCTAAAATGTATCAAGAACCTGAGAACCTGCGAAAAAGCCTAGCTTCTTGTACTTATTATGGAGCACTTGATGTCTCAGGGACAAGCCCAATCCGTCTACCTCAAGCAATGCGACCAGCAAAATTACCAGGGGTAAGAGGAGAGGATTTAGTTTCTTGTCTTTATGATTTGCGTGAAAGCGATCGCGATCGCTATGAAATGGTTGAGAATATTATTTCTGCCGCATTTCCAGACTTTGAGCGTTTAAGCTTTCCACCAGTTGCCGCAGGCACAATCTCTATGACTTGGAAAGACAGGAATTTTTCGCAACCCATCTATATGCATGAACTATCAGAAGGAACGCTGCGATTTCTTTGGTTAGTAGCCCTGTTGCAAAGCCAAAATTTGTCAACAATTACGCTCTTAGACGAACCTGAAGTTAGTTTACATCCAGAACTTTTAAGACATTTAGTTTACTTGATGCGCGAGGCTTCCAAGCATACACAGTTAATCGTAGCGACTTACTCAGATCGACTTATACGATTTCTTGATCCTCATGAGGTTCTGATTTGCGATCTTGAAGATGGCGAGGCAAAAATGACATGGGCTGATACTCTCGATTTGGAGAAATGGTTGGAAGACTATAGCCTTGATCAACTTTGGTCAATGAATGTAATGGGTGGTCGTCCATGAAGATTGCAATTTTAGTTGAGGGTGCTACTGAATCAGCTTTTAGAGAGAAACTCCGTGAGTTTTTGCAAAAATATTTAGCGCAAAATATGCCAAGATTAAAATTTATTCCGCAGGATGGGAGAATTCCAAAGGAAGATAAGTTAAAGCGGATTGTAGAAAATTTATTGAGTGGGAAAGATGCCTATGATGCTGTGATTGCTTTGACCGATGTATATACGGGGTCAAGAGATTTTGCAAATGCTGCTGATGCTAAAGCAAAAATGACTGCATGGGTTGGTAATAATCCGAAGTTCTATCCACATACTGCTTGTCACGATTTTGAAGCATGGTTACTTCCCTATTGGGGTACAATCCAAAAGATCGCTAAACATAACCGTTCTGCTCCCAGTGGCGCACCAGAGAAGGTAAATCATAATAAACCACCTTCTTATTGGATTAAGGAGATTTTTAAACTAGGCGATTGCAAGAGGGACTACAGCAAGATTATTGATGGCAAAGCTATTCTCAAAAATCAAGATCTGATGGTTTCGATTCAAGCCTGTCCAGAGTTAAAGGCTTTTGTAAATCGAATTATTACTTTATGTGATGGTGAGGTAATTTCCTAAAGTACATCAAATTTAGAGGCGATCACTGCATTAACATAGCTAAAAATCTCGTCTAGTTCTCCGATCGCTTCTAGCTCAAGATTTTCTGTGGAGGTAAGTGTATCTGCTTTCTTCTTATTGAGTAGGGTTTGGAGGCGATCGCCGAGTTCATCGATAAATTCAAAGAGTGTAAGATGATTAATTTGATGGATTCGCATTCCTTTTGTGACAAGAGATGAAGCTTTTAGCGATGTATTTATTGCATTTTGAACTATGTTCACTTGTATTATTATTTCATTGTACTTCTCACGAGAATCTTAGAAATGACAGTACATTTACCTGAAATTGGAATTACCAATTGTCGCAGAGCTAAAGCATTACTCGAAGAGTATCCTCAAAATATTGTTGGTAGTTTTTGGATAATGAGTGGCTATGGATTTGACAAAAAAGAAATTCCTAGTTGGTGGGTTGATGTTGATAATGATATTTATTTTGAAGACAATCAAGCACAATTGATTATTGATGCATATGAAGCTGGTCTTTTTGATGGTGAGCATAACAACCCTTTGTATTTAGGTTTTTGTATTATTGTTGTTGCAGATCCAGACAATCCCGCGAATCTTTCTTATGTAATCCAACATTTAAGAATGTGGGAAGGTGAAGGCATAGGAATATTAAGAATTATGGCGCATTTTAATATTCCTGTAATCACAGAAGTTATTTATCCTGAAAGTTTTTTGAAATACCGTTATGGTTATGCTAGCGAAAGCAATACATATCGAAATTTACGTGTATCTCTAGATCACTGGTCAGTACATATTTGGGAAGATTATTGTAGTTATCAAATGTCTAATCGCGGACAGACTATGTTTTACAAATATTGTAAACGAGTCAATGCAATCAAAGATGAAGTACAAACTACTGTTAAGAAAGGGCTCTATCGTTCAAACTATGCTCGACCAATATCTAAATGCCAACAAATTAGAGATCGCAACTTAAAATTATCAAAATTCCTGAAGCCATACCCAGATCGTTTAATTAGCTTTAACTTATTATTGATACCCTCAACAACGCCATTAGTAGTGCGGTTCTCAAAGTAATTAGTAACTTCTCCAAACCATCGACAAATTGTGCCAACACTATCCTTATACGTCTCCTTTGCTGTCTCCATCCAGTCGAGTAATTTTGATGCGCCATCTCCCCAATTTTTAGCATCTTCAAAGACTCTTCTAAACTCTTCTTTTTGCTGATGCATTTTCCCTAGCAATGGTACCACTTCTCGAATTTCTTCTAATTTTATTTTTTGCTTCTCTGTTAAATCTTTTTCGTTCTTTAGTAATGCATACTTACTCTGCTTAAGTGCTTCTTCGATTTTCTTTTTCTCGTTTACATTTTTGTTTTCTTTATTTGCTTTTTGCAGGTCATTTCGTGCTGTTTTTAGTTCCTCAGGAACTATCTTTGTTACATGGAATCGGTCGGCTACTACCTCTGCTTTTGGTATTAGTTTGTTGATCAGTCCTTTATAATTTCCACTTAGATCCATACTTACCTCAATAATTTGCTCTAACACCTCTTTTCCCCACCCCTCAAGCTCTTTCCTTATTTCTTCTTGTTTCCGTGATCGCACAAATCCTATCGGTATTTTTCTGTCTAAATCTACCAATACTACTATGTAGTCCCCTTGTCCTTTTCGTAATGCTATTTCATCAATCCCAAGTCGTTTTAATGGCTTTAAATCTATTCTAAGTTTTTTTTCGCTAATGTATTTTATCATCGACCACACTTCCTCATCTGTTAAGTCATTTTGCTTCCCTACATTATGCATATCGCTATGCAATACTTGCTGCACTATCATCTCTGCAAATCTGTTAGTTTGTTTTCGTCTCTTTCCTATAAATTCTAGTTCTTCACTGAACGGCTTTTCACATTTTTTACACTTGAATTGACGACGGTTTACTTTTAATAGTACTTCCTGTCCACTAATGCTTAAATCTCTTGCAAAATACCAGCGATTTTGATGCAGATGATTACTTTCTTCTCCGCATCTTGGACACTTTGCTTTTGTCGTTTTCGCTTCAACCTCTAAAATTAATCGATCTGCTACTTTTGTGTAGTTTTCTACTTCGATTCCTGGCAGATTTAAAAGTTCGGTTAGAATTGGCTGCATATTTGTTGTTTTGTATCTTATGTTACCTTAGCATCATTTAGACGATTGAGCCTAAGAAAGGTTCTAAATCCTTGGTTTTGACAGAAGGAGAAACAGATCCAATTTATATTAGGACAGCGTTGGATTTGTTGGGGAAACAGAGGATTTTAGAGCAAGTAGATATTGAGTGGGTAGGACTTTCTGTAAACAAAGGCAAAAGTATAAATACTGGAGACAGTGGTTTAAATAACACTAGAGATGTTCTTCTTTCTAATCCTAAGTTTTTAACTAGAAAAGTATTGCTTTTATATGACTGTGATACTAAAAAGCCAAGTGAAGATCATGATAATCTCAAAATAAGAGCCATCCCTAAACAGGAAAATAGAAAGATCAAAAAAGGGATTGAAAATTTATTTCCCGATCATTTATTTATTGAAGAATTTTATACACCAAAAACTAAAATAGGTGATTATGGGGAGGTAAATCAAATTCAAGAGTTTCAAAAAATGAAGTTCTGCACATGGATTTGTTGTCAGAAAAAGGATGCTAAAGATTTTGCAGACTTTAAGGTGATCGTCAATATTCTTAACGACTTCTTAAATTAGTGGTTGAAATAATTAATACGAAAAAAGGTGGCAAGTATTTTGTCTTGCTTTAATTCTGACTAAGAATATGTGATCACAACCTTGGACTTTGGTCAGCTAAACCGTGTGGGAATAAAAGCCATAGCTGAAGTCTTGTTCTTCCCTAAGCCCAAACTGACCAGAGCCCATCTTTTGCGGCTATCCCAAAACACAAAATTATGCCATTTTGTGTTTTTACCCCCCTTACAGGGATTGATCTAATACCAATTCACAGAAGTGTTGCCAAACTTCTGTGAATTGGTATTAGATCAATCCAGAACCACCCAAAAAAGAATGATGGCGGCGCAAAGCGCCGCCATCATTCTTTTTTGGAAATCTTTTTCCCTCCCCTTTATATCGAGAGCGCTAGGGTAGGAATCTTAAATAAGAAATCACCTAATTTAAGAAGGCTGGTTAAGACTCATACCATTCGACTCAGCATAACGATTCATAAATCTCAAAAACCTTTGCCAATCGCGATCGCCCTCGATTTTATAAATTGCTTCGATCCCCGCAGGTTTACCATTGATAAATTTGGCGTTGACATTACGGGTAATCATCTCGCCTTCCTCATCAATCATATACATCCCTAAAATCTCATTAGTGGAAGCATTTTCGCCAGTCATACAGTTAAGCGCATCGAAGATAAACACAGCAACACTGGTATCTCCATCTTTAGATCTTGTAATCTTTACATCTGTTGCTTCTTCATCTATGCCGCGTGTTAACTGTAGCCTTGCTGTCATTTTGTTAAACCTTGATTTCAAATTTTGAAAAAACTTTTTAAAAGTATATTTGTATTAACATAACTCAAAATCAATGCCTATGGATAGCAAATACATTGCTTTGCACTATATTTACTTGGTTTACGGATTAATCAAATACAACAGTTCTCAGTCCTAGCCCTGAGCTAGCCGATTGTCCATAAATTAATACACGGTTTTCTAAATGTTGTCTGACAGCTCTGGCTAGCACAATACGCTCTAGGTCTTTGCCTTTGCGAATCAGATCGGTAACCGAATCACGATGAGAAACCCGAATCACATCTTGTTCGATAATTGGGCCCTCATCTAGCTCTTCAGTTACATAATGAGCAGTCGCCCCGATAATTTTCACCCCTCGCTTATAGGCGCGGTGATAAGGATTTGCCCCCGCAAAGGCTGGCAAGAATGAATGATGAATATTAATTACCTGCGAGAACTGAGAGAGAAATTCTGGACTCAAAACTTGCATATATTTTGCCAGAACGACCAGATCAATCTTGTATTGCTTGAGTAAGGCGAGTTGCTGTTTTTCCTGCTCCAACTTATTCTCAGGAGCGATCGCAATGTGATGGTAATTAATCCCAAAGTTATGTGCAACTTTTTCTAAATCAGGATGATTGCTAATTACTACAGGTATTACAGCCGATAGTTCATGCGATCGCTGCCGCAAAATCAAGTCATATAGACAGTGATCCTGTTTCGAGACAAAAATGGCAATACGGCGCACATAATCAGAAAACTGAATGCTCCATTTGGCTTTTATCTCGGTTGCCAATTTCTCGAAAGTCGGCACAATTTCTTCTCTTGCAAGATCAAATGTTTCTAACTCCCACTCAACCCGCATCAAAAACAGTCCAGCCGTACTATCCGAATGTTGATCAGCATGGAGAATATTGCCATCATGGGAAAACACCCAATCTGAAATTTTTGCCACTAATCCTTTTTGGTCAGGACAAGAAACAAGTAGAGTCGCAGTAGTCATAGTATTCATTGCCGCATTCTACGGCGCTTTACGCTTAAGTGAAAATTCAACATTTTTGTTAAATCTATTGCCAAGCAATAGATTTAACAAAAATGTTTAGGTTTGGTTGCCATAGATATTTTCGCAGATCAATCTTACCTACATCATTAAAGCTAATTCCTTCGTTTTCCAATAGCGATCGCTGCAAATAGTCTGTACCAAATCTTAAAGGCGAAAGTGAAATTTCACCCTTAGCATTGACCACACGCTGCCAAGGAATATCTGAAGTTTTCATGTCAACTCGATAGAGAGCATAGCCAACTAAACGGGCTTTTCCTGCCAAACTTGCCAGTTCTGCAACTTGCCCATAGGTAGCAACTGTTCCTAAGGGAATTTGCCGCACAATTTCATAAATGCGATCGTAAGTTGTTTGGGTATTACTACTCATGGCTGTTGACTATAGTGCGAATTTATACGTTTTACAGATTTAGTGACCTAAGTCACTTCCAATTCCGTAAAACTTTAGCTATGATATTAAATGTCAAATCATCAAGACATTTGCACTGGAGAAACTTCAATGCTAGCGGCGGAATGTATCGATTCCAGAGCACCTGTAAATATTGAGGAAAAGCGACGAACGACTACACGCATTGCCATGCGAGTACCGAGAAGCTGCTACGGGGAACCAATTATTTCTCGCCTCTCTTGTGAACATGGATTAACGGTAACCATTATTGCGGCACTTCTTGGCGAAAGTCCAGAAGATGACGGCTGGTTTACCTTGGAGCTTACTGGAACAACACAGCAGATTCAAAGCGGAATCATTTATCTAGAAGAGCTAGATTTAGAAATTTGGGATAAAACGGCTGTCGAAGACGAAAGCTGGTAAAAAACAAAAAAGGCTTGCTAAGCAAGCCTTTTTTATTTTTAGTCAAGAAGCTTAAGCTCCTTGATATACCAATTCTCAAAGTAGCAATGCCATTTTAAAAATTCAAAACCCTTACTGGGTTTTAAAACAAAAAATGGCATTGTTATTTTTTGTTTTGGTATTATTTGTTTGGCTGAGGAGTCATACGCAAATATGGCTTGATCGGATTGAAACCTTTAGGGAACTTGGTCTTAGCTTCTTCGTTGGAAACTGAAGGCACAATTACACAATCATCACCATCTTTCCAGTTAGCAGGTGTAGCCACGCTGTAATTGTCAGTAAGTTGTAGCGAGTCAATTACGCGCAAGATCTCGTCAAAGTTACGACCAGTGCTAGCAGGATAGGTCAAGCTGAGGCGAAGTTTCTTGTTAGAGTCAATAATAAACACCGATCGCACGGTCAAGGTATTACCTGTTGCCGAGTTAGGGTGAATCATGTCATAAAGTTCGGAAACTTTTTTGTCTTCATCAGCAAGAATCGGGTAGTTGAGGGTAGCATTTTGAGTTTCTTCGATATCTCCAACCCATCCTTTGTGGGACTCAACGCCATCGACGCTCAAGGCGATCGCCTTAATATTGCGCTTATCAAATTCTGGCTTGAGCTTAGCAACCGTGCCTAGCTCGGTGGTGCAAACTGGAGTGAAATCTTTGGGGTGAGAAAATAGAATCGCCCATTGATCGCCGATCCAATCATGGAAATTAATTACGCCATCGGTGGAGTCTTGGGTAAAATCAGGTACGGTATCGCCTAAACGCAGTGTCATAGTTTTAGTTTGCTGTTTGAGTTCAGTCTTCTTTGTTACAAATCTAAGATACAAGATTACAGGAAAAATCGCTAGCCCTATAGGGCGGTATTCCCATCGCTTTACTGTAGATTATGACATTATCAAATAGAAAGTTGGTGAAAAGTTAACTAGAGTTAACGATTGACATTGTGCAATTTTTACCGCAGACTTAATAACTGCCAGTTAGAAACCAATTAATCTAGCTAATATCCAAATTGCGGAACTGGCGGAATTGGTAGACGCGCATGTTTCAGGTACATGTGTTGAAAGACTTGGGGGTTCAAGTCCCCCGTTCCGCATTAATCAATAAAAAAGCTCGCGTTGCGAGCTTTTTTATTGTCGAAAAATAATCGCCTGATTGCCACCTCTTTGTAACTCGTAGGGAACTTGAATAATTTCTGAGCTAATACCTTCTTTGGCTAATGTGCTACAAATTTCATCAATATAGGGCGATCGCGCTTGAGCCAAATTCAATAATGGGAAAATCCTTACTTCTTCAGCGATGCGACATAGTTCGCGGATTGATTCTAAATGGAATTCAAAACTGAGATGCTCAGAGTAGAGAAATAGAAAATGTGAACATAGCGCAAGCTGAAATTGGCGATCGCGAAAGTCTAATCTTGGCAATTCAGCGTTAAGATATCTACCTGCGATTTTGCCATGATCGTAATCTTCGAGAAATAGAGAAATAGCTTTCTCACGATTTGCGCGTAAATCTTCAGGGGACTTGTGATAGCTCCAGACCCAGTTATTTGGTGTATTGCGAACCTGTTCGATAACGGTATCTACGCAAGCATCAAAACGATTTTTAATTTCTGAGCCAATAAATTGATATATCGGATCGATCGATGTAACTTGATAACCTGCGACAGTCATTTCCGCATTAAAGCTTGCTGGTCCGTCACCGATGCCAACTATGGATTTAAGGCGATCGCTTTCCGTAAGCGCAAACATTAACTCATATTCGGTTTTAGACCTTCCAAACGGGACAACGCGATCTAAGATCATCATGATTTATAGCTAAGGTATAGTTTTGACTGATTTTATCTTGGTGCTTTACGCCATCCGCTAGCGATCGCCTCAGACTCAGAACAAAACCATTTCTCTCCTTTGCTTCCATCAATGTTGGTTGTAGCATAATCTTCCATATTCGGCAGGTGATAAAGCTTGCCGCCCCCTGTATTCACTGAAATATTGCCTTTAATATTGCAACCACGCACAAAGTTAGTCACAGGAGAAATTGAGCTAATTCCTAAACCAATAAAAAACATTACAGGTAATACATTCTGTATACCTTTACGCATATCGCGTTTGTTGGTTTGGGTATTGCTATTTATGCGGTTACCTGTAGATTGGTTATTAGCGGTTTGGCTAGAATTACGCGATCTTTGATTTGATACTGTGGGTTGGTTGATAATACCTTGAATTGAGGCTTTAGAAGCCCGTATTTTTCCATTGACTTCAGTAGCTTTTTCGTAAAAGATAGTATCTCCCACTACAGGGCGGCGACTTGACCCTTTTAATACGCTGATATGTAGGAAAACTTCTTTACTGCCATCATCAGGTTTAATAAATCCAAACCCTCGATCATCTTTCCAAGTAGTTAATTGCCCCTGACAGGAAAAAGATTGCATAAAATATCGTTATTTAGTCTTATTTCTAGATTAACCCAAAATGACAGCTTAGATTTCCAAGAAAAATATAAAAAATGCAGACGATACATTGTATCGTCTGCATTTTGTGGAAATTAATTTAGAGCAGTTGCTTTTAAAGAAGTTGTAATTATAAAGCTGCTGACAACTTCAAATCACTGGTTTCCAAAATCTGTTGAAGCTCTTCGGCATCAACGGTTTCACGCTCAATTAAATCGTGAGCAATCTTATCCAAAACATGGCGGTTATCAACGAGAAGTTGCTTGGCACGACGATAAGCATCAGCCACTAAAATACCAACTTCTTCATCGATAGTTGCAGCAGTTTCTTCAGAGAAGTCACGCTCAGCAGCAATGTCACGACCAAGGAACATATTGCCATTGGAACGACCAAGAGCAACAGGTCCAAGCTTATCGCTCATTCCAAAACGCATTACCATTTGACGAGCAGTCGAAGCAACTTGTTGAAGATCACTAGATGCACCAGTGGTAACTTCCTCATCTCCAAAGACGATTTCTTCAGCGATGCGACCACCGAGGGCAACTGCCATCTGGTTTTGCAAATAGGCGCGGCTTTGCATTCTTTCTTCAGTAGGCAAGAACCATGTCAAACCACCAGCACGACCGCGAGGAATAATCGTTACCTTTTGGATTGCGTCATAGTCGGGCATCAATGCTCCAACCAGAGCATGACCAGCTTCATGGTAAGCAACTAATTCTTTACGCTTTTCGCTCATCACGCGATCTTTTTTCTCAGGTCCAACCAAGACGCGATCGACAGCATCATTGATTTCATCCATCGAGATTTCAGTCAAGTTGCGACGTGCAGCAAGAATAGCAGCTTCGTTCAACAGGTTAGACAAATCAGCACCTGTAAATCCGGGGGTACGACGAGCAATCTTTTCTAGATCAACATCCTTAGATAGTGTCTTGCCTCGTGCATGAACACCAAGAATTTCCAGACGACCTGCGAAGTCGGGACGATCAACGACCACTTGGCGATCGAAACGACCTGGACGAAGTAAAGCTGCATCCAATACGTCAGGACGGTTGGTCGCCGCAACGATGATGATGCCTGTGTTACCTTCAAAGCCATCCATTTCGGTGAGCAATTGGTTCAAGGTTTGCTCACGCTCATCGTTACCACCACCAAGCCCAGCGCCACGTTGACGACCGACTGCATCAATTTCATCGATAAAGACGATACAAGGGGCATTAGCCTTTGCTTGCTCGAATAGGTCACGTACTCGGGATGCACCGACACCGACAAACATTTCTACGAATTCTGAACCAGAGATACTGAAGAAAGGTACGCCAGCTTCACCTGCAACCGCACGGGCTAGCAAGGTTTTACCAGTACCAGGGGGGCCAACTAGCAATACGCCTTTAGGAATCTTTGCGCCGACGGCAGTGAAGCGATCGGGATTTTTGAGGAAGTCTACAACTTCAGTAAGTTCAAATTTGGCTTGCTCAATACCAGCGACATCGGTGAAGGTGACTTGGGTTTGAGGCTCCATCTGCACGCGGGCGCGGGACTTACCAAAGTTCATGGCTTGGTTGCCAGGTCCAGATTGAGCGCGGCGTAGTAAGAAAAATAAACCGACTAATAGCAAAATTGGCAAAATCAAGCTGCTCAAGGTTTGCACTAAAGCACCGTCAGTGCGACGAGGGGCTACATCTAGCTCAATGTTATTTTCTCTAACAGTTTTAGTAAACTCAGGGTCGTTAGGCAGATTTACGCGAACTTTTTTCTTGCCTTCAGGACCACCAGGTACTGTCACTTCTGCAAAAGAGCGATCGGGACTAAGGGTGATTCTGGAAACACCTGCTGGTTTCTTTCTTACTTCTTCGATTAGCTTGCTGTAGCGCCATTCACCTTGGGTGGCTGGCTGACTATCGAGCAGGGTTGTGCCTAAGGTAATTACGACAATGCCAAGCAGTGCGTACAAACCAAAATTTTTCCACTTTTTATTATTATTGTCGTTTTTATTATTGCTTTTCACTACTACCGCTCCATCGATAAAAGTGTTCTTAGATGATTTTGCCAAGAACGAATGATTTAATTAACTAATCTTAACGCAAGCAGTCTAGGATCTGTCCAAGTCACGCCAGAATCCGTCTTTGGATCGATAATATGGCGATCGCATCTCAACACGCCAAAAACTTTATCGCCCAATGAGCGGACGGAAATACTTTGGGATTTGTTGTTTAATTTTTTCGTGCTCAAATACAAACTAAGTTTTTTGTTAATGTCCCTTTGCGATCCTTTCAAATTCGGAAAAACAAACTGACAAACAGCAAAATCAAGCTGCGAAAGGTTTGAGATAATTCGCCATCGGCACGACGGGGGGCAACATCTATGTCAATATTATTTTCTGTAACAACTCTGATCAAATTGGGGTCGTTTGGCAAATTCACGCGAACTTTTTTCTTGTCGTCAATTCCGCCAGAGATCGTTACCTCTGCAAAAGAGCGATCAGGACTAAGGGTGATTCTTGAGACACCAGCAGGTTTCTTTCTGACTTCTTCGAGTAGCTTGCTGTAGCTCCATTCTCGTTGTGTGAGTGGCTGACTATCGACGGGATTTATTGTTAATGTAATAACGACAAGACCTAACATTGCGTACAAACCAAATTTGTTCCACTTTTTATTGTTGCTTTTCACTACTAAGGCTCCATCAATAAATGTGTTTACATTTGTGGGGTTATATTTAACGCGCCATCAAACTGCCATCAAAGGTTATAAGGTGTATTACGCGATCGCTAACGCACCCAGTGATCTAATTTTAGACGAGAGTTGCGGCGCAACTCTCGTCTTGGTATAAAAACGAAAATAGTTAAAAATATGCGTGTTGTCTTTTTTGGGACTCCTGATTTTGCAGTTCCTACCTTAGAAAAATTATTGTCTGAGCCAGATTTTGAAGTTGTGGGCGTGGTTTCCCAACCTGATACTAGGCGTGGTAGAGGCAATCAAGTTAGTCCGCCGCCAGTAAAAGCTGCCGCGATCGCAAGAAATTCTCATATTAAAATCTGGCAACCCGATCGCCTCAAAAAAGATAAAACTGTACTTGAGGCACTTGAGGCGCTTGAGGCTGATGTATTTGTAGTAGTTGCCTATGGACAGATTCTCTCGCAAAAAATACTGAATATGCCGAAGCATGGGTGCATTAATGTACATGGCTCACTCTTGCCAAAATATCGTGGTGCAGCTCCGATTCAATGGGCGATCGCTAATAGCGAAAAGTTCACAGGCATTACGACAATGCAAATGAATGCAGGTATTGATACAGGAGCAATGTTACTCAAAGCAGAGCTAGAAATCTTGCCTGAAGACAATACGGATACTTTAAGTTTGAAATTAGCTAATTTAGGCGCAAATTTGTTAATTGATACTCTGCGGCGATTAGATGCTATTACGCCTGAGGCTCAAGATGAAGCTTTATCTTGCTATTCGCCGATGATTGGGCGAGATGATTGGGAACTTGACTGGAATCTAGAGGCGATCGCATTGCATAATCGCATTCGTGCTTTCTATCCCAATTGCTACACAGATTTTCGGGGGCAAAGATTGAAAGTCACGAAGACAGAAGTTATTGCCGAAAGCGAGAGTCTTGCTCCTGTGGGAAAAGTGATAGAGATTCGTAAAGGGAAAGGATTTGTGGTGCAGACTGGAAAAGGGCTATTGCTAATTAAAGAAGTACAACCTGCGGGTAAGAAACTGCAATCAGGTTGGGATTTTGTCAATGGCGCAAGAATTGCGATCGGTGAGTCTTTGTCATAAAAATAGGCAGCGCAGTGCGCTGCCTATTTTATATTATGGTTTTTTAACTGGATTATTACTAGGTGCTTGTGCTGGATTCGTGAATGGAGCCTTTTGTGGAGAGAGATCAGCAAGACGTTTTACTTCATCTTTAAATTCAGCAGGAGCTAATTCCAAACCTTTATCAAACAGTTTTTTGGCTTCATCTTCCTTGCCTTGGATTTGTCTTAATTGTGCCTTACCAACATAAGGACGGAAGTCTTTCGCGCTTTCTTTGATCATCTGATCATAGGTTGCGATCGCATCATCAATGCGGTTTTCTTGACGATAGACTTCGCCTAAAATCCAACGAACTGAACCAGTATCTACCGCATTGGCTTGGACTTTATTGGCTGTTTCCGCTGTCTTAAGCGTATCTTGGAGGATGCCGATCGCGGCTTCAGGGCGCTTGTCGGTTAGCTCAATGCTAACAATACTTTGGATGGCGGGAATAAACCCTGGTTTAGTGGTCAAAATCTTGCGATACTCTGCTGACGCATTTTTAGGGTCTTTAAGCTCAATGTAAGTACGAGCTAAAGTCATCCGATATTCTGGCTGATCGGGAAAAGTATCAGCAAGGGTTTGTAACGGTTCGATGGTTTCTTTGGTTTTGCCAAGTTGGTTTCTGAGATTTACAAGACCAATCAGCGCAGTTTGATTTTTAGGATCGCTTTTTAGTACGGCTTCAAACCCCTCGATCTGGATCTTGATCCGATCTTGCTCTGAGGTGTTTTGGTTGGCATTATTAGCCTGTTGAGCGGGTGGGGCAAACAACCCGCCAATCAGAGGTGCGATCGATACGCCCAAAAACGAGAGCGTAACTACGATTAAGACACCATTAATAATCCATTGCCTTGCTGTACGTTGTGTCACGATATTTACCCTAAATGAAAAACACATCATAGTGTAACCCAACTATAAAACCACGGGGTAGTGATAAATAGATAAGGATGGGCGGCGCTTCGCGCCGCCCATCCTTATCTATCAGCAACCACGGGGCAAGCCAGAATTAACCTCAATAAAAATCGCTGTATAATCAAAACAACCCATAAGTTCAGGAGCCAAAGCCGATGGTTAGCCAACTGAGCAAGCCTGACATCATCTATCCCGAAAGTGACGGGAAACCTATGGCAGACAATACTAAGCAGTTTCGATGGATTTTGACAATCCAGCAAAATATTGACTGGCTATACAGTAATGATCCTCAAGTATTCGTTGCTGGCGACTTACTTTGGTATCCCGTTGAGGGACAAACCCAAATTACTGCGGCTCCTGACACGATGGTGATCTTTGGTCGTCCTAAAGGTGATCGCGGATCTTACAAACAATGGGAGGAGAATAATATAGCGCCTCAAGTTGTCTTTGAGATTCTCTCGCCTTGCAATAAATCTGTAGACATGGCAAGAAAGCTACTTTTTTATGATCGCTACGGCGTTGAGGAATATTACATCTACAATCCTGACAATAACGATCTAGAAGTTTTGATTAGAAACGATGGCAATTTGGATAGCATTCCCGAATCTCATGATTGGGTAAGCCCTCGATTAGGTATTCGCTTTGAGCTCACAGATGAGCTGCAAATTTATCGTCCTGATGGAACTAAGTTTTATTCTTATATCGAAATCAATACTATGCTGGAGCAGGAATGCTTACGCGCAAATCAAGAGAGTCTCAGGGCTGAGCAGGAGTTTTTACGGGCTGAGCAAGAACATCAACGGGCTGAGCAAGAGCGCCAACGGGCTGAGCAAGCCTCAGTACAACTGAATGAGATGGAAGCGTTGCTTAAACAATATCGCGATCGCTTTGGCGAACTGCCTAAATAAAGAATCTTTAGTGCGCGGCTTCGCAGGGCACTAAAGATTCTCGGATAGCTACAAAAACGTAAATCAACATCGAGCACAATTCGTAATTCATAATTCGTAATTCGTAATTAAGTAGCTACAAAATCGTGAGTGGATCGACATCGATCGCAACTCGCACAGCCTTAGAATTAACCAACATTCGCAACTCTTCTAGACTTGGTACATTGGGTAAAATTTCAGGAGCAAACTTAAGCAAAATCTGCCAGCGATAACGATTAGCGACTTTTGCGATCGTGGCGGGAGTTGCTCCTAAAATGTCCCAATCATTCTCTAATTGACGCAAATATTCCGCTAATTCATTAGCGGCTCTCTCAACAGCGGTATCACTCTCGCTACTGAGATGAATTAACACCATCTGTCCCATCGGTGGATAACGCAAAGCAGCTCGCATTTCTAACTCAGTCTGCATAAATGATTCCAACTGATAGGTTTGCACCGCTTGCATGGCAGGATGCTCAGGCGTATAGGTTTGCATGATTACTTTGCCATCTTCTTCGCCACGACCTGCGCGACCTGCCACCTGTAGCAAGGTTTGGGCGGCTCTCTCTCCTGCACGATAATCCGAGAAGTTTAATAATCCATCTGCCGATACTACACCCACTAAAGTTACTTGAGGAATATCCAAACCCTTAGTTAGCATTTGCGTTCCCACTAATAAATCTGCTTCTCCAGCTCGAAACTGATCAATTAATAAGCGATGCTGATCCTTATTGCGCGTTGTATCACTGTCAAAGCGAATCAAGCGAATATTTGGAAATAATTTTGCGAGTTCCTGTTCCACTTTTTGAGTTCCACTGCCAAAATGCTTGAAATATGGTGAACCGCATTCGGGGCAAGCCTTGGGCTGAATTAGAGTGTAGTTACAATAATGGCAACGTAAATGGGCAGATTTTGGTTGATGGGCAGTAGGTGAGATGGGATCGTGATATGAGAGCGAAACATCGCAGTTAGGGCATTCCGCCACATAGCCACAGGATCGACAGGATACAAAAGTGCTATAGCCTCGCCGATGGATGAAGAGAATCCCTTGCTGCTTTGCTTCGAGCATCTCCGCGATCGCAACTTGCAACTTGCGACTTAAAATCGAATAATTACCAGCTTTAAATTCATCACGCATATCGACAACTTCAATCGGTGGCATGTCTTTGTTGCCGATGCGATGGGGAAGTTCTAGATAGATTGATTTACCTTCTTGATGAGCATAGATTACTTCCGCTGAAGGAGTTGCCGAACCAAGCACAAGAGGAATATACTCTAACTGCGATCGCCATTCGGCAATGGTGCGTGCATGGTAACAGGGTTGGGGCTGATCTTGCTTGAAACTATTATCATGCTCTTCATCCATCACAATTAAGCCCAAATTAGAAAGCGGCGCAAATACTGCCGATCGCGTACCGATGACAATTTGAGCTTCACCCGTGAGCATCAATCGCCATGTATCAAAGCGCTCTCCTTCAGATAGTTGACTATGATAAACATTTACTTTCGCATCACCAAATCTCGCTCGAAAGCGATCGGTCAGTTGGGGAGTCAAGCCAATTTCAGGAACGAGAACTAGTGCCGATTTTCCTGCTTCGAGGACTGGGGCGATCGCTTGCAGATATACTTCCGTTTTGCCTGAGCCTGTGACTCCATGCAGGAGAAAATGTGGTGCAGATTGATCTGCGATCGCCTTCAAAATTTGTTGCAATGCTGCCTCTTGATCGGGTGTGAGATCTTTAGGGCGATCGCGTTTTACCGTATGGCTTTTTCCACCTAGCCGTAGAGATTCTTGTTTAGTGATCGTGACGTAGCCTTTATTTGCTAATGTTTGTATAACTGAAACTGAGGTCTTCGCAATTTTACATAATTGTGTTTTTAAACATTCCCCACCTTGATGCTGCAAAACCGTGAGAATCTCGGTCTGTCTTGAAGTAACTTCACTATCAGGAGCTTTAAGTAAAATGACTATATCTTCATACTTTGGTTGTGGTCGATTTGGTAGTTCTAGAACTGTATCAATCCATTCTAATTTTTGAAGTTCCTTTAAACCTGAACTAGTATATCTACCAAGCTTTTGCTGAATATAACGGCGACTAATTCCTTTAGGGTTATTCTTATGCTCTTGTAAAAACTCCCAAACCATTTGTGCTGCTTTTGGTAAAGCATGAGAATTTGGTTCCGCCTTCGGCGGAACCAAATTCTCATGCTTTACTTTAATTCGATAATGAGACTGATCTAGCAACTTAGGAGGCAGAGCCGTTTTTACCGTCTGCATCACAGGTGTACGGTAATAATCTGCTGTACGAATCAGCATTTCCCAATAAGTCCTTGGGAATATACCTGAGCTAACTACAGCACTAACTGATTTAATCTCTGTATCTAAATTCGCGATCGCAGAAGTGTCAGAAATTTGTAATGCGATCGCGCCTACATGACGAGTACCTAATGGAACGCTGAGAATATCTCCTATTTGAATATTAATATCTTCAGGAATGCGATAGGTCAGCAAATCCTCAATACCAATACAATCAACGATGACGCTGACATAGCGATCGCAATTAATATCCGTTAAATCAAATAGTTCCATGTGTTCGACAATTTTCCCAAGCGTAGGCGCTATTATATTTGTTACTGGGTTTATTGGCGAGTGTCTTGTTATAGGATAGGTAAATTAGAACCCCTTTCAGGGAAAGCATTGGTTAGGATATACATGGATAGCGATCGCCTAAATCAAAACCAAAATGTACCCGCGATCGCTTGGCTGTTTTAAAAATTACGGATGTGCATAAAATCTACCGTTCTTGTGATTAGTAAGCATCTTTGCGATGACTAACACTTAGCAACAGAATGATGAGTTCTTTGTCTTGAACTTTGTAAATGACGCGATAATCGCCAAATCTAATCCGATAAGTTTCATCGTAGCCCTTGAGCTTTTTGACTCCAGTTGGACGTGGCTCATTAGTCAGCGATCGCACTGCCGTAATTGCTCGATCACGTTGAGTTTTTGGTAAGCTATCAAGTTGCTTTTGAACTGGTTTGGGGATAATAATCTGATAGCTCATGCTTGATTTGATGCGTATTGTTCGAGGGTGAGATAGTCTCCTAGTTCATAGGCTGTTTGGGATGCGAGAATCGTGTCTTGTTCTTCGGTGGTGATTTCGGTATCGATGTAACGGGTTTTGAGAAATAGTACAAAGTCGAGTGCTTCGGCTAGGAGTGCATCAGGAAATGATTCTACTTCTTGAATTAGTTGTTCTTTGATGGTCATAGTTGAGTTAGTTGATGAATTGGGGTTGAGTTAATTTTACTGTGTCTTTTGAATTTGCTGTAACATACACCCGCGATCGCTAAGCTGCTTTAAAAATTATGGATGTGCGTAAAATCTCCCGTTCTGAGATTTCTGTGGCAGATATTTTAAGCGCAAGCCACAGTATGAACTTTGATATCGACTTGAAGGGTTTTACGCAGGACTTTGAGAATAGCGGTGAGATTATCCATTTTGGGATTGCCTTTTGCAGAGAGCATTCTATGAAGGCTTTTGCTGGGTTTAGAAGTGGCGATCGCTAGTTCTTCAAATCCGATGGTTGCATTGACCAGATCTCTCAATATGAGTCTTGCAGTTTCTGGTTCGCCATTGAGGAAAAGAGAAATAGCTTCATCAAGTAAAGCAGTGGCAAATGCGGAATCTTTTTGGACTCTTGCATTAACTGTGTCTTTAAAGTCGTGGGTTAGGGAATTAGGGGGCATCTTCTAAGAGTAAGACTATATCTAGTAATTTCATTAGCTAAACAGACGGATCTGTAACCAATCTGGAAATATGCTCTCCCAGTCTGGTGAAGTGTTTGGAGTTCATGGTCAGTAATATATCCACATTTGCTTTCAGAGCAGCTTGAGCAATGATGGCATCATAAATTCCTCCGCCTGTAATGTTTAATTTTGCTACATTTCGGATAATTTCTAGATAATCGCTACTTTCTAAATCAACGGGATGAAAAGATTCAAGGTTATTCACAATTACATCATGGACTTGCTGTGAGTTAAGCGGCTGAGCTAAGGGTAGTCGAGTCATCACTGCATAGAGTTCGGCAATGGAATGGGTGGAGATATAGCCCTGAATACTTTTATTTCTGACTTTTTGTATCCAAGGGAGAGTGATGGCATGATTTGGGTGGGCTTCGATTGTCGCAGCGACTAAGACATTAGTGTCGAATAGTACTTTCATCATTACATCAGGTCGTTGATTCTTTCTTCTCTGACAAAAGATACCCAATCAATTTCTGGTAATGAATTTTGGCTTTTAAGCACCATGAAGCCGTCAATCAGTTTAAATGGACTTTGATTTATTTCGGTGGTTGGCAATGTGATTTGTGATTGGGATTGGAGAAGATTTAAGAAGCTAAGTAACTGCGTAGCAAAGCTTTCAGGGGATTGCTCGATTTCTTGGATTAGTTTTTCTTTGATTGTCATATTTTTTCTCCTGTTATTTTCGGCTTAACATCTCGCCTTAATCACATAGTTCATCAAGGTCCTTTTTGGCATAATCAACAGTAACTTGATACATATATTTTATTTGCTTAAGATATGTTCTTTGAGTAGCTGCATTATATCATCAGGGTTGATTTGCTCTAATGCGGCAGTAATTAGGCGATCGCATAGCCTGACACTTGGCGAATATAAACGGGCTGAAAACCGATGACGATATCTTCTTTTGGTACGCCTTTTTCGACGAGTGCTTGACCAATATCAAGTTCGGTATTGTTGATTTGAATCCAAATTTTGCCATTTTTAATATCTAAGTGCATGGAACAACCGTAGATCCTTTCTTTTTTATTCCAACCAATGCCTAGAACTTGATAATGATCCTGCTCTGTATCAAATAGGGTTTGGATCTCAATGTCGCCATAGGAGGGCTTATAGGATGCGTATTGGCTGAGGATTTGTTTAACGATCACGCGATATTTGTCAATTTTTTTTAGATTTTCCATGTGACAATCACCTCATTTTCAATATCATAAACTAGAATTTCGGGTTGATATTCGGCAATGACCATACGCGCAAATTCTTTTTGGAAAAAAGTTCGATAGGCGGTATCTGGCACTGCTAGAAACAGTTTTCGTTCTGGATCTCCTACTTTTAATGCTACTCGATAGTTTAAAAATTGTCCCATCGCCAAATGAAAGTCCGAGAGTGATGAGGGATTGATGAAACTTTTAATCTCTACGGCAATTTTTTCGTTGTTTCGTTCGGCGGCAATTAATTTTTCGGCTCCAAGATCGATATAAAGTTCAACGCCTCCTATTTTCAAAAATAATGGATCTTCTGTAATCTACCAACCATCTTTGATTAGGGCATTTCTGACTGCATCATGAAATAAATCTTTTGCCATTTCCTTTTTTCCTTTTAACTTTTTCCTTGATTTGCCCGTAAATAGGCAATGGAATTTTTAGCGTTTGGTGTATTGGGATGATTGCTACCGAGAACAGATTCAAAAATTTCTAGGGCTTGCAAAAATAGCACCTCCGCCTCATCATAACGATTTTGGTAATAACGTAAAACTGCGCGGTTGTTGAGACTGGAGGCGACAGAGGGATGGCGATCACCTAACAGTTCTTGCCTCAACTGCATCGCCTCTTGATAGAGCGGTTCCGCTTCCTCATATCTCCCTTGCTGTCTACCAAATATGCGGATCAAAACGTCCAGACACCAAGTTAAGTTTTTTTAAGTCATTCCATAACCAGCCATAAACAATATGTGTGACAGGAAATTTTGGCGTAAATAGATTTGAGCTTTTATAATGATAATGAGAGAATGAAATATTCGTCTCCTCCTTAGTCATTGGAATGTTTGAGATTAATTTATCTCTATTTTCTCTAGCATTGTTCAATAAAATGCTAATCTCATTTTCAGTCATTGGAGCTTTTGCTAAATTAAATATTACACGATTTGAATTTCCTTCTTTTAAGGGTATCCAAAACCAATCAAGAGAATATCTCCCATCTGGAGAAGTTATAACGACACCTTCTATCGCGATAGGAAACATATTTAGGGTTTGAAGGTGTCTGGTAAAATTGCCAAACCATCTTTCAACAATATCTTTATAGGCAGATAAGGCTTCTTGATAAACAGTAATTACAAAATTCAAAATCTCTTGTGGATCTTGACTATATCTGCTATTCCAAGGATAAATAAACTCATCTATATCATTTAATATTAGGCTTTCAAAGACAATTTGAAGACAAGTGCGTTCGTAGCTACTAACTGCACTATTCCATTGAGAAGCTATGCTAAGGCAATTTTTGATCTCAATAACTGGTATTGCTCTCGGAAAATAATTAAGTGGATATTTATCAGCGAGAAAATATGCAGCATACCAAGCAGATTCCTTCATTAAAGTAGAGTTGTTAGTAGGTAATGAGCAATCATTCCCTAGGGCAACCGCACACGTTCATGAATAAATAATGAAGACTAAGGTGAGACTATGTTTAAGGCGTTAAGTATAAGCTTGAGATAGTTGTCATCCCATCCAGCTTTAAGTCGTTTAGTCTTGACTCCGACCTTAGTTTTTTTGTCACGGGAAAGTAAATTTAAGCCAACATGACGAATAACAGCTAAGTTTTCAGCAGTATAGCCTCGACAAGATTGAGAAGCATCTTCATCAAACCCAACATCAAGAATCCAATGCAGTTGATTTTCAATACTCCAATGACTTCTAACAGATTGAGAGAACCTGTGAACATCACTCTCAATACTCAGAATATAATATCGCTGTTGGATAGAAACTACGCCATTGACACTACGTTCTGATTCAACCATGCCAATACTTTTTAACCCTGTCCATTTCTCTGCGCCAATGAGAAATTCTGTATTACCCATAGTCCAATAGGATCTCTTCTCAATGCGCCCATGTCCTTTTTCTACTGTTGAATGGAATTGATGTTCGATATTATGGAATTTTTGCGAGCGAGCAGATGTGAATAATTGACTTACATCATCATGGAGATTACCTTGATTTCCTTTTAGCGCTAATACATAATCTGCACCTTGTTCAATGATTGTTTTGGCGATTTCGGTCTGACATCCCATTGCGTCTATGCTGACCAAACAACCTCGAATTGCCAACATTTCCAGCAATGGTGGGATAGCGGTTATTTCATTTGATTTCTCACTAACTTTTTTCTGTCCCAGAACCAAATGCTGCGTTGCCGACCAAACACTCACCATATGAATTAGGCTACGGGAGTTGCCTGCTTCCTTTGCTCCTCTCAACGTTTTGCCATCAATATTAATCAATTCTCCGTCTGTTGTTTTATGGACTGCTTCCATCCATCCTATAAAACATTTTTGCAATTCTGATGGGTTCAGTCGAGCAAATATTCTCTCAAATGTATCTGCTGATGGTATTCCATTTTCTAATTCTAAAAATGTCTTTAACCATTTTTCCTTTGATTTTCCATATTCTGCTATTGCTGTAAAATCATTTGCTCCGCTTATTGTTCCACATATGCTGATTACCAATATGTCTAATAGCTTATGTTCGATACTATGTGCTGCTCTGGGGTCTCGCAAGTTGCCAAAATGTGTCTCAATTAATGCGACTGGGCTGATTGTAGAAGACATGTCACTTTTTTACTTTTAATTTATATTGGTCATTTTACTTTGCCTTCTTTGTTTCGTTGTTTATTCATGAACGTGTGCGGTTGCCCTAAATCATTCCCAATGATCTTAGACAGTTTTTCGCTTAACTTGTTATACTCAGATATTAAAGGAATATCAAAGTTCTTATTCCCAGAAGATGTAGTAAAAGAAGTGAACCCCTTTTTTTCAAATAGGATATTAAATATCTTTCGGCTGTGAAGAAGGAGAATTTCTTCTGGAAGTTCAAAGTATTCGCCGTATTCCTCGCCATAATAGTCTGCACATAAAATATTTTTGGAATCTTTAGCTTCATCTGAGTTGTATATGTATACTCCTATCTTTGGGAAAGATCCGTCAGGTCTTGTAATTCCAATCATCTGTGTTAAACCACCAAAACCCTCATGCCATGACCTCCTAGATTCTCTAATTAGTCTTGCATAGTCTATTGATTTTATAGAGTCATCAAAAAATGGATTAAATTTCTCTAGTTCAGAAACAATAAGTGCTTTTGCTAATACAACATCATTTTTGATTATTCCAAGAATCAAATAATAAACATTCTGTTTTGTTATCGAATCGGAAATCACAAGTTTATAACGAAAAAACTCGCGCACCAAAGGATGTAATGCAAAACGAGTTCGTTCCTGATCGATCGCCTTGATCAGATACAAATTATTAAGCTGTTTTCTGCCCTCCCGCAGATCCGCCACGTCGATCAATTTCGCGCCAACCTCTTCCACCAAACTCCAAGCAATATCCGCAGGCGCAAACAACCCCAACAACATCGCCACCTTACCCGTACTCGCGCTCAACTCCTGCCAACTCAACTCAAACGCCGCAATCACACCTCGCGCCGCATTAATCTCTTCTGACTCTTGCAAATCCAACGACTCATCGGCAATAGTCAAACGTTGTTGATAATCGCTCAGCCGCAGATCCTCATCTAGTTGCAAATATCGCCCTGCCAACTCCACACCCAAGGGCAGATAACCCAAATATTCACAAATTACTTTAGCGGAACTCTCCTCACAATCCACCCGCGCCTTGCCTAACAACTTCCTCAACAATTCCAAAGCCTCAGCCTCAGAAATCACATCCAAGGGAATATCCGCAAAATACGGATTCAACTTACGCTTGCGGGTCGTCACTAAAATCTGAAAGCGATCAGCTAACGGTCTAGCTTGCCTAGGAATACTCGCCAGATCGGTGACATCATCAAAAATCACCAACACCTTCCCCTCAGTCGGTGTCCAGTTTTGCCAATACCATTCCGCCTGAGCTTCTAAGGTTTCGGACTGCATCACTTCAGGCATATCCAGATAGCGACTCGCCAAAGTCACTACCGCCTGCGCCAAAACCACACCCCGCAACGAAAACCAATACCGCGCCGCATATTCCTGTCGATAGCGTTGGGCATATTGCAACGCCAGTTCACTTTTGCCCAGTCCACCCATGCCCTCCACCGCACAGACACTTACTCCCTGCCCCCCTAGCAACTTGGCATGGATGTCCTCAAGTTCTTTCACCCGTCCCACAAAGTTCGGCGAGGCGATAGGAACATTATCTGGAATGGTCTTAGGAGAATTTAACTTTGTCCGCGCTCCTGATTCAGACGAGTTTAGTCAATCATCATCACTTGTCCCAAAATACATTTTTTCGGCAATGTATTGCTTTCCACCCTGCTCAGCCTTTGCCTGAACATTCATATTGTTGTCACCCGTGACGTTCTGCACCATATTGCTATTGTCTTGCAGCTTGCCAGCATGGATTTCTTTTGCCAGCACTTTTAACTGTTCCGCAAACTCTGGCTCATCATCCAATACCACATCAAGATTTTTGGCAATAGTTGAGATTGCAGTGCGATCGCCCTGCTCGGCTTTTGCCAATGCCTCATCAACCTTTGCCGACCTGCCACGCAGCTTATTCCAGATCGCTTGACGCAACTCATCCATCTTCGCGATCGCCTCAGCCGTGAACTTCTTGGCTAATTCACCAGCACCAGACTCAATAAACTTCTGAAAAGCTAAATTTGCGATCGCCCCAGCTGTCAACGTTAAAGGATCTGCCATAGCCGTTATTTCTGTAACTTTAGATAAAACTCATAATAACATTCTCATCCAGTAATTAGCACAACTTATACCTATTGTGCGATCGCTAAAATCACAAGAATTTGAGTAGAAGCTGACATATATTTGATTCAGCCACTGAAGATAAATTATGAATACAAATAACACTGAACCTTGGTTACAAAAAGAACTATTACAACATATCCAATTATTACTTTATAGTTTTCATCATTGGACTGGCAACAATCTAATACCAATCACCAATTACCAATCACCAGTAGAAATCGCAAATTTACTATTCAATGCAAATCTCGTAGTTGTTTCCCATGGCACTCAAGCCGATCCAATTCTCAACTATGGCAATCAAAAAGCACTCGACTTATGGAAGATGGATTGGCACACTTTTATTTCAACACCATCACGATATACTGCTGAGGTAATGGAACGCAGTGAAAGAGAACAACTTTTAGCACAGGCAAAATCGCAAGGATATATCAGTAATTATCGCGGGATCAGGATTGCGAGTACAGGCGATCGCTTCTACATTGACCAAGCGATTATCTGGAATGTCGTAGACGAAGAGGGGAAACTTTGGGGGCAAGCCGCAACTTTTCAAGACTGGGAAGCAATTTAAACCTTAAGAAGAGAGCAACGACAGCTATATATATTAAAATTATTTACAATTGAATAAGATTCAATACAGAATCGTTACGACGCTATACCTAAGAAATTCCTAAGAACAGAAATATGATTGTCGCAATCCCTGAACCATTTAAAACTGTGGTGACCTTTGCTCACCCACTGCTGATGCTCTTGACTTTATTTTTAGCACTTTATGCAGGTTATGTCGGCTGGCAATATCGCAAAATTCGTAGCACTGAGGGGGAAGAGAAAAAAGCTCTGATCGCCAAACGATACAATATTCTTCACCACAAGCTTGGATCGGTATTTTTGGTATTGATGGTCGCTGGCGCAGTCGGCGGTATGGCTGTTACTTATAACGATAGTGGCAAGTTATTTGTGGGTGCACATTTGTTAGCTGGTCTAGGTTTAGCATTTTTAGCCGCCCTGTCGGCTGCTTTTGCGCCAATATTGCAACAGGGCAAAGAATGGGCAAGGATAACTCATATCACTGTAAATACTGCCTTGATTGGTATTTTTGCGTGGCAAACCTTCACAGGTTGGCAAATCGTACAGAGGATTTTAGAAAAAATGTTTAAAGCTGCCTAATATCGCTAACCTAAAAGAGAATTGGGGGGGGGGGGGGGGGGGGGGGGGGGGTTTGGTTTTGGGGGGGGGGGCGGTGTTGTTTTTTTTTTTTTTTTGTTGCCCCCCCCCCCCCCCCCCCCCCCCCCCACCACCCAAAAAAAAAAAAAAAAACCACAAACCCCCCCCACCCCCCCCCCCCCCCCCCCCCCCCCCCCCCCCAATTCTCTTTTAGGTAATGTCGCAAAGCACATTTTTGGTTTAACGATAGTTCGTGAATTGAAGTGCGAGGGGAAAGTCTTCTGCTTTTACGAGTTGAATGATTTCTTGGAGTTCGTCTTTTGATTTGGAAGTAACCCGTAAAGCATCGCCTTGGATAGAAGCTTGAGCTTTTGGGAAAGCATCACGAATAATTTTAGAAAGTTTTTTTGCTTGATCCTGTTCAATGCCTTTTTTTAGCTTAATAATTTGCACGACCCGATTACCGCTAGCCGAATCGATTTCGCCGTAGTCAAAGATTTTTAAAGATAAGCCGCGCTTGATCGCTTTAGATTGCATCACATCAACCACGGCGGTGAGCGTCATTTCACTGTTAGTGTTAATCGTTATCGATTCTTTTTCAAGTTCAACTTCTGTTTTGGTACTTTTTAAGTCATAGCGACTGACAATTTCACGGCGCGTTTGATCGATCGCATTGACAAGTTCTTGATGATCAAAATCGCTAACCACATCGAATGAATAACTGGAAGCCATAGATTTACTTTAGATTAGATTTTAGATTTTATTGCGTAATGTATCCTATCGTACCAAAAAACTAATAACAGAAAGTTCGTGCAAAGCGCCAACTTTCTGTTATTCCCATAGGCGCTTGCCTTCTGCACCTTGCAAGCGATCGTGGGTGTCACGTAAAAGCTTCGGGATATCTAAATTTTCTGGACAACGTGGCAAACAATCACCACAGTCTGTACAGCGAATCGCTTTACGTCCTGGGAACCAATGCCCAGCATTTTCAAACATTTTGTAGCGATACTTGCCAAATTCCACCATATCAAAACTGACAGCTAAGTTTCTTAGGCGTAACACTTCAGGAATATTGATATCTTCAGGGCAAGGCAAGCATTCGTAGCACTGGGAACAGCGATCGCCTTCTAGAATTGTATAGCGGCGATTAATGCAATCAAGAACTGCTTGCTCTAACTCAGACATTGGCTCATCGTTGTCCCATGCATCTTGATGCGAGTCAATTTCGGTGGGATTAGCTGCACCGAGGCTGAGAGTGTGCACACGGGGATCGCTAAGCAGGAAGCGATCGCACATATAGAGAGCCGTAAATGGATAGCTTATACCTGCTAATTCCTCCGAAGGGTTATACAGCATTCCGCCTTTATCCGATGGCGAGATGATGAATACACCCATGTCTTTTTCATGGGCAAGCTGCACGGCGGCAGCATTACGCTGGTTGAAAAAATAATAATGTAAGTTGATCGATTCAAATAAATCGGTGTTGATCGTATTGAGAATTACATCAAGGGGTGCATGGGTGGAGAATCCGACATGACCAATCATTTTTTGATCGACTGCTTCTCTGACTGCTTTCATGCAGCCATTTGGATCTGTGACTAGATCAAGATGCTCTTGTAAGTTAATTCCATGAATATCAAAGTTATCGATATAGTCCACATTCAGCTTTTTGAGGGACTGCTCGATCTGGCGACGCATGGAATCAGCATCTTTGGTTGGCGAAATTTTAGTAGTCAGATAAAAGCGATCGCGTTGTTTACTCAATCCATTTCGCATCGCCTTACCGATAAATTCTTCACTCTTGCCATAGCCTTGGGCAGTTTCAATATGATTGATGCCAACTTCTAAGGCTCGTGCGATCGTTCGATGAGCATTATCCGCCGATTCCATATAGCGCATCGCTCCTAACGAAAAGACTGATAGGAGCATCTCAGTTTTGCCAAAACGACGGTAGCGCATAATTTATCTAGCTAAATGGCTTTATTTTAGTACATTGCTTAATGATGTAAGAACAAGAGGAGATTTTAATAATTTTTAATCTTTTTTGATAGAGAGTAAAAGACTCAGGATAGCTAAGTTTCAATGGTCAGATATTTTATTATGTGTATATTTTTCTACAATAGTCAAATCTCTTAAAATGTCATATAATTTTTGTCTTATAGTTTTAAAATTTGGAAATTTGATATGCCAAATGAAGATGCGGATATTAACTATACATTAAAGACAAAATATATTGAGGCTGCTATATCTGAAGATGTTCGCAAAATAGTGAATGACTTAAAAAAAGAATTTCGGCTCAATCGTCTAAATGATGCTAAGGTAACATAAGATACAAAACAACAAATATGCAGCCAATTCTAACCGAACTTTTAAATCTGCCAGGAATCGAAGTAGAAAACTACACAAAAGTAGCAGATCGATTAATTTTAGAGGTTGAAGCGAAAACGACAAAAGCAAAGTGTCCAAGATGCGGAGAAGAAAGTAATCATCTGCATCAAAATCGCTGGTATTTTGCAAGAGATTTAAGCATTAGTGGACAGGAAGTACTATTAAAAGTAAACCGTCGTCAATTCAAGTGTAAAAAATGTGAAAAGCCGTTCAGTGAAGAACTAGAATTTATAGGAAAGAGACGAAAACAAACTAACAGATTTGCAGAGATGATAGTGCAGCAAGTATTGCATAGCGATATGCATAATGTAGGGAAGCAAAATGACTTAACAGATGAGGAAGTGTGGTCGATGATAAAATACATTAGCGAAAAAAAACTTAGAATAGATTTAAAGCCATTAAAACGACTTGGGATTGATGAAATAGCATTACGAAAAGGACAAGGGGACTACATAGTAGTATTGGTAGATTTAGACAGAAAAATACCGATAGGATTTGTGCGATCACGGAAACAAGAAGAAATAAGGAAAGAGCTTGAGGGGTGGGGAAAAGAGGTGTTAGAGCAAATTATTGAGGTAAGTATGGATCTAAGTGGAAATTATAAAGGACTGATCAACAAACTAATACCAAAAGCAGAGGTAGTAGCCGACCGATTCCATGTAACAAAGATAGTTCCTGAGGAACTAAAAACAGCACGAAATGACCTGCAAAAAGCAAATAAAGAAAACAAAAATGTAAACGAGAAAAAGAAAATCGAAGAAGCACTTAAGCAGAGTAAGTATGCATTACTAAAGAACGAAAAAGATTTAACAGAGAAGCAAAAAATAAAATTAGAAGAAATTCGAGAAGTGGTACCATTGCTAGGGAAAATGCATCAGCAAAAAGAAGAGTTTAGAAGAGTCTTTGAAGATGCTAAAAATTGGGGAGATGGCGCATCAAAATTACTCGACTGGATGGAGACAGCAAAGGAGACGTATAAGGATAGTGTTGGCACAATTTGTCGATGGTTTGGAGAAGTTACTAATTACTTTGAGAACCGCACTACTAATGGCGTTGTTGAGGGTATCAATAATAAGTTAAAGCTAATTAAACGATCTGGGTATGGCTTCAGGAATTTTGATAATTTTAAGTTGCGATCTCTAATTTGTTGGCATTTAGATATTGGTCGAGCATAGTTTGAACGATAGAGCCAGAATTTCCACGCAAACTTAATACTTTACGCAAAGAATTATCTGAGCAAAGTTAAGAAGTAATTTTAACAAAGTGTAACTAAAATAGTGTAACTAAAATTATGCAAAAAGCATTATTAATAATTAGTGATTTGGAAAACTCATTGATTGATGCTGAACACTGCGATGATTCATATTTTAGCCAAGGATTTCAATGCCCGAAGTGTAAAGGTAGAGTTGTTTGGAGAAGAAGCCACCCAAAGAATGTAAATGGAAGTGAACAACTTGTTCGCGCTACATTTGTGCATAGTCCAGATGCACCAGATGATTGTCCATTGAGAAATGATTCTTTTACTGATTCTGGGTTTTCCCAGTTAAACCATAAACTAACTTCACAGGAACAGTCAGCTAAGAAATTTGAAGATGCTGTACTCAAATGCTTAAAGTATCATCAAGCTAGTAAAATCGATTACTATAAACACAAAGATTTACCAGAAGTCATAGATAATAGGTCACTAGCAATTCAAGTATTCGTTCGTGAAGAACATCTAGATAGACAAATCTTTTCTTTCTATAAGGGCTTAGTGGTGCAGAAAACTCAGGAGAGTCTCAAGATGAGACAATGGTAATACGAGCAAATTCGATACGAAAATCTAACTTTTCGCGTTTGGCAATAGAAGCACAGGCAGGGGGAGGATTAGTTCTAGGGAAAATCTGCAAAAGAGGAAGAGGTTTTTGTTGGTAAAGAAGGGTGTGAAGCTGACGGAGACCGAGTTGCAGAAAACTCAAGCCGCGATGATCGTGCCAATCAATAGCCGCCCTTTGCCCCAAACGCACCAACATTATGCCAAGAATTACAGCAATCAGGTTAGCCGTGGCAAGGAGCATAAATAAACAGGTAAGAGCTTGAGCATCACGGAGATGAGAGCTAACAACATTAAAAGCCGCCGACTTATAGTCTTTAAAATGGGGTTCGATTCCACCAAAGCGTTTGCCATAGAGAGCAAAAGTCTGTAATGAAGGGGGAATATCGCTAAGGACAGCCCATGAACCGTTAGCCATGTCTAGGTTAGCCGTCGCTAAATGACAATTAACATCACCGAGTACGGTGACATCGGGAACTAGATAAGCTTGCTCTGCGGGAGGTATCAGTTGTTCAACACGCTTGGTTGTACCTGTTGGCAGAGTCACTAGCAGATCGCTCTTTGCGCGAATTGCCCAAGACCAGTGATTTTGCTGTAACCATCGGATTAATTCCCCATGTTCAAAACCTCGGTCGGCAAGCAAGGTCACCGTACTTTGTGGCGGCAATAGAGAGCGTACTTGTTCTAAGACGGGACGATAATGTTCAAAGCCAACTGTAGCGCTGCCATGCTCTAGTACTACTTGAGCTAGAGTAATCGACCTCCCTCCCCAAATCAAGCATACTTCTATAAGACAGAATTTATCCCACAGTATACTTGTGTCTAAGGCTAGTTCCAACGATTCTCCTGCAAATGCTTGGAGAAAGTGCTTCACCAATGGGTTATAGAATCTCTCGGCGATGATATGTGGATTATGCACAAAGTAGCTTAGTCTTTCCATCTGACTTCTGGCTTGGCACTCTCGATGGCTCAAATAGGGCAACCAATGACTCAGACTTGCCCTTCCTGATTGCAATATCGCGGCTACTGCCTCCGCAAATCCTTGGAGATGTCGCTTATCTTTTGGCTTGAGCCATTGACGCAGTTGTTCTTGTAGCTGAAGATATAGGTGGGGCATTTGTATAAGATCTTTTGTTGAGGAACTTGAGTATCTCATCTCTTGCCCCTTTTTGCCTCTTGTCTCATGATGAGATTCTATGCCTAGCAACGCTTTTCAGATTTTTCTGCACCACTAAGCTATAAGGGTAGTGAAAGTCAAAGATCCCATTCGATATATTTAATACAAGCATCATCAAAAGTATTAAATTCTGATCAAGCTTTCCAATATTTAGAAACTAAAGCCAGTAAACTAAAAGCTAGTTTACATCAAGAGGAAAAACTAGTAGTTAATGTAGGAACTTTAATAAGGATTATAGGATATCTACAAAATGGTTGTTCCGATGAATTTAGACAAGAATTTCTTCGTAAGGCAATATTTGGAAGTCCAAAACTTTCAATACCAATAAATCGTCTTTGGAATATTAAAGAGATCCAGATTTTACAAGATTGGCTAAATTTAGAAATATTATGTGATGATCAATTAATAGAAGATCAAAAGGTAGCGGATATAAAAAAAAGAATATTAGATCTTATTACTGCTCCAAGCCTTAAACGAATACGCGAAGACCATAAGTTTTTAGATGCTAAACTTAATGACTTTGTAGAATATCCTAAGTCTAATAAAAGTAAATTTATTAGATTTGTATTAATAACAACTTGGCAATCAATTAAAAACTGTGATTGGTCATTTGTGCCTGAGCTATATATTTAACAATTTTTTTATTTGCTTTTTAAGTATTTTTGTAATCTGAAAAGACAAAAAAGAAGAGCTTTGCTCTTCTTTTTTGATCAAAATTGACGACGGGCAAAAATTAGAATCGCGATCGCTAAAGTCAACAAGGCATAACTCAAAATATAAACGCCATTGTTAAACATATCTAGCAAACTTGGCAGAATATTATAAACTGCTTCATTTTTGAGGTTAGCACGGGATAAATCGGGCAAAATCATATAAAAAGTTCGCGTTACTGTCTGCAAACTAGGATTTTTAGAAATCTCACCCAGTAGCAACAAATCACGACTAAAATTTCCGATTAAATAGGCAGCTAGGGTCAGCAAAGAAGCAATTAGCGAACCTGAAAAGGAACCAAAGAAAATTGCGATCGCCCCTAGCAGCATAATTTGCCAAAAGATAAAAAAGTTAGCGGTGAGAATCGCAGGAATCGGGATTGGAATGTTTTTGATTGCCATCAGGGCAATAAAGATAACAGTCATAATTGACACCAACGCCCCAATCACAGCAGTTAAGCCTAGATGCTTACCTAACACAAATTCAGTGCGGTGCATTGGCTTGGCAATTAAAATAAAAATTGTGCGCTTATCGATCTCTTTATTGATGAGATTTGTGCCAACCAACACCGCCACAATCAAGCTCACCACCTCGATCGCCGCGATACCAACATCAACGATCATCTTTGCCGATGAGTCATAGGAAAACTCTGGCAGCATCAGCATCGCTGACACCACAATCACGGTATATAGCAAAGATAAGTAAAGTACCTGCTCGCGCACGGTTTCGCGAAATACATTGGTAGCGATCGCCCAAACGCGACCTAAACTTAGACTAATATTCAGGCTAAAGTTCATAGGTCAACAAAATCCTCAATAGTCCTAACATGATTGCATTTTACCGCACAATTAGATGGGCTTTCGCCGAGTGTATCAACCCAATAGAGAGTGGGGGGGGGGGGGGGGGCGGCGGGGGGGGGGGGGGGGGTGTTTTTTTTGTTTGTTGGGGGGGGGGGGGGGGGGGGGGGGGGGATCTAGTATGACTGGCGAGAGCCTTAGTGGTGCAGAAAACTTAGGCGAGTCTCATCCTGAGACAGTGGTAACACGAGAAAATTCAATACGAAAATCTAACATTTCTCGTTTGGCAATAGAAGCACAGGCAGGAGGAGGGTTACTTTTAGGAAAAGCCTCTAATTGAGGAAGTGGTTTCTGTTGGTAAAGAAGACTGTGAAGATGACGGAGACCGAGTTGCAGAAAACTCAAGCCTCTGTGGTCATGCCAATCAATCCAAGCCCTTTGCCCCAAACGCACCAACATGATACCGAGAATCAAAGCAATCAAGGAAGCTGTGGCAAGAAGCATAAATAAACAAGTGAGAGCCTGAGCATCGCGGAGATGAGAGCTAACAATATCAAAAGCCGCAGACTTGTAATCCTTAAAATGAGGTTCAATCCCACCGAAACGTCTGCCATAAAGAGCAAAGGTCTGTAATGATGGGGAAATAGCAGTAAGGACAGCCCATGAACCGTTAGCCATTGCTAGATTTGCCGTAGCTAAGTGACAATTAATATCACCCAGCACCGTAACATTAGGGAATAGATAAGCTTGCTCTGAGGGTGGTATCAGTTGTTCCACACTCTTGGTTGAACCTTTGGCTAGAGTCACTTGCAGATCGGTCTTTGCTCGAATTGCCCAAGACCATTGATTTCGGTTTAACCAACGGATTAATTCCCCATGTTCAAAACCTCGGTCGGCAAGTAAGGTCACCGTGCTTTGCGGTGGCAATAGGGTGAGTACTTGTTCTAATACTGGACGATAATCCTCAAAGCCAACTGTGGCACTGCGATGTTCCAGCACTACTTGCGCCAAGCCAATCGACCGTCCTCCCAAATCAAGCATACTTCTATTAAACAAAATTTATCCCACAGCATACTCGTATCTAGAACCAGTTCTAACGATGCTCCTGCAAATGCTTGCAGAAAGTGCTTCAGCAATGGGTTATAGAATGTTTCAGCGCTGATGTGCGGATTATGCACAAAGTAGTTTAGTCTTTCCATTTGGCTCCTTGCTTTGCAGTCCCGATGGCTCAAATAGGGCAACCAATGACTCAGACTTGCACTTCCTGATTGTAATATTGCGGCTACTGCCTCAGCAAATCCTTGCAGATGTCGTTTGTCTTTTGGCTTAATCCATTGACGCATTTGTTGTTGTAGTTGAAGATAGAGGTGGGGTATTTGCATGAGAACTTTTGTTGAGGAACTTGAGTATCTCATGTTTTGCCCCTTCCCTATCTCCTGTCTCATTATGAGATTCTATGTGCGTCAACGCTTTTAAGGCTTTTCTGCACCACTAAGGGCGAGAGCTATAAATACCTGTCTAATTGTGCGATATGCTAACAACCTATGAAAAACTTGCCATCCATTCTTCCCTTTATTCAAGAATTAACTAAACAAGTGGGTGATCGCCTGCTTGCAGATTTTGAGCAAGCGCGAGTGGCGATCGCGAAAGACGATGGCAGCCTTGTGACAAAAAGCGATCGCTGGGCTGATGCCTATATCAAGGCTGCGCTCGAGAAAGAGTTTCCTGAATTTGGTGTGTTAACTGAAGAATCAACCCAAATCTTGCCCGATCGCGAATGGACTTGGGTAGTCGATCCCCTTGATGGCACGACCAATTTTGCAAGGGGAATTCCGATTTGGGGCATATCTTTGGGGCTATTGCATCACGGTACACCCGTTTTTGGTTATGTCGCGATGCCACCATTACGCCAAAATATTTACGGCTGGTCAGATGAGCATGGTTCGGCAGCCTTTTTTAATGATCAGCCGATTAACTTGCCTGAAGCTTCGCCCGATCCTGATGCGCTCGGCAATTATTTCTTTAGCGCCTGTTCTCGCAGTCTCGAAAAAATGGGTCGCTCGAAGTTCCCTTTTAAACTGCGGATGTTGGGTGTGGCTAGCTATAACATTTTGACGGTTGCAATCGGCTCCACCATTGGCGCTGTCGAAGCTACTCCCAAAATTTGGGATATTGCGGCTGTTTGGGTAATCCTGAAAGCGATCGGCGCTGTCTGGGTTCCCTTAGAAGCTTCCCCAAATATCTTTCCATTAGAAATGGGCAAAGATTACAGTCAGAAAAATTTTCCAACTTTAGTGGTTAGTCATACTGAGCTTTTACCAATGGCACGAGAAATAACAAAACCTTTTACCCTTTAGTAGCAATGCGATCGTCAAATACAAAACATTCACCTTGCCAGAGGCTTTCTTCAGGAGGGACTTCTGCTAAATATTTGAGAATGCCACCTTTGAGATGGTAAACCTCGTCAAAACCCTTGGCTAACATATAAGCACTTGCCTTCTCGCAACGGATACCACCTGTGCAGAACATGGCAATTTTTTGTTGCTTATTATTACTGAGATTATCTTCTACATATTTAGGAAACTCATAAAAAAAATCTAAATTAGGATTGATCGCACCTTCAAAAGTTCCAAACTCGACTTCATAAATATTGCGCGTATCAATAACTAACACATCAGGATCTCTAATTAGCTGATTCCAATCTTGAGGTTCTACATAAGTTCCCACTTCTTTACTAGGATCGATATCGGAAATCCCAAACTTTACAAGTTCTTTTTTTAGCCTCACTCTCAGCTTGTTATAAGGCATGACATCAGAGGTAGTTTCCTTATGTTCCAAATTTCGCAAACGGATATCAGATCGTAAGTAACTCAAGAGAGCATCGATACCTTCTCGACTACCTGCGATCGTTGAATTAATGCCTTCCTGAGCTAATAAAATTACCCCTTTGAGTTCGTGTCTATTACAAAAATCTGTAATTGGAGAACGCATAGATTTGTAATCAACTAGATCGGCAAAATGATAGAACGTAGCAACAACAAAAGGATCAGACTTTTCAAAGTACTTTGCAAGAGACTTTTCCATTACAAAATTAGTTAACTTTTCACCACGACAAGTTACTTGTTGCTCTTTGACCACAGAAAATCCACGACTCTTAAAAAAGGCTCTCGCGGTAATACTTACCTCCACAAATAAACGTTCTATTTTTAATTCTAGAGCCTTAGCCTCGATCGCCCGATATAGCCTTGTGCCAACACCACAGCGCTGATAGTCCTTATGGCAAAAGAAACAATCAATATGACCATCAGTTTCTAGTTGTGCAAAACCAATGATTTTGTTTTCTTCTTCGGCAACGTAGGTAAAGTTGCTAGAGCAATCTTCTGTCCAATCAGTGAAATATAAATCGACAGGTGCCCAAGCTTGAACCTGTGCAGGCAAGTAGTCGCGAATATTGACCTCTCGAATTGTGTCATGGAATAACTGCGCGATCTGTTCGCTGTCTTGTTCTTGGAATAGTCGAATTAGCATAGTTTAATCTCAAATATTAAGATGGGCGGCGCATAGCGCCACCCATCTTATACAATAACGCGATCGCAGATTGTTTATATGATCAAACCCCAAAAAAGCAAATCGCCCGCTAAGCAGGCGATTCGCTTTTTTTTGGGGCTAGCTACTTACCAATACAAAATCTACTAAAAATTTGATCTAAAACGGACTCGCTAACTTCTTCACCTGTAATCTCACCGATCGCACTAATGGCATCTCGTAAATCAATTGTCCAGAAATCAAGTGGTAACTGATCAGCGATCGCAATTTGGACATTAGCTAATGATTGAACAACACGCAATAAACAAGCTTTCTGACGTTGATTGATGGCAACCTCAAGATTTGCTGCTGCGATCGCATCTTGGTGGATACATTGCAAAATTGCTGTTTCTAGATCCTCGATTCCCTGTTGTTGAGAAGCCGCAGTTTTGACAATGGGAATACCCTCACCCCCCAGCCCCCTCTCCCGCAGGAGAGGGGGAGTAAGAATTTGCTCTTGATCTCCTCTCCCCATAGAAGATTGGGTGAGGGATTCTTGCTCCCCTCTCCCCATGGGAGAGGGGCTGGGGGTGAGGGCAAGATCAATCTTATTAATCACCAAAATCACAGGGTGATCGCATACAGTTGCATATATTTCTGCATCCTTCTCAATCCAGCCCACACTAGCATCAATTACCATCAGCACTAAATCCGCAGACTGAGCAGCTTGGCGTGATCGCTCCACCCCGATCTTCTCTACCACATCTTCCGTTTCTCTAATCCCAGCAGTATCGAGAACTTGAATAGGAATCCCACCAACTACCAATTGTGAATCGACAACGTCACGGGTTGTCCCAGGTAAATCCGTAACGATCGCCCGATCGCTACGGCTCCATGCATTTAACAAACTGGATTTACCAACATTTGGACGACCAACGATCGCTACTTTTAGCCCCGTTCGCAATAGTTCACCGCGATCGGCAGTTGCTAAAATCTGTTGTGATTCCTGAGAAACTGCGAGAATTTCTGCTTTTACCCATTTCACATCAAGGGGTGGTAAATCATCTTCAAAATCAATTCTTGCTTCAATTTCCGTTAAAATATTCAAGCATTTACTACGCAAATATTTTAAAGACTGCGCGAGTTTGCCACGGAGAGAAGTGATCGCAGCTTGAGCAGCTTGAGCAGACTTAGCTCCGACTAAATCATTAATACTTTCAGCTTGGGTAAGATCGATTCGACCATTGAGAAAGGCTCTTAAACTAAATTCCCCTGCCTCCGCCAACCTCGCACCTTGCTCTAGACAAAGATTTAGTACCTGCTGAACTGCCATAATCCCCCCATGACAATGAAATTCCACAATATCTTCACGGGTAAAAGAACGTGGCGCTTTCATCAATAACAAAAGACTTTCATCGACAATGGCTTTCGTCGAGGGATGTTTCACATAGCCATAAAGAATGCGATGACTTTCCCATGCTTGTTTACCCCCTGCATAAAAAATTTGCTGCGCGATCGCTACCGCACGATCTCCTGACAATCGCACAATACCCACACTGCCCTGTTGTGGTGAAATAGCAGTAGCAATTGCCGCGATCGTATCAGATAAACTCATTAACTACCCTCAAAAACGGCTAAATGACTTATGATTATTTACAGAACTTTACGCTAAAGTGCGAACCAATGAACTTGGTGGAAGTGTTGCTTTGCAACACTTCCACCAAGTTCATTTTGGTTCGTTTGACCGAAAATTATTGTATAATCGATATATATCAAGATAGATATATGATTGTATCTAAAAATTAAAAATCAATTTTGCTTGGTTGGGGAAATATATCTGACAAAGAAGGCCTTTCAGAATATCAAGGCTTTTTTAATATATTAACTTTTATCTGTTTTCGGGCTAATTTTTTATCCGCGTCCTCTTAAATTATGGCTAAAGCTACTAAAGGTGATTTATCAATCTACCAAAAAAGGCGTACCAATTCTCCAAATCGGGCGACAGAAAAAGCAGGGAGCTATGAGATTAAAGAGTCTCTAAGATTGCACCAAGCAATTTTAGATAGTGCCAATTACTCGATTATTGCAACGACCGTGGATGGGGTGATTTGTACTTTTAATGCCACAGCTGAGCGTTGGCTGGGTTATTCAGCTTTAGAAATCATAGGGAATTGTACTCCTGAGCGCTTTCATGAGCCTTTGGAAATTCAACAACAGGCGTTCAGCTTAACAAAAGAGCTAGGGAGAGAAATTTCCGCAGGGTTTGAGGTATTTGTCGCCAAAGCGAAACTAGGACAAAGTGAAGAGAGCGAGTGGACTTATATTCGTAAAGATGGATCACGTTTTCCTGTAATGCTCTCAATTTCAGCACTGCGGAATAATGATAATCAGATTTCGGGTTTTTTAGGCATTGCTTGCGACATCTCCAAGAGGAAGCAAGCCGAAGACAAATTGCAAGATACATTACGCGAGTTAGCATTTCAAAAATTTGCCCTTGATCAATCTGCGATCGTTGCTGTTACAGATTTGGATGGGAAGATCACTTACGCAAACAGTAAATTTTGCGAAATCTCTGGATACAGTCAAGATGAACTATCAGGCAAGAATCATCGATTTATTAATTCAGCATATCATCCACCTAATTTTTTTGCTGAGCTATGGAATACCATCTCCAGTGGAAAAGTATGGCGTGGTGAAATCCGTAATAAGACTAAAGATGGAGCGATTTACTGGACTGATAGCACGATCGTGCCTTTATTAGATGATCATGGTAAGCCCATAAAATATCTATCAATTCGCTTTGATATTAGCGATCGCAAAAAATTTGAAGAAACTCTTCGTCTCCAAGAACGGGCGATCGCTTCTAGCCATAATGGCATCGTGATCACAGACTGTCGTCTCCCTAACAATGCAGTTGTCTATGTAAATTCTGCGTTTGAAAAAATCACGGGCTATATATCTAGTGAAGTAATCGGCAAAAATTGTCGTTTCTTACAAGGAACCGATGTATTCCAACCTGAGAAAGATATTCTTAGGAATGCAATTAATAAAGGAGAATCTTGCAGTGTGGTGATTAGGAACTATCGCAAAGATGGTTCTTTATTTTGGAATGAATTAAATGTTTCACCAATCTTTGATGACATGGGCAGGGCGACTCACTTCATCGGTATCCAAACCGATATCACGGCTCGAAAAGAAGCGGAAAAAGATTTAAAGAGGCAGATGCGCCTCACCGTATTACTTAATCGAATTACTGATGAAATTCGCCAAAGCCTTGATATTGAGAGTATTTTTCAAACGGCTGCTCATCAAATCCAGTTAGCTTTTCGGGCTAGCCGTTGCCTCATTTACAAACTAGACTATGAAGATCAAACCTCAGTTCTAGAACCTCATATTTCTCTGATGTCAGAGCAATTAGCTGACAAAATCTTTTCTGTAAAAGATTTTGAACTACCTTTGTTAAATAGTGCTTTCGGGCAAAGAGTTTCCAATCAAGATCAGGCGATCGCAATTACCAATGTATACGCAGAGGAAGATTTAGGTGATCTTGGGGAATTGTTCTATCGAATGCAACTGCGATCGCTTTTAGCTATACGCACTTCATCCCATGGATTGACCAATGGCATCATTTTATTGCACCATTGTAATAGCTTTCATGAATGGACAATTGAAGAGAAAGAGTTGCTTGAATCTGTGGCAAATCAAGTCAGTATAGCTCTGTCGCAGGCAAATTTACTCATTCAAGAAACCCGTCAACGCGAACAACTAATCAAACAAAATGCTGAACTAGAAGAAGCCCGAATTATTGCGGAAGCAGCCAACCGCTCAAAAAGTGATTTCTTGGCAACAATGAGTCATGAGATTCGTACACCCATGAATGCGGTAATTGGGATGACGGGAGTCTTACTCGACACAAATCTAACTAAAGAGCAACGAGAATTTGTGGAGATTGCCCGCAATGCAGGTAGTACATTGCTAACGATCATCAATGATATTTTAGACTTTTCTAAAATTGAATCAGGACATCTGGAATTAGAAGAACAAACCTTTGATTTGCGAACATGCTTAGAAAATACCATCGAGTTGCTGTCAGCCAAAGCCTTAGAAAAAGAGATTGAACTTGATTATTTTATTCATCCAGATGTGGATTTAATTATAATTGGTGATATGAATCGATTACGACAAGTTTTGGCAAATTTAATTGGTAATGCAATCAAATTTACTAGTCGAGGTTCTGTAAATATTTCAGTTACGCAAGTACTTGTTTCACATTATTTACGTTGTGAACTCAGCGATCACCATGAAGAAACTCAGTTATTAAGAACCTTACAATTCGCAGTTAAAGATACGGGGATTGGCATTCCTAGCGATCGCTTACATCGATTATTTCAACCCTTTAGCCAAGTTGATGCTTCTACCACAAGGCAATATGGTGGTACTGGGCTAGGACTGGCGATTAGTAAGCGTCTATGTGAACTCATGGGCGGCACAATGTGGGTGGAGAGCAGTGTTAAGGAAGGTTCTACCTTTTACTTTACGATTACTGCTCCTGTGAATGTTTGGGGACAACCTACGACAATCAGTATTTCTCCCACTCAGCCTACGACTCGAACTTATTCAGGTTTACAGAAGCAAAGCTTTGTTTTTGATCCTCAAATGGCTATGCATCATCCGTTGCGAATTTTGCTAGCTGAAGACAATATTGTTAATCAAAAAGTTGCCATACATATTTTGCACCGTATGGGCTATCAGGCGGATGTGGCGAATAATGGGTTAGAGGTAATATCTGCACTTTTACAGCAACCCTATGACTTGGTGTTTATGGATATGCAGATGCCAGAGATGGATGGGCTTGAAACTACTCGATCGATCGAACAAAATTGTCAAAATGGTAAAATCTTATTTAAACCAAGGATTGTAGCGATGACCGCCAATGCCATGCAAGGCGATCGGGAGATCTGTCTAGCGGCAGGTATGGATGACTATCTCAGCAAACCAATCCATAATTCTGAACTCGTTCGGGTGTTAGGAGAATGTCCATCAGTGAAGCCAAGTAACACTGTGACCTTATCTTCAATCAACATGTCTACACTTCTTGAAACAGCTAGTGACATCGGTGGCGAAGATCCAGAATTTTTGATAGAACTAATCGACAGTTATCTAGATAATTCGCAATCGCTCCTCCAACAGCTATATACTAGCCTTGCACAGAAAAATTTTGAGGTGATGTTGCTGGCAGTACATACCTTAAAATCTAGCAGTAGTGTAATTGGGGCTGAATATCTCGCAACTCTATGCCGTGAATTGGAAACAAATCTACGTAAGCAAGCATATGAGGACTTAGATATCAAAATCAATAAAATTACTGATGAGTATGCAAATGTTAAATCTGAATTGGAGCATGAAAAATATCACTAAACTCTTTAGGTAGACGCATATCTGTTAATGTCAATTTTACCGTCTAACCATGTAATGACCACCGATGAAAATAGTGATCGCAGTAAGCATCCAAGCCTAACAATAAGTCAAAAAACTAATTTTTTTGAAACACCATCATCTAAGCCTCCTTTAATTTTAATTGTAGATGATGATTCTTTCATGCGAAAAATCTTGGTGCGGTATTTGGAGCGCGAAAATTATCGTGTGGTTGAAGCGACTAATGGCATGGAGGCTTTAAAAATTTATCAAGAATTTCACCCAGATATAATTTTACTGGATGCAATGATGCCAGTTCTAGATGGATTTGAATGTTGTTCCCGTCTCCAAAAGCTGCCAAATGGCGATCATACTCCCGTATTAATTATCACTGCTCTTGAAGATCGAGAGTCTGTAGATCGCGCCTATGGGGTAGGAGCTTCGGACTATGTAACTAAGCCAATTCACTGGGCTGTCTTGCGCCAAAGGGTACGACGTTTGCTCGATCAAGCTAATCTTCGCCAACAGCTTGAATCAGCCAATCAACAATTAGCAATTGTTGTCCAAGAATTAAGAAGATTAGTCTCAATTGATGGCTTAACCCAAGTGGCTAATCGTCGCTGTCTAGATGAATATCTGGAGCAAGAATGTAGACGATCGCATAGGGAACAAATTCCGCTTTCATTAGTGTTATGTGACATCGACTTTTTTAAAAACTATAACGATAATTACGGGCATCAAGAGGGCGATCGCTGCTTGCAGGAAATCGCCAATGCAATTAGTAAATCCACCAATCGTCCTGCGGATTTGGTCGCTCGGTATGGAGGGGAAGAATTTGCAATTATTTTGCCGAATACCGATGCCGAAGGAGCTTTGAATGTGGCGATTCGGGCTACAGAAATTGTGCGATCGCTACAACTGCCCCATGCTTTCTCTAAAGTCGCCGATCATGTGACGATTAGCTGCGGGGTTGCAACACTTGTTCCAGCTCATGGGTTTGAAGTGCTCCATTTACTCAAATCAGCTGATCGCGCCCTATATCTTGCTAAAGCTGAAGGTCGCAACTGTGTCAGGCAAAATGCATACGTCCCAGATTAATAAATAGTGTAATACCAATTCACAAAAGTGTGGCAACACTTCTGTGAATTAAAAACTAAACCCTGTAAGGGTTTTAAAAACACAAAATGGCATAGCCATTTTGTGTTTTGGTATAAGGCGGCGCGAAGCGCCGCCTTACGACATAGTAAAATCGCGACGTTCTCGAAAATATGGTACGGTCTTACCTGAATGCTATAAGACTAAACTACGGTAATCGCATAATTTTATGGAATGGCATATTACGGACGCACAAAGCCTAGCAATAATCGACAACGAGATTGGTGAACACTCACTTTCACCAGCCGAATATGAAATTGTGCGCCAAGTAATTTATGCCACCGCAGATTTTGAATATAAAAATCTTGTCAGGTTCTCTGAGCAAGCTTTACAGGCTGGAGCCGCAGCCCTTGCTACCCGTACAACAATTATCGTCGATGTGCCAACCGTCCAAGCTGCCATCTTTCCGAAAATCTGTGATACTTTTGCGAATCCCATTTATTGCGGCGTAGAGGCGATCACTCGTCCCCAAAAAGGCAAAACCCAAGCAGCATGGGGGATCGAAACCTTGGCAAAGCGTTATCCCGAAGCAATTTTTGTGATCGGAGAGTCGCAAACAGCGCTAGCCACTCTCGTGGATCTAATCGAGATGGAGGATGTCAAGCCTGCGCTGGTAATTGGCACTCCCGCTGGATTTATTGATACTGATGTGATCAAGTCTCGCTTAAATGATTCATTAATTCCTCATATTCGCGTCGATGGTCGTAAAGGCAATGCGATCGCTGCGGCTGCTATATTCAATTCTCTGGTCAGCTTGGCGTGGCAAGCCTACGGAAATAAATAACATTAAAGTCGTCGCGAAGCGACGACTTTAATATTTCAAGACCAGATAATGCCTGATAGATTTGCCTCTTGTGTTAGCATTCCCTCAGTGGAGGCATCAGCCATTTTAGATTTACTTAAGTTCGCCTTATAGAAATTCACACGGGTTAAGTCAGAGCCTTGAAGATTAGCACTAGTCAAATCAGCTTCGCTGAGATCAGCATCACATAGACTAGCTCCATACAAACTTGCAAAGGTCAGATCTACCTCAGAGAGCATTGCTTTATTCAGATTTGCTCCATTGAGACTCGCCCGACTGAGATCGGCCCGTTGCAACATAGCTTCATTTAGGTTCGCTCCAAATAACCTTGCATCCCTGAGAATCGCCTCACTTAGATCGGCTCGATTTAGCTTTGCCTTGCCCATATTTGCACCTGTCAGTTTGGCGCGAGGCAATTTTGCTTTGTTAAGAATTGCTCCATATAAATTCACGCCATAAAGTCTGGCATCACTAAGATTTGCTTCGCTAAGATCTGCTTCACCTAAGTCAGCACCACTAAAATTTGCGCTGACAAGATTGGCTCGATAGAGCTTAGCACCATTAAAGTCTGCCCCATTAAGCTTAGCATTGCTTAAATTTGCGCCGTAGAGGCTGGATTCACTCAGATTCGCCCCACTAAGGTCGGCATGACTCAAGTCAATCCCATTCATATCAGTTCTGCTGAGATTTACTCCCGCAAAGTTACGACGACCTGCATGATATCCATTGATTAATTCGCTTACTTCCATTAAGTTTTCACCATTTTTTAATAAATAATTTCTTCCCTCAAAAGAATAAGCGTTATACCAATTCACAAAAATGTGACAACATTTTTGTGAATTGGTTAAATTATTGGAATAGGATATGGCGCACAGCCCTATAAGTAGACACGCTTAATTAATTACACATCCAAACCCATAAGGTTGCGCCCCCGTGGGGCGCAACCTTATGGGTTTGGATGATTTATTCTGCACAGGTACTTATCTTATTCATTGTTTTCGTCCATTTCTGCTTCCATTGCTTCTAAAATCTCTTGCTCTTGTGCAGTAAAATCTTCTTCACTGATATCACCAAGATCAAACTTTAGTTGTAAAGTAGTGAGCCTTTTTTGAAGATTTTCGGTTTTTTCTAACTCAGTAGTTGCTCTTTCTTCAATTTGTTCCGCGATCCAGACTAGTCCATCAAGGGGTGCTGTCAGTAGTTGCCATATCATTGGGAAATGTCCTCCTTAATTTCTGATTGCAGGCTGTCGGATTTTGTAAAACAGCCTCATAAACCAAACCTATGCTAAGTGTTGCCTACCAATATGGGGTACGCCCCCTTTTATTTTCACTTGATCCTGAAGCTGCGCATCATTTCGCGATCGCCATTTGTCACCGAATTAGTGAATCTCCAATTCTGCAAGCGATCGCTAAGTCTACCTTTTACTATAACGATTCGCGGCTATCACAAACCTTATGGAACCTTAAATTTGAGAATCCCGTTGGCTTAGCAGCAGGTTTTGACAAAAATGCGGAAGCGATCGGCGCATGGGAACATCTAGGTTTTGGATTTGCAGAAGTAGGGACAATTACCGCCCATGCTCAGTCTGGCAATCCACAACCGCGTTTGTTTCGACTGCCCAGCGATCGCGCAGTTTTAAATCGGATGGGTTTTAATAATCGTGGTGCAGCAGCAACAGCGACTGATCTTAAAAATTATTTGCAAGCTCATAAGCTGGGTATTCCCCTTGGGCTTAATCTTGGCAAATCCAAAATTGCGGGGATCGCCGATGCAAAACTAGACTATGCCGAGAGCTTACGATCGCTATATGATTTTGGAGACTATTTCGTAGTTAATGTCAGTTCACCAAATACGCCCAATTTGAGGGACTTGCAAGCAACCGATCAACTATGCGCGATTCTTGCAGAACTAAATCCAATTAACACCCAGAAAAAACCGATTTTAGTAAAAATCGCCCCTGACTTGAATGATGCTGACATTGTTGAGGTAGTCAAAGCGAGTCAAGCCTATGGCGTAGCAGGAATTATTGCGACAAACACGACGATTTCTCGTCAAAACTTAACTACTACACATTTGTCCATTACTGGTAAACCTGTTACCGAGGAAGCAGGCGGAATTAGTGGTCAACCTGTACGCGATCGCTCTTTGGAAGTGATCAACCTCATCTGGCAAACAACTCAAGGAAGTTTACCGATCATCGGTGTGGGAGGCATTTTCACGGCGGAAGATGCTTGGCAAAAGATTACGGCTGGTGCTGCGATCGTACAGGTTTATACAGGCTTAATCTATGAGGGGCCAATGATCGTCAAAAATATATTGAAAGGATTGGTTGCCAAGTTAGAAGCAAATGGCTTAGATAATATTCAACAAGCGATCGGGATGTCGCATAAATAAGAAAAAGACGGGCAAAGCCCGTCTTTTTCTTATTGGAATGGTAGTAAAAGAATACTCAAAATTGTAAAGATCTCATTAATGAAATAATCTCGCTGATCAATTTTGAGAGTGCGATCACATAGTTGCATAAATTTCCAATCTGTCCCTGTTGTCACACATCCATAAATGGGTTGGTCGGCTAAACCAGTTTTCGCATTTACTATTTGTGCAGCGATCATCTCGGCTGCACATTGCCCTAAACCTGATTTAATATTTTCATTTTTGGCTTCAACCAACATCAAGACAGGCGATCGCACTTCATAGGAATCCTTGATCGCGCTGAGAATATAGTCGCAGTAACCTGTCAATCCTTGTGTCGGATCGATATTAAATTCTGTGCCAGAGAAAAATCCAATTTCATAATTGAGATGACGACGTACCTCTAGGAGCACAGGTGCAATCACCATTTCTGATCTAGCTTTTTCGGTATTGATCGCGGTAGCTAGGGCAAGGTTTTCATCCAGTGTAGTAATTAAATAATCACTAGCTGTAGTTGGCAAAATATTGAGAAAAAGACTTTTTGGCTCTTCGACAACTAGCCCAAAAGTCTCTCGAACACGAGATAGGTTGAAGTCACTGTAAGCCATGTTAATTTCCCCAGAATAAAAAAGGCGGCGTATAGCGCCGCCTTTTTTGGTTTAAGTTAGAGCGGCTGCGCCACCAACTACTTCCAAAATTTCTTGAGTAATCGCGGCTTGACGAGCTTTGTTGTACTGCAAAGTTAGGGACTTAATCAGGTCGCCTGCATTTTCAGTAGCGTTGTTCATTGCTGTCATCCGTGCTGCGAGTTCGCTCGCTACGGATTCTTGCAAAGCTCGGAGAATCTGGTTACTCAGATATAAAGGTAACAAAGCATCAAGGATTTGTTCAGGATTTTGTTCAAAGAGCAATTCCTTCGGCAATTCCTTGACGGTAATTTCCCTTTTTTCGCGCTCGACTTGGAATTTGCCACCACGAGTAATTAGGCGGAAAATTTCATCGTCTTGAGGCTCTAGTCCTTGAGGCTCAAGGGGCAATAGAGTTTGGAGAACAGGACGAGAGCTAATCAGAGATACAAAGCGGGTATAGATCAGCTCTAAGCGATCAATCACACCGCCCAGAAAAGCTGAAGTAATTTCATCGCCGATCGCATTGGCTTCGGCAGCATTAGGAATTTGATTTAAGCTAACGAACTTAGCAGCGATAGGTTGCTCACGACGGGCAAAGTATTGTGCCGCCTTACGTCCGACCAAGATAAAGGTGTAATTAATACCTTGTTCTTTTAGTTCTTTAGCACGGGCTTCAGCGCGGCGAATAATGGTTGAGTTATAGCCACCACAAAGACCGCGATCGCCTGAAATTACCAGAAGACCAACGGTTTTGACAGGACGTTTTTCAAGCAAAGGCAGACTGACATCCTCGAAAGAGATACGCTGCTGGAGACGATATAGGACTTGAGCGAGGCGATCGGCAAAAGGACGCGTGGCAAGAACTTGCTGCTGAGCGCGTCTGACCTTTGCGGCTGCGACAAGACGCATTGCTTCAGTTATCTTGCGAGTATTCTTAACAGTGCCGATGCGATCGCGGATGGATTTGAGGTTAGCCATGAAACTAAATTGCTACTTGCTATTGAATACTATGGAGAATTTGGAATATCACAGAAGACACTTAAGTATCCTAAGTATCTTAATAAAAAATTGCGCCTTCAAACCGCAAACTAATGTATATCCTTGAAATTGATCCCCCCCAGCCCCCCTTAAAAAGGGGGAAGAATTTCTTCTCCCCCCTTTTTAAGGGGGTTTGAGGGGGATCTAAACCTTATATTTTTCGTTAATTCCTTGATATGATCGCCTCCTCACCTTCCTTTAACCCAATTTTTACAACAAATAGCCAAATATCTGATGTTAATGATTCATCAGATGATTTTCTCGAAATTGCGGGGCGTAAGTTCCGATCGCGCTTAATGACTGGCTCAGGAAAATATGCCAACTTCGAGGTAATGCGTCAGGCGATCGCCGCCAGTGGTTGCGAGATCGTCACCGTGGCAGTGCGGCGCGTTCAAACTAACGCGGCAGGACATGAAGGGCTAGCCGAAGCGATCGACTGGAGCAAATATTGGCTATTGCCAAACACGGCGGGCTGTCAAACTGCCGATGAAGCAGTGCGTGTAGCCAGATTGGGGCGCGAGATGGCAAAAATATTGGGTCAAGAAGATAATAATTTTGTGAAGCTGGAAGTAATCCCCGATCTTAAATATTTGCTGCCCGATCCGCTTGGCACTTGTAAAGCCGCCGAACAACTCGTCAAAGAAGGCTTTGCAGTCTTACCTTATATCAATGCTGATCCCAGACTTGCGAAAACCCTTGAGGAAATTGGTTGCGTTACCGTGATGCCCCTCGGTTCGCCCATTGGTTCAGGACAAGGCATTAATAATGCTGCGAATATCAGGATTATTATCGAAGAATCGAAAGTGCCTGTAGTTGTCGATGCAGGAATCGGTGTCCCCAGTGAGGCATCCGCCGCAATGGAAATGGGCGCGACCGCTTTGTTAGTAAATACAGCGATCGCCTGTGCGAATAATCCTGTGGCAATGGGTCGAGCGATGGGAATGGCAACTGAGGCAGGACGCGCCGCTTATCTGTCAGGACGAATTCCAGTCAAAGCATATGCTAGTGCCAGTTCCCCGATGACAGGACTAGTTTCATAAATAAAAAGAGCGCGTGGCGCTCTTTTTTTATGAAACTCGACTAGTAAAAATTGGTACATTTTTTTGCAAAAGCGTTAACAGTTCGGATACGGAAAGCTTTGGACGCTTTAAATCACTTGCTTGCTGTTCAATCACTATTCGCATCATTTCAGGGAACAAATCATACAAGTGAGTCAAGAACTGGTCGGCACTCTGAGCCTCGATCTGAAATTTACTCAAGGAATCTAAGGTGAAATGCTTCAGATTATCCGTGACAATCACCTGAGCTTTTGCAGTTAAAGCTGCTGCGAGGACATGGCGATCACCTTCATCATTATCCATGCAAGGAAGCAGTGATTCAGGCACATCGACCATTGCCTCAGGAAAGGATAAATTCATGATTTTACAGACAATCTCGGCTTTTTCAGATGTAAGCTGCTTATTAATGATTAAGTTGCGAAATGTTCCATCTAGGATTTCTGATGACCAATGCGCCCGATACAAATTTACTTCCGCCGCTCGAAGTAAAGTATCTCTTAGATACATTGGATAAAGAACACATGAATCAAGAATAACGGGAAATACTGCCATTGGGTCTAATTGGCTTCTGGTGCATTATAAAATCCCAAATCTTGACTTAATTCAGTCAGTTCTATCAGATTTCTGCGGCGTTGACTGTCTCGATGTTGTTTGTAGTTGATTAGATCCTTGAATAAAATACGACGATGAGTTCCTTTCATCTCATAGGCAATCAGTCCTTGATCCAACAGTTTGTATAGATAAGGTCGGGAAACATTGAGTAAGTCAGCAGCCTCTTGGCTACTGAGAAAATGATTATAGGGAACCAAAGAAATCGTTTGCCCTGCTGCCATCATCTGTATAACTTGGATAAGCACTTGATAAATGGACTCAGGCAAGGTTATCTGTTCATTATCCATGCCAACAAGCTTAGGGTGAGCTTTGGCTAGCATAACCTCTAAGCGATGGATTGTTTGAGTGTCTAAATCTGGAGCAAAAACACTGTCTGGCAAGTCGATTATTTTGATCACAAGGTTTTGTTAACAGCTCACTTCAGACAAATATTAGCACAAGTGTAATAAGTGTATTCAACAGTGGGAATCACCTTAAAACTTGAATTTTTTTTTGACCTTTGACCATATTCTCTGCGATCGCAGTTTCAGCACTTGCCAATAATCTAAGTCGGGAATATTACTTTGATATAACTGCTTGTGATCAAAAAACTCATTTAGCTCCGTCAAAATCACCTGTAATCGCATGATGATATTTTCAGGACGATGCTCTTCTAATAATGTTGGCGATAAAGATAGCTTTTGATTGGTCTGAATTACTTTGAGAATCCGTTGCATATCAAACTCTTGTGAATATCCTGCAATCTTGTAACAGTTAAAAGCTGGATCTAAATAATCTGATAAGCCATGATTGACGCTCGAAAAGACTTGGCAGCCACAGGCTAGAGCCTCCATCGGTTGCAGTCCAAATCCTTCAGTAACACCTTGAACTGCCCAATATTCTGCGGAATCGTAGAGATAAACCTTGGCGCGATTAAATAATCCTTCCAAATCTTCAACATAATAATCAATTACTTCTAAGCAGCATTTTTGCTGGAGCGCAGGAATCAATTGACGCATCAAATAACTAGAAGATTTTCGTGCCTGTACTAGTACATCAATATCGCGATCGCGATGTTGATCTTGAAAATTATTGGAGATTTCATTTGGCAAATAATAAATTAATGAATGCGGCGATCGCTGTCCCCAATATCCGAGCGTATTACGACTGACCGTAATAATTGGCACACTAGCGGGTAAATTAAATCCATATTCCGCACTATGGGCATGGTAAATCGCATTCAAACGTTTTAGTTTAGGGGCTAACTTGGCAACATCAAACCCCCAACTCATCACAAAAATCACATCATCCAAAGCCCGAAATGTATCGTCTCCTTTCAGTAAGTCATCTAGCCATAAATGCCCTTTTTCTCGTTGACGATAGGTGACTACTTCCGCAGGACAAACTTTTTTAACTAATTCCAAGGTTTTTAGCTCAGCCCATAATCCGCCGCAAGCGAATTTATTGGTAGTTCCTGGTAGCAAAAAGTATAGTCTTCTCATTTATCAAGTTCAAATATTAGGCTCAAATCCTTGTTAAACAAGTTTAGGGTAAAAGAGATAACCAGCAAAAAACTCCATTGGAGTTTTTTGCCTTTGTGGATTGTGGCTACATCTTTCAGTTATGCAGGCGGAGGCAAAGTTAGTGGTTTTGTTTCAGACTATGTAACGGGCGATTTTGGAGTATTTCTGAGTTTTGCCGTGATGAGTTTGGCGATCGCCATAGCCCAGTGGTTAGTGATCAGGCGATATATTGGCGGCTTGGGATGGTTATGGACAACCTTAGTAGGCGGTGCGGTGGGCGGATCACTCAGTTCATGGGCAAGTTTTCAATTAGCGGTTACCTATGGTGATGCGGTGGATTTATTAGCGATATATGCTTGTTTACGGGGTTTTTCGACGGGATTTATGCAGTGGACATGGATGAAACAGCACTTTAAGCGATCGGGATGGTGGATTGTGGGTACTACGGGCAGTTGGTATGTGGGCGTAATGGTGGGGAGTCTATTGATCAAACAGTTGGGATATTTTTTAACGCTGGTTGTCGGGGCAATTTACGGATTGCTGACAGGGATCACCTTGCTTTTATTTTTCTGGGATCGGTTTAATTCCTCTCAAGCCCCAAATAAATGAAGGCGGCGCAAAGCGCTACCTTCATTTATTTGGCGTTTGAATTGTTATACCTCCCATTTTCTAGGCGCACTAAAGTTACACTAAGACATAAGTTCATATGATGATTAGGCATGGCACTTTTTACACTGCGATCGCTCCGCAAAGATTTTGGCATCAAGGAAATCCTCAAGGATGCAAGTTTTAGCCTCGATGAAGGCGATAAAGTCGGACTGATTGGCACAAATGGTTCGGGAAAATCCACATTACTTAAAATGATCGCGGGGCTAGAACATAGTGATGGCGGTGAACTATGGGTAAATTCCAGCGCCAAAATCATCTATTTACCACAGCAGCCAGACCTGAATGAAGAAAATACGGTCTTAGAACAGGTATTTGCCGATAGTGGCGAACAGATGTCATTAGTCAAGGAATATGAAGAAATTTCCGATAAGTTAACCCACGGACATGGCGATATGGATCGGTTGCTAGAGCAACTATCGCGAGTATCTGAACGCATGGATCAGACGGGGGCTTGGGATTTGGAGACTAATGCCAAAATTGTGTTAACTAAATTAGGAATTGATGACTTAGAAGCAAAAATCGGTAGCCTTTCGGGTGGATATCGCAAACGAATTGCGATCGCCTCAGCATTGCTCTCTGCACCTGATGTTTTATTAATGGATGAGCCGACCAACCATCTAGATGCGCTCTCGGTGGAATGGTTACAGAGCTATCTCAATCGCTATCGTGGTGCTTTATTACTGATTACCCACGATCGCTATTTTCTAGATCGAGTTACCAATCGCATTATTGAAATTGATCGCGGCGACCTGTATACCTATTCGGGCAATTATTCCTATTACTTAGAAAAAAAAGCCGAAGCTGAAGACTCGGCACAGAGTACGCAACGCAAACATGCGGGACTATTGCGAAGGGAATTGGAATGGCTAAAAAAAGGACCAAAGGCGCGTAGCACCAAACAAAAAGCTCGTATTGATCGCGCCCATGATTTGCAAGCCATGGAATTTAAACAAGCCAATGCCAAGGTTGATATCACCACCGCAGGAAGGCGCATCGGCAAAAAGGTTGTCGAACTCGATCGCATTAGTAAATCCTTTGGCGATCGCACTCTGATCAAGGATTTCTCCTATAACTTCACACCCGAAGATCGCATCGGCATTATTGGCTCCAATGGCGCTGGTAAATCCACACTGATGAATATGATCATCGGAAAGTTGCAGCCCGATGCGGGCACTGTAGAAATTGGCACGACGATCCATTTTGGCTATTTCGATCAACATTCTGACGATCTTGCTGAACATGGCAATCAGCGTGTGATTGACTACCTCAAAGATGTCTCTGAACTAGTCAAGACATCGGATGGGAGCGTCATTACCGCTTCGCAAATGTTAGAGCGATTTCTCTTCCCTGGTAATACGCAATATGCGCCGATCAATAAACTTTCTGGTGGCGAAAAGCGGCGCTTATTCCTTCTCAAGGTCTTGATGGCAGCTCCGAACGTCTTGATCCTTGATGAACCGACTAACGACCTTGATGTACAGACTCTCGCTGTATTAGAAGAATATCTCGAAGACTTTAATGGCTGTGTGATTGTAGTATCCCACGATCGCTATTTTCTTGATCGCACGGTTGAAATGGTGTTTTCCTTTGAGCCAGAAGGTGAAGTTCGCTTGTACCCTGGCAATTATTCTATCTATTTGGAATATAAAAAAGACGAAGCGGAGAAAGGCTCTAGTAACGCAAAAGAGCAAGCTAATAAAGTTGTTAAAGAACAGAAATCGAGTAATGTTATCCCATCTGTGGCTGAAACTACTAAACCAAAAACTGAGTCCAAAAAGCCTTCTCAACTTTCTTACAAAGAGAAACGCGAGTATGAAGAACTGGAAGCTAAAATCCCCAAACTAGAGGAAGAAAAGACCCAAACCGAGAAAAAGCTCTATCACAACCCGCCTACTGGTCATACAGAATTGCAGAAACTGTCTGATCGCTTAGCAGAATTAACTGTAGCGATCGATAAATCTACTGAGCGTTGGCTAGAACTTGCCGAGCGTTTATAGTTCGCCAATTCAAGGATGAAATGCAACGGGTTCTGATGAAGCAAAGAATACTTCGTAAGGAGTACGATAGTCAAGTGATTTTCTGGGTCTGTGATTGATCAAATTCACTGCCTTCTGAAAGTCCTCTTCTTTCACGATTTTAAAGTTTGTACTTTTGGGATAGAACTCTCTAATTAATCCATTGGTGTGTTCATTCAATCCACGTTCCCATGAATGATATGGATTCGCAAAGAAGGTCTCTAGTTTCAATCTTTCAGATAGCTTCTCATGCCCACAGAATTCTCTTCCATTATCAAAGGTCATTGTCTTTCGAGATGTTGATTCTATAGGCTCAAATAGATTGAATGTCACTCTGTTGATCTCATCCATCGTCTTGTTCTTAGCTAGTCCAGCAAGTAAATACTTCGATGCTTTATCAACATGCGTAACTACGATACCTGTGTGGTTGCACCCGATTACCGTATCACTTTCCCAATGTCCAATCTCTGTTTTTAAATCTGCAATCTTCGGTCGATTCTCTATCCCTACCCTATTGGGAATGCCACCTCGCTTCTGATGGCGACCTTTGCGCCTTCGTTGCTTTTGCTTCTGCCTCAGATATTGTTGATATATTCCCATCTCTTGATGGTTTGCATAGATCATCAGATAAATCGTCTCATAGCTGATTTTACCTAGCCCCTCCCTTTCCATTCTCCCTGCTAGTTGCTCTGGGCTGTGGTGTTGCTCTAACCGTTGTTTGACTTCGGCGATCGTCTCAGCACTGATGCTCTGAAATCTTACCTTTGCTTGTTTCCGTCTTGCTTTCATCAGGGCAACCGCAGTATCTGGCAAATAGCCAATCTGTCGCTCGTCTGTATTGCGCGATAACTCTCTTGAAATCGTACTTTTGTTTCGCTTCAAGCGACGACCTATCTCTGATACAGATAATTGCTCAATTACTCTTAGTTTATACAGTTCACTTCTTTCTGTGGTGGTAAGATGGACAAAGCTCATGAGGGTATCCTAATTATTGTGATTAATATCAGAATATCCTTATGAGTCCCTTTACGCAAAGATCTCTAGGTGTTGCATTTCATCCTTGAATTGGCGGTTTTTAAGTAGCTAGACATAATTAGTGACAGATCAAACCCCGTAAGGTTACGCCCCTATGGGGCGTAACCTTACTTTAACTTATAAAAGTATCGTCACACTTTTATAAGTTAAAAGCCAAATCCTGTAAGGGTTTTAAAAGCACAAAATGGCTACGCCATTTTGTGCTTTTGTATTACTATGCAATTTATACATTGCTTACATCTAAAATTACAGGACATCACTGAATACTCAGTATAAATACTGATTTTCTGTATTTATAAAGCCTGTCACTAAGTGTCTATCCGCTATATTTGTTATATCTTTCGCAAAATGTAAGTAGATGGACATAATTAACAACAAACCCAAATCCGCAGGGTTTGCCTCTGCGGGGGGTGTTTACAGTGCATTGCGCTCAAACCCAAACCAAGAAGATTTTTGAAAGTATGGCTTTGCAACACTTTCAAAAATCTTCTTGTGATTTGTTTGATTGGCAATTGCTGCAAGTAATTGATTCTGCACAGGTACTTATGAGAGCCTAAAAATAATCCTTGAAATGGCAACGCCATTTTAGCGATTCCCAAAGCTTTACGAGCGAACAAACAAATAGCTTCACCCCAAAAATAGCCTTGACTAATAATCACCCATCAACCCAAATAGCACCTAATAGCTCAAGGTGGAAGCTGGCTCATTTTGGGATAGAACTTAAAAATCCTCGCTATTGGTTTGAGGTAATTGGCATCGCGATCGCCTATTTTGCATCCTCTTGGATAATTGCTAATACTATCCCTAGACTTTATGGTCCTTCTCCTGTCTGGCCAGGAGCGGGGTTTAATGTAGGGTTACTTTTAGCGTTTGGGCGATCGCGATGGTTAGGCGTTTTTTTAGGCATCCTATTTTTTAACCTTCATCGAAACTGGTTAACTGTTTTAATTCCAGCATTAGGATCAAGCATTGGTTCCACCATTGGCACATTGATCACCGTTTCACTGATATTAAGATTTACGCGCACAACTTACCCCTTCCATCAAGTTCGCCATGTAGTTATGTTTTCTCTATGTTCCCTATTTAGTGGAACCATCTTCCAGACCATTACGGGCACTGGCATATATATTCTCACTAAACGATATGAGGGGAATTTCCTACAAGATTTTTTCTTGCCATGGTGGATTGGGGATTCGATAGGGGTGTTGATTTTTGCATCTATCGCCTTAACATGGCTGCGATCGCATCGAGACAATACGATCAAATCTTGGCTAAATTGGGAAGTAGTTATTGCGATAAGTAGTTTAACTGAGATCTTGCACCATTCCTGAAAGAGTTAAGTAGGAATGGGTTTGAGAATAATTTCAAACCCATGACGAGCAGCAATATCGGCACTAATTTGGAGATACCTAAGAAGTTTCAACCAAAGGACAGAAGGAAATAAAACGGAAAGTGTCAAATCACAGGTAGCTTTCCAGTCCAAGACAGGAGGACTCGACCATTGATCAATCCAATGGGCCAAAAGATAAGCAAGCAGAGAGAGGATAAGCCAACGATAAACACCAAGTTTTGTAGATTGCCCAAAACAATGCAAACCAAAGCGATGTTTGATGGTTTTGAAGAATCCCTCAATCGCCCAACGCTTACGACCTAACATCACCAGATAAGCACCAGAATAAGGATGAGAAGAGACAACAAAGCGTAACTCCCGTTTACTATCAGCTCTTTTGAGCCAAAACCAAGAGATCGTCAAAGGCTGAGTTAGCCCTTCTAGCAAAATTTGTTGTCCACGTTTGCCATGACGATAAAGTTGTTTGACTGTACGGCCATCTTGAAGTTTACGATTGTTGCGTACACCGACAACGATGCGCCAAGTCTTGGCGCGGACAGTATTGAAAAACTTCACCGTACTAAACTCAGTATCAGCAAGGACAATCACAGTCTTGCCTTGGGTTAGTTGCTTGGGTACTGTCCCCAATAACTTACAAGCTAAGTCAGAGGGACTGGGGTATCCTTTGCCGCGCCATACTCTAAAACTCCATGGTACGCGCCACTCTCCATAGACCAGATACAGTACAACCAGATGTAGTCCTCGCTTTCCGTTTAGTATTCTCACCCATGGGTCTGGTTCGTTTTGGGTGGGATTGCTCAAATGTAAAAACTTGCCGCTTTTTTCTAGGGTAGTCAAGTCTATCAGTATCTTTAATGGCACTTGTTTCGATGGGCGATGCTTGGCGATTTGTCCCAAAATAGCCTGCCGTGTTGACCGAATTACTGCTCTCGTTGACCAGTTATAGTGATTGAGAAATCGGCTGAGTGCACTCGCTGATTTTATCTGTGTATGTTCTGGATAAGGATGCCTTTGTGCTTCGAGAAATAGTCCTAGTATTGCATTGAGACTTGCTGTTTGATACACACTTGGCATCAAACACAGAAGACTATACACTAGCCCTTGGGCGTGCTTAACGATGCTTTCCATGCTCGTTATTTAATTTACTACTACGCCCTTTTTTTCACATTTCTGCTCTTTCTGCAACCCCTTTTCTTGAATGGTGCAAGATCTCAGTTAATCTTAGTTGCCTATTTCTCCTTTTATCAAAGCCAACCTATAGAATATTTGCTATTACCACCATTACTCTGGTCAGCTTTTCGTTTTGGGGCAAAGATAACTACATTGCTGATCATGATTGTTAGCATGACAGCCTCTGTAGCAACGGCATATAAGTTTGGAGTCTTTTATAAAGCGATAGGTCAGGGAGATTCGCTGTTATTACTGCAAATCTTTATGGGTGTAATCGCTTTGACTACAATGATCACTATTGCCATTGTGGAAGAAAACCGTAAAGCAAACTTGAGCTTGCAAAGAGCTAATGCCGATTTAGAGCAAAGGGTGCTTGAGCGTACTAGTGCTCTGCGTCAAAGTGAAGCTAAGGCTCTAGAACTAGCGTCTAAAGCTGAATCTGCTAATCAAGCTAAAAGTGCTTTCATTGCCAATATGAGCCATGAACTGCGATCGCCACTAAATGCAGTACTTGGATTTTCGCAAATGATGATGAGAGCGAAGAATTTAACAGCAGAACATTATGAAAGCGTCAGTATTATTAATCAAAGCGGTGATTACCTGTTAACACTTATTAACAACATTCTTGACCTATCAAAAATTGAAGCAGGTAAAACAACTCTAAATTTACAAACTTTTGATCTAGATCATTTGTTAGATGACATCGAAGATATGCTCCAACTAAGCGCATTCAACGCTGGAATTAATCTAATTTTTGAGCGTGATGTCAATGTCCCCAAATATATCTGTACTGATCAAGTCAAGTTGCGCCAAGTCCTGATCAATTTGATTGGCAATGGGATCAAATTTACTAAGAAGGGCTCGGTTTCTGTTTTTGTTACCAATGCTGGTCAGTCTAAAAATATATCGGTTGAAACTTTAGCGGAAACTTTAGAATCTTCATCAGATGATAAATGCATCCTCAATTTCAGCATTTGCGATACAGGAGAGGGTATTGCCGATGAAGAATTGTCCGAATTATTTATATCCTTTTCTCAAGCTCAAGCAGGACGTGAAAAGCAAGAAGGCACAGGCTTAGGCTTAGCAATTAGCCGCAGGTTTGTGCAGTTGATGGGTGGTGAGATCTCAGTTACTAGTGAACTTGGCAAAGGTTCTACTTTCCAGTTTCAGATTCACGCGCAACTTGGTAAAGAGATTGTTAGTGATCCTAACGAAAAAAGACGAGCATTAGCCCTTGCTCCTGAGCAACCCAATTACAAAATCTTAGTTGTGGATGATAAACCCGTTAATTGTCAATTGTTAGTAAAACTACTAAGACCGATGGGCTTTGAAGTCCAAGAAGCTAACAATGGACAAGAGGCGATCGCCATCTGGGATCAGTGGGAGCCACACTTAATCTGGATGGATATGCGAATGCCAGTCATGGACGGCTATGAAGCGACAAAATACATCAAGTCCACAATTAAAGGCAATGCTACTGCTGTGATCGCGTTAACAGCCAGTGTATTAGAAGAAGAAAAAGCGATCGTGCTCTCAGTAGGTTGCGACGACTTCATCCGCAAGCCATTTAAAGAACACATAATTTTTGATACTCTTGCCAAACATTTAGGAGTGAAGTACACTTACGAAAATATTCAGTATAATGGGCAGAAAAATCATTTTTTGCCAGAAATATCCCTGTCTCCCGAAAATTTAAAAGTCATGCCAGATAGCTGGATTATGCAATTATATAGATCTTCCCTTGAAGCTGATAAAAATATTGTTATAAACTTAATTGGGGAAATTCCAGAAAACGAAACTTTCTTAGTGCGATCGCTAACTAAGTTGGTACATAATTTCCAATTTGATAAATTAATTGATCTAACGGAGCCTTTACTTTCAAAGTATATTGAATAACGCTTTGCGTTCTGATTAAATCTGCAAAATTAATTCATGAACTATAACCATTCGCTAGAAATAACGGGCAATATCCTTTTAGTAGATGATCTGCCAGAAAATTTACAACTACTAAGTGATTTACTAGTAACACTTGGCTATAGTGTCCGTAGCGTTACTAGTGGTCGAATGGCTCTTAAAACCGCGAAGGTAAAACGACCAGATCTAATTCTTCTAGATATCAAGATGCCAGAGATGGATGGATATCAAGTCTGCCAAGCTCTCAAAGACGATCTAGATTGGCTCTTCTGGGTTCATGGGGATAAGCACAGCTAATAGTAATCAGAATCCTCTCGGAGCAACAGTTACAGCCCTACCATGTCGCCAATAATTGTATCGATACTGTACCATTTACCCCTCAAACCCAGATGAGCCTCTAGATTTACGAGATATCCCTGTAATTTTTATTAGCTCTTTAGATGATGTCTTTGATAAAGTAAAAGCTTTTTGGTCTGGAGGGGTTGATTATATTTGCAAACCTTTTCAAAGCGAGGAGGTATTAGTTCGTGTCGAAAATCAATTGACAATTCAGCGCCAGAAACGGTTATTGCAAGACGAAATCGCTAGGCATAAAGAAACTGAAGAAATGTTGTATCAGTCTAGAGCTTTAGTCACTAGCGTTTTAAATAGTGTGTCTGATGGTATTGCGGCTATGCAGGCAGTTCGCGATCCAATTACTGGCAACATCATGGATTTTCGTTGCTTAATCTTAAATCCGATGATATCAAGAATATTTGATCGCTGCCGAGAGGATTTAATTGGTAAATTAGTGCTAAGGAGATTTCTTGAAAAATTTAACCGCCAACTGTTTGACCGATTAATTAATGTTGTAGAGACTGGGGTGACTCTAGATGAAGAGCTCTACTATTCTTCAGAACCTGTTGGTTGGTACCATGTCATAGCCATCAAGTTAGGTGATGGCTTTACAATCACGATTAGAGATATTTCTGCTAAGAAACAACGTGAATAAGGTGATTTCCCACTAAGATTTACCCCACCCTAACCCTCCCCTTGCAAAGGGGAGGGAACAAGATTTCTAGTTTCTCCCCCTTTGCAAGGGGGAATTAAAGGGGGTAATTCCAACTTTTATCAAGATGATGGGAGATTCTTTACGAGAAATGTCCTAAAAAAGGGGCTGTGCAAAGCACAGCCCCTTTTTTAGGAGCTAAACAAAAGCGATCGCATTTGTTTAGCTATGAGATCAGGATGTTCGGCTTTCATTAAGGCGCGAACTACCGCAACACGTTTAGCACCCGCCGAGATCGCAGCTTCTAAATTATGTTCATCAAGTCCACCGATCGCGAACCAAGGAATGTTGATATTCTCAGCAGCGTAGTTGACATACTCATGACCAGACGCAGCCTTGTTTGGCTTTGTGGGTGTGGCATGAACGGGACCAATACCGACATAATCAACTTTATTATTTAGCGCAATTTCTAGTTCTTGGGGATTCGTGGTTGACTGCCCAATAATGTATTGCGACGCATCGCCACCATGCGCATTTAAAATTTGGCGCACAGCGGAAACGGGCAGATCTGTCTGACCCACATGGATACCATCAGCTCCCACCGCGATCGCAATATCAACGCGATCATTAACTAGAAATAAAGCATCGTATTTATGACAAATTTCGCAAAGTTGTTGGGCGATCGCATAGCGAGTTCCATCCTCACCATCCTTTTGACGATACTGCACAATCTGCACACCGCCTTGGAGAGCCGACTCCACAACGGAGACAATATTCTCTACAGGCATTGTCACCAGATATAAACTTGCAGCTTGTAATTTTTGGCGACGGATTTCACCAATATTGGTAACTTCATGGGTCAGTAATTGACTCTCAAGGGTGTAGACCTGATAGCGCATTTGTTTCATCGCTTCTCCCATCGAGGGATCAACGACTTTGCTATATTCTTCTAAAACCCTGAGGGCTTCTTGTAAGCGTCCCATATTCGCTCTGAGGACAGCTTGGACATCAGCACGAACAGATTCATTTGCATGGCTCAACCCTGTGGCGGGATCGTCGGGAGTATTACGGGCGAGACGAAATTCTTCTTTGTGCCATTGTGCGAGTTCTTGGCGCATGTGTTTGCAGCGATCGCAAAAGCTCACTTCCTCTATGCCAAAACGACACCATTCTTCAATGGTTCGTAAAGCTTCACGGGCGCGATCGAGGTTAGCATCGAGGATGCGGTAAATGATTTGTTGAGACATATAAACAAAGGGTGCTATGCAAAAGTAGAACGACGCGCTACTTTTGCATTTGGTTAAAATTCAAAGTCAAATGCAGGCTCGGCGCGTAACTTACCTAAGCCTAATTCTTTATCGTCGATGAGCTTGATTTCGTAGTAGCCCAAAATATGGTGCGGAGCAGGATTGCCACGCGACGCACCAGTAATGCCCATTGCAATAATTACGCAGATATTACCTTTGGTGTTTTTGGCACGTTGTTTCCACCGTTTGTGGTGTTCACCATTGAGAGTGGATTTGTCAAATTCACCGAATAGATGTAAGTCATCATTTCCCATCACCATTAAGCCAAGATGACAAATATTACCAAAGATATCTTCGGCGGGATTGAAACATAAAGACTGGATACCATCAAAACTATTGATTTGTTCGATTAATTCCAGTGCTTTGGGGCGTGAAGTCTGAATCATCAGCCCTGCAAACCCTTCACCTTTTTTGTTAGGCGAGATCGCAGTGATTGAGTCAGAAAATTGATGATGGATATCAGCATTCCGCAAAAAATCCACTTGTTCCCAAGGGATCGTCATCATATGGATAAGAGCATTATCTGGCCAGAGATCTTCATTGATTAGTGGCGAATCATCATCATCTTCGTCATCCTCTTCAACTAACTGATGTAACTCATTAGCTAGATCTGGCATGGTTTTAACGACAACCTTAATCGCCTCTTCAACATCGCTATCGAGGCTTGGCGCATAAACTGTGTAAGTGCCAGAGAGCTTACTAAAATTGGAATTCAAGCGCTTACGGTACTGTTCCCAAAAGTTATTGAGCGACTCTAGAGCAACTGTTAATGCGATCGCTTCCTCATCATAGAGATAGGGTCTACCGCCTTCTAAGGGATGCAAAGCACCATAGATCGGTTTCATCGGTGTAGTTGCCGCAGGCAAAGCCCTAACCTTACCTCGGAATGGAAATGGGGGGAAGTCATCTTCCATTTCCAACTCAGGCGTTTCAAAAAGATTGAACAGACAGTCTTGATGTAAAAAAGTCTCTTCGATCTCATCTTCAGAGCTACCTGAGACAATCCGCTGTCGAAATTTTACCAACGACTCTTCGGAGCGATAAAAAATCACACCCTGCTCTAACCCCATCTTGCCCATGACGATCGCATAAAGAGTATCAAGATCCCAGCGATCAAGCTTGATTGAAATTACCTGATGATCCCAAAGTATATTCCAAGGTGCATTTCGCCATAGCTGCTCAGATTGTTTATGTAAAGCTGCTGCAAACCTTTCTGGTACAACGGGTGGGTTTGCCGTAAAGCTTTCCAAGATATGCGAAAAAATCTCGTCAATTAAGGGCAAGCGTTCAACATATTCAACCGATATGCCTAAGTCCTGTAGCACACCGCGCAAATAAAACTGGAGTTCGCGATCGCATACTAAAATCTTCTGGGGCAAAGATGGCTGAGCAGGACTTTGGGGATGTTCGATCGCTTGCAACAAAGCACGAACAAAGGCTTCTTGCCCCACAGCCGATTCAACTACGTCCATAGAACGCACCATTCCCATTGAACCATCTACCCACAAAACGCAATGGGGTTTAGACTCTTCATCATGGCCATGAAGAGGAATAATGTTAGAAGAGTCTTGCGGTTGGCGGATCTTAGCGGGTAAAGCACGACGATCACCTTCCCAAACCGCAGATGACTGCTTGAGTTTTTTAAGGCGACGAAGAGTAGATCTGTTTAGCGTAGTCATCGAAAATTTTCTCTAGATTTGCCACTCCTCAGGAAATTTATCAGAGTGCATTGATCGATTTAACTACGATATGGTTAGAAATTGCTAGGTTTGGTCAGAAATTATATCAATCTCTAGTTAGAACTTAGCCTAAAGAGATTTAATCCTCTCGATTTTCTAGGTTTTAGCGATACAATAAAAATCAATAAATTTTTTAAAAGCATTGCTTCGCAACACTTTTAAAAAATCTATCGTATCCCTTTTGCTTGCAAAAGGTTGTAAAAAATAACTCTAACTATATTTCTGCATTTTTATGGACGAGCTAAAACCGATTCTCAATGAGTTCTTAGGGCAACCCGTTGCATTTTTTGGTGGACTCGTTTCGGGCTTTCTCAAGCTCGATCTCCAACAAGATCCTTTAAAGGGTTGGCTAGAAAAGCAAGGAGCAACGCCGACCACGGTCGCTTCTAGTAGCAATAATGGCAAAAATGACGGACCGCAATCTATTTCGATTGACTAAATAAAATCTTAATTAAGTAGCTAGGCATAATTAATTACAAAGCAAAGCCCGTAAAGTTTCGCCCCGCAGGGGCGAAACTTTACGGGCTTTAGTGGTTTATTTTGTACAAGTACTTAATCAAGAAAATAGAGGAAGTGCTTTGCACCTCCTCTATTTTCTTGATAGCCACAATATTAGACAATAGGAATAGCCCAAGCGCTACCCCTATTGTTTATGAGATACAGCTTATGTGGTTTCCCTATCTCTTGCTTGCGATCGCCTATCTTTTAGGATCATTCCCTACAGGTTATTTAGTGGGACGTATTGTGGGTATTGATATTCGCGAGCTTGGTTCAGGCTCGACAGGAGCAACGAATGTATGGCGCAATGTCGGCAAGTTTGCAGGAATTAGTGTATTTGTGAGCGATTTTGCTAAGGGCGCGATCGCAATTTACATGATGCAATCAGCGAATTACTTACAAGTTCTCTTGGCTTCAACTTTTAGATATTCTCAACCGCCAATTACCGATAATTTATCGCTGTTCGTAATTGGGGCAGGGATGCTTGCCCTAATTGGTCACAGCCGACCAGTTTGGTTGGGGTTTAAGGGCGGTAAGTCAGTGGCGACAGGGGTAGGTATTTTGTTTATGTTGAATTGGATTGTCGCGATCGCGGCTTTGAGTATTTGGCTAGCGACAATGGCAATTTGGCGAATAGTGTCGATTAGCTCGATTTCGGCAGCCGCTGCTGCCCCAGTTTTGATGTGGACATTGCAAGGGAATATTTTTTATTCAAGCTTTGTAACTGTCGGCTGCATTTTTGTAATCTGGTTACATCGCTCTAATATCGAGCGTATTCTCAACGGCACGGAGTTCAGCTTTAAGTCTGACTCAAATGCATAAACCAAGAAGCTGTAGCAGCGCAACTGCCAGCTTTATGTTGAGATCCAGCAGTGTAGAAAAGTGGGGGGGGGCAGCGCCCCCCCCCTTTGGTTGGGGGGTTTTTTGTGTGGGGTTTATGTCCTAAGCAAAACTTACATTGCTATAGTAAAAAAACTAAAACAGGCAAATGGTACTTAGTTTAACGGGACAAATCTTCTCGGTAATTGGATTGCCGCTTAGCCACAGCGCAGTCAATTTAGTCAAGGTTACCAATGGCTTAACATCACTAATTTGATTGTTGCCAAGACCGAGTCTCTCCAAATTAATCAAATCTTTTAATGGCTTAACATCACTAATTTGATTGGCGTAAAGCGCGAGATCTGTCAAATTAGTTAAACCGACAAGAGGCTTAATATCCCCCCCCCCCCCCCCCCCCCCCCCACCGCCCCCCCCCCCCCCCCCCCCCACTTTTCCTTTGGGGTTTATGTCCTAAGCAAAACTTACATTGCTATAGTAAAAAAACTAAAACAGGCAAATGGTACTTAGTTTAACGGGACAAATCTTCTCGGTAATTGGATTGCCGCTTAGCCACAGCGCAGTCAATTTAGTCAAGGTTACCAATGGCTTAACATCACTAATTTGATTGTTGCCAAGACCGAGTCTCTCCAAATTAATCAAATCTTTTAATGGCTTAACATCACTAATTTGATTGGCGTAAAGCGCGAGATCTGTCAAATTAGTTAAACCGACAAGAGGCTTAATATCATTGATTTGATTATTGTATAGGTAGAGTTCTATCAAATTAGTCAAACCTGCTAGAGGCTTAATATCGATGATTTGATTGTTGTTGAGCAAAAGATCTGTCAAGTTTCTCAAACCCTTTAATGGCTTAATATCTCTGATCTGATTGTCTCCAAGATAGAGAACGATCAGTTTAGTCAAGCCTGCTAGAGGTTTTATATCGCTGACTTTATTGCGAGCAAGACTGAGTTTAGTCAAGTTCGTTAAGCCCTCTAGTGGTCTAATATCAGTAATTTCATTGATACTAAGATAGAGTTCAGTCAAATTAGTTAAATCTGCTAAAGGCTTAATGTCACTGATTTGATTGTATTCAAGATAAAGTACTGAAGATGGTCTGTTAAGCTTTGCCTCAGCTAACTTACAGTCTTGTGTGTCGGCTTTCTTTAGTAACACTTCAATTGTCTTTTTAGTTTCATTAGGAAGAGCATTCTTTTGCAGACACCATTGTTCAAAGCTTTTATTTTTGCGTAAGGATGCTTCTGTTGGTGATGGCAGAGAAGATAGGAGAATGGAAGTAGCAATCAGAACATTAAAAGCTAAAAAGTTTTTCATAAGAGTTATATTTTTTAGGATTGTATCGCTTTCTCAGAAGTGTATCTGTGATCATCTTACTTTTCCCGTTAAGTATGAATTTGAGCAAGAAGCCAACCTTGGCAAAGTTCACGTAAATTAGACCAGCCACGCCAGAGGATTTGAATACCAATGGGAGATTTACGACGATGTTCAAGATAACCGCCAAGGAAAGCAATGGATTCGATAGCCCAAGCAACATTTAAAACAGGAGGAGATTTAGGGAATCTAGCTTTTAAGACTTGAATTTGGACAGGAGAGAGAATCTCAACCGCAGGAGCATCAGTTTAATTGCGATAGAGATAAGTACCTGTGCAGAATAAATTACCCCAACCCATAAGGTTGCGCCCCTGCGGGGCGCAACCTTATGGGTTGAACTTTTACAGGTTAATTAAGCGTGCCTACTTAAGTAACCTGTAAAAGTTCAACCGTACAGACACTTAAAAAGCCTAATAAGGTCTTCATCCCTTCCGCCGCAAGCCGATAGCGCTCACACTGACAGCCAGACGAGACTGTCAAGTAAAATGTGTAAAGTCTAGAAACTAGAAGTGGAGACGATCCTCAAAGAGGATAGCAAAGCGGTTAAGTGCAGGTTTCCAATCCCGAATCAGCATTGTCCATTTCTTCGAGATATTCCGCATTGCCAAATAAACCAGCTTGAAAGCAGCGTCATCAGAGGGGAAAATCTGTTGGGACTTAATCACTTTTCTCAAACTGCTATTCATTGACTCAAGTGCCTTGGTGGTATAAATCGCTCTACGAATCTCAGGGGGGAAAGCAAAGAAGGGATAATGTTCGCCCAATGACTGCGCCAAGACTTGCTAATTGATGGATATTGCTTGTCCCATTTCTCAGCAGAGAGTTCAAGGTTAAACTCCGCCTCCGATTCCGTTGCCGCCGTATAAATCGCCTTGAGGTCAGCACAAATTCTTTTAATAATTACTAGCTGTTTTGCGGTGATGAATGGCTGTTAATCCATTAGATTGCAATAGCTTGCCATTCTCCACGATCGCATAGATAAGCCAATGATCACCACATTCCATTCGCTGCATCACTCTGCATTCTAAAAAGGCTAATCCATCAGGCAAAATTAGACCTCCTTCAGTCGGTTCCACCTGTACATCCGTAAATCGATCTTCACCAGGTGCAAATTTTTTCATGAAATGTTTGCGGAGTTGTTTACCCTGTTCAAGAATATTCAAAACAAAGCGATCGCCTTCAAACAAGTAAGTCTCGATAGCACGATCTTTGGCAACTGCAATTGTTAGACCTGGAGGATTAAATGATGCTTGTGACACCCAAGAGGCAAGCATCGCTGTGGAGATTTCGCCGCGTTTCACAGTCAAGACACATAGAGAGCCAACAATCCGACCTACGGCTTGCTCCACGGTACTCCCTGGATTAAGAGTTGTACGAACTTTTTTGGCTTTCTTCAGCGCTTGTGCAAAATCTGTTCCCGTCTCTTCACAAACTTGTAAAGTTGCCTCGGTAGGCGTGAACTTAATCCGAATCGGCTCAAAAGCAAGAGTATAGCCAGCATCCTTCAGCTTTCCAGACATAATATCCACAGCTTCACCGCTCCATCCATAGGAGCCAAATACACCTGCTTGATAGCTCTTGGTCGCTGTAGATAAAACTATACCTAGAGCTGTTTGCACCTGTGTTGGCAAATGTCCACCCAAAGTTGGCGAACCAATCAAGAAACCAGAGGATTTCTCGATCGCAATTTTGATCTCTTCTGGTTCGGCGGTTTCACAATTAATTAACTCGACAGCAACACCTGCCTTAGTGATGCCTCGTGCCAAAGCATTAGCGATCGTGGTCGTATTGCCATATGCCGAAGCAAACAGCAACGCTACGGAGATGTTTTGTTGCTTTTGAGCTTCACTCCATTGACGGTAGAGATTGACCAGTTCATGCAAACCATGCTTCAACATTGGTCCATGTCCAGGAGCATAAAACACCGCAGGCATAACGGTTAACTTTTCTAAAGCTGCTTCAACTTGGCGGACTTGGTTTGCCATCGTGCTATCGAAATAATAACGGCGATCGCCTAATAGATGACTCCAACCCTCGTCAAAGACTTGATCGCCACAGATATGCGATCCAAAAAATTTATCGGTATATAAAACCTGAGTTTTTGAGTCATATGTGCAAAGCTCGTCAGGATGGCGCGGTGTAGAAGTAGGGATAAATTTGAGGATGTGACCTTTACCTAGATCAAGGGTTTCTTCACCCCGTACAACTTGAATTTTGACTTTTTCGCCTAGGCTTTGACGGAGTGCGATCGCCCCTGGATTAGTACAAATAAAGGTGATGCGACTATTAATTTCGAGCAAAGCCTTTAGTGTCTCAATGCGGTTCTGGTTGACATGACCAAGAATCACATAGCTGATATCGCCAATGTTAATGCGCTCACGCAATTCTTTTAGATAAATCGCGGTGAAAGTCTCTCCAGGTGGATCGATCAGCGCTAAAAATTTGCCTTGAATTAAGAAAGAGTTTGCTGTTGTCCCTTTTTCGAGAGCATATTCAATTTCAAACCGCAGGCGATTCCAACTACGCGATCGCAGAGCAAAGGTTTCGTCGGCAATATAAATTGCTTGGACATCGCGGGGCTTGGTATTAGTCACGATCTCATTCTCCCAAATTCTAGACTGCTGTTTCTAGTTTACTGACTGTTGGGAGCTAGCAATCATTACCATATCCGATTACTTAAATAAATCTTATTGATGCTTATGAACCAGTAAGGGATGAGCCGATACCTTGGAAGAAAACCCATGACAGGAAGAAATTACTGATAAAGATAGCTAGTAAGGCGGTAACAACTGCGGTGGTAGTGGACTCGCCCACGCCCTTTGCACCACCAGTGGTGGTCAATCCCCAAGTTGTCCCGATAACGGCAATTAAAACCCCGAAAATACTAGATTTAATTAGCGCTGCGATTAAATCCCAAGACTTGAGTAAATTTTGCACAGAATTGAGAAACATGTTGTAGGGAATAGCGTACATGGCTTGAGATAGAAACAAGCCACCAGCCATACCTGTTAAAAATCCCAAAATCGTGAGGATAGGCAACATTAATAAACAGGCGATCGCACGAGGGGTTGCTAGATAATCCACAGGATTTGTTCTTAACATATAGAGCGCATCGATTTGCTCAGTTACTTGCATTGTGCCAATTTCTGCTGCAAATGCTGAACCTATGCGCCCCGCAATAATTACCGCCGTCAGAACAGGAATTAGCTCACGGGCTAAGGCGATCGCCAAAATCCCCCCGATCGCCTGTTGTGCGCCGAAGTTAATAAATTCTCGTGCTACTTGGATTGTAAATACAGCCCCCACAAAGGAAGCTGTAATCAAAGTAATCAGCAGAGACTCGGTTCCAACAATTGACATTTGCTCGATTGTGTTACGCCAATGGAATCGGCGATAGATCAAAACATGGGTGATGATTTGTCCGATCAGTAAACAACTTTGCCCCAGCTTAATCAGCCAACTGCCAAAATTTCCCATGTTTTCAATTTCCTAGATCACCACTGACAAGCGGCAAACATTTTTTGTTGTTTTTATCGTAGCCTTCATCGCAAACATCAGCAAAGAAAAAAGCGGCGTTATACCAAATTAAGAAATGGCTACGCCATTTCTTAATTTAAAAACCATTACTGGGTCTGGTTTTTGATTCACAAAAGTGTAGTCACACTTTCGTGAATTGGTATTATTTATCTAGGGAAAAGATGGAGAGTCCAATTGCAAGGCTGTCTTAGTTCGTCAAAACGACCACTTACCCAATACCATAAAGTCAGACGAGTAGGGAAAAATCCAATTACTAAAAAGGAGTCTTCAGGGACTATCTCGCCATATTTAAGCCCATCGGTGGGAGTGACATCCCAAGGGGTATCGGTATCCTTAACCAATAGCTGAGAACGATGATAGATCTCTTTGTACTGCAAAGGTAAAGCAAAGATGGAGTAAACATGGTGCTCACCACGCCAAGGTTCAGCAACAACTTTGATGGGATGAAACTTCAAACTCTTGGATTTACTTAAGTTATCTGACATGGTTGGACATAGAGCAGGGTTTGCCTCAGAAGAATTTGTTTGGGATGGGTCTTGGATAGACCAAGCAATTATTGTGACAATACTTCCTATTGTTAAAGCTATAAAAGCAATGAAGAGGAATTTCTTTTGAACAGCAGATTTTTTCATTAACAAGGTTCAAGGCGAGTTAACAATAAGGCGATCGCATCAATATATTGCTGTAACTCCCTTGATGGAAGATTACTATTATTAATGATGATACTGAAAATGACTTCCCGATGATTTTGAGGATTAGCATATCCTGACAATGCGATCGCACCAGTCAATGTTCCCGTCTTGGCTTGAATTAACCCTTGTGCCGAAGTGTTTTTAAATCGATTGGTTAATGTGCCATCGACATTGGAGACTGCCAAAGATTTACGAAAATTCTGATCGCTAGCCACACTTTGCAAAAGTTGAACGATCGCTCTGGGAGTTGTTAAATTTCGACGTGATAGCCCAGAACCGTCGGCTAGAAACGTATATGGAGGGGTATTGATAGATTGCAAATACTTGTTAACCGTGATCATGCCACCCAGTAGATTGTCTTCGGGATTATTTTCATCAAGACGATCTCCTAAAGCTCTTAGTAGTAATTCTGCGTAGAGATTATTGCTATCCTTGTTGGTGGTAATAATTAATTGCGAGAGCGGCAGTGAATAAGAGATCGCTAAATTTTGGGTGGGTGGAAGTCTCTTGGAGGTATCGGTAGAAATATTTTGAGAAACCGTAATGCCCTGTACCGCTAGTTCCTGACGCAATAAATCTAAAAAATTAGCTTCAGGATTGGGAATAGCTACGCCACCTAGTTCTGGCTCTGACTTTTCAGGAATTACCCCAGAGATGATTAGGACTTTTTGACAATAGGGGCGAACGACTTTTAAGCTGTACTTTGAATCAGAAGTACCTGTAATTGCTTGATTCTGTACTCGCCAATCCCTAGCTAATTCAGGCGTTTCCCATGTAAAAATTGCAGGGTTACCATTTGTGTCAGGGCTAATAGTCCAGTTGATCGCATTTTCATTAATCGTGAAGGGAGATGCGATCGCTGCATAATATTCTTGTAAATCAGACCATTCCCAGCTCCCTGCAACTTCCGCACCTTTACGAGATGTCAAAGTCCAAATTCCACCATTGATTCGCTTTACACCTTTATTTTTAAGTTGTGTTACTAGCGATTTTAAACCAGTTGCCGAACGAAAACTAGGATCGCCTGAGCCAAAAAGCCACAGTCCATTTTCTAATTCACCCTTGCTATTGGGCAAATTGTGTGACATCAAACGGGTAGCAAAACGATAGTCTGCACCTAGTGTTTTTAGCGCGATCGCAGTGATGAATAATTTGGCATTAGATGATGGAATAAAGAATCGATCACCATCAAGATTGACTAATATTTGCGGATTAGTCTCATTAGTTTGCACAAATACACCCACTCTCGATGGTTGCAATTTAGGTGACTGAGCGACTCTTTCCACCTCTTTTTGTAACTGCGCAGGACAGACATGATCGCTATTTGCGTGAGCAGGAAAAGCCGTAATTAAAGAAATCACAACTACAACGATTTTAGTAAATATTGTGGTTCTCAATGGACAAACTGACTAGAACAAGATAGGCAACAGATTAGCATAAAAAACAAGAAAAACTTTGTAAAGTAATGCTCATCAAATGTTCAGGATAATCTGTTAATCTAAAATCCAAAGATAAATTCTATATTCACGATTGCCAACTTTAATTGTTTCAGTTTGATTAGGAGGTAAATCTCCTAAATCATATTCATTGGAAATAATTCTTGTTCCCTTCTTTAATTTAGGTAAAATTTCGGAGCGTACACGAAGGTTTGCTTGTGGTAGAAGGTATAGTGTAATTACGGTTGCATCACGCAAATCTGTTTTAAAAAAATCTTGTTTGATAAATTGAATGCGATCGCTAATTTCTGGTGTTTTAGCGATCGCTAATTTTGACTCTCGATCAGATTCCCTAATTAATTCAGGATCGATCTCAATGCCGATAGCTCTTGCGCCAAACTTTTGGGCAGCCGCAATCACGATTCGACCATCGCCACTACCTAGATCATAAACAACGTCATTCTTATTTACCTTTGCCATTTCAAGCATTTTCAGCACTACTTCTGGGGGCGTTTGTAAATATGGAGCGTCGGGAATCCTCTCTGGCTCTATGTTTTTCGGCGCTATGGGGGGAAGTGACGTGAGGGGTTTACTCTCTAATTGATTACTTGGCGAGGGCAATTTGTTAATAGAAAGAGAATTGCAAGCCAACAAAGTTAATGGTGTGATGAAAGCAATCAAAGTAAACTTAAATAACCTAAATAAAATTGCCATATTTAGATTTGACCAAATCCTAGCTTTTGTAAAACTGCCTCCTGTGCCTCTGGCTGCTGGCTATAGGCAAAGCCCCAAGGCATTTGAATTGGCAATAAAGGCAACAAGCGATCCAATGCGTATGGGCTTCCATAGAGAACTACAGCCTGCAATTTATGCTCTAACACCAATTCGGCAACTAAATTTTTAATCTTTTCATGCAGATTGGTGTTGCCTCGGAATGGATTGCCTCGACTAAAGATCTGGATAAAGATTTGCGAGAATTGGGCAAATTCTAGAGTGGATAAGGTCAAACCATCTGCCACAATACGTTGATAGCCACTGTTTTTAAGCAATAATACCGCAGGCGATCGCGCATTGAGAAACTCTTCACAGGTCAGTGGATCGTCAACAATAATCAAATTTAAATAATTTGCTTCTAGATCGTTAACATTGTCAGGTTGTAGTTTTGAAAGCGCAGAATAGACGTTAATGGACTTTGTGGCAATAGACTTCGCAATTCCCAGATTCAGAGGATTACCTAATTTTTTTAGATTAGGAGGAATACCGCAAACTTTCTGTTTTGCCTTCCAAATTCTTTGGACTGAATCTCGTATTTGATTTCGATCTATTTCTTTGGATTCCACTGCTGCGCAAACTGCATGAATTGCAGCAATTGGATCGATGGGCATTAATAAAATATCCACACCAGCTTTTACAGCCTGCACAGCGATCGCTTCAGGGCTACCCAAATTAGCAATGCCTGACATGATCAGAGCATCAGTGGTAATAATCCCATCAAAGCCTAATTCGGTTCGCAAAATGCCTGTGAGAATATGATGCGACAAGGTAGCGATATTTTTGCGATCTAACGCTGGCACTAAAATATGTGCACTCATAATCGCATCAACACCCGCCGAAATTGCATTGACAAAAGGCGGAAACTCAACATTCTCAAATCTTTGGCGATCGTGAAGTAGGGTTGGTGTTTGTAAATGCGAATCCACCGAAGTATCCCCATGTCCTGGGAAATGTTTTGCGGTGGTCATGACAGGATACTGCTTTGCACCAGCAATAAATCCCCTCGTTGCTCCCATCACCTCACCAGCGGTAATCCCAAAAGCCCGTACATTAATTACAGGATTTTCAGGATTGTTGTTGACATCAACAATCGGCGCAAGTAACCAATTGATACCGATCGCTAAAGCTTCCTCCGCCGTGATCTTACCCATCGCCTCGGCATATTTCATGGAAACCGCTTGTAATGCCATCGGTGGCGGAAACCATGTTGCACCACTAAAGCGTTGTCCGACCCCTTCTTCGATATCTGCGGCAATCAACAAAGGTACTTTCGCCCATGATTGCATTTGCTGCGTTTTCAGGGCAACTTCAGGCGCACTCCCTCCAAGCAAAATTACACCGCCAACCCCATATTCACTAATTAAAGTTTGCAATTTTGCACTGGTTAATTCCCACTGCGGATACTCGATTTGGTGATCATAAAGCATCCCGCAAGCGCGAACCACCACCATTTGAGAAACTTGCTCAATGAGGCTAAGGCTGTCAATATCAGGCAAGTTGATTGGCGACATAATTAACTACAAACTATCATGGGTAGTAATACGCGACGCAAAGCGCCGCATATTACTAAAAATCTAGTGCAAAATCTTTGCGGGTCATTGGCTGTGGGACTTCTAACCCCTCACCGCCGATAAGTTTTAACGGTTTACCTTCAACGGACAAAAAGACTTTTGCATCGGGTTCTAAAGTCGTTGCTGTGTATAAAACTTGAATAATCCGACCCTGCATGGATGCCGAGCCACCGCCGCTAGTAAAAGCTTTAGATAAATTAATCCGAATTTCCTTGTTTTTTGTCGTTGCGCTTAATACTTGCGTGTCTACAGGGATGGCACTGTAAAGTTGCGATTCAGGAGGCTTTTCAGTAATTAGCATGTTGATTACTGACGCGATCGCTTCATCATTGCTTTTGGCTTTAATGGCGATCGGTACAGCGATCAGTTTATTTTTACTAGACTCGATCCAATAAACAGCCAACTGACCATCCACGGCTCTGGTTGCAGGTGGTGGTGATTGGGTTACTTGGTTGATACTCGCTGGTGCTGATGATTGGGGATTAGGCTGATTATTAAAAGTGCCATGCACAAGCACTGCCGCACCAGATCCACCGACAACCGCCGCCGCCACTAGCCCAAACCAAGTACTTTTATTTAAAACTGGAATTTTCATGATTTCGCTCCTCATCGTTGATTAAGTTTGCATAATACTCTTGACGCAAACAAACGCGATTAGCTCCATAATCTATTTTATATCAGCTTAAAGACCAAAAAGATGTCAGTCAGAAGTCCTAATTACTAACCCAACCTTACAAATTTGGGTAATTTATTTTATGGAATTACTTTAGGATATTTTGATAAAAGTTGGAATTACCCCCTTTAATTCCCCCTTGCAAAGGGGGAAAACTAGAAATCTTGTTCCTTTGCAAGGAGATGGTTAGGATGGGGAAAATTTTAAATGAGAAATCACCTTGCGAATGAAAATTAATTAACTTGTGCAATTAAAACCAAAATTTGTTGGTGTGGGCTTTGCCCGCCCCAACAAATTTTGGTTTTAATTAGTTTTCATTCCTTAGCAATGGAAAGATTAAGGCTGCTGGAATTTTTGTCTTAGCGCGATCGCAACTTCAGTTGTGACTAAATGTCCGATCTCTCCACCAAAACGAGCAATTTCACGCACTACACTACTACTCAAAAAACTATATTCATTGGAAGTAGATAGAAAAACCGTCTCGATATCATTTGCCAAGGTTTTATTGGTATGAGCCATCTGTAATTCCAATTCAAAATCTGAAACTGCTCTTAATCCTCGAATTAAAACCTGTGCTTGCTTGAGGTGGGCATAGGTGACAGTGAGCCCTGTAAAGGTGTCAACATCAACATTATCTAGATGTTGAGTTGCTTGACGAATTTGGATCATTCTTTCCTCCATCGTAAATAGAGGGCTTTTATTAGGATTGCGTAAAACAGCAACAATCACGCGATCAAATAGATGACTACCGCGCTTAATAATATCGAGATGTCCAAAAGTAATGGGATCGAAACTACCAGGATAAATAGCAATCAATGCATTCACCGACTATCTATAGACAGTGATTATAACAGCGCTTTGCGCTCAAACCTAAACCAAGAAAGATTTTGAAGGCGTTGCTTTGCAACGCCTTCAAAATCTTTCTTGGTTTAGGTTTGCTCGGTAATTGCCGTAAAGCCCATTAATACCAATTCACAAAAGTGTTGCCACACTTTTGTGAATTAAAAACCAAACCCTATAAGGGCTTTACAAGCACAAAAATGGTGTAGCCATTTTGTGCTTGTAAAACCTTCAAAAGTGCCGCGAAGCGGCACTTTTGAAGGTTTTAATGGGTTTTATTTTTAAAGGCTGCTAGAACCAAGATATTTACCGATCGCTGGTGAATAGATTTCATAAATCATGGTGATGGGTTCGCCTCCATGCCACAACAAATAGTGCCTGCCCCAATAAGTGTCAATCTCAGGATAGCCAAAAGCTTCAGCTAAATTGGGAGAATGTCCTTTATAAATACCTTTGAGATCACGATAAAGCTCTGTGTACTTTTGGTTAAGGCTGACCCAAATTGGCAGTGATGGATCTTTGAGATATTTCTGCATCGTTGCCTCAGACCACCAAGAGGTTGCATGGGAAAATATCTCTCCCGTTTGCTGCGATCGCAAAAAAATCTGACGGCGAATTCGAGGTGCTGCGATCGCGGTAATGTCTGATGGCGCATTATCGTCACTATCTCCGATTGGAGTCATGGCAACCACATCTACAGAGATTTCTGATTGAGTCAATAGCTGTAAATGCCGAGTTGGTGCACCATCGCCCATCAAGAACATTTGCCAAGTGGGCGATAGTAGGTTAAATGGCAAACCTTTCCGAATGTCGGCTTCGCTGCCTTGCCACATCGGTTCTTCGATGCGATTCCATGCTGAGGTGATTCCCCTATTGAGAGACGGATTTGCAGGAGGAGATGTGCTTGGAGGAGATGAGAGTTTCATACAGGATTTATCTTAACAATCCGTAACATATTATTATTGTAGTGCAAACAAAAAGAAACTCACTACGTGAGTTTTTTTTTGTTTGCACGCCTCACCAGAGAGTTGCATCGCAACTCCCTGGTGAAAATCAAGACATTCTCAGTAATCTTATTTGGGCAACAATGAAAATAGCAGGAATAATTCGCCCATAATTAGTGGCGATCGCCCTCCAACCTAAATCAGCAAAAAACAGCCCCCAGAGCGCAGGCGTAATCACCGAAAACACAGTCCGCGCCGCCGTATATTGAGTTGCCGCTACCGCCATTCCCCGTTTCGCGAGATAGGTAGAGACATAAGCATTTAGACGAGTAGCGATCGCTGTCCCACCAGCTTTAAGTACTTCATAACCAACTTGATAAGATGCAAAATGCCATGCCATTTGTCTAGCGATCGCAGTTAATACTGCTGAACGAATCACTGTACTCACCGCGATCGCACTGCCGCCTTTGACTAATAAGCTCATAGGATTGCGCTGAGCATCAAGGGGCAAGGACTTTTGTAAATCTGACTCAGTGAGCGCTGCTTGCATCGAATCATCAATGCTAGAACGTTCTTGAGATGACAGTTTTTTCCATGAATTGCTAATTAAATTCAGAAATAATTCTGATTCGATATCTTCGATGGTTTGATTTTTAGAATATTTGATATTTAGATGTTGACATACCCTTTCGAGGACTTCTCGATAGCTGACATTATCAGTTTTGCGGCGCAAAACTGTCAGACCATCGGCAGCTAGAAATTTGAAACGCTTAGCGATCGCATCGATCAGTTCATCGCGATCCCAGCTTTGTAATTCTTTAATGGGCGGAGTCGCAAAATAATCAAGAGGATTGAACTTGCGCCGAAAGAGGATATCCGCAATTTGGGATAATTCTTCATCGGTTGCCAACGCTAGCACATCGCTTAACTCGTCCATTGCCCCATCCATTGATTTTGTAACGAACTGTATCCCAAGCTTACTTAAGCATAAAAGATTCTAGTACTAATTACTTAAAAGGAAAAATTATTCAGAATTTTCCTTTTTCTATGTCTGTTGGCTTTGCAGTTGTTCTATTTCGCGGATAACTCTAGCTTGGCTGGACATTAAATGATTACTAAGAGCAGTGAAAGCCGCTTCGTAATCTCGTTTTACGATCGCTTCATAAATTTGACGATGCTCCGAACGGATCTCTAAAACCTTGAGATTTTGTTGTACTGTCTGCATCCGCAATAAAGCCATCTTGTCGAATAGTTGCTCTAATAAAAGTGCTAGCCAATGATTACCAGAACATTCAACAATCGCTCTATGAAATTGATAATCAATATGTAGTAACTGGTAGCTTGTTAGTTGATTTGGCTGCTGGGCGATCGCTTTTTCTGCTTGTTGAATCGCGAACTCGATTTTTCCTAATTGCTCATCAGTGGCATTTTTACAGGCTTCTAATACTGATTCTTGCTCTAGTACCAAGCGACAACGATAGAGATGTTTAGCATCGGCTATTGAGAAGCTAACTACCCGCAGATTGCCATTTTCATCGGTTGTAACAAGTTGCTCTTGCTGTAGCTGCTGTAGAGCTTCCCGTATTGGGGTGCGGCTAACTTGTAATTTTTCGGCAATTTGAGTCTCTACTAAACGAGAACCTGCTAAAAGTTCACCTGACAAAATAGCTGAGCGCAAAACCTGATAGGTTTGCTCGCGTAAAGATTGTGAACGCTGAAGTGGACGAGGTGATGAGAGCAACTATCAGAAATCTCCTAAAATCTGCATGAACAATTTATAGCAAATTACGAATTACGAATCATGTAGCTGCATAATACCAAAACACTAAATTGCTATGCCATTTTGTGTTTTTAAAGCCCTTACAGGGTTTGGTCTTAAATTCACTGAAGTGTTGCCACACTTTTGTGAATTGGTATAACTCGTAATTCAAAAAAATCACAAATCCATTGTATACAGTATATTGTATTCATAATCTACTTAACAAATCTTCAAGGAATAATCTGAGTCATGATAGCGACACTCCCCAAATTAGCAATCAATTGCGATCGCCTTGATCGCAGTCTTGCTGAACTTGCAACGATTGGCAAGCTGCCCAACGGTGGAGTGTGCAGGCTCGCTTTTTCTGAAGAAGACATACAGGCTCGTCAATTAATAAAAACTTGGATGTTAGAAGCAGGCATGTCTGTACGAAGTGACGCTGTTGGTAATATTATCGGTACTTATGCAGGAACAGAATCAGGAACAGCAGCTTTGGCGACAGGTTCGCACATTGACACCGTACCAGTTGGAGGGAGGTTCGATGGCTGTCTCGGCGTTTTGGCGGGAATCGAAGTGGCGAAGGTATTTCAAGAAAGCCAGATACGGCTGCGTCATCCCTTTGAAGTAATAGTTTTTTCCGATGAAGAAAATAGTGTGATTGGCTGTAAAGCGATCGCGGGTAATGCTCCCACTGATCCAGAACGTTATCGCCGTAAAGATGGCACATCGATTCAAGATTGTTTAAAAAATGTTGGTGGTGATTGGGATCAGCTCCATACTGCTAAACGAGATCAGCACCAAATTGCAGCGTTTATCGAATTGCATGTTGAGCAGGGCGGCGTACTTGAAGCATTAGATAAACAAATCGGCGTGGTTACAGGTATCGTTGGTCAATATCGTTTCATGGTGACAATTATTGGTCGTCCTAATCATGCGGGGACAACGCCGATGAATATGCGAAAAGATGCTCTCGTTGCGGCTTCTCAACTGGTATTGGCAATCAATCGCCTTGGGGTGGAAACGAAGGGCGAACAAGTAGCTACTGTAGGACATATGACTGTTTCGCCTAACGCAACTAATGTTGTGCCAGCTCGTGTAGATATGAGCATTGATTTGCGCGACCTCTCTGAAGAGAATCTGCAATATTTAATCGCACAGATTGAGAAAGAATGTGAGGCGATCGCTGAAAGTACAGGTACAGAATTTACCATTGAGCAGAAACTGCATGTGCTGCCAACTCCCGCCAAACCCGAACTAATGGAAGCGATCGCGAAGGTTTGTGAAGAACTCAAACTCAGTTATGACTACTTACCTAGTCGCGCAGGGCATGACGCTCAAGAGATTGGACGTTTTACGGATATGGGCATGATTTTTGTGCCCAGTCTTAATGGGATTAGTCATTCGCAGGATGAGTATACTTCGCCTGAGCAATGCGCTCAGGGAGCAAATGTCTTGTTACATACGCTTTTAGCGATCGATAAAACTCTATAAAAACTAAACCCCAAAAAGGTCAAAGTGCCTGCTTAGCAGGCACTTTGACCAAAAGATGAGAGGAGTCGCGAAGCGACTCCTCTCATCTTTTGGAGTTCTCGATAAATATCCAAGTTTGGAGAACCTCAGCAACAGTCCAAGCTTGAGCAATACAACCACGCGATCGCATCGGGGCATCACCATCAAAGATTTCACTCAGACTGCCTAAACATCCTGCAAGCAGGTGATGAGACATCGGCTGAAGTAGAGAGTAAGCCTGTTCGGGATTTTGATAAACGCGCAGATGGCTCCGTATAAATGCGCCCAGCAGCCAGCCCCATACGGTTCCTTGATGATAAACACTATCTCGTTGATATGAGTCACCACCATAATGTCCGCAATAGTCTGGATGATCGGGAGATAGCGATCGCAATCCGTAGGAAGTGAGTAGCGATCGCCCACATGCCTCAACAATACTTTTTTGTTGAACTTCAGTTAATAGGGGCAAGATAGGCAGAGATACGGCAAAGATTTGATTGGGGCGTAGAGTATCATCGTGACATGCTGTGCCGTCTGAATTTAAGACATCATAGCAATAGCCAGTTGATGGATTCCAAAACTGCTGAAATCCTATTCTGGCTCGCTCTGCGAGTTTCTCATAGCGATCATGGGGCTTGCCAATCTTTTGCGCGATCGAGGACATTGTCGCAAGGGCACAATACCAGAGTGCATTAATTTCTACAGGCTTGCCAATGCGAGGCGTGACCACCCAGTCACCGATCTTGGCATCCATCCAAGTGAGTTGCACTCCTGATTCACAAGCCGTCGCTATCGAGATGGATGTTGTAGCGAGTACCTTGGCAATGCCAATCGATAACTTCTTCTAGCGCGGGAAAGAGATGATGCAATAGTTGATCGTCTCCAGTTGTCGCATGGTAGGCGCGGATTGCTTCAAAGTACCAAAGTGTGGCATCGACCGTATTGTATTCTGGCTTCTCACCGACATCAGGAAAGCGATTAGGAAGCATTCCGCGATCAAGATATTGGGCAAAGGTGAGTAAAATGGAACGCGCTATTTCTGGACGACCCGTTGCCAATGTTAATCCTGCCAGACTAATCATCGTATCTCTTCCCCAGTCAGAGAACCAGTGATATCCTGCGATAATCGTTTTGCCATTATCTAGTTCAGGACGATCCACTATAAATTGGTCGGCTGCAAGCACTAAATGCTTAATCCAATCTGGTGCGGACTGAGTTGAGATTTTGGAGGAATAGTTTAGGGAATAAAAAGAGTGCCAAGTCCCTAAAAGCTTTGTTTCGCGATCGCGCTCTAGTTGTAAAGCAACTTTGCTATCTAAGGAAGCTCTCGCATCTGTGCTAGCAAGAATAGTTAAAGCCTCTCCCACTTCCAGTTTTATATCAAAAGTAACAACATGAAGATGATCCTCGCGATCGCTTAATCCACGCTCTCGTTCTATCGCGAGGTCAAATCCTTTATACCAATCATGAGCAAGCGTAAAATTACTGCTATCGCTTAGCAAATAGAATGGAGTTGCGGTCGGGAAAGCCCTAATACAAACTCCTTTCTCAATGCGATCTACTTGCATTTGCCAATTGTCACCGATGGTATTGCCGTGATAGTCACGATAGTTAACTAATGCTTTAATTGAGAGCATCATAGGAGAACTACCGCGCTCTAGAACATACTGAATATAGGTAGTATTTTGTCCATGCTGCATCCATATCCGCTTTTGGAGTATCGCATCAGCACAGGCAAATCTCCATTTGGGTATGGTTCCTTCTAATGTAAAACTTTCAATATTTTGATAACCTGATGGATTCACAGCTCCATCTGCCCAACGATTGGTATGAAGAGGATAATGCTGATCTCTGTATTTTGCGGTTTCATCTAATTTGGAGAGCAAGAGCGATCGCTCTAATGGTGGTTTGAGTGCGCCTACCAATAAGCCATGATATCGACGGGTCAGCATACCTGAGATCGTGCCAGAGGCATAGCTGCCGATACCATTAGTCACTAGCCATTCATATTCTTCTGATTTAGTGCGATCGCCACAAATCTCTCTTCCAAAATTGATGCTCATTCTTTACATGTTCTTACTAGATTTTAATTCACCCTAACAGATTTGGTTAATCGATACCTGTACTTACGATAAAAGATTAATTAAATGTTTTGGGTGTTTTCATAGGGCTATCCTCAGCAAAAAATTACTTCAACTATCGCCTTTTGTCATCATCAAGCGCGATCGCTAACAGAGCCTTGCAGACAAAAATAGTCGCCTCACAAGACAGAATTTATGTAAGGCAGAAATATGCGATCGCACAAATAATCTCTACAAATGGTGATGAAGCTTTGTCTAAGGTTCCATTATTTTTTGAAGGGATTCTGCGATCGCTTCATATTGTTGAGGTGTGAGGCTGCCACGATATGCCACAATGCGATAAATATCTATTGCACGAACTTGATCTAATAGAGCAATTGATGGAGATTTTAATCCAGCTATACCAGCCGAAAATCGCACATATAAATTAGGATTGATGTCAGCCCATTCTTGTCCTCGATCCGTTGTCATCGGTACAACGAAGACTAGAGGAAAGCGCAGTTTTCCTAATCGGCTGGGGATTCCTACAACAATTGCAGGTCTGTAGCCTTCTTGTTCTCTACCGCTAGGATTTTGACTAGGAAATTTTGCTGTTACGACATCACCAATTTGTAAAATATGCTTTGTCATACGCCGATCTCAATTTTCCCTGTTTCTGCGATAAATTTAACGGGTAGTCCTTCTTGTAGTTCTCCTTCTTGCCATTCATAGGGTTCATAGTTGTCTAAACCTGATAAGTCGCGCTCTAGCCACTCTATATCTTCTTGAGTGCGAGGATTTTCAGTTTTCCACACTAGATAGTTTAAAAAGCTAAGAACTTCTCGCAGCTTATCATTGGGGATAATTTCTAAGCGTTGTATTATCTCGTTTTTAGTTGCGTTCATACTACATTTTCTCAATGCACTCTCTAGTTAATATTAGTTTAGCAAAACTCAGTATTAAAACTGATCGCATTTTGTCATCATCAAGCGCGATCGCTAATAGAGCCTTGTAGACAAAAGTAATCGCATCAAAAGACTGAATAGAAATAGGCGATCGCACCTAATAATCTCTACAAATGGCGATCACTCTTTTAAAAGGGCGACCACACTAAGTAAAAGACTATACAAAAAATGATATTATGCTGCCAATAATGATTTAACTCTTGCTTTAGGCTGATTTCAACTATATTATTACCTAATTAAAATTACAAACCTAATAACAAAACAATGGAAGCTAAAGAATCAAAAATCATTGATATCCTGACAGAGAATAAGAAATATATTGTTCCTTCTTATCAAAGACCATATAGCTGGGACAAGAGTAACACAGAGCAATTGATTGAAGATATATATAATAGCTTTTGCCAAGAAAACGTAGAGTATTTTAGGCTCATCTGGGTTTGAGGGGTAAATGGTACAGTGTCGATACAATTATTGGCGACATGGTAGGGCTGTAACTGTTGCTCCGAGAGGATTCTGATTACTATTAGCTGTGCTTATCCCCATGAACCCAGAAGAGCCGTATTTTATTGGAACTTTGATTTGCATACACAAAGGTGAATCTACTTATGAGATAGTTGATGGGCAACAAAGATTGACGACACTTAGTCTTATTTTTGCTAAGATGAAAGACTTGATTAGCGATAATAAAAGAGCAAAAGAAAATCTTCAAAAAAGAGTTTTGCCAATCGATGATTTTTCCGATAAACCACAAGAACCCAGATTGAAAGTTAGAAGTAAAGAATATGATCTCTACTATAACTATATCTTACAAGGGAACTCCAGTTTTATTCCCGATTCACCAACTTTTACACAAAAACTTTATATAGAAAATTTTAAAATAATTGAGGAATATCTATTGTCAAAGTCTGATGATGAAGCAGTTCTCTGTAATTTAGCAAAATACATATTAGAGCGTGTCTACGTTGTTTTTGTTCAGACGGATAATTTTACTTCTTCATTCAGATTGTTTAACGTTCTAAATACGAGGGGTATGGCTTTAGCGGCATCTGATCTGATTAAAAATAGTCTTTTTGAAATGGCAGAAGAGGCTGGTGAGGGACAAGATAAGGTGGAAGAATACTGGGATAGAATTGAAGACACAATTGGCGTTGAATACATGGATAAGTTTTTAATGCAAAATAGACTGTCTCAGAAAAAAGACAAAGATAGAGCAGTCAAAAGTCTAGTAGATGAGTATACGGATTTGATCACAGATGTATACGCAAATAAAGCAATAAAGTTTACTATCGATCTTCAAAAGGCTGCTCGGAATTATCAGAGGATCAAAGACTTGGAATTCGAGGATATTTTATTATTTAAAGTTTTCAGCTCCTTGTCTCGACTTTCAGACGAATGGGTTCCTCCAATTTTGGCATTTGTAAACCGAATGGATAGAGATTCAAGTATTACTAAGAAACAATTCAAAGAATTTGTTCAGATTTTTGAAAAGTGCTACATGCATGGTTGGTTTAAGAAGCAAGTAAGAAGTAAACGAGAAATAGTTTGCTTCTCAGCTTTAGTCGCTATTAATTCTGGAAAGAAATTCCAAGAAATCATTGATATTATTAAAAGTCATGCTGATAACTCAGGCTTTGTCTCTTCACTAAATGATGACATCTATGAACCATCACCTAACAGAATTAATTTTTTGAAATCGATACTTCTGAGAATAGATCAAGAAATGCAAGATGACAGTGTTTCTAAAACTTATCATGGGCGAATTACTATCGAACACGTCTTACCCCAGCGCAGTCTTAATGAGTATTGGCGTGCGAGATTCACAGATAAAGACCATGCTGAATGGCTACATAAGTTGGGTAATCTAGCATTGATCAGTGGGGCTAAAAATTCCGAAGCTCAAAATAGTGCGTTTGATAAAAAGAAAGAAGTTTACGGAAAAAACAATAAAAAAGTCTCTTTTGACGTAACGAAAGATCTCTGTGATTATCCAGAGTGGAATGTTTCTACAGTTAAAGAAAGGCATCAATCTTTGGTAAATATAGTTAAAAATATTTGGATGGTATAAATTCAAAACTAATTGAATTGAGTAAAAATATGTCTGAAACCGTTACTTTACAAATACCAGAAGCATTGTATCAACGTTTAGCGATCGCGGCAGGAGCAACCCAGCGATCGCTAGAAGACATAATTTTACAAGCCTTACAAATTGGCAGCCCACCAACATGGAAAGACGTACCCGAAGAATTTCAAACCGACCTTGCCAGCTTAGATCGACTTGACGACGATTCACTATGGCAAATTGCTCGTAGCCAAAAAACTCAATTAGAAATGGAACGCTACGAATTCCTATTGTCTAAACAACAAGATACAGGACTTACTGATTCCGAAAAACTGGAATTAGATAACCTGCGTAAAGATAGCGATCGCTTTATGTTACGCAAATCCCAAGCCGCCGCAATCCTAAAATGGCGCGGACATAACGTTTCCAGACTAGCAGGGTAGATTTTGTGTCAGGCTATATTTCCCAAAATCTGCGATCGCAAATAGAATCAATTGACCATAAGCGTTGCAGCTATTGCCTCACAACTGAAGCTAATAGCGGTATGCCCATGACAATCGATCATATTCAACCAGTTTCAAAAGGAGGGCTAAATACCATTGAAAACCTATGCCTTGCCTGTCGAACTTGCAATGAATATAAATCTGACACTACAGAAGCGATCGATCCATTAACAGGCGAACTTGTTGCTTTGTTTAATCCACGCCAACACACTTGGAAAGATCATTTTCAATGGAATAATGATGCATCTCAAATTGAAGGCTTAACAGCGATTGGACGTACAACAGTTATCGCTTTACGGATGAATAATGCAGTCATTGTCGCTACTCGTAAACGTTGGTTTACGATTGGGTGGCATCCACCAGAAAGTTGAAAACTTATTATTGACGCAGCCAAACAACATGCCCCCGTTGCCATCAATGCTGAAATTACTCTTCTCTATTGGCAAGTCGGCGATCGCTAGATGTAAAAATTTAGCGATCGCATTAAACAATAGGGCTGAAACAGTTACTTTACAGATCCCTGAAGCATTGTACCAACGCTTAGAGATCGCATCTCAAGCAACGAGAGCGATCGCTAAATTAATCCGAATATTCGCTTGATTGTTGGATTAGTTTTGCCACCAGCCCTGTCCAACCTGTTTGATGGCTAGCACCAATCCCTGAGCCATTATCACCATGAAAATATTCATAAAACAACACTAAATTCTTCCAGTTAGCATCAGTATCAAATTTTGATTTTCTACCACTTTGCGAATCATTTATAGCGCGATCGTCATGTTCGTCTCTTACAAAGATATTAATTAATGGGGAAACAAACCCTGATTTCACTAGATTGGGACATGATATCGTTTCAAATTCTGTAACAGAGAAATAATCTTTGTAGAATGCCCATAAGATTATTAGGACTTACGCAAAAGGAAAGTAAGCAATTTAATGTATTGGAATGTATAGAAATGTTACTAAAATCATCATTAAATTCAAAATTGATTGCTTCTAGCTGTGTGACTTTGCTCAGTATCACGGCACTTTTGGCAAAGCCGTTAATTAGTATTGCTTGCTCAAGAGATTCAGGTATACCCAAGCATATTGATCAACTCGTCATATCAGATACTCTAAAGGCAAAAATCTTAGAGGATTTAAGAACTCGATTAGGATTGCCTAAACCTGCTGACGAATATCTGAAAATTACTCAAGTCGAAGACATCCTAATTAGCGATTTTGATATTAAGATTGATTCAAAAATTGTAAGCTTTCCAATTTGGCGTGTAACCATTCAAGCACAAGGGCAGTCTTGGGTTTATCTTGCTTATCATGATGAGTCTTTTGCTTTTGATGCAGTCGCCAGTGTTCCAGAAAAGGTTCGCATTGCCTTGGCAAAAAAAATGAGAATTCCATCAGTTAAAGATCTACAGATTAAAGCTGCTGAATTGGTGACAAACATGAGGCAATGTCCAATCAATGCTGGTTGCCTAGCAGGATATGAACTAAAGTGGCGAATTTTGGCGGCGAATGAAAATATTGTAAAGATCTATAATTTCGATCAAGAAGGAGCGGACTGGCAGCGCTGGTCAAAAGAGCAGATAAGTAGTAATGGACTTCCTACAAAGGTCAAATCTGCGGTAATGCAAGACGTGATTAACCGATCGCTAACAATTGCACCAAATTTAAATATCGAGAGCATTAAATCTGTAACTTGGAGTGACTGTGGTAACTCAGGTGTCGATTCTCCTACGCCTATGCCGAGAGGAACCTGTGCCACTGTTAGTTCCTCTGGTTGGCAAATGAGGGTGCGCTCTGGTGCAATCCGTTATACTTACTATGTGCAATCTAATCTAGCTAATATAGAGGATTTACCTGCACCAGATGGAATGCAGAGTATTCCGCCAACAGTGTTAGAACAGGTCAAGCAAGATATCGCCCAGCGTACAAAAGCTTTAGCTCAAAACACTAGAGTGATGACAGTCTTACCTCAATATTTCGATCGCTGTTTAGATGCTGCTGGAAAAGACTGCCAGAATGGCATAATTGCTGGTTGGCAAGTAATGGCTGTTAGCGACACAGTCAGAGGGGACGGCGCTCAAGCGTCTTGGCTTTACCATACCAGTCTCAATGGGGAACAAATTCGCTTTGTTAAATTAAGCCCTTATTTCGCCATCCCAGCATCTGTCACACCAGTGTTGCCAAGATAAAGAACTTGCTTTGCTATAACTGAACCATCATGAAATCGCCAATAATTTTGAGTCTAATTTCTCTCCAAATCTTAGGTTGCGGATTTGGCGGGATTCACCCTAGCTTTGCTGAGATGCGGTTACCTGTTTCAAATTTTTGTCGCACCGAATTTCTAAATGAAAGCGAGCGTCGCTGGAATGCGATCGCTAATCCCAAACCACAGGAGATATGGGTTCAACCACAGGAGATCTGGACTCAGATCAGCGCGGAAATTGATGAAGCGCTAAGTCGAAATGATTCGGCACTATCGATCGCCACACTCAAAAGAACTCAATCATCTCTGCCACATTATGCCCGATGGTTAGCTGAGATCGCACCAGATCGCATAATTTCGCTAAGCGATCGCATTGTCGCATTGGCAAAGACAATCGAGAATAGCGTACCCAAGAGCCTAGTACTGATCAATACGGCTCAAATCTATCAAAAGAATGGACAGCCAGAAAAGGCTCAGCAATCTATTAAACTAGCAATTCAATCATTGGACGGTAGCCCAATTTCAGCGACTAATCCAGTCGCTTTCCCAATTGTTTACATGAAACTTGCCGAAGCGCTGGTTGTGGTTGGGAATCCAGTTGGAGCCACAAAATATTTTGATATGGCTTTTGCCCAAACCATTAAACTAGAAGATCTATTTGCGCGTAATAAATTTCTAGAAGAATTAATTGATTTCTATTTAAAAATAGAACAACCCGACAAAGCTTTAGCCGCGTGGCAACAACTTCCCAAAGATGATGATTCTTATACTATCAATTTGATTAAAATTGCGGGTGGCTACGCCAAACTTAAAAATTTATCTAAGTCTGCTCAACTACTCGAATCAGTCCTCACTAAAATTTATGCGATCGCAAATACAGAACAGAGAGAATCAAAATTGACGATGTTAGTTGTCAGCTATGCGTCTAGCGGTGATTTCCCTCGATTGATGGAGATCATGGCAAATATGCGTCGGGCAAATGCTAAACGCGCGATCGCATGGTTAGCGATCGCTGGCGAAGCACGTAAAGCTAATCAGCCTCAAATCGCCAAACAAGCCCTCACTCAGATGATTGCCGATGGGAAAGCGAGTAATATCCGAGGCAACTTCGATGATCGACAAGATATGCAATGGAGTGCCGAAATGAGAAGTTTATCTGATCATCAAGGCTATACTCCAGAACTGGTGGCATTTATGAAGCAAATTGGTTCTCCAAATTCTTTGCCATTCATTATCGGCGATCTAGTTCAAAGCCAAAAATTTGACGCAGCCCAAAAGTTGATCCCAAAGCCAATGATGATGCAAATCGATGCTGATGTATCTGATGTAAGTGAATTTTGGCTTGAGAAAATCGCGTTAGAGGCTGCGAAAGCAGGTCAACCTAAGCAAGCGATGCAAAGGGTCGCTAACGGAACTGATTTAAAGCGACTACTGATGTTTGCTGAGGCTTTACGGCAAGGTGGCAATACCAATGAAGCCGATCGCCTATTTAATCTCGCTCAAAGCCAAATATCTGATTCATCATCACTTAGAGATCGAGGCGCAATTGCAGCAGCTCTTTTGCAACAACCAACTTGGGTAAATCAAGCAGAGAAATTTCTTCAGCAAATCCAAGCCCAAATTGCGATAGAGCCAGATCTGGCGAAGCGAACATCATTGCTGATTAGTATTCAGTCAGAATTTATCAATCGACAATCAGGAATCAATTTGCGATCGCGGTATTTCGATTTAGCCAAGCAGCTCAAAATTCTTAATCAAATAGACTTCGCCACAACCATGGGCGAGCGGATGCTTAGTCTTCGCGATCCTGTTTCGGCTTCACTATTTATTGGCTTTGCTGGTAATACGAGAGATAAAAAACTAGAATTTAGCCTTCAGGTGATCGAGATGACTCTGAGCCAAGGCGACAAAATTCGAGCGCGATCGCTACTAAAACAACATCTCCTTTCGCTAATTTCAAGCTCTCAAAATTCGGCAAAATATCTAGAGAGACTCGCAATGCTTTTAGTACAGGTAGGTGATGTGACAACCGCTCAAGATGTCGCTCGTTTGATTAAGCCATCCTCAGAAAGCGATCGCTTATCCAAACGGCTTCGCTGTTATTAAGTGAGGTTTGCTTAGGACATAAAACCCAAAATAAAAGTGGCGGCGCAAAGCGCCGCCACTTTTATTTTGGCAGCTATATTTTGGCAAAAGTCTCATCAAGTGAGACTTTTATGACAGAATTTATAAGCACAATGTCAAAAAGTTTTCGTTTAGATAGCCATCATGCTCAAAGCTGGGATTGTCGGACTACCCAATGTGGGGAAGTCTACGTTATTTAATGCCCTAGTTGCCAACGCCAAGGCGGAAGCAGCCAACTTTCCCTTTTGTACGATTGAACCCAACGTTGGCTCGGTGTCCGTCCCTGACGATCGCCTAAATACCCTCGCCGCAGTCGGTAAATCCGCACAAATCATCGCCACCAGAGTCGAATTTGTCGATATCGCGGGACTGGTCAGAGGAGCAAGCAAAGGCGAAGGACTAGGAAATCAATTTTTAGGAAATATTCGAGTCTGTGATGCGATCGTCCATGTCGTACGTTGTTTTGAAAATGACGACATTATTCATGTTGAAGCCTCGATCGATCCTGCCCGTGATATTGAAATCATCACCCTCGAACTTGCCCTATCCGATTTGTCTCAAGTCGATCGCCGTATTGAGCGTACTCGTAAAGCAGCCCGCGCCGATGCCGATGCCAAAATTGAATTAGCAGCCCTAGAGAAAGTCCGCGAGACCCTCGATGCTGGCAAACCTGCGCGTTTAGCTAATCTCACCGATGAAGAGAAAGAAGCGATTTCTGTATTGCAGTTGCTCACTCTCAAACCGACGATTTATGCCGCCAATGTCTCGGAAGATGATCTTGCCACAGGCAATGCTTTTGTCGAGAAGGTAAAGGCGATCGCTGCTGCCGAAAATGCTGAAGTAACAATTGTTTCGGCTCAGGTCGAGTCAGAACTTTTGGAGCTACCAGATGAAGAGCGTCAAGACTTTCTCGAATCTCTCGGAGTCAAAGAGGGCGGCTTAAAATCTTTAATTCGCGCTACCTATCACCTTTTAGGACTCCGCACCTATTTCACGGTTGGACCGAAAGAGGCGCGTGCATGGACAATTCATGCAGGCATGAAAGCCCCTCAAGCCGCAGGTGTAATTCACTCTGATTTTGAAAAAGCCTTTATTCGCGCAGAAACTGTAGCATTTAAAGACCTTGTGGATTGTGGCTCGATGAGTGCTGCTCGTTCTAAGGGATTGCTCCGCAGTGAGGGCAAAGAATATGTCGTACAAGAAGGTGATGTGATTTTATTCCTCACTAGCGCGTAAACACTAAACCAAGAACTCAAGTTCTTGGCTAAAAGCTCAAGTCCACTGAAAAAGCAATTACCCCTCCCTAACCCTCCCCTTGCAAAGGGGAGGGAACAAGATTTCTGGTCTTCCCCCTTTGCAAGGGGGAATTAAAGGGGGTAAGTCCGACTTGTGTGTACACGGTAGACTTTAGGTCAAGGCAACTGCTTGAGCGCAAAGCACTGTATGCAAAACAAAAAGACCTAGCCATCGGCTAGGTCTTTTTGTTTCGGAATACTTTAGGATCTTTAGGTCACAGTCAACTGCTGGAAGGATCTCAGGTCTACTAGTAAATTAGGCTAGCGAACTAGAGATAATTAACTAAATACCTTACAGAACAGCCCCAGCACACAGCTCGGAAACCTGAAGACCCATACGTTTACCGCTACTACTATCTGATTGCATGGGCATCACCTCCTGTTATCTAAATGTTTATTATCAAGTGTGGTTCGGCTTGACACCGAAGGTTTATTCAACCTGAAACGTAATATAGCCGACAAATCAGGATTTGACAAGAGTATAAATGAATTTTCAGTACCATAGGTACTGAAAATTCATTTATACAGCTTTGCGAAAAATGATGATAGTTCTATTGCTGTTTCGAGCGATCGCATCAGGAATATTTCCATGCATAATCTGCTGCACAAGCCTCTCACGACTTGCCCCTAACATAATTACATCACTTCTCTCCTGATTAGCTAAATCAAGAATCGCATCAGCAATTGATTTAGAACAAATGGGAATCGTACCAACAGAAAAGCGAAGCGATTTATATAAAAAATCTGCATATTTCTCTAACTGACTTGCCTGATAATTTTCATCCGCAGGAGAAAAAATCTGACATAGACAGACTTCTGGATAAGCAGAAAGTGTCATCAGTGCAGGAAGTAATAACAATGCACTCTCAGTATTTGGTCCCCCAGCAATCGGGATTAACCAACGATTGAAAGAAATATTTGGCTTCTTGAATTCTTGATTAAATGGATTAACTTTCTGCAAGCGATCGCTAAATTTGACAAGCATTACATCACAATTTGCTTGCCTTACCAAAGTATCCACTGTGTCCCCAAATATGCGATCGGGAGATTTCGATTTACCATACCAGCTAACTAACAACAAATCAATTTGGCGATCGCTAGCTACTTCTAAAATCGTCTGACCCTCGTCATGGGCGACACACACTTGCAAATGGAGAGAAACTTTCCTTGTCTTAGCAGCATTAGTCACCTGTTGAAATAATTCTAAACTAGGATTTAAATCAACAGCTGTTGCTGATGGAGAAAGATGGGGAGAGATAGAAATAATATGCAAACATTCTAATTCGTAGTTTTGCTTTTCTGCGATCGCGAGGGCAATTTCAATCAAATACATCGCCGTTTGAGGATTGCTCAAAGGCAGCAATAATCGACCTTTGCCCGTCGCAGTTCCACGTTGCTGGTAAACAAGATAGGATGATTTAGATATTTGGGAACTGACTCCACGCAATCGCTTTGACTGAGCGCGTAAAATATCGCTACGAGTAATAATACCGACCAGATTATTGCGATCAATTACGGGTAACCGCGAAAGCTTGTAATAAGAAAGTAAATAGAGAACTTGAGAAAGGCTCTCTTCAGGACTTACCGTAATCGGCTTTTGGGTCATGATTTGGCGGATCTCCACTGAGTCCGATATCTTGCTTTCTTGAGCCTTGACTATATCCATTTGCGTAATAATGCCGACTAGATGCCCATCCGTGACGACAGGAAAGCCCCGATGTCGCGATCGCGCAAATGTCTGGATCGCCTCATTGATGATCATGTCACTGTTAAGGGTCTCTACCCGTTGCTGCATCACATCTATGGCTCTCAGCCCATCCCATAATCCATCAGTGACAATTTCTGCTTCAAGATGAATGCCTTTCTGTTCCAATAAATGGGTGTACAGAGATCCAGGAGCATATTTTTCTGTGCAGAGATAGGCAACTACACTAGTAATCATCAATGGCAGAATAATATTAAAATCTCTTGTGATTTCAAATACAATCACAAAGGCGGTAATTGGTACTTTGGCGACTGCACCAAAGAAAGCACCCATTCCCGAAAGTGCATAGGTTGAGAGAGTTCCCACACCCAATAGAGCATGTTCTAAATTCCCCACTAGTGAACCTAGAGCCGATCCTAAGATCAAGCTGGGTACAAATAATCCTCCAGAAGTCTCGGCGCTACAGGCAATTAAAGTGAGCACAAATCGTACTGCAAAGGTTCCAGCCGTAACTTGCCAGTCTGATTGTCCCATTGCCAGAAATAACTGTAAGCCCGTACTATCACGAAATTCACTAGGTAACATCGCGATCGCAATTCCCGACAAACAACCTGCGATCGCAATCCGCCATGCAAATCCAATTTTAAAGAAATTGCGATTCCATTTGATTACTGCAAGTACGCTGTGATTGAAGAATGCTGCAAACCATCCAACTAGCAACCCCAATAGTAGGAGAAAAGGAATTTCTTGAGCTGAGAATTGAATAATAGGAATAACTGAGTTGAGGCTATGCCCAGACAACATCAGAGAAACGACACCACCTATAAACGAAGCGAGAATGGCAGTTCCTAAAGTCAGGCTAGAGACATCATGCAGCAGTTCTTCAATGACAAATAGTACACCTGCAATCGGGGCATTAAATCCAGCGGCGAGTCCTGCGGCGGCTCCTGCGGCGATCAGTTGACGTTGATATTCAGGCGAGGTTGGAATCCATTGACTTACCTGTCCTGCGATCGCAGCGCCAATCTGTACGGTTGGGCCCTGACGACCGAGCGCCAATCCTGAACCGAGTGCCAAAATCGTACTGACAATCTTAACAACGGCAACACGCAGATTTAGTGCGATCGGAACATAACCAAGGGCTGCTTTGACTTGAGGAATGCCACTGCCTGAGGCTTCAGGTGCAAATTGTTCGATTAAAAATCCTGAAAGATATCCGCCAGTCAATCCAATTATGGGTAATGCAAACCATGCTGGCAGGTCATTTGCAATTTGAAGTCGCCACCCTCCGATCCAGCCAATCCCCTGTTTCAACATAACAGCAGCTAGTCCAGCCACTACCCCTATCAAACAAGCTTCAAAAATGGCTAGCCGTTTTGGTTTTAGCCATTTGTGCCACGATGATATGCCTGAAGCCATAAAAAGTTACTGAATCTTATTTTAAAACTCATTACAGCGAATATCTAAGTAGTTTAACCGACAACGAGTATGCGATCGATGAATCTGTCTTAAAGAAAAGTAATATCTCTATCGAGGAAGAAGCTAAACTAACTCTGGTGTGGCAAACCGCCCTAAAAACAGGACAGTTCCAGTGTACTTATCCTGAATTAGAAAAACAAACGGATGATTAGCCTGAAAAACTATGGATGGCGTTGGTAGACTCCTAGACTTCATCACAACTGCTGTTGCTGCTGCTGCCTCGCTTCCCTCTTCATTTACATCGATAAAAGCCTGATGGATAACTTCTCCGATGAATAACCAGTTTTCTCTGCCATCCATACCAGAAAAATTGGCTTTGCTATCATCAAATGCATCTCTCATACCCATTGCTTTCAGGTTGCCATTCAAATTAATAGGACAATTTATTTTGAATCTAGGTAGATAAACCTGAACTTTTGCTTGATGAAGATATCTTGTCCAGAGAGCAAGACTCTCTTGTGTTAAGCTACTTTCGAGTTCTGTCAATCCATCCATCTGTTGAGGTAGCAGAATCAACATTGAGAGGCGATCTCCTATGTATGGCAACTCAAGCACTTTCACATTTTCATCTTCGTAGTATCCAAATGTCTGCTCCTTTTGCATCATAGACACTTGGATCGCACAGTCAGGTGTTACCCAAAATGGCGCTACTTTGGTGTGTTTAGGTTCAAACTGACTTGCCCAGTTCCCTTTGAAATAGATCGCATTGACGAGTACAAGGCGTGTCAACCTTACTTTTCCCGTTAAGTATGAATTTGAGCAAGAAGCCAACCTTGGCAAAGTTCACGTAGATTAGACCAGCCCCGCCAGAGGACTTGAATGCCAATGGGAGATTTACGACGATGTTCAAGATACCCGCCAAGGAAAGCAATCGACTCGATAGCCCAAGCAACGGTTAAAACAGGAGGAGATTTAGGGAATCTAGCCTTTAAAACCTGAATTTGGACAGGAGAAAGAATCTCAACGGCAGGAGCATCAGGTTGATTGCGATGGAGATAAGTAACCTGTAAAAGTTCGACCGCACAGACACTTAAAAAGCCTAACAATGTCTTCATCCCTTCAGCAGCAAGTCTATAGCGCTCACACTGACAGCCAGACTTAAAGATTTTATGGAAATCTTCGACACGCCAACGGTAAGTATACCAACGTAAAATCTTAATGGCAGTCTCTAGTTCTTCTACGACTTCAGTGGTCAACAGCATCCATTCCAAAGAGGTTTCACCTTCTGGGCAATCGATTTCCGTTGCATAGACAGCATAAACGGTTAATGGGTCACGATTGTCAAAACGATAGGGAACCCGTAGATGAACCTTAGAAAATCGTACAGCTAATTTCGCGATACGGGCTTTACGTTTACCAGTCTCTGGTACTTTGATTTCCTGTTCAAATCTTACGGGTTGCGACTCCAGTTTTTGCCATAGACGTTCGCTATTTTGGTCTAAGCTACGGTCATGGGCTGCTCGTACTAATACCCCTGTATGTTTCAGTTGTCGTACTTGGTCGAAGACTTCGGTGATATCTCCTTCGCGGTCGAAAATATGAATTACATTGGTGCTGCTACTTACTTGATGCTCGACTGCGGTCATCGCTTCTACCCATCGATAAGACTCTTTATCTTTGAATAACCTTTGTCGGGCTGCTTTTCGGTCAAGCGCCTGTCGTTGCTTTTTCGCTTCTGGAGTTTCATCTTGCGGTGGCTTTGCTTTCGGTTCTCGGTTCCACAATTTTTGCCATAACAACCCGATTACTTGTCCTTGTTCGGGGGCGATCGCTAAGGCACTATGCAGAATTAATCCGTTCCCACCGTTTCCTGTTGGTCCATACCCTTCCCGTTTGGCTTTAATTTTGCCATAATCTAGATAGGTGGTATCTCCTATGCATAAGACCAATTCTTGTTCTTCCACGGCTTCACTGGTCATTTGACAGTGTGGTTTTATGATCTTGCTAAATTCTGTTTTCCGATTGGCGAAAACTCATAAGCTCTTTTTAACTCAGAGCCACTTTTAAATATCTCTGACAAGGCTTTCCCAAATCCTTCACTTATCTTTTTGCCGATTGAGTAGGCTCTATCGCTTAGTCTCTCATCCCCTAATTCACAACTCGCAAAGTTTTTGTCCCACCAGTTCATCATTTTTCTTGCCTACTTTTACTTCATTTTTTATACTTTAACCTCATCTGGGCTCTTTCCCTGAAAGACTTTTCTATTATGCCTTTCAAAGATCCCGTGAAAAGTAAGGTGTCAACGCATTTATCGCTCCACTAGGGATGAGATCCTTGATTTTCTCCTCAGTCTTTTCAGCAACCCAATTATTAATATAGACACGCGCTTCTTCTAAATTGTTTTCATAGTCAACCGATGTGATATCTGCTCCGTAGTGTTCTTTTACAAGACCTAAAAATGCTTCTAGAAAAGGATATTTCGTTTGTGGATAAAGCGAATTAGCACTTCGCAGCAAAATGCCATCACTTTGCGCTGCCTTCAATTCCGACTCTAAAGAGGAAAATACAGGATGGAGTTGTTGTCCTGCTGAAAAGTGAAGAGCTTGAGTCATTTGCTGTTCTGTCTCTCCGAGAGCACCAGCATAGGTCATGGCAAGTGCCACAGATATGCTGTATGGAGAAAAGAAAAGATTCCCTTTTGTTTTTTGTAATCTTTTGTAAAGATCAATTGCAAAAGCAGTGTTATTCTTCACAATTGCGGCAATGCTTGGATCGATGTTCATAGTAACATCCTCTTCTCTAAATCTGCCAAATGTCATTTTGACTATTCTCCAGAACTACTAAAGATCGATTTTATCGATTTAATTAACTTTCTGTCACTTCAATATTAAACTTATAGACCATACTAAAAGAAATACTACCAACCCGATTCACAACTTCGTTACTTTCCACCTTAACAAACCCTAGTCTTTGATACAAATTCACCACTGGATTATCTGCTCGGACACTCAGACATACCGCAGGAAATAAACCTTGAGCCGATCGCAAAACTTGCTTTAGCAATGTAGTTCCAACCCCATTGCCTCGATATTCAGGCAACACCGCGATCGCTAATTCTGGAATTGTAGAATCAATATAACCAAATCCTCGATCATCATCTGTCCATAAACGTAGCCAAGCCGAGGCGATCGCATTTTCATTCACGAAAGCCACAGTACCCATATCACCAAATCTGCCCCATCCTTCAACATAACGCGAGAGAATTGGCTGACTTTGCACAGATTCAAGTGAGTTTTCATGAGCCGCATACATCAACATCGTCCATAGAATTGGCTCATCTTCAATTGTCAAAGGTCTAACTGTGTAATCCATCTTAGAAGTAAATTGTCAGTACATAAAAACCAAAAGCGAGTGGCGGCGATTAGCGCCACCACTCGCTAAAGAGATAGATTAAACCTTGGCTAAACCACTATGACGCAGCAAAGGTGCGGTACTTGGCTCACGTCCTCGGAAGGTTTTAAAGACTTCCATGGGATGTTTGCTTCCACCGAGTGCAAGCACCGTATCACGGTAGAGTCTACCAGTTGAAGCGATCGCCTCATCATTTTCGAGTCCTACTTCCTCAAAGGCGGCAAAAGCATCAGCGCTGAGGACTTCCGCCCACTTGTAGCTGTAGTAACCTGCGGCATATCCTCCTGAGAAAATATGACCGAAAGAACAGAGGAAGTTATCTTCAGGCAATGGCGGAATTACCATTGTGGTTTCCGCAAGGCGCGATCTCAATTGGATTGGAGTCTCAGAGCCACCGCTTTGATAACGATGATGCAATTCAATATCCACAAGACTGAAATGCAACTGGCGCAACATGCCTGAACCACTCATGTAGTTTTTGGAATCGATCAGTTTTTGGTAATAGGATTCGGGCAGAGTTTCGCCAGTTTCATAATGTTTCGCCATGCCAAACAAAGTAGCGCGATCGTAACACCAGTTTTCCATAAACTGACTAGGGAGTTCTACTGCATCCCATTCCACATTATTAATGCCTGAAGCACCTGAATAATCAACCTGAGTCAGCATATGCTGCAAGCCATGTCCAAATTCATGGAAGAGAGTCTCTACTTCACCAAAGGTCATCAGGCTAGGCTTGCCATCGACGGGAGGAGACTGGTTGCAAATTAGATAGGCAACGGGTAACCGAGTAATGGGCTGACCATCTTCGATTACTTTAGCGCGTCCAATGCAATCATTCATCCATGCACCGCCACGTTTTTCCGCAGGACGACTATAGGGATCGAGATAAAAATAGGCGATCGCTTGATTTTGTTCGTTTTGAATTTCAAAGAAACGGACACTCTCATGCCAGATTGGCGCTTTGCCATCCGCTGCAACTACCGTCACCCCAAACAATCGATTTACAAGGGCAAATAAGCCTTCCAAAACTTGAGGAAGAGGGAAATAGGGACGCAACTCTTCTACAGTGAAATTGAACTTAGTTTCCCGCTGACGTTCCGCCCAATAGGAGGTATCCCAATGCTTAAGATCACCTAAGGTCGATGAGCCTTGAGCCTTCGCAAATTCCTTTAATTCTGCATACTCTGCTACTGCGGCAGTATAACTAGACTGACGCAATTCTTCTAGTAATTTCTCAACTGCCTCAACATTGGGAGCCATTTTCCGAGCAAGACTGAGTTCTGCATAGGTCGGATATCCCAGCAGTTCTGCCTTTTGTTTACGCAATTCCAGAATGCGATCGATTAACGGAGAATTGTCAAACTCACCACTGGCGGCACGGCTGACAAAGGCGCGATAGAGTTTCTCGCGGAGATCTCGGCGGCAGCTATGCTGCATAAATGGAACATAGCTAGGATAATCAAGGGTAATGCACCAAGGTCCATTTTCAGGTGTGGCTTTATCATCACCATCTAGGCGAGCAGCTTGGGCAGCTTGAGCAAGAAGACGAGGAGGCAAACCTTCGATTTCTTCGGGTAGAGTCAAAGTCATGCTAAAAGCTTTAGTGGCATCAAGCACATGATTTGAGAAATTAGTGGAAAGTTCAGCAAGTTCCATTTGGATCGCGTTGAACTTCTCTTTCAATTCACCTTCTAAACCAACACCTGATAGCTCGGCATCCCTCATCGCGGCTTCGACGATACGTCTTTGGGCTGGGTCAAGATTATCCCACTCCGATGATCCATAAATTGCTTTATAGGCTTTATAAACTGGCTGGCTCTGGCTAAAACGATTAAAAAATTCAATTACCTTAGGTTGAACGACCTTATGAGCTTCACGCAATTCGGCACTATTTTTGACACTCAGTAAATGCTCGATCGCACCCCAGCCCCAACCAATACGTTCAGTCAAGCGTTCTAATGGCTCGACTAGCCCTGTCCATGTCGGCTGAAGATTGGCTTCCAGTTCTGTCAATCCCTTGCTTGTTTCTTCGAGCAATTGAGTAATTGCAGGAATGACCTGTTCGGGCTTGATATCTGGAAATGGTGGTAAACCTTTACCAATTAGAAGCGGGTTAGTAACTTCACTCATATAGTAATCTTTAAGATTTGTAAATAATTACATTAATTATATAGCAATAAAAAAGATAGCTAAGACAAATCAAAACCCAAAACAAAAGTGGGGGGGGGGGGGGGGGGGGGCGGGGGGGGGGGTTTTGTTTTTTTTTTTTTT
>JALQCR010000026.1:0-72500 GCA_023336205.1 Pseudanabaena sp. Salubria-1
ATATTTTTTTTTCCTCCAGCACCCAATCGTGTTTGTGGGACTCAAAACCGATTTTTATAATGAGCATTTCTGGTTTGATTTTGTAAAAGAAAAGAGGGTCGCATTGCGACCCTCTTTTCTTTTACTTGATTTGACTAAGTAACTGCTTAATTGTTTTGATTAATTCAGGTGGATGATAGGGCTTAGTTAAGTAAGCATCTGCCCCCTGCTTCATGCCCCAGTACTTATCAAACTCCTCACTTTTGGTTGTACACATAATTACGGGTACATTCTTCGTAGAGGCATTATTTTTGATCCAACGGCATAACTCATAACCATTCATTTGAGGCATGACCACATCAGTAACAACGAGATCGGGAGTTAAAGCTTTAAGCTTTTCAACTGCCTCAGCACCGTTATTGGCTTCCGTAACTTCTATACCATGTTGCTTTAAATGTGCCGAGACCATCTCCAACACCATCGGACTATCGTCCACTACGAGGACTTTTACCATGACTGCTTTCCTTGTTTTCCAGTTGTGCGTTAGCGAAAATCGTTGTCAAAACTCAATAACCTCGAAGATTAAGCCAGTTTAGAACGATAAATTGCTACTGCAATCATAAAATTTCTAAAACCTTAAAAGTAAGATAAGGTTAAGAATATTGCCTAATTAACATTAACTGTTTTTTTTGATTATGTATTTACAGAATTGTTGACTCAATTCCATTTAATCGATGAGCAATACCAACGTTTTTAATTGATATTGTTGACAGTATATCAGAATGCATCTTGGTTAGAGTGCTATGGCAATGGTTACAGTTGAAGGTTTGAGCAAAATTTATAATATTGCGGTCAAAGATGCGGGAATAGTTGGCACTCTCAAACACTTTTGGCATCGTCAATATCGGGCGATCGCAGCGGTTAAAGATATCTCCTTCGCGATCGCATCAGGCGAAATGGTTGGGTTTCTGGGCCCAAATGGGGCAGGCAAAACCACAACACTGAAAATGCTAACAGGCTTAATCCATCCGTCATCGGGGCATGTCCAAGTGGCTGGGCATATCCCCTTTCAGCGAGACACCAGCTTTTTGCAAAAAATCACCTTAGTTATGGGGCAAAAACAACAATTAATTTGGGATTTGCCAGCACTAGATTCTTTAAAAATGAATGCGGCGGTGTATGATATTCCTGACAAAGTATTTAAGCATCGCCTCGGTGAGCTAACCGAGATGCTATCACTGGAAGGAAAGCTCTCGCAGCCTATGCGAAAACTTTCCCTCGGTGAGCGTATGAAGGCAGAACTATTGGCGGCTTTGTTGCATCAGCCGCAAGTTTTGTTTTTAGATGAGCCAACCTTAGGCTTAGATGTGAATGCTCAAGCAAGTGTACGGGAATTTTTGCGAGAATATAATCAGCGCTACCAAGCGACGATTATATTGACAAGTCACTATATGGCAGACATTACGGCTTTATGTAAGCGGGTGTTGCTGATCCATGAAGGTGGACTGATCTATGACGGTAGTCTCGAAGGGCTGCATAATAATTTTGCGCCCTATCGAGAGGTGCGAGTGGAGCTATCCCAACCAATTACCGATCGCGAAGGTTTACAGAAATATGGTCAAATCTTAAATATTGATGTTCAAGCAGTTTGTTTTTTAGTGCCGCGAGAAAAATTGACTAAGGCAGTTTCACAAATTCTTGCCGAATTAGAGATTCTGGATTTATCGGTAAATGAACCTGCGATCGAAGAAGTAATTGGTCGTGTTTTCCGTGCTGGTAGCGTCGAGCAGAACTAATTAAAATCATGCTATGCATGGTTTTAGATCCTAAAAAAGCAAAGCGTCTGTTACGCAGACGCTTTGCTTTTTTACAGCGCTTTGCGCTCAAAACCAAACCAAGAAAAAATTTGAAAGCGTTGCAAAGCAACGCTTTCAAATTTTTTCTTGTGGTTCGTTTGATCGGTAATTGCTGTAGGATTAATTTTTTGCACTAGGTTTTAGATATTTAGCAACTTCAGCAATTGTCACTGGCTCATTTGATGGACTGGGGATATCTACAACAATTAAATAACCATCAACCTTGCCTTTGCCTACAGTATTTAAAGCATCAAGAATTTTTGGCATATCAGCTTTGAGTAAACTACCGCGATCATCGTAAATTTCTAACGCTGATAAACAGCCAAGCGTGGCGTTCCAGTTAAAGTTTTTGTTGTTGACTACTGCGGGTTTGTTACGAAAAAAGTCGATCGCAGCGCCACTACCATGTATCCGAAATAGCGATCGCCCCATCGCTCCTGCTAAATAAGCTTGCTGGATTGGTTCATAATTGCGCCATGTGGGCGGTAAAAGCGTTTGATAGGCTTGCAAATCACCTGTAAATTTACCTTTTTGTTGTGGTAAAAAAGCATTCACACCATCCTCAAAGGGTAAAAATAAATTTACCAGTGCAAACTGTCCATAGGCGTGAAACACTTCATCATCAGGTTGTCGAGAAATGCCCTCCATGCGATAAATTCCTTGTGGAGTGCGTCCATTGGTAAAATTCCAATCGAGATTATGGATAGACTGAAGCAGTAATGGTGATGACCAAAGTTGTTTATTTTGTTTAACAAATTGCCCTTGGCGATCTTTTAAAACTGATAAACACAAAATATCGCGATTAGGACGACAAAGAACATACATATGCGCCTGTTGTGGCGCAATTTGCCATGTCAATAAATCTGTGAGATTGGGAATTGGTATTTTTTTTGCAAGTTGGCGATCGCTTTGAATATTGTTGATCGTAGTTCGCAGATGGAGATCCTGCGACCACTTAGGAAAGCGTTGCTGCACCTTAAGTCGCAATTTATCAATTTGGATTTGGGAGATATTTGCCGATGGATAAACGGCTGACTTCGCGATCGCGGCGAGGGAAATTGCTACCCATTGTGGGTCATTACTATAGTCAATAGTGCGTAAAAAATGCGCCTTGAGCTTGCTATAAACCGCAGGTTTGAGTGTATAAAGCTGTGTTGATACTTGGATCGCCGTATCAATAATTCCTTTTTGAGGATCGGTGAGGTTTGCGGCTGTTGTCAATTGCAAAACCTTTTCTAAGGCTTGCAGGGCGTAATCTTGTTCGGGTGCTAAAACGCCGATTGCCCATAGAGATTCTTGCCAATGCGAGGCATTGCTTTCAGTGAGAGGATATTTCTTAAGATCAAATCTGCTAGGATGCGCTTTCTGCTGTTGGTCGAGTATTTGGGCATCCCGAGCACTTGCTGTGGCTTTAGGCTGGTAAGCGCGGATCGGTGGAGTTTGCGCTTTAACTGTTTGGGGCGGTGCAGCAACAAAAAAGGCGATCGCTGCTACAGCAGCACTAGACATGAATTGATACATAATTTCTTGTCACAAGAAAATAGGGAAAGCACAAAATGCTTTCCCTATTTTAGTATGGAGCTAAGCGGATTCGAACCGCTGGCCCTCTCAATGCCATTGAGATGCGCTACCAACTGCGCTATAGCCCCAAAAATTAGCTAACTTATTAGCTTGTCTATAATCGCTCAAATTGAGATGTATGTCAAATGCGATCGGGAAAAGTTTATTGATTTGGGTGCGATCGCAAAATGCTGTAAGTATATTTTTGGATACTGTTGTCTTTGTCTATGGTTTCTGAGAGGAGTTTACGACTGATTTTTCAACCAAGTATTCAGGTCAGCGACAGTTGCAAAATCAAATATTGCTTCGGCTAGATTTTCTATCTGCGTCACAGATAGTTTAGAGATTCGGGTCTTTAGTCTGGGGGGGACTTTGCCAAACTTACGGGTTAGCATCCGCAGCAACATCGCAACCTGTCTCTGTACGCCCTCTTGCTTCCCAATTTGCAAACCGCGTTGTTCACCAATTTGCAAACCGCGTTGTTCGCCAATTTGCACGCCCTCTTGCACTGCCTCTTGGTAGACACGGGTTTTCTTTAGATCGCTATGGGTAAACATCGCTTCAACCTCTTGACGACTTAGTTTTGGGAATTTGTATACCAATACTGCTTCTATGAATTCTACTACGTTATCTCTGAGATGGGTATTTGTTTCTTGTTCAACTTTTTCGGCTAGTTTTCTAGCCATTTTTGGTGCTTTTTTCTCTGAGGCTAAGATTAGCTGAATAATGGCTATGCCAAGGGAGTTTGTCTCTTCCCGAAAGTCTTCTAAATGTATGCGAATGATCCTTCCTGATTCGATTAGTTCTTGGCAAAACTTGTTGGTTGCTGGTTCACAGTTTTGTCTGGCGAATATGGCTACAGCTTTCCAGTCTTGGATGGGGCGATATTGGTTGAGATAGAGGAATATTTCGGCAAGGAATTCCGAGTAAAAGTCTTCTTTGGGCTGAAATTGAACTTCTGCTAGAAATATTGGTTTGTCGCTGGCAGTGGGCATAAAGATACCGTCAAACCGAAATGCTTTTTCTTTGATTTCGGCTGAGCTAAATTTGTATCCTTCGGCTTCTGATGTGGGGCGATCGATTAGCTCAAACAGTAGCGTATGGAAGGATTGGAAGAGTTGGTAAAATAGAGTATCCGTTTTCATGGGAGTCTAGATTAACATAGCATTTGAGCAACACCAAAACACAAAGTGGCGTAGCCATTTTGTGTTTTTCAAACCCTTACAGGGTTTGGTTTTCAATTCAAAGAAGTGTTGTCACACTTTTGTGAATTGGTATAACGTCTTATCTTCTCCATGTCTTTGTTAAGTACCTGTGCAGAATTACCCAAACTCGTGAGGTCGCAACCTTACGGGTTTGGGGGTGTAATTAACTAAACATGTCTACTTTCTACCATAGTAATTTAGTTAGTGACTCTGGATTAAAGAAAGACCAAATCCGGAAACCTTCATCCAGAGTCACTCAGTATTTATACTTTAGACGAGCATAAATAATTCACGATACTAACTCTATTTCATTGATCGCAACTGACTCAGTATCAATGGCATCGATCGCAACTGCTTGCACTACTGACAAATCAGATTCGCTGATGACTGGCAACTTTTTGCGAGACAATTGCATTGCTTCTAAACAACCATTAATGTTAGAAACTGCTGCATTATAAGCATCAATATTTTGCTTAATGTCACCTTGCAAGCGGCGATTGTTATCAATCTTAGATTGAGCTTCCTTCTCAAGAGTTTGCGCCAGATATGCACGAGCGCGATCATACTGCTGCAAAATCTCATCAGCTTGTTTCTCCGCACCCGCAAGTAAATGCGTATTGAGAGTTTGATTGATCGTCTGACGGAAAGTCCGAATTACCGTATCCTTGACTTTGAACTCAAAATCCAGCTTTAAAAGTTGGCGAATTGCTGGTTCAGACTCGATCATGCTCTGATAGTCATAGCCACGACATACCAGTTGCAAAGTTTGCTGCAATTGCCAGAATCCCGCAGTTCCTTCCGCATAGAAGGCTGGACGTTCTCGCACGTAGCGATCGCATTCCGTCTTAGCTTCATTCACCATTGCATCAGATGCCTTAATCATCAAGCTTTGTAAATAATTCTCCGTGCCGCCATCGTTACCGAGCAAACGATAAAGTTCCAGATAATAGTCGGTCTTCTTGATCTTCTCAATCAGATTTTGGAAGAAATTGGTAATAATCTCTTTCGAGCATTCCACCAGAACATCCTCTAGCTCATTTGCCAAGAAATAGAATCCCTCAGTCAAAATCCCCATCACAGGAACGACAGAGTTACGGCGATGACTGGCTTGAGCGCGTTGATGCACGACAGCAACAGAGAAATCGATAATCAGTTCATCTAAACGTCTAACCATTTTGGTTTTGAGTTTCAAATAATCAGTTTCTAAGGATTCGTTGCGATCGCTAGCCACCGCAATATTTACTTCTGTAGCAATATCTTCGTAAAGGCGATCGCCAATTTCTTTGAGATCACGACTGAGTTTCTGTAACTCCTGCGACTTGATCGCTTCAATATCGCGAGGTTGGCTTTCGAGTTGTAGCCAAGCTTCTAGATAGGACTGACGCAGGGCAATACAAATTGGCTGCAAATCATCAGCAAGATCAGCAAATAGTAAAGGACGCTTCTCAGTGGTTAAATAGCGAGTTATCGCTGTGCGAAACTCCTCAAGCCCGCTATCTTTGATCAATTGCCCGATTAGTCCAGTTCCCAAACCACTGAGTAAGCGCACGTACTTCTCATTCTTCACATTCGTTTCTAAAACGCTGTAAGGAATTGGGAACTTGGTAATATCCAGCTTGCCAGAAACCAGACAATAGCTGTTGAATTCATTGACAAATTGTGGCGTGCCTTCCTGACCGCCCACTGACTTTACACTTTCGACAAATACTGAATCTAAACCAAAGCGATCTCTAGCACTCGTATTTTTAATCTGACTACCATAGAAGCCAAGCAGACCACTGGTTTTATAGATTTTCGAGCTATTGCGAAACTGAGTGTTGATGGTGTTTTGGAGGCGATCGCGCAACTGATCGTTAGTCCAAGTCTCATCAATGCGATTGAACACATAAAAAACGCGATCGCGAATTCCCGCATTACTCTGCATCTTCTCGCTGAGTTCTGTTTCTTCAGAAGTCATTTCTCCAGTTGCTGCTGTTTTTAAGACAAATACCACCGCCGAAGTGTCGGGATGTTGAATCTTCTCAAAGGTCAACGCCGCATCTTTTTTAACAGGCGCATCAATCCCTGGGGTATCGATAATCACATTGCCATCTTCTAACAGTGGATGATTGCAATAATATTCCACCCGTTTCAGAACTGCGCTATTTGCTCCACGTCGAGCATAGTCAGCCGCTTTTTTGAGGTTGTCAAAGCCAAACTGTTCCATGGAGTAAGTGGCATTAGCAACCGAACTAATACGATCGCGGTTATTAATAAATCCCTCTATCAACAAATTCAATGCATCCGCATCTTTAGCCCTTTTAGACTTGCTCTTGCCACCCTCCTGCTCGATTATCGCCAAAGTCGAGGTCTGCAACTGTCCAAGTGCCTTGATCTCATTGATATTTGTCGGGGCAACCTCTCTAATTAGTTGAGCTAATGCTTGAATTTGTTCACGGACTTCCACTTCATTGAGGAAAGTTAATACAACTCGCTCTTCGCCAGTTTTGGCAAAGGCAATTTTACATTCCGTCCCCGTAGCATGTCCCTCGGCGCTGTAAAGCAATTCCCTCTCTAGCAGCGCGTTAATCAGCATTGATTTACCTGCGCTAAAAGCCCCCGCAAATACGATCTCAAAAGTTGGTGCGATCGCTTTCCTTAAAGAAGACTGCACAACGCTACCATCCTGCTGCGATCGCAAATTTGGCTCCTGCTGCAAAAGTTGTAAGATGGCTTCAACCTGTACTTGTAAATCCTGACATTGTGGAAAAAGAGTAAGCAGAGTCATACAAGCAGATCCTTGATTTAAGAAAATTTAGTGCTGTAACCTGAATATATCATGTATACATCCGCTAAATTTAGGGTTCTGCGATTTAAAAAGAATCAATTTTTAGTGGCGCGGCAAAGCCGCGCCACTAAAAATTGATTCTTTTTTTATAGGCTTGGATAGTCGGTATAACCTTTCTCATCGCCACCATAGAAAGTATTGCGATCGGGTGTATTCAAAGGTGCATTGGCTGCAAAACGCTCTACAAGATCAGGGTTGGCGATGTAGAGACGACCAAAAGCTACTAGATCAGCTGCACCAGATGCGATCGCAGCGTTTCCAGTCTCAAGGGTATAACCACCCGCAGTAATAATCGTGCTATTAAAAATAGGACGGAAGAAGTCAGCACCAAGATCGGGTTGATCTTCAGCAGAACCAAATCCTTCAACTCTCGGCGCAACTAAATGTAAATAGGCAAGATTAAAGCGGTTTAGTTCCTTAACTGCATATCCAAAAGTCACAGCGCGATTGGAATCATACACGCTACCAAATGTGCCACTAGGAGAAAGTCTCACACCTACGCGATCGCTACCCCACACACTTACAACCGCTTCTGTTACTTCTAATAACAATCGAGCACGATTCTCAACTGAACCACCATAAATATCGGTGCGCTGATTGGTATTGTCTTGCAAGAATTGATCTAATAGATATCCATTAGCACTATGAATTTCTACTCCATCAAACCCAGCTTCTAGAGCATTCTTTGCACCGAGGCGATATTGTTCGATGATTTGAGGAATCTCTTCTAATTCCAAAGCGCGAGGCGTGACATAGGGCTTCATGCCTGTATAGGTAAAGACTTCTCCTTCAGGTGCGATCGCCGATGGAGCAACAGGCAATTCTCCATTAGGCTGAAAATCTGGATGGGAGATCCTGCCTACATGCCAAAGCTGCAAAAAGATTTTTCCGCCCTTTTCATGAACTGCGTCGGTTACCAATCGCCAGCCTGAGACTTGTTCATCAGAATAAATCCCTGGAGTATTTGGATATCCTTGACCCTGCGGACAAATCTGCGATGCTTCTGTGATTAGCAATCCTGCCGAAGCCCGTTGTTGATAATGCAAGGCGTTTAAAGCTGTGGGGACATTGCCAGCAGCAGCGCGATTGCGAGTTAAAGGAGCCATCACAATCCGATTTGGTAATGTATAACGACCGAGCTTGACCGAAGAGAGAAGAGGAGCGCTCATAGGACTAATGTGATGTTGCATAAATTTCTATTGTTCGATTATATGCGAACAATAGAAATTTATGCAACATTATGGGATAATTAAGTTAGTAAGATAGTTTTGCTATTTTTTGCTAACTTAAATATTTGCTTGCTCAGTCTTTTGTAATGCGTCAATATCAACATCCCGATCGCGATAATATTTCTTTAACCGACGTTCTCTATGGACTCAGCGATCCAACACGCTTACAAATTGTCAAAATGTTGGCATCCAAAAAAGAGATTACCTGCGGCGAATTTTGTTTGGAAATGAGTAAATCCACACAATCTCATCACTATAAGGTTTTGCGAGATACAGGGCTTATGTATACGAGATTAGAAGGAACGCAACATTATAATTCTTTGCGCCGAGAGGATTTAGATGCAAGATTTCCCAATTTACTAGATTCTATTTTGGATGCTATCAAGTAGAATCTTTACGAAGTGTAGTTTTTGTTAATATCATTAATTATTCGCGCCCATAGATATAGAAAGAATAGAACTGTAGATACTGTCTTACTGACTGATGTTACGTGGAACGCAGATGATGAATCTCCTACTGCTAGCGTGACAGGGCAAGCACGGGGGCATTGCCCCTACCTTTACAATTTCAGAACTAGTAGGGGCTGCGCCCCCGTGCTTGCCCCCAACCTTGAGGGTCGCAGGAATTCCTTCCACGTAACATCAGTTACTGAAACAAATTGCTGGGGGCGCAAATCAAACAAACCCTAATGTAGATTTTGTTTGATTATTCGGATAAATTTGCGCGGCAAGATAATTAAAGGCGGTGCTTTGCACCGCCTTTAATTATCTTGCTGAACCGCGATAGATGCGATTGGCTTGCTCAAGGGACATCCATGAAGCTAAATCACCAGGATTTTTAGGTTGAGATTTGGTTGCATCGTTCTGATAGGCAGATGGAATTGGTGGGGCATCAGTATGCACAAAATGTTCGTTGGATGCACTGCTCGCATTGGCTAACAGAGTTTGGGGAACTTCAAACTCATCGGTTTCAGGATTGTAGGCAAGTACTTCACCAGTCTCAATGTCATAGATCCAGCCAAAAATAGACATCTTGTTTTGATGCAATTTAGATCGAATCACGGGATAGGTTTTCAGGTTTTCAATTTGGGTGACGACATTTTCTGCCATCGTAATCGTCATCAGTTCTTCGCCTTTGATGTCGGCATAATTTTCTTGAATCAAGCGGCGGGTTGACTCAGCATGTTGTAGCCATTCATAGACCAGAGGCATTTCGGTTCTCAGCTTTTCTAGCTTGAGTAAACCTTTCATCGCACCACAGTTAGAATGTCCGCAAATAATTACTTGCTCAATGCCCAGCACATGGATCGCATATTCGATCGCAGCGCCTTCACCGCCATTAGCTGCCCCAAAGGGCGGTACTAAATTCCCTGCATTACGAATTACAAACAGTTCGCCAACACCTGACTGAGTAATGAGATGCGGCACAATCCGCGAATCGGAGCAAGTGATAAACAATACTCGCGGTTTTTGACCTTCGGCAAGTTGTTCAAAAATCTCTTGATTGGCAGGGAAATAGGACGATTGAAACTTGTGTAAACCCTTTAGTAGCTTTCTCATATACCAGTGTTGACGTAGGATGCAGCAATTTATTGCTTATTGTTTAGTGTATAGCGGTTTGCGCTCTAGCTAAAACCAAATCATAATTTAAAAGCCTTGCTTAGCAAGGCTTTTAAATTATCAAACTTGAGGAATCGCGCACCATATTGATCGCGTCAACTGAAAGCCAAGCTTTACCGATAGGCGATCTCCACTGCTCAGATGCAACCGAGTTTTTTGTAAGATCTCCTGAGTAGCACAATATATTCTCGCCACTGCATATCTACGGTTAGGGAGCATGACTCGTAGAAGTATCAATGTGCCACTTGACCATGCGATCGTCCGAAATTTAGTATCTTTCTTGGGATCAATCCATTGAAACCTTTTGCCACTAGCTTTCAAATAGGCTCCAAAATCGCTCATTACCACAGGTATATTTGTCAGCATAGAGTTTATAGATTGACTTGACTGAGAATATTTCCAAAAATATTTAGAAATATTCATCTATTATCCTTCAAAAATCAATAGCTCTTTGGCTGAAATGATTATTTAGTTTATAAAAAAAGCTAAAATCGCGGAGATACGCTTTGCGTGTTTTAATTCGTATTGCTGTACACACAAAGGAAATCATGGCAGTAGATCTGACTCGCGTTCAACCACCTCTCAAAGTTTATCCGCCCAAAGCCAATCAATTTATATTGAAAATCATACGGCTGTTAACGCCTTTTTGGCTGCGGTGGCAATGTGGTATCAAGCAGATTGAAACCCGATATGTTGATCGCCTTGTTGAGGCAACAAAAAAGTTTCAGGATGGCAAATCACGATATATGCTTGCTTTTCGGCATCCCTCTACGGATGATCCCTTTGCGATGTTATATCTGCTCGCCTATGCTGTGCCAGAAGAGGCGCGTGATATGGGCATCAAGTTAACGACATTGCCCCATAGCGGGTTTGTGTACGATCGCGGCATTTCTCTATGGGCTGGAGATTACGTCAATTGGTTATTCCCAGCATTAGGAGGGATTTCCATTTTTCGCGGTAAGCTCGATCGCTTCGCACTAAATTGGATGCGCAAACAAATTACGCATGGTGAAGTGCCTCTCTCGATGGCTCCTGAAGGTGGTACAAATGGCAAAAGTGAAACAGTTGCTGAACTAGAACCAGGGATCGCTCAGATTGGATTTTGGGCTGCCGAGGATTTGCACAAAGAAGGGCGTACAGAGGAAATGTTAATCATTCCTGTGGGGATTCAATACGAATATTCGACTCAGGCTTGGGGCAAAATCGATCAAACAATCATCACGATTGAAAAAGAATGTGGAATTATTAAACCCGCGATTACGCCTGATAACCGCTATCAAAGACTTTACGATTTGGGTAGTTATCTAGTGAAATGGGTTAGTGATTATTACAAGGCTTTCTATGGCAACTATGTCAAATTTAACAGCGAAAATACTAATCCCGATAATTTAGCCGCGAATTTGGGGGAACTAGCTGATCGCATTTTGAGTGTTGCGGAAATGAGTTTTGGGATCAAGGCAAAGGGTTCCCCAATAGATCGCTGCCGCCGCCTCGAACAGGCAGGATGGGATCGGATTTTTCGTAATGACATTAATGATATTGAGAAATTATCTGGCGTGGAGCGTGGCTTTGCTGATCAATTAGCACTCGAAGCGAGCTATAGCAACTGGCATATGCGAATCGCTGAAAGTATCATCGGTGTCACCAGTGACTATGTTCGCCAGCATCCTAGCCCTAGTCGCTATATTGAAGTTTTGAAATTAATGTGGAGCGTGTTACAGCGCGTTACTGAGCGTAATCAAGATTCAGCTTTTAAGGAAACTCCTAATTTTGGCGATCGCAAATTAACGATCTCAGTTGCGGAGCCTTTATCAGTTTCAGATCATCTAGCCGAATATCAATCCAGCCGCGCCGCTGCCAAGGAATGCACCCGCAAACTCACTGAAGATATACATCGGGCGATGAAAGATTTGGTCGTGCCATCAGTAATGTAAATAAACTATTTTAAGCGTCGCCTAAGATCCCCCCCAGCCCCCCTTGTAAAGGGGGGGGGATTTTTATTCTTCCCCCTTTACAAGGGGGATTGAGGGGGATCTCTTAGAGTTTTTTATTTACGCATATAGGCTTTGACAATCTTCGAGATTGAGGCGCGATCGCGTTGCAATATTCATTGACGAAGTTTCGCCACGCGCGAGATGAATCGCCCCTGCGCAGCCAATCATCGCGGCATTGTCCGTACAAAGACTCAAGGGCGGAAAAACTGCCCGAATGTCCTGCTCTGCGGCACTGCTCACAAGGCGCGATCGCAATGCACTATTTGCCGCTACACCGCCAACTGCCACGATTGTCGATAAGTTGTGTTCAACTGCACATTTAATCGTGCGGTTTACTAGAGCAGCAGCAACAGTTTCTTGAAAACTCGCGGCAATATCAGCGATCGGTAACTCTTCGCCATTGGGACTAAGCTTTTGGGTCAAGCGTAATACTGCGGTTTTTAAACCACTAAAGCTAGAGTCATAGGGGAAATCAGGAATACGCCCCTGCGGTAATTTGTATGCCTTGGGATCTCCCGCGATCGCAATCTTGTCAATTGCTGGCCCCCCTGGATAGCCCAAACCTAGCAAACGCGCAACTTTATCAAATGCTTCACCAGCAGCATCATCGCGAGTTTTGCCCATTACCTGATAGTCGGTATAGTCCTTGACTAAAATAATGCTGCTATGTCCACCTGAAACTAATAGACATAAAAATGGCGGCTCTAAAGTGGGATCAGCCAATAAAGCTGAACAGATATGTCCTTCAAGGTGATGCACTGCTATCAGAGGCTTTTTGTGTAACATCGCCAAGGTTTTTGCAGCAGTCACGCCGATCATCAGTGAACCAATTAGCCCTGGGGCAGTCGTCACCGCAATCCCATCAATCTCAGCCCAAGTTTTTCCTGATTCGCGATAGGCAAGTGCGATCGCAGGATTAATCGTTTCCACATGTTGCCGTGCTGCAATCTCAGGCACAACGCCGCCATAAAGCGCATGGGTTAAAATTTGCGATGAAACTACGCTACTAAGAATTTGGCGATCGCATACAACCGCCGCCGCCGTTTCATCACAGCTAGATTCGATCGCAAGAATAGTTGGCATTACTAAACAAAATTAAGATGATCTAACTGCCGCATCGCGGCAGTTAGATCATCTTAATTGATAATTTACTTTACAGGATGTGAAGATTGCTTTACCAAGGCGCGATCGCTGATATAGGATCTGAGGCTAAGTTCTCAAACGAAAATCTCGTTATTTTTGCCTATCTTATCAAAGGTAAATTAAGGTCAGTCCATGAAAAGACTTTTTGCTCTCATTCTAGTTATTAGCCTGTGGTTTGGCATTAGCCTTGCTGCAACGCCTGCTGCATACGCAGAATTCTCATTCAATGCTTTGACTCCCTGTGCAACCTCCTCTGCTTTTCAAGATCGCTTGACAAGTGAAGTTGATGGTTACACAGCCCGTCTAGCTAACTTCAAAGCTGGTAGCGGCCCTGCTGAATACCTCAAAGGTAAAATTGCTCAAACCGAAGCTCGCTTTGCAAAATATGCTAACTCTGGCTTGCTCTGCGGTGAAGATGGTCTACCTCACTTGATCAGCGATGGTCGTTGGAGTCACGCTGGCGAATTCACCATTCCTGCCTTGATGTTTCTATTCATCACAGGTTGGATCGGCTGGGTTGGTCGTGCTTATCTGATTGCAATTCGTAAAGATCCAGCAACCGCAGCTCAAAAGGAAATCATCATCGATCTTCCTCTTGCTATTAAATGTATGCTGACTGGCTTTGCATGGCCTCTTGCTGCGCTCAAAGAGTTTGGCACTGGCGAACTGTTGGCTCCTGAAAATGAAGTTACCGTTTCGCCTCGCTAGTTTTTATATCTAGCGATCGCTTTGCTAACTTTTCCAGAGTGTTGCGACAAGTGTTTTAACACTCTGGAAAAAATTCAAAACTATCTAAAAGGAGAACTCCATTGAACGGCTTTTTATCTTCTGCTCCTGTCTTGGCTGCTGTATGGCTCACAATCACCGCTGGTGTATTGATCGAAGCTAACCGCTTATTCCCTGACACCTTGACATTCCCTTTCTAAATCTTTAGAAGCTTTAACTTAAGAGCATTGCTTTTAAGTTAAAAACATAGATTTCACAACAAAAAAAGAGCTAGGGCGTTTAACGCCCTAGCTCTTTTTGTTTTCTATGTTACTGCGTGCAAATTTTGCCTAGGACACAAAACCAAAAAAAAGGAATGGCGGCGCAAAGCACCGTCATTCCTTTTTTTTTTGTAAAGGGGCTGGAAGTTTAAATAGAACTGTTATCAATCTTACGAATGGCAACTACCGCAGGCTTAGGTGGATCATTTGGCTTTAGTGTTGGCCAATTGGAACCAATGGGAACCTTACGGGTTTGCGTAAACTCTTTGCCATTAGTGGTTCTCATCGCAAATTTACGGGATTCAAATGCCATATTATTGCGCGTACCATTGATTTCCCCTGGGTGCTGCACCGCTAAGAAAAGCGTCTGTTGATCGCTAGAGAAAAATGGCCCTGTGATTTCGGATTCCATTGGTCCAAATCCAAATAGAAATGCTTTACCCGTATCTGCACCAGAGGTTGGTACAAACCAAATCGAACTGTTGCCGTAAAGTCCGCGTAAATTTGATTGACTGACAGGTTTTCCATCTTTGTCTTGGCGACTAGGAACAGCGCGATTGTACTTGTCACTTGATGTATCAGTTACCATCCAAAGATGACCGCCACGATCGATCACTAGGTTGTCAGGATTGGTAAAACCAAGACCACCTTCGGCAGGTTCACCACCTGTAGCAATCATCGACCATTTGAAGTTCATCGCCTCAGGCTTATTGCTTTCTTCATTTAAACGCATGATCCAGCCATATTCGTAAGCTTTCCCATCTTTACCCTTAAAGATGCGTAAATCTGGGCTACCATCACTGTCACTAGCAGAACCTGAAGTAAAGGCAATAAATAATGTCCCATTTGTAGCCACTTCAGTATCTTCAGGACGCGCTGTACAGGTTGCCCCAACGGCATTAGCCGCATAGTGGGCATCGATCAAAATTGCGCCTTGCTTCTCGCGATCGCTACCAACATATAGATCCCCTAAAGTTTTGAATTTGGATCTAAATTCTGCAATCTCCTCTTCTTTAGTTGCATTAAAAATTCCACCTTCAGGTCGTTTAGGCAGAGGCAACATTTTTCCTGCGAGGACATCGATTTTGTGAGGATTGATCGGGGTTAGAGGATTTAGAGCGATCCAACTGCCCGTCCCATCGGCATTAAACTTGGCTGCATAAAGCATTCCCAATTCTAAAAGTTTAGAATTTGCCTTGTCTTTAGGGTCTGTAACAACACCTTTACTGACAAATTTATAGAGATGTCCACCACGGCGATCGCAGCCAGAATAAAATACTAAAGGTTTACCCGCTTCAGCTCGAATGCCCACGGCTTCATGCCGATAGCGCCCTAGCCAAGTATGCTTAGTTCCAAAATCATTGGGATTGGCGGGATCGATCTCGACCATCCAACCATATTTATTAGCAGCTAGACCAAATACATTCGCAACACCAACTAGCTCGCCATCATCTTTGGTGAATTTCCTTTTGCTGGGATTGAAGGAAGTTCCATCGGGCATTACCTCCTCTGGTACAAAATATTGATAGTTCTCTTCGGCGCTGAATACAGTTCCCCAAGGAGTAGTCCCGCCAGCACAGTTATTAAATGTGCCGATAATGCGATCGCCAAGTTTATCCGTATAGCCTAAACCCTTAACCTTACGGAAAATTTCCACTGCTGCACCTGTTGACTTGAGGAATCGCCCATCTTCTAACCCTGAGATCCCAGTTATACGACGGTCAGCTTTAGAATTAGTGCGCTCCCACTTGCCATCGTCATTAAGCTTTACCGAAATTACGCCAATACCAAGATCGATCAAGGCTTCTTTGGAGATCAATTTAATTTTGTCTTTGAGTGGATTACTGTCCGCTAATGACCAAGCATCAATATCTTTGCTACCCATAGCTTTGAGTTGATCGGCTACTTCAGTAAATGGCAAAGACTTACCAATGACTTGGGAGAAAGATTGTTCCCAAGGAATGCTGCTGATGTATTCAAAATTGACGGTTAGATAACCTTCATTTTTACTGGTTTCAACCAGCGATAAATAATCATTGTTATAGCCAAATCGCGAGTCTCCAACTGGATCGCCCCATGCTGCGATCACATCATAGACAAATCCTTCAGGAAGAACTAGATTGTCAATTACTTCAGCATTTTTGTAAGCCTGACTCTGTTTCGATGGATCGATCATGTCTGTGAGCAAGGGCATTACGCCCTTAGTAGGCTTGAAACTCAGCTTTGAGGATGTTGCTGCAAAAGCCTCACTGCCTTCCTCAGGTTGCATGAAAGGCATGGAAAATTTGAGGATTTGGCGATCTCGGGGAGATGCACCAAGCAGCACCGCGCCACTAATTCCACCAATAAAAGTTAGGAAATCTCTGCGGTTAATGGTCATGTTTTTAATAATTTCCTGATGCTATGGCTTTAGCCAAGCCCAAGAGAGAGTTGCGGTGCTTAGCGCCGCAACTCTCTCTTGGGCTTGGCTTCGTAAGAGTTTGTCAATGCCTCTAACTCTAGCGTCATGAGTTTAAGGCAAGGTAAACTTATGGTTAGGATATGTTGCAATCTAAAAAATTTACCCTAATGTCAAAATCATTGAAAAAGCTCAGTTCTAAGACTTGGTTTTCAACCTATGGGATTGCTATATCTGCTATATCCTTTGGATTTATAGGAATTGCCGATCTAGCGATCGCTCAGAATTCTCTTGCTAAAGCATCAGTACGCACTGAAGATTGTGAAATCCTGATCGTGGGTGGTGGTGTGGCAGGTACAGCAACAGCCTACGAAGGTCTACTAGCAGGACGCACTGTCTGTATGACTGAAATTACCGATTGGGTAGGTGGACAGATCACAGCTCAAGGAACTTCCGCATTAGATGAAGCTAAGAAACAGCGCAATCTGTGGTTTTTCCCTCAAGGATATACAGAATTTCGGAAGCGCATTGAACAGAATTATGGAAAGTTGAATGCGGGAGATTGTTGGGTAAGTGTGTCTTGTTTTATCCCCAATACCGCGCAGCAAATACTAGTGGGCATGTTGCAGGAAGCAGCCCAAAAAGGGAATGGCAAGTTGAAATGGTTTCCGAATACCGTAATTAAGAAGCTGGAAATGAGTGCGGATGGGAAACTGATTGATCGCGCGATCGCCATCCAACATAGCCCCGCAGCAAATACGCCACCATTAAATACTGAGCCACTTTCACAAATTATTGAAGACGCATATCGCTACGAAAACTCACCACGCTTACAAAAACAAATTATTCGCTTTGTGCCTTTAGTTAATGACAAGACTCAGAAGCAAAAGCGCCCAAGTGATTGGTTTGTGATTGACTCCACCGAAACAGGGGAAATTATTGCATTAGCCGATGTTCCCTATCGCTTGGGCATCGATCCGCGATCGCATCTCAACCCATCTTCACCTGTAACGACCAATGATGCCTACTGCACTCAAGGTTTTACCTATACCTTTGCAATGGAGCAAACCAAGGAAGCTCAGCCACAAAAGAAGCCTGAATCTTATGATCGTTATTTACCCTATTACGGTTCTGACCCGAAGCCAAATCTCGCCAACTTTGATACGATCTTTACCTATCGACGGATCTGGAGTGCTGAATCAGAAAATCCTAAGAAGAATGCCTTTGGCGTTTCCGTCATGAAAGCAGGTGATATCTCCATGCAGAACTGGGTATGGGGTAATGACTATCGCCCAGGAACAGACAAGGATAATCTCATTTACTCTCAAGCGCAATTGCAACGAATGGGACAACTAGAGCCAAATGGATGGATGGGTGGCTTACGCACAGAAACCCTTAAAAGTGGTGAAGAAATCGCGCTTGGATTCTATTATTGGCTAGTAGCAGGAAAAACGGATTCACAACAAAAAACTGATTGGAAAAAGCCATTTCCGAATCACCGTTTACTAACGGGCTTTGACTCGCCAATGGGGACTTTGCATGGGCTGTCCAAATACCCATATATTCGAGAATCAAGGCGGATTATCGGTCGCCCTTCCTATGGCTATCCTGAAGGATTTAGTATGTCGGAAATTGATGTCTCACAGGTCGATTTTAGTACTGAACTTTATCGAAATAAACTTTCAGAATCAACCTACCGCAGCTTATGGAAAGCCTTGTCAGGATTAGACGCAGCTAGCACTATTAGAAATAATACTGATCCAAACAAAATTCCGCGTCGGACCCGTTCGACGATTTATCCTGATGCGATCGGCATTGCTCAATATTATCTAGACTTCCATCCTTGCTTGAGTGAATATCCAGTTGAGAAAGCAGGAAATACCGAACGGGCTGGAGTCCGCAATGGTCACGGGCCAGCATTCCCAGGACAAATTCCATTGCGATCGCTAATTCCTCAAAAGATCGATAATCTGATCGTGTCTGGGAAAAATATCGCCTTTAGCTATATCGTCGCGGCAGGCTATCGTGTCCATTCCTATGAATGGTCTGTTGGAGCCGCCGCAGGTACAACTGCTGATTTTGCTTTGTCTGAAGGAATTCTCCCTTATCAACTAGTTGGGGATTTGCCAAGGGTAAGCCCACAACTTATGCAGTTACAGCAAATGTTAGTAAAGAATAATAATGCGATCGCATTTCCCGACACTTCTATTTTTAATCTCAACTGGAGTGATTGGAAGATCTGGTGATTGCTGTAAATTGACGACATGAGATCGCTACAGATTTACTGTCTTATTGATGTTGCGATCTCATACTTCTTAATTTTGCTATTTCTGGCAAACTCAACCCAGTCGCATGGCTAACCGCCGCGTCATCAAGAAGATCAAGCAATTTTGTTGCCATTGCTAGCGTTGCCTCAGTTTTACCTTGCTCTAAGCCCTGCTCTAAACCTTGCTCCAAGCCTTTCTTTTCTCCTTGCTTCAAAGCTTTGATGATCGCATTATGTTGATCTTGGATAAAGAACTCCTGATGTTCTAACTCGTCTAACTCTTCAGGCGAGAGATTTCCTTCTCTGGCAAAGTCAAAGGCTTGCTTAATTTCTGGCACAAGATTCATACTCTCTGGCACAACATCTAAATCGATCGCATGTTTGAGGAAATATAACCACTTGTCCGCCAAGGATTCTAGATCAGTGATCGCTTTGCCAAACTTTGGTAACTCAACAAACACCAACTCAAGATCATAAATGGGATAGTCAATCAAAAAATCTTTCTCTTTTAAAATAAACCGAGAAGTCAATTGATTTATTTCGGGAAACATCACAAAATCAGTAATTGTCAGTGCAATCACAGGATTTAGGAGCGAATAGGATTGCCCAATACCGAGTTGAATAGAATAGGCTTTTGCAGCATTATAGAGAATTCGCTTTTCAAATCCTTCAATATTTAATACTTGCATTTCGATAATTACGCTTGTGCCATTATCCAGCTTGGCTTTGACATCGAGATAGGTATCCTTAACACCTCGGATGCGTGGAGTTAAATAAGGATTTAGAATTTCTAATTGCGAAATTCTGCGATCGCCGTTGTAAAGCATCGCATTCAAAAAACTGATCAAGACATCATGGCTTTGTTCAGAGCCAAAGATTTTCTTGAATGCAAAATCAGTTTTTGGACTAATAAATCTCATACTTTCAGGCTAATCTTGCAGAATTTGATTTTAGCAGAAATTTGTTGTGAGCTTGCATTTCGATTCATGATTTCAGAATGGACAGCGCGGAGCGCTGTCCATTCTGAAATCATGAATCAAAGATTGAAGGAGCAGAGGCTAGATAGTGAGAATATTCTCGGATTGAGTCAATATCTGAAGCTTCCCAAAATCTTAAATCTTGACAATGATGAGCAACTAATAAACCCCAGAGCTTTCCATTAGTTAAAACTGGTGCAACTAGATTTGATCGCACTTGCATACTTCTCAAAAACTCCTGATGACAATCGCTAATAGTCGCCTTCTCAATGTCATCAGTAGCCTTTATCCGTCCCTCCAAATAAAGCCCAGCATAATCAACATTGAAGCAATCATCAGCTCCTGTTGAACCAATAATTGAATACTTCTTTTCACTTATAGACTCAAAAGTGACTTGTCCTTTCCATTGTTTGTAAAAATAATATAAAACTACGCGATCAACATCAAGCTGCTCTCTTAACCTATGCAGCGCGTCACTAACAATTTGATCTTGTTGTAACTTATTGGTGATGCGACTTAAAACAGAACTCAAATCGCGATTGACAGGATTCATTATGGCAATAGAAATGGTTAAATCTGTATTTACAGCGCTTTGCGCTCAAACACGAACCAAGAATTTTTTTAAAAGTGTTGCAAAGCAACACTTTTAAAAAAATTCTTATGGTTCGTTTGATCGATAATTGCTGTAAGACGGGTAAAAAAACAAATCAGTGAGTGATCCGATATCAAACAATCATCGATTATTTGATATCGCTATCTTAGTCTAATTATCTAGCCACGAGTCCCAAATTGCCTAAAGAATATCGAGCCACAGGAATAAATCTTAAGGGGATGCCCTTGGGCGAAAACGATCGCCTATTAACCATTCTCACCAAAGAGCATGGCTTGATCAGAGCTGTCGCCGCAGGAGCGCGAAAACATCGCTCGGCAATGGCAGGGCGATCGGGCTTGTTTGTGGTCAATGATTTGCAAATTTCCGTAGGTCGAAATATGGATCGCATTAAAAATGCTGAAGTTTTGCAATCTTTTGTGGGGTTAGGGAAAACTCTAGCTAAGCTTACCGCCGCCCAATATTTATCAGAATTGGCTCTGATGCAAGCATTATCAGCCCAGCCTCAAGAAGAACTATTTTTAGTGCTAGTTGAGCATCTAAATCGTATTCAGGATGCTGAAAATCAAAATGTTTTGGCGCATTTGAATCATGGGACGTATCATTTGCTGGCGATCGCAGGATTTGCGCCCCAAGTACATAGCTGTTGCATTAATCAAAGCCCAGTTATAGCCAATCGCGAACAACAAAAATGGAAAGCAGGTTTTAGTATTGTCGGCGGCGGAGTCATCAACCTTGAAATAACCGATCATCCTAGTGACGGTAATCCGAACGATGACGTTGCTGAATCAAGCATGAGTGAGGCTATGCATAATCGTATTAGTCACTACCTAACAGCCCCTGAACTTCTGGCTATGCAAGAACTTGCGCAAACTGATTTAGCAGATAATATTTTAGAAACGAATACAACAGATTGGCTTGCAGTTGAAAGATTGTTACGAGCCTATGCACAGTATCATTTTGATAGACCAATCCAGTCTTCGGCTCTGATTGATAACTGTTTTTTTAATATATGACCCATTTATTCGATCCACCCACACCAAATCTGCCAGAACCGCCCAAACCTCATGATGGTGTTCTTGATAATACTCCTGAGACCTCAATAGCTCCAGATTTGACTGCCGACTCTAAATCAGTTCTTCGTAACCCTAACTTTTTGTCACTGTGGACTGGGCAGGTATTTTCGCAGATTGCGGACAAAATCTTTTTAGTACTTGTGATTGCGATCGTTTCTACACAATTTCAGCATGAGGGCGAAACGATTAGCGGTTGGGTCTCCGCAGTCATGGTGTCATTCACAATTCCCGCGATTTTGTTTGGATCGATCGCTGGCGTATATGTGGATCGTTGGAATAAAAAAACAGTTTTAGTTAGCTCTAATATTCTGCGTGGACTATTGGTTCTCAGCATTCCCCTCCTACTCTGGGTTACGAAAAACAGTGTGCTACCTTGGGGCGCACCGACTGGCTTTTGGGGGTTATTATGCATTACTTTTCTAGTCTCCACCTTCACGCAGTTTTTCACCCCTGCCGAACAATCAGCGATTACGCTCGTAGTCGAAAAACCCAAGTTATTATCGGCAAATTCGCTCTACACAACCACGATCATGGGGGCATTAATTTTAGGGTTTGCCCTTGGTGAACCACTTTTAGCCCTATCTGATCATCTTTGGCATAACGTCGGTCAAGAAGTTCTGGTTGGTGGTAGTTATTTAGTCGCGGGGATCATTCTGATTTTATTGAAAACAGGCGAAACTAAAGAAGACTTGCACCGCGATAGTTTTCATTTGTGGAATGACATCAAAGATGGTTTGCAATATCTCAAGCAGAAAAAGACTTCCCTTTCGGCACTAATTCAATTAATTTGTACCTTTTCCATTATTGCGGCGCTGACTGTACTAGCAGTACGTTTAGCCGAAGTCATGCCCGAAATAAAATCGGAGCAGTTTGGATTTTTATTAGCAGTAGCGAGTTTGGGGATGGCGATCGGTGCAGGAATTGTTGCAAAACTAGGCGATCGCTGTAGTCGTCAAATGCTTTCTCTAATTGGCTCACTTGGGATGTCAGCATTTTTGGGGATGTTGGCAATTTTTAGCGATCGCTTTGGATTAGGGTTAATTGCGATCGCTGGTACGGGGATTTTTGCGGGATTATGTGTAATCCCCATGCAGACAGTAATTCAAGAAGAAACTCCCGAAGATATGCGTGGCAAAGTCTTTGGATTGCAAAATAATGCTGTGAATATCGCCCTCAGTTTGCCTTTATCGGTAGCAGGAATCGCTGAGTCCTATTTTGGATTGCAGAAGGTGATTTTTGCGCTAAGTGCGATCGCGATCGCTACAGGGATTCTCGCTTGGTACATTGCCCGTCAATTAGTCGAATCGTAAAGAAAGTGTTACTAAGCACCATTTTCTTTATGGATGTGTGATTTGTAACGCAACACAAACAAACAATCAGGTAACATTGCATAGAGTCAGGCAAAGCCCGACTCTATGCAATTAATTACTCCTCACGATGCAACAACTAACACCTAATCCCAGCTTTAGCTTAACGATCCGCGTGCAACTCCTCAACCGCGCAGGAATGCTATCTTCAGTCATTGGCGTTCTAGCTGAAGCGGGAGGGAATCTGGGACAGATTGACCTTATTCAACAGACTCGCAAAATTTCAGTGCGCGATATTACGGTGAATGCTTACAGTACTGAGCATATGGATAAATTGATTGCCGTTGTGAAGGCAGTCCCCGAAATTCGTGTTCTTGAAGTTTACGATCGCACTTTCCAAGTTCATAAAGGTGGCAAGATCCACCTCGAAGCCAAAGTTGCTGTCAAAGGACAAGATGACCTCGCGATGGTCTACACCCCTGGGGTGGGGCGAGTATGTATGGCGATCGCGGAAGATAAGCGCAAAGTTTATGACTACACGATCAAATGCAATACGATCGCTGTAGTTACTGATGGCACGGCTGTTTTGGGACTAGGTGATATTGGTCCTGAAGCTGCAATGCCTGTCATGGAAGGTAAAGCCATGCTCTTCAAACAATTTGCGGGACTAGATGCATTCCCGATTTGTCTGAATACGAAAGATGTCGATGAAATCGTGGAAACCGTAAAACGCATTTCTCCAACATTCGGCGGTATAAACCTTGAAGATATTAGTGCCCCACGCTGTTTTGAAATCGAAAAACGCCTCAAAGAAGAATTAGATATTCCTGTTTATCACGATGACCAACATGGAACTGCTGTCGTTGTCGTTGCCGCGACAATTAATGCCCTTAAGGTTGTCAGCAAACCGATTGATACTGTCCGTATTGTCATGAATGGTGCTGGTGCTTCGGGAATTGCGGTTGCTCGCCTCCTGCGTGAAGCAGGTGTGAAGCGAATTACCATGTGCGACTCTCAAGGCTGCATTAGCAAAGATCGCCCTGATCTGACCGCTGAAAAGCTAGAGTTTGCTAGCGATATGTCTGGATCTCTTGCAGATGTGATCAAGGGAGCCGATATGTTTGTCGGGCTAAGTGTCAAAGGAGCGCTTACCCCTGAAATGGTAAGGAGTATGGCTCCTGCACCGATTGTCTTTGCAATGGCAAATCCTAATCCTGAAATTCAACCAGAACTTGTGGAAAATGATGTCGCAGTCATTGCCACAGGTCGCAGTGATTATGCCAATCAAATCAATAATGTTCTTGCTTTCCCAGGGATTTTCCGTGGAGCACTTGACGCAAGGGTTACCAAAATCACGACCCAAATGAATTTAGGTGCTGCCCAAGCGATCGCATCTTTAGTCAGCAGTAGTGATCTTGCGCCTGATTTTATTATTCCTTCTGTATTTGATCCCCGCGTTTCCCATGCTGTAGCCGCCGCAGTACATGCAGTAGCACGACAGCAAGGGCTAGCTAACGCATAAAGAAAAGGGCGTGCAAGGCACGCCCTTTTCTTTATGTTTGCATGGCAATGAATTCGTCAACTAAATTTAGAAGTTTTTCGATCGCCTCATTGAGATTGACGGACTTGACAGGAAATCCATGGGCAATGCGATTTCTAATTTCATTTAAGGCGATCGCTCTTTCAAACTGATGCTCAGAAACGCCTAACTGTTCGTGGAGATGGTGAATCATCAAAATCGTAGGTAAACGATCAATAGGGATTAATTGATGTCTGGCTTGTCTTCGCATCAAGATCTCGGCAAATATCCACAGCGATAGAAAGGCGGCTTCATGTTCTCCAATTGAGATTAATTTGGCGATCCGTTCTTTGCGATGCAAGATTTGCGATCGCGTAAGTTTTTGATCGGCAATATCTTCTTCTGCGATCGGCGTTGCATCTTCTCCAGTGATAAGCAAAAATCTCCAGCCACTATGCTCAGCAACATTTTTGGCAAGCTTTCTATAGTGAGAAATGGGCAAGTTTGTTGCAACATCTTTTACCTCAACAATAAATCCCTGATTTGCGGATACTTTCACCAGTAAATTGGGAATATATCCATTTAAATCAAATGGAAGCTGCTGAATATGAGGTTGGTGAATGACTTCATATCCTTGGGAGCTATAACATTCAATAACTTTTGTTTTGACCAAACTATTAATACTTGTACTACCTGAACAGAAGTGAAACCCCGATTTCAATGTAGGGGCAATTCATGAATTGCCCCTACATTGTGTCCTTAAGTCCCAAAATGGCAACGCCATTTTGGGACTTAAGATTACATGAAATCACGCGGATCGGTTATATGCCCTGTCAAAGCAGAAGCTGCGGCAGTATAGGGCGAAGCAAGGTAAATTTGTGCTTGCTTATTACCCATGCGTCCAGGGAAATTACGGTTTGTGGTCGAGACACAAACTTCTGCTTCATTGACTCGTCCAAAAGTATCTTGTGGTCCACCCAAGCAGCCAGCACAGGATGGAGAGGCTGGTTCAATACAACCCGCTTGCAAGAAGATTTCTGAGAGTGTCAAGCCATCGATCTTCAAGCTGAATAGGTCATTGTAAACCTTCTGTGTTGCTGGTACAAGGTAAGTAGGAACCTTGACCTGTTGACCTTTGATCAATTGAGCGGCGTGATAGAAGTCTTCTGTTTTACCGCCAGTGCAGGAGCCGATATAAACGCGATCGATCTTCACATCTTGTACATCGCGAACAAGTGCGCGATTGTCAGGAGAGTGAGGCTTTGCTACTACGGGCTCTAGCTTGGAGACATCGTAATGTTTGACATAGTAATACTCGGCATCAGCGTCGGCATAGAGCGGCTCAAATGGCTTGTCAGTGCGCGATCGCACATAGTCGAAAGTCGTCTGGTCTGGTGCAATCACCGCATTTTTGCCGCCTGCCTCGATCGCCATATTGCAGATCGTCATCCGCTCTTCCATAGTCATTTGCGCGATCGCTTCGCCTTCAATTTGTAAAGCGCGATAGTTTGCGCCACTAACGCCGATATCACCGATTACTTGCAAAATCAAATCCTTCGCCAACAAGTAAGGCGGCATTTCACCATCAAAGACAAACTTCATCGAGGCAGGAACTTTGAGTAATAATTTGCCTGTCCCCAAAACAAAGGCAGCATCGGTATTACCAATGCCTGTGGCAAATTGTCCAAATGCTCCCGCATTACAGGTATGGGAATCAGTGCCAAATAGTACTTCACCTGGTCTCGTGTGACCTTCTTGCGCAAGGGCAATATGGCAAACACCTTTGTAATCAGGGTTCGCTTTAAAATCCGAAAGATCGGTAATGTCATAGAAATATTTAATGTCTTGCTCTTTGGCAAATTCCCTCAAAATATCAATATTGCGGTTAGCTCTTGTATCTTTGGTAAAAATATAGTGATCGGGGATCAATACTAATTTTTCTTTGTCCCACACCTTGGCATCTTGACCAAATTCACGCTTAAATACACCGATCGTGCCAGGGCCGCAAACATCATGGGTCATCAGTAGGTCAGCATTCACCCAAATATTTTCGCCTGGGCTAATGTGACTTTTGCCCGACGCTTTTGCCAAAATCTTTTCGGTGAGTGTCATTGCCATAATTGTGATGTCCTTGCGTAGATGTTGATTCCTACTTGTTTTGTAAATCAAATTATAGTCTGAAGATCGGAAGTTTTACAGCGCTTTGTGCTCAAACTCAAACGAAGCCATTTGTTGAAAGTGTTGCAAAGCAACACTTTCAACAAATGGCTTCGTTTGAAGATGAAAATTAATCTTTACGTAAAACCATGATTAAAGCGATCGCTATATCATAATTTGTATTGAATTATGTTGATGTTAATTTGGGCAGATTGCAACAAAAACATCATGATACGGGACTAATACTCAAACTAAGGCTCAAACTAAGTCTCAATAAAATTGAGAGAGGATTTTATGTCCACACCAGAATCAGAACTTCCACAAAAAGCAGGACGGGCTGCTCAAGTTGGCGCAAGTCTTGCCACAGCTAAAATCGCAGGGAATCTTGCGCTAGCCTCCAGCATTACGATCGCCTTACTTGTGGGGATCGTATTTTCACTAGTTACCGCCACAATTTTTATTGTCAATAGTCCCAACCCTATTCTTGGATTTGGCGTTGCAGTTCTAGTCACGATTGTGGTGAATGCGATTATTTTCTTTGTGTCACCTTGGATCATGGATTTGACTCAAGGCTGGCTCTATCACACTCGCTGGGTAGAAATTGCAGAAATCGAGCGACTAAGTCCTGAATCGGCTCGTGTGATTCAACGTATCTGCAATCTTAAGAAGCTGAAGCAGCCTCGCCTCGGCATCATTGATGATAATAATCCAACCGCATTTACCTATGGCGCTTTGCCAGATAGCGCTCGTCTAGTAGTTAGTGCAGGTTTGTTCAAGTATCTTGACGATGATGAAGCTGCGACCGTTTATGCCCATGAACTGGGGCATATCGTCCATTGGGATTTTGCGGTGATGACCGTGGCTTCGACATTGGTGCAGATCACCTATTTGCTCTATGTCACCATCCGTGAACTCGGCAGAAGAATTAATGATGAACGTGCTGAAAATGCCGCGATGGTCACTGCATTTATCGCCTATGCATTTTACATCATTGGCACATATATGGTGCTTTATCTATCACGCACTAGAGAATATTTCGCTGACCATTTTGCCGCCGAGCAGACTGGTAATCCCAATGCTCTATCTCGCTCTCTGGTCAAAATCGCCTATGGCATCGTCCAAGAAACCGAGAAGTCTAAAGAACCAAGCCGTTTGATGCAAGGTACTCGCGCTCTGGGCATTTACGATGCTAATGCTGCGGCTTCTACTGGTACTGCCTATCAAATTTCTTCTTCTCCTGAAAAAGTTGGTCGCCTATTTCTCTGGGATTTATTTAATCCTTGGGCATGGTGGATGGAGTTAAATTCGACGCATCCGCTGACGGGTAAGCGAGTCCGTGCTCTCAGTAACTATGCTGAGCAACTGGGCTTAGATATGGAATTTGATATGGGACATGTAGTTGCCGAAGGTAAACGCCTCGACAAAAAACGTCTCTATGGCACGTTCTATCAAGATGTCATTCTCTATGGCGCAGAGTTTATTGCGATCGCAGTTGGTTTAGCGATCGGCGCTGCTACATACACAAGTATTGGCGGGCTTAGAGCATTTGTGGCAATTCCTCTATTGTTACTTGGTGCGGTGATGATATTTAAGCGATCGGTCATGTATCCAAGTTCCAAGAATGCGACTGCGAATGATGTGATTACGCTCATGTCTGATGCCTACGCTAGTCCTTTGCGTGGTCAACCTGTGCAATTGGAAGGAACTCTGATTGGTCGTGGTGATGCGGGTTATGTGTTTGGTTCTGACCTGAAGTTACAGGACAAAACTGGCATGATGTATCTGCTCTATGCTTCGCGTTGGGGCCCTTTGGGGAATTTCTTCTTCGGAATGAAGCGTGTAGAAGGCTTGATCGGAACAGAAACCACGGCAAAAGGTTGGTTCCGTCGTGGTGTTGCATCTTGGATGGATTTAGAACTTCTATCTACCAAAAATGGCAACAAAGTTTCGAGTCATCCTGCCTTTTGGGGGCTGTTATGGTCAATCATCTTTTTAGCGATCGGTGCGTTACTATTTTTTGTTAAATAGTTTCTAACCCATATATCTCACAAGAAAGAGAGGGCGATCGCTCTCTCTTTTTTGTAAAAACTAATTCGTATAAAGAGAAAGAATGAGCTATGAAAGATTATGACTTTACGTTGAAGTTTAGTCTCCTAGATACACAAATTGACCCCAATGAGTATGTTGAGCAACTCTATGAAAATGGGTGTGATGACGCTTTAATTGGTGTTGGGAATAAAGGATATATTGCACTAAATTTTATGCGTGAGGCTTCATCAGTTGATGAGGCTATTTCTAGTGCTATTACTGATGTGAAACGAGTTATTCCCCATGCGACCATGATTGAAGCAACAACAGATTCTGTTAGGTTGACAGATAAAGCTGAAATTATTAGATATATTCGCTAAAATCTAGTGCTATAATCGGATTGTGTGGAATAAAAACTTAAATGCCTACTGATGCTCAACTAAGAGGCTTATATCGTCTGATCTATTGGTTAACGTATATTATGCTTCAGCCTGTACATATTGCCTGTATTGATGAGCGAACAAATAATCTGTACGTTTTGGCTGGAAACACTGAAGATTTAGAGTTCCAAATTACGCCGAATGGAGAGGTGTTCTGATGAGTGAAGTTAACTATGAGACTATGTCAGATAAGGAGTTAAGACAACATTTTCTTCTGCATCGTGAAGATAAGATTGCTTTCCGCGCTTATCTAGATAGACTTACTGATCGCAAACGAGAGATTATTACAACTGTAGATGCTCCTGATTTTGACGAGAAAATTCAAGCAGCAGTTTTGCAAAAAATGAAATTAGCAAAAGTCTAAATAACTAAAACAGGTATTCTTATTTGGTTACAGGAGGAAAAGACTTATTCAATCGCCAATTCAAGGATGAAATGCAACGGGTTCTGATGAAGCAAAGAATACTTCGTAAGGAGTACGATAGTCAAGTGATTTTCTGGGTCTGTGATTGATCAAATTCACTGCCTTCTGAAAGTCCTCTTCTTTCACGATTTTAAAGTTTGTACTTTTGGGATAGAACTCTCTAATTAATCCATTGGTGTGTTCATTCAATCCACGTTCCCATGAATGATATGGATTCGCAAAGAAGGTCTCTAGTTTCAATCTTTCAGATAGCTTCTCATGCCCACAGAATTCTCTTCCATTATCAAAGGTCATTGTCTTTCGAGATGTTGATTCTATAGGCTCAAATAGATTGAATGTCACTCTGTTTATCTCATCCATCGTCTTGTTCTTAGCTAGTCCAGCAAGTAAATACTTCGATGCTTTATCAACATGCGTAACTACGATACCTGTGTGGTTGCACCCGATTACCGTATCACTTTCCCAATGTCCAATCTCTGTTTTTAAATCTGCAATCTTCGGTCGATTCTCTATCCCTACCCTATTGGGAATGCCACCTCGCTTCTGATGGCGACCTTTGCGCCTTCGTTGCTTTTGCTTCTGCCTCAGATATTGTTGATATATTCCCATCTCTTGATGGTTTGCATAGATCATCAGATAAATCGTCTCATAGCTGATTTTACCTAGCCCCTCCCTTTCCATTCTCCCTGCTAGTTGCTCTGGGCTGTGGTGTTGCTCTAACCGTTGTTTGACTTCGGCGATCGTCTCAGCACTGATGCTCTGAAATCTTACCTTTGCTTGTTTCCGTCTTGCTTTCATCAGGGCAACCGCAGTATCTGGCAAATAGCCAATCTGTCGCTCGTCTGTATTGCGCGATAACTCTCTTGAAATCGTACTTTTGTTTCGCTTCAAGCGACGACCTATCTCTGATACAGATAATTGCTCAATTACTCTTAGTTTATACAGTTCACTTCTTTCTGTGGTGGTAAGATGGACAAAGCTCATGAGGGTATCCTAATTATTGTGATTAATATCAGAATATCCTTATGAGTCCCTTTACGCAAAGATCTCTAGGTGTTGCATTTCATCCTTGAATTGGCGAATTGATGCTTATTTATTAGAATTTGCTAAGGTCAATATAAATTTTAATATTGCTAAGAGTTGGGAAAAGATTCCACTAAATCTTCAATAAAATATTGGATTTTTAGCCGTTTAAATAACATTTATAAACAATTTAAATAATATCATCTGATATGAAAAATTCCTCTAAAAATCATCACTATGTTCCTCAATATTTACTAAAAAACTTTGGCTTTGGAAAAAAGAAAAGCCAAATATATGTTTTTAACAAGACAACAAATAATTTCTTTCCATCCTCAATCACCAAAGCTGGGAGTGAAAATTATTTCAACTCTTTTCAACATAAAAACAAAGAAATTAATTTTGAGGAAGTTTTTCAAAATATAGATAACATTGGCTCTAAAATTATACAAAAAATTATAAATGAAAAAAGTATTTCTAGTCTTAATCAAAAAGATTTAAGTGATCTTTCTATGGTGGTTGCTGTGCAATTATTTAGAACAAAGATTAGAAGAACTTCGCCAATTCAAGGATGAAATGCAACACCTAGAGATCTTTGCGTAAAGGGACTCATAAGGATATTCTGATATTAATCACAATAATTAGGATACCCTCATGAGCTTTGTCCATCTTACCACCACAGAAAGAAGTGAACTGTATAAACTAAGAGTAATTGAGCAATTATCTGTATCAGAGATAGGTCGTCGCTTGAAGCGAAACAAAAGTACGATTTCAAGAGAGTTATCGCGCAATACAGACGAGCGACAGATTGGCTATTTGCCAGATACTGCGGTTGCCCTGATGAAAGCAAGACGGAAACAAGCAAAGGTAAGATTTCAGAGCATCAGTGCTGAGACGATCGCCGAAGTCAAACAACGGTTAGAGCAACACCACAGCCCAGAGCAACTAGCAGGGAGAATGGAAAGGGAGGGGCTAGGTAAAATCAGCTATGAGACGATTTATCTGATGATCTATGCAAACCATCAAGAGATGGGAATATATCAACAATATCTGAGGCAGAAGCAAAAGCAACGAAGGCGCAAAGGTCGCCATCAGAAGCGAGGTGGCATTCCCAATAGGGTAGGGATAGAGAATCGACCGAAGATTGCAGATTTAAAAACAGAGATTGGACATTGGGAAAGTGATACGGTAATCGGGTGCAACCACACAGGTATCGTAGTTACGCATGTTGATAAAGCATCGAAGTATTTACTTGCTGGACTAGCTAAGAACAAGACGATGGATGAGATCAACAGAGTGACATTCAATCTATTTGAGCCTATAGAATCAACATCTCGAAAGACAATGACCTTTGATAATGGAAGAGAATTCTGTGGGCATGAGAAGCTATCTGAAAGATTGAAACTAGAGACCTTCTTTGCGAATCCATATCATTCATGGGAACGTGGATTGAATGAACACACCAATGGATTAATTAGAGAGTTCTATCCCAAAAGTACAAACTTTAAAATCGTGAAAGAAGAGGACTTTCAGAAGGCAGTGAATTTGATCAATCACAGACCCAGAAAATCACTTGACTATCGTACTCCTTACGAAGTATTCTTTGCTTCATCAGAACCCGTTGCATTTCATCCTTGAATTGGCGCATCACTATATCTGGATGAACATTGGTTGGCAAAAAGGCGATCGCATTAATGGCATTACAACCTATGTGCGAATCCGTGACGGTAAATTTTGGATTGAGGAGGACTGGACAGAAGAAGGGATTGCGAATGAGTTAATCAATGCAGGAGTGCCCAAAGAAAATATCGTTTTAGCCTTTCACAGCCCCAAAATGCGCCCATATACTGAGTTTGCTGTTGCTTGAAATTCAATCTTGTGTCGCTATTAGGTGATTATAATGATGACGCTTGACCACTCATTAGCCGCCAAAAAGGTCTAATAATGCCGATCGCAATCCAAGTTATTCTGCTAATTTTTACGACACTTTATCAAGCGATCGCTAGCTACTTAGAAAATAGGCGATCGCCCATTGGTCAACTGATTGATGTCGGTGGATATCGGCTGCATCTTTATACTGTAGGAGAAGCCAAACCAACAATCGTGCTAGACCATAGCTTAGGCGGCGTAGAAGGCTATCTGCTGATAGAGGAATTAGCCAAACTAGGACGAGTATGTATCTGCGATCGCGCAGGATATGGATGGAGCGACCATAGCCCACATCCTCGCACCAGCGGGCAAATTGTAAGGGAACTAGACCTATTGCTAACGCAAGCCAAAATCGAGCCACCTTACATCTTGGTAGGTGATTCCTTTGGTAGTTACAATGTCCGACTATATGCACACTTGTTTCCCGAAAAAGTTTCGGGCTTAGTCCTCACCGATGGACTGCATGAGATCGGGATGCTAAATATGCCGCTCCAATTAAAGGCACTAAAGCTGTTTTTTCTCTCAGGCTTCGTGATGTCTATCTTTGGCTCAGCTTTTGGGATTATTCGATTATTGAGAACATGTAGAGTATTTGAATTAATCAAGCCAGAGTTACGGAATTTTTCTGAAGAATCTCGCGATCGTGTGAAGCGCTCTTTTTGTCTTCCCAAACATTGGATTACGATGAGCCGAGAGATCATCGATCTAGACAAGAGTTCCGCGCAAGTGAGTGTCGCTAAACATTTTGGCTCATTGCCTATAGTTAGCATTAAAGCCGCTTCCTTCTTTAAGCCTGCATTTTGGACTGCATTTATTCCTTTGCGAAGCGTTAATAAGTTACGGGATAAAATGCACCTTGAGCTAAGCCAATTATCCACAGATTGTCTGCAAGTTGAGGCAAGTCAAAGTGGTCATTTTGTATGGGTAGACCAGCCAGAGCTACTGGTAAATGCTGTGAAAACAGCGATCGATAAAATTGCTATGCATTAAGCATTCTATGGTTTGGCAAAGCGAATCATACTTACTGGCGAAGTAAAACTAGTATTTTTAGCTTTAATCCATCCTTTCTTTCCATATGGAAACTCTACCCCAATCCAGCCATTATCTGTTTGCGACTGAAAAACGGTGAGAACCTCATGCTTTGAAATCATACTGACAATATTTGATCGCGCTTCTGGACGTTTCCGAATTTCGACACAATCGCCTAACGTCCATACGTACCGTTTGTTTTGACTCTTCCATAACTGTTCTACTCGATTCCATTGTGCAACCACTTCTCCTCTGAAAAACTGCAAATCAAAATTTTCGTTGAGACTTGCTCCAGGTAAATCCGTAACTCCGAGATAAACTGTCTTTACTCCATCTGGCTTGACAAAGAGATACATACTCTTTTGACTGGTGTCATCACCCATGTAAAACAATAGTTCTTTTCGCCCATCGCCATCTAGATCTTTATCCAATGTTAATCTATGAACCCAGTAACTAGCCAGACTAGTCCCATAGGACTGTTCAAGAATGACCTTACCTGATTTCTGTCCATCAGCATACAAGGTGTATCTCACAAACTTTCCTGATAATGTCTGACAGGCGTTTGAGTCATATTTGGGAACTAAAACTGGACGAATAAAATAGCTAGCAACAATGCGGTCTGGTTTTCCGTTGTTGTCAATATCTTCGTTAATAACAGTTTCAGATTTTGGCAATTCTAAATTAGTCTCTGTGCTTGCCAAAGCAGGAAGACAACTAATTGATGAAAATCCTATAATTAAAGCGATTCCAAGATTTTTTATCATTTATCCAATTCCAACTGACTTTTTGCAAAACTGGAGAACCATTAGGGATTAACCCAATACCGAATAGTAAGTTGGGTTGTTTGAGGAGACGAACTAATGTTAACTGATGTTCCTGCCCAGCCCCGCAAGTCACTAACTGGAATATTTTCACCGAAGATATAACGCTTTTTCTGGATTGCTCTTTTTTCGAGAGCTTCAGGAAATTCACGAAAAGCTAACCCTGTCTGTGTTTCTTTCCTCCACTCTCGTATAAGACTTGCTGCTTTAGTGAGTGCTGCTGCATGTGTTAATAGAACACCTCGCTTAGTGGGGAACTCGAAAACAAAAACTTGGATGATACTGATACAAGCATTCCATGTGAGCTTTCCACTCACATCTCCTGACAACTTTGCCTGTTTCATGCCCTTGGTTTCTTTCAATGTGCAATTATTTTTTAGTGGAGCACTCACGAGCTCTTGTGTAAATGAGCCTGATAAAACCGCGATCGCTAAAAAGCAAGATAGACCTTTAATACTCATATCTATCCTCTACAGCAAAATGTGTATCTGCGATCGCCATACCGTCACCCGAAAGATGAATTACAAAATGAATTGTTGTTTCTAAACTATCACATTCGTTTATGAGCGATCGCCAAAATATCCACATTCTCACCATACAAGCGATCTCCCCAACAAACTAACTACTCCAAACAGCGATCGCCCCTAATTTCAACCAAAAAGCGATCGCCTCAATCATCCATACTCTCACCACACAAGCGATTGCCTCTCAACAAACCAACAACATTATTTTTGTATCAGTATTTTTGCTTGAGCCAGCATTTGCCGATAAGGTAAGCAAGCTGATCGATTGATCTTCAGTAATTGTATTGTTACGCGACCAATTGTGGTCAATGGATAAATTACGCCATTAGATTCTTCGATTTGAAAATTTTCTCGCCATTGGTCTTTTCTGGGATGGTAAAGTCTAATAACATCGCCTGTCTCTGTTTCCATAGAAGCTATATCACTACTCTTAGCTTGATTGCATAGCGAGCAAGATAAAGCTAGATTTTCTTCTGTAGTTTTACCTCCATGTTTTTCAGTAATTACATGATCTACCTGATGGGGAACTAGGGTTAAGCTTTCAGGAATTAGACAATATTCACAACAGTTTTGGGCGCGATCTCTGACTAGTTTTCTAATTTTAGCGGAGATATAGCTCTTACTCATTGGCTGAGCTTAATCAGGGCTTGAGTTTTTGCAAGGCGCACTAGATGTTCGATAAATTCATAATGCTGCCATAACAGGCGATCGCTTTCGTTAAAACCTTGAGTGCGATTTTTTTCTAATAGATTATCAATTTCTTGCTGTGCGTCTGGTGCAAGGCGTAAATTTAAGACTTCTTGAGGGGATGGAAGTTTGGCTAAAAAGTGCAATATTTCTGTCAAACCAGAAAAGCTATTATTAGGATTAGCGTTCATTTCTCGCAATCCTAGCGCTAATATTTGTGGCAGGTTATCTTGCACAGTGATAGAGATATCGTCTGGTATATCTAGGGTGATTTGCATAGTTGAGTAAGTGATTGCTAGTTTTAGTCTTTGTCGTTCATTTTATCAGATCTCCCCTAAGCTCAATCAAACAGCGATCGCCCCCAACAAACCAACAACATCAAACAGCGATCACCCCTCAATAAACCAACAACACCAAACAGCGATCGCCTTATTAAACTTGTGACAAAAAACTAAAAAGACTTTCTTAAATCACTTAAGGGGGGATGCCAATCAACTTTTACCCACGCTTTTCTGGCTCTCATAATTTCTCCTTCACCTCGAACTTCATCATTCAAATCTAGTCGGTTTACAGTTGCTCTTCCCACTTCCGTAATACCAATAATTCTACATCCATCGTTACTCCAGATAAAATGATGATTCCATACTTGCTGACGGGGATGAAATAGATTTACGGCGTTTAATGTTTCTGGATCTTTTCCTTGTGTGAAGTTGTAATGATGTGAGTTACAGCGCTGGCAAGCTAGGGCTAAGTTATCAATATTGTCTGAACCTCCAATAGATCTCGGTTGAATGTGATCTATCTCAAACCTTGCGGGACTAATTTCTTCTGAAGAATGACAATATTCACACGAAAAACTAGCTCTTTGTCTTATTTGGAGTCTTACTGCTGTAGGAATTGCCATGTAAAATCTAGGATTCGCTAATAATTTTGGCATTAAGCAAGGTAAAAATTTGGTCTAATTCCAAAATCCCTGCTAATTCTGCTTTTTCTTGGTCATTTAGTCCGATTCCTTTAAGACGCTCATTCAAATTATCTAGGCGCTCTTGTAATGGCTCAGAGAATTTAAATAAATAGCGATCGCGAACTTTTGCGGTAATAATTCCTGTGGATATCCACGAAGAGGGCTTTACCATTGTTTGAGTCATCATTTGCTTAACTCCTTACTCTTAACTAGTGACAATTATAAGCGATCGCCTCAAATATCCATACTTTCACAACACAAGTGATCGCCCCAACTCAACCATCAACATCAAAACGGCGATCGCCTCTAATCTCAGTCAAAAAGCGATCGCCTTAAATATCAACATTCTCACCCCACAAGCAATCGCCCCTCAACAAACCAACAACACCAAACAGCGATCGCCCCTAATCTCATCAAAAAAGCGATCGCCTTAAATATCAACACTTTCCCTACACAAGCGATCGCCAAACAAACAACACCCAACAGCGATCACCCCAAATCTTAATCAAAAAGCGATCACCTAAAATATCCATACTTTGAAAGCGTCTGTTTGTGCGTGAGTCAAACAAGATTACTTCACCAATTTCAAGATATTCTTGAAGTGCTTCATTAATACAAATAAAATTTCGCTCAATTAATCCATATTTCATAGAGTTGGTATTTTATTTTTGAAAAAGGCATACACTTCTGTGAAAAGCCGACAATATTTGCTTCTAATTTTTGCTTCAACAGCGATCGCGATTTTTTCGTTGTAGGGACGCGCTTTCAATTTGCTGTCTTGGAGTGCATCAATCCAATCATGTTCATTGCTGATAAGTCCCGACTGAAATGCTTGCTCAATAAATTTTTTACTTACTACTTTAGGAGCATTAACAATCAATTTTTCTGTTTCTCCGTAGTCCTTGAGCAAAATCCAAGAGAGCTTAAAAGTTTTTTCAAAAAATTGAATCAATCCTGCTCTTTCTAAAACGGAAAGTTGTTCTATTTTGAGTGAGTCTTGTAATAAGAGAAAGGCATTCTCAAAGTTAGGGAATTCCTGTATCCAAACATTATCTTCCCCTATTTTGTTTGGAACAAATCGCCAATTCAAGGATGAAATGCAACGGGTTCTGATGAAGCAAAGAATACTTCGTAAGGAGTACGATAGTCAAGTGATTTTCTGGGTCTGTGATTGATCAAATTCACTGCCTTCTGAAAGTCCTCTTCTTTCACGATTTTAAAGTTTGTACTTTTGGGATAGAACTCTCTAATTAATCCATTGGTGTGTTCATTCAATCCACGTTCCCATGAATGATATGGATTCGCAAAGAAGGTCTCTAGTTTCAATCTTTCAGATAGCTTCTCATGCCCACAGAATTCTCTTCCATTATCAAAGGTCATTGTCTTTCGAGATGTTGATTCTATAGGCTCAAATAGATTGAATGTCACTCTGTTTATCTCATCCATCGTCTTGTTCTTAGCTAGTCCAGCAAGTAAATACTTCGATGCTTTATCAACATGCGTAACTACGATACCTGTGTGGTTGCACCCGATTACCGTATCACTTTCCCAATGTCCAATCTCTGTTTTTAAATCTGCAATCTTCGGTCGATTCTCTATCCCTACCCTATTGGGAATGCCACCTCGCTTCTGATGGCGACCTTTGCGCCTTCGTTGCTTTTGCTTCTGCCTCAGATATTGTTGATATATTCCCATCTCTTGATGGTTTGCATAGATCATCAGATAAATCGTCTCATAGCTGATTTTACCTAGCCCCTCCCTTTCCATTCTCCCTGCTAGTTGCTCTGGGCTGTGGTGTTGCTCTAACCGTTGTTTGACTTCGGCGATCGTCTCAGCACTGATGCTCTGAAATCTTACCTTTGCTTGTTTCCGTCTTGCTTTCATCAGGGCAACCGCAGTATCTGGCAAATAGCCAATCTGTCGCTCGTCTGTATTGCGCGATAACTCTCTTGAAATCGTACTTTTGTTTCGCTTCAAGCGACGACCTATCTCTGATACAGATAATTGCTCAATTACTCTTAGTTTATACAGTTCACTTCTTTCTGTGGTGGTAAGATGGACAAAGCTCATGAGGGTATCCTAATTATTGTGATTAATATCAGAATATCCTTATGAGTCCCTTTACGCAAAGATCTCTAGGTGTTGCATTTCATCCTTGAATTGGCGAATACTGTATTTCTATCAATACTATACTCAGGCATACTCTCAGGCTCAATTGGCGGAAAAATCATCAACCACTTTGGCGAAGTGCGAGGTACGTTAATATTTCTTTTAACTGAGTATAAACCAGGTTGATGTGCATATTGCAATCCAGGTTTACCATTAGTAGAGAGGTGAGCTTGGAGATGATTTTCAAAGAAAGCATAAGTATGTTCATGATTGTCTGACTTAGTAGAATATGCTTCAAAGAAGAAGTATATAGGATGCTTCTCGTTCCTTAATCGTATTAATTTATCCCGTATGATCGCACCTGAAGATAAAACAAAAATAGCATCAACTGAAAAAAGAGGATTCCCGATATTTCCGTTATAAGTATCTGTGTTTGACCACCCCATTCTTTCCTCAAGAGATATATATTCTCCTCTATTATAATTGTTAGATATCATCTGCCATAGACTATCAGGGAATTTACATTCTTTACCGATGTCGTATGCAAAAATATATTTACCTATATGATTCCTAATTGGAAAAGAGGTTGTACAGAAATCCATTAGCGAGTCAATATTTAGTAGGCTATCGCATAATTCTTTAGAGTTTAACTTGCTTTTAACTTCGATAATGGCTGAGCAAGCTTCAGGGGGAACAATGACAAATTCTCCATCACGAAAGATAGGGGCATAATTAGTTGAGTCCCAGATAATAATATCTATCTGTTTTGATTTTAGTATTTTACCTTCCCTATCAGAAGCAATGATAAATCCAGTGCTAACTTCATACTTTTTGGCTCTATCGTTCAAACTATGCTCGACCAATATCTAAATGCCAACAAATTAGAGATCGCAACTTAAAATTATCAAAATTCCTGAAGCCATACCCAGATCGTTTAATTAGCTTTAACTTATTATTGATACCCTCAACAACGCCATTAGTAGTGCGGTTCTCAAAGTAATTAGTAACTTCTCCAAACCATCGACAAATTGTGCCAACACTATCCTTATACGTCTCCTTTGCTGTCTCCATCCAGTCGAGTAATTTTGATGCGCCATCTCCCCAATTTTTAGCATCTTCAAAGACTCTTCTAAACTCTTCTTTTTGCTGATGCATTTTCCCTAGCAATGGTACCACTTCTCGAATTTCTTCTAATTTTATTTTTTGCTTCTCTGTTAAATCTTTTTCGTTCTTTAGTAATGCATACTTACTCTGCTTAAGTGCTTCTTCGATTTTCTTTTTCTCGTTTACATTTTTGTTTTCTTTATTTGCTTTTTGCAGGTCATTTCGTGCTGTTTTTAGTTCCTCAGGAACTATCTTTGTTACATGGAATCGGTCGGCTACTACCTCTGCTTTTGGTATTAGTTTGTTGATCAGTCCTTTATAATTTCCACTTAGATCCATACTTACCTCAATAATTTGCTCTAACACCTCTTTTCCCCACCCCTCAAGCTCTTTCCTTATTTCTTCTTGTTTCCGTGATCGCACAAATCCTATCGGTATTTTTCTGTCTAAATCTACCAATACTACTATGTAGTCCCCTTGTCCTTTTCGTAATGCTATTTCATCAATCCCAAGTCGTTTTAATGGCTTTAAATCTATTCTAAGTTTTTTGGCTCTATCGTTCAAACTATGCTCGACCAATATCTAAATGCCAACAAATTAGAGATCGCAACTTAAAATTATCAAAATTCCTGAAGCCATACCCAGATCGTTTAATTAGCTTTAACTTATTATTGATACCCTCAACAACGCCATTAGTAGTGCGGTTCTCAAAGTAATTAGTAACTTCTCCAAACCATCGACAAATTGTGCCAACACTATCCTTATACGTCTCCTTTGCTGTCTCCATCCAGTCGAGTAATTTTGATGCGCCATCTCCCCAATTTTTAGCATCTTCAAAGACTCTTCTAAACTCTTCTTTTTGCTGATGCATTTTCCCTAGCAATGGTACCACTTCTCGAATTTCTTCTAATTTTAGGCTCATCTGGGTTTGAGGGGTAAATGGTACAGTATCGATACAATTATTGGCGACATGGTAGGGCTGTAACTGTTGCTCCGAGAGGATTCTGATTACTATTAGCTGTGCTTATCCCCATGAACCCAGAAGAGCCTAATTTTATTTTTTGCTTCTCTGTTAAATCTTTTTCGTTCTTTAGTAATGCATACTTACTCTGCTTAAGTGCTTCTTCGATTTTCTTTTTCTCGTTTACATTTTTGTTTTCTTTATTTGCTTTTTGCAGGTCATTTCGTGCTGTTTTTAGTTCCTCAGGAACTATCTTTGTTACATGGAATCGGTCGGCTACTACCTCTGCTTTTGGTATTAGTTTGTTGATCAGTCCTTTATAATTTCCACTTAGATCCATACTTACCTCAATAATTTGCTCTAACACCTCTTTTCCCCACCCCTCAAGCTCTTTCCTTATTTCTTCTTGTTTCCGTGATCGCACAAATCCTATCGGTATTTTTCTGTCTAAATCTACCAATACTACTATGTAGTCCCCTTGTCCTTTTCGTAATGCTATTTCATCAATCCCAAGTCGTTTTAATGGCTTTAAATCTATTCTAAGTTTTTTTTCGCTAATGTATTTTATCATCGACCACACTTCCTCATCTGTTAAGTCATTTTGCTTCCCTACATTATGCATATCGCTATGCAATACTTGCTGCACTATCATCTCTGCAAATCTGTTAGTTTGTTTTCGTCTCTTTCCTATAAATTCTAGTTCTTCACTGAACGGCTTTTCACATTTTTTACACTTGAATTGACGACGGTTTACTTTTAATAGTACTTCCTGTCCACTAATGCTTAAATCTCTTGCAAAATACCAGCGATTTTGATGCAGATGATTACTTTCTTCTCCGCATCTTGGACACTTTGCTTTTGTCGTTTTCGCTTCAACCTCTAAAATTAATCGATCTGCTACTTTTGTGTAGTTTTCTACTTCGATTCCTGGCAGATTTAAAAGTTCGGTTAGAATTGGCTGCATATTTGTTGTTTTGTATCTTATGTTACCTTAGCATCATTTAGACGATTGAGCCAGTTTTTTTTCGCTAATGTATTTTATCATCGACCACACTTCCTCATCTGTTAAGTCATTTTGCTTCCCTACATTATGCATATCGCTATGCAATACTTGCTGCACTATCATCTCTGCAAATCTGTTAGTTTGTTTTCGTCTCTTTCCTATAAATTCTAGTTCTTCACTGAACGGCTTTTCACATTTTTTACACTTGAATTGACGACGGTTTACTTTTAATAGTACTTCCTGTCCACTAATGCTTAAATCTCTTGCAAAATACCAGCGATTTTGATGCAGATGATTACTTTCTTCTCCGCATCTTGGACACTTTGCTTTTGTCGTTTTCGCTTCAACCTCTAAAATTAATCGATCTGCTACTTTTGTGTAGTTTTCTACTTCGATTCCTGGCAGATTTAAAAGTTCGGTTAGAATTGGCTGCATATTTGTTGTTTTGTATCTTATGTTACCTTAGCATCATTTAGACGATTGAGCCTACTTTTTAGGTAGAGTACTAGAGAGTAAATTGCGAAGAATAGACTCTTTATAGTTGCCGACAGAGAGCCAATGATCTCGACCAATTAAGTCATCTAGGCGGGAAACTTTGCTTACTAATTCTTTACTATTAGATGATAAAAAATTTGCAAATATGTTACTTTCTTCTGTATTCACTATTTTATTCTGTATAAGTTTGTCTTTGTACAAACGTGGTTGGCTCTTCTGGGTTCATGGGGATAAGCACAGCTAATAGTAATCAGAATCCTCTCGGAGCAACAGTTACAGCCCTACCATGTCGCCAATAATTGTATCGACACTGTACCATTTACCCCTCAAACCCAGATGAGCCACGTGGTTTAAGATTATTTAAATATCAAAAATTCACTAATCATATTTTAGCTACAAGATTAAGCAATCATTCAATTATAGTTAGTTAAGCTTTTATTTTGATTATTTATTTTGACCCACTATATCCTTTCCCTTCTGCTCTTTTTTCGGCTCTTCTGGGTTCATGGGGATAAGCACAGCTAATAGTAATCAGAATCCTCTCGGAGCAACAGTTACAGCCCTACCATGTCGCCAATAATTGTATCGATACTGTACCATTTACCCCTCAAACCCAGATGAGCCCTTTTTTCATCTAAAATATCTTGATCATAAGTTTTTTTATGTGATTCAAAGTTATAGGGAGGCATTGATAGAGTTTTCGCTTCAGGATTAAAAACTTGAAAATCTCTTTGTTCTCTGACTCTTACTGCTTGCTCTTTAATAGATTCACAAATCAATTCTCGTTCCGTTTTAGGTTTGTTCGTAAACTTTAATAAAGATTCGCCAATTCAAGGATGAAATGCAACACCTAGAGATCTTTGCGTAAAGGGACTCATAAGGATATTCTGATATTAATCACAATAATTAGGATACCCTCATGAGCTTTGTCCATCTTACCACCACAGAAAGAAGTGAACTGTATAAACTAAGAGTAATTGAGCAATTATCTGTATCAGAGATAGGTCGTCGCTTGAAGCGAAACAAAAGTACGATTTCAAGAGAGTTATCGCGCAATACAGACGAGCGACAGATTGGCTATTTGCCAGATACTGCGGTTGCCCTGATGAAAGCAAGACGGAAACAAGCAAAGGTAAGATTTCAGAGCATCAGTGCTGAGACGATCGCCGAAGTCAAACAACGGTTAGAGCAACACCACAGCCCAGAGCAACTAGCAGGGAGAATGGAAAGGGAGGGGCTAGGTAAAATCAGCTATGAGACGATTTATCTGATGATCTATGCAAACCATCAAGAGATGGGAATATATCAACAATATCTGAGGCAGAAGCAAAAGCAACGAAGGCGCAAAGGTCGCCATCAGAAGCGAGGTGGCATTCCCAATAGGGTAGGGATAGAGAATCGACCGAAGATTGCAGATTTAAAAACAGAGATTGGACATTGGGAAAGTGATACGGTAATCGGGTGCAACCACACAGGTATCGTAGTTACGCATGTTGATAAAGCATCGAAGTATTTACTTGCTGGACTAGCTAAGAACAAGACGATGGATGAGATAAACAGAGTGACATTCAATCTATTTGAGCCTATAGAATCAACATCTCGAAAGACAATGACCTTTGATAATGGAAGAGAATTCTGTGGGCATGAGAAGCTATCTGAAAGATTGAAACTAGAGACCTTCTTTGCGAATCCATATCATTCATGGGAACGTGGATTGAATGAACACACCAATGGATTAATTAGAGAGTTCTATCCCAAAAGTACAAACTTTAAAATCGTGAAAGAAGAGGACTTTCAGAAGGCAGTGAATTTGATCAATCACAGACCCAGAAAATCACTTGACTATCGTACTCCTTACGAAGTATTCTTTGCTTCATCAGAACCCGTTGCATTTCATCCTTGAATTGGCGATTTATCTAGCTTTTTACTTTTTCTTTTTGATTTACTTTCTGTTTTTTTGTTAGATTTTTTGTTGGTTCGTAATTTTTTTGACTCAGCTTTAGTTGATTTCATTATATCAGTTGATTTAAATCCAATTTCTGATTGTAATTTTAGATTTTCTAAAAGCAAATATATCTCATCGAATATATTTCCATGTTGTTCTTGAATAATTGATTTTCTAGGCATAATTATATCGCTAATATGTTTGAGCCTCCTGAAATTTTCATCGGAAATTCCAATACTTTCATTGCACGAATCAAGGAATTTTTTATATGTATTCAATATATTTTCAATGGATTTTTCGTTAAGAGGTCTTGTTATTTCTTTAGATCTTATTTCAAGATTTAATATTTTTTTAGGCTCCATTATTATCTTTATTTCTGGTCTCTCTAAAAATAGATAGATTTTATCAAAGGTGTCTCCCCAGTATTCTTTGATTAGTTTTCTATCGTTAATCTTGTCAGCTATACATTTTATTTGATTAAAATTAGATTTTGTGATTTTTAAATCTGTTTTATCTGTTTTATATGACTTAAGAAACTTTTGATAAGACATCAAAATACTAAGAACTTCCATTTTAGTTAGAGGATTCATATGTCAATTTTAAATTAGGATAATATGCACATAATTTGTCTAAACTTGGCTCTCAACTGGTACTCTCAACTTAACCAAAGACTTTTGCAACACACTCGGCTTAACACTCAACCAAACTTGATTGCGATTATCCTCAGTATAACCAACCACCACCGCCCCCACAGGTGAACCAATCTCAGGATACATTTCTGGAGTCATAGCCACACTATCCAAGAAATCTGTAATCTGGATAATTCCCTTTACATTCTCATCCCCAATATCAACAAACACCCCAAAAGGCGCATGAAATTCCACTTTCCCGTAAATTAACTTCCCAAGCTGATACTTAGTTTTGACTTGACTCCAAAGTTGTTTGTTCATCAATCCGCCCAAATAACTGACAGCCTGAGTTTCTAAAGCAGGACGTTTTAAAGTCGTAAGATCAAATAAATCTAAGACATCTTCACCATCATCAAACTTTTTATCTAACTCTTCAGCTTTCATATAAATTAACTAAGCTAGTTGCAATACTTGAGGTGACGGTAAAGGTTTACCCGATGCTTCGTAATCTTCGATTAAAAGTTCTAATACCTCCTCCGCATTAGCGATCGCCTCTGCATAAGTATCTCCATGCGTAAAGTATCGCTGCAAGGCATTAGAAAACTCAGGTAATTCCACTAGATAACATTTGTCTTCATCTGACCAAACAATGTTAATGCGATATTTATGATTCATGACTCTTTATCCTTTAAAGCGTTTAGCGCAGACGCAATTAATTTCTCAAGGTAGGATTTTGCATCATCGCCATCTTTCCCAGCAATAGTTAGGGGTAATTCTGGCAAAAGAGGATGTAACCATCTTTGATGACTGCCTTTTGTCCGCACCACGCGGAAACCCGCTTTTGAGAGAGCAGACCTCAACTCTCTAATCTTTTTGGGCATAAATTTATTATAGACTTAGATCATCTTTTCATATTAAAAAACAAGGGGCTTAAGCCCCTTGCCTCTTATTTAATTAGCTACCACCGATACGGGCGACATCGCGGGAGTTGGCTTCAAAGGCGGCATTGAGCGCATCATCACCACTCAAACCATCTTCTAAAGCTTCCTTAATCGCTTGCAATACACGCTTGTAATCCTTGGGCATTACCTTCACGAACTTAGGAAGCATCGCATTCCAATCAGCGAGAACCTTCGCACCCTTAGCACTTTCAGTATAGTCAACGTGCTGCTGAATCAACTGCTTCAGATCCTTGATTTCTTCGGGATCTTCGAGTTTTTCTAAGCCGACCATTGAGGTATTGCAACGGGTGGCGAAGTCGCCTGACTCATCGAGAATGTAAGCAACACCGCCACTCATACCCGCCGCAAAGTTCCGTCCAGTTAAGCCCAAGACAACGACCTTACCGCCAGTCATATATTCGCAACCATGATCGCCGATGCCTTCGACTACGGCATTTACGCCAGAGTTACGGACTCCAAAGCGTTCGCCAGCGATACCACGAATGTAGACTTCGCCACTGGTTGCGCCGTAAAGAGCGACGTTACCCGCGATCACATTCTCTTCAGCGACAAAGGTAGAAGCTTTGTCTGGATAAAGAATGATCTTACCGCCGCTTAGTCCTTTGCCGAGGTAGTCGTTGGTATCGCCTTCGAGTTCCATCGTCACACCAGAGGGAACGAATGCGCCGAAGCTTTGACCAGCCGTACCTTGGAAATGTAGATGCACGGTGTCATCGGGCAATCCTTCCCAATGGCGCTTGGTGATTTCGTTGCCAAGAATTGTGCCGACGGCGCGATTGATGTTCTTGATCGGAATAGTCTCTTGAACGGGTTCACCGTCAACGATCGCTGCTTGACACAAATCCAACAACACAGTCATATCAAGGGATTTGTCTAAACCGTGATCCTGTGGAATTTGGCAATAGCGACCCACATCATCACCAACTTCTGGTTGATAGAGAATCTTCGAGAAGTCTAAACCTTTAGCTTTCCAATGCTCAACAGCTTGTTTTGCTTCGAGAACTTCGGTACGACCGACCATCTCATCGAGAGTGCGGAAACCGAGTTTTGCCATCAATTCGCGGACTTCCATGGCAATGAAGGTCATGAAGTTGACGGTGTGGGCGGGATCGCCTGTAAACTTCTCGCGCAGTTGCGGATCTTGGGTAGCGACTCCGACGGGGCAGGTGTTGAGATGGCAGACGCGCATCATGATGCATCCCAAGGTGACGAGGGGCGCAGTGGCAAAGCCGAACTCTTCTGCGCCCAGTAGAGCCGCAATCACGACATCACGTCCTGTTTTCATTTGTCCATCGGTTTCCACAACGATGCGGCTGCGGAGGTTGTTGAGAACGAGGGTTTGGTGGGTTTCCGCGAGTCCTAGTTCCCAAGGTAAACCCGCGTGTTTGATTGAGGTTTGGGGCGATGCGCCAGTGCCGCCGTCATAGCCTGAGATCAGCACGACATCAGCGTGAGCTTTGGAAACCCCTGCGGCGATCGTGCCGACACCTACTTCCGAAACTAGCTTGACGCTGATACGGGCGGCGCGGTTGGCATTCTTGAGATCATGAATCAACTCAGCGAGGTCTTCAATGGAGTAGATGTCATGGTGAGGAGGTGGTGAAATCAAACCTACCCCAGGGGTGGAGTGACGAACCTTAGCAATCCAAGGATAGACTTTCTTGCCAGGCAGTTGACCGCCTTCCCCTGGTTTTGCACCTTGCGCCATTTTGATTTGAATCTCTTTGGCTTGGGAGAGATAGAGGCTGGTTACGCCGAAACGTCCTGACGCTACCTGTTTGATGGCGCTATTTTTGGAATCGCCTTGCTCGTTTGTCCATGTGTAGCGATCGGGATCTTCGCCGCCTTCGCCTGTGTTGGATTTACCGCCAATGCGATTCATGGCGATCGCTAAAGCTTCATGGGCTTCCTTAGAGATTGAGCCATAGCTCATTGCACCCGTTTTGAAACGGCTTAAGATTGATTCAATGGGTTCCACTTCTTCAAGGGGGATCGATTCACGAGCTTTGAAATCGAGCAAGCCACGGAGGGTGAAATGCTGCTGATTCTGCTCATTGACTAGAGAGGAGTATTTCTTGAACTGCTCATAATTACCTTCACGGACAGCCTTTTGCAAAGCATGGATGGTTTCTGGACTGAAGAGATGCGCTTCTCCTTCCTTGCGCCATTGATAATCGCCACCAACATCGAGGGTATTGCCACTAGCAGGGCGATCGGGGAAGGCGTGGGTATGACGAGCGATCGCTTCTTTAGCAATTACTTCCAAATCCGCTCCTTCGATACGGGAGGCTGTCCAAGTGAAGTATTTCTTAATCACGTCATGATTGAGTCCAACGGCTTCAAAAATCTGAGCGCCGCGATAGCTTTGGATCGTGGAAATACCAATTTTAGAAGCAACCTTAGTTACGCCCTTAGTGGCTGACTTGATGTAGTTCTTGACCGCAGTTTTGTAGTCAACATTCACGAGCAAGCCTTGCTTGATCATGTCATTGATGCTTTCAAAAGCTAGGTAAGGATTGATCGCGCCACAACCATAGCCAATCAATAATGCGAAGTGATGCACTTCTCTCGGTTCGCCCGATTCGAGAACGAGTCCGACTCTAGTACGGGTTCCTGTGCGGATGAGATGGTGATGTAAGCCTGATACAGCAAGCAATGCAGGGATAGGCGCGTTAGCAGGATCAACACCACGATCGCTTAAAATCAGAATATTTACACCATCAGCGATCGCTTGATCAGCCTTCTCACAAATTTCGGTAATTGCTGCTTCTAATCCAGTTACACCAGATTTAGGAGTAAACAAAGTGGAAAGTGTAACTGATTTAAAACCACCTTCATTAATATGCTTCAATTTCGCAAGTTCAGCATCACTAAGAATAGGAGTTTTTAACTCGATCAAGTGACAGCTTTCTGGTTCAGGCTTAAGTAAATTCCGTTCTGCACCAATTGTGGTTTCGGCGGAAGTAATAATCTCTTCACGAATGGAGTCAATTGGTGGATTAGTTACCTGTGCAAATAGCTGCTGGAAATAATCGTAGAGAAGTTTCGGACGATTAGAAAGAACGGCAAGGGGTGCATCATTTCCCATTGCGCCTACAGCTTCCACACCATCACGCGCCATTGGTGTTAATAGCAAGCGCAAGTCTTCAAAGGAGTAGCCAAAAGCCATTTGACGCTGTGTGAGGGCAGGAGCTTCCACTTCGGCAGTAACTTCTGCATCCTTCAAACTGGCGATATCCACCATGTGCTGATTAATCCATTCACGATATGGTTGTTCAGTGGCGATTTGATGCTTGATTTCTTCATCAGCAACAATCCGACCTTCTTCCATATTCACAAGGAACATCCGCCCTGGTTGCAGACGACCTTTAGATTCAATCATCTCAGGTGCGATATCCAATACCCCTGCTTCTGAAGCGAAGATGACGAGATCATCCTTGGTGACGTAATAGCGGGAAGGACGTAAACCATTGCGATCTAAGACAGCGCCGATCATCGTACCATCGGTGAAAGCGATTGATGCAGGACCATCCCAAGGTTCCATCAAACAGGAATGATATTCGTAAAATGCTTTCTTCTCATCGCTCATGGATTCATGGGCAGTCCAAGGCTCAGGAATCATCATCATCACCGCATGAGGTAGCGATCGCCCAGCCAGTACCAACAATTCCAAAGCATTATCAAAAATCGTCGAATCGCTACCTTCGATGTTAATTACAGGCTTGATCTTCGAGATGTCATCACCAAACAAATCCGACTCAAACATCGACTGACGCGCAATCATCCAGTTGGTATTGCCTCGCAAAGTGTTGATTTCGCCATTGTGGGCAATGTAACGGTAAGGGTGCGATCGCTCCCAGCTGGGGAAAGTATTAGTACTAAAGCGGGAGTGAACCAGAGCCAGAGCACTTTCCATGTCAGGATCGCGTAAATCAGCCGCGTAATACATGCCCACCTGAGCCGTCATCAACATCCCCTTATAAACGATGGTGCGACAGGAAAGGCTAGAGGGATACCAATAGGCATCGATATTGGAGGCACGAATCGCTGTATGGGCGAGCTTACGCAATACAAATAACTTGCGATCGAATGCTAGGTCATCGGCAAGATCGGGCGATCGCTGAATAAACACCTGCTGCATAAATGGCTCGCTCGATTGCGCTGTAGCTCCTAAAGAGGAATTATCGGTGGGTACATCGCGCCAACCAAGAACCTTTAGCCCTTCAGCCTCAACCAACTTTTCAAAAGCCTGTCTGCCATTCTTACGGGTCTCAGGATCTGGCGAAGCGTAAACCATGCCCACGCCATATTGACCGACCTCTGGCAAGGTAATATTTTCTGCTGCCGCCACTTTTACCAAAAATTTATGGGGGATCTGCATCAAAATCCCTGCACCATCACCCGTATTTGTCTCGCAACCGCACGCGCCGCGATGTTCCAAGTTCTCCAAGATCGTTAGCCCTTGCTCAACGATCGCATGGGATTTCTTTCCTGATTTATGGACAATAAAGCCGACCCCACAAGCGTCATGTTCAAATTGGGGATCGTATAAACCTTGTTTTACGGGCAGTGCGTTGCTATTCATCATGGACTGAAAGGGATGTTGTGAAAGAACTATTATGTGAGCTTCATCGTAATCGGGTAGTTACGATCACTACTTTGGATTGTACTCATAAATTTATGTCTTAGGTAGGATGTTTTAAAGAAATGTCCAGATTTGCGTAAGCTATTCTTATTGTTGTAATTCATGTAAAATTGATAATCACAACGTAGTTAAGATTTACCTCTTAAAAAATTCTCTAGATAAGCCTTAAATTTGGGCGGAGACTGAAATGGATATTGTGGCGATAACGAGTCTTCTGAGTGTTTCTTTACCTTCTTTTCTCAAATTCGGTGATAAAGCTATTGAGAGTATTGGCAGCGCCGCTGGTAAAGATGGCTGGGAGACAGCCAAGAAAATTTGGGAGAAGTTACGCCCGAAAGTTGAGGAGAAAAAATCTGCCCTAAGTGCAGTCGAGGCAGTAGTAGAGAGTCCAAATGATGAGAGTTGTAAAGAGTTTTTTAAGAAACAATTACACAAGTTGCTTGAAGAAAACCCTGATCTAGCAGAGGCGATCGCTAAAATCTTGGAAGAAAGCGCTCCTTTAGCTCCAAGTGTCCAGATAAATCAAACTCTCACCAATAACGAAGGGCAGGTGATTGGACAGATGACAGGCGGCAAAGCGATCGGGCGGATTGATGGCAATATTCAAGGCGGCGTAAATTTGTAGCGCTATTTGGTGATTGGTAATTGGTGATGGCTTTATGACAAATTCTTCAGATTCAGATTCTCTGCCAGAAAATATACCCACAAATGATATTGACCAGAAAGTTCGTGAAAATTCAGGTCAGATTTTTGGGCAGATGACGGGCGGTATTGTAGTGGGGCAACTGACGGTTTATCTGTCTAATATCCCCACGGAATCTAACGCAAAAGCAGAAACAACTCCTTCGTCTCTAGGAGAGAATCCCTATCAAGGGTTAAAGGCTTTTCGTGAAACTGATGGCGATTGCTTTTTTGGCAGAGATGAACAGATTACTATACTTTTAGAGAAATTTTATAGTCTACACATTCATTCGAGTACGGTACGGATATTACCGATTTATGGACCATCGGGATCGGGAAAGTCATCTTTAGCAAGGGCGGGTTTAATTCCTGCGTTGGGCAAACATCCATTACCCAGTAAAGATCGTGGTCGGGTTGTCTCACTAACACCTGGGCTACGTCCTCTTGAGACTTTAGCGAATGTTTTAGCCCGAATCATGACTAATGATCCTATGGCAGTAGAAAAGTCAGAGGAGTTAGAACGTGTTCTCAAAAAAAAGAATGACAATCAAAAATTTGAAGGTCTGCGGCGAATTGCTAGTATTTTGCCTGATATTGATTTTTCGCCGCTAATTATTTTAGTGGATCAATTTGAGGAGATATATACTTATCAGGCTCAGGATCATCAGTCTGGTAATGATGAACGTGACGCATTTGTGGAAAATTTGCTATGTGCGGCTGGCGATCCGTCTCAAAATGTGTCAGTAATCCTAACTATGCGTAGTGATTTTTTGGGTAAAACCCAGCAACATCATCAGAGCTTAAATACATTTTTTTCTTCGCATGGTTATTTAGTGCCAGCTATGCAAAGGGAACAGTTGGCGATCGCTATTTCTGAACCTGCAAAACGCGCAGGTCATGAGTTAGATAGAGCGACCGTAAATTTATTGATCAAAGAATCACAGGGACAAGAAGGTGCTTTACCACTTTTGCAATTTGCACTTATGCAGATTTGGGAAGGATTGTTACAGGAGCCTCAAGTAAAACCTGTGGAAACCTTAGAAAAAATTGGCGGTGTGGGTGGGGCTTTGGCTAGTGAAGCTAAGCGTTTATATGAGGCTTTAACGCCCGATCAACAACAAATAGCGCGATCGGCTTTTCTCTCAATGCTACATTTAAATATTGATCGAAATAATGATCGAAGGGTTACTCGCCGCCGTTCCACAATTGCGGAAATAATGCGGGATACTTATAGTGAGCAAGCGATAAGAGAAGTAATTGAATGTTTTGCAAAACCTGGTGTATGGATTTTAGTTACTTCTTCTGATAAAAAAGGTAAGGAGGAGATAGAAATGGTGGAAATAGCCCATGAAGCTTTAATTAATAATTGGCAAGAACTGAAAGAATGGCTAGATCTACGATGGGAGTCTCTTCTTAAAAAACGTAGAATAGATGAGGCAGCATTAGCATGGAAAACTTCTCAAGGATACCTATGGGAAGGACGTATGCTCCGTGATGCCAAAGAGTTTGATCAATCTCACAAAGATAATCCCGAAACTTCTCTATCAATTCAAGCCAAAGAATTTATTCAAGCATCGGTTAGAAAGAAAAGAATAAGTGGAATATGGGTTGCAGGATACTTTGTTGTCCCTGCTATTATTGCTATCGTTGCTTTGCATTTTTGGTTAATCAATAAAGCGAATCAAATACTTTTTACAACAACAGAGTGTAAACCAAATCCAGAAGCAAGATTTTTTGTCGATTATCTAGTTCGTTTTGGATATAGATCAAATTTAAAGGGAATTAATTTGTGTAAAAGTTCTTTAGGCAACATCAATCTAATGGGTGCAAACCTAGAAAATTCTCAACTCCAAAATACTAATTTTTCACAAGCTAATCTTAGTCGTACATCATTAAAGAACGCTAACTGAGATCTTGCACCATTCCTGAAAGAGTTAAGTAGGAATGGGTTTGAGAATAATTTCAAACCCATGACGAGCAGCAATATCGGCACTAATTTGGAGATACCTAAGAAGTTTCAACCAAAGGACAGAAGGAAATAAAACGGAAAGTGTCAAATCACAGGTAGCTTTCCAGTCCAAGACAGGAGGACTCGACCATTGATCAATCCAATGGGCCAAAAGATAAGCAAGCAGAGAGAGGATAAGCCAACGATAAACACCAAGTTTTGTAGATTGCCCAAAACAATGCAAACCAAAGCGATGTTTGATGGTTTTGAAGAATCCCTCAATCGCCCAACGCTTACGACCTAACATCACCAGATAAGCACCAGAATAAGGATGAGAAGAGACAACAAAGCGTAACTCCCGTTTACTATCAGCTCTTTTGAGCCAAAACCAAGAGATCGTCAAAGGCTGAGTTAGCCCTTCTAGCAAAATTTGTTGTCCACGTTTGCCATGACGATAAAGTTGTTTGACTGTACGGCCATCTTGAAGTTTACGATTGTTGCGTACACCGACAACGATGCGCCAAGTCTTGGCGCGGACAGTATTGAAAAACTTCACCGTACTAAACTCAGTATCAGCAAGGACAATCACAGTCTTGCCTTGGGTTAGTTGCTTGGGTACTGTCCCCAATAACTTACAAGCTAAGTCAGAGGGACTGGGGTATCCTTTGCCGCGCCATACTCTAAAACTCCATGGTACGCGCCACTCTCCATAGACCAGATACAGTACAACCAGATGTAGTCCTCGCTTTCCGTTTAGTATTCTCACCCATGGGTCTGGTTCGTTTTGGGTGGGATTGCTCAAATGTAAAAACTTGCCGCTTTTTTCTAGGGTAGTCAAGTCTATCAGTATCTTTAATGGCACTTGTTTCGATGGGCGATGCTTGGCGATTTGTCCCAAAATAGCCTGCCGTGTTGACCGAATTACTGCTCTCGTTGACCAGTTATAGTGATTGAGAAATCGGCTGAGTGCACTCGCTGATTTTATCTGTGTATGTTCTGGATAAGGATGCCTTTGTGCTTCGAGAAATAGTCCTAGTATTGCATTGAGACTTGCTGTTTGATACACACTTGGCATCAAACACAGAAGACTATACACTAGCCCTTGGGCGTGCTTAACGATGCTTTCCATGCTCGTTATTTAATTTACTACTACGCCCTTTTTTTCACATTTCTGCTCTTTCTGCAACCCCTTTTCTTGAATGGTGCAAGATCTCAGCTAATCTTACTTCAGCTTCTCTTATATTTTCTGACTTAAGATTTATTGTTTTAGATAAAGCAACCCTTGTTGGAGCAGTTTTGCCAGATTCTAATCTCGAAAATGCATACATCATTGAGAGTAAACTAAATAACGCAAATTTAACCAGAGTCAATCTTAAGAAAGCTAAATTATACGATGTTGACTTTTTAAATGCAGATTTATCAAAAGCAGACTTAACCGAAGCAGTTATTGAAAATCCACTTAATCTTAATAAAAAGCAGATATCAGAAGCAAAACTATGCCGTACTAAACTTCCAAAGAGTTTCAGATTAGACACAAACAAAGATTGTTTATAATCGCCAATCTACATACACCATCGAGCATTAGGAGGCTTTGTACAATTTTCAGTTGGATTGCCCCACGTGTAACAATCTCTTGAACCGCCTAAATATGTACAGGTATTCTCCTGCATCATTATGGATGATTGTCCGTTAATACTGTTTATATTGTTGATCTCAATTCTACATTCTGACAATATATCAGACGCAAGCTTTCTAATAGTTTTGAAACTCTTTTTTTCATCATCAGTCCAAGATATAGTTGCTCCACTAGCAACTTCTTTTTTAGGATCTTTAAGACTAAAGCCTAAAATTGCTATCAGCAAATCAAGGGCACTCTCTGAATATTTGCCCAATTTCAAAAGTCCTTGGGCTGCATAAATATGTTCTTCATCAATTTCATGGAATCGAGTGATTTTTCGAGATTTTTTATCAAAACACTCGTCTAAGATTCCTCTCAAGACGTTGGCAGATCTGTTAATCGGTGAAAGTGAGACAAAGTTAGATTCACTCAGTATAAGTTCGATATCTTCTTCTAGAGATAACTCTGTAATTAGCTCACTGAGCTTTTCATTAAGCTTCCACTGAACTTGTTCGAGATTTTTCTTGAGTTTAGGGAATTCAGAAGTCATAGGTTTACTCACTTTTTTGGATAAAGAATTTTGGGAAGTTATCGAGAAGTTTTGACTGGATGGTGATGCACAATTATTGCAACACTTGTCATGAGTCAAAGATTTAGCAGCATTTACTGCTTTATAAGCATCAGCCAAACCGTGACCAGTCGCAAGATCGGGACCTGCGCGAGCCGATGCACCACTAGTTGCAGGATTGCTAGAACCATCAACCACATCATGGGCAGTATCTCGCAAAATTTGCCTTGCTTGAGCAGGAGACAAATTAGGATTAACTTGCTTCATTAACGCACAAATACCAGCCAACTGTGGCGCAGCAGCCGAAGTACCACTAAAAGCAGCCCAACCATCGATCGCCTCAGTGCCATCATCCCTAACTGCCAACTGTTGATCGACAAGCGAATTAGGCGACACTGGCAACATAATATAACTGCCATAAGGCAAATTACCCACCAAACCGCAAACATCGGGAACCTGCCGATCGCCGTAAATCGGACTGATAAAACTACTGGCATAACTACTCGCCTCAATCTTGCCCTGCAAAGAACCATTCAGATGTAGATAAGCCCCACCCACCGCAATCACCTCTGGATGCTGAGCAGGAAACCCATACTGACCATTCCCTGCCGAAAAAACCACAATAATTCCCTGATGAATCGCCTCCGCCACCGTTGCCGCAAGGACGCGATTGTAGGGAGAAAGCTCGCTTGTGCGCTCATCCGATCCCCAACTACAGGAAATAATGTCTGGCTTCAGGGCGATCGCCTCTCGCAAAGCCCCAACGGAATTAACGTTTTTCCCCTTACCGCAGATCGCCACATCTGCTTTTACCATCGTTAGCTTAATATCAGGGGCGATCGCCAATAAATTTGCTGATTCCCCCGTGCCATGTCCACTCAAATCCACATCGCGATCGCTAGAACCATTGGCAAGATGGACATTCACATCATAGTTGTACTTAGTAAAATGGGAATGGCGATACCAGCCACTATCCACCATCACCACATGGATGCCCTTACCCGTGATGCCTTGCTGATGTGCTAGGTGAGCATTTAACCCCCTAGCCACACCCTCTGGCACTGACAAATATTGCTTAGGAACTGACGGGGGGATAGGCGAAGGCAGTCTCGATTCAAAATAATAAACAGGTTCATTTATGGCAACACCATCTAAAAACTGATGCCATGACGTATGGGATACATCAATCTCTCCAAATGGTTTAGAGTCGATCGCGTTAAAAAAAGTACCTAACGCATTCTGCCCCAATTCCTTAATAACAGGACGCTCTACTGTCTCTAAAGTCGTTTGAAATACTCGCTCGAAAACCTCTGGTAAGCCAGCGATCGTAATTGCGATTTTGCCACTACTTAATACCTCAAATCCCGCCTCTTTTAGCTTTCTCACAACTAGCTCTACGCGATCGCTTGCCGCATGAAACTGCGAGACATTTTTACTGTCAATCAATACCGAAGAACTCAATAACGAATCGCCATTGTCAGGACGAACCACCACTTGAGCATAAATTAGTTGGGATGCTTCAGGGCGATTTGATTGAGGCATTAAGGAAATTCTTAATTGAAATTACTGATAGAAATCACTCTAGCAAAAAAATAACCTAAATTTATATGCATTTAATTGGCGATCGCTATATATCAAACTATTGCTATATTTACTGAGCAAATAGTCGCAGACTTGTAATTTTCAGTGAGGATCGCTTTATCATGGGCAATATCTAGATTCTTTGCGTGCAGCTTTTGTATGACTGCTCCCCTCAGTATTGATCCCAAATCACAACGCGATCGCCAGATGTCCCTCAAGATATTGCTGATTGTTCCTTTTGTGACGCAAGTGATTTTGGCGGTGGGGATCACAGGATGGCTATCTGTACAGAACGGGCGCGAAGCAACTCAGGAATTAGCTCCCAAAATCGGACAAGAAGTAACAAACACGATTGAAGCCCATGTGAGAGGATATTTCGATGCTCCTTTAGAAATTTTGCAATCTCATGGGGCTATCGCAAGGGCAGGCTATTTGAATTTTGAGAATTTAATTAGTTTAGATAAGATTTTTTGGCAACAGATGCGCCAAGCCCAAAGTTTATATTTTTTCTACGCTGCAAATCCCCAAGGGCAATTTATTGGTGTCGAGCGTAGGGAAGGTAATGCTTTAGTCTTACATCAATCTCTCTTGCCAAATTCGTCAGCTTCACTGCAAAAACTAATTTATCAATTAGATAATGCAGGAAAAGTTCTTAAACAGATTGAGGCAAATATTTACGATCCTCGCGATCGCCCTTGGTATAAAAGTGCAGTCAAGTCTCGTCAAGCCGTTTGGAGTCCGATTTATCTATTTGTGGCACGTCCGATTTTAGGGATTACCGCTTCTTTGCCGATCTATAGCGAATCTGGTAATTTACGGGGAGTGATTGCGATCGATTTGACTCTTACTCAAATAGGAGACTTTCTGCGTCAACTAAAAATCGCTAAATCAGGACAAGCTTTCATTCTCGAACCGTCAGGAGAAATCGTCGCTACATCAACTTCTGAAGCTCCCTATATTTCCATAGATAAAAAACAACAACGCATTCACGCAAATAACAGCCAAAATCCTTTACTGCGATTGATTTTTCAAAATCTCCAACAAAAGTATCCAAATTCCGCCGATATTCCCAAGCATCTACAGATACAAATGCAATGGGAAGGAGCGGCTCAATATGTCCAGATTACGAGATTGCGAAACGAGCAGGGACTAGATTGGTTAATGATTGTGGCAGTATCGGAACAAGACTTTCGCGATCGCATTAATATCAATACCCGCAACACAATTGTGTTATGTGCTTTAGCTTTTATCTTAGCTAGTGTAACAGGCTTCTACACTTCAAAATGGATTGCTAAACCCGTAGAGAAACTAATTGATGCGTCGCATTTGCTAGCAAATCTTTCGGCATCCGCCGATCTTGCCACTGGTCAGCCTTACAAACCCATTCAAACAGCGAATGTTCGAGAGCTATCAATTTTGGCTGATTCTTTTAATCAAATGGCTCAACAATTGCAAATCTCTTTTACGGCGCTTGCCCAAAGTAAAGAAGAATTGGAAATTCGGGTAGAACAACGTACTTCTGATTTAAAAACCAGTGAGACTAAATACCGTACCCTTGTTGAAGCGGCAAATTGCATCATTTTACGGAGAGATATAGCGGGCACAATTAAATTTATTAATGAATATGGAGTAACCTTTTTTGGATTCTATAATCAAGATGAGATGGTTGGTAGAAATATCAGTGGAACAATTATTAAAGATAGTGATGATACAACTATTTCTGATTTGCTGAACTGGATGGGAAATAGTAATAAGGCTCCTCAAGTTTCTATGTTTCAAGAAAGTCAAAATATTCGCAATGATGGAGAGGAAGTTTGGATATCTTGGGCGAACTGTCCTATTTTGGATAATTCGGGAAGGTTAGTAGAGGTTCTATCGATTGGAATTGATATTACAGAAAGAAAGCAAATTGAGTCTACTCTTGAAGAGTTTGTGAGTTTGCAAAGAGCTACTTTTGAATCGATCGCTGATGGCGTAATTGCGGTGGATCAACTTGGTCACATTAATAGTTATAACCAGCGATTTGTCGATATGTTTTCGCTATCTCCAGAGATTTTATCCATAAATGATTCTGACCTCAGATTGGAATTTTTATCGAAAATGATGATAGACCCTGAAGAATTTATGCTGCGATCGCAAGAGTTCTATCGTCATCCTGAACATGAAAGTTATGATTTGCTAGAACTCTCAGATGGTAGAGTGTTGGAGCGTTTTTCCCGTCCACAGAGAATTGGTAATCAGATTATTGGACGTGTATGGAGTTTTCAAGATATAACGGCTCGCGTGAGAGCAGAACAAGCTCTCGAAGAACAAAAAACGTATTTGCGATTAATCATTGATAGTATTCCGCAACAGATTTTCTGGAAAGATACCAATCTGGTTTTCCGAGGCTGTAATAAGAATTGGGCGATGTCGGCTCAATTAGCAACCCCAGAAAGCGTAGTGGGCAAAACTGATTACGATCTAATTGGAAATCTTGAGTTAGCAAATATATTTCGCGCCCATGATCAACAAATAATGGAATCGAATATTCCTGAAATGCATGTAATTCAGCGGAAGCTTAATCCAGATAAGTCGGGAAAATCAATATGGCTAGATATTAGTAAGTTGCCAATTATTGATGCTGAGGGCAAGACTATTGGTATTTTGGGTGTACTTGATGACGTTACCGAACGAAAACTTGCCGAGGAAGCACTTCATAGTGAGCAAGAAAAATCCGAGAAATTATTATTAAACATTTTGCCTAAAGCGATCGCCGATCGCCTTAAACAATTTCATGGAGTTATTGCCGATAGCTTTGAGTCAGTCACCGTTCTTTTTGCCGATTTGGTTAGCTTTACCAGAATGTCCTCAGAGCTCTCTCCTCAGGAACTTGTCGATCTGCTAAATCTAATTTTTTCTAATTTTGATACCCTTTGCGAAAAGTATGGATTGGAGAAAATCAAAACCATCGGTGATGCCTATATGGTGGCAGGTGGTATTCCTCTTCCGACAGAAGATCATGCGGAGGCGATCGCATCTATGGCATTAGATATGGTTGATAAAGTGAATGAACTTAGCAAATTGACAGGTAAACCGCTACAAATCCGTATCGGTATTCATACGGGGGCTGTAATTGCGGGGGTCATCGGCACACAAAAGTTTATTTACGATCTCTGGGGTGACACGGTGAATGTGGCGAGTCGGATGGAGTCCCACAGTGAAGTTGGTAAAATTCAAGTGACTGCCGCTACCTATGAACTGCTAAAACATAAATTTGATTTAGTCGAGCGTGGTGTGATCGAAGTCAAGGGCAAAGGATTAATGCAAACCTATTGGCTTACCTCTTCCCCAAAATAAAAAGAGTGCGCGAAGCGCACTCTTTTTATTTACATCCAGTCATCGTCATCATCATAAGACACTCGCGTATTTGGACGACGACGGTCATCTTCATCTTTACCGCGTTTATTGCGACTTGCAAAACTACCGATACTTTCAAGGATGCCACCGAATAGATCGTCATCTTCATCGTCTTCATATTCATCATCTTCAGCATAGAGTTCAGTTGATAGCGCATAGAGAGCTTCTTGTAACTCAGACTGAGAACGATCAATTAGGGCATCATCTTCTTTTGTGATCGCATCTCTTAGTTTTTTGATTGATCCCTCAATTTGTTTACGGCGTTCGTAACTGAGCTTATAGCCATAGTTCAGCGCTAATTCCTTCAGTTGTCGCTCTGCCCCAACGGCGAGATTATCAGCTCGATTTAATTTCTCGATGCGTTCTCGTTTAGCGCGATCGCGATCGGCAAATTGCTCGGCCTCTGTGACCATGCGCTGTACTTCTTTTTCGTCCAAGGTCGAAGCACCCTTGATCGTGACACGGCGCTCAACTCCCGTGCGACGATCGCTAGCTGTCACTGCCAAGATCCCATCGGTATTTAAATCAAAAGTGACATCAACTTGAGCCACGCCGCGAGGTTGCGGATCAAGCCCACTTAATTTAAAGCGCCCCAAAGACTTGTTATATTCCGCAAGATCTCGTTCGCCTTGGATTACGTGGATTTCCACAGAAGTTTGATTGTCTTCGGCAGTGGTAAATAATTCCATCTTGCGACAAGGAATCGTTGTATTCCGAGGAATCAAGCGTTTGACTACGCCGCCCGAAGTTTCTACGCCGAGTGACAATGGGGTGACATCGAGCAGTAAAACATCCTTAATTTCACCTGACAAAATGGCAGCTTGAACGACTGCGCCGATCGCGACAACTTCATCGGGATTCACACTTTGGCTTGGTGGCTTCCCGATCGCCCGCTCTACCATTTCCTGTACCGCAGGAATGCGCGTAGATCCACCCACTAAAACCACTTCATCAATCTGGCGCGGACTAATTTGGGCATCACGTAAGACGCGATCTAGAGGAATTTGTAAACGCTCTAATAAATCTGTACTTAACCGCTCAAACTGCGATCGCTTTAAACTTGTTTCTAAATGTAATGGGCCTTCTGCTGTCGCCGTGATAAATGGCAAATTAATCTCTGTAACGCCCACTGTCGAAAGCTCAATCTTGGCTTTTTCCGCAGCTTCTGTCAGACGTTGCAAAGCTTGCCGCTCTTTACGAAGATCCACACCATCGGATTTTAAAAATTCTTCAGCCAAATAATTCACAATTTGGCGATCGAAATCATCGCCACCCAATTGTGTATCGCCTGTCGTTGCTTTTACCTCAAATAAGCCGTCACTAACTTCTAGCACCGATACATCAAATGTGCCGCCACCAAGATCAAATACTAAAATTTTCTTGTTAGTCTTCTTATCTAAGCCATAGGCTAATGATGCAGCTGTTGGCTCGTTTAAAATTCGCTTAACTTCGATCCCCGCAATTCTGCCAGCGTCCTTAGTGGCCTGTCTTTGCGAGTCATTAAAATAAGCAGGAACCGTAATTACTGCACCCGTTACAGGCTCGCCCAAGTATCGACTCGCTTCATCTACGAGTTTACGGATGATCATTGCCGAAATTTCTTCAGGGGCAAAATCTTTTTCAAGCCTAGAACTACGTAACTTGATATTGCCTTGATCGTCTCGACGGATTGTATAGGGAACACGCTTAGTTTCAGCCGAGAGTTCACTATGTTTTCGTCCGATAAAGCGCTTGACAGAATAAAAGGTATTATCAGGATTTAGCACCGCTTGCCGACGCGCCATTTGTCCGACAAGACGTTCACCATCTTTAGTAAAGCTCACAACGGAGGGGGTGGTGCGGCTACCTTCTGAGTTTGCAATCACTATGGGTTTGCCACCTTCCATAACGGCTACCACAGAGTTTGTCGTACCCAAGTCAATACCTACAATTTTGCCCATGCTTGACGTATATACCTCTTCACTTCCCAAGACTGCTTATTAAACAGCTTAACAATTTTTGATTTTGCTTTACTTTAGCTAATATCCTAGCTCTAAACATCACGCTTATAGACAAAGGGGACTAGCCCCCTTGTCAGAAGATTAGTTATTTAGCCAAAAACTTTGTTTTTCCATGCATTGAGTCCATCAACTAGCTCTTTGCGAGTATCGGCAAGTAATAGGTATCGATAGACAAACCATACTGAGTAGCCAAACCCAACTAATTCAAACACGCTAGGTAACACAGGTAGTTTATTTAAGAAGTCTACAAGTGTTGAGGTGGCGATCAATAGAGGAATAGTAATGATAATGATGATTGCTAAAGTGAGGTTAGATTTCTTCCCTTCACCAAAGTATTCCTCCCAAAGCTGTTTGACTTTTTCCCAAAGATCGTAGCTAATTTTGAGTGAGTCATCGACGGAGGTCGAAACGGCTGTCACTGCTGTTGTCTCAGGTGTAGTTGTCACTGGCTTTACAGTTTCTGCTAGATCTTCTGCGATCGCTTCAACATTGTCTTCTTTAGGTTCCATAATTTGTTTGATCCTATTGATCAGTCAGTTACGATGGGGAAATTTTAACAATATTTGTAGCGATTTGTTAGATAGCGATCGCAAATATGGCTTATCAATATCTTGCACTCTTTTTTCCCACCAGAAGATTATACCAAAACATAAGATGGCATAGCCATTTTGTGCTTTTAAACCCCTTACAGGGTTCGGTTTTCAATTAAACGGACGCTACAGATTTTGGATTTGGGTTTTTAATTTTGCTTAGCTGCTTACCAGTGAATAAAAGTGTGACAACACTTCTGTGAATTAAATACCAAACCCTTAAGGAATGAAAATTAATTAACTTGTGCAATTAAACTGGACTTTAGACTAAAAAGAAGAAAAGAAAGGCAGGAAGTGAATGTCACAAACTGCCAAAAGAGCAATGATCAATAAACCAAATTGACATTGACTACTATGATTTTCCAAAAATTACAAGAATTTCGCAAGTCGATATATGAATACCTAGGAACAGGAAAAGATGCAGTATTTGAATTAATGGATGCCGTCCTGACAAGTCCGAGCATTAGCTCGTATGTGAGTCTGTCAATGAATCCATTATTTCGGCGAAAATGGTCAAGTATTTATGAGGGACTGCGCGATAGCCGACCAGCAAGAGGAAAGTTGATGAAACTAATGGTGCAAGAGATCCCAACCGAAGAGCAACCTTGTCTGGCTGGAGATAATAGCGTGTGGTTGCGACCAGATGCGGAAACGCTGAAGGAAAGAGGATTCCATCATGGCAAAGACGAAAGTATCGGCGTAGGACAAAGCTACAGCACGTTGGCGTGGATTCCCGAAGCAAGTGGGAGTTGGGCGCTACCGATAAAACATGAGCGGATCACCAGTTTCGAGACTCCTGTGAGTAAAGCTGCCTTCCAACTCAAACAAGTCACAAAGCAGTTAAGCGTACGCCCCCTAGCTGTCTATGACCGAGGATATGGGAATGCAAGTTTTGTGAAAGCAACAGCGAATATTGAGGCGGATTTATTACTACGTTTGGCATCTAATCGCTGTGTTTGGGGAGTTCCGTCTGCCTATAGCGGTCGTGGTGCACCTTGTAAACATGGGCATAAATTCAAACTGAATGCCCCAGAAACTTGGGCTGGGGCAGCCACCACTATAGAAATTACAGACCCAAAAATAGGTCGGGTACGGGTAACTTATTGGCGTGACTTTCATTTCCGTACTTCTCCAGAAAGACCGATGCAGATTTTTAGAATTGAGGTGATTGAACCCTTGGGGCGCAACCGTAAGTTTCAGCCCATGTGGTTGGCTTGGTTGGGTAAAACTATGCCTGCTTTGGAAACTCTTTGGTTAAAATACTTGCGTCGCTTTGCCATAGAGCATTGGTATCGTTTTGCCAAGCAACGGTTACATTGGACTCTGCCCCAGATTACCTCTACTCAGGCGGCTGAGCGTTGGAGTGCTTTGATGCCTTTAATGACTTGGCAACTTTGGTTCGCTCGTCTCGATTGTGTTGATGCTCCTTTACCTTGGCAGTCTCCTCAGGATAATCTTGCTCCTGGTCGTGTCGCTCAATCATTTGCGGTAATTATTGCCGCGATTGGTACTCCTGCAATCCCTCCTAAACTACGCGGTAAATCGCCCGGACGCTCCTTAGGCGATCGCCTTCCTCCTCGTATTCGCTATCCGACTGTTAAAAAACACGCCTCAAAAAGAAAGAAAACTGAAAAGACTCCTGCGCCAACCCATCCAATTGCCATTTAGGTTCTGCTTCTCTTCTCAATTTTGAGCTGGATTTTGCTATTGCAAGCTCCTGCTCAATTTTCTCGTGTCTTTTGGTTCCTCTCTCATACCTGCCCATTAGTCCAAACTAAAGATTAAAACCAAAATTTGTTGGGGCGGGCGAAGCCCGCCCCAACAAATTTTTGTTTTAATTAATTTTCATTTCTAAGTAGTACCAAAACATTAAATGGCTTAGCCATTTAATGTTTTGGTACTACTTAAGGTAACTACTTCTGTATAAGCAAATATAAAAAAGGAAAAGAGACTAGGGGCTTTACGACCTGTCTCTTTTGGAAAATTTAAAAGGATTTTGAAGACTTCTTTAGACTTTTTTCAAAGAATGTTCAAATTGGCTGCGATTTTCAAATACATCAAATAAAGCCTTCATTGAGGTTGCTTCTAGCAAAAAGTCGATATATTCGCTGATTGAGCAGAGAGCAAACTTACAGCCGATCGCCTTAGCACTTCTCAGCACAAAAATTAAGGCTCCCAATCCTGAGCTATCCATCTGTTTTAAATGTTTTAGGTCAATAAGCAATACATCAGGTTTCCGATCTAAAACACTGTTAGCTTGCTGCCGAAAATGGTTAGTACTGGTTGCATTAAGATGACCTGTTGGTTGCATTACTTCAATACGCATGGCTTGTTCTCCTTTTTCCCGATTACGATGCACAAAAAACATCTGAATTGAGCTGATAAATTATTAATTAAAAATTAAATTATTAATCTAATTTAATTGTCTAGATATGTCTCGGCATTGATAATTCTAAAAAACTACTTTTTTGTTTAAAAATTAATTCGTTTAAACCAAGCTTTGTTTTGCTTTTCAACCGTAATTTTTTATTTCATGTAAGCATCTTACTTCCTAGATTCAATATTTCTTTATGCAAAAGTTATGAAAAGGTTATTTCTAAAGTTATCAATATATTTGCAAAACATGAAAAACAGATGATAGAGGCGGCGCATCGCGCCGCCTCTATCATCTGTTTTTTTTCGATACAGACGCGCGATCGCTTAAATACCAACGCCAAGGGATCTCAACTCCTTGTGTAATGCCGATTCTGGTGGTTTGGCAAATTTGTTCGCTAAAATTAGGCGATCGCGCTTCTAACCATAAATCGAAATTTGGATGCAAAGTAATACCGTCTAGCTGGCGATCAATTTTTAACAAGCGACAAAGTTTGCCTGGACCGGCTCCTGCTCGAAGGGGTTTGTCTTTAGAATTATGCCAACTTGGTAGGCGATCGCATTCGACCGCGCGAATTAAGACTGCACTACAAAAATCTTCGCGATCGGTGACGATATTGACGCAGTGATAAATCCCATAAATTAAATAGACATAAGCTGTACAGGGTGAGCCGAAAATTGCTCGATTACGCTCAGTCTTGCGTCGATAGCCATGACAAGCTGGATCGGTCGCGTCATAGGCTTCAGTTTCGACAATAATTCCCCGATATTCAAGTCCGTCAATTCGTCTTACTAAAGTGCATCCCAATAGTTCAGGCGCAACTTCGTAAGCTGGACGAGCAAAAAAAGATTTTTCTAGCAGCATCAAAAACTCCAAACCAAAAAGACGCAAAGCGACTTTTTGCTATATAGGGCAATTTACCCAACTGCTTACCCCATCAAGCCAAAATTCTTTTTTCCAGATCGGCGCATCTGTTTTTAACGTATCGATCGCATAACGACAAGCCTCAAACGCTTCAGCCCGATGCGGTGAACCAATGGCGATTAAAACGCTAATTTCGCCAATTTTAAGCTTGCCGAGCCGATGATGAATGACAACTTCAGTAATATCTGGAAATTTCTGATGGCAGCGATCGCTAATATTTTGAAAAACTTGTAAAGCCATGGACTCATAGGCTTGATAGTCTAAATAATCAACTGCTCTTCCTCCAGTCTGATTACGTACCATCCCGCTCATCAATACAACTGCCCCATTGCAAGCATTGTCGGCGATCTCATAGACAGCCGACACATCTAAAACATCATAAGTAAGTCGAAAATTGTTAAACATTTTTGATCAACTTGTTATCGACTCGCTAGGGCTCGGATCGTAATGCTTAGCTATATTAATCTTCGTGCTCTTCAAACTGATCGACTAATCCCTTGTTAGGTGGTCCAAAAGACACATATATCGCATAAGCCGTTAGGCAGATCACACATACGGCGACAGTCACCGCGATCGAAGTTGCATTTTCCATGAATTGAACCAATGATTTGAGTTATCCTTAATTACAATTATACTATTTTGTAACAATCCTTTTTGGAACACAAAGTTATGTCACAACGTACTTGGCTTGGCGATATCCTTAGACCACTAAATGCAGAATACGGTAAGGTTTCTCGTGGTTGGGGAACTACACCTCTCATGGCTGTATTCATGGGTTTGTTCCTTGTATTTCTGGTAATCATCCTCCAGTTGTATAACGCCTCATTGATCCTTGATGGTGTTAACCTCAACTGGGGCGGCTAATTTCCTAGCTATTCTATCGATACATTAAAGGCACGCTTTGCGTGCCTTTAATGTATTACCGCCGAAATGTGCGTTATCAAAATCAAGTTTAGGGTTTTTAGACTCCCAGAGCCTAAGAACCCTAAATTTAGTTCCATAAACTAGAATTGTCGGTATTGCAGCAATTCCTGTTAATAGTTTTGTTTTCTACAAAAAAGGACATTCTCAATGAATATTTTTGGTATTGGCTTGCCTGAAATGATTCTGATCATGCTTGTGGCACTCTTGATATTTGGTCCAAAAAAGCTACCAGAAATCGGTCGCAGTATGGGCAAAGCCATTAAAGGGTTTCAAGATGCCTCCCGTGAATTTGAATCTGAATTTAAGCGAGAAGCTGATCGCTTAGAGCAGCCTGCACCCATCGCAGAGAAAGCTTCTGCACCAGTAATCTCCGATGTGGCTACTCCAGTAGCTGTCTCTGTAGCTACATCTTCAGAAGAAACTAAGGAAGTAGTAACTGCCTCGGATGCTTGAGACTCAATCTATTTCTCTAATTGTGGGGCTTGGTAACCCTGGAGCGGAATATGAGCGCACCCGCCACAATATTGGATTTATGGCTGTTGATCGATTAGCCACATCTTGGAGTATCTCCCTCGGCAAAGAAAAGCGGTTTTATGGCATTTTTGGCGAGGGTAGATTATCACCGCGACTAGCTAGTAGCGGTAAAATCCGTTTACTCAAACCCACCACATATATGAATGTCTCAGGACAGTCTGTACGAGCCTGTGCTGACTGGTTTAAGGGAAATCCTGAAAATATCTTGGTTATCTATGACGATATGGATTTACCGCTGGGAAAATTGCGATTGCGTCCATCAGGCTCAGCAGGTGGACATAATGGCATGAAATCTATAATTTCGCATCTGGGTACACAAAACTTTCCTCGTCTTCGTCTTGGTATTGGGCGTGGTGGCAAAAATGATGTTGACGGTGCGATCTCGTCTAAAGCGAATCAAAATGTTACCAATCACGTTTTAGGAGGTTTTTCGACTACGGAAACTAAAATATTGCCTGAAATTTTTGATCTTGCCGAATCTACGGTCACAAGCATTTTAGCGGATGGTCTAGAAAAGGCGATGAGCTTATGTAACAGTCGTAGTATTGATATTTAAATTGTGTTGACTAAGCTTTACAAAAGTTTCATTTACGATCAGCTCAGTACAAAGGACTTGCTGGTTTGTCCTACCTAAACTTTTTAGGACTGCTTACAAGGTATGATAAGACGGATTTTTATGAGTCTTCGATATATCTTTAGTAACTAAATTGCAGAGATATACAAGTACCATTTAATCGTAGTGATGAGGAGAATGTAATTTATGAAAGCCATGATTTTGGCTGCGGGTAAAGGTACTAGAATCCGCCCGATCACGAATATTATGCCCAAACCCATGATTCCGATCATGCAAAAGCCTGTGATGGAGTTTCTAGTTGAGTTACTCAGACAGCATGGCTTTGATCGGATCATGGTTAACGTTAGCCACTTGTCTGAAGAGATCGAAAACTATTTTCGAGATGGTCAGAAATTTGGCGTACAGATGGCTTATTCATTTGAAGGAACCATCATTGATGGCAAACTTCAAGGTAGTGCTCTTGGTTCGGCTGGTGGGCTCAAAAAAATTCAGGATTTCTCCCCATTTTTTGATGATACCTTTGTTGTCCTTTGCGGTGATGCGTTGATCGATCTTGATCTCACCTATGCGGTGAACTGGCATCGTCAGAAAAAATCTTTGGCTACGATTATTACAAAAACTGTGCCAAGGAATCAGGTGTCGAGCTATGGAGTTGTAGTTACGGACTCTGATGGCAGAATTAAGCAGTTTCAGGAAAAGCCAAGTGTTGAAGCTGCGCTTAGCAATACGATCAATACAGGTATTTATATCTTCGAGCCAGAAATCCTTGACTATGTTCCTTCAGGCGTAGAGTTTGATCTTGGTAGTGATTTATTTCCTAAACTTGTAGCAGATAATTTGCCTTTCCATGCAATCTCTATGGATTTTCAATGGGTTGATATTGGAAAAGTTCCCGATTATTGGCAAGCCATCCAAGATGTACTCTCAGACAAAATTAAAAACGTGAATATTCCTGGGCATGAAATTAAGCCAGGAGTTTATACAGGATTAAATGTCTCCGTGAACTGGGATAAAGTTGATATTCGTGGACCTGTCTATATTGGTGGGATGACCCAAATTGAAGATGGAGCGACCATCATTGGTCCCACAATGATTGGTCCTAACTGTCATGTTTGTAGTGGTGCTGTGGTTGAGCGAAGCGTAATTTTCGAGTATTCGCGCTTATCTGATGTGCGGTTAGTTGATAAATTAGTGTTTGGTCGCTATTGTGTTGATAAAACAGGTGCAACTATTGACTTGCAAGCCGCCGCTCTAGATTGGTTAATTACCGATGCTAGGCATCAGCAGAAATCTCAGTCTCCTTTAGAATTTTCTAAATCTCCTTCTTAAAAATAAGGGCTGCGCATTAGCGCAGCCCTTATTTTTTATCTGCCTCGTACGCGCATAAACTGATCAATACCTCTTGCGATCGCATCCGCCATCCGTTGTTGATAATTAGGATTGTTGAGATTCCTAGCTTCAGTAGGACTAGTGACAAAACCTGTCTCAACTAAAATTGCAGGCATCGACGTTTTGGAAATCACGTAAAACCCTGCGGCTTTGGCATTGCGATCGGTTGCACCAGTCGCTGATATGATCTGCGACTGTACGTTGCTAGCTAGCTCTCTCCCAAGTGTCGAACCACGGGCGAAAAAGGTTTCTACCCCATTAACACTATTGTTTCGAGAAGCAAAAGAGTTAGCATGAATACTTACAAACACATCGGCATTAACTCTTTCAGCAAGAGCTACACGCGGCTCCAAATCAATTTCCACATCATTAGTACGAGTATAATAAACGGTGTAACCCATATTTTGCAGGGCTTTTCCTAAGTTGATGCTGATGGGTAAGACAACATCTTTTTCCTGTATGCCATTGCCAATAGCACCTGGGTCACGTCCGCCATGCCCTGCATCGACTATGATCACGCCTCGACGGCGATCGCCTGTATTTTGTGGATTGGGGATAGAAGGATTATTGTTTGGTAAAGGACTTTGATTATTGGGAAAAGGTGTATTACTATTTAACGAAACCTGTAATTGAACTTGTTGATTGTTTAGGCGTGGGGTATCGCGTATCAGCCACCCTGGGATAGTTTTAATTCCAATCTCGACGGAGTTGCCAACTTGTGAGAGCCGAATTCTTTCAACTGGGCTATTAGCTGTGAGACTGGGGCGTTGCAGATTAGGCGAAATTTTGGCGTTGGTAACAATTATGTTGAATATTCCAGAGGTACGATCTAGTCTTGTTTGATAGTTGATTGGTTGGTTGGCAAAAATTAGCAATTGTCCAGTATTACTAAAACTCAACCTTTCAATCACAGCAGGGCTTGATATTGTACTTGGAGGGTTAATTAGTGTGGGGCTAGGAATTGTAGGATTGGAGTCAATGGGGATAGCTTGAGCAACTTGATTTTCTGGGCTGAGTAAAAGTGTATTGGTTGCAGCAATGTACTGACTTTTCCATGCAATTTTGCTGTTGGGATCGTTACTATCTAAGTCAAAAACTAATCTAGTGATTTCAGGGCTACTTTGAAATTGGGCTACTCTAACCTGTTTGACTCCAAACCGATTGATTGGCACATTGGCTTGATGTAATTCCTTTGCTAAGGAAGTATTTTGCAGATCTAAGATCAGACGAGAGGGGTTATCTTCTCGTTGTAGACGGATCTGGGGATTGGCATTCATATTCAACATCAAGCCATTGGTAGCAGGTCGAATATTCTTTAGCTTTATTGCATCAGATTGATTCGCTGTATTTAGCGACTGTGCTTGCAATTGCTCCAATACAGGTATTCCATAGCTGGTAGCTATGGTCATAAAAATTCCGACTGCTAGTTGTCGATATCGCAAAATGTTTCTCCCAATGGTGTAAAGATCCAAAAGATGAGCTAAACGAATTGATTTTTGAAGGATTATTGACTTAGATTAGAGTGATCGTCCCACTATTTATCTTCGATAAGATTTTAAAAATTGATCGACACCCTTGGCGATCGCAGCTGCCATGCGCTCCTGATAGGCACTATTGACCAATTTTGCAGATTCTGATGGATTTGTAATAAATCCAGTTTCCACCAGAATTGCAGGCATCGAAGTTTTGACAATCACATGAAATCTAGCTGACCTCACACCACGGTCAGTTGTACCCGTACTAGCAATAATTTGCTCATGTACTAATTCTGCAAGATTCTTACCTAGAGACGCACCTGGAGCATGATAAGTTTCAACCCCATTTACCTGAGAGGCACTTGCCTCCAAAGAATTTACATGAACACTTACAAATGCACTTGCTCTAGCATTCTCTGCTATCTGCACTCTGGGCTCTAAGTCGAGATCAATATCCTCAGTGCGCGTATACATTACAGAATATCCCATCTGCTGCAATATCCTGCCTAGCTGTTTGCTCATTGCTAGCACAATATCTTTTTCGTAAATTCCATTTCTGGTAGCTCCCACATCTGGTCCCCCATGCCCAGGGTCAATCACAACTAACTGACGACCATTATTATTACTATAATTGGGCTGAATTTGTGATCGCGGATTTTGAGGATTACTTGTTGTGACTTGTCCAATACTTTCTAGCTGCAAGGAGATCGCCTGTGAACTCGTTCTCGCTGTTTCGCGAATTTGCCAACCTGCCACTGTTTTCACACTGACAACAACTGCATCGCCTGCCTGATTGAGCCGAATTTGTTCAATAGGACTATTAGATCCTAAAATTGGGCGGCGTAACTGTGATGAAATCCGAGTGGAAGGAATTGTGACATTGTAAGTATTAGTTGCTAAATCTAGGCTAGTACGATAGCTGATCGCTCGACTAGCCTGAATTACCAGTTGCCCATAACCATTAAATGACAAACCATCAACAGTTGTCGGTAAATTGTTGTTAGCTATAGGCGAACCTGTTACTGGTAAATTACTGGGATTATTTGATGTTGCTGGTAGTCCTATGGGGCGAAGTACCAACAAGCCACGGGCTTGATCGAAAGAACTTTGCCAACTGGCAAGACTATTATTATCCAGATCAAAAACTAACCGTGCGATCGCTGGCGACTTTTGAAACTGAGCCACTCTAATTTGTCTTACCCCATAGCGATTTACAGCTACTAGAGAGTTATGTATCCATGGTGCGACTTCTGTAGTCTGTAAATCTAAAATAATGCGATCAGGATTAGCCACCCGCGATGCGCTCATCTTGGGAATGCCATTGATCTGTAAAACTAATCCATCAGAATTAACTTGTACATTGCGGAGCTGTAGTTGCTGAATCGAAGATGGTAGTTGTGCTTGGAGGTTAGTATCTTGCTGTGGCAAATCAAAATCAACTTGGGCATAAACAGCTTGTGTACTCAAGCATACAGATGTAAAGCCCAAAACTAG
>JALQCR010000026.1:82500-92727 GCA_023336205.1 Pseudanabaena sp. Salubria-1
AATTAGAATTAAGTGGGAACCAAAGTTGGAAATGCCAAGTCAATTTTGGGGAATGCTAAATTCAACCTAATCAAGTCACTATTTTGAGATGTTATCTTAATGAAGAATATTGGTTTGCTACAAATATCTGCACTAGCCTTGCTGAGTTTAGGGATACTCCAAAGCGCCTCTTTTGCTCAGACAAGTGACAACCAAATCAAATTATCAGCTACCCCTACAAATAATTTATCTCAACTAAAACTCAGCCCCATTTATCTTGAGCGAGAACTCAAAGCCCCTGTAACTATTAAAACGCAGCTTTCAGAGCTGCGTTTTAATATCCAATCCAAAAAATGGACATTTCAGGTCGGCTACACCACAGCCCTAGACTATAAATTGGAGCAGTTGGCTGCGACTAAAGCTCCAGATGATCTACCAACACAAGCCAGTGTCCAAAACACAGTTGCTGCGAAACTCTTGAATATTGATTTAGTGGAACGGGACAAATTTGCAAAACTTAACCCTGGTTTGCTACCTGAGTTGAGCCAAATTAAAAATATAAGCTGCTTTGCTTCGGCAAAATCCTTTGATTGGCGAAATTTAAATAAGGTCACCCCAGTCCGTAATCAAGGTAGCTGTGGTAGTTGCTGGGATTTTGCTACTCTTGGAGCTTATGAGGGAAGTAACCTCATTCGTAACAACGTTGTCGCTAATGCTTCCGAACAGCATATTCTCAACTGGGGAGGAGCAGGTAGCTGTGCTGGTGGATGGTGGGCTAATGCCTTTAATTTCTTAATTAGCAACGGCACGGCATCGGAAACTACGGTTCCTTATACTGGAACTCAAAATCCCTATAATCCGAATGTTCCTACACCTTATCGCGCGATCGCATGGGGTTATGTCAAACCCGATGGCGGCATTCCCACTGTTGCGGAAATGAAACGTGCCATGTGTAAATATGGACCACTAACTGTAGCTGTGCGTGTTACATCCGCTTTCCAAGCCTATGCTGGTGGTGTGTTTAACGAGCAAGCAAGCGGTGCGATCAATCATGGTGTCACCCTAATCGGCTGGGATGATCAAAAACAAGCTTGGCTAATCAAGAACTCTTGGGGAACAGGCTGGGGTGATAATGGCTACATGTGGATTGGCTATAACAGCAATAGCATTGGCTATGGTGCTGCTTGGACGCAAGCAAAAAGTACTTATTACAAGATCTCTCCTGAATTGTTCAAACAAATTTTGCTTTTGAACTGAGTAAGTAGCTTGAGTTTTAAGTTGTAAGTTTTAGGTTGTGAAATCATGAATTTTATCAAGCCAGTTTGTTTGATTTTCTCTTTGCTAACTACTTTCAACTTTATTTTTCTAGCTTTTGAAATTAAGGCGATCGCTGCTACCCCTATGTCAGAAAACTCATCAAGCTCATCAAGTTGCGAAATAATTGTTAATGACACCAACAATGATACGCAGATTGTTCTCAACAAAAACAATATTCTAATTGTTAAATTGTTAGCCAATCTAGGTACAGGTTACGGTTGGGAAATCGTCAAAAGTGATCGCCTACAACCTTTAACGGATTCAGTATTACCACCACTGCAAGCTGATGAAGTTACTGGAGCCTCAGAAATCCAAATTTTTCGATTTGTCGCGCAAAATTCAGGTAGAACTATCCTAGAGCTACATTATTTAAGAGCTTGGGAAAAAAATATTCCGACATTAAAAACCTATCGCCTAAATATAGAAATTCGTTAATATATACCTAATCTAAGTTCTAAGTTCTAAATTCATAAATTGCCAATGAGATCACGAATTACAATACTGGCTAGATTTAACCCAAATAGGGCTGGTAAATAGGAAATTGTTCCGTAATACGATCTCTTAAAATTACTGCCATCGGTTAATTGTAGTGACTCCCGATTTACTAACTCTTCGGAATAAACTGCGATAATGTTGGCATTGGCAAAACCCTTGCGTCGTAAACCTTTACGGATTTTGTAGGCAAACCTGCAACAATCAGTTTCAAAAATTGGTGCAATTCTTACCTTTTGAGGATCTACTCGTCCACCTGCTCCCATGCTACTTGCTACTTTTACACCATTAGTAGCGGCTGCACCAAGAAAATAAAGTTTTGGCTGCAAGCTATCAATGCAATCTAGTACCCAATCAAACTTAGTTGTTACTAGTTCCATCATTAGGTCTGGGGTAAGAAATTCTTTGATAACCGTTAATTGCATGTCTGGATTAATATCATGCATTCGCGCTGCCATGACATCAGCTTTATGAATATCGACTGTACTATTGAGCGCTACAATCTGACGATTTTTATTAGAAGGATCAACACGATCGCCATCAACAATCGTCATCTGTCCAATTCCAGCGCGGCATAAAAATTCGGCGGCAAAGCTACCCACTCCTCCCATGCCAACGACTAAAACGTTGGCGCATTTGAGCTTGTTTATGCCATCTGCACCAATTAGTAATTCTGTACGTTGCAGCCAATCTGTCATAACAAAAATAAATGTATAACTTTATCTAGCAGAGGTGATACTTCGCGCCACATCTGCTCTTAATATGAGAAATGGACTATCTTTTGAGTCTTTAACTATGACCTTACCTTCTCATGCTGCGCTAACCAAAGCCGAACTACTTGATCGTTATGCTAAAGGCGATCGCAACTTTGAGCAATCACATTTACATGACAGTGATATGCAAGGTGTCTCTTTGCATGGCATTGATCTGAGTGAATCAATCTTGACGCACATTAACTTTAGTGATGCTGATCTTCGTGGTGCTGATTTCGGGTGGGCAGATTTGAGTAGTGCTAATCTCGAAAAAGTAGATTTGCGAGGTGCAATCTTGACGAGAGCTGATTTAAGCCACGCTAACCTAAGAGGTGCAAATCTGCTGAAAGCAGATCTTACCTTAGCCAAATTAGATCATGCAAAATTGAGTGGAACGATCATGCCTGATGGTTCTAAGCATCAATAAGTCTGTTCTAATCGATGAAAAGCACCAAACAACAGAGGGGGATTTGAAGTGTCGCTCTGTTGTTGGAGATGTGATTCTCACTTTATTTTTTTCTTGATAAAGTCTACTAACTGTTGGAATTGCTTTTGCTGTGAAGCCATTTGCTGTTCTAATAGTTTCTGTTTAGCTTCTAGTTCTCCAATGCGCTTAACTAGAGATTCATCTGTATGCTCTGAGCCAATATTTGTTGTTGGGGCTATAGGCATTATTGAATGCCTTGGGCGCTTTTCTGCCAAAGCCATCGCTCTTTTGATTGCTGTGATCAGTTCTTTTTGCTCAAATGGCTTTTCAATAAATACAAAGTATTTATCTTCAAAAGGTTCTCCAATTTTACTAGTTACTTCTTCTTTACGACCAGACATTAGAACTAGAGGGATACGGATCAGATCTGGACTCTGCTGCAAAGATTCATAAACCTCAAAGCCACTCATCTTTGGTAATAAGAAATCTAGCATGATCATCCAAGGCCTTTCTTGCTGGATCATCTCCAGTCCTTTGATGCCATCTGCTGCCTCTAGCACCTCAAAGTTTGCTGGCGGGAGCATGTCACGCACCATATTACGGATTACGCGACTATCGTCAATTACTAGTATTTTGCGAGCTGCCACTGCTGATAACCCCTCAGTTATTTTGATGAATAGAGATTTAGCTTGATTAGCTAGTTTTTGGGAGATTACATGACTACCATTGACAGGATAGTTCAAATCCTAAACGACAATGATAGCAAGCATTTTTTAGTTTAATTAGCCGATTTAATTAGCGGTTAAATTAGAGCTTTCATAAATTAGAAGCTTAGTAAGTAAATAAAAGCTTACTAGTTTTTGTCAGGTTTAGCTCTTAAATCCGCAATAATTTAGCATATAGCTACGCAAAAATTAGAGAAGATTTCTATATGATTTAATAGTAATTTTTATGATAAAAATCAGTTTTGATGAAAGTCATCCCAAAATAAGCTAACAAATAACTTTAATTCAGGCTGATTTTTGGGATTTTCGCATCAGAATTGCTTTTATGAGTAGACAAGCTTAATTAATTACACACCCAAACCCGTAAGGTTGAGCCCCTCAGGGGCTCAACCTTACGGGTTTGGGTGTAATTTATTCTGCATAGGTATTTAGCTATAGTCATCCATACTAAGACTAAATTAAAATCCAAAGGAATGTAAGGTGGCTCTTTGCGCCGCCTTACATTCCTTTGGATTAACGTAACTGGAATAGCTAGAATTTGTGGTTGGCAACAATAGCTGATGTTGATCCCTTGACTTGGTCTGTATAATCTCAAGTACAAAGATCGGGCATGGCTTAGCTATGCTTAGATTTTTTAGAATATTCGAGCGATCGCCCATGCTAAAACTGCCAACAAAAACAAACCCCACATCACTTAAATCAAGTACCGCCCAAACTTCTGACGAAAATATTACCAAGGGTCAAAAGTCGGTCATTGTTAAATTAGAGAATGTTCGCAAGACCTATGCTAATGGAGCTGTGGGTTTACGTGATGTGAACATTGAGATTTATAAAGGTGACTTTAAATTTATTACAGGTCATTCGGGATCGGGGAAATCCACGTTATTAAAGTTACTGTATGGTGCGGAACAAGCCACGGATGGCGATGTAATTGTTAATGGCTCTAACCTCAATGGATTAAAGGGTAATAATCTGGCGATGTTGCGTCGCAAAATTGGTATTGTATTTCAAGATTACAAACTTGTTCCACGGCGCACTGTTTCCGAGAATATTGCCTTTGTCTTAATGGCTCAGGGCTATACATACAAGGAAATCCAGCGCCGTGTTCAGCCTGCCCTGAAGATGGTTGGTTTAATGCATAAGGCGGATTGCTTTCCTGAAGAGCTTTCTGGAGGAGAACAACAACGAACAAGTATTGCGAGGGCGATCGTTAATACTCCGCCGCTTGTACTTGCGGATGAGCCAACAGGCAACCTTGATCCTGATAATGCTTGGCAAGTAATTAAAATTTTGAAAAAGCTAAATTCTTTTGGGGTGACAGTGCTTTTGACTACTCACGATGAGCAGTTGGTCAGAGCAGCTAATCATCCTGTTTTGCATTTGCAAAATGGTTACATCGTCTAGTAGTCTGTCAATCACAATTTGAGTTTTCGTTTGGTGTGTGGGCAACGCTTACACATTGAATCCTTTAAAGTTATGGTACAAAACGTTGTTCGCTTCTTCACTAAAATTGACTATCTGCTGCGTGAGACTTTTTTAGGACTGCGGCGTGGCGGCTGGATGAATTGGGCTGCTATTAGTACTGTGGCGGTGTTGTTATTTTTATTTGGGGCAAGCTTACAAATTTCTTGGCAACTAGAAAATGTACTGGGGCAGTTAGGTAGTCAGTTAGAAATATCGGTCTATTTGGACGAAAATGTCGTTGGTGAGTCGATGCAACCACGTTTACTATTGGTGGATGGTGTTGCTGCTGCAAAGCTAATTCCTAAGGAAGATGCTTGGCAAAACTTGATGAAGGATTTGGGTAAAAATGATCTTAATCAAGCAACGCAACAGCTTGGGGGCAATCCGTTGGTCGATGAGTTTAAGGTGAGGGCTGTGTCTAGCGATCGCGTGCCTGATGTTGCTAAACGGATTTCGGGATTAAAGGGGATAAATGAGGTTTGGTATACCAATGAGGTTGTGGAACGGATTGGGCAATTACGCCGTGCTTTAAGTAATAGTAGTGTGGCGATCGTGGCGATTTTTACGGTAATTGCGATCGCGGTGATTACGACGACAATTCGTCTGATTGTGTTGGCAAGGCGGAGCGAAATTGAGGTAATGCAATTAGTGGGTGCAACGGCTGTGTGGATTTATTTCCCGTTTGTCTTGCAAGGTGTATTTTTTGGAGTTATGGGTGCTGGGACTGCGTATTTAATGCTAGTACTTAGCATGAATCTTTTAAGTGATGCGATCGTCAATCAACCTGAATTAATCAAATCGCTAACTTTAGGTTTGACTAATGATTTACGAGTACAGCTTCTATTACCTGCGGTGTTAGTAAGCTTTGGCTCAGTGATTGGTGTATTGGGTAGCTTATTAGCAGTAAGGCGTTTTTCTTTTAATACCTAAAATGCAAAGTAGAGGCAACGCTAATCGTTGCCTCTACTTTGCGAGAAGCTATGTTATGATTGCATCTTATATGGGTATGTAGCTCAGTTGGATAGAGCATCAGGTTCCGGTCCTGAGGGTCGGGGGTTCGAGTCCCTCCATGCTCGTGATTAAGAAAAAGTTTACCTCGTTTAGCGGGGTAAACTTTTTTAATACATAAACTGAATTTTTGATCTATGGAACGTGGATTATTGTGGTTGCCTTTACTGGTAGTTTTCTTTTGGCTGGCTTGGTCTGGTTGGAATGAGTACCAAAAAATTGAATCCTATAAACGTTGGTCGGAGCAATTTGAGCGCCATAAATATGATATTTATGCTGTGCTAGGCCAAAAAGACGATCGCCTCACATGGGGTAAGCCAACACGCAAAGATCCTCTTGATATTCAGACAGTAACCTTTCAAGATATTGCACGTATCAGATTTCGGATTGACAGTAAATTTTTTGATGAAAAAGATGCTGAATTTCCATTGAACGCTAAGAAAATTTCTTTGGAATTAGTCCTGAAAACTGGCGAGATGCCCAGTATTAGATTTACTGATATTGATATTGCGGCAGCTTGGTATCGATTTTTAAGCGATCGCCTAGCAGCTTCATCACAACCTTAAGTTTTATTAAGTCTATTTAAAGATTAATTTAACGATTTATGGTCGATTCAAGTACATTTATTTAGCTCATATCGATTCTTAACCTCGGTATAAACGTAGCTTTAACTTCATCTCTTAGGCTTTAATCAAGTTGTGAGGGTTTACTTTGGAAGTTATTTTAGAAGTTACTTTAGAGTTTATTAAGGCTATTACAGCAACATTGCTGTTGCTTTTGCTAGGAGACTTCTTTTCAACGTTTTTGTATCATGTTCCAGAACATGTGTTTGGTAAGTTTCATTCCATCGTGCATCATGGCAAAAACCGCAGCTTTCTACATTATGCAGTTTTGACCAAGAATCCTCTCGTATTACTAGATGGCATGTTAGGAGCAGTTCCTTACTTTATATTTACACCTTGGTTGTGGCATTTATCAGCTGTTGGTACGATTATTGGTTTGCTATTAGGTGAGTTTCATGTAGTGTGGCGACATGTCTCAATCCTTGAATGGAAAACTCCAGAACCTTGGAAATCTTGGTGTGATTTATTGCTTATTACTACGCCCGAAAGACATTGGTTGCATCATCAAAACGCCTTTGCTGCTTTTGGAGATATTTTTTCATTCTATGATTATCCTGCTCAAAAATGGCTGGTTTTCTTGCGTTTTGTCCGACGTAAATTTAAGCAAGTAAATCAAGTAATTGATAGTAAAACTATTAGCTGCTAAAAAATATAATTCTGGATGGCGCAATGCGCTTTCCAGAATTATATTTTTTGGTTATGGCAATTTTAATTGTTGGGCTGGGGTGAAAAACTGACGGCTAACGAGATTGGTTAATATCAGAGCCGTAATTAAGTTGGCTGTGGTAATCGCAAACAAAATTACTAATTGATACCTCACAGCCAGCAATGGTGATACCCCGCCCAAAATTTGTCCTGTCATCATTCCAGGTAAGGACACAACTCCAGCCACCATCATCACGTTAATTGTGGGAATCATCGCGGCTCTGATCGCATCAGATTGATAGTTAGAGATCGCCTGTTGGGGTGTTGCGCCTAAACATAAATGGGTTTCGATATCCCGCGATCGCTTGACTAAATCTTGGGTAAATCGCTCGGCGGCGATCGCTGCACCATTCATTGAGTTTCCCAAAATCATTCCTGCTAGGGGAATTAAATATTGTGGTGAGTACCAAGTATCAGGCTGTACTACTAAAAATGTGGTGTAAGCGAGAATTGCTAGTGTGCCAACGATTACCGATATCCACATGATCGGCAGGACATAGGGGACTTTTTCGCGCACGCGATTTTTGGCTTCACGGGCTGCCATGATGCTCATCAAGAAAATGATGAATAGGATTACGACGGGCTGTTTGATTTCAAATACAGCATCTAGCAAAAATCCCACCACGATTAATTGAATAATGCTGCGAAAGGTGGCGATGATTAAATTCTTAGCGATCGCTAATTTTTGCCAGACCGATAAACTAATAGCGATCGCCACCATACCGAGGGCGATCGCCATTTTGGGAATATCGAGATCAATAACAGCGTTCATAAATCACTTAAGTACCTGTGCAGAATTAATTACCCAAATCTATAATTAGCTTCCCGTAGGGGAGCTACTTTATAGATTAATAAGGAATCAATTTTTGATAGCGCGGCGAAGCCGCGCTATCAAAAATTGAGGAATCCTCTACGACTTAAGACTGTAATGCTGCTAAAGTTGCGGAATTAAGGACTCCATCAACAGGTAAGCCATATAAAGTCTGTGCTTTTTTGATTGCTGCTGTAGTCTTTGATCCTTGAATACCGTCAATCGCTCCATCATACAAACCTAGCTGACTTAAAAGGGTTTGCCCTTTTTTAATGGAATTGTCGGTGGCGTTGCTCGTAGTTTCTTGACCAGTAGCCTCCTTATAACTAATAGTAATAGTGCTACCAGATTCTAGAGCAGCCATAGTTAGAGAGCCTGCAACACCATCTGTAACTAAGCCATAGGTTTTTTGAGCGAGAATAATTGCTTCTTGAGTCATTGGTCCACTGATCCCATCGATCGCTCCGCCATAAAAACCGCGATCGCTTAGCAGTTGTTGCAAGTTTTTGATTGAGTCTGATTTGTTGGCGCTATTGGCAACAGGTGTGACCTTAGTGCTACCAGATTCTAGAGCAGCCATAGTTAGAGAGCCTGCAACACCATCTGTAACTAAGCCATAGGTTTTTTGAGCGAGAATAATTGCTTCTTGAGTCATTGGTCCACTGATCCCATCGATCGCTCCGCCATAAAAACCGCGATCGCTTAGCAGTTGTTGCAAGTTTTTGATTGAGTCTGATTTGTTGGCGCTATTGGCAACAGGTGTGACCTTAGTGCTACCAGATTCTAGAGCAGCCATAGTTAGAGAGCCTGCAACACCATCTGTAACTAAGCCATAGGTTTTTTGAGCGAGAATAATTGCTTCTTGAGTCATTGGACCATTAATCCCATCGATCGCACCGCCATAAAAACCGCGATCACTAAGCAATTGCTGCAAATTTTTGATTGAGTCTGATTTGGTACTAGCGACGTTGTTCTTCGGGACATAATTGCTGCCAGACTTTAACGCAGCAATAGTTAGAGAACCTGCAACACCATCAGCAACTAAGCCGTAGGTTTTTTGAGCAAGAATAATTGCCTCTTGGGTCATTGGTCCACTGATTCCATCGATCGCACCGCCATAAAAACCGCGATCGCTTAGCAGTTGTTGCAAGTTTTTGATTGAGTCTGATTTGTTGGCACTATTGGCAACAGGTGTGACCTTGACAGGTGTACCTTTGAGAGAAATATTAGCTTCGTAGGTGTCTGCTTCTAAAGCGGCGATGGTTTGCGCTCCGATCGCACCATCAGCCTTTAATTTGTAAAACGTTTGCGCGGCAATAATTGCTTCTGTAGTAGCCGCACCCTTAACGCCATCAATAGCACCTGGGTTAAAGCCACGCTTGGCTAATAGTTGTTGAACGCTTGCGACTTCTGGTGTGTAGGCAAAAGCTGCAATTGGCATAGCATTGATGGCGATCGTACCCGCCGCTAGTCCAACACACAAGACGGACTTAGCATGACGTGAAGACTGGGCGATCGAGTCAAGCAATTGACAATCTAAAGTCTGATCAATCGATTCGCCTTGTTGTAGGCGTTCACAAAGCACTTCACTGTGGAGATAAGCAACAAGTTCCATACAATTCAGCCTCAATAAAAAATACTATTAAGCTCATCAAGTGACTCTTTTAGATTCGTAAAAAATCTGATTTCGAGGGTTTTCTGTAATTTGTCCTTGTGATGTAGAGGTATCAATTACAGTTTCTAAAGAGTCTATTTATTCTTATTATATGTAAAAAACCAGTAAATGTCAGAAATTGTTTGTTTTGGTAATTTGGGGACAAAGTAAACCCACAAAATAGAGTTGGGGGGGGGGGCGCCGGCGCCCCCGTTTTTTTTTTTTTTTTTTTTTGTGGGGGGGGGGGGGCGGCCCCCCGAAGTGGGTTTT
>JALQCR010000027.1 GCA_023336205.1 Pseudanabaena sp. Salubria-1
CCCCCCCCCCCCCCCCCCACAAAAAAAAAAAAAAAAAACAAAAAAAAAAAAACCCCCCCCCCCCCCCCCCCCCCCCCCCCCCCCCCAACTCTATATCTTTAAAACAGGCTAGGATGGACTCTAACCATCGACCGATCGCTTAGAAGGCGATTGCTCTATACAACTGAGCTACTAGCCCAAACAATTTCACGGCTTATTATACTACAACAAAAGTTATGGTTTTGGCAATTTGTTGTAAATCAAGTATTCTCATTATAAAAATCGATTTCCTGAAAGCCCTCATTAGGTGGGCTTTTAGGAAATCGATTTTGGTGTTTCCAGCGATTTTGATGCTGGAAACACCAAAATCGGTTGAATAATGAGAATTGTCGATCGCAGACTTTTATTATGATAAAGCCCCAAAAAGGGAGGCTAGCTTAGCTAGCCTCCCTTTTTGGGGACGTTTGTTAAAAATTACTTTTTAAACTGCCTAAACAAATTGCTGAGGTGTAATGATGTAAAAGCTCTATTAATAAAATTAATTAAAGTTTAGTAAATACCTATGGATAGTACATTAGCGATCGCATACCTTGGGGCCTTAGTTGTGCTACTAGCTGGGGTTAGCTGGTTAGTTATCCGCCAGATTTTGAAAGCACGTAGTTTAGAAAATGTAATTTCTGACCTACAGCCTAAGCTCCAAAAGGAAAAAGGCACACCTGAGGACTATTACCAGCTTGGTAGTGTCTATTTGCGTAAAAAGCTCTACGCCCAAGCAATTACCCTGTTTAATAAGGCGCTGAAAGAAGGGGGAGAAAATAATGCCGAAGTTTACAATGCACTAGGATTTTCCTATTTCTCCCAAGAGCAGTATGATTTGGCGATCAAAAACTATAAGGAGGCGATCGCTTTACAAGATGGCTATGTGACTGCCATTAATAATCTTGGTCATGCCTATGAGAAGAAAAAGTTGCTACCTCAAGCGATCGAGATGTATGAGCAAGTGCAGAAGCTAGATGAAAAAAATGAAACCGCCAAGCGCCGCTTAACTTCTTTAAGAAAGCAAGTAGTACCTACAGCATAAAAAAGGGTATTCAGCAATAAAAAAAGGGACGCTGAGCGTCCCTTTTTTTATTGCTTGGATTCGATCAGTCCGCCACCAAGTAACAAGTCATCGCGATAAAACACCGCCGCTTGACCAGGAGCAATACTAAATTGGGGCTCATCAAAAACGATTCTCGCCCGATCGCCTTCGAGGGGAATTATGGTCGCAGGGGCTGGAGTCGTACGATAGCGAACTTGCACTTCAGCTTGAAATGGCAGATCAGTTGGGGCAAGTGACACCCAGTTCACTTGATTGATCATGCATTCTTGATCATGGGCTTCAGTGCGATCGCCTAGGACGACTTCATTTTTGATGGGATCGAGGGCAACTACATACAGAGGCGTTGCCGCCGCTACGCCTAAGCCTTTGCGTTGACCAATAGTGTAGTGATAAGTGCCATCATGCTCACCCAAGACATTGCCATGCGTATCAACGATTTTGCCTTTAACAGGCGTGAGATATTTATCGAGAAAAGCTTTCATAGAGCCATTGGCTTCGACGAGGCATAGATCCATGCTTTCAGGTTTTTCAGCAGTGGCTAAGCCAAACTCAGCGGCAATTTTGCGAGTTTCGACTTTAGTTGTATTTCCTAAAGGAAAAAGGCAGCAGCTTAATTCTTCTTGTCCGACTTCGTAAAGAAAATAGGACTGATCTTTAGTATCGTCAACAGCGCGGCGCAATTCATAGCGCCCCGACTCAGGATTAAAGTTGAGCTTGGCATAATGCCCCGTTGCAATTTTATTGATCCCCAACTTTTCGCGAGCATAGGTCATCATCGGTGCAAACTTTACGGCTTTATTGCAGCGCGAACAGGGCAGAGGTGTATAACCTGCTGCATAGCCAGTGACGAGATAATTGATAATGCTTTGTTCAAAGACTTCACGACTATCAACAATTTCGTGGTGAATGCCTAATTCTTCGCATAGTCGTGCTGCATCGACCATTCCCTCGGAGCAGCATTGTCCCTTGCCACGCATTAACCACAACGTCAAACCTGTGACATCGTATCCTGCGCGATGCAATAGCGCCGCCGCCACAGAGCTATCTACTCCGCCCGACAAGCCGACAACTACCTTCTCTGCTGTCTCAGGCTTAGTATCTAGTTTTCTTTCGATGATTTCTACGTTTGACATTTGCTGCGATCGAACCACTCAAACTAAATTGTATCTTAAAACCCCAAAGATGAAAGGCGGCGCAAAGTGCTGCTAGATATTCTCATAATTAAAATTGGTTTCATAAATTAGAATTGCTGAAGCGCTGCCCAGGGCTATTTCATTCTTGAGAAAGGGTAGAAAAGAGCTTAGAGTGGGGGAAATATGTTATGGGTGCAAGAAGGTATGACAACGCTGGCAATAGTAGAAGCCTTCAAAGATTTACCAGATCCAAGGAGAAAAGAGGGAAAGCGTCATCAACAAACACTATGCCTTGCTTTAAGTACCTGTGCAGAATAAATTACCCCAACCCGTAAGGTTGCGCCCATGCGGGGCGCAACCTTACGGGTTGGGATGTGTAATTAATTAAGCGTGCCTACTTATTCACGTTAGGGGTATCGGCAGGGAACCAAGGATTCTTAGCGATTGGAGATTGGCTGAAAAGCTATAAAACAGAGCTAATAGAATTATTTGCACCGCCAAAATTAAGATTGCCGTCCTACAGCACAATTCGGCGGGTATTGCTGAATGTAGACTACCAAGCCTACTCAGCCTGTTTAGCTAGTTTTTTTGAAGTCCAGCCCAAAGCGGGAGAAATGATCGCTCCTTGATGGCAAAGTACTGAGAGGGTCATATCAATTTGAGGATGACAACCCCAACTCAGATTCCCACCCAGCAATTCAGTTAGTCAGTGTGTATTTGGTGGAACGAGGGTTAATTCTCGAACCTTACGAAGTAGACCGCAAATCAAACGAAATAAAAACTCTGCCTGTAGTCATCAAACAACTAGCTCTAAAGGGCGTAGTGTTTGCTTTTGATGCGATTAACACGCAAAAAAAAGCTGCGAATTAATCATTGATAGTGGCAATCACTACCTAGCGGCTCTCAAAGGCAATCAGCCAAAACTATTTGAATCGGTAAAAGAACAGTTTGTACGTGAAGAGACTGTTACATCGGTAAACAAAGGGCATGGACGTATTGAATGTCGTACTGTCAGTATTTGCACTAATTTAGATAATATTCCTAAGTGGGTAGGGTTGAACACCATTATTCAGGTTGAGTCTCAACGTATTCTTATTCGTGACAATTATTTTGTCGAACAGCCAATACATACTCGCTATTATCTGGCTTCTTTCTCTGACACTGCATCAGGATTTGCCGCAAGGATTCGTTCATATTGGGGCGTGGAAAATAAAGTTCACTATGTTCGTGATGTTACTCAGGGCGAAGATAAATCTAGAATTCGGACTTCGACTCTAATCAATACTTGGGTCGTTGCACGCAATTTTGCTATAAATCTCTATCGTTCTAACTTCTTTGATAATATGGCTCAGGCTCAACGCCAATGTGCTTTTGGGCTTGATACTCTCAAACGCATCTTTAGAATGAAATAGCCCTGAGTACGAAGATAACCCTGCTGGTATTCAATATTAAACTGAATAGTTATACCTTTCTTACGATAAATCCATAAAATCAAGAGTTACTAATGTCTATCCGATTCAAACAACATATAGTATTTTCAAATTAGTACATACTAATTTGAAAATACTATAGTGATAGCTTTTCTCATTTTAGAGATATATGAGGTTGATTGAAAATTGCTATATCCTAAGTAACTCTTAATTAAAAAAGTCAATATTTGCTGACACTATCTGAGCTTTTTACTAATTAATTAACCAGATGCTTCACTAGTAGTATTTACACTAGACTCATTTTGATTTTTTTGTTGCTGTACTTGCTTTAAATGAATATTATTTACTTCAATAATAAAGTTCTCTATTGCCTGTATAGACTTTTGCTGTTCTTCATTATCACTAGTGGCATCATAGGCACGATATGACTGTCCTACTCCAAGAATAAACTTTTCCTGCTCTGCTTCTAATAGTTCTACAGTTGTATTCGCGGCGATGGATAGCTCCTGAAATGGGAATGAGGTAACTATGCTTGCAACTATGGAAGCGATCGCAGGACAAATTACTGGAAGCCATTTTAACCAAGGTTGACCAGTTTCTAATTTATCAACTAGAACTAATATAGGAGTAACTCCCGAAAAGATAATTGTTGATAGTTGTAGTGAATAGTAGAGAACTTGTGATTGCTGGCGAGTTTTCTTGTAATCTTTTACTAGGTCATTACAATATTTTAAGGCTTTTGTTCGTGCTGCCAAGAGAGAAGTACTTTCAGAAGTAAGATTATTGCCCATAGAGTTGTAAAGCTCAGCATTTTTTACAAGTTGAGATTCTTGAAAGCTCTGAGAAATCTGTTTACTGATCAAGAATAGAAAAATAAAAATGGCAAACGATGATGCACCTAGCACCAAAGATGTTTGATTATCTGGAGAAGTTGCGGAAAGAATACCAAAATAGCTAGAAGCTGTAAGCGCACAGCACTCTAAAATGTTAAGTATTGATATCATAGAATTTATTTTGTTTTCCTCAAATGGTGACAAAAATCTCTTTATTGCATAATGTTTGATCAAGAAAAGATAGAAGAAATCGATAGATATATCATTGACTGTTCTATTTCTCTGTTAGGCTTGGAGACTCCTTTAGTTCAACCTCATTTTACTTCCGCAAATAGCGTTCAAAATAGCACTTACCTAAAAACAAACCCCCTAATATCAATAGTCCACTAGGTGCTTCAAGCTCTCAAGGATCAAGCTGTGCATTTGTTACATCTATAGGGAGCTATCAGTGGAATCATCAAGCTTCAGTACACTGATACCAAGCTTCATGCTACCAGTTGTCGTGAAAGTAATAAACATGTGTCAATATTAGTCTCGGTGACTAATAGCAAAATGTCATTACCAGCCACGACAGAAGAAACATCATTTATAGCTTCTATAAAATCAGAATTGAAAGTAAGAGCATTAACACTATTTATTGACAATAGCTTTGTGATAGCAGAACCATTGGCGTTATTCGAGGAAAATTTATCAAAGGCTCCTACCCTGATGTTCAAAAACTCTTCAAGAGAAATACTTCCACCCCCCAATTAGAAAATGAAAGCATTACCAGATTGAAAAGTTGACTGAGTTGATAAATCAAGAGTTTCATCATTATCTGTCCTAAAATTCGTCGGATTAAATCTGATCGAATAAAAGATAGAGCTAATTATAAAACTACTAATACTTAATAGAATAAATATAGAAAACTAGATGTAGTTAAGGCTATGTAAAACTTTGTAACAGTAAAAAACCTATATATAGTTACAATCATGATTATTTTGATGACAAATAATTAACTGAAAAAAGCGAATTGCCAGAGAATTTAGTCTCTCCTCAAATCGAAGTCAACTAAATTTAAAACCTAGCTAAAACAAGGACAATTCTAAAAAGTATAGTACTTTTTTAGAAAAGCGAGTCTTATAGAGAGAACTCCCTTGCACTTTGTTAGGGAACTATTCCTATAGCCCCCAAACCTTAACTAACTTTGTATTATCCCATCCTATTCCTATTGATAGTATATATCATAAATATTATGATTATACAACCATTGATTTTAGAGTATTTTTTAATATTTGCTAGAGAAGTAGTCAAAATGTTTATAACAGGATCGTGAATTATAGACTAAAAATATTGATGGCTAAGTTTTTGCGACAAAATATGTTATTTTTAATCTATGGGAATAGATAGAAGTAAAAACTATTAAAACTATACAAGTAGCAATAAATCAAGCGATCTGCTCTGCGCTCTATTCTGATTTTACATATGCAAGGGAACACAGGGCTATTTCATTCTAAAGATGCGTTTGAGAGTATCAAGCCCAAAAGCACATTGGCGTTGAGCTTGAGCCATATTATCAAAGAAGTTAGAACGATAGAGATTTATAGCAAAATTGCGTGCAACGACCCAAGTATTGATTAGAGTCGAAGTCCGAATTCTAGATTTCGCTCATATGGGGAAGTAGGTGAAATTGCAAAATAGGAGGAAGTCATTTTCATGAATCGACAGAGATGCCATGCTTAGTGGTGCAGAAAACTCATGGGAGTCTCAAGATGAGACAATGGTAATACGGGCAAATTCGATACGAAAATCTAACTTTTCGCGTTTAGCAATAGAAGCAGAGGCAGGAGGAGGATTAGTTCTAGGCAAAATCTGCAAAATAGGAAGAGATTTTTGTTGGTAAAGAAGAGTGTGAAGCTGACGGAGACCGAGTTGCAGAAAACTCAAGCCGCGATGATCGTGCCAATCAATCGCAGCCCTTTGCCCCAAACGCACCAACATTATGCCAAGAATTACAGCAATCAGGTTAGCCGTGGCAAGGAGCATAAATAAACAGGTAAGAGCTTGAGCATCACGGAGATGAGAGCTAACAACATTAAAAGCCGCCGACTTATAGTCTTTAAAATGGGGTTCGATTCCACCAAAGCGTTTGCCATAGAGAGCAAAAGTCTGTAATGAAGGGGGAATATCGCTAAGGACAGCCCATGAACCGTTAGCCATGTCTAGGTTAGCCGTCGCTAAATGACAATTAACATCACCGAGTACGGTGACATCGGGAACTAGATAAGCTTGCTCTGCGGGAGGTATCAGTTGTTCAACACGCTTGGTTGTACCTGTTGGCAGAGTCACTAGCAGATCGCTCTTTGCGCGAATTGCCCAAGACCAGTGATTTTGCTGTAACCATCGGATTAATTCCCCATGTTCAAAACCTCGGTCGGCAAGCAAGGTCACCGTACTTTGTGGCGGCAATAGAGAGCGTACTTGTTCTAAGACGGGACGATAATGTTCAAAGCCAACTGTAGCGCTGCCATGCTCTAGTACTACTTGAGCTAGAGTAATCGACCTCCCTCCCCAAATCAAGCATACTTCTATAAGACAGAATTTATCCCACAGTATACTTGTGTCTAAGGCTAGTTCCAACGATTCTCCTGCAAATGCTTGGAGAAAGTGCTTCACCAATGGGTTATAGAATCTCTCGGCGATGATATGTGGATTATGCACAAAGTAGCTTAGTCTTTCCATCTGACTTCTGGCTTGGCACTCTCGATGGCTCAAATAGGGCAACCAATGACTCAGACTTGCCCTTCCTGATTGCAATATCGCGGCTACTGCCTCCGCAAATCCTTGGAGATGTCGCTTATCTTTTGGCTTGAGCCATTGACGCAGTTGTTCTTGTAGCTGAAGATATAGGTGGGGCATTTGTATAAGATCTTTTGTTGAGGAACTTGAGTATCTCATCTCTTGCCCTTTTTATTCCTCTTGTCTCATTTTGAGATTCTATGCCTGTCAACCCTTTCCAGACTTTTCTGCACCACTAAGGATGCCATGATCAAATTTCCCCTGACCGAATTGTTAGATGAACAAGCGTGCTATGAATGGTTATTAAAGATCCTGCATCCAAAGGGTTTGCATTGTCCAAGTGGACACGCAATACCAGCAGGACAAGCGCCACACGATCGCCAACGTACACCAATCGTCAAATATAAGTGTCGGGAATGTGGGAAAGTGTTTCACATTTTTACAGGAACAGACTTATCAGGAAGCCATTACACCTGTGGTCAGATCGTGCTGATATTGCGTGGATTCTTACAAGGACAACGACCCAACACATAGCCGAGGAACTAGGACTCGACTAAGGGACATTATTGTCTTGGCGGCATCGCATCCAACGTCGAGGATTTGCCCATTTGATTAATGGTAATCTGCCCGATGCTGAAGCCGAGATGGACGAGATGTTTCAGAATGCAGGAGAAAAGGGAGCAAAAAAAAAGATCCAATAGCAGACCCACCAAGACAACGCGGGAATCAACGCAAAGGCAAGGGAACCATGGCAAATGACCGTCCACCCATTGTCGGTACTGTTGGGCGCAACAGTGGTCAGATCCGCATGAAGGTCTGTGACAATACTCAACAAATCACGATTCAACCGCAGGTAGAGGTAACGACCTTACCGACCACGACAGTCTATACCGATGAATCCGATGCTTACAGCAAATACCGATCAAACCCGCCACAAAAGGAGCTAACTAAAAGGGTCGAAGCAGAGCCCACAATGATGAAACCAACGCCAATTCAAGGATGAAATGCAACACCTAGAGATCTTTGCGTAAAGGGACTCATAAGGATATTCTGATATTAATCACAATAATTAGGATACCCTCATGAGCTTTGTCCATCTTACCACCACAGAAAGAAGTGAACTGTATAAACTAAGAGTAATTGAGCAATTATCTGTATCAGAGATAGGTCGTCGCTTGAAGCGAAACAAAAGTACGATTTCAAGAGAGTTATCGCGCAATACAGACGAGCGACAGATTGGCTATTTGCCAGATACTGCGGTTGCCCTGATGAAAGCAAGACGGAAACAAGCAAAGGTAAGATTTCAGAGCATCAGTGCTGAGACGATCGCCGAAGTCAAACAACGGTTAGAGCAACACCACAGCCCAGAGCAACTAGCAGGGAGAATGGAAAGGGAGGGGCTAGGTAAAATCAGCTATGAGACGATTTATCTGATGATCTATGCAAACCATCAAGAGATGGGAATATATCAACAATATCTGAGGCAGAAGCAAAAGCAACGAAGGCGCAAAGGTCGCCATCAGAAGCGAGGTGGCATTCCCAATAGGGTAGGGATAGAGAATCGACCGAAGATTGCAGATTTAAAAACAGAGATTGGACATTGGGAAAGTGATACGGTAATCGGGTGCAACCACACAGGTATCGTAGTTACGCATGTTGATAAAGCATCGAAGTATTTACTTGCTGGACTAGCTAAGAACAAGACGATGGATGAGATAAACAGAGTGACATTCAATCTATTTGAGCCTATAGAATCAACATCTCGAAAGACAATGACCTTTGATAATGGAAGAGAATTCTGTGGGCATGAGAAGCTATCTGAAAGATTGAAACTAGAGACCTTCTTTGCGAATCCATATCATTCATGGGAACGTGGATTGAATGAACACACCAATGGATTAATTAGAGAGTTCTATCCCAAAAGTACAAACTTTAAAATCGTGAAAGAAGAGGACTTTCAGAAGGCAGTGAATTTGATCAATCACAGACCCAGAAAATCACTTGACTATCGTACTCCTTACGAAGTATTCTTTGCTTCATCAGAACCCGTTGCATTTCATCCTTGAATTGGCGCAATTAAGAGCATCTTCATCAGTAATAGAATTAATAGCCATAGTAATTGCGTCGTCAAGAGCCGAAATTGTGCGAGCTTTAGCCGAGCGAATAATCTCTTTTAATTTTGACCAACATAACTCGATTGGCGATAAATCAGGAGAATAGGGAGGGATGAACTTAACCTGAGCACCAACGGATTCAATTAGGGTTTTAGCCATTGCAGCGTAATGTACAGGCAAATTATCCATAGCGACAATTGCCCCAACCCATAACCGAGGCAATAGTATTTTCTCAATGAAAACCAAAAAACTGGCGGTGTTGAGACTACCAGCAAAAGTCATCGCAGCAATCAACCCTTCATCACTCATGGCTCCAATTAAAGTGATGTTTCTACCTTTGTTACCTGGACGGTCATCATATACCCTACATCCTCCTTGACATCTACCATAAAGCCTCGTCATCGCTAGATTTAGCCCTGTCTCGTCAATGAATACAAGGTTTTTGACATCTATCGTATCTAGCCAACGACGAAACTCATAACGCAATTTTTTCACTCTTTCTGTCGCTTGTTCGCTGGCTACTAAAGTTTTTTTTTACGCCCTAATTCTAAGCGCTTAAGCGTACGACTCAATCCTGATACGCTCACTTCTATTGTCTTTGTTTCATGTAGTTTTTCTTTGATCTCTCTGAGATATATGTCATTTTGCGCTTCAACAATTGTCTTTACTAATTCTTCATCTTTGCCTTTGATTTTCGACCGCCGATCTCCTCCTTGGGGTTTTGCTGCTATTTCATTTGTTTCTCGATACCGACGCAAAAAATCTCGAACAAATGACAAGCTTACTTTAAATCGTTTAGCTATGCCTCTCTGCGTATTTTCTTTGTTTTCCCAAGCACTTAATATCTTTTTTCGTAAATCTAGCGAATATGCTGCCATATGTAATCTTTCCTTGATAATACTTTTAGCTTATTAGACTTGTGGCGGGTTTGATCGGTATTTGCTGTATAATCGCATACCTGCTTCTGGTCGTGAGCGTCAAACCGTTTGTCACTCTCAGCGCGAGTATGCCCGCGATGAAGATCAAGATGGTTTTTGTGAGGTTCATTGCAATACTATGGAGGGCATTTGGGTTGGTTTACGCAATTTTCTGCGTCCCTTTCGAGGTATTCACAAGAAGTATTTGTATCTGTATGTAGCCATGTTCGAGTGGGCTTACAATCTACGTTGGATTGATTTTGACTTCCTGCGTCGTCTTCTTTTTCCTCCTTCCACCTATTTACCTACATGAGCGTCTTGGTTATGTAGAAAATTCCATTCAGCACTTCCCGAAAATCTGTTTTTGGTGGTCTCCCAAATTTTGTTGGTTTTGGCATCATTGGCGCTATTATTTCCCACTCTTTGTTTGATAAATCGTTATTATAGGCTTGGCGCACCAAAACAGGACTGAATACTAGGCTTCATCAGTATTCAGTCCTGTTTTGGTGCGCCCTTGCTTTCTTAAATGCTTTCTAAGATATCAAATGGGTTCTATAGCAGCTTTCTTTTCAGTTGGGATTGCGTAACTGAGTACTACACTTAAAAGACAACACAAACAAATAATAAATAGCGCGTTGTGCAATCCAACTGCCCCAGCAGCGAAGCCAATGAAAGGAGGTCCGGACAAAAAACCGAAATAACCAATCATTGCAACAAAGGCAATATTTTTCTCGCTGTTACCCTCCAACGCGCTGCCGGCTATCCGAAAAATAATGGGCCCTAGAGATGATAAACCCAATCCCATACAAGCCAAACCTAAAATTGCAACCTGATAATGCCCTGTCAGCAAAGTCATGCTAATCCCAATAGCGGCTAAGGAGGAACCTACCAGAGTCACATTACGGTTGCCAAAGATCTCGACGATCCAATCCCCTAGAAGTCGTCCAGCCACGTGAGCTGAGTAAAACATCACAAATCCAAAAGTATCCAGCCCTGCTGATACACCTAGATATTCACGAAAGTAAATCGCACTCCAGTCTGCGATCGCGCCTTCACTAAACATAACACACAGAAACAGTATCCCTAATCCTAGTAAAACTTGCGATGGCAACACGAATGAGTTTGTTTGCTCTGTTTGCTCATCTTCATCAGAATCGACTTTTGCTTTTCCCTCAATGAGCCAGCCCATAATAACAAGACTGACAATACCTGATACTAATCCAACGATAGTGAAATGCAAAGATGGATCAATAGCCAGGGATTCCACTACACTACCGATTGCCCCCCCCACCATTGAACCTAAGCTAAACAAAGCATGACACCTTGACATGATCAAAGTGTTGTGCCTTAATTCAACAACATTAGCGTTTGCATTCATTCCAACATCTACGATGCCAAATCCAGCTCCAAAGAAAAAAGTTGCAATGACTAAGAGTGGATAGCTTGGAGCCCAGCCCGGTATTAGTATTGAGCCGCAATAAATTAATGTTGCAATTCCCGTCGCTTTTCCGACACCATAAACACTGATTATCCGACTCATAATTTGCATCGAACACAAACCCCCAAGTGGGATCATCAGCAGGGCAATACTCAATTGGGATTTGCTTAGTTCTAAAGCTTCTTTAATGTCTGGAATTCTGGAAACCCAATTCCCAAATACAAAACCTAAAATAAAAAACACTACACAAACAGCACTCAGGGCTTTGAACTCTTCCTTTAACTGCATCATTTAAGTCCTATCTTGAGTAACTAATTAAGGGCAACTTGGCTATTTTATCCTGTATTAATTGATTTGGGCGAAGCAATATCCCTTCAAGCGTCTGCGATCGGCGGAAATAAACATACCATTCAAAATGACACAAAAGCTCCGAATACTATTCTTTTGAATGATTGACTTTTGAATAAGTGACTTCCGCAAATCGTTACTAGTAGTCTGTCAACAAGATTGAGCGCAAGCCTTTTCAACTGCTTCAATGACTGTTTCAACTGCGTCTTCGCTGAGAGTGGGGTAGAGAGGAAGTGTGATGGTGGAGTCTCCTATCTGCTCTGCATGAGGAAAAGTTCCGCGTTGGAAGCCGAAGGTTTTCTGATAAAAGGAGAGCAAGTGAATAGCTCGGTAATTAACGGTCACCCCCACTCCTTCTGCTTGAATGTTATTGAGTATGAGATCTCTTCGATTCGGGTTGACCAGAATGGTGAAGAGATGCCGAGCCGATCGGGTGCCATCGGGTACTATAGTAAATGAAACGTCCTTGATATCTGAAAAAGCTTTCTCGTAACGCCGACAGATAACTTCACGGCGTTCACGGCGTTCTTCTAGGTAGTCCAATTGGGAAAGCAACAGCGCTGCTTGGATATTCGTGAGATTGGATTTGTATCCCAAAAATTCCATGTCCCAATGTTGGTAAGTGCTACCATATCTGTCGGCTGCCCCCTTAGACATTCCATGTAAGCGTGCCTTTCGCAGCCAAGTAGCCAGTTCTTCATCGTTGGTGGTAATGGCACCGCCTTCGCCGCAAGTAAGGTTCTTGGTGGCGTAGAAGCTGAAGCATGCAGCGTCTCCCATCTGTCCTGGTCCTACCCCATCCCTCTGTCCCTCCACACAGTGGGCGCAATCTTCTACTATCTTAAGTTGATATTGGTCAGCTAAAGCTCGTAAGGCTCTCATATCTACAAGCGCCCCGTACAGATGAACAGGTAGAATGGCTCTTGTTCGTTCGTTGATTTTGGAGGCAACCTGAGCAACATCCATTAATCCTGTTTCTAGCTCGGTGTCTACAAATATTGGCTTTGCACCTACATATTGGATAGCGTTAGCCGTAGCAATGAAAGTCATGGGAGTGGTAATCACCTCGTCACCGGGGCCAATACCCAATCCCCGCAATGCTAATTCTAATGCGTGTGTACCGGACATCACACCAATGGCGTGGGACACACCTAGATATTGAGCGAACTTTCGTTCAAATTCCGCGGTCAAATTGCCAGTACTAAGCATGACTAAATCCAACACATCTGCGATCGCTTGCTTCTCAATTTCACCAAGAGAATGTCTGTAAAAATCTACTTTCATTGATTTCCTCAGATAGAAATTTTACCGTTGTACAAAATTTAAACAATAGATATATCCAGAAAAGACCAAGACTCTCGCACGGACTAAGTATTTTTGGCATTGCAACGCAAGGAAGCAATCTCAAAGTCTTGTTTTCTAGTAACGAGTACGTAAGTCCTAAAGACGAAGCTTGTGGAACATCTCTACAAGAATTTCGGACAGTGCGTAATTAAATTCTGGATATATCTAATATCATGTCCGCTTACACACCCATAACTCACACCAAGACACTAAGGTGCAGAGGTTCTAAGATTAATTTAGTATGGTCACACTAACGCACATGATAAGGTGGAAGACTGTGCTGCAAAAGTTGCGCTTCCAGAAGTTGCTTGTATACTTCTACCGTTCGGGTTTGGAGTGTGTACTTTAATTTTCCCTGTTCCAGTGCCTGTTTTACTTCGATGATGCCTTCCTTGGGAGAAATCTGAGCTTTAAAGCCCAGCACTCGTTGTATCTTGTCACAGTTGACTTTATAGCTTCGGTTATCCGGTTCGCTGAAAAAATTCTTGACTTCGATGGACGGGAAGACTTCCTGAATCAGGTGCGTCAAGTCCCTAATCTGGTAATTTTCATCACTGCCTCCTAGGTTGAATACCTCACACTGCATGGCTTCTTGTGGGGCGTCACAAGCCAAGATGAAAGCTCGAGCCACGTCGCGAACGTGAAGCAAGGGACGCCATTGCTCCCCCTCGCCAAACACATGAATTTTGTGATTGGTGTACGCAGAAAACGTCATAATGTTGACAACCAAGTCAAAGCGCATCCGATAGGAAACCCCATAAACTGTAGCGTTACGCATAAAGGTGACACAAAAGTTATCATCTGCTAATTCGCGAAGCTTCTGTTCGGTTATCACCTTACTCTCTGCGTATAGTGTAAGCGGGTTGGGGGCACTCTCTTCGGTACGTATTTCGTCAGAGAAGCCATATACGATACAGGAAGAGGCAAAAATAAATCGAGACACGCCAGCAGCTTTAGCTTGCCGAGCTAAATTGAGACTCCCGTTGATATTCATGTCCTTGGTGAGTTCGCTCGATAGTTCGGAAGCGGGGTCATTGCAGATGCCGGACAAGTCCATCACAATGTCCACACCGACAAAGGCATCCTGTTCAACAAACCGAGTATCTTCGTCAATTGTTTCAAGATTAGTATTCTTGAGCAGTGGCGCAATTGAGGCATATCCGAAGAAGAATCTATCTAGTATACGAACTTGATAACCAGCTTCAAGGAGCATTTCGGCAAGTACTGATCCAATATACCCACCCCCACCAGCCAACAAAATTTTTTTCATCGAAATCCTCGCGTAGAAATCCCGTCCTTAGGACGGCTTTACATTAATTTATCTTGAATATCATTACCGCCATGGGGCTACTTAGTTGGGTGTCAAGAGTGTATTGCAGTTCCACTCTTGACAATTACCATCTCAAACATGAAGCCCTGATTGAAGCCATCTACTTAGCTCGATGGTTTGTTTTTGTTGCACCGATTGGGAAATTACTTCCGCCACAGCAACATCCATGAAACATGTTTGGGGAGTGTTGTGACAATGATTGTCACCATCAATAGCATCTAGCACAGTTTTTACTTGTAATTCAAAAGCGTTTGGGGCACCTTCAAAATGTTCTTGATGAATCGATTCACCTTGCTCTAGTACCAGACGACCTTGACCTTCATCAGATGGAAAAACTTTTAGCTCACCATTAATTCCAGTTATGGCAACATACCAAGAATCATCTTCCCTTGGCGAACCAGGGCGTACGTAGCCAGCTGTCATTGAACAGAGAACATCATCTGGAAATAGCAAGTTGGCTATGCATGTTTCTTCAACTACAGACTGGGATGTTAAGCATTTTTTTCTATTCGCAAAAGCAGATATGTAGAGGGGATCGCCCAATAGCCACCGCAATGGATTAATGAAGGCATAGGTCATGTGAGTCAGAGGCATCCCAGCGCTGATGGCCTGATTATAGTACCAACTTTCTGGATTAGCTGGGAATAGAGCAACTGTACGGATTGCGACTAATTGTCCAATGCGATCGCTTTGGATTATTTGTCGTGCTTGTTTCCAAACTGCCTTATAGCGAGCCTCATAACCGGCTTCCACAATCAGATTTTTTTTGGTAGCAACTTGCCTAATCCAGTCAATTTCTTCCAGAGAACAAGCTGGACAACCGCCAATAAGAGTGTGGTAGCCAGAAGTAATTGCCCAATGAACAATGTGCGTTTGGATTTGGTGGGGTGTTTCAACCAGAACTATATCAGGGTTTAAGTCCGCTAAACGTTGGTAGTCATCAAAGGCAATTTCACAGTTGAAACGTCTAGCAAAGGCATAAGCATTATCCAGATTGCGAGATGCAACACCACATAGCCTCACCTGCTGAGTCTCTAAGAAAGCTTTGGTTCGCACAGTTGCCATACGTCCAGCACCGACTATCACTAATCTTTTCATATGGTGCCTGATTGGATTAACGTTGTGCTGATGTGATTTCGACCTCTTCATTAAGCCAAGCCCGCATGTACTGCTCAAACTCTTGCGGTGCATACTGACCTTGCGCGGTGTCAAAGATCCAGCCATTCTGCTTCAAAACGCCATTTTTTGTGGCGAAAATCTTAGCAGCTTCATCTGGATTACCAGCATAGTTTTGCACAAAGAGTTTTTTGCACTCATGCAAATCAGTTTCCTTGCGCCAATGATGAATCGTTGGATGCTGAAGAATAGTATTTTTCCCCCTCCAAAGACCACGTGCAATTTCTGCATCACTGCTGCGATCAAGATATTCTAAATCAACTTTGTTAAGCTGAACATCCATAGCTGCAACAGCAGCATGAAATGCCAATTCATCAGCAACATCCCCCGGCCAGTAGATGTAAGCATCTGTCGATAAGTTTTCCATTTCCCAAGCATCGATGGTTTTGATCCAGGCATCCAGCCAATCAAGACAAGATGTATCTGCCATAACTGTCCCAGTGTTGTATTTTATCCAAAAGGGTTGAGATGGCTTACGCACAGAAACCAGCGGGGCTTTCCAGGACTCTGGAATTGGACGAATTATCCGACATTCCACATCCAAGAATAGAACATTGCCAAAATCGACAACTCCTTTCTTGATGATACGTGGATGATTACACCAAGCTTTTACCAAGTTTGGATATTCTTGCTCAATCTCGTAAAGGTGAAAAGGATAGCCTAACACTTCGCAATCACTTTTGAGTCCTTCGGCTAGATGCTTGTAAGAGTCAGTACTCCAACAAATTACAGTAAATTTATCCATTTTAAATTTGACAATTTCCTATTCCGTTACCCACGTTGCGCAAATAGTATTACAGCTTAATGAACTAGTTGTCAAGTTATGATTGTTATGAATTTCGACAGCAATTCAGGGCTATTTCATTCTTGAGAAAGGGTAGAAAAGAGCTTAGAGTGGGGGAAATATGTTATGGGTGCAAGAAGGTATGACAACGCTGGCAATAGTAGAAGCCTTCAAAGATTTACCAGATCCAAGGAGAAAAGAGGGAAAGCGTCATCAACAAACACTATGCCTTGCTTTATTCACGTTAGGGGTATCGGCAGGGAACCAAGGATTCTTAGCGATTGGAGATTGGCTGAAAAGCTATAAAACAGAGCTAATAGAATTATTTGCACCGCCAAAATTAAGATTGCCGTCCTACAGCACAATTCGGCGGGTATTGCTGAATGTAGACTACCAAGCCTACTCAGCCTGTTTAGCTAGTTTTTTTGAAGTCCAGCCCAAAGCGGGAGAAATGATCGCTCCTTGATGGCAAAGTACTGAGAGGGTCATATCAATTTGAGGATGACAACCCCAACTCAGATTCCCACCCAGCAATTCAGTTAGTCAGTGTGTATTTGGTGGAACGAGGGTTAATTCTCGAACCTTACGAAGTAGACCGCAAATCAAACGAAATAAAAACTCTGCCTGTAGTCATCAAACAACTAGCTCTAAAGGGCGTAGTGTTTGCTTTTGATGCGATTAACACGCAAAAAAAAGCTGCGAATTAATCATTGATAGTGGCAATCACTACCTAGCGGCTCTCAAAGGCAATCAGCCAAAACTATTTGAATCGGTAAAAGAACAGTTTGTACGTGAAGAGACTGTTACATCGGTAAACAAAGGGCATGGACGTATTGAATGTCGTACTGTCAGTATTTGCACTAATTTAGATAATATTCCTAAGTGGGTAGGGTTGAACACCATTATTCAGGTTGAGTCTCAACGTATTCTTATTCGTGACAATTATTTTGTCGAACAGCCAATACATACTCGCTATTATCTGGCTTCTTTCTCTGACACTGCATCAGGATTTGCCGCAAGGATTCGTTCATATTGGGGCGTGGAAAATAAAGTTCACTATGTTCGTGATGTTACTCAGGGCGAAGATAAATCTAGAATTCGGACTTCGACTCTAATCAATACTTGGGTCGTTGCACGCAATTTTGCTATAAATCTCTATCGTTCTAACTTCTTTGATAATATGGCTCAGGCTCAACGCCAATGTGCTTTTGGGCTTGATACTCTCAAACGCATCTTTAGAATGAAATAGCCCTGAGCGCTGCCTTTCATAAAGAGTTGTTTGAGAATTGATCGCAGTTAGCAAGAAATCGTTCTAATAAGTATGTTTGTGCGCCAAAGTGAAGATGGGTATAGGCAGCGTGAACTTGATCTTCCTGCCAGCCTTCGGATGGGTAGTGTAAATGTGAGTCATAGCCTTGGAGAGAATACAAGGGGCGATCGCAGATTTCGGTTAAAGATGAACGATGAAACTCATGACCCCAAATCCGATCCCCTTTTTTCATGAGCGGACTATCCTGCAAAGCGATCGCTTGACGATATCCGAGAGTTAGACGCTTTCCCATTTTTGCTGCCGTCGGGAAAATATTCACCATTGGGAAAGATTGCTCCTGAAAATCAACAATGCGATCGCATAAATACATCAAGCCACCGCATTCAGCATAGGTAGGAATTCCTGACTTGATGGCATTGTGAACTGATTCTCTCGCGGTTTTATTTTCGGCTAATTCATTAGCGAACACTTCAGGAAAGCCACCACCGAAATATAAGCCTTGAATATTTTCAGGTAACCCGTGATCGCTAATTGGACTCCAAGGAATTAATTCTGCGTCCATTTCTCGAAATAGATCCAGATTGTCGGCATAGTAAAAACTGAAGGCTTTATCTTGAGCGATCGCAATGCGGAGCCCCTCACCCCTAGACCCTCTCCCATGAGGAGAGGGGAGTAATATTTCTTCTCCCCATCTCCCCATGGGAGAGGGGGCTGGGGGGTGAGGGCTTTCCATTAATGGCAATAACTTCTCCCAATCAAAACAAGTTTCACCTAAATATGCCAAGCGCTCAATAATTCCATCGAGATCAGACATTTCCGCAGTGGGAACTAGTCCTAAATGGCGATCGGGTATGGAGATGTTATCTTGACGGCGCAGAACTCCTACAATTGGTAAATTTAATGGCTCTAGAGCTTGGGTTAATAATTCTAAATGGCGATCGCTACCAACGCGATTAAGCACAACGCCTGCAATATGAATACGTGGATCAAAAGTACGATATCCATGTGCGATCGCGGCAATGGATCTGGAAGTACTAGCACAATTGAGAATCAAGATTACGGGAATGTTTAACAATCGTGCAATGTGAGCTGTGCTAGCAGTGTCGTCTTTGCCTGTAGCTCCATCGAATAGCCCCATTACCCCCTCAATCAGAGCATATTCAGCATTCTGGCAATGTTTGGCAAAACAAGACTTTACATAGGATTCGGAAGTTAAGACAGGATCGAGATTGCGACAAGGTAGCCCTGTGATGTAGGAATGGAACATGGGATCGATGTAGTCAGGTCCCACTTTAAAAGATTGCACTGGAGATTTAGTAGATCGCGATCGCGATTGTATTGCGGCTAGTAGTGCCAAAGTTACTGTGGTCTTGCCTACGCCACTCCGTTCACCCGCGATAATTATTGCCATTTTTTATAGGTATTGTTTTTTGTGAAATAAGGTTGAGTGGCGCAAAGCACCGACCATTCTTGCCTTACAGCAATTTCCAATCAAACGAACCACAAGAAAGTTTTTGAAAGTTTTACTTTGCAAAACTTTCAAAAACTTTCTTGGTTTAGGTTTGAGCGTAAAGCGTTGTAAGTTATGGAATAAATGGAATAAACTGTTTTAAAAATTTACGTAGCTTTAATAGACCAATAACTTCGCGTACTTTTGGAGAAACAAAATCTTCAGGCGGAATACTGTCTAGCGATCGCAGCTTTTCCATGAGTTCCGTATATTCAGCAGCAGTGAGTTGTTTGCCATCGATGGGCGATCGCGCATCAGTATAGATTTCCGCGCGTAAAATTTCTTCAGGTAGATCTTCCTGAGAAGACTGGATTGTCAGAGTTTCCGCAAAACTAATCATCGGCATTGCCAATGTGGAGATCTGCAAACTGAAGAAAGAAGCGATCGCCAAATTTCGATTTTTCGCTTTTGGTAAAGCTTTACGTTGTGGAACCTTGCTACTTTTAGCGCCCCAATCTATTTGGTACATCTTCACAGCCTCCAGGAATAGTTTTACGAGATTTTTTGCCACTCCATGCACAGAGATATTGGCGTGTTTCTTCAGATAGATCGATCGCCTTGCTAAAGTCAGCATCTTCGACCACTGCGCCCGTATATTCGCCCGTCTCGAAATTAGGCAGATTTTGGCGATCGCGAGGAGAGGCAGTTTCTAGCTTGCCATAAAATAGCTTTACACGGCTTAGATCTGTACCGCGTAAGTTTGCTTTAGCCAAGATTGCGCCGACAAGGTTTGCGCCTGTAAGATCGCAATTAACAAAGTTTGCCTTAATTAAATTCGCGCCACTCAAATCAGCATTTCGCAAATCTGTATTACAAATATCACGATTGGCTAACATCATCCCTAAATTAACTACCCGCACTCCATTAGCAAGATCGACTACATAACCACCCGTTCCATCAAGAATGGGGCGACCAAGCAACCCATCACGCTTCAATGGCGTTAAAAGATTAGCACTGGATAGAAATCGAATAATTTTGGCTCTTCCATCAGCATCACAGCCTCCAAGTAATGCTGCGGTTCTGGCTTGGGCGATCGCTCTTTCTAATGGCCAGTCTTCGAGTTGTCCTTGTGGATCAAGGACTAAGTCAGAAATCCCTTGAAAATATGAATCAATAGTTTGCTGTTGGGTAATAACATTTTGTTGTCCAGTCAGGCTTTCTGAGATCTGATTTTGTCGCCATGCTACCCACACCGCCAAAATCGCAATTAAAATCTGTCCTACCGCGCCTAAAGCCTCCCACTTGAGGCTATCAAACCATCGCGCAAAGGCAAGGTCAAGCTCAGTGACATGAGCCGCCATGAACAGCGCTAATCCCGCTAAAATGCTGGACAGAGTAATATCCCAATGCTTACCGAGAGGAGAATTGGCGATCGCGCTCAGAAATGGTGGCACGAGTATTGGCAGAATGATAGCAAAGATCACGCCGAGACTGATATAAACCAGTTCATCGTGGTCTAGATACATCGCTGCAAGTGCCACGAAAGATGCGATCGTGGCTACGACTAGAAAAATTACTTTAATTCGAGAATTCGGTAGAGCCAAACTAGTTAGTTCAATTGGATTTGCAGAGGATTTGGATGAAAGCTATTACTAACCCAGATAATCTTACAATAAATCTCCTGATATAGCTGTATTCACTCTAGTTAAGCAGCAATTCTCACTATGAAACCGATTTTGGTGTTTCTAGTGCCAAAGACGCTAGAAACACCAAAATCGGTTTTTTAAAAGCCCACCTTAGATGGGCTTTTAAAAAACTAATTTTTACAATTAGAATTACTGCTAGTTAAACCAGCAATTCTAATTGTAAAATCGATCGAAAAAATGATCCATACAAAAAAACAAAATATAGCGACGGGCTATGCCCGACGCTATATTTTGGAGATCGATAATTTTGTGTAAGGATCTATAGCGTGCTATACGCTCAAACCCAAATCAATAAAAGTTTTAAAAGTCTTGCTTTGCAAGACTTTTAAAACTTTTATTGATTTGGGTTTATTTTTAAAACCCTTACTGGTTTTGGTTTTTAATCCACAAAAGTGTGACGACACTTTTGTGGATTGCTTCTAGAATTCATTTCCGTACCAAATTCTTAATCCCCACATGGTAACTAAGAAAACTAACAAAACAAGATCGCGTGGTAAAAACTTGAGAGGGTTCCAAACTACAATATGAGTATTGGGAGTGGTAAAACCACGTACTTGCATCGCGCTCGCAGTTTGTTCTGCACGGATAAATAGATTGTCAATTAAACGCTCTGCAAGAATTAGCCAAATTTGAGTAGTACGTTTAAAGCCTAGTCTTTTCCAATTAATTGAACGAGTTCGCATTGCTCTGCCGAGATTCTGTACTTCTTCTAAAACCAATGGGACAAAACGAAGCGCAAGGGTCAGAGTAAGAACAATTTCGACAACAGGAACTTTGAGAAATTTTAATGGAGACAAAACTGAGGCGAGTGCAGCCGTAATTTCTTCGGGAGCCGTAACTAACAAAAATAGAGTTGGTGCATAGAGGTAGGTGAATATCAATGTGCAAACGCGCACACCTAAATCTAGAGATCTTCGCGTAATGGTGATACTGCCAGCTTTCCAAACTACATAACTATAGGGAGTTGGTTGAGGTAGTTTGAGCGTGAGGGGTGAGGCGCTCAGAGCTTTTTCGGCTGCAACATTACTTATTTCAGGAATCGGACGGCGCGGCTGGACATTGGCATTAAAGCCATCTGGGGAAAAGGTAGCGATCGCAAAAGTCATAAAGGCAAGCAGTAGCAAAATCCCCATTTGCTGCTTCCAAACCCGCATCGGAATCTGTGAAGCTAGGGTCAGGATAATTAGTAAAACTGCGATCGCAATACGCCAAGGCTCATTAGCTTGAATCGGCGACAATAAAAAGGTGAGTAGTCCAAACAGTTTGATGCGTGGATCGAGTCGATGGAGCCATGTAATCGGCTGTTCGAGGTAAAGTCCGATGGGAAGCGATCGCAGTATATCCACTATGTTCTAATATTTTTCGGGAGTTTCATTCTGGCAGTTTCCAATATACCAAAAACGTAGCGATTAAACCCATAAAAGAGATGCGGCGCGATGCGCTGCATCTCTTTTATGTTGAAAGGTTTGCGAAGCAAACCTTTCAACATATTGGCTTGTATTTAGCGCAAAGCGCTATAAACAGCAACAAGAACGCGCTTAAACGCGGGTGTACCACAACGCGCATCAACGGGAACCCTGAAAATAGCGTTGACTTCAGGATAAAACATCAGCGCTGAGCCTTCACGAATTTGTCCATAGATGATTTCCACATTTTCCGTTTTGCCAGCATTGCCCTTAACAGTAACAGTTTGATGCTCTCGAAAACCTGCGCGATCGCCATCGGCACAATTCATCAAAATGCAATTGCGGTGAGGCATCCCACGATAATAATCACCATCTTTATAAACGACAGTATTATGTTGTGAATAACTGCGCCCAGTGCCAAGGACAAGCACGATCGCTTTAGTATGCTCAGGGACATCAAAACTGGAAAGCGCTGGTAAATCGAGCTTTGGCATGGGCGTAACAAACATATGGGCTTTACCAGATATAGTTGGAAATTTGGGTGTATGGAAGATGCGATTAGCGATCGTAAATTCTTGATTGCCATGATCAAGTTCGCCTATTTTTTCGTAATCTGGAATGGTCTTAGCGATCAATTGACGGATATATTTTGTGTCTTGGAGCGATCGCCAATTGACTACATCATCGCCATGTAGGCGGCCTGCAAGTTCGGTTAGAAATTCAACTTCTGAAATTAATTCTGTCCCTTCTCTCTGACTGAGATGGGATGTTCCCTCATCATTTAGACGGACAAAATTATTGCCAGATTCAGTTGTCGTTTTATGGGGATTTTCAAAACGAGCGAAGACGGGTAGAATCAATGTGTTCTCTTTCGCGAGTCCATGAAAATGTCCGAGATTAGGCTTGGTCGAAATATAAATAACGGTTTCGATATTACCAATGGCGCGTTTAGCTTGAGTTAAATCAGGATTCGCAGCGTAGATATTGCCGCCGAGACAGAGTAGTGTATCGATCTGATGGCGATCGCTTGCTTCGATCAAGGCGCGAGTATCATAGCCTTGAACTCGACTGAGAGGTCGTTGTAATAGTTTCTCTAAAGCTTGCATAATCTCTTCTTTGAGAAGAATTGTCACCCCCATCGAACCAAATCCCTGCACATTAGAATGTCCGCGAATCGGCATTGTTCCAGTACCTTCTTTTCCTGCATTGCCAGTCAAGAGAGCAGTATTGGCAATACTAAACACATTATCCACAGCATTTGAATGCTGTGTAATGCCCATCGCCCATGCGAAGATTACTCGTTGCGAAGTCCCAATCATCTTTGCAGCAATTTCGATTTCCTCCCGTGATACTCCACAAGTATTCAGTATCTCTAACCAATCTAGCGATCGCACCTCTTCGATTACTGCTTCCCAATCTTCAGTATATTGTTTTAGAAAGTCATAATCAACGAGATTATTCTCAATTAGAGCCTTTTGGATTCCCAGAAAAACCGCAGTATCACTACCTGAAATTGGCTGGATATAATGAGAGGAAATATCTGAGCCTTTGAGAAAAGATTTAATCGGATAAGCAGGAGAAGCGAATTTAACTAAGCCAACTTCGATCAGAGGATTAATAATAATCACCTTACCTCCGCGATCTCGCAGTTGAATTAACTCATTCATCAAGCGAGGATGATTTGCAGGTGCATTGGATCCAATCAGTACGATACAATCGCTCTGTTTGAGATCGGCAAGGCTAACCATTGACGTACCCGATCCAAACATTTGCTTTAATCCAACGGTCGAAGGCGCATGGCAGAGATCGGAGCAGTCAGCAAGGTTATTCGAGCCAAGCGATCGCATCAGTAATTGCAAGAGATAAGCGGCTTCATTCGATGAACGACCTGAACTATACGAGGCAAGGCGTTCTGGTGATTTCTGGAAAGCTGTGACAACAATTTCATAGACTTCTTGCCATGAGATGCGTTCGTAGCGATCGCTATTAGCCCGTTTAATCACGGGAAAGCTCAAACGACCTAAGCGATCTGCTTCCATAGAACTTAATTTTTGTAGTTCCGAAATTGGGTAACGCTCAAAGAAATGCTTAGGAATTGCTTCCATTAATTCTGAGGCGATCGCTTCGACACTTTTAGCACAGCGCTGTAAATTCTCTTCATCCTCATTCTGAAACCCGCCTTTTTGCCCTCCCGTTCCCCATGCACAAGATAGACAAGCACTCTTATGCAATAGCGTTTTCCATAGCAATCCACCCTTCAGATCCACTGTTTTCTCTGCCCAATAACCTATAACGGGCAAGCCGCCACCCATTTCTGGTTGTGCAGATGCGATCGTTGTTTCCGAAGGAGTTGAGTCAGCCATGTTTTTTTTTAGTTGTAGCTTAAGCAAATATTTTAACGAAAAAAGCTTTGAATTAAATCAAACACCAAATCTTCTCGATCCCTGCTAACCGATGGTAAGAAACTCAGCACTGCTTCCTCTAAATCATTCCTATTTTCTTGAAACCAAGATGCTAGAAAAATCTTAACTTCTTCTTGCGATTGATGAAACTGCTGTTCTAATTCTTCACATCCATCTAATAAAATCACAATATCTTCAATATCCTTAGATAAACGCAAATCATTTCCCCGACCCAAAAAAGCCTCCACTTTACTTGCCAGTAAATAAATTGGTGGAAAAATCCAAATATCTCGACCACTAGGCAAACGATAAAGAATCTTATGGGCGATGCCCTCTTCATACCAACGATTACTGAATCCTAAAACACTTTCATCACATGGCATTATATCCACAAGCAAGTCCTGATATACCCAGCGACATAATGGTGCATCCTGTTCTATACATTCTTGTAAACCAACAGATCGCAAACGTTCTGATAGAGCATAGTAATCAACCCATGAAGAAATTTCCACCACACAATCTACGTCCTTAGTTGGACGCAAATCATCCCAAAGAATTTCATCTACATATAATGCGATCGTTGCCCCGCCCGTAAATACAAACTGATCAGGTAGATATTCCAAAATCGCCGCTACTTTCTCTAAATTTTCAATTTGAGGGTTACTCATATAGCCTCTTTTTTAATTCGATAGCCGCTAACTCCTGTTCCCTTATCCCGCCTACCCGCAGACTATCCACTAAGCAAAGTATCTCGTAAAAACGTATATCCTTTGTCACCACCTCAGGCACAGATCGATATAAAGGCTTAATCTCCAAGCCTTTAATCTTTCCTTTCGGTGATGCCCACACATAAGCATTGTCATCACTGACCATCAATAAACTCTTTAATGGAGCAGCAGAATGAGCAGTTGGCACACCGCGCACCAAGCTTCCTACCTTAGCCGGAAAAACATACTTCAAGCCATGTACTAAAAATTCCTCTAAAGCACCTTTCAAAACAGTTCTTCTTTTAGCATTGTATAAGTAACATTCTTCGCAACGATGTAACGCATCATGAACCACAGAAGAACTTGTCTTTAAACTTTCTGCCAAATCAGCATAAGTCCACTCTAATTCTAAGCAGTGAACTTTAATTAAAACCACGATATCTTGAGTCTTTAGCATACGTCTTGAGATGCTTACAATATTTTTATTCTATATTCGCGAATTGAGAATATGCTGACTCTAGCACAAACAGATCCACAAGATAAGTAGTATTGCTCTTCTCCCTTGTGTTTTTTAAAAAATAAAGTTTATACCGATCGCTTGAGCGTTACTGCAAAAGTGCTACCCTTGCCCACTTGACTAATTACATGAATACTGCCTTCCATCTTCTGCACCAATTCATTGGCGATCGCAAGTCCCAAACCCGTACCAGAAATATCTCCATCTGCTTGTCTGCCGCGAAAATTACGCTCAAATAAACGTGGTAAATCAGCATCAGGAATCCCCACTCCCGTATCTTGGACATAGATATAAACTGTATCAGGCTTCACATCTGCACCTAATAGAACATATCCATGTTCAGGCGTGTACTTGAGTGCATTCTCTGCCAAATTACCGATCGCTTCTCTTAGCCCTGATTCATTGCCTAATACTTTGGGTAAATGAGAAGGAATATTGGATAAAAATTGAATATTGCGATCTTGAGCGATCGCACTGGCAAAATTAGCGATCGCTTCCAAAATTCCATTTAGATCTACAGGTGCAAGATCTATAGTTGCCGCAGGTAATAAGGCTTTTTCATGTTCGGCTTGCGGTAGTAGCAATGGCGCAGGGCGATCAGCTTCGCTGAGTAGATCTTGAATATGCTGAGTTTCGCGTAAAATCCCCGTTACAAATTTTTGATTAGGATCTGACTCAACGATGCGCCGTGATAAAAGTTGAGCAAAAGTGCGAATTGCCGTCAGAGGATTGCGAAGTTGATGTAATAAAGAAGCAAAAAAATTGCTTTGCTCTTCATAATGGCGCTGTTGGTTCGCGACTAACCATTGATTGCGACGATCTAAAGCGCAGGCGATCGCTAAAGTATTGGCAATTTGTTGAATTTGTGATTGTTCGTATTCCTGCCAATCGCGATCATCTCTTCCTGTCATCAAAAAGCCTAAAATAGCCTCCTCATAAATCAAGGGGAGTACAAAGCGGCGTTGTTTTACCAAACCACTACTACCTATGGATAACATTGGCAAAGTTTCAGGAAAAGCTTCTGGCAGAGCCATCAAGCCATCTTCAGGAAATATAGCAACCTCAATTAGATTAGTGGGCATCCCATCCGCCACATTTTCAGTGATATAGATAGCACTAGCAACTGCACCCAAACTTTGGGTCAGTAAAATAATTTGCGATCGGGCTAGGGCTACTAGATCGGGACTGGCGGCAAGCATGAATAGAAATTGATAATTGATGGGCGTAAATCTTAGTATATAGCGATCGCTAAATCAGAAAATCAAGGTCAAGTTTTGTATGGCTGTACTTTTCTATAAATGTTACTATTTTCAGCAATCTAAATGAATGTGCTGCAACATTCCAACCTCTATGAAGAAATCATCATTGGCTGCTATCACCAGCCCTGCATTATTGGCTTCTTTTTTGCTGTCTGTCTATCCTGCACAGGCAAACACGAACCAAAGCATCAACACTAATCAAGATGGTGATCCTTACATATCATCAGTTGTAATTACCAAAAACAATGACACTACTGAGTCTAACCGTCAGTCTGGTGAAGATCGCACCAATATCTTAACCAGCGATCGTGTAGGTGATTTGGCGATTCAAAAATTTGGTTGCGATTGTACGGGATGTCGCCAAGCAACTTTGTCAGTATTATCCAAGTAATACAACACCAGATTTTCATTAGACCAATTTATGGAAGTGTTGTTACACTTTCATAAATTGGTCTAATGAAAATCTGTAATAGTTCTCAAGCCTAAAAGTGTCTATGTCATTTAGCATCAAGCCTAAATAGGCTTGATGCAATAAGCGCTTAATAATGTTCTGTATCACTTTTTAACACAAAAGAACATGGCTCTTCTGGGTTCATGGGGATAAGCACAGCTAATAGTAATCAGAATCCTCTCGGAGCAACAGTTACAGCCCTACCATGTCGCCAATAATTGTATCGATACTGTACCATTTACCCCTCAAACCCAGATGAGCCAAGAACATAAGCTATTCTCATTGACATCTAAAGCACAAAGATTCTATTATTTATGGCTCATCTGGGTTTGAGGGGTAAATGGTACAGTATCGATACAATTATTGGCGACATGGTAGGGCTGTAACTGTTGCTCCGAGAGGATTCTGATTACTATTAGCTGTGCTTATCCCCATGAACCCAGAAGAGCCTTATTTATTCACATCCTAGCAATCTATATTGATTGCTCAAGATTGAGGCAATGAATTTTTATCAAAAATAAATATCAATTACTATAACTCTAGGGGGGCTTAGAAGTTTCGTACAAATATATCTGTGGGTGCTGGCATAGGAAAGCATTACCTACATGTATGTCTATATATTAATGAATTTTGTTAGTTTTCCTAAGAATACTAACCACTGAACTAACAGCAAGAGTATAAAATCTATGGAACAACTAATTGGTCAGATTGCCATTTTCCCTTGGTATTGGGAACCGAGAGGTTGGGCAAAGTGTGATGGACGACTTCTTTCTATTACTCAAAACTGTGCTTTATTCGCATTGATTGGGACTGAATTTGGAGGAGATGGCATTAATTATTTTGCACTCCCTAAAATGCCTCCAATTAAAAAAGAAAATGCTGGTGGTGGTGATTTAGCTTATTACATTGCCTTGCAAGGTTACTTCCCTGCCAGAGATTAAATATTGTAATAATTGATACAAAATACCAGAGGCGGAGCGAAGCCCCGCCTCTGGTATTTTGGTTTTTATTCCCTGAGTGACATGGTTAGGTTTTAAGAACTGCGATCGCGATGAACGTTTGTAGGGTGCGCTTCAGTTAAACTAAAGGAAGTCATTTTATAAAAAATAAGTATATATGCGGTTAAGTGATGTTACCCACCCTAACCAGTTGCATGGTTTGACGATCTCGCAATTGGAATCGATCGCAAAGGAAATTCGGCAAAAACATTTAGAAACGATCGCCGCCACAGGTGGACATCTTGGTCCGGGGCTAGGCGTAGTCGAGCTAACTCTCGCTTTATATCAAACTCTCGATTTAGATCGCGATAAAGTTGTGTGGGATGTGGGGCATCAAGCCTATCCCCATAAACTGATTACAGGACGTTATAAAAATTTCCATACCTTGCGCCAAAAGGATGGCATTGCAGGTTATCTCAATCGTCGCGAAAGTGAATTTGATCATTTCGGTGCAGGACATGCTTCGACCAGTATTTCAGCGGCTCTGGGAATGGCGATCGCCCGTGATTTGCAAGGCGAAAATTACAAAACTGTAGCGATCATTGGTGATGGCTCCTTGACAGGTGGCATGGCTCTTGAAGCAATTAACCATGCAGGACATCTTCCCAAAACTAATTTATTAGTTGTCCTCAATGACAATGAAATGTCAATTTCGGCAAATGTGGGCGCAATTCCTAAGTACCTGAATAAAATGCGCCTCAGCCCACCGATGAAATTCATCACCAACAATCTCGAAGGACAAATCCGCAATATTCCCTTTGTTGGCGAACAAATCAGCCCTGAGATTGAACGCATCAAGGACAATCTCAAGATTGTGACCATGGTGCAAAACAAAGTGGGAGCAGTATTTGAAGAACTCGGCTTTACTTACATTGGTCCCGTTGATGGACACAATCTCAAGGAATTGATCGACACCTTCAAGATGGCGCATACGCTCACAGGTCCCGTGATGGTTCACGTTAGTACCACCAAGGGCAAGGGTTACAGCTATGCTGAAGCCGATCGCGTTGGCTACCATGCCCAAAACTCCTTTGACCTCGCTACAGGCAAAGCCAAACCGTCGGCTTCCAGCAGTAAACCAAAACCTCCTAGCTATTCTAAGGTTTTTGCCGATACGCTGATTAAACTTGCCGAGCATGACAAGCGCATCGTCGCTATTACCGCCGCCATGTCCACAGGTACTGGTTTGGACAAATTCCAAGCCGCCTTACCCAATCAATTTATCGATGTCGGCATTGCTGAGCAACACGCCATCACTGTTGCCGCAGGTATGGCTTGCGAAGGTATGCGTCCTGTCGCTGCAATTTATTCCACCTTCCTCCAACGGGGCTTTGACCAGATCATCCATGATGTCTGTATCCAGAATCTGCCCGTCTTCTTCTGTCTCGATCGCGCAGGTATTGTCGGAGCCGATGGACCCACTCACCAAGGGATGTATGACATCGCCTATCTGCGCTGCATTCCCAACATGGTGCTGATGGCTCCCAAGGATGAAGCCGAAATGCAGAACATGATTGTCACTGGTTTAACTCACAATGGTCCGAGTGCCATGCGTTATCCTCGTGGTAATGGTGTAGGCGCACCTTTGCAAGATGAGGACATCGAGCCATTACCAATCGGCAAAGCCGAAGTATTGCGCGAAGGCAAGGATGTTTTGTTACTCGCCTATGGCTCCATGGTTTATCCTTCGCTACAGGTTGCAGAACTTCTGAACGAGCATGGTATTAGCGCCACGGTCGTTAACGCCAGATTTGCAAAACCCCTAGATACTGAGCTAATCCTGCCTCTTGCTCAAAAAATCGGTAAGGTAGTCACCCTTGAAGAAGGTTGCTTGATGGGCGGTTTTGGTAGCGCTGTTCTGGAAGCTTTGAATGATGAAAATGTGCTAGCTCCTGTTTACCGCATTGGTGTTCCCGATATTCTCGTTGAACATGCTTCACCAGAGCAGTCATTTAATTCTCTTGGTCTATCCAGTGGTCAAATCTGCGATCGCATTCTTAACCAATTTGCTTTCAATAAACAAACTGTAATTAGCCAGTAATACCAAAGAACAAAATGGCGTAGCCATTTTGTTCTTTGGTATTACTGGGTTTGGTTTTTAATTCACAAAAGTGTTGTAACACTTTTGTGAATTGGTATTAAGTAGCTAAAAACTAAAAAACAGAGTTAGGAATGAAAATCAATTAAAACCAAAATTCGTTGGGGCGGGCGGAGCCCGCCCCAACGAATTTTGGTTTTAATTGCACAAGTTAATTAATTTTCATTCCTTATCACTATTTTCAAATTAAAAAAACATAAAATCCAAAAGTAAAATGGGGCTCAAAAATGCCCCATTTACTTTTGGATTTTATGTTTTTTTAGGTCTAACGATACCAAATACTGAGGTGTAACCATGGAGAAATGTCGTGCCACCAACAGGTCCAATTTCGCCAGAGCAGAAAAAGCCCCCAAACGGAATTAAGCCAAGATGTTTTTGGAGGATCTCAGAGTCAAAGTTTGGCTTGCCATAGAGCCTCTCGCCTCGCCCCATACAAGAAAACATTAAAGCTGCCGTTGCCGAAACATTGGGAGCCTCTAAGTTCAACTGATTGGAGTAATTTATCAGAGCTTCCTCTAAGTCCTCCGCCGAAGCTTTCCCATCACGTAAATGTAGTTGAATTCTTTGTCCAGGGCGCATCCGATCGCCAACAGCGATCGCCCCAGATCTTGGATCGACACCAATAATATTACGAATCAAGAAATCGCCCTGTGATGGATTTGCCTTAAATTCATTCATCACCACACCAATAAATAGTGAATGCTGAGCCAATTCGCGATCGCTTGGGTTTAAATCTCCTACAGTATCTTGCAACAGACTCAGAGGTGGCTTGCCCTCCAGTCCCAAAATCAAATTACGCTCACACTCAGAAACCTGCAAGATTTTACCAATGGGGCGACAACCTTGAGAGACCACAGGATCAATGGTCACATCACCCCATAGAGCCACACCTAAAAGTCCCGTGCGATAAAGCTTATATTTACCTTCTTCATGAAAACAAAATAGGGCATTTGCACCCATCCCACCACTGCTAGCTAAGCCACCAACTTTGACTGAGTTAGGATAAGCAAAATCTAGTCCTTGAATTAAGTCATTAATAGGAAATGAAAATGGATCGCCAACGAGTACAAAACTAGGCGAAACTGTGGGGTCTACATCCGTTATTTTTTCCCAGCGATCAGGAGGACTATCGAGATCTGGTAACTGATTATCATCGAGGTGAAATACTTTTGCCTCTGCATTGGGTAAGTGCCCTATAAGTAGTGCGATCGCAGGTTTATCTTCAAACTCCTGACCATTACCAACAATCCCCCCGCCAGAGCAACCAATTAATTTTTGGATCGGCAATTTTTCCGCTAGTAATGGTAATAAGCGTGGGTAGTCGCTAGCAAATGCGGTGGAAACAAACAAAAAGCCTAAATCAAGCGATCGATCACCCATCAAAGCAAATACTTGCTGTGACAGATCTTGCACCGCAGCTTCCAAAGATATTTTTGTCGAAAGACTAGTAACCCACTTCATAGACCTAGCCGTACACCAACTTTACTTCCAGACATTTCTTTATAAATTGCTCTAAAGGTTTTTAGGCAAGGACTTCGGCACAATCAAAAAACTGAGTCAAAATAATTACTACCAGTGGCGCGGACAGTAATTATTTGGGATTTTATGTTTAATTGTGCCTAACTACTCAAAATCCCAATATTTAATCTTTGGATCTAAGCTTTTTTTTGCTTAATATCTAAGCATAGTATTTAAGCTTACATTGCAGCGACCTAATTCCGATAATTTCTCCATCTGTGTCGTAATTCGCATTAACTGTAGACATGCTTAATTAATTTCACATCCAAACCCGTAAGGTTATGTCCCTGCGGGACATAACCTTACGGGTTTGGGTAATTTATTCTGCACAGGTACTTATGAAACTAAATTTAGGCTTTCGCCAATTCACACAGGTTAAGACGTAAATCGCCAAATAATGGAGCTGGTGCGTCTCCCCAACTCCATTATTTGGCGTTTTTACTACTGCGTTGTTTCTTGAATGTTGCTTATAAAGCATGAAACTATTTTTAATAGTGAGAATTGCTATTTATCTGGTGCAAGACCTTGTAAGGCGCTGAAATCACAGTAAAATAACTTTGGTCACTGTCCAAAGTACAGGTTGCCAAGTTTAAGTTATATATAGTTTACAAACTTTACAAATACGTTACCGATACATTTATAAAAGACAAATTAACGGAGAAAACAACATGCAGGATGCAATTACCAGCCTGATCGGTGCTTATGATGCAACTGGTAAATATTTTGATCGCGATGCCATGGATACCCTCAAATCCTTCTTTGCAACTGGCAATGCTCGCTTAGCCGCATCTTCGGCAATCACCGCTAATGCGGCTTCGATTGTGCGTAAGGCTGGTTCACAATTATTTGAAGAAGTTCCCGATTTGATCCGCCCAGGTGGTAACGCTTATACAACTCGTCGTTTTGCAGCTTGCCTGCGTGACATGGATTACTATTTGCGCTATGCCTCCTATGCTCTAGTTGCAGGCAACAATGATGTCCTCGATGAAAGAGTATTGCAAGGCTTGCGCGATACTTATAGCTCGCTTGGAGTACCAATTGGTCCGACTGTGCAAGGTATTCAAATCATGAAACAGGCTGTTATGGACTTAGTAGGTGAAAACGCTGACTGGTTAGCAGCACCTTTTGACTATATGAGTCGCGAACTTAGCGAAAAGAATATCTAAATAGCTATTCCCTTCCCAGTTAAGAAATAGCGGTGGGGGGGGGGGGGGGGGGGGCCCGGGGGTGGGTTTTTTTTTAGGTAGACACACTTAATTAATTACACCCCAAAACCTGTAAGGTTGCGCCCATGCGGGGAGCAACCTTACAGGTTTTGGTAATTTATTTTACACAAGTACTTAACTAAAAAAGGGCGCTTCGTGCTCCAGCGATTCTAAATATAATTCAACTATAGCCTTAGCCATTTGTATCAGGACAAAAAAAAAAAAAAACCTAAAAAAAATAAAAAAAAAAAAAAAAAAAAAAACACCCACCCCCCCCCCCCCCCCCCCCCCCCCCCAACACACCCCCCCCCCCCGCCCCCCCCCCCCCCCCCCCCCCCATCACACTATAAAGACGACAGCTATAATTTGGGGTTTGCCCGCGCCGCCAGCGCTGGCAAACCCCAAATTAGATTTTTGAAAGCTCGACTGCGGATGTCTTTCAAAAATCTAATTTTTAAAATGAGAATTGCTGTTCGTGCCCTTTTTTAGTTAGATATAATTCTTCAAAATGATTTAAGATTGTTAATAATCGAAACAAGCTCGATTTAGTCTAGGAGAGAATTTAAATATGGCTTTAGTACCAATGCGCCTGCTGCTCGATCACGCAGCTGAAAACGGATATGGCATCCCTGCATTTAACGTAAACAACATGGAGCAAATCCAGTCGATCATGCAGGCTGCGAATGAAACCAACAGCCCTGTGATCCTACAAGCTTCTCGTGGCGCACGCAATTATGCAGGCGAAAATTTTCTACGTCACTTGATTTTGGCTGCCGCCGAAACCTATCCTCACCTCCCCATTGTGATGCACCAAGATCACGGTAATGCCCCTTCAACTTGCTTCTCAGCAATTCAAAATGGCTTTACCAGTGTGATGATGGATGGTTCATTAGAAGCCGATGCTAAGACACCTGCTAGCTACGAGTACAACGTAGAAGTTACTTCTAAAGTTGTCGAAGTTGCCCATGCTTTTGGTGCAAGCGTCGAAGGCGAACTAGGTTGTTTAGGTTCCCTTGAAACTGGTAAGGGTGAAGCTGAAGATGGACACGGCTTTGAGGGTGCTTTAGATCATTCTCAACTTTTGACCGATCCTGATGAAGCTGCTGATTTTGTTGAGCGCACTCAGGTTGATGCTCTTGCAGTAGCGATCGGTACTAGCCATGGTGCATATAAGTTTACTCGCAAGCCTACAGGCGAAATCTTAGCGATCAGCCGTATCGAAGAAATTCATAACCGCTTGCCTAATACTCACCTTGTTATGCATGGTTCTTCTTCAGTTCCTGAAGATCTACTTGCAATGATCAATGAATTTGGCGGCGCTATTCCTGAAACCTATGGTGTACCCGTTGAAGAAATTCAAAAGGGTATCAAGTGTGGTGTGCGTAAGGTCAATATCGATACTGACTGTCGTCTTGCGATCACTGCTGCGGTACGTGAAGCATTGTTCAAGAATCCTAAAGAGTTCGATCCTCGCCACTTCTTGAAGCCATCAATCAAGTACATGCAAAAAGTATGTGCCGATCGCTATACTCAGTTTGAAGCTGCTGGACAAGCTGGCAAGATCAAGCAAGTTAGTATTTATGACTTTGTTCCTAAATATGCTAAGGGCGAATTGAAGCAAGTTAGCCGTGAAGTTGTTAAGGCTTAAACATAAAAAAGCTCTGTAAGCAAAGCTTTTTCACCTAAGATCAAAAAACAAGGGGCGCATTGCGCCCCTTGTTTTTTGATAGCATTGCTATATTTGCAGTCAGTATCCAAATCAAACTTTGCTCATGACTTCTTCTTCATTTTCTGTTGCTGAGCCAAATAAATTAAATCCAGCCAAAAAGCCAAAACTTTTGGTGGTTGACGATGAGCAAGATAATCTTGATTTGCTATATCGTACCTTTCGCAGAGAATTTACGGTGTTTCGAGCTGATGGAGGGATTAAAGCTTTAGAGATTTTGGAACAAGAAGGAGAAATGGCGGCAATTATTTCCGATCAGCGAATGCCTGAAATGACTGGGACAGAGTTCCTCAGGCGTACTGTTTCAGATTTTCCTGATACGATGCGAATTGTCCTGACAGGATATACAGATATTGCCGATCTGATCGATGCGATCAATTCAGGTCAGGTTCATAAATATATTACAAAGCCTTGGGAGCCAGACCAGCTTAAGTTAGTTGTGAAAGAGGCAACCCATAACTATGATCTGCTGAAGCAACGTTCTGAAGAGTTAGTCCGATCGCAAGCTCAGAATGCCCTGTTGTCAGTAATTGTAGCGATCGCACAGACATCCAACCAGCTATCTAATTGTGTTCTGCCTTTAGCAAGCGCCTTCTGGCAAAATTTTGGAGCCGATGGGGTGATCTTGCAGTTGCTTGAGAAAGGCTCGTTGATTGATACTCAAGCTATATGTGGTGATTATCTTTGGGATTTAGCAACAGATCCGTTAGTGCAAGCAGCGATTGCCTCAAAAAAATCTCAAATTTCTCTGTCGCCCAATCAACAAGATGATCCAGATAATCAATGCAAAACCAATTTGGCGATCGCGATTACTTTTCGGGAAGATGTTTTAGGAGTATTGTCGATGCGTTGGCAGATGGCTAATGCGATAAGCCCTAATGATATTGACGTGATTCAGCAATGCGCTGATGAGGTAGCGATCGCTTTAACTTGTATTCGTTACTATGCAAAACTTTAAATCAAGCTTTGAGTCAAATTTTGAGACGCTTTTAGCATTGGCAATCACGCTTGCCAATCAAGCCCATGCTGGTCAGCTTGATAAAGCGGGTAAGCCCTACATTTCGCATCCGTTAACGGTGATGTCGCAGATGAATACACCCGAAAGTAAAATTGTGGCGGTTTTGCATGATGCGATCGAGGACTCTGATTTGACGATCGCAGATTTGGTTCGTCAAGGTTTTCCTGAATTTATTACTGAGGCGATCGCTGCGATTACTAAGAGGGATGGTGAGCCGTATGAAGATTACATTTTGCGGGTGAAGTCTAATGCGATCGCCCGTAAAGTCAAGATTGCCGATGTGACGCACAACATGAATATTAGTCGGATTGCTAATCCGACAGAAAAAGATTTTCAGCGTTTAGAGAAATACAAAAAAGTTCTCTCGGAGTTACAACAAGAGTGAAACCAATGAGTCTAGAAGCTTCGGAAAAACAGGTAATCTCTAAACAGAGAGTAACCGATCATGGTGAGGTTTTTACCAACCAGCGTGAGGTGAAGGTGATGCTGGATTTGGTGAAGCAGGAAACGGAACGGATTGAATCGAGATTTTTGGAACCTGCCTGTGGAACGGGGAATTTTTTGGCGGAGGTTTTGGAACGTAAATTAGAGGTTGTGAAATCGCGCTATGGCAAGGTGAAGCTAGAATATGAACGCAATGGGGTTTTGGCGGTTTCTTCGATCTACGGGATTGATATTTTAGAGGACAATGTTCAGGAATGTCGCGATCGCCTATTCAATATTTTTAATCAAAAATATACTGTGCTTTTTGCAGATTTAGCGAATGATAAATGTCGGGAGGCGGTACGTTATATTCTCAGCCGTAATATTATTCATGGCGATGCGTTGACTTTAAAAACGGTGGGAGATCGTCCTGAGCCGATCATTTTTTCGGAATGGTCGCCTGTAAATGGCAGCATGATCAAGCGGCGCGATTTTAGTTTTAAGGAGTTATTGCACCATGAGAGCATGATGGAGTTGCCTTTGTTTGCGGATACGGGTGAGGATGTGTTTATCCCGACTCCGATTCAAGATTTTCCTGTGGTGCATTTTTTGAGGGTAGGGGATGATGCTCAAAAGTAACTACAATCCTGATGTTTTAACTTGTTTGGCGAACTTGAGCAATGATGAGGTGTTTACGCCGCCGAGTTTGGTGAATCAGATTTTGGATTTGTTGCCTGTGGATTTATGGTCAAATCCTGATGCAAAATTTCTTGATCCTGTGTGCAAGTCGGGGGTGTTTCTCAGGGAGATTGCGAAGCGGTTGATTGTGGGTTTAGAGCCTGTGTTTCCAGATTTGCAGGAACGGGCTAATCATATTTATAAATATCAGATTTTTGGGTTGGCGATTACGGAGTTGACGGGGTTATTGTCGCGGCGGAGTGTGTACTGCTCGAAGGTGGCGAATGGGAGGTATTCGGTATGTTCGGATTTTGAGGATGAGCAGGGTAATATTGTTTATGCGCGTGTGGAGCATGATTGGCGCGGTGGCAAGTGTGGCTTTTGCGGCGCGAGTCAAGAGGTCTATGAGCGTGGCGATGCGCTAGAGTCTTATGCTTATCAATTTATCCATGCTGATGATCCTAGTTGTTTTTTTAAGAATATGAAGTTTGATGTAATTGTCGGTAATCCTCCTTATCAGTTAAGCGATGGTGGCTATGGGCGCAGTGCCAGCCCTATCTATAATCTATTTGTGGAACAAGCAAAAAAATTAAATCCCAGATTCTTAACCATGATCATTCCTGATCGCTGGTTTGGTGGTGGAAAAGGTTTGGATAAGTTCAGAGAAGAGATGCTTAATGATCCACAAATACGCAAGATAGTTGATTTTGAAAATGCTTCCGAATGTTTCTCTAATGTCGATATGGCTGGAGGGATTTGCTACTTCCTATGGGAAAAAGATTCTTCGGGAGAATGTGAAGTTATCAATATGCAGAATGGAGTAGGAATAAGTTCAAAAAGAAAGCTGAATGAGTTTGATACTTTTATTAGGCATAGTCAAGCACTGTCAATAGTTCGCAAAGTATTGGCAGCTAAAGAAAAAAGTATGAATACACAGGTTTCATCCAGTAAACCTTTTGGATTAAGAACTTTTGTAAGACCTCAAAAAACTGGCGATATTATTTTGCGTTGGCAAAAAGGAGAAGGTGCATACAATCGTTCAGAAATTACTGTTGGCGTAGAAATGATCGATGAATGGAAAGTCATCACTTCTTATGTCGGTTACGATCATGCAGGGAACGCAGGTAAAGACGGAAAGAGAAAGATATTTTCTAAAATTGATATTCTGCCTCCTGCCACTATTTGCAATGAAACCTATCTCGTAATTGGCAGTTACAAACAAGAAAGCCAAGCAAAAAATCTAGTTAGCTACATGAAAACAAGATTTTTCCGCTTTCTCGTATCTCAATTCATGTATTCTCATCACATTACAAAAAATGCTTACACCTTTGTTCCGATTCTAAACATGGATGAATCTTGGACAGACGCGAAACTTTATAAAAAATATGGATTAACTGCGGAAGAAATTGCATTTATTGAGTCGATGGTGCGTCCTATGGAGTTAGGCAATGAGTAGCAACTTACAACCTGATACCATAGTTTTTGATGAGATTAAATCTTTAATTGAAGATAGCCGCCAGCAAATTGCTATCAACGTTAATACCACCATGACCATGCTTTATTGGCAAATTGGTAAACGTATCAACCAAGAAATACTAAAAGATCAACGCGCCGAATATGGTAAACAAATTATTGCCACATTAGCCAAACAACTAACTATAGAATACGGCAACCAATTTGCTGAAAAAAATTTACGCAGAATGGTGCAATTTTCTCAAGTATTTCCAGACTATGAGATTGTCGTTTCAGTGATACGACAATTAAGTTGGACACATTTATTAGCCATTATTCCCATAGAAGATCCGCTAAAGCGACAATTTTATGGCTCTTCTGGGTTCATGGGGATAAGCACAGCTAATAGTAATCAGAATCCTCTCGGAGCAACAGTTACAGCCCTACCATGTCGCCAATAATTGTATCGACACTGTACCATTTACCCCTCAAACCCAGATGAGCCAATTTTATATCGAAATGTGCAAGCTTGAGAAATGGAGTGTCCGTAACTTTAGGGAACGCATTAACTCAATGCTTTATGAACGCACAGCCATTAGTAAAAAGCCCGAAGAAACCATTAGAAATGAACTACAAAGATTAAGCGAAAGTAGCCAAATTACCCCAGACTTAGTATTTAGAGATCCCTATTTTCTAGATTTCCTAAACCTAAAAAATACTTATTCCGAAAAAGACCTAGAATCAGCGATTATTGCCGAGCTTCAGCGATTTATCTCCGAATTAGGCATTGATTTTGCCTTTATTGCTCGTCAAAAGCGGATTACTATTGATAATCGTGACTATTACATAGACCTATTGTTCTATCATCGCCGCCTCAAATCTCTCGTTGCGATCGATCTTAAAATTGGTGAATTTGATGCTGCCTACAAAGGTGAAATGGAACTATACCTTGCCTACTTAGAAAAATACGAATCTATCGAAGGCGAAAATTCCCCCATTGGCTTAATCCTCTGCACAGGTAAAAACCCAGAACATATAGAACTTTTGCAACTGCATCGCAGCAATATCAAAGTTGCCGACTACTTTACAATTTTGCCATCCAGAGAAATCTTGTTAGATAAACTGCACAAGGCGATCGCGATCGCGCAAAACAATTTATTTATGCAAGATAAATAACTATGAATGCGACTTTTTTATACCGAGTTTCAAAAAATCCAGACAGTGTCTGGAAAATGTCGTACCACTGGTACGAGAATTAGCTAGAGTTCAAACCTATTGGCAAATAGGACAGCAATTAGTGAGACAGTGTCTCACTAATTGAATTAGAAATTGTCTCGACTTAGTACTCCCGTATAAACATATGAATAACGAATTCTTCCCACCTAGACCCGAAATTAAGCCCACAATATACGCCTACAAAGACACCCATCCCCAATACAAAGGACTCCTCAAAATTGGCTACACCACCAGAGACGCAAAGACCCGTGTTGCCGAACAATATCCCGTCATTCGCCCAGGGGAATCACCTTACAAAATCCTGCTCGAAGAATCAGCAGTTTATTCCGCAATTCATAAAAATGGTAGTGCCTTTAGTGACCATGACGTACATCACTATCTCAGAAAACAAGGCTTTAAAAATCCTGATGGCGAATGGTTTCAATGCACCGCTAAAGATGTCAAAGCTGCCATATTAGCCATTAAAAATGGTGCAGAAAATGTCGAAAATCGTACCCTTGATTTTGGGATGCGTCCCGAACAGCAAGAAGCAGTTGACAAAGCGATCGCCTATTTCCAGAGCTTTACACAAGAGAACCCCGACAAAACGCCACATTTCTTATGGAATGCCAAAATGCGCTTCGGCAAAACCTTTGCCACCTATCAACTCGCAAAAAAAATGGGTTGGACAAAAATCCTCGTCCTCACCTTTAAACCCGCAGTCCAAAGTGCATGGCAAGAGGATTTAGAATCGCATATTGATTTCATAGGCTGGCAATTTATCTCGCGCAACGGTTTAGAGTTTGAGAATGCCGACAAAAATAAACCCTTAGTTTGCTTTGGTTCATTTCAGGATTATCTCGGCAAAAATAGCGTGGGCGGTATCAAGGCAAAAAATGAATGGGTACATTTAACAAATTGGGATTGTGTCATATTTGATGAATATCATTACGGCGCATGGCGCGACAATGCCAAGGAACTCTTTGAAGCAGAAGGCAAGAAAGAACTAGAATTTGGTGAAGGTGAGGGCATCGATTATTTCGATGAAAGCATTATCCCAATTACCACTAACGCCTATTTGTATTTGTCGGGTACACCATTCAGGGCGATCGCCTCTGGTGAATTTATCGAAGAACAAATCTATAACTGGACATATTCCGATGAGCAGAGAGCGAAGGAATCATGGTCAGATGAAAATAATCCCTATGCTGCTTTGCCGCGTATGGTGATGCTCACCTATCAGTTACCCGACTCGATCCGCGAGATCGCCATGAAAGGAGAGTTTAATGAGTTTGATTTGAATGTATTTTTCTCGGCTACAGGTAACGACAAAAATGCAAAATTTGCCTATGAGAACGAAGTTCAGAAATGGGTCGATTTGATTAGGGGAAATCATCTAGAAACAGCGATCGACAATCTCAAACTCGGAGCCAAGAAGCCACCCATGCCCTACTCAGATACCAGATTGCTAAACATTCTCTCCCATACCTTCTGGTTTCTGCCCACCGTTGCATCCTGTCATGCCATGCGAAACCTGTTAGCCCAAAAGCAAAATAAGTTCTATCACGATTACAAAATCATTGTCGCCGCAGGTACTAGCGCAGGGATAGGTGTAGAAGCATTACCACCCGTTTTACAAACAATGGATAACCCATTGAAAACGAAAACAATCACTCTATCCTGTGGCAAACTCACCACAGGCGTATCCGTCAAGCCTTGGACAGGGATCTTTATGCTGCGAAACTCCTCTAGTCCTGAAACCTATTTCCAAGCTGCCTTTCGAGTGCAAACCCCTTGGACAATCAAAAATCCTGATCATACTTCTCCCAATCAAGAAGAAATCATCAAACGGGTGCAATTAAAAGTGAAAGTTCAGCTCAATAAGAAATGGAAGAAAGATTAAGCCAATAAGCATCCCAATCTTGATTAGTACGGCAGATCCTAAGAGCAAGCATAGCCTTAGCATTTTCAATCGTCCACCAAGAGCCAGCAAGCTTTAAACGATTTTGAATAACATAGCGGTGACCACTCTCAATTTCACCAGAGCCAATGGGTAAATTGGAGTCAATCGTGCCCTGATAGTCTAGACGATTAGGACGATTGAAAAGATAGCGATAAGCGGATCTAACCACAGCCAGATTGTCAGGAACAGATTCAGGTTCTTGAAACGGCTTAAGAGCTTCAAGGACAGCCGAAGCATGATTGGATTTGAGTTGTTGCTTCTGCACATCCATCCATGCTTTCGGAGCATCTGGGGAACAAACGCGACTTGCATCGGCTAGATATTCACATACATGATAGAAATCTAGTAAGTAGCGACTAAGTACACCAAAACGCTGCTCGATTTGGCTAGCAATCCAAGGCGCACCGTCGCCAACCCCATGCACAAAGGTTTCTTCTCCCAATCCAGCACGGATAGCACAATCAAGTAATGCTGCTCCTGCATCATCAGTCGAGCCTATCGTTGCTCCGAAAATAGGCTGCTCTTGCTCAGGGGTACGCGCCGAGGTTAGACGCGCTTCTTTCCAGCTAATTTTACGCGTCTTACGACGGTCAACTTCTTCGCCATCAGTTTCGCTTGCCGTTGTTTCCACAATCGGAATCATTGTCCCATCCATCTCCGCTATTAAAAACTCCACACCCTCGATTGCTGGGAATCCTGTTTCCCAACTCTGCGTTTCTAATATACGCTGGGCATGACTTTCTGTGATCTCCTGTCCTGCACTAATTGGGATGCTTATTCCATGATGTTCCATCATTTTTTTTGGGATTTTCCCAAACGCTACATCTGACCCAAAGTCGGTAATCACTCTCTGCAATGGGCGTGAATATCCTCGGCAATGTACTTCGGCGGCTTTTTGAAATGGTCTCACTACCTGTTTGGACTCTCTTCCAAATTCGATGTACCTTTGCTCTAGTACTTCGATGCGTCCATATCGGCTGTACCAATAGAGTTTTTTTTACCACCTCGGTGTGAAGATGGATTCGCGGCGATATATGCTTCGCTTTGCTTGATTTCTTGCCGCGTTGCCCATGTTTGTAGTGCTGTTTGTCCTAACTGACGGATTTCTTCTATCACTCGTTCCTCGGCTGCGTCGGCTTTGATTAGATCACCTTCTGCATTTTCTACAACGGATAATAATCCTTCGATTTTCGCTTTCAATTCAGGATAATCGTTTAGTCTTTCTTCTATGCTTTTACTGGACGATGCTGTTTTTGTTTTTATATTCACGGCTCAATTTTATGACTTCTTTGGATTAGAACTGTTATCCATCATACTTTCTAACCTACTTTATTTCTCCCATTTCACTTTTAATTACACCCTCATCAAACAAGAATGCTACGTTTTTGACTTTGCGCCCGATCGCGCCTTGAGACAGATCGCAGATTACAGTTGTCGCCTCAATGTTGATGAATCGAATCCAGAGAAAAAAGTCGAAGAATTTATTCATTTCTTGCCTGTGCTTGCCTATGACGGTAGCTCCATGAAACAAGTCGATGCCGCAGGAATTCTTGATATGGCGATGAGTGGCACAACGGCAACATTACTAGCCAGACGTTGGGAAAGTGCCTTGTTAGTAAATGTCGATAACAACACTTTAGAAAGATTAATGAAAAACCAAGAAGCGATGCAAGCTTTGATGAATATCGAAGGCTTTCGTAACCTCAATCAAGACATCGAAACGATCATCAATAAATCCGATGCAGTCAAAAAAGCAAAAAAAGAAGCTAATGAAAGGGATTTAACCAAAGAAGAAAAGAAAGAACTTACCGAGGCGGAAAAAGAGTACAAGAGTATGCGTAAACAAATTCAGGAAAAATTAATTAAATTTGCGACTCGCATCCCTGTATTTATGTATCTCACCGATTACCGCGAAAGAAGCCTCCGTGATGTAATCACTCAACTTGAACCAGCATTATTTAAAAAAGTAACAGGATTAATTGTTAGAGACTTTGAATTATTGGTAAGTCTGGGGGTATTCAATAGCGCCTTGATGAATGATGCGGTTTATAAATTTAAACGTTACGAAGATGCCAGTTTAGAATATGTGGGATTTAATAGGCATGCAGGCGAAAATATTGGTTTGTACGACACCGTACTAAATCCTCAAGATTATCAGTGATTTTTATAGAAGACTTAGAGGTGATTCTGAAACAATAAATAAAATGTAGGTGCAATTCATGAATTTGCACCTACATATAAAATTAGGATTTCGAGTCGTTATTGCGAAATTTCAATTAGTACTTAGAAACTACCCACACTCAGAGGAACCCAATCGCCATTGGTGGTTAAGCCTAAAAACATTGATTCTTGCGATCGGATCGATTTACCAGTGAGGGCGCAAGATTCATCTCGCTGAGCCGTTGCGGTGACACTGGCGCGAATTTGTTCTAGGGATATCCGCTTTTTTGTCGGTGATGGTCGCCTCTGATCAATGTAATCCCAGAGAACACCACGGATTAGAGCCTGATAGCCTTGCCCGCCCGCCAATTCTTTGAGCTTTTCCTTTAGTTCCCGCTCTAGGCGAATGCTGGTAACTTCCATGTCTGTGGTCGCAGGCATTTGGTGTAGTGTCTGCATAATTTTTCTCCTAGTTAGTTTACAAAGTTCGATATCTATGTTTATACTACAAGTGTAGTATGACTATCTAAGAAATTCCAAGTACATTCCTATGAAATCCTATTTGTCCATCGGTCAGTATCAGATCGGATATCCCCAAGTTTGGCAGCGAGCCAATATCTTGGAAATATCTGGCTTTGTGATGACCATTTTGGACAGAGATTCAATTGGGCTTTGTGGCGATATTTACGGTGATATTTCTGGCGATCGCAGGAACTTAGAATCTCCCAACCATTCAGTTAACAAAGGATCGAGGAGAGATGCTCTCACCAGCATCAGCCGATTTATTAGTGCAATTAATCCAGAGACATACCCAAGCGGGAGGTATCGGCAGATCGCCGTACCCACATAACGTTTAGACAATCAAGTCTTTCGCCCCCGCTTTCATAACTAAGAAAGCGGGGGCATTTTTTTATAGAGGTTTTCCAATGAGTACATACTCATTGGAAAAGCAAAAATCAATCCTAGCAAGAGTTTTAAGGTTTTATTTTGCCTGCGGCAAAATAAAACCAGCTATATCGTGAGGAGAAGCCAGTGCAATCTATCAATCAGTATGAGCCAGAAGTATTGAGGCAATCGGTAGTCGTGTTTTCGCAAAACTATCTGCCAGTGAGCCGCATCAATATCAAACGCGCGATCGCTTTGCTAGTCACAGGTCGCGCCGAACCCTTGGAACTAATGAGCCAACAAACTTGGCAAGTAGTTTCTCCGCAACTCGTCTTGCAAGTGCCAGAACATATCCGTCTAACGCTGACGAAATCAGAACGATTTTGGCGAGTTCCACCCGTCGCCCGTAGAGAAATTTTGCGTCGTGACAATCACACTTGCCAATATTGTGGCAATACTAAAAACCTGACGATCGATCACGTCATTCCCCGCGCTAAGGGTGGATTGAATACTTGGGAAAACGTTGTCATTGCTTGTGAACCTTGCAATAACCGTAAGGGAAATCGCACGCCTCATGAAGCCAATATGACTTTGCGAACTAAGCCCAAAGCCCCGATGCATCCTACCGTTGCCTTTGCCGAACAATTTTGGCGATCGCAACAAGAAATAAACAGTGGATAGCGATCCATATAGCGAGTTTTAAGTTGCCTTAGACTACTTGAAACTCGCCCCCTATTTTAAGATTCTGGAGAATCAATCACAATGTTGAAACTCACTTACACTGATGCAGGGCTGTATTTAGAGAGATTAGATATCTCTTTAGAGGAGTTTGTCTCAAATCGAGTTTTACTCAGTTTGCGCTCTGGCTTGTCAATCCATGTCGAATCCAGTCGAGCAGCATTTCTACTAACTGCGGATGTTGTTGATTTGTTGTTATTAAAGTCCGTAATGTCTGATTGTCTCTCTAATAAGCTTAGTGTAGATAGAGTTGACGATTGCTATGTTGAGGTTTGCTTTAGTGGCACTTGGATTTCTAGCGATCTTCGCGCTGAAGAAGGAACTCTTGTAACTGCATTAGGCGATCGCGTTGAGTTCTATTTGCACAAGCTCTGGAAGATCAGCGAGTCCACCTTGACATTTGCAAATTGACATGTGGAAAGATTAGGACTTACGCCATCGTAAGGGCAATTCATGAATTGCCCTTACGATGGAATAAGGGTTTCGAGATTTTTTGCGTAAGTCCTAAGGACACTGAATTCCTTGCTCTTGTGGCGCTTTGCGCTAAAACCCAAACCAAGAAGATTTTAAAAAGCATTACTTCGCAACGCTTTTTAAAATCTTCTTATGGTTGAGAATTGCGGTAAGAGCTTTTCAAAGAGAATCAAAATTATTTTGAGAAACTACTTGACAATCTTGTAGTATATGTACTACAAATATACTACAAGGCAATTACAAAAGCCTCTGAACCTTGACAACTAAATAATCATCACAAGTTCAAAACTATAAAACATTACTCTTAGTAGCTCAGTTGGTAGTAGCGCCTGTCTGAAGAACAGGAGGTCGTCAGTTCAATTCTGACCTAAGGGGCTTATCCCAAATCATTACCCAGTAAGATTTTGAAGTTTAAAAATGGCTTTGCCATTTTTAAACTTGGGATTATTGCCTTGTAGCTCAGTGGTAGTAGCAATCGCCTGTTAAGCGAGAAGTCGTAGGTTCAATCCCTACCAAGGCAGTTGGTATTTTTTTGCTCCTGTAGCCCAATGGAAGAGGCGTTCGGCTTAGACCCGAAGCGTTGGAGGTTCAAATCCTCTCAGGAGTATTGAATAGAAGTATTGCAAAGCCATACTTCTATTCTCTTTATAACAATTGCTTGATTTAACGACATCAAGCAATTGGAAATCATATCCAGTAAAGTTTTTGAATTTTGAAAATGGCTTTGCCATTTTCAAAATTAGTATTACCAGGTGTGGCGCAGAGGTAGCGCGGCTGCTTTGGGAGCAGAAGGTCATAGGTTCAATCCCTATCACTTGGATACAGCGCTAAGCGCTGAGTTCAATTCAAGGAAAAACTGCTTTGCAGTTTTTCCTTGAATTGGAAAATCTATGCAGGGATGGAGCAAGGGAGGCTCTTGAGACTCATAACCTCAAAATCGGCAGGTTCAACTCCTGCCTCTGCAACCAATATCACTTAGATTCATCGTGCAAAGCACGATGAATCTAAAAATAATTTTGCTGGTGTAGCTCAACTGGCAGAGCATCTGTCTTGTAAACAGAATGTTACAGGTTCAATTCCTGTCATCAGCTTAAAACCCGCAATAGATTTCTCCTACGGAGAAATCTATTGCTTACTAATTCAGGAGAACGAGCATGTTGCATTTTTACTTATCCCATTCATTGAAATTTCTCTACTGCCTCATCAGCATTCAGCACTCCGTTATTAGATATTTGAGATTATGAGCGAACATCGCCTCGAAGAAATTGTGATCGAACGTCCGCGCGGTGGCATGAGAATAAGTTCTCGCCGATTAAAAGGTGTGCGAAAGCAACTCGATCGCTTAACCATTGAAGCTAGCGAAGATGGTTTACTCAGTTCCTACTTAATCAAAGTGAGACAGAAAACCAAATATTTCTCCGATCATCTAGCTCCATTGCGGCGATTTTTGCGATCGCATGTTGGTCAACCTTGGGATCTGGTATATAGCGAACTATGCGATCGCCTAGACCAAAGAACTGTGACTGGACAGCATGTGGTTACGCATCTCTGGCAGTATGTAGAACGATATGTCGAAATCGTTGATGGCAAGCCTTGCCGTAAACCATATCAACCTCGCTACCTTGGTGATGGCTGTTTTGGTAGAAGGTATGATGAATTTTATGTTCATCCTGAAACAGGGCTGCTATGTGAAGCAAAACGCTTGCTTTAAAAAATAGAGAGTGGGCTTTGCCCACTCTCTATTTTTATTTGGGAATGTCGCCTAATGGAAGGGCATCGATCTTCTAAATCGATCTGTGTAGGTTCGAGTCCTACCATTCCTGTTTTGACAACTAAAAAGCCAAAGAAGCTGATTTGCCCGCTTCGCGGGCAAATCAGCTTCTTTGGCTTTTTAAACCGATGTACTTATAGCTCACGCAAAACATGCGATTATTTAATGAAAGTTTGATTGGGGATAGCGATCGCATTATGATGTTTGCACTGTAAATAGTATGCGTACTGAGAGCGAGGTTAATGACTGCCCAAACAACACATCACAAGTCTGAGCATGAGCCAAGCAGCCCAAAGGACTGGTCGTGGAAATTTTGGCAGATCGTGCCGCTGTATCCCTATGGTCAGAGACGCACTATTCGCAAAGAAATTGTTAAGGATGCCATCTGGACTTTCGAGCAGATTCAAGGGATTTTTTATGTAGTTGTCCCGATCAGAATGACGGTAGTGAAGTTGTTGGCTGGGGGACTGTTGGTATATGCCCCCGTTGCTCCGACTCCCGAATGTATCCGTCTCGTTAATGAACTGGTCACCGAGCATGGCGAGGTAAAATACATCATTTTGCCAACAGTGTCAGGAATTGAACATAAAGTGTTTGTGGGGCCATTTGCACGGCAGTTTCCCAAGGCTCACGTTTATGTTTCGCCACACCAATGGAGCTTCCCATTCAATTTGCCGCTTAGTTGGTTAGGTTTACCTTGGGGACGCACATCGCTGTTATCTGAGGATAGCTCAAAGGCTCCCTTTGCCGATCAGTTTGACTATGCAGTTTTAGGTTCGATTGAACTGGGGTTAGGGAAATTTGCTGAGGTAGCGCTATTTGATAAGCGATCGCAGACTCTTTTAGTTACGGACACGATTGTTTCTGTTCCCGAAAAGCCACCAGAAATTTTACAAATCGATCCCTATCCATTGCTCTTTCATGCTAGAGATGGTGCGGATGAACCCATTGTGGATACAGAAGTGAATAGGATTCGTGGTTGGCAAAGAACGGCTCTATTTCTATTCTATTTCCGTCCCCAAGTTTTGGAAACTGTTTCTTTTTTTCAAGCTTTATTAGATATTACCAAAGCGCCAGAGCGATCGCGCAAAGCCTTGTTCGGTCTATACCCTTTTCGCTGGAAACATAACTGGTATCAATCCTTTGAATCTCTACGAGGTAATGGTCGTATTTTCGTCGCGCCAATCCTTCAGACACTCATTCTCAATCGCGATCCGCAAACAGTAATTGCATGGGCAGATAAAGTTGCTAGCTGGAATTTTGTGCGGATCGTTCCTTGCCACTTTGATAATGCGATCGCCGCCACACCCACCGAGTTTCGTCAAGCTTTTAGCTTTTTAGAAAAGAATCCGCAACCTTCAGCAACTAAGAACCTACCTGAAGAAGATTTTGAAGTTCTCAATCAAATCAATAATATTTTACAGGGTAATCGCATTATAAGAGAAGCAAAAGATAAAATCTAATATCGTCTGTTATACCAAAACACAGTAGGACATAACCCTCAAATAAAAGTAGCGGCGCTTTGCGCCGCCATTTTTATTTGAGGGTCTATCTCTTTTACTGCTATATAACTAGTAAGAGCTTTAAATCTCCTCATAGGAAGATTAAGTGTTTTATTTCAAGTTAATCGCAGGGGTCTTACAAACATCAATTGGATCTAGCTCGGCAAATTTTCCATCATCATATTCAGCTCTAATATCGAAAATACAGCCAGCATCATCACCTTTATAATCTGAACGTTTCCACTCAAAATCAGCTTTTTCGCGATCTTTAAGCGGAACATCAAGCTCATTATCGCCCCAATCTTCTTTTTTGGGTGCAGACATATAAATCGATTTCAAGACTTTTCCACTGTTGTTCACAACTGCAATCCTTACTGTATCAGCAGGCTTTTCAGCACTAGGAGACTCTGTTGCATTAGGTTTAGCAGTTGCAGTTGCGGTTGCGGTTGCAGTAGGTGAAGGAGAAGGTGTTGAGGCAACAGTAGGTGAAGCTGTAGGTGAAGCAGCGGTGGTTGGGCTAGAAGTTGCGGCGGCTGGAGTGTTGTTTGGGGCTGGGGTGCTAGGAGTACATGAAACTGCTGCAACCGACAAACTAGCAGCGATCGCTAGATTCCGCAAAAAATATTTTTTCATTAAATTGTCTTAACTAACTGACTTAATATGAATAATCAGAGATTATAGATTAAAGTTGCTTTTTAGCAATTAGCTATTTGGCTAAATCCCAAAAGAAAAGGACAGTGACGCTTTGCATCGCCATCCCTTTCTTTTGGGATTTGTTCCTTAAGCAAAATCATCATACTTAGTAATATAGACAAAGCCAAGATTTACAGCAATTATCGGGTAAACAAATCACAAGAAATTTTTTGAAAGTGTTGCAAAACAACACTTTCAAAAAATTTCTTGGCTTGGGTTTGAGTGCAAAGTGTCGTTAGCTCCTATCTTCAGTTAAATTTATAAAACTGAAACCCAAAGCGCTGTAGGATGTTAATTTATACAGGCTAAAACGTTGTATAAATTAACATTCAAACTCAGAATACCAAAGCAAATAAATGGCTTCTCAATTGCGTGTATATGTTCCTCCTCATCCTGTTATTCGTCACTGGCTCACGATCGCAAGGGAGAAACATACACCAGTTCCCTTATTCCGTACTGCGATGAGCGAAATGGGTAAATGGCTTACTTATGAGGCCGTTCGAGAATTTCTACCTGTACAAGAAGTAAATATAGAAACTCCATTGGGAAACGCTTCAGGACAGTTGATCGATGGTTCTATCCCTTTAGCTTTTGTACCGATTTTGCGGGCAGGCTTATCAATGCTCGAAGGATGCCAAAATCTATTGCCAACGGCAAGTGTTTATCATCTTGGCTTAATACGTAATGAAGAAACCCTTGAAGCTAGTTGTTATCTCAATCGTTTGCCAGAGAGATTTGAACCTCAAACACATATTTTTATTGTCGAGCCAATGATGGCAACAGGTGGATCGATTATTACAACCCTCAAAATGCTGACAGAACGAGGAGCCGATGCTTCCTTAATACGGATTATTAATGCTCTATGTGCTCCACCAGCATTACAACTAATCAATCAACAATTTCCTGCGGTACAGATCTATTCAGGCTGTATTGACGAAGTTGTGAACGAGAAAGGATGGATTGTTCCTGGGTTAGGGGATGCAGGCGATCGCTCGTTTGGAACCTAAACAAAGAAGCCTCGCATAGCGAGGCTTCTTTGTTTAGACTGAAACTGGAACTTTGATGTTCTCTTCCCACTTACGAGGAGGACTAGCACGACGAATATTTCGCCAAATTTGGGTTGCGGCAACAGTGCCATCTGCAACTGCGATCGAAACTTGATTCAATCCCTTTTTTAAATCGCCTAAGGCAAAAATGCGATCGTGGCTAGTTTTTGCCATCTCATTGGTGACCAAGTTCTGCCCATCCCATTCAAGCCCTTCAATACCTTTAAGGTAATGATTGTGATAAATAGAACCCATACCTACCAAACCAGTTGTTGCTTCGACAACAGTACCATCGGTAAGTTCGACACCACTAAGCTGATGATTTTCTCCTAAGAACTTAGCAATCGGAGCTTCATACAATGGATAACCATGGTCAGCAAGCTTCTGTTTCATTGTGTCGCTGACTGTACATAAGCCATGAGTTAGAACGGAAATATAGGGTGTGAACCAGTTCAGCACAAAAGCAGCACCAATCTGGGACTCTGTATTCGCAATCAAAACTGCTTTCTGATCCCACATGTCATAGCCATCACAAATCATACATACATGAAGCGTATAGCCAGCATAATCATAGACATTTTGCATGTTTTCAAGCTGAGGCAAATTGTCCATAATCCCAGAAGCCGCAATCACATACTTACTGTGAAATACAGGATAAATACTATTCTGCTTACCAACTTTTACTTTTACAGCAAAAGTTTCGCCTTCATCGGTTACTTCTTCGACATAACCACGCAGATGATCAGCTCCCCAATCTAACGACGTTTTGGTTCCATGATTTAAGATATCTCGCCCTGGAGTGTGAGGATCGAGCCCGACATAGTTACGCAAATCTTGCATCCATAGCGATCGCCCTTTCCCTTTTTCGATCACTAGACACTTCAATCCATAACGAGCTAGATAGATCGCCGCCGATAGACCGCCCATACCACCACCAACGACAATCGCATCGTAGAGAGTATCAAGCCGTTCATTAAGATTTTTGCTAGAGAGTTTCATGGCAGTGCAAATTTACAAGTAATGGATAAATAATTTTTTAAAAGACCTATAAAGCAAGTCTTTTAAAAAATTATTTATCTTTTGGAATAGAGCTTTAACCAACAAATGCTAAACGAGGAGCAGATACACCTGTAGCTTCAGCACCCTTGAGGTAAGCCAACATTGTGTCAGCATCAGATACTTCAAAAGGATCACTACCAGCGTTATCAGCAAAGCCAGGTTCTACGAAAATCTTCTCGATCTTACAGTCGTTAACCAACATTGAGTAGCGCCAAGAACGGAGACCAAAGCCAATATTCGATTTGTCAACAAGCATACCCATCTTGCGGGTGAACTCACCAGCACCATCAGGAAGCAAGAATACATTCTTAGAACCGATTTCCTTGCCCCATTTGAACATAACGAAAGCGTCGTTAACTGAGATACAAATAACTGAATCAACGCCTAGAGCCTTAAATTCTTCATAAAGCTCTTCGTAACGAGGTAAGTGATTGGATGAGCAGGTAGGAGTAAATGCACCAGGTAGAGAGAAAACTACTACTTTTTTGCCAGCAAAAAGATCTTGAGTAGTTTTGTCTTCCCAACGATATGGATTAGGACCTTCAACAGATTCATCACGTACACGAGTCTTAAAAACAACGCTTGGTACGGTTTCAATAACTGCCATATTTTTCTCTTGCGGTAAATACTTATCTGAGCACTTTTAAGAATAGTTCTTATTTAGAAGTTAGTCAATACCCATAACTACTCAATTATTTTAAAAAGTTTAATAAATTTGTAGTTCTTAGATAGAAATGTTATATTGACTAATCAAGCAAGTAAACATGCGTACTACTTGTGAAATTTTTATTTAAAATCTTTTAGTTGAATTTTCCTATCTTAAAGAGCAGATTACTAAATTCTTAAAACTGTAAATCTAGTCTGCAAGAACTTTACGGGGAAATTTAGCGGAAATCAGGAGTAAGTTTATATGCAAAAGCAAGCAGATCGGGTTGTGCAAATCTTGAAATCTAAGGGGTTGCGAGTTACGCCACAACGTTTTGCCGTATATGCAAATTTACTTGAGCGTCTAGATCATCCAACCGCTGACCAGATCCTAAGTGATTTAAACCAAGATGCACCAACTTCTTCTCAGGCAACCGTTTACCTTTCGCTCCAGACTTTACGTGATGCTGGCTTAGTGCGAGAAGTTTTATTGGAGCAGGGTGTATGTCGCTATGATGCCAATGTAGAGCCACATCATCATTTTCGGTGCAGATGTTGCGGCAGGATTGAGGATATTGAGTGGGATGCCTTTGAAGGTTTAAGTTTTCGTAAACTTCGTGCAGGTTTAAAAGTGGATAGTTATGAGGTAACCGTTAATGGTGTCTGCGATCGCTGTCAACATTAAAAAAAAATGGTGCAGTAATGCACCATTTTTTTAATCTTCATCTGGGGTTAAATCTCCCATAAAGCCCTCAGAGCGAATTTCATCAGGGGTAACTAGCCGATTTTGTCTTGTTACATTATCTTCGCTTTCATCTAAGTCTTCGGAAGGTGGGTTACTAGAGCGTAAGTTTTCTGGATATATATCTGACGGCGATCGCTTTTGACGGCGAGGACGACCGAGGGATTTTAAACCAGCTTTTAAGCCAGCAAATGCACTTTTAGTGGCAATCGACGCATTAGATGCGCCTTGGCGTACACCCTTGATTCCATCATTTACCTGCTTTACAGCCTCGCCAGCACTTTTCGCGCCTTGGTTGAGTTCATCACTTAATTCACTTAGCTCTAGCCCTGTCATACGGATTGCTTCGAGTGTCGCAGGTAACTCCCGCGTTAAGGTGTCAGCTAGGCGGATGATACTATTGGCAGCTTTTGCCAATTCCTGAAAAGCAGGGATGGCCGTTAGTAAAAGAATCGTCAGACAAACGACCACCAATAAAAATGACAAGCCTAGCAAAAAGATCGCTTCTGACATAATTTCCTATAGGTGTTTACTCTTTCAAGACTGTTTTAAGGATTTATTCTTCATCTTCATTAGCATGGTCACCTTCACTGATCGAGCTATTTGAAGAACCACCAATGGAAATGGCTAATTCATCCTGTAGCTTGCGACTTGCTTCCTGCCCTATAGCGATCGCCTCCTGTAGACGGACTAACGTTTCATCGATAGTTCGTTGCGCTTGCTCAGTAAAACGATCAGCTTGATACTGCACATTAGATCCTAACTCTTCAGCTATTTGCGGTAAATCTTGTGCTGATCGCTTCAAAACTTGACGAGTTTCTTTGCCTGATCTTGGCGCAAATAATACGCCAGCTACTGCTCCGATCGCAGTACCTACGATCAAACCACCGAAAAATTTACCTGCGCCGTTTGACATTTTGCTTGCTCCCTGACGACTTGCTCCCTGACGACCCTTTGTTTTTGCCGTTTGGTTTGTTATTTGGAGAGTTTGACACACCCTTTGGTGCACCTTTCCGCGACTGTTGCCACCGACTCCCTAAAAAGGATACACCACGCACAAGTACAGACAATGACTTCCGAATTTTTTCTAACTGACTTTGCAATATTTGATATTGCTTGCGCGTCGAGCCGACTCCACCACGAGCAACTTCAAGGTTAGGGGTAGATCCTTGTAAGCCATTTTCGCAAGCTTCTGTCCAGCCATCTACAGTTTTTACTGTTGATTGGAGCGCGTTGCGAAGTATCCAGACTTGCCATGAAGCCCACAGCAGCCCTGCGCTAAGTATTAACTGTATGGCGATCGCGATCCAAATCATGTTTTTTTAACAAGAACTCATAGGATTTTTAAGATTTGTAATGGCTAGAGAAAAGTAGCCTATGCTTCATTTCTTTAATTTCTTTAAGTACCTTAGCATAGCTAAAAAACAGAGTAAAAAACTGTACCGCCCGCTGCGCGGACAGTACAGTTTTTGAGAATCTATATTTACTTGTAGTGAGTATAGCAACCCCCAACTTAGTTTAATGCCAGAAAATTAATGTCAAAAGAAATCGTGACAGAATATGTCAGCAAAAGTCATGAATCCAAAAAAGGAACTCAAAATTTATTAAACTCGTCTCACAATATATAAATAAGTTATATTGGCAATTGATTGAGATGCACACAACAAAGTTGTCTAATAGTTCAGTGACACTTCTACACCCACACCCCTATCTGATCGTTCATGCAGATGAGGGGCAGCAGATGATTCCACTTATAAATGCAGATTTCTGGACAATTGGCAGAGGCTATGACAATTCGATTGTATTGACAGATAAATGGGTCTCACGCTACCACGCCACATTGCAAATCGTGGGAGCGTCTAAAAATGAAGGCTTCGAGTCTTCTATGAAAGGAGATCCCAAGAATCGTAGCAATAATAATGAGTCTGGCAGCTTCTACCTTGTCGATTTTGGTAGCCGCAATGGTTCCTTTATGCGTGGACAGAGAATTACCTTTCCCATTTTGTTAAAAAGTGGCGATCGCATGACCATTGGCAAAACTGATATAGATTTCTTCTCACCACATAAACGCGAACCTCATCGCCCTACTACTGAGCATATGCGCTTATTTCAGCAGCCCACAGCTCCTGTTTCTCGCACTACGCTTACCCCTTCTGAAGAGAGAGTTTTCTGGCAAGTTGTCCAAGGCTTTACAAACAAAGAAATTGGCAAACGGTTGCAGATCAGTCCGAGGACTGTACAAACTCACCTTAGTAGCATTATGACTAAGCTGAATCTGGAGAATCGTTCGCAGATTGTACGTTACGCCTTTGAACAAAGTTATCGTCCTACCAATAGTGATAGTACTGATAACACAGACGGTAGTAATAACTAGATTAGTCAAAAGCCCAAAACAGAGATGTGGCAATTCGCGCCACATCTCTGTTTTGGGCTTTTTGTCCTAGCTTCCTAGCTATCTCTTTCATTGCTATAAACCCTTAAACATTAAGAAAGCTAATACAGGTTACCTTCTAAATATTTTTATGGTTTAAGATATGAAAATCTGTGTCACTTTATCTAAACATCTCAAAACATGCTCGATCTTAAAGTAATTCTGCCGATCATGACCATCGTGTTTACCGTTAGCTGTTTGTTTTTTGGCACTCGTAATGGTTTCTACGACACCGATAAATATCACGGCAATGGCTCAGCCCATTAATAAAATAAGTTGATGCTTTGCATCGCCTTATTTATTACAGCACTTTACGCTCAAACCCAAACCAAGATAAGTTTTGAAAGCGTTGCGAAGCAACGCTTTCAAAACTTATCCTTTTGTATACAAAAATATGCGGTCAACATGTTAAGCTAGTCTGTCTAAAAGCTAACGCCTTCAGAAAATATGGCGATCGCCATACTAAAGTACTCAGAGACTACTGAGAAAAGGAAACCGCCTATGCAGTCGAACTGTCCAAGAGTAAGTAAATATATTTCTCTGGATAAGTGGCAAAATCCCAGAACTGGGAGTAACTAGGAATGCCCAATCGTGAGGTTGGGAAGCTCGCACCGAAACGCCTAAATTCATTGAATTTCGCATTTAGTGTCGAGTTTATGTCACGTACACCTCAAAACACGTTTAAAGTTTTTATCATGGCACTGTTGCAAGAACGCAAGCTCGAAATCTTTTCCGAATATCAAAAGCACCCCACAGACACTGGCTCTTCAGATGTTCAAGTTGCATTATTAACCGAGCGTGTCACCCAGTTGACTACTCATCTGAAGTTACATCCTAAAGATTTTTCATCTCGTCGTAGTTTGCTGAAAATCATTGGTCAACGTAAGCGCTTACTTGCCTACGTTCGCAACCAAGATCGCGCTCATTACAAACAGCTGATCCAAAGTCTCGGCGTAAGAGGCTAGACGGAAGAGTCTAGGCGTAAGAGGCTAGATGCGATCGCTTCACACCGTAAGTACCTCGGCATAATTAAAAAACCAGAGCCAAGACATGTACCGCCTGCTACGCAGGCGGTACATGTCTTGGGGTTTTATAGCCAAAGTAAGGAGTAAAAGTGAGTAAACCAACCCCAGAACGTATTCCCTTCGAGCCAAATAATCGTAGCAAAAAAACAAAAGAGTCTAAGGAATCCAAGAAGCCCCCTTCAGCTCCTGTTAATACGTTAAAAACTGCTCAGAAAAGTACTATCAATACCAACTCAAATTCAAAGCGCAGTGATTCTCTAGGTATACCTGAAGAGGTAAATCGTCGCATTGTGCGGCGTGCAGCCTTATTCTGTGGTATTCCTACAGGCTTGGGATTAACAACATTTATTGTTAGCTACTTTCTTGTAAGCAAGCATATAGTCGATTTACCCACTTCAGCAGTTGTTCTATTGAGTATGTTGTTTCTAGGAATAGGAGTTGTAGGGCTTAGCTATGGAGCTATTTCTGCTTCTTGGGATGAGGGTCGAGTGGGTAGCTGGTGGGGAACTGAAGAGTTTAAGACTAACTTTGGGCATTTAAGGGGCGCTTGGAAATCACAGCAGCAACTAGTCAAAGCTAATCAAGAATCTACAAAAACAAATACCAAAAAATAAAAAAGAGACTCGCTTAGCGAGTCTCTTTTTTATTTGAGCACTCGTTGCAAAATTATCTCGTGTGCTAAACCTTCAGCAAGAAATGAATCAACGATTTGCAGTCTTTCAGGTAAGCCGATGATATAAGTATTATAACTAGCGCCTAGAGATTCACAGGTTGTCTGTACTGCCAATAATTCACGCCCTGTTAGTCTCGTGAAGAAAGACGTAAGAATACCTGCCTCTAAATAGCCTGTTGGCAAAGTGTTGCCAGCGATCACCTGCACATAGGGAGAGTTATAAGTTTTAACCAAAATGAATCCTTGAGCTTGGTGTTGAGGATCGAACTCAAACTTCCCCCAGCCATGGGTCAACCAACATTCCTTCAAGCTCTGAATGAACGTGATCATATCCATCTCAGCTAGTGATTGTGAGTAATATTCCTCAAGAGATTCAGTAAAGCGCGTATAAAAGTTTTTCCCCCACCACTTGCCGCAGTTAAACAAAACCAGTCTCGAAGCTTGACCTGTTTCCTTAGCTAAACCTGCATAAAGTGACGATATTAATGTGTTAGGAACTGCAATAAGGCGATCGCCTCGTCGATTTTCTAGCAACCCAATTTCTAGATCCCCTTTGACATAGGCGTTATAGTCAAAGAAGTTAGAAGGGACGCGGTTTTCCTTGATGAGATCAGCGACAGAAATCATAACAGTTTGTCTCTAATAGATTAGCGTGACTTGGGCGGCGGTAATCAAAGGCTGGATTAGCAAAAGCTGAGTAGAACTAAACTGTTTTTTTAGTTCTTGATTAAGCAATTTGTAGAGGGTTTCATTGAGTCGGCGCATATCACGCATGGACATAATCCCTTCTAACCAATTCAGCAATCTTTGCTTTAAAAAATTTTCATCATTCAGTAACATTGCCATGGAGCTATAGCGTAAAACAAGGATTAAATTTTTAATCCCAGATTCTAGCTCTTCATCTGTTACATTGGGCAGTTCTGCTGGGACTTGGTTAGCTACTGCCTGCAAAATATCAATTTCACGATCGCGGATTAGTTTATAAAGCTTTAAGCGATCGGGCAATGAACTAATGTAACTTTCCATTAGTCCGAGCTCATCGGTTACAAGATAGCGATCTTGCGCTTGGTTAATTAGTTCTTGAATCTTCGGTATCATAGTTCTTATGTCACGAGAGTTAATGGTTTTAGTAAGATGTTCACAGAGTGACGCGCTTACTATACTTAGAAGAATTGAGAAATATCATCAAGAAAATCTTCAAGAGTTTCATTACTTGCGTCAATAGAGTTACTACTCAGCTTCGGCTCTGGTGTGGTAGCGGCAATCTCAGGAATTCCTGTCCAAGAAATTGCCCGAAAGTATTGCCTTACCGACATTAACAAGCTTAACGTCTGAGCACCTTTGCCGTTGTTGCTTGTTATTGGAGCGATCGCGCGATTTTCCCAATTTACACCTTGCCAAAAACTGCGTAATGGCTGTAAACGCCAGTCTGAGCTGCTCATTTTAGAAATTCTCCATTGCGCAAGCGACCTTCGATGTCACGTGTCGTCGCCCCTTCATTAAGCCAAAACGAAGCAGCATCAATACGATTTTTGCCACCGAGCAAGAATTTACAATAGTTTTCACCCATTGAGTAGCACTGAATCTCAATACATTCCAGCTCTTTATTCACTAGATGAGTAAAGAATCCTGAGAATAAACCCGCATATAAGTGGCAAACGGGTTTACCAACATCGCCAAGGCTACGAGCTACGGCAGAGTCAAAAACGCTGATAAACATAAAACCTTGTTTGCGATCGCTCATATCTACTTGCCAACGCCCCCAGCCCTGTGAGGTAAATGGCCACCACCAAGTTTCTAGCAAGAAAGGCAGATTAGTCTGACGAATACTGCGTCCAAAATCGCGTTCAAACCATTTTGTGAAAAACAATGCATCTTGTAGCCCCCATTCACATCCAATTGAGTACATGACAGCAGCCGAAGCATCGCCAACTTCATCTTCTAATCCTTCCTGAAGCCCAATAATAAAATCTTCACTAGTCAGAATGTTTCTTGAGCCATTCCAGTCTTCGATGATGCCTTTCTCAAGATCAGGCTGCAAAAAATCTTGCAGACTATAGTGATTATTTTTTCTTTTCGCTCTAGTTGCGCTATTTGGACGATCTACAGCAACAGTCATAAGTAAATACTCCTATCCAAAAAATTATTTAAAGCAAAGCCAGTCTTGAGAATCAGCAATTGAGAATAGCTAATTGAGAATAAGCAGATGAAAAACTTGCTTTAGCTCAGCTATTAACCTACTTCTTTTTACTCAAAAATATCAGCTCTTTTAGTGTTAGCCAATTGTTCACCGACACTGAAATTGGTGTTTTCTAGTTGACGAACAACCGATCTCGAAATTAATTGACCAACTTCGACTAATGTCTGACCAGTAATTGGGCTAAGTAATGGTTTTTCACAACGTCGTCCAATTAAAGCGCCAATTCAAGGATGAAATGCAACGGGTTCTGATGAAGCAAAGAATACTTCGTAAGGAGTACGATAGTCAAGTGATTTTCTGGGTCTGTGATTGATCAAATTCACTGCCTTCTGAAAGTCCTCTTCTTTCACGATTTTAAAGTTTGTACTTTTGGGATAGAACTCTCTAATTAATCCATTGGTGTGTTCATTCAATCCACGTTCCCATGAATGATATGGATTCGCAAAGAAGGTCTCTAGTTTCAATCTTTCAGATAGCTTCTCATGCCCACAGAATTCTCTTCCATTATCAAAGGTCATTGTCTTTCGAGATGTTGATTCTATAGGCTCAAATAGATTGAATGTCACTCTGTTTATCTCATCCATCGTCTTGTTCTTAGCTAGTCCAGCAAGTAAATACTTCGATGCTTTATCAACATGCGTAACTACGATACCTGTGTGGTTGCACCCGATTACCGTATCACTTTCCCAATGTCCAATCTCTGTTTTTAAATCTGCAATCTTCGGTCGATTCTCTATCCCTACCCTATTGGGAATGCCACCTCGCTTCTGATGGCGACCTTTGCGCCTTCGTTGCTTTTGCTTCTGCCTCAGATATTGTTGATATATTCCCATCTCTTGATGGTTTGCATAGATCATCAGATAAATCGTCTCATAGCTGATTTTACCTAGCCCCTCCCTTTCCATTCTCCCTGCTAGTTGCTCTGGGCTGTGGTGTTGCTCTAACCGTTGTTTGACTTCGGCGATCGTCTCAGCACTGATGCTCTGAAATCTTACCTTTGCTTGTTTCCGTCTTGCTTTCATCAGGGCAACCGCAGTATCTGGCAAATAGCCAATCTGTCGCTCGTCTGTATTGCGCGATAACTCTCTTGAAATCGTACTTTTGTTTCGCTTCAAGCGACGACCTATCTCTGATACAGATAATTGCTCAATTACTCTTAGTTTATACAGTTCACTTCTTTCTGTGGTGGTAAGATGGACAAAGCTCATGAGGGTATCCTAATTATTGTGATTAATATCAGAATATCCTTATGAGTCCCTTTACGCAAAGATCTCTAGGTGTTGCATTTCATCCTTGAATTGGCGAAGCTTCGATGTCTTGGATTGATTGAACGTACATCCCAACAGGGAGTTCAACCACGATGCCTTCGCCCATCACTTTGGCTTGACAAGCAAGTCTAGAGTTTGGTTTGCAAGTAGTAATGACTTCTAAAGTGCGCTGTTCTCGCTTACCCATTGGACTAAGCGAAGACATACCATCTTGAATATAAACATGACAGGTCGCACACATTCCGCGACCACCACATTCTTTTAAAATATTCAGCTCGTCTCCCATTAAGCCAGACAGTAATGCACCGTTTGTTGCAATATCCGCTACTTGGGCAATAGGCTCAATTCTTACACGCTTAGCCATTATTAGCTTGCCTCTACAATTGTTCCCCTTAATATTAAAGATTAGTTTAGCTCATTTAAGGTGTGTGCATAGAGTAGTTCCCGCCAAATTGCTTACTTTAACAAGATGTAATACTTCGCGGCGCATTTTGTTAGAAACACAAATTGGCTCATCTGGGTTTGAGGGGTAAATGGTACAGTATCGATACAATTATTGGCGACATGGTAGGGCTGTAACTGTTGCTCCGAGAGGATTCTGATTACTATTAGCTGTGCTTATCCCCATGAACCCAGAAGAGCCCACAAATTAAATAATACCAATTCACAAAAGTGTGACAACACTTCTGTGAATTAAAAACCTAACCCTGTAAGGGTTTTATACCAAAACACAAAATGGCTACGACATTTTGTGTTTTGGTATAAAACCCAAGTAGAACCCAAAACTGATGTGGCGGGCTTCGCCCACCACATCAGTTTTAGGTCTAGAGTAATATTTGCCTTTGGCGACTATCAAGGCAATCTTGTTCTAGCATTTGATCGAAATTACGAATTACTTGTTTGCAACGTTTTATGTATGCAACTACCCATGATTGAATTTGCTGGATTTGCTCAGTATCGCAGGAGATAGCTGCTTGTTTTGGGTGTGATATTTGACCACTGCGATCGATTTCAAACTCAGATAACCATGTTGAGGCGGGACGACTAGATTTCCAATAATTTGTAACTACGACCTTCCCCAGATATTGAGTCGTAAAGTGACTTAGTTTGTTCAAAGCGACTAAAAGTTCATCTAACTTATACTCTTGCGGCGCAGTTTTCGCTGATACTAACTTAGTAGAACTATCGGTGATTTGTGTAGGGTTATTGGTAGCTATAGGCGTATTTGAGGAAGCTGTGGCAGCATCTGTAGGAGGTGTTTGAGGTTTATTTTTGTTTGACTGTATCTGTGTATTTGTATTACTTGCAGTTGCACTTGCTCTTGGGCTAGCTATGGCATTTGTTTGTTTGTCAATTTGGACTCTTGCATTAACTGAGCCAAGAGATGTCTTATCTGCGATCGCCTCTGGATTGGGAAGATTAATAGCACTAGTTAATCTCTGTATCGTCGATGCTTCTTGGACATTTTCCTCTGGCGCAGTTATCTTCCAATTTGAACTTGACAACGATTGCTGAGGTATCGAACCTAATAAGAGCTTAAAGTGTGCGACTGTGTTGTATGTATCTGTCTCGATCAGATGCTTGATTTTGGTAATGCCCCGACTGTAGTCAACCAGCTTCAGGTCGCTGTCTGTAAGTACTAGTAGTACTAATCCATGTGTCAACTTGTAAATAAAAACAATATGACCTGCAAAGTAAAACTCAAAAGATTCAAACCCTTCGGGGACATTCTCAATAACTTGCAGTACTCCCTGACCTAATGCTTGCTTTGTCCGATCTAATACGGCATCTAATCCGTAGAAATAAGGACGCATACGGCGGTTTGTGAGGGAGATCCCCACAACTCCTGCTGAATTCAAAAAATCTTGAATAACCTCCCGACTCATATTTTCTCACGCTGCTTCTATGATCGACATACCGTTCACCCTAGACCAATTACGCATTCTCAAGGCGATCGCTGCTGAGGGTAGCTTCAAACGCGCCGCCGATAGTCTATATGTGTCTCAACCCGCCGTTAGTTTGCAAGTCCAACACCTAGAGCGACAGCTAGATGTGCCTTTGTTTGATCGCGGGGGCAGAAGAGCACAGTTGACGGAGGCAGGACAGTTATTACTTTCCTATGGCGATCGCATTTTAAGCCTTTGCCAAGAAACTTGTCGCGCCATTGACGATTTACAAAATTTAAATGGTGGGACTCTAATTATAGGTGCTAGTCAAACGACAGGAACCTACCTCATGCCACAAATGATCGGCTTATTTCGCAAGAAATATCCAGAAGTCTCGGTTCAACTCCATGTTCATTCTACAAGGCGAACTGCATGGAGTGTTGCTAATGGACAAGTGGACTTGGCGATTATTGGGGGAGAAATTCCTGCGGATTTACTGGACTCCTTAGAGATTACACCCTATGCTGAGGATGAACTAGCGCTAATTCTACCAACTTCTCATCCGCTAGCTCAGGTGGGGGCTTTACCAATTGAGGAGTTGTACAAGTTGCAATTTATTACTCTCGACTCTCAATCAACGATTCGTAAGGCTATTGATCGCGTGCTGCTAGATAGTGGCGTTGATCCGCGTCAGTTGTCGATCGCAATGGAATTAAACTCGATTGAGGCAATCAAAAATGCTGTACAGGCGGGATTAGGGGCGGCATTTTTGTCGATAACAGCGATCGAAAAAGAATTGCAAATGGGGGCTTTACAACAAGTCCGTATTGATGGAGTAGTTATTAAACGGATGTTATTGCAAATTCGTAATCCTAATCGTTATCGCTCTAAGGCAACTGAGGCTTTTTGTAATGAAGTTTTGCCAGTATTTCGTGATAAAGCCGTCTAACGTCAAAAAGTAGTGGCAGTTCATGAACTGCCACTACTTTTTGACGTTAGACAAAAGCATTATTATGATCGCGATACAATAAAAGACCTGACCTAAATTTTTACTTTTTACCTTTTACTTGTTACTTCTCCCCATGAGCTACTTTCGCCCCGCCATTGATGCTATGACTGGTTACGTTCCTGGGGAACAACCCAAGTCTGGCATCAAAGTTATCAAGCTAAACACTAACGAAAATCCCTATCCACCCTCGCCAAAGGCGATCGCTGCTTTACAAAATATTGATAGTGATTCTCTGCGACGCTATCCTGACCCCTTTGCCCATGAATTTTGCCAAGCTGTAAGTGAGGTATTAAATGTGCCGTCTGATTGGGTAATTGTCGGCAATGGTAGTGATGATATTTTAAATATTTTGATTCGGGCTTGTGCGGAAGGTTGCGATCGTAAAGTTGTTTACCCGATGCCAACCTACGTGCTTTACCGCACTTTGTCAGCAATGCAACCTGCGGAAATAGTCGAAGTTCCCTATGGTGAAGACTTTCAGTTGCCAATTGATGAACTCGTAGCGGCAAATGGGGCAGTGACCTTTATTGCTTCACCCAACAGCCCATCGGGGCATTCAGTAGCGTTGGACGATTTACGCAAACTTGCCCAACAAGTTTCAGGCATTTTGGCGATCGATGAGGCCTATGTCGATTTTGCTGAATATTCCGCTTTGTCATTAGTACAAGAATTCGACAACGTAATTGTGTTACGAACCTTGTCTAAGGGTTACTCATTGGCAGGATTACGGCTAGGTTTTGGAATTGCGAATCCTCAGCTTTTATCGGGACTATTTAAAGTTAAAGATAGCTACAACATTGATGCCGTTGCGATCGCTATGGGGACAGCCGCCATGTACGATCAAGAATATAAAAAAAACTGTGCTGAAAAAGTTAAGCGATCGCGCACTAAACTTACTTTAGATCTCAAAAACCTTGATTTTAAAGTGCTGGAATCTCATGGTAATTTTATATTGGCAACACCCCCAAAAAGCAATGCAGAAGAGATTTATTTAAAACTCAAAGAGGCTGGGATTTTAGTTCGCTATTTCAATCAAGTAGGGCTAGCTGATAAATTACGCATTACGGTTGGTACTGACGAGCAAAATGAAGCTCTAATTGATCTTTTATCCATTTTTTAGCATTTTCTATTAGCATTTTCTAATTGACCTATTAGCTAATTCTTATGACACAGCTTAATATTAAAGGGTCTTCTGGGTTTAAGGGGATAAGTAAATCTAATGAGAAAGACAAGCTAATAATCTAGAACGAAAATTTAAAAAACCATAAGCCTGTCGTTTAATTAATTTAATACGATTATTAAGTCCCTCCATCACACCACTAGATGTACGATTTAAAAAGTAGTTACAAATATTATCAAGATGATTACGAATGGTTTCCAAAACTGCGCCATAAACAGCTTTAGCTTTTTGAAGCCATTCTTTTAATTGTTTCTGACCCTCTTCAGGAGTTTTACAAGTCTCAAAAATACTTCTAAAGTCTTCTTTGAGATTATAAGCTAGTCGCAAGCGTTTAGAACATTTCAAGACATTTTCTAACTTCACTTTTTCTTCTTCTGTTAAGTCTACCTTGTTCTTTAGTAGAATAAATCGACTACCTTTAATCTTGATTTTAGCTTTTTGACGCAGTTGATTTAACTCTTTGATTAGTGGCTGCATAACATGAAATCTGTCGATGACAATTTTCGCATTTGGAAATACTTCTTTGACAACTTTGGGAAAGCCTCCCCACATATCAATGCTAACCTCCTCTACTTTTTCCCTTATCTCAATCGGTTGCTGCTTCAGGACTTCAATGATGTCATCTTGTTTATGACTATCAATTACTTCTAGTAATGCTCCTGCGTCAATACTTGATACGACTGTCACAAAGTCTTTATGTCCTTTGCGTTTACTCACTTCATCAATACTCACTCGTTTTACTTCTTTCCAATCATCTTTTTTTGGCTCATCTGGGTTTGAGGGGTAAATGGTACAGTGTCGATACAATTATTGGCGACATGGTAGGGCTGTAACTGTTGCTCCGAGAGGATTCTGATTACTATTAGCTGTGCTTATCCCCATGAACCCAGAAGAGCCCTTTTTTTTTAGAGAAAATTGGTGATTGAAAATCCCTTGTATTTGATCCCAACTCAAATATTCATCTCGACTTACTTGCTCCACACTCGCACTTTGTACTCGTTGATAAACATACTCCTCATACCTTTGTGTGTATCGTCTTTCCCAGTCTACAAAGGGTAACTTTTCCGTAAAATGTCTTTGACAATGTTGACAATAAAATTGGCGGCGCGGCGTATTTAAATAAACTATTTTCCCAAATACTGACAAATCTCGAATCAATATCGGTCGATTTTGTTTTAATTTTCCACCATGCGTATTACAATGCGGACAAGTAATTTCATCCTGTAAAAATCTCAACTTTAGGGTGATTTTATTTTCTTCTTCCGTAAAACTTTCAACGGTTGTGTTGGGTAAATTTAGCAACCTATCTAGATACAAGTCCATACCTGTCACCACTTATCTTTGTGCTTCATTATACATTAATCCCCTCAAACCCAGAAGAGCCAATCTGTGAGCTTTATCCCGAAAGCAATGCAATCCAATAGGGTGAAGTGTAATTAATGGCGATCGCCTTATATTTGAATCAATAGTTACAAACAGCTAAATGTGTCAGCTAGAGAGCGATCGTCATGATGTCCACTCAAGATTCTAAAACTCATCACTCTCCGACAACTAATGCCCTCGCTATGGGGATGGCTATCAAAAAATTGTATGAGATGGGGCGTAAAGATTTTGACTCAGAAAATTTTTCGGGACTGAAATTATCCTGCTGCAAGCTATCATCTATTAGCTTTACCAGTTCAGATTTGCGAAATGCTGATCTTGATCTAACTGATTTAAGTGAGTCTGACCTGAGGGGTGCAAATTTGGAGCGGTCTACTCTTAATTTTACTAACCTGACTAATGCAGATTTGAGTAACGCGAATTTGAAAGAAGCAAATCTGGGGGGAGCCGATTTGAGTGGGGCTATTTTGAGGGGGGCGAATCTAAGCAACGCAAATTTACGGGGTGCAAATTTGAGTAATGCTCGTCTTGAATTTGCTAATTTACAGGGGGCAGACTTAACGGGGGCTAATTGTTTTGGTTGCGATCTAAGCTATGCAAATCTAAAACATGCGAACTTGACTGAAGCATGTCTGGATAGTGCAAATTTATTAAAAAGTAATTTTGAATATGCTCTGCTAGATGGCACAACGCTAAACGACGCCAGCTACTAAAAAAGTGTGCGGTGCTTCGCACCCTCCACACTTTTAGTAGCTGGCGTTGTTTTATTCGATACCGATCGCAAGTCTCGTATATACAGTAGCCAATGCATTTGCATCACCTACATTCCCAGGAAATAAGACAACTGGTAAATCGGGGAAACGAGGATGATCTTCGGGAGTGCGCACGACGGAACAACCAGCAAGAATTTGTCCTAGTAGTCTTGCGGTTGGTAAATTCAAACCCGTACTCAAAACATCATTGGATGTAATGCCACCTTTACTAATTAGGAATCCAATATCTGCGGGTAATTCCTGCACAATCGCCATCAAAAGAGCCGAGACTGCCTGACCAAAAGCAAGACGGGTAGAGGTATCGGCAAATTCCAATTCTTTTCGACTGGTAAACACCACAGCGGTTTTGCCTGATGCGTGGGCTTGCTGAACTTGGGCTAGCGCTTCTTGTTTAAGCATTGCTGATTGAGCATCGGCATCATTTAATAGACGCGAGACATCAATCTCCACAGGAACTGTATTGGGTGCTTTGAGCAAATGTTCTAACTGCTCAGTAGTTTTTTTGACATGGGAGCCAACGATCGCTACACCCGCTTTGTGCGATCGCATATATTTCGACATATCCTCAGCAGCGATCGGCTGGGGCGGTAGCTTCGCAAGGGCAGTTAGTAAGCTCGCGGCACTGCGAAATAAAAACCTTTTACCAGTCGAAGCAACTGCCAAAATATCCGAAGCAAATTGATTCAGATCGGCTTGGTTTTCCGCATCGACCACACCGCATTGATTGTCATGCAAGCGTGCTAAACGCTGACGGACTCCTGCACGAATCTCTCCTAATAAAAATCGCTGGACATCTGCGGCAAGAATTTTGCCCTTGGTTTTTTCTTCGACATAATCAGGCAAATAGCTATGCGTATAGCCAAATACAGAGTCCTTAGCGAATTCAGTTTCATGGACTGGGGTAGGTATACCGTTAACTACTAAATAATGCACACTCGATTTGGTAAAACGCCCACCTTCAAAAAATGCTGGCACTAGAAAATGCGCGTCAAAATTACCCAGTTCTTCAGCGATCGCATCCGTCTCGATGGGATAATGTCCCCGCAATGTCGAGTCAGAGCGACTAACGATCATAAATTCTTGGATGCCTTCAGCTTCGAGCGCAGGCTTAAGGTTGCGACAAACTTCGCGAGTCACACTGGTGGCATCTTCGGGCGTAAGCGATCGCGTATTAGTCAGCACAAACATAATCGGAGAAGCATCGGCTAATCCGATCCGCAAAGTTTCCACATCCCATTTAGTTAGCAGTAGGCAGCTATGCACAGTTTGCGAACCCGTCGGATCGTCATCAAGAACAATTATCTTAGGCTGTTGGGAAGAAGTAGCTGCCATTGCTTGTCTATATGAAAACTAATGTTTGTAGAAGCTTATCTTGATTTACGTGACAATAGCCAATCTTTACAATAGTGAAGCGTAAAGCCTTTGTCTGAAGTTTCTATATTTTTTATGCCGCACCATTATTGACTAGATTTAAATTGGGCGCTTCTGCCTAAAGCTACACATACCAATACACCAGTAGCAAAACCCAATGTCATTAAAGTCATTGGCTCTCCTAGTAGTATCGCTGAGGCAAGGATGGTCAAAAATGGCTGAAAAAGTTGTAGCTGACCAATTCGAGCAATCCCTCCTAAAAATAAGCCGCGATACCAAGCAAAAAAGCCAAAAAACATACTGAAACAACTGATATATAAGAAACCGATCCAAGCATTGCTAGAAATATTTGTAAATGAGGATGGCAAATGTTGCAATACGATCGGAAACACGAGCGGAAATGAAAGTACCAACGCCCAACACACGACCTGCCACGACCCAAAAGTACGCGCTAATACCGTTCCTTCTGCATAGCTTAAACTTGCGGCAAAAACTGCTCCGAGTAAAGCCAAATCCGCAAAACTAATATTTCCTGTCCCCGATATCAGCGCAAAAGTAATCACCAATCCACTACCCGCGATCGCAAAAATCCAAAATTTTACTGATGGTCGCTCTCCTGCTCGTAAAACTCCAAACAAAGCCGTAGCAAGCGGCAATAGACCAATAATTACAGCTCCATGGGATGCAGAAGCGTCGCGCATTGCTAATGTTGAGAGTAATGGAAATCCCACAACAGCACCAACTACGACAACAGCAAAGTTGGGTAGAAATCGCCAAGAGGGGATTGGTTGCCTTGTAGAAATCAATAAAATTAATGACAACCCCGTAGCAATTACTGCTCGCCCTAGCCCTACAAATACTGGATCGAATTCGGTTAGAGCAATACGGGTTGCTGGCAAAGTGATGCTAAAAATTATGACACCGAGAAGCCCATAAACAAGTCCCATAGTCGCGTCTTTAGTTTGCGGACTAGTCATTTTGCCTCGACTTTTAAATTGATCTTATCCCAAAGCATAAAATGGCTATGCCATTTTATGCTTTGGGATTAATTATGGAACTGATATTGTGTTGCCCTGCCCCACAATATCAGTTCTATACCAATTCACAAAAGTGTCGCCACACTTTTGTGAATTAAAAACCAAACCCCATAAGGGTTTTATAGCAGTTCAAACAAGCCAAGAAGACTTTTGAAAGTCCTCTTGGCTTGTTTGAAAGCAACGCACTGTAGCTTTTTAATAGAAAGGTTTAATGGCTTGTAAAATTACAGCAGCGGCGCGTTTAGCATCTTCGGGCTGATCTAGAGTTTGGCTTACTTCAGTTAGCCTCGTTTCTAGAGCTTCGACAGTTTCATAAGTTTGAAAGATCAGCTGAATCAAATCATCAATATCGTAGGTGTAGAGTGCCGACCAGTCCCGTTCTTGCGGGCTAAAACGATAGTTTAGGGTGGAAAATAGCAGGATTTTGGCATGAAGCGGACTGACATTTCTTGAAATGTCGGCTCGCAGATCAAATAGATTTGTTAAATATTTAATATTGTGTTTGTGGGGAATCGTATCACTCTCAGTTTTTTCAGTAGCCTCACTTTTAGTTGAGACAGATCCATTTTGAGAGTCTGATGATACCTCTGGGTTTAAAAAACTATAGGGCAGTTTGCCTTCATCACGCAGAGTATAGAGAAAGCCAAGACTATCAATAATGTTGTCAGCAGCAAGCAGATAGTCTGACTGTTTGCTCAGTTGCTTAACTTGGCTGTTTAGCTTGTGCTTAAGCTTATTGAGATCGGGAAACATGATCATCAATTCTTGGACAAGCTGACGCACATGCAACGCTTTAACTTCGTTGACATCATTTGACCAAGAATCATGACAGGTAAAGAGGATCAGTCGTTTGATGCGAAGAACATTGTTGTCTTGCTCCAAGCTTTCTATAACTTCCTCTAGAAGATTTAAATCTTCCATATTTTTGTTAGGCGCTATTATTCTTAAGTGTGAGATTTGCCATCGGGCATAGTTGCGCCACTAAAAATTGTACCAATAGTGCTGGCTCCACTCATCTCGGCTCTGGTCAAAATAGCCTCGCTAAGATCAGCTCCATCAAGATTAGCTCTGACTAAATAAGCATCAACTAAACTCGCTTGACTAAGATTTGCTTTATCTAGTAGCGATCGCGATAAATCGCTACCATTAAGTATTGCCTGAATCAAGCCTGCGTTGCTTAATGTTGTCATGCTCATATTCGCTTTAGTTAGATTAGCCCCAAATAAGTTGGCGAGGCGCAGATTTGCATTTTTGAGATCAGCCTTAGTCAGGTTCGCCCCTTTAAGGTTTACCTCGGTAAGGTTTGCATTACTTAGATTAGCTTCAGTAAAAATTGTACCGCTCGCGATCGCACCGCTCAGATTAGCTCCTTGCAAATTTACCCTTGAGAAAGTCGCTTCACTAAGATTTGCACTGGAAAGATCAACTCCCGCAAGATCGGCTCCACTTAGGTTAGCCCCTCGCAAATCGGCTTTACGTAAATTTGCACCGCTCATGTTTGTCGGAGGGTAGCCCCTCTCTTCGCGCATAAGGGTCGCGCTTAAGATTGCACCTCGTAAATTTGCGCCACGGAGATTTACGCTGCGTAAATCTGCCTCACTAAGATTTGCATCCATTAAGTTGGCAAGGGAAAGATTTGCTCCAAATAGATTCACCCTTTGCAACATTGCCCCATGCAAATCCGCCTCGGATAGATTGGTACTCATCATGATTGCTTGGTTAAGAGTTGCGCCACCGAGTTTTGCACCCGATAAATTGGCATGGTTAAAGGTGGCCTTGTTAAGAAATGCAAATACAAGATTTGTCCGCCTCAGGTCAGCTTTGGTCAAGTTAACGCCGATTAAATCACTATTAAACAAATTGGCATTAGCTAGATTTAAGCCAGCAAAGTCTCGCCTACCAGAAGCATATTCTTTCAGGAGTTTTTCTGCGCTCATGATTTAGTTGTGAAATTGCTCATACCGTTACAATTTTTATGTTGGAAGATTTATCCCAATTCACAAAAGTATGAAGACCCCTTTATGAATTAAGAACCAAACCCTGTAAGGGTTTTAAAACCACAAAATGGCTACGCCATTTCGTGGTTTTGTATTAGATATGGTAGCTTGATCGTAATCCATACTCCACCAGTATCTGGATGATTTTTGGCAGCGATCGCACCTTTATGCAATGTGACAATCTGACGACAGATCGCTAGTCCTAAGCCACTCCCCCCACGATCCATACCCGATCTTGTCCTCGATGGATCGACTTTATAAAAGCGATCAAAAATATGGGGTAAGGATTCTTCAGGAAAGCCTTCGCCTGCGTCAATTATCTCAATTAGTAGGTTAGAGTCTATCACGCTGGTTTTGATTGTAATCGACTGAAGAGCTGGACTGTGCTTAATACTGTTATCTAATAAGTTCAGCAAAAGCCGATAAATACGTGATTCGTCAAGTAGCCAGAGTAATTTTTCGTTACCAATATATTTGAATTTTACTTGTTTGCGATTAGCTAATGGCTCTAGGGTTGCCCAGACCGAATGCAATATTAGCGATAAATTGACCTCGCTTAGGTGTAGTACAGACTCAATGCCCACATCCATCTGTCCTAATTCCAACAAGTCTTGGACTAGTTTGGTAATTCTCTCTATTTCGCTAAGCAGACGTTCTACCCAAATTCTTGCCGCAGGATCAACACGGGGCTCGAGCGTCTCCGCAACTAGACGTATCGAAGTCAGGGGGGTTTTTAGTTCATGGGCGATATCCGATGTCCAGCGATCGCGTTGTTGAGTTATCGCTACCGCTTCTTGACGATCTATCAAAAAAATGCCAACTTGCCCATACCCCAAATAAATACTAAAAGCTCGAATCGGTCTACCTATCTGTGGTACTGGATCGACAGGATCAGGTATTGCAGGATGAAATACCCAATCAACTTGGGAGCCTAGACTAAGCGATCGCGTTTGTTCGACAAGATGATCAAGTTCATAGGAACGAATTAGTTGCAGCAAAAATGGCTTGCGAATTAATCCTTGTCGATGGTTAGCGATCCCCATCATGTTTGCGGCTTGTTGATTACAGATTACTAAGCGGTTATCTTGATTGACTTGGATATAGCCGATGGGAGACAGTTCAACAATTTTCGCCCACAGTAAGCGCTCGTCTCTATCCTCTGTAGTTTCAATTTCCAGTAATTGAGCATTAAATTGCCCACTATAGTTTTGCTGAATATTTTTTTGGATGTTCTGCGCCCAAGACTTAAAACTACGGATCGATTTTGCTTTAAATACATGACGCGATCGCTGACGCAATTTACGATTACGTTTCTGCTTGGCATAATTCCAGCTAAACCAGCAAGCGCTAGTAGCGATCGCACCGATGCCAATTCCAACAAGCAACCAGAAAAATTCCATTTTTACGGGTAAGCAATAGCAGCTCTAATTATGAAACCAAGTGTGGTTTAAAACCTAATTAATAAAGAAGAGGGGGGCCTAGCGCGCCGGGTGGTTTTTTATTTTGTTTTTTTTATTTTAAAACTGCCAACGACCGTCACGCTTCATTTGCTTCTCAAAATCCTTCCAAACAGCACCATTCTTTTCAGCAGTCTTAGTCATGAATTCCGAAATGCCGTCTTCCATGCCACGCAAACCACACATATAGGTATGGGTAGTTGGCTTTTGCAGCACTTCCCACAACTCGTCAGCATATTCAGCCATGCGATTTTGGATGTACATCTTTTCGCCCTTGGCGTTCTTTTGCTCACGGCTAATCGCCACATCGTAACGGAAATTACGCTTGTGTTTGTAGGCTAGCCATTCAAGGTCAGGCTTGTACAAAACTGTTGTGTCAGTTGGCACACCAAAGAATAGCCAAGCTAAGCCATTAAACTTTATAATCTTCATGCTTTTCTTGAACATCCGCCATAGGAAAGCACGGAAAGGCGCAATACCAGTTCCTGTAGCAATCATGATGATTGTGGCATTGGGATCGTCTGGCAACAGCATTTCTTTGCCAACCCGCCAGTTAATTTGACATCATCACCAGGTCGAGATCGGTCATAGTTAGAGCATACTTTTGATGGTTTCACCTGCTTCATTTTGATATTTAGACGCTTGACGCTTAAAGATAGGGTCTACCATCAAGATCATCTCCGAGGCGAGTTGAAGGACGAGTAGAGACGAAGTTTATTCGGTTTACCATTTTTGTCTTCACCTGCGGAACGACACTAATACTTTGACCTTCTAGGTAACGAAGGTCGCCCAGAAATATCGAATTTGACGTGACGGGTATCGCCAGCAGCACCTGGTCTGACCAGTACATCATTAGAAATACATTTTGCTGTAAATGGATTAGCAGGGCGGTAGATATTGATTGGAATATCTTTGTCTGAATTTGCACTCATGAGAAGTTATATGGACGCTTATATGACAGAAGAACACGAAGTCATTATATTTTCAAATGTGACGGTCTCGTATTTTTGTAGCTAAAGATCTTTAGTGGGGCAAACATTACATTACGTTTGTTAATATTTCGGTACTCAAACCCAAAAATGAGCCAGGCGCCGAAGGCCGCAACTCATTTTTGGGTTTGGGTTTGTTTCTGGCTAGAATATAGTCAAAATTCTAAAGTGGCCCAGGCTTTTCTCCCAAATTTTGGATAATCACATTGTTCTTAGCAGCTTTGGGGCAGCTTGTCTATGTTATTATCGATACAATTGCTACAAATTATCAACTTAAGGTACTTGCTACAAACTACTTGTTCGTAGTAGTAAGCGAAAAGTATCTGGAAATGCTTCAAAACAAGTTTTGCTTAGATCGCGAACAAGATCAGTATGAGTCTAGAGGAGGCTATTTGCGAACAACGGGTGCATTTGCTCTGTCGATAGTGAGACGACAGGTGTTAAGTATATTTTGGCTACCCTGGTGGAGCAATCCTGCCAGTGTACGATGAAATTTATAAATCTGAGGCAAGAGGGGAAATTAAACATTACCTCGTGCGTCATGCGAGCAGGAGCCGTCCATGCTGATGGATATGCTCAGCCACTGGAAATGTGGTGCAGCGTACAGACTTCGTGTCCTGGAGCAAACTAATCTGGTGACGGGTATTGCTGTCCAGCCCAATGGCTTGATTCCAATGGTGGTGATTCATAGGGCAAGTTCCTTCCTATGCGATCGGCACGGATGCATTTCAAGAAAACGGATATTTGGGGCACATTTCATCACCAATTGTTAAGCATTCCTATGTGATCTGGAGAGCTGAAGATATTGCGCGATCGTTGCCGAGGCTTTTCACATTGCGGGATCGGTCGCCCTACTCCGTATTAATCGATATTCCTAAGGACATTGCTCAGAAATCATTTGAGTATAGTCCTGATGTGAAGATTGATTTGCCTGGTTATCAACCCAAGGTCAAAGGGTATTTGCATCAAATTGCCGCTGCGATCGCGTTGATCTCGTGAAGCCAAAAGACCATTACTTTACGCAGGCGGCGGTACGGTACTTGCCGATGCCCATGTTGAGCTTGCTGAATTAGTCAACGTTTTCAGTTGCCCGTGACCACTACTCCCCGGTTCTACGCGATCGCGTTAATGACATCGTTGATGAAGCCAGAGCCGAGGTTTTACGCTACTTCCAAAAAATCACCTTAAGAAGGCGGCAGTTTATATCCTGCTGAGAGAGCCAATGCTTGCTGGCGAGATTTCGGCATTTCGCCAGTTGTATTACTTGGCGGCATCACAGAACAGAGTACTGACTATCTAAGTACAGAGGGATTGTAATATATGAACTTGCTGTATCAGAGCTGGGCAAGTACCGCCAGATGCGATGGTTGTTGGTTTAGAGGGGATTAAGACTGCAAGTTTAAAACGTTTGATTCAGCTAAGAAATCTGAATTGGTTCCATATTTTGATTGCTTATAGAGCAGCTAAAACCATTTAGAACGAAATTATAGTGTTTTTGAATATAAACCAAATAAAGAATGCATCTTTATTTGGTTTTAATAAATATTTCAGACTTGTCGCCCAGAAGATAATTTATCTCCGCCATGAAATTTTATATTTCCTTCTAAAGAATTGTCATCCTGCAACTGTAACCAACCGCTACCAGCAGCCTCATATCGCATTCATCGTTGCCATCCCAAGTAAATTCAAACCTTCCCCAGATCTATTTTCGACGACTTCCCCATCGATTTGTCCTGAAACCAAAAACCAAACTGAAAATCACCATTACCACTTTTGTCTACTGCACATGTTTCTGCACTTCCATATTGCAAAAGTCCTGTCCCAGAGTTCCATCTTTTTGATATGCCAAGTTCCAGCAAATTTCATACGTAAGAATCCTATATCAATTGCTTTGTGTAATAAACTATAGCGGCTATTTACATGTGTTGTATCGCTTCGCTTCACCTTAACTTTTTTAGAGGTTGCAATCTTATGCAACAGAATCAAATAACATTGTGGTCAAGTATAGCGATCAGCCCATTCTGTACCAAAGGATTTTCAGCACCTGACGAGTTTTGTCGTTTTGTTGCTGCTTTTCGCAATACATTGTTGATCTATGATCGAGCTTGCCACGTCAATCTCAGAGATTAGAGGCTTAGTCTCGCTAGCTATTTGGCAATGTGGAGAGTCAAAAAGTCGCCCACTCGTTGCAAAAATGCCTGCTCTCTAATGCACTCCATTGACGCACAAACAAACAAAATTTGAGAAAATATCTGCCCATTCTGGTAAAGCACGGGGTTGAGAGAAATTGAGATCAGGCAGTGCCGATAGAGCTTGGATTGTATCGAAATAGGTAGCGATCGCCCAGCATTTATACAGGCGAAAGGTCTGCGATCGCGGCACTAATCGCACCACCACGTCCACCAACAATATCAGCGCCAAATATAGGCAAAGCATATTCGGGATTCGGGAACATCACACAATGTAAAATATCCAGCCCGCTACCAACTTGCGCTAGTTCGAGATGCAGCTTACGAAATTGGGGCGCTTGATAGCAAAGATTTTCGATCACTAGCTTTTCGCCTTCTAGATGCCCCTCAATATAGCCAAGTCCCTCTGGAACTCTATAGGGAGATAAATCTAGGTTGGTCTGCCATACTTTTTCGATGCATTCAGCTAACTGGCAAATTAAAGCATGTTGGCGGTTTCGCAATGATGCTGGCATAAACTTCGATATACGTTTCTATTTGAGTATAGAACGGTGCTGCAACAAATCCCCATACCCAATAAAAAAAAAAAAAAAAAAAACAAACTTGGGGGGGGCGGGCCCCCCCCCCCCGACACAATTTTGGGTTTAATATGCACATGTTATTTAATCTTCATTCCTAAGCATCTTAAAATAATCAATTAGCCAGCGCCAAAATCTGTACCTCCCGCTACGCGGGAGGTACAGATTTTGGAGTTTTATATTTAATTGAGCCTAGCTACTTAATTAGTGCGGTAAGTGTCAAAATAAGTTTTAATGTTGCGAGATTGAGGCGAAACGATGTCACTAAAAGCTGGCAAAGCAGCCTTGCTGCGAAAGCATTACACCGAAGCGATCGCGATCTTGACTGAATATAGCCAAGAGAGTCCTGATCCAACCTCTAAAGACTATGTGCAAGCCCAAATATGGCTAGTTTCGGCATACAAAAAAACTGGACGTGCCGATAAAGCGATCGCTATTTGTGAACAATTAGCCAAAACATCTGACCCACAGTTGCAAAAATGGGCTCAAAAATCATTAATCACACTTCAACAGGTGCTTGATGCCCCAACTGATGATCGGATTAAGCGAAACGAAGATGTCGCTTCGGTCATCAAATCCGATCCTCGCCGCTATCGCAAAAAAGACGTTACCTTATCGCTCCCCTCTAGATACAATTATTTCCTCATTGCGGCGATAGTATTGACTATCCTCGCAATCATTGGTTTGCAATTTTTAATCGGCTATGTAATTTCGCGAATTTTCACAGACTTCTTTTCTGAAGCATGGTTAAAGACAACGGCGATCGTTACGGCGATATTCAGCATCTTGCTGTTTTTTATGTCACCTTGGATTATCGACATTACCCAAAAGCAATATCACCGCATTCAATGGATTACACTTGCCGATTTAGATGAAAGAAGTCCTGAATCCGTGGAGATCATTGAGAACTTTTGTGAAAAGTACAATATTTTTGTGCCTCGATTGGGATGGATTGAAGATGATGCTCCCGTTGCCTTTACCTATGGGGTAATCTCCAACTCAGCAAGAATTGTGGTCAGTCGTGGGTTATTTGACTGTCTAGATGATGACGAAATTGCAGCGGTTTATGCTTATCAGCTAGGACGAATTCGGAACAAGAGCTTTGCTGTTTTAACCTTTGTTTCTGCTCCTGTTCAAATTCTCTATTACATCTATGTTCTATTGAGCCGCCAAAGTTATCGCGCTAAAAGTGCCAAGCAACTCTGGCAAGTTGCAGCGAGCTTTGCCAATGTACTCTATTCCTTGAGTAATTATCTATTGGTTTGGCTTTCACACGCAAGTACGATTGTCAGCGATCGCTTTGCCGCAGAAGTCACTGGAAACCCCAATGCACTGGCAAGAGCGCTCCCAAAAATGGCTCGGCAAATGTTGCCTTACAATCAGCCAGCTATGCCCACCAATCGACTTTTAGAATCTACAAGAGCCATTGGCATCTGCGATCGCCAAACTATGACTGCGATCGGGCTAGCGATGGAAATAGCTCATTCAGGACAAACCGATCAAGATCCCTATCGAGTATTTCTCTGGGAACTATTTAATCCTTGGCGGCGTTGGCTAGAGATTCATTCTACGCATCCCTTAGTTGGTAAAAGGATGAGATTTTTAGCTGGCTATTCCAAACAATTGGGGCTATCTACTGAATATGACTTTGCGGAACTATTAAAAGAAGAGAAGAAACTTAATAAAAAGCTTTTATATCAAAATTTTTGGCGCGATTTATTAATTCAAGTCTCTCCTGTTGTTGGCGTTGCGATCGCATTAATTACAGCGTTGCTATTATCGCAACTGTATAACCGATGGCTACTACTAAGCCTATTAATGATTGGCTTAGGCTTAGGATTTATGCTGCAAGGTAGTTTGCACTATCCAGACTTTCGTAAAGTTACCGACACCGATCTGGTGAGCTTGCTCATCGATCCATATGCCAGCTATGTCCAAGGGCTTCCTGTGCAAATCCCAGGGGAGTTGCTCGGCTATGGTACTGATGAGTTTTATATTGGCTATTCAATGCGTTTGGAAGATCAGGGCGGCTTGGCTTTTATTAATTACATTCCCAATTTCCGTCAATGGATTATCGATCCTTCCAGTACCATCAAAAATCTAGAAATGCTTTGCGATCGCTCGGTAATTGCGACAGGCTGGTTTCGACGCGGTAAGTTCCCAATTATCGATCTGTCAACTTTGCAACCAATCATGGAGGATCGCCCCAAGCAACGCGCTTCTCTCACCAGCTATCACCAATTCTGGAACAATATCGGCAGTTCCATTCTAGTTCTTCTAGGTTTATCGCTTTTACTCCTAACTTCACGGTTGTTCTAAAATGTAGAAGTCTTTTCTTCTGCAAGTTAAGAAAAGACTGTAAGATGTAAAATAAGAACAGCGATATATTCGAGATACTCCTATGGAAAACCTACTTTCAAGAATTACATTTAGCAGAGAAGTTCTTTGTGGTAAGCCCATCATTCGAGGTTTGAGAATCTCAGTTGCCATGATATTAGAACTGCTTGCCAAAGGAGCGAGTATCCAAGAAATTCTAGAGGATTATCCAGAGCTAGAAATTGCTGACATATACGCGGCTTTACTTTATGCTCAGCGCCTTGTTGCCAATGAAGAAGTCTTTGAACGAGTGGCAGCATCCTAATAATGAGATTTCTACTTGATGTCAATGCCAGTGGCGCTTTATCAACATGGCTTTTAGAGTTAGGTCATGAAGTTATATCTGTCAGTGATGTAAATCCGAAAATGTCTGATGATGATATTATTGCTTGGGCAGTGAGAGAAGAGCGAATTATCATTACTACTGATGTTGACTTTGAGCAAATGATTTGGCTACAACAAAAGTCTCATCATGGGGTTCTACGTTTAGAGAATCTGCCTAGATTAGAGAGAAAGAAACTACTTCAAGAAGTTTTGATAAATCATGGTCAAGATTTAGAATCGAGAGCAGTTGTAATTGCAACTAAGCAAAAAATCAGAATTCGCTGGAAACCTTTGGATGCAATAGAACCTGATGAATTGAATTACTAACTAGCAAATTATTAAGCCTACATAATATTGGCTCTACTTTTTTGATGGTGATTGATATAAAATATATTGAGCATACTGCGGTTTACAAATAGGCGATCGCGATCATGTCTGCACAGTTCCAAATCCACAAAGACACCATTGACCAAGTAAGTCAAAGGGCAGACATCGTAGATATCGTCTCCGAGCGCGTTGTACTACGCAAAAGTGGGGCAAATTTTCGGGGCGCTTGTCCTTTTCATAATGGGACAAACGCCACAGCACTGACAGTGAATCCAGCGCGGCAGATGTATCACTGCTTTAACTGTGGGGCGGCTGGCGGTGCAGTCAAGTTTTTGATGGAGATCGATAAGCGATCGTTCTCTGACGTAGTTTTGGATTTAGCGAAACGATACAACGTTCCCATTGCCACAGTCGAACCTGAAAAAGCCAAAGAAATACAGCGTCAAATCTCCCATCGCGATCGCCTTTATGAAGTGATGGCTTTGACCACCAGTTTTTATCAACATGCCCTCTATGCCCATCAAGGCAAAGCAGCACTTGCCTATCTCAGCGAAAAGCGGCAAATGAGCAAAGATACAATCCAGAAATTTCAACTGGGTTATGCGCCTGCGGGTTGGGAAACCTTGATGGGTTATCTGGTGCAGCAAAAGCAGATTCCTGTGAGTTTAGTTGAAGAAGCGGGCTTGATCGTTCCACGCAAAACAGGTAATGGATTTTATGATCGCTTCCGCGATCGCTTGATGGTTCCCATACACGATACTAGAGGTCGAGTAATTGCCTTTGGTGGGAGATCATTAGGAGATGAAGAGCCAAAATATCTTAACTCTCCTGAAACAGAACTATTCAGTAAGGGATCAGTTTTGTTTGCGATGGATAAGGCTCGCGATGCGATCGCTAAGTCTGACCAAGCAATTGTAGTAGAAGGATATTTCGATGCGATCGCCTTGCATCAAGCAGGAATTGAACAGGCGATCGCGACGATGGGTGTGGCTCTTAATGCTGACCAAATGAAGCAGTTATTGAGATATACCGAAACTAAGAATGTAATTCTGAACTTTGATGCCGATAAGGCAGGAATTACGGCGGCAGAAAAGGCGATCGCAGGTTTTAAGGAATTAGTATTTAATGGAACTGTGCAGTTGCGGGTGTTGACGATGCCCGATGGAAAAGATGCCGATGAGTATCTCAAACAACATAGTGCTGTAGCATATCGCGATTTACTTAAAAATGCACCATTATTTCTCGATTGGCAAATCGATCAAATCCTTGCAGGTCAAGATCTTAACCAAGCCGATCGCTTCCAAAAAAGCAGCCAAGCGATCGCGCAATTATTAAATAATTTACCCGTTGATTCTTTCTTTCGCACCCATTACATCCATACTTCGGCACAACGCTTATCGCAGGGTAATTCTTATCTTGCATTGCGCCTAGAGCAAGATCTGCGTCGTCAGTTACGCAACACGCGCTGGAACAGCAATAAGCCTGCACCGTCGCTAACCACGACCACAAATTCGCTACATATTGCCGAAACGCAACTTTTGCAAATTTATCTGCATTTCCCCCAACATCGGGCTTATTTATATCAAGAGATTGCGGAAGAAGAGAATATTGAATTTACGCAATCCAATCATCGCTATCTTTGGCAAATTATTCTCAATCTAATTCAAGAGAAAAAAACTTCCCTTGCTGCGGAAGAGCCTTACCCAGATCATTTAGTGCAACAATTACAGATTCTCTGTGCAGAAACAACCGAGGTGGCTGAGCAACTACAGCATCTGCTCTGGCTTGACGAAAACTCGCGAGTTGGGTTATTGCGCCCTCAGATCTTAGTAAGAGCTGCGATCGCAAAGATTCAATACATCATGTGCGAGAAGCATGAGAAAGACTGGTTAAGCAAATATCAAAGTACTGATGTGATTGCCAATCCTGCTTTTGGTTATGAATGTCAAGCCAAAGTAAAAGAAGCAAGGCAACGGAAGGCTGAGATTCGTAAACAGATTGAAGTTACTTATCTCGATCTGTCAGGTACTAGCACGAGTGAGACGAATATTATTGAGTTTTGAAATGATATATTTTAGTTTAATCTGTGGACTTAAATCTAATGACCCAAGCGATCGCCAATCTAGAATTAGCTAACCCTAAAGCTTTGACAGATCAAGAGTTTATGTCATTGCCTGAAAATGGCAACCTTTATGAATATGTGGATGGAGAGCTAATTGTTGTGGCAAATTCAGGTGTAGAGCATGGCTATTTAGCACTTACTCTCGGATATTTTTTGACAGGCTTTGTGCGTACTCATAAGCTTGGTGTAACTTGTGACTCTAGTACAGCTTTCAAGATGAAAACAGGCAATAAGCGATCGCCTGATCTTGCGTTTATTGCTAGAGAACGCTTACAAGGATTAAAGCGGCTACCAAAAGGATTTTTTGATGGGGCTCCAGATTTAGCTGTAGAGATTATTTCTCCCAATAACACTTTTGAGGAAATCCATAACAAGCTCGTAGAGTATTTTGAGAATGGGACTCGGTTGGTATGGGTAATCTTGCCCGATGAAGAATGTGTATTGGTTTACCATAAACCTAAACCATCAAAGCTTTTGCAGTTAGAAGACAACCTTGATGGAGAAGATGTTATTCCTGATTTTAGCCTTCCTTTGTTAGAACTATTTCAAGAATTATCTTTTTAATCAAGTTAGTGTATCGGGATCAACTCCAAGTTCACGTAACTTCGCTGCTAATATTTCTGCCTTTTCAGCGCTCCATAATAGCAATTTGCCAGAGCGATCATACCAACGCAACCAGTTTATTGGTTGCCCTAGCCTTGTTCCAGACCAAATCCCTAGAAACAGATCTACTTCTGGAATCCATACCTGTCCTTGAGTATTAGCTTCTTGAAGCATATAACGACCATTCTGGAAGCAGCGCACTTCTAAACTTGGAACAGCAGGATCGTAAATAATATAAGTTGGCACTTGGAGAAGTCGTTCGTAGAAATAAAGATTGCCATAGGGAGGAGTAGCTTTGATTGAAAGCTCACCACCTTCTGTTTCCGAGAGGAATTCCATCACGATTGCTACTGGCTCACCTTCTAGATTAGGAGTGTAACTGCGTCGTGTCATCTCTTTGCTAACAGGAGAAACCTTAGGCACATAAAACCAATCAGGAGCTTTGACAATAGTTCGCGAATTTACTGAGGCAACTAAACCAAAGTTAGAACCAATGAGCATTTCTGCTTGAATCAGTCCTGCGGCTCCTAATGCATCGGTGAGAGCAGCAGCCAAAATCGGTTGTTGAATATTTTCCACTGGATCATCTGGTAATACAAAGTCAGCAGGTAAAGCTACCCAAGTAATTTTTGGCTCGGTTTTGATGGGTGAGACTTGGAGAACCATAAAATTGACCTCAACCGCAAAATTTAAGTAATTCGCTGTGTTTAGTATAGCTTTGAAAGCTCTTGATTAAATTGCTTTAAATTTAAGCAGCCAGCCGATCGCTGCTCCAGCAATCACCAACCAAGCAGAATTAACTTTTGGAAATTTAAGTAGAATGAAGAGACTTGCGATCGCTACAATAATTGTCCAAAAATCAATTAAAGTGCCGCGCCCTAATTCCCATGCCACGGCTGCCATCAAACCAATGGAAGCCGCATTTACGCCATCAAGAAAACCTGCTGTCCAAGGCGATTTGCGTAATTTTGCCACAAATGGATTGATCAATGGAACGAAAATAAACGCGGGTAAAAATATACCAATCGTCCCTGCGATCGCACCCAGATTTCCAGCAACGAGATAACCGATAAATGTTGCAGTCGTAAATACAGGTCCTGGGGTAAACTGCCCGATCGCCACGGCATCTAATAATTGCTGTGAAGTTAGCCAATGGGTGCGATCGACAAATTCCTGCTGCACAAAAGCTAATAGTACATAGCCACTGCCATAGAGGACAGAACCAATTTTGAGAAAGGTGAGAAATACGGCTGTCCATGTTTTGGGATAAGCTGCGGTAGTAGCTGCGACTAAAGGAAAAGGGAAAAAGGAAAAAGGAAAAAGGAAGATTGAGAGGAATTTGTTTTTTTGGAAGGATGTTAAATTATGAACGAGGCTAACGGTGATTCCTGCGCCGATCATTAGTGCGATTTCATTGATTTTCAGAAAATATAGAGCTAGGACTAAAATCCCTGCACACCAAGTTGGGATATTTTTTAAGGCTGTTCGTCCTAATTTCCATACAGCTTGAGCAATAATTGCGATAATTACTGGCTTGACTCCGTACAATAACCAACCAACGGTCGGAATAGTTTGGTATTCCACATAAGCGATCGCTAATCCCCACACTAATAGCATTGCAGGGGTTATAAAACAGACTCCCGCCACGATTGCTCCTCGCCATCCCGCCTGCTCTAGCCCGATATGAATTGTTAATTCAGTAGAATTAGGACCTGGGATTAAGTTGGTAACACCCAATAAATCTAATAGCTTTTCGCGATTGAGCCATTGACGACGCTGCACTATTTCTAACTCGATCTGAGCAATATGCGCGGCTGGGCCTCCGAAGGCGATCGCACCAAGCTTAGTAAAAACTATTGCTAATTCCCACAATCCTGTTTTGGGCAATAACTGAGTTTCTGGCACTGGATCGCCCACTTGATCATCTAAATGGGCGTTAGATTCTAGATCTGGATCTTTTTTTGTATACTCAGGCATAGTTTTCAAGAATTAGGCGCGACATACTTGATCACATCAATTAGCAATAAAGCCTTTAACGCTTGAATTATCTAAATAGTTAATTTAAATGAGCATACACAAAGCTTTATACTTTTTGCAGGTATCCCAGAATACTAAATAGCTTTTGCCTAGCTTACAGATATGGTAGATTCGCTCAAATCAGATTCAATACAGCACTTACAGACTTCAGAAAGTTCTCATCTGGAGTCAGGTCATCAATCCGAGCTGATGTTTTACTATTTTGCTTACGGCTCTTGTATGTGTCCTGTGGATTTGAAGCGATCGCTTGGTGAGACAGCCCATCATTATGTTGTTGGCGTAGCAAGATTAAGTGGATATAAACTTGGCTTTTATTATCGATCGCCCCATCGTGATTGCGGTTGCTTAGATATTGTCAAAGATCCGAATTCACATGTAGAAGGTGTTTTATATTGCTTACCGATGCGTTTAAGCGATCAGCTTGATCTGCGTGAAGATGTATCGAGGGGTGGCTATCAGCATGAATTGATTACAGTTACTGTTGGTCAAACGGTTTACACCAATGTCAGAACCTATAGCGTAGTCAATAAGCTATCTCGTGAACTCGCTCCCAATGATTGGTATTCCAATGTCGTGTTGCGAGGTGCTTCTACCTGTGGATTAACCGAAAAATATTTTTGGCAGTTGTTTTATCATATTTACCAATTGCAGTCATATCACAAGCGTCAATACAGTTAACTAGTGGTGGGCGCGAAGCGTCCACCACTAGTTAATACCAAATCCCGAAAGTATAGCAACACTTTTGGGGTTTGTCTCATGTGAAATCGCCTAAATCACCTCATCCCGCACAACATTTTCTCTCACCCATTTACGAAATTCCCTTAAGGTTCCACTTTCTCCTAAAGTTAGGCGCTTCTGCACATATTCCACAACAATCGCGGCTGGCAAATCAGGAAAAGATAAACTCTTTTCTATTGGCTGATATGCTCCATTTTCTAAGGCGAGAAATTCTAAACTATAGCCATCATATCGCCAGACTTCAGGCACAGCCAGCAAAGCATAAATTGGTAAACGGCGATCGCTTGGATTGGTAATATCTACTTCTAAAACTAAGTCGGGTGCTGGATCTTGTCCTACGATAATTACTTCTTTACCACGAATTATTGGCTCATTTTGGATGTAGTAACAAGAATCTGGCTCTGCTCCTAGCTTGAGATCAGGAATCTTCATCAGCAAAGAGCCGAGCTTTCGCAAATCAATTGCTAATTCATCAGAAAATGCTCGAATTAAATCATCAATAAACCGATTACTACCTTCATGGAGTGAGAGGGGTGACATAATTTCTAACGTGCTATTGATGTAATGAAATAAAGTTTTGCGGCGATCGCCAATATCAGTAAGTAATCGTTCAAATGTATCCCAGCTAATGTTATCCAAGATCACGCGATTTTCGGCAAGTGGTCTAACTTGCTCAGCGATCGCAGTGGAAGTTAAGTTAGTAGGTTTACTGAGGGGTGTGGCAATCATCGTAGTTTCCTATGTTTTTCAAATTCTTGTTTTTTGCTCTTAGATTAGAGAACGTAGGCGATCGCCTTTTTCCTGCTGTTTCCTATCCTTAAGTTAATTATAGGTAATTTTAAGAAACAAATGCTAGTATAAATATTACCTAAAATTATGCCTTAACATTTGCCGATATGCCGCTAAGTTGGAATGAGATTAAGCAAAGGGCGATCGCCTTTTCTAAGGAATGGGAAAGTGAGACTTCAGAGAAGGCGGAGTCACAATCTTTTTGGAATGAATTTTTTAATGTGTTTGGTATTTCACGGCGGCGGGTGGGGAGTTTTGAGTTGCCAATTAAAAAGGCAGATAACAAGCAAGGGTTTATTGATTTGCTGTGGAAGGGAATGATTTTGGTGGAGCATAAGTCTAGGGGCAAGGACTTAGATAAGGCGACACAACAGGCTAAGGATTATTTTCCCAATTTAAAGGAGCATGAGTTACCCAAATATATTTTGGTGTCGGATTTTCAGAAATTCAGGCTCTATGATTTAGATACCGATCAGACTACGGAGTTTGAGCTAAAGGATTTTGTTAATCGGGTTGAACTATTTGAGGTGATCGCTGGTTATCAGAAGCGCATTTATAAAGATGAAGCGCCTGTCAATATCGCGGCGGCGGAGTTGATGGGAAAACTGCATGATCGCCTGAAGGAGAATGGCTATACGGGGCATGACTTAGAGGTTTATCTGGTGCGGCTGTTGTTTTGTCTGTTTGCGGATGATACGGCGATCTTTGATAGAAATGGTATTTTTTGGGAATATATCGATCTCCATACAAAGGAAGATGGCAGCGATTTAGCAATGCACATTGCTTCTATTTTTCATGTTTTGAATACGTCAAAAGAGAAGCGGTTAAAGAATTTAGATGAGAGTTTGATGCAGTTTCGCCATGTGAACGGGAAGCTATTTGAGGAACCTTTGCAGCCTGCGGCGTTTGACAAGGATATGCGATCTCAGTTACTTGAAGCTTGTGCTTTTAACTGGTCGTTGATTTCTCCTGCAATTTTTGGGTCAATGTTTCAGGCGGTGATGAATCAGACGGAACGGCGTAATTTGGGGGCGCATTATACTTCTGAGAAGAATATTCAAAAGCTGATTAGACCGCTTTTTTTGGATGATTTGTATGTTGAGTTTGAGAAAGCGAAGGGCAATCGCAATAAGCTAGAGGAGTTACATCAAAAGATTGCAGATTTGCATTTTCTCGATCCTGCCTGTGGTTGCGGTAATTTCTTGATTATCACTTATCGCGAGTTACGAGATTTAGAGCTTGAGATTTTAAAGGAGTTGTATAGGAAGCACAAGAGTTTCCTTGATGTGCGGCTATTTATTAAGGTGAATGTGGATCAGTTTGCGGGGATTGAGTATGATGAGTTTGCGGTGCGGGTTGCTGAGGTGGCGATGTGGTTGATCGACCATCAGATGAACATGAAGGTGGGCAGTGAGTTTGGACAATATTTTGCGCGTTTACCTCTGGAGAAGGCGGCGAGGATTGTGCATGGTAATTCGTTGCGGATTGATTGGGAGTCTGTTGTTGCAAAAGAGAAGTTAAATTTTATTTTGGGTAATCCTCCATTTGTCGGGAAACATTTACAAAACGCTCAACAAAAAGCAGATATGGAGCTGATCTTTGCTGGGGTAAATGGTTCGGGGGTATTGGACTATGTAACGCCTTGGTATATCAAGGCAGCACAGCTAATTCAAAACACAGATGTTCGCTGTGCTTTTGTTAGTACAAGTTCTATTTCTCAAGGTGAACAAGTGGGGATTCTCTGGCAAGAGCTTTACAACAGATATAAAATTAAAATTCATTTTGCTCATCGGACTTTTAGCTGGCGTAATGAGGCAAAAGGTAATGCGGCTGTACATTGTGTGATTATTGGCTTTGGGTTGCGAAATATTGAAAATAAAAGGATTTTTGATTATGTAGATATCAAAGGTGAACCTACAGAGAGAAAGGTTAGAAATATTAATCCATATCTAGCTGAAGGTAATGATTTAGTAATTCTAAAAAGAACTAAACCTATTTGTAATGTTCCTGAAACGATTTATGGTAATAAAATTGTTGATGGTGGTTTTTATCTATTTAATGATGAGGATAAACAGATTTTCCTGTCTCAGGAACCACAAGCAATTAAATTATTCCGTCCAATCCTAAGTGGTGATGAGTTCCTAAATGGAAGAAATAGATGGGTTTTATACCTTAAAGATATAGATCCAAGTGAACTAAAAAAGATGCCTAAGATTCGGGAAAGAATTGAAGCTGTCAAAAATTATCGTTTAGAAAGTACAAAGCTTCAAACTCGTGAAATGGCAAACTTTCCTACTCTATTCGCTGAGCCAAGACAACCTAATAGTGATTTTTTATTAATTCCTAGAACTTCTTCTGAGAATAGGAAATATATTCCTTTGGGCTTTTATTCAGAAGATTTTATTGTAAATGATAGCTGTATTGCTTTGCCTAATGCTAGTCCCTATATCTTTGGGATTTTGACATCTCAAATGCATATGACTTGGATTAAGTACGTTTGTGGAAGATTAAAAAGTGATTTTCGCTATTCCAATACAATCGTTTACAACAACTATCCATTCCCTGAAACCGCAAACGACAAACAAAAGCAAAAAGTCGAAACCGCCGCGCAAGCAGTATTAGACACAAGAGCAAAATATCCCGATAGCAGCCTCGCCGATCTTTACGATCCCCTCACCATGCCGCCTGACTTAGTAAAAGCTCATCAAGCCCTAGACAAAGCCGTAGACCTTTGCTATCGTCCCCAACCCTTCGTTAGCGAACTAAACCGCATCGAATATTTATTTAGCCTCTATGAAGCCCTAAGTGCGCCATTGCTCAAAGTCGAGAAGAAAAAACGGATTAAGAAAAAAGAATGAAAAAATTAGTTTTCTAATCATCTAACAACTAAACGGAGTCAAAATCATGCAAACATTACCTAAAATCGAAGAAACATTAATCGCAGTCATCAAAACCTTACCAACTGAAAAACAGCAAGCACTATTAGAATTTGCCGAATTTTTGCAAGCCAAAACAATACCTAAAGCCACAAGTAAAAGTATCAAAGGATTGTGGGCAAATGCAGATATTAACCTCACTGAAGAAGAACTCTCAGCAACCAGAAAAGAAATATGGGCAAACTTTCCCAAGGATATTGAAATGTGAAATTTATCAAATATTCAGACAATTTGGTAGCTTTAAAAGTAGATATAGTTAAGCGATCGCCTGATATAGCGATCGCTAATTTATATCATTAGGGACTTGGTGAGAAAAAATGTCCCACCAAGTTTATATGGCTTCGACTTCGCTCAGCCAACATTGGCTGAGCAAAGTCGAAGCCGG
>JALQCR010000028.1 GCA_023336205.1 Pseudanabaena sp. Salubria-1
GGCGGCGCCCCCCCCCAACGCTAATTCTTGGTTTTATATGGCTATTTCTTTGGTGGGAAGGGAGTAGTTATGCCCAGCTGCTTAAAAGCAAAAAGAGAGTTGCAGAACATAGCTTCGCAACTCTCTTTTTGGGTTTGTTTTTAAATTAGAAATCTAGCTAATCCATTCGGGAATTGCTTCTTCTTTGGTGTTAGTCCGTCGCTCAAGGGTTTGACGCTCGAACTTCATGTGAATAGCACGATTTTGTTCTCCATCCGCAGCAACTGCAAAGATTGGATAATCTTGAATGCCATCTTGGAAAGAAGTATGGAAACGGAATGTACCATCTGGATTGAGCTTGATAGGACGACCGCCAATTGTAACTGAAGCATCAGGCTCAGTTGCACCATAGACAATCAACTCAGCGTCAGCAACCAACCAGAACTGGCGAGGACGAATAGGCGCTTCGCTAGAGAAGAAGCTGTAGCTAGACATGCCAATGCCAGAGTAGTTAATACCACTTGCACTGATTGCACCTGCCGCACCTGCAAATAGACCTGCACCAGATGGGAAGACGTAGGAGCTAAGAGACTGAGGAGCCATAGCTTCATGCTGCATAGAGCCATAGAGAGAGCCAGAGATTCTCTGGACTTCTGCTTCACGGGCAATATTGAAGATTTCGTCGTAGGAGCTATCGCTAGTGGTTGTTTCTTCGGGCACGGCTGCAACCTTCTTGGCGGGAGGAACCAAAGTGAAGAAGGTTTGACCCTTAAGAGTTTGATCCCAAGGAACAGTAATAAAGTTGTCTTCGACCCATTCCGAAGGAAATACAGGAGGAACGTGAACTACTTTAGAGCGGGTTAGCACTAACCAACGACCATCAGCACAACGATAGCCAAGTTCAGCTACATAATCGCGATCGCTAATAGGAATTGGCAAATACCATTCGCGAGCGAGTTCATCGCTGTTATATTCCTGTAAGTTATTAGGAGTTTGGTAATCCAAATTAACATCGGTGGCATCATATAAACGAAGTGCCAACTGCTGTCCGCCTTGCTTTCTCAATTCTTCTTTCTGAGAATTAGGAACATCCCAATATACGTAAGCCCATTGGGGATCACGAGGTAATAGGACAATTCGGCTTTCACCGTAACCACTTGGCAAATCACCGATACTTTGATCAATGGCAGCAAGCGATTCTAGATTTTCTTCTGTTTCTTCACTACCGACATTAAACTTTGATGCTTCCACGATTTCTTGTGTCTCCGAGTTACTACGATCTGCTTGGTTTGAGGCTGCACCTTGAGCCGTAAGAATAGTTTGGATATCAGCTAGTAACTGAGATTTTCGCATTCGACTGTAACGAGAAATCTCTAGCTCTGCTGCTACTTTGCGAAGCTGACGCAAGGTCATTTCTTCTAGGGGAGGACGTTCCCTCGCCATATAATTAACCTCCAACTGCTTTTAATTGTGTCTACCTCAGTTGCTTAGAACTGAGGATTCGGTTTGTAGCTAAATACATTTTGCCAAATTTTCTGAGAAGGTCAATGGCTGGAAGGGTTATCTTCTATTGGTTTAGACTAGTTTATAGAATGTTTTCAGTAAAAATACTCAGCCAAAACCAAATACCCGTAATTGTTGTGGCGTTTGCTGGAGAAAATTTAATAGGGGATCATAATGTCATAGCTTCCTGACATTATGATCCCCTCCTTTTGATACTAGGGTAGTTTGCCCGAAAAGCAATAAGATTAAAGGGACAACAAATATATATTTTTATAAAATATGAAGGCAAAATACGAGTCTTTATTTAAGTCTTTAGAAGTTTTAAATGGTGCTTTAAAAGGCTTATATCGATCAACGATCGCGTTTGCATTGGCGGCTCTAGTAGTACTTGGCGGTTTTACGCCAGCAGCTAATGCTGCCTTATTTGCCAAAAAGGGCGAATCGTTATCAACGAAAGAAATACAAACGCTTGTCAATGCAGGTTTGACAGGTAATTACATCGCTGATACGACCGATACCCTGAAAACTTTACGTGAAGCTATTAATCTTGCTGAAGATGCTGAAAACCGTGCTGCGGTAAAAACGTCAGCAAGATATAAAATTAATGCCTATGTATCTCGTTATCGAGCCGATCGCGAAAAAAGTGGTTTGTATTCCTATACAACAATGTCAACGGCGTTGAATACATTGGCAGGATATTACAATGGCTCGAACAAACGAGCTGTACCTGCAAAAGTGCGCGATCGCTTATTACAAGAATTTGACCGCGCTGAAGTTGCTCTCGCTCAAGGTCGTTAATTTTATTTTTTAGGAAACGGCACTTATCACGGTTTTCATGTTGGCAAGCACAATGTGAAAACCGCAAGCCAAGAAAAATATGGGTTTTGCATTTTCAAGCTGTTGTAGACAGTTTGAAGATGCAATATTGATTTTTCCTAAAAGCGTAAGCGTATAACTAGCTTAAGGATGACTAAACTTGGCAACAGGATTGGCAACAATATATGAGGCTCTGCATCAAGACCTACAAACCCATGAGTTTGTCGAAGAGTTGCACCAAACTGATGCGAAGGAATTCTGGTATCAAGCGATCGCTGTCCTTCAGCAATTTTCGATTCACAGCCAGCTGAAAGGGCTGTTGCTAACTCATCATCCGTATATTTTCCCGAATGCAGCCTATCGGCAGACGGAATTACAAACTTGGGTATTTACTACCAGTAAATCTTCATTATTTCCGACGGCTTCATTGCCGATTGGAAATACACAAATTGTCTCGATCCCCAAAGCAGATAGTCTCCACCAAGAATGGTTTTGTATTTTAGTTACTGAGAGTTTCTGCGTCTTAGTACTATCTTCGGCTAAAAGTCATAGCTGCGTCTGGTCGCTTCATCCCACAGCCATTAAAGCTGCGATCGCAGTACTTTTACCGCGAATTCGTCGCACTGAACAGCAAACTTTATTACAAACTAAGCTCCAAAAATTTCCACTCATATTGCCGCCTTATCAAATCATGGCAAGATTTGGTGCAGTTTTGATGGCGCAATCTTCGATTCATCAGGAGTTGCCGATTCCTGAAATCCAAGAAGTCGATATTATCAAAGCTATTACCCATGAGGTGCGCACTCCTCTTACTACGATTCGGATGTTGGTGCGATCGCTAAAGCGGCGTAAGGATATATCTGCGGAAGTGAAAACACGATTAGATCGAGTTGATGCTGAATGTACAGAACAGATTGAAAGATTTAATCTAATTTTTGAGGCGGCGCAACTTGATAGTTACCCAATTATGTTGGAAGCGACACAAATCGAAGAGATTTTGAGCGATGGATTTATGCGTTGGCAGGAACATGCAGGAAGAAGACAGATTTCTCTAGAGATGATTTTACCAACTGAGATTCCTGCGATTTATAGCAATGGATTGCTGCTATCTCAAGTTCTCAATGGTCTAGTTGATCGCCTAGTTCGTAGTTTTCCGCCCGATAGTCATATTCAGCTAATCCTAACCAGTGCTGGCGAATATCTAAAATTGCAATTTCAATCGCAGGTAACGCGACTAGGTGGTGGTGATTTACCATTGCTCAAAGCAGTTGGACAATGGCTAATGCTCCAGCCTGAAACAGGAACCTTAAGTTTGAGTTTGCCCACTACGAAGACTTTGCTAAAGGCTCTGGGTGGCAAGCTTACCGTAAGAATGCATTCCACCAGCGCCGCCTTTGACGGCGAAATTCTGACAATATTTTTGCCATTTATTTGAATATTAGTTTAACCGTAGAACTTTAAGATATATTGAGCAAAATCGTCTGACCAATTTCCCAATGAGTGACGAGCTATATAAATTACTTTTAATTGATGCTGATCGCATTTTTCGGATGGGGATGCGATCATGGTTATCTCAATTTTCAGATGTAGAAACAGTGGCGGAAGCGGAGACGATTTCTGACGCTTTAGTGATTTTGCAAGAAGAATCAGTTTTTGATTTAGTAATTCTCGATCTGAATTTAGCTGCAAAAAACTTGCTATTAGGAGAAAGCAGTCACCAATCGGATTTAGAACTATGCCAGCGCTTAAAATTTGAATATCCCAAATTGCCAATTTTACTGTTGAGTTCTAGCCAATCCCCTGAATTGGTGCAGACAGCTTGGCGGGTTGGGGTTGAGGGATATTGCCTAAAGGGGACTAATCCTGACGAATTAATTATCGCTATACGCCAAGTTGCTTCAGGCAGTCGATATTTGGGCGATCGCATTAGTCTTAGTATTGATCCAACTAGTCAATTCAATCAAGCCGATCCCCTTGTTAAAAACTTGTCTGAGCAGACTGTAGTGGCGATCGTGCGGCGCAATTTCTATTTGTCTGGGATGCGAGGAATTGATCGAGTATTAGCTGAGGTGAAGGCAAATTTGGCTAATACCAATAATGATCAGCTTGGTGATCAGATTACCAAAATGGTTCTAGCGGGACAGGCACGAGAATTACAAGCTGCACGCTGGCTGATTAATCGACTATGGGGTCAAAAAACAGCGTCAATTAATGATTCTGCAAGTAATGTTCCTAAGATTTTTGAGGAGATATCTAAACCTAATGTGGAAATAAGCGATCGCTTAGCTGATACATCACAAAATCAGTCTGAACAGAAATCAAGCAATAATGCTTTAGCCGTTCAAGCGAGTCTATGGGATAAGACAGTTAACAAACTGCAATCTAGCTTATTAAATTCCAGCAAAACGCCTTTGGAAATTGATGTTTTAAAAGATGAAAAAAAACGTCAGCTTCTTTATATTGCTTTGCGACAAATTGAACAAAGTATTACTGATTTACGGTTTTCTCAAATTAGTCCGTCACAGTTAGAAGTAAAAATACCTGACATTTTAAAAAGTATTTGGCAGGAAACTGTAATTAATTTCTTTGGTAAATATTACGCTCTGAATGATCTTGCTAATATTGATACTGAAGTTAATGTTGTAGATATTTTGCTTAATGATGTAGTAATCATACAAATAGAATTTTTAGATAAGATCCCTCAATTTGATAATTTTCTATCACATTTATTGTTTGAGACGGAATTAGTAGTTGATAATTCTACTGCTGCTATAGGAACAACTGAAGCGATGCAGAGGTTAGAGTTAATCTTAGATAATTTGATTATTCAAATTGCTAATGCTGTAATTCAACCACTTTTAAATAATTTTGCAAATACTGAAGAAATCAAACATAATTTCTATCGTTACAATCTACTTGCGACTCGTGAAATAGAACGGTTTCGCAATGATTTATCTTGGAAATATCGCTTAGAAAAGTATATTACTGACCCACAATTAATCTTTGAAAGTCGCCATATGTTGTTGACATTTGCCGATCGCGGGATCAAAAAAGTAAGTATCTATACGCCTCGCAATCAGGAGTTGCAAAACCTAGAAGGCGTGCAGCTTACGGTAACTTTGGTGCTGGAACTACAAGATGCGATCGCTCCTCGCCTAAAATCTGCGATCGCCTTTATTGGTAGTGGATTTGTGTATGTGTTAACCAATGTAATCGGGCGTGGGATTGGCTTGATTGGGCGCGGTGTGGTGCAAGGAATTGGCAATGCTTGGCAAGATAGCCGAACCAAAAAGTAAGTTGCTATGCTTCGCATGGCAACTTACTTTTTGGTTCGGTTATTCTAAAGGGGCGTAATGATTTGTTGGACTAAAATATTTTTCTGGATTTTCCCCATCGCATTGCGGGGGAGTTCAGTGACAAAAAATATTTGCTTAGGGCATTTGTAGGCGGCGAGACGAATTTTGCAATGAGCAATTAACTCTTCAGGTGTAATATTGATTGCTTCTTTAAGGGCGATCGCAGCCACGACTTTTTCGCCAAAATCATTATCGGGTAAACCCACTACTGCTGATTCTCTGACAGATTCGTGGGATTCGAGAACATTTTCGATCTCTTTGGGATAGACATTAAATCCACCAGTGATAATTAGTTCCTTAGCGCGACCGACTAAGTACAATCTATTGTCATCATCAGGAGCTTGAAATCCGAGATCGCCTGTGTGAAACCATCCATCAGTGAATGATTCTGCTGTTTTGTCTGGCATTCCCCAATAGCCTTGAAAGATATTTGCGCCACGTATCCAGACTTCACCGACCTCTGCGATCGCCACATCTTTACCTTCAGGATTAACTATCCGAATTTCTACACCTTCTAAAGGGAATCCAACACTCTTGGCTTTACGATGTTCTGGCGCAATGTGATTTGAGGCATTCATTCCTGTTTCGGTCATGCCGTAGCGTTCTAGAATACGAAAACCTGTAATATTTTCAAATTGATAGAACTGCTGATCGCTTAAGGGAGCGGAACCACAGACGAATAGGCGCATCTTCTGTAAATCTGCCTGAGATTCCAATTTTCCCCACTCATTGATTAGTCGTTGATAAATAGTGGGAACGCCCATGAACAAGGTACAGCTTTCTGATGCTAAGGTTTCCCAGACTTGGCGTGGTTCAAATTTCTCAAACACGATCATAGTCGCTCCTGCGTACAAACAACCCAGAGCAGCGACATTAAGTCCATGCACATGAAATAAGGGCAAGACATGGAGCAAAATATCGCGATCGCTCCATTCCCAAGCTTTGTGCAGAGCTTTTATATTGGCAATAAGATTACGATGAGAAATCGCTGCGCCTTTGCAACGTCCCGTTGTGCCTGATGTGTAGCAAATCATTGCAATATCATCACCACCTGCGGGGTATTTTGGAAGAATTACTTCTGTTGGTGGAAGTAATTCTTCTTTGAGTAGGATTTGTAATTCTGTTAAGTCCTGAATTGCCGATCGCACTTTGCTCAGAAGATGACTATTAGTGACAAACAGTGAACTACCTGAATCCGTTAAAAAATAGACGATTTCTTCAGGGCGATAATCTGGATTTAGAGGTAGAGAGATTGCGCCGATGGAGAGAACCGCAAAATGAAAAAACAAAAACTCGATACATTTTGGGAGTTGAATTGCTACGCGATCGCCTTTTTTGAGACCCAAGAGATCGAGGCTAGTTGCATAATTCTGTACTTGGCGATCGAATTCTTGGTAAGTCCAAGTTTTGCCTGCAAAGATGATCGCTGGTTTATCGGCATATTTTGCTGCGATTTCGGAAATTAGCTGAGCTAAATTCATGGCTAAATTCACCTAAATTTTTTTAATATAGATCGCTTAAATTGCTCTGCGTAGGGTAGGCAATGACTATCCTACTACTTGGCGCTTCTCCTAATTTTATACATAAAATCCTAAAAAGCTAGTAGCAGTGCGAAGCACTGCTACTAGCTTTTTAGGATCAAATTTATCTACAGCGATAGACTGAAGCTATGGCTAACTGTGCGATGATAATTTTAACTATCTTGTCTTTAGGTTTTGTTGACTGTGAATACCGTTCGTACCGTTTCTGATACTAAAAAAGATTTTTATTTAGCCTTCCCCAAGCCAGTCAATCAAGTCTATAGACGGGTTGTAGATGAGCTTTTGGTGGAAGTCCATCTGCTGAAAGTAAATCAAACATTTGTTTATGATGCAATTTTTGCATTAGGTTTTGTGACAACTTTTGATCGCTTTACGGTGGGTTATAAGCCTGAATCAGATCGCTTTGCCGTATTTCATGCATTGTGCTCAGCTCTGCAATTTGACTCTGATCGCATTCGCCAAGATGCCACAACTCTGAGCGATCTAGCGACGCGATCGCCTAGTGACATTAAAGCCATATTGACCAACTTAGACTCTGGTATCAACCTTGAACCTTTATCTGGGCAATTACACACGATCGCTAGCAAAGAAAACTTTAAATACAGTCGTCTGCTCGGCGTGGGGCTATACGCTTTGTTAGAGATCAGCGATCCTGACGATATTGCCGATAGCACTAAGCGGGAAGAAGTAATCAAGTTAGTGGGCGAAACGCTGAAATTTGGTAGCGATCGCTTACTAAAAGATGTTGATCTCTATCGCTCTAATCTCGACAAGATCGAGCAAGCACGTCAAATGATCGCCGATATGGTGGAAGCTGAACGCAAAAAACGTGCTCAGAAAGAAGCAGCATCAGCTAGTTCAGCAACTACCGAACCGACAAGTGACACTCCAGAAACTACATCATAAAATAAAAAATGGAAGGCAATGCCTTCCATTTTTTATTTGTGATTACTGATGTTACGTGGAACGCAGATGATGAATCTCCTACTGCTAGCGTAACAGGGCAAGCACGGGGGCATTGTCCCTAACTGAAAATTCATATTCTGTAGAGGCTGCGCCCCCATGCCAGCCCCCAACCTTGAGGATCGCAGGAATTCCTTCCAATTAACATCAGTGATTAATCATGTCAAGTACTGAACCAACTTTAATCGTGATCATGACAACTTTCCCTGAAATTACTCAGGCTCAAAGTATTGCCAATTTATTGGTTGAAGAAAAACTTGCGGCTTGTGTGCAGATCATGACTGCCATGATGTCTACCTACATATGGGAAGATAAACTCTGTCATGAGTCCGAGCATTTAGCCCTAATCAAAACTTTACAAACCAATTATGAAGCGCTGGTGAGTAGACTGAGATCGCTACACCCTTACGAAACCCCAGAAATTATTGCCATACCTGCGATCGCTGTTGATCGCGACTATCTTCTCTGGGCAAGCTCCACTTTGTAAAATAAAGAACCAATAAAATTGGATGGTGCGGCTCCGCCGCACCATCCAATTTTATTGGTTTTGGTTTAAGCGCAACGCGCTATACGCTTTTTCTAAAGCTTGGGTTAATTCCTTGATTTGAATAGGTTTGCTCACATAATCTTGCATTCCTGCTTCTAAACACATCTCGCGATCGCCTTGCATGGCATTGGCAGTTAACGCAATAATCCAAGGCTTCTGGGGAAACTCAGCCACGATTCTTCTTGTAGCAGTTAATCCATCCATTTCTGGCATATGTACATCCATCAGAATTACATCATAGTTTTGTTGACATATCGACGCTAAAACCTTTATGCCATTGGATACGACATCGACATGATATCCTAAGCGATTGAGAAAACGAGTAGCAATTTTTTGATTGACAATATTATCTTCGGCTAGCAAAATCTTTAAAGGGAATTTGTCAGCAAAATTTTCATCGAAATGCGAAACATCTTTCTGTTTTGCTTGAATTGTAGTTTGAGAATGATGGCTACAGAGCTTTAATAAAGAATTATATAACTGCGATCGCTTAATTGGTTTGCTCAAACATATTGTCATCGGGTCAGGGCTAAAAAAATCACAACTGAAGAAATGGGAGAGTAAAATTATTGGCAGTGAGCTTGATTGCATTCTCATTAAATTTCTGACATCACAATTGTCACTCTTATCGCTAGAACTATCCGCATTAATAGTAATTGGAATACCAACATCAACAATTGCCAAATCAAATTTTTTGTCACTCTGTAGCCATGTAATCGCTTGCTCACTAGAGTTAGTTGCTAGTACTTCCGGCTCTTCTGGGTTCATGGGGATAAGCACAGCTAATAGTAATCAGAATCCTCTCGGAGCAACAGTTACAGCCCTACCATGTCGCCAATAATTGTATCGACACTGTACCATTTACCCCTCAAACCCAGATGAGCCGTACTTCCATTTGTAATATTTGAGCAAATATAGTTAAGCTTTCACGACTAACGTCATTATCTTCAAGAATTAAAATGCGTTTACCGACAAGACTCAAATCCCATTCTTTAGGAATTACTGTATTGATATCAGCAACAGTAGATATCATAAAAGTAAAAGTAGAGCCTACTCCAACTTCACTTTCTACAGACATTTCGCCGCCCATCAGTAAAGTTAATTGATTAGCGATCGCTAGCCCCAGCCCAGTGCCACCATATTGGCGAGTTGTGGATGAGTCTATCTGGCTAAAAGGCTGAAATAGGCGATCAAAACGGTCTTTTGGGGGCTCTTCTGGGTTCATGGGGATAAGCACAGCTAATAGTAATCAGAATCCTCTCGGAGCAACAGTTACAGCCCTACCATGTCGCCAATAATTGTATCGATACTGTACCATTTACCCCTCAAACCCAGATGAGCCTTTTGGGATGCCAATACCAGTATCTTTAACTGCAAATAGTAATTGATAATTTTGATGTTGCTGATCAATTTCTTTTACAGATACTCTCAACGTTACAGCCCCTTGAGATGTAAATTTAACGGCATTACTCAACAGATTAACTAATATTTGTCTTAAGCGTGTTATATCACTAACAACCCATTCAGGCACATCAGTATCTATGCAGTAGGCTAGCTCAATCCCTTTATTAATTGCACTAGAAGCTAAAAGATCTAGGGACTCTTCAATGCAATGTCGTAGGATAAAGGAATGTTTCTCTAAAATTAATTTCCCCGATTCTATTTTTGAGAAGTCGAGAATATCGTTAATAATTGTGAGTAAATTATCTCCACTTAATCTCACAATTTCTGCAAATTCCTGTTGATCAGCATCAAGTTCTGTATCTAACAATAAACTGGTCATACCAATCACCGCATTCATCGGTGTGCGAATTTCATGACTCATCGTCGCAAGGAACTCACTCTTAGCACGATTAGCCGTTTGGGCTGATTCCATTGCTTGCAACATTGCCATTTTTGCTTGCTGGCGTTCTAGGTGCATGGCGAGAGAAGAGACCGAAATTTTCAATAGGCTCACTTCCACAGAATCACGTAAGCGATCGCACAGGTAGTCATGGAAGCTTAAAAAGCCCCAAAATTTACCACTAACAACAATAGGCATCATTAAGATTGAGTGAAGATTTTTAACTGTTAATATTGGTCTCTCGGCTTCAGAAATAGTTGATAACGATTCATTGATGATCTCTCCATTAGCAAGACGTGGCAACCATTGCAAACTAATGATCATTTGCTTGAATTTAGTCTGTACTAATTTTTCAGGGTGGCTTATATTTTTATCAAACCAAACAGAATGCAAGTTGAGTTCGGGTTCATCAAATTGCTGACCCTCACAGACAAATAATTTAATACTTGAAAAATCAGAAGCTTTGCCCAGTATTCCTAAAATATTGCCATATTCCTGATTGCTGACATTTTCGGCGAGTAGGCAGCGCTGAATCTCGACGAGCATAGTGAGATAGCTTTCTCTTTTTTCCAACGCCGCGATCGCAAGTTTTCTCTCAGTAATATCATTATTTGTTCCGACCATGCGAATCGGTTCATCTTGTTCATTCCACAAAGCTTTGGCTTGAGTTGCTATCCATTTATAACTGCCATCCTGACAGCGAAGTCGATATTCAGTTATATATTGATCAATTCGATGGGCGAAGTAATCTTCTTGTATCTGTAAAAGGCGATCTCGATCTTCTGGATGAATCAAATCTACCCAATCAACTGGGTTTTCATTGTCAATACTGGGGCTCATACCTAACATTGTGCGCCAACGATCTGAGCGAAATGTGACTCCAGTTTTGATATTCCAATCCCAAATACCATCATCAGCAGCTTGGCTCGCGAGCTGCCATCGTTCTTCACTTTTAAGGAGTTCAGCTGTACGTTCTTGGATGCGGATCTCTAGGCTTTGATTTACTTCTTCTATTTCATGAAACTTCTCTTGGAGAGCGATCGCCATAACTTGGAAGTTATAGCCAAGGGCATCAATTTCCTTCAGATTGCTAGATTTCCAAGCAAAGTCATTATCTACTGCAAGATCTTGTTGGAGATCTGTGGTCAATCTCATCAATTTAGCGATCGGGCTTGCAAACCTGCGGCTAAGGAAATTTGCAGCTAACGTGGCTGGCAAAATAATTGCCAGTAAAATAGCGAGAATTTTGGTATGCAGTTTTTCAAGGACATCAATGTATGGAATTGGCGACAAACGTACAGCTAGACTCCAAGGGATCTCCTTATTGATCGTAACTTGCTGTAAATAATAGGACTTACGCCAGCGCGTCATGGCTGACAGTCCTTTTGTAGTTGGGAACCATTGGAACTGATCAGTCCCAATAGCGTGAATTTCTCCGCCCTGAGCCAAATCAAAAAACTGTCCCGTTTGGAAATCTGGAGAAGTACTAGAAATTATTTTATTCTGACGATCAAGGACAAAAGCCTCAGTCTTCCATGTTTTTGATTTTTCAATTAAAAAGTTTTTAATATGAGAGAGATCCAAAGCTGCAAAAATGATGCCATTAAAGCGATTGTTCATGAAGATTGGAACGGCAACATCGATATGCGAATCAGGAGTGATTTCATCAGTATGGATATCCCCAAAAGCAATGCTCAAAGAAGATTTAACCTGCTGAAAGATATCTTCTTTAAGCATTGCTTTACTGAGACTAGCTCTGGCTGAATCAGAAACATTAGGAAAAGCAGTCAAAATATTTCCTTCGGCATCCGTAGTATAGATATAGAGAAACGTTGACGTGGCTTTACCTAGGGTAGTAGTAGCAAACTGTAATCGTTCTAGATTCTGCGTATCGGAACTGATTGCGGCGAGCTCTCGCAAGATCTGTGAGTTACTTTGATGCCAAAATTTTAGATCTGAGCTAAGGGAAGAAGTACTTGCACGCAATTGACTATCAATTTCAAGGTTAATATTCTGTAAAGATTGCGCCCCTGTCAAAATAGCAATGGTGAAGATCGGGATAAAAACAGCGGCTAACAACAGATGAAATAACATCTGTTGGATGGTTTGTTGATTGCGATCGCCTTGCCCTTTTTGAAGCCATTGCTTTAGTGGTAGATAATTAATACATAGGCTGGCAATTAGCGCATTTAAAGCCCCATTAATTACTTGTTTTAGAACAACTAAAACAATTGAGCTAACTCCAAACTTGAGAAAGAAATAATAAAATAGACAACATAGGGGTGTGCCTATACATAGCCAATAGGACAGCACTAGCAATACCATGTTGCGCGGTTGCTTTTGATTTCCTCGATGCAGCCCAATACTCACCCAAAGGCTCTCTAAAATCAATAGCACTGCGGCGTAGGGCTGTCCCCACAGAAAATAAGTATAAGTACTTGCGACCGCGGAAACCAACACCCCCATTGAGATCCCATAAAAATATATGGCGATCATTACAAAAATGCTACCGAACAACAAATCAACACCAAAAAACAAAGGTAGCCGAAAATAATTTCCAAAATACCCCAGGGTTGAAAACAATAAAAATATGAACGTATATTTCAGGATAAATTTACTTGGAAACTTATCCTGAAATTCATCATTAGGTTTACCGTTTAAAATTTTATACAGAAACCCTACAATTGGCGAGAAAAAGTTCATTGAATAATCATTACTCTTAATTCATCTTAACTTACAGACCCGAACTAGTAATTTTTTGAAAGCATCGCAAAGCCACACTTTCAAAAAATTTGTTGTGTTTTGGTTGATCAAAAATTGCTGTAATACCATCCCCCTCTCTCAAATATTCTCCCACAACAAAAGGAGCAAAAATGAGAATTTTTGTTGCACTATAGCAACCCTAAATGATTTGTGTGTAAGTCTTCTAAGTTCAGTATGCGGACGAAGCGTAATAAGGCGGCTTGGGATCTTGCTTATCTTACCAACCTCCTTTCCCTTTGTTTTTTTATGCGGTTGCCCTACTTGACGAGAGGCGATCGCAATTGATTTCCTGAAACCAAAAATAGCGATTATTAGCTCAAATTCTACATTTCTAGAATGCGCTAACTCGAACCCATTGCTGACTCATGGTTTGCTCATAAAGGACTTCTAAGCGATCAATATTTTTTATCAACGTATAACGATCTAAAACCCTTTGCCTTGCCTTAATGCCAATAATCTTTGCCATCTCAGGATGCTCGACAAATAGTGGTAAAAGCGTACAAAGTTGAGAAGTAACTTTATGAGAATCAAGAATAATCCCTGCTCCATTCTCAATTACTTCACCATCAGCTCCCACATCCGTCGCAATGCAAGCAACTCCACAGGACATCGCTTCTAGTAGTGATAGAGATAAGCCTTCCACCAGCGAAGGTAAGATAAATACATCCGTACCACGCAAAATCTCAATACGCCTTTGCTCATCAGCAATATATCCCATCCAAACAATGCTGGAATCATGACCATAAAAAGTCTTTAAACCTGCTAGTAATGGACCAGTCCCAACGATCGCAAGTTTACAACCTTCAGGCATTCGACATTTGCGCCAAGCCTTTAGCAAAGCTTCGACATTCTTCTCAGCAGCTAAACGACCTTGATAGAGAAAAAGCACATCAGCTTTCAGTTCAGACTTAATATTGGAAGCACCTGGAGAATAGCGATCGCTATCTACACCATTGGGAATAACTGCAATTCTCGTATTGGGAACTCCTAACTTATTTAGTAGTTCTTTTTGAATATTGGAGAAAATAATAACTTGATTATAGTCGGCTAGCGATGGCGCATAAATTTGATAGGTGAGTTGCTGCGTGCTAGAGGCAAGATTCCGACGTTTCAGATCAAAGGGTTGATGAAATGTAGCTACAAGAGGTAAATCGAGTTCGGCACAAATCTCAGGCAATCGAAAATCGAGAGGAGATATGGCAAGGGATGCATGAATAATATCGGGTTTTAGCGATCGCAAAGAATCAACAAGAATCTTATTTGCCCTTAGCGAAGGAACTGTGTAAATAGTAGATTTGTAGAGAAATGGTAAAGCGACATCTTGAGTCTCTTGCGCATGTTCTTCTAGCTCTTCGTGGTCTGAATCACTTTCTGGGGCAAAATGCATAAAACTGACACGATGTCCGCGATCGAGTAACGCATTTGTAATCTCGCGACTATAGGTCACGTTGCCACAAGCAGGCGATTTTTTACCTAACCATGCAATATGCATGAACTACACCACATTATTACCACAAGGTATAATACCAAAACTAGCGGCGGTGCGAAGTGTCATCGCTATCTTTTGGAGCCAAAAAAATAGCTACAACTACGTTCTAGCTATTTTTAGTTATAGCTGTCGCCATTCTTGTTAGGGTATAAAACCCAAATAGTGTGAGGGGGGGGGGGGGGGGGGCGCCCCCCAAAATATTTTTTTTTTTTTTTTTTTTGTGCCCAAAAAAAAAAAAAAAAACCCCCCGCCCCCCCCCCCCCCGCTACTCTTTGTTTAATACTGCAATATACTGTACTCGCCTTGAGGTAGGAGTAATGTTGACTCGATTTGACTCTTGACTAATGGGCTGACATATTCAGCATTATTTAGACATTCAATCAAAAGCTTATTGGCATCATGATAAGTACGCAACAAATTAAGCTGGTTTTCGCTGAATTGCCATTCTTGCGAACTTTTACGGTGCTGAACGATTAAGTTTCGTAATTTTTTAGACCAATCTAGTCCTTTAGCTTGCCACCACTTCGCAAAATTTTCTCGACTTTTATGAGGATCAGGAAATTTCTGCCGTAAAAACTGTAATCCTCTATGGAGATCTGGCTCAAGTGCACAAGCAAGCTCTATAACAGGGTGATTAGCAAAATATAAAGCCAAGTCAAGATTTAGAGCTAGATTAATCGTGTAATCTATGTCAACCTCAGTTTCCATCATATTGTCTATACCCATTGCTTTGGTGCGAGCCCGCTCCAAGGAGCGTGAATGGGCTATGTCCAGAGCACGAGCGCGATCAAGCGATCGCGTATTTTCTAAATCAATATCTAAGTACAAAGCCCGAATCGTTACCGCTTTATATGGGGTTTGAATTTGAATTGACTGTTGATTAACCCATGTCAAAAATGACTGCAATTGTGGATCTTGACTTACCAATTCATCAATTTTGCGTTTCATCATTTTCAACATGCGATCTGCTTGTTGGGAAATGCTGACGGTCATTACAATCACACCATGCCAACGCTTAAGATATATTCTCTCTAGCAAATACTTTTGGGCAGCAGTGGGATTGCTGTTGGCAATCCGATAGGCTGCAAGATAGTCATGCAGAGTCGTGTGGGTGAGTGAGTAAATGCCTTTAGCACATTCAACCAATAAGCTATGTTGCCACTTGAGAATCTGAAAAATCTGATCATGATCGATCTCTAATTTAGATAAGTTGTGACTAGCTACCATACAAGCCTGAAAGTCGTCCTCAAGTTGATTGTTTTGCCATACATAACCATGGCGATCAAGTGACACGATCGCTACATAAGATAGTAAATCTAGTTTTTGAGAAGTTGATAACGTTCGATTAGATGAACTAGGCAAACATTTAGTTTTCTCCCATTTGGTCAATAGTAGATTTAAGATTTCCTGATAAAAGTTTGTTGCTAGAGAATCACAGTTGTTAAGGACAGTACAAAGATAGGTTAGTAATAAAGGGCTACTGGCAATTTCAGCTAAGGGTTGATTTGTGGCGAGCAATTGTTGAAACTTTTCACTTTTTTTCGGGTTTTGAGGGCAAGTAGCTAGAAACCACTTATTTGCAAAAGCAGTGATTTGGGGTTCATCAAAAGGAGCTATTTCCAATGTTGAAAACGATTCAAGAATATGTCCATAGATGGGATTGCGCATAGCAATAACTGCCCGATTCCTAGGATAGAGATCGCTAAAGCTAGATATTTTTTGGGTAATTTCTGCATGATAAATTTCTGGTAGGTCATCTAACCCATCCCACAACAATAATAATTGTCCTTGATTTAATAATTTTTCTAATCCTTTACCATCAAAAAATTCATCTGACAAACCGTAGTTAATAATTTGATGCTTTAACCATATAAAAGGATTACCGATATCATTTAGAGAAACAAGCGATCGCAGTGGCAAAAAAACAGGCAAATATTCGGGCAGAATTTTGCCTGAAATACAAGCCATTGCCCAGTATTTAAGCAATGTTGTCTTCCCAGAGCCTAAACCACCAACGAGCAGAATTTGTTGAGATTCCTCTAGAGCCTGATTAGCGGGGATTGTTGATGGACGGATTTTGGCTAAATAAAAGCGATCGTATTGCTCTGGAGATACATTTGCAAAAGCTTCATCTAGATCAATACTTTGACTACTCGGCAAAACAGTGAAAATATTAGCCTCTGCATATATATCATGCAAATAAAGTGGCATATTAATATCAATTATTCTGAGGCGATCGCATTGACGCATTAACGCAGGAGATACAGTTTTGCGGATTTCTTGCAACAATTGATTAGGCTCACTGTCTACACATACAGATGAGTTATCACTTATACCTTGATTAGTATTTTCTATGATTGAATTATCATTTGAATTTGAATTTGCGTTCAGGGTAATATTATTAGACTTAATTGCATTTATATGGGCTTGAAGATTTGTATTAACTTTGTTTTCTACCGAATTTTCTGCCGATAACTCCTGAACAGAATTTATAGTAATGTTTAGCTTTTCACAAATTAAGCTATAGGTATTGCGATCGACGATTTCTCCATTTAGGAAATTCTCGATTAGTTGAACCGAAAGACTAAGCTCAGATGCCAGTTGGAGAGGGTTATAACCTCTAAGCGCGAGTTCATCTTGTGCTTTACTAAGAATATCCGATGGCGCTCTTAGCATTAAGGCTGTAGCCATTGTCCTAATTCCTCTTTTACCTACTTCAACAAAAAATTTCCAGCAATTCTAATTATGAAATCAATTTTGGTATTTTTAGCGTCTGAAGCGCTAAAAATACCAAAATTGATTTTGATAAAATCTGGCTTTAATCAATTCTATTATCTACTATCAGAAGTCTACATACTGTGAGTTTGTTAACATTAGCGATTGATGTGGGTGGCAGTAGTATCAAGGCAATCATATTGCAAGATGATGGTACTAACGCCTCAGCGAGATCGCTTATTCATACACCCCATCCCGCCACTCCTGATGCCATCGTGGCAACATTAATCGACTTGAGTACAAAACTGGGTGAATATGATCGCATTTCGATTGGTTTTCCTAGTGTTGTCGAAAATGGGGTCACAAGAGGCGCAATTAATTTACATCCTGACTGGGACGGCTTTCCATTAGCTCAGGTGTTGCAAAATAAATTAGATAAACCTATTAGAATTGCTAATGATGCTGATGTGCAGGGATGTGGGGCAATCTCAGGTCAGGGCGTAGAGTTAGTAATTACCCTAGGAACTGGCTTTGGGTCATCACTATTTCTCAATGGTAAGCTGCTGCCAAATCTGGAACTTGGCCAACATATTTGGCGCGATCGCAATACTTACGAAGAATGTTTAGGTCAAGCCGCCCTAGAGCAGGTGGGGATTGAAGTATGGAATATGAGGTTGCTAGAGGCAATCGCAACGCTCTACAAATTATTTAATTACGACAAACTTTATATCGGCGGTGGCAATTCTCGCCTAGTGACTTTAGCTTTACCAGCAAATTTATCAGACAAAGTTTCGACCGTTTCTAATGATTTAGGTCTGATTGGCGGACTTGCTCTGTGGCGGTTTAGTAGCTCATGTAAACTAGAGAAAACATTGTAACAATGCGTATTGCTAAATTCACAGAAATTTGGCTGCTACATTGTTTAAATCAGTTTATGATAGTCAAAATTGACTGTCATTGTAACGACTAAAAAACGAAGGGTTCATAGAGTATGGCAGAACATCAAGGTATGACTCCTACAGTAATTATTGGAGTAGGCGGCACAGGCAAAACAGTCTTACTAAAAGTACGTGCAATGATTGCTGAGTCATACGGTGCTTTGGATCAACTACCAATAGTTGCTTTTCTGCATATTGATACTGATCAAAATGATCTCAAGGCTCAGCCTGTAGAAGTACTCAAACAAGATATATCCCTGCGTCCTGTCGAGCAGATTCATGCCAAGGTTGACAAGGGTGATGCAGCAAATATTTTGGGCAGGTTAGATGACTATCCGCATATTGCTGAATGGTTTCCTAGGGAGCTTAAAGCTACGGAGTCTATTCTTGACGGGGCAGGTCAGGTAAGAGCGCTAGGTAGATTTGCTTTTACCCATAACTATGCTGCGATCAAAGAACAATTTTTAAGTGTCATGCAGCGAGTCATTGAAGGGCGAGAGGTCATGACTCGCAAAGGCGTAAGAGTCGATCAAGGGGTGAATGTGTTTGTGGTTTGTTCGCTGTTGGGCGGAACAGGTTCGGGGATGTACTTAGACCTTGCCTATTGCTTGCGTGATTGGATTCCTGCTGCCAACCAGCCTCAAACCTCAGCATATTTAGTCTTACCTGGCACAGCCCGTGGCGTGGCGAAACGGCAAATTGCAAATGCTTATGCTGCTTTGATGGAACTAAACCATTATTCTAGTGGCAATACTCGTTTTGAATCTCAGTATACAGCTACCGAAGGAATTACCGATCGCTCTGGAAGAGATGTACCTTTCCGTTTTTGCTATTTGGTAGGCAATACCAACCCCAATTATCAGATCCCCGATTTAGGCGGGGTAATGGATATGGTTGCTCAGAATATCTTTCTAGACTTTAGTTCGGGACTTAGTCAGTTTAAGAAAACGATTCGGGATAATATTTCGCAGCTATTAGGCGCACCAGATGCTCTTGGTTATCCGCAAAGTTTTATGACCTTTGGACTTTCGGCTATTCAGTTCCCTCTTAACCGTGTTTTAGATGCTTGCGCTTCTCGTTTGGCAGGACGTGTAGCTTCTTGGTGGGCAAACCCTAATCCTACTTCGGTCAATATGAGGGATGTGGTAAAGCAAAGCATGCGATCGCTATCTTTGTCTGAGGATGACGGTAATCATCAAATCCTCGATAGTATTAGCAATGCAGTTAGTGGGCAAACTTACACAAAGGAAGTGGAGTCACAGGTAGAATCGCTGCGGACTATTCGTAAGGAACAAAACATTGAGCTAAATGCTTTGGGTGGGTTTGTGAGAAACCGCAGAGAGCAGGAATTTAAGCCTCACTTTCAGGATAGCGATCCGAAGCCCGCTAGCTGGAGTGATTACTTTAGAAGGATGTGGGGTAATACAGAAAATCTAAAGCGAGAAAAACCTCTAGAACTTCGTAACATTGTTTACGGGATGTTGGAAGACCGTTTTCGTGGTGCTAGTTATACCCGTGTTTTTTTACAGGAACTTCGTAAGATTTTAGTCGATGAATACACAACAATTCTTGACAATAAGCGGATGGGATATCAGGCTGAAATTACTGAAGATGAAGAGGAAAAGCTTGATAAGTTAATCCAGAAGCTTATCAACAATGGGAATGACTGGTTCAAAAAGGTTATTGATCGCAAAGGTGTAGATGCCAGCTTTGAAAATTGTTTAAAAGCAATTCAGAAATTTTACACGGCTAGGGTAGAGGTGAAATCTCGCAGTTTGGCTGTGCAAGTAATAGATGAGTTGGTCAAAGAAATTGATGCGCTTCTATTAAATATCGGCAAATATGAAGAAGTCCTAAATAGATTGCAAAGTAAGCTCACAGAGAGGGAAAGGACATACATCCAAGAGACTAAAAACCTCAAAATCAATGGAGTTCTTCTATTTAAAGAAGAAGTTGTCGATCAGATTTACAAGTCAGTAATAGCTGATAAAGAATCAAATAAAGTTGAGTCTATTTCTAGAAGTCTTCTTCAGGATCAGGGTAAGCAGCTTTTTGATTTCTATAGCTTTGACAAAACCAGAGAAGAGGAGCTATACAGCCAGATTTTAAGTGCTGCTTTTGATGTGTTTGAAGATAGCCGAAAGATTCGCATCTCGGCTGCTCAACAGTTTATCGAGCAGTATTCAACGCAGGAGCAAGAAACTCTCGCCCAAGAATGTGTAAGGCGGAGCGAATCTTTCTTGAGATTTACTTCGGTTACTGGTTATGCAGATTCTCCTGCTAAGCGTCAGAATTTGTTAGGCATCGAAGGTGGCACAACACCAACCGATCCATCAGTCACAAAGGTTTTAGCTATTATTCGCAAGGCAACGCCTTTAAACGATCGCGATATCAAGTCTTTAAATGTGCCGCATTATATTTATTTTGCTCAAGAGCGCGGCGCTTTTCCTTTGCGAATGATTGAGGGAATGTCTGAGATGCGTCAATGTTATCGCACCTTGCCGCGTGAAGATACCAATCCCTTGCACACTCATGCCAATAGTCAGCGTTTTCCCGATCTGATGCCAGATACGCAGCAAGAAACTGAGGTAAAGCGAAATCTGATCCTCGGACGTGCCTTTGGTGCAATTACTGAAGTCCGTCTGGACGGCTCTCGTGAAATCCGCTTTGTCTATAAGAGCAAAGATACTGGTATGCAGGAGGATCAGTCTTTGGGTGCTAGTTGGCAAGAGGCGGAAGACTTTCTGCTCAACGATCAACATCGCATGAAACGTCAAATTCTTGGGGATTTATTGCGAGAAAATGGTCAAAAAGCTAAAATTAAAGCTGAAAAAACTACAATTTATCAGAAATTACAGGATTGGCTAGCTAAGTTCGCGACTGAGTTGGAAAATGGCAAAGCAAATCCAGAGTATCGAAAAGCGGCGGAGGCGATCGCTGATTACATCAAAGAATATAGTCTGTATATTCCAGATGAAAATATCTCGCTCAGTAATAATGCTACTGCTATTAAGGATAATGATAGCCTTAATAGCAATTTGAGCAAATTTAGAGATCTAGTCGAGAAAACCTATCGCAATCCTCACCCATCCGAAGATGAGTTGCAAGCAATAGAGGTTCGTCGCAAGAGGTTGGGTATTTCTGAGGAAGATGCTAAGCAAATCGTTGCTGAATTTACCCCAGATTTAGCAAAGCAAGAGTATAAACAAGAATACGCACTAATTTTTAAATCAATGCTAAGCAAGGCAACAGACTCCAAGCTAAAAGATGAAGATCTTCATGAATTAGACGATCTCCAAGAAGAGCTTGGTTTGTCTGATGACGAAGTTTTGCAAATTAAGCGAGACGTGCGTAAGCAATTGGGCTTAGAATAATTTAAGTGTGAGTCAGAGCATAGATTTTTATGAAATGTCCGATCGCTAATCCAAACTGCCCAATCAAAAATGGCAGTAAGAGTCCTCCTTGTACCGAAGCTGGCTGCACCTATAGTGGGGGGAATCCTCTTGCAGCAACGGCTGCAACGGTTGCTATTTTTGGGGCGATTGCTGCGGGTGGGTATTTTATTTTCAAAGATAAAATCGATCCATTGTTTGGTGCTAAACCAAGTCCTACATCAACAACTACTGCATCTTCACCTTCCACGCCCACAACAACAAATTCTGATGGAGGAAATCTTAGTACACAAACTCCTTTACCTACGCCTGACGTAGCCACCATCGAGTCTATTGACACGTCTCAGCCTAATCCACAGGTGCTGACTATGGATGGTAGCGTGACGATGGTGAAGATGATCAAAATGCTGCGTAATGGCTATGCACAGATCAATCCCAATATGCCAACTACCTATGGATTTGCCCCTAACGGTCAGCCCAAAGACGGTGAAGATGTGCGCCCCACTGGTTCGGGTTCGGGATTAAAAAATTTAATGAATGGCAAAGTGTTGATGGTAGCTACCTCGCGCCCACTAAAACCTGATGAAGCGCAAGTAGGTATAAAAGCAATTCCGATCGCCCGTGATGTGATCGCTATAGTTGTTGGTAAAGACAACCCATTTCAGGGAGGTTTAACTAAAAACCAACTGCGTGATATTTATACAGGTAAAATCACAAATTGGTCGGAAGTTGGAGGCACAAATCTACCAATTAAGGCTCATCTGGGTTTGAGGGGTAAATGGTACAGTGTCGATACAATTATTGGCGACATGGTAGGGCTGTAACTGTTGCTCCGAGAGGATTCTGATTACTATTAGCTGTGCTTATCCCCATGAACCCAGAAGAGCCCCAATTAAAGTCTATAACCGTAGTTCAGATAGCGGTACGCAAGGATTTTTTAAAGATGATGTGTTGTTAGCAGAAAAATTTGCGCCAGAGAGTGCAAACTTCAAGACATGGGAACGCGATGAAACAACTTCAGTGTTAAGGGTTTTGGGAAATAATGGTATTTATTACACCACAATCTCTCAAGCTGAACGCCAAGAAATTATTAGAATCGTCCCCATTGATGGCATCAATCCTGATAATAAACAATCGATTTTGGATCGTACCTACCCGCTCGTCAGGTTTGTCTATCTCGCCATTCCTAAACAAACTAGCCCCGCCGTCAAGAAGTTTGTCGAGTTTGCCCTGTCTGCTGAAGGTCAGCGTATTGTCGAACAAGCAGAATTTATTCGATTGAAGTAAATACATCAGCCGAGATCTTTACCTAGCAATCCCAGCTAAAACCAGTCCCGAAGCCAAACAGTCTATCGAATTTACGCGATCGCCCCAAGGACAACAACTTATCGAAAAAGCCGAATTTATATCAATTTTTTGAAGATTGATATAAAATAATCTCAGTTAATATTTATCTTTGAGTGTACTTGGTAGATATTTTAAGAGGCAGTCGCCTAACATAACCAGAGTTTATACTAATAGAAAATAACGCTTAAAGCCTAGTCATGAATACAGCAGTTAAGAATGAAACGTTATCCATTCTTTTAGTAGATCTTAAAGCGAAATTGATTGAACTATATGGCGATCGCTTATTTTCTTTAATTCTTTTTGGTTCGCAAGCTAGGGGTGAAGCAACATCCGACTCAGATATTGATGTCATGGTAATACTCAATGGTTCTGTCGATATTGCAAAAGAAATATACCGCATGTCAGCGATTCGCTCTTATTTTTTAATGCATTATGATGAGCTAGTTTCGATTTTGCCAGTTTCTAAAGAAGAATATTTAAGTAGGGCTTCCTCATTTATAAGAGTTGTGGGAAGAGAAGGAATAGTTTTATGAGTGAGATTACACAATACTTATCGCTGTCTAAGGAAGAATTAGAGACAGCAGAATTTTTATACAATGGGAAACGCTATCGCTCTTGCATATCGCGATCATACTATGCAATGTTTTACTCGGCTCAAGCTCTATTGCTTCTTGCAGGATTTGATACATCTACACACAGAGCCGTAATAAAGTTAATAGGACAACATTTTGTGAATACAGGAAAAATGAATCCTGAGATCGGCAGATTTTTGGGTGATACCTATGAACTGAGACAGGCTAGCGATTATAAAGCTAACTTTTTAGCAGATGATACTGTAGCTCAAACATCGCTAGATAATGCCAAAAGATTTGTGGGTGAAGTTAATAAAATATTGTCTAAATCTGAATAGACTCAACTTTGTTAGCAATATTACCTTTAACTCTATGGCAACATGTTGCCAATTTCTAAAACAAAATTTGGTAATACATTCTCCCCAGAAAGTATTTTGGGATTATCCAAAATTTCAACAGGGTGTCCTTGGCGATAGATAGCAGCTCGTTTAAGTTTAGGCGCGATCAACCATCCCAACAGACACCCATTGTCCATATATTCCTGCATCTTTACTTCTCCTTGTTTCCATGAATCACTCGGTGATAAAAGCTCGATGAGAAACTCAGGACAGAGAGGCAAAAAACCTTTTCGTTGTTCAGTCGTGAGCGATTCCCATTTTGCGAGAGAAATCCATGCAGCATCAGGAGAGCGATCGCTACCCTTCGGCAAACTAAACCCTGTCGATGAATCAAAAGCTTTACCTGATTTAAACTCCCGATTCCATAGGTAAAGTTCACCATTAAGATCAAAATTAAAACTGCCAGTTTCTCCACCTGTTGGGGACATAACGATTAATTCTCCTTTAGCTGTACGCTCTAGTTTCATATCAGGATTTGCCGCGCAGAGCTTGACGAAATCTTCGCGAGTCAGGGTAATCACAGAACTGAGATCGATGGTTTGAAAGTTCATGTTTTTTGCTACTTCCTTAAAATACTTTTAGGGTTGTGCGATTTCATAAGGAACCAATTTTTAGTGGCACGGCTATGCCGTGCCACTAAAAATTGGTTCTTGCTAAGCCCTTATTCAGCAACAAGTCGCGAAACTGACAGGGTGTCACACATTTTATTGATTTGATTGCAAACCCGATCAAATTGGTGGCGATCGCTAATATCGATACTCAAATCAATAATTGCTGCCTTACCTTTTTTTGTCTGTACATTTGCCTTGCGGACATTAATTTTGTTGTCCGATAAGCGCGTCAAAATATCTCGCAGTACACCCACGCGATCAATTGTTTCCACCCGAATATCAATGGGATAGGTTTGAGCATGATCATTTTCCTTTTGCTGATTCCAACCTACATGCAACAGGCGATCGCTAGGGATATTCGCTAAATTAATGCAATCATGACGATGAATCGTGATGCCTCGATTACTCCCTAACGCGACGACACCTGTGATCGGTTCTCCTGGAAGTGGAGTACAACAGCCTGCGATCGAGTAAACCATCCCCTCCAGCCCCAAAATTGGTGACTTGGAGTTATTACTATGAGCAGGTTCATGGCGTGCCTCATACTTTTGAGGATTGAAATAACGATCATTATGTTGATTTTCACGTAGTTTGTTAACTACCGAATTAACTGAAGTTTCACCATAGCCAATACCTGCAATTAGATCCTCAACATTGTGATAATTACAGCGTTCAGCAAGTTTTTGCATCTGATCAGATTTGAGCAAGGACTCTAAACCATTTTTGCCCAATTCTCGTTCTAAGGCACTGCGACCTAATGCGAGATTTTCATCACGGCGCGATCGCTTAAACCATTGCCGAATTCTACTTTTTGCCGAATTAGTAGCAACAAAATTAATCCAATCGGTACTTGGATGAGCATTGTTTTGGGTGAGAATTGTGACAATATCGCCATGTTTAAGCGGACGTTGCAAAGGAACCATCACATTATTTACCAATGCACCAGAGCAATGATTGCCAACTTCAGTATGCACGCGATAGGCAAAGTCTACGGGTGTCGAGCCTCGCGGCAAGCAATACACATCGCCCTTAGGACTAAAGACATAAACTTCACTATCAAATAAATCTTCCTTGACGCTATCAAGATATTCCTGAGGATCTTTCAATTCGCGCTGCCATTCCACCAACTGACGCAGCCAAGTAAATTTTTGATCATCTCCCTTAAGTGGCTTGCTAGTCGAATTACTCTCTTTATATTTCCAATGCGCTGCAATCCCATAGTCAGCGATATGATGCATTTCCCATGTGCGAATCTGCACTTCCACAGGTTGACCTTTTGGTCCAATTACCGCCGTATGCAGCGATTGATAGCGGTTTGGTTTGGGTAAACCAATGTAGTCTTTAAAACGACCAGGAATCGGACAGAAATGGTCATGGACAACCGCAAGAACCCGATAGCATTCTTCTTTGGTATTGACGATTACTCTAACGGCTTGGATGTCATAAATCTCGTTATATTGTTTCTTCTGGCGCTCCATTTTGCGGTAGATACCATACAGATGCTTTGGTCTACCACTAATTTCAAAATCATCGATGCCCATTGATTCCAGCCGATCAGCTAATACCCTTGTCACCTCCGTCAACTGTTCGTGGCGATCCTCATGGGTCTCGGCAACCAGAGACACCATCGTTTGATACTGATCTGGCTCAATATATTTAAAAGCAATATCTTCCAATTCCCATTTGATTTGCCCTAACCCCAGACGATTAGCCAAAGGCGCAAAGATCTCTCTCGTTTCTCTAGAAATTAATACTTGTTTCTCAGGACGCAAATGTTCCAGCGTTCGCATATTATGTAGGCGATCGGCAAGCTTCACGATAATCACACGAATATCTTGCGCCATCGCCAGAAACATGCGGCGAAAGTTTTCAGCTTGACTTTCAGTTTTACTTTCAAAACTCAGTTTCGATAATTTGGTTACCCCTTCAACCAATTGTCGTACTTCTTTCCCAAACATTTCTTCGATCTGATCGCAGGATACATCCGTATCTTCTACCACATCATGTAAAAAGCCTGCGGCGATCATCGCATTACTGCCACCTAAATCTTTCAAAATTGACGCAACTGCGATCGGATGTAATATATAAGGCTCTCCCGATGCACGGCATTGTCCATCATGGAGTCTATAGGCAAAATCTAAAGCTCGACCAACAACATCTTCATTATCTAAACTTTCACCCCTTTGCGATTTCTCCCAACTACTTCTCAGCCAGTCTGGAATCCATGCATCTACTACCGCATTACATTCCCGCACGCTTACACAAGCTATTTCATCATCAATCGGATGACCTAAACGTTCTACTGGAGCTTCAGCTAATAATGTCATCGGAGTCATAGGTTTAATTTCGCCCTAGCTAAAGAAGTTATCGAGATCTGCATAACCTTATCTTAAACTTTATGTTATTAAATATACGATTTTGTCTTTAGGAAAACAAATTCTGATATTTATCATTGGCAATTCTACTTACGAAACCAATCTTATTTTTTCTTCGTCTGTAAGCTTTCAAGAAAACCAACCTTGGATTTACTGATCCAGCAACTGCAATGTCCGCACAGCGAGCATAACAGTTGCTTGAGATTTATATTTAATACCAATTCACAAAAGTGTCGCGACACTTTTGTGAATTAAACCCCAAGTTCTATAAGGGTTTTAAACACACAAAATGGCATAGCCATTTCGTGTTTTAGTATAATTTCGTTTAGATAATTAAATACAGTAATAAAAAATTAGTAAAAAAATTATTAGGAGAATGTTTCACCTTCTCCTAATTCTAAATATTGATAATTGATAAACCTAAAAAATCATCGGTTTACTTAATCGATCAATTCGCTTGCACAAAGTCAAACGATGTGTACCCATATCCCAATGCACATGCTCAAAAATCTTGCGTAATATATAGAAGCCTCTGCCACATTCCAAGTCATGACATGGAGTGGGATCATCTTTTGATCCACCAGAGGATTGCATATCTTTACCCTGATCAGTGATCACCCACCAATAAGATTGCGAAACTATCGAAAATTTAACAGTGATTTGCTTGCATGGATCGAGGGAATTTCCATGTTTTACTGCATTGACTAATGCTTCTTGCAAACCCAAACGTAATTCTGGCTGCCATTCTGACGGTACTTCGTCAAGCAACAGGTCTAGTACTGGGGCAAGATAGAGAGTTGAAGTAAAACTAAGATTTCTCCACTTTCGCCCTACAGGACGCACAGGTGTCACAATCACGGACTTTTAACTCCTCTGAAAGACGGCATTAGCTTGCTTTTGTGCTTTGTGAACAGCGAAAATGTCCACTAAACTTGCAATGGAATTAATTAAATTCACGATCGCCATACAATAGATCTATCTATTATTCTAGCGAAAAAATCTTTTTAAAAATCTTTCCTAAGCAATATGACTTTTACGCAACGACAAATTTCACCTTTTAATCCCACCGAAAACACCCGCACGATGGGAAAAGGGATGAGGGCGGCTATTTTATTTTTGCTAAGCGTATTGGCGCTAATCGGGATTTTAGGTGGACGACTTTTTTACTTGCAATTGATTGAAGGCGATCGAAATCAACAACTTGCTGAGAATAATCGGATCAGATTAATTGCCAAACCCCCTGAAAGAGGTCGGCTGTTCGATCGAAAAGGTAATATTTTAGCTTCAAGCCGCTTAGCGCATGTAATTTATCTATGGCCGATCGCTCAATCTAAGGACAAATGGCAGCCAATTATTAATCGTTTAGCTGGATTAATTGGCGTTTCAGCTCAGACGATTACCGATAAGCTGGAACAGGAAGGCTATAACTCCCCAAGCCTAGTCCGAGTTTCTACATCGATTAGCCCCAAACTTGTGACTGTTCTCTCCGAGCACAGCCTCGAATTACCAGGAGTAAAAGTTGAGCCAGAAGCCGTACGCTATTACCCCAATGGTGATGTCGCAGCTCATGTGTTGGGCTATACAGGAGAACTAACTGCCGAAGAATTACCCAAGTTACGCGAAAAAGGTTATCGACCTGGGGATGTAATTGGGAAAGCAGGAGTAGAATATGCCTTTGAAAATCAACTGCGTGGTGAATGGGGCGGACAACAGGTAGAAGTCGATGCTTTTGGTAAGGTGCTGCGAATTTTAGGTCAGAAACCACCTAAAGCGGGTAACGCCGTCAAAATGACACTTGACGCAGATTTAGAAAAAGCTGTAGAAAAGATTTTAGGCGAGCAGCAAGGCGGGATTATCGCGATGGATCCTAATAATGGGGAAATACTCGCCATGGTTAGTCATCCCGCCTTTGATCCAAATCTGTTTTCGGGCAAGATTTCTGACGCAACGTGGAAACGCTTACAAGAAAAAGACCATCCTTTTGTAAATCGAGTCTTGCAGGTATATCCGCCCGCTAGTACCTTTAAGGTCGTAACCATGACCGCAGGTTTAGAAACCAACAAATTTGGTATAAATGATGTCCTTGCGACGTACCCCTATCTTGATGTGGGTGGTTTTCAATTTTGGGATCATAACAAAGCGGGTTTTGGCACAATTGGTTTTAATGAGGCGATGGCATATAGCAGCAACACTTTCTTTGGACAGGTAGGTATGCGTGTGGGCGAGAAAGATCTTGCCGCATGGTCGCATAAATTTGGGTACGGAGAATATTCAGGTATTGAAATCAAAGAGGAAGAAACCAAAGGCACAGTTCCCGATGAAGAATGGAAGAAGCGAGTAATTGGAGAGCCTTGGTATGTTGGCAATACTCTGAATATGTCAATTGGTCAGGGTGATGTGCAAGCGAATCTTGTGCAAGTTTCAATGATGACTGCCGCTGTTGCTAATGGAGGATTTAAAATCAGACCCCATTTACTCCTAGAAGATAATGATGCAAGGGAATGGCGACAATCTCTGAATATATCACCAACAAATTTAGCAGCATTGCAAAAGGCTTTAAGATCTGTATTTGAGTTCGGTACAGCCGCGCCTCTAAATTCGGCGGAAATTGCCATGGCTGGTAAGTCTGGTACTGCCCAAGATCCTCCTCGTCTTAATCATGCATGGTTTACTGTATATGCACCCTATGAAAAACCTGAAATTGTCGTAACTGTATTTGCAGAGAATGCAGGTGGTGGTGGTGGTAGTGCAGTTGCAGCCCCTCTGGCAGTGAAAACTATTGAGGCTTATATGCAAATCAAAAAACAGCCAAATCCCCCCAATAATATGCCAGCTCCTACGGTAACAAACAACTAAAAAAGCGGCGCTTCGCGCCACTTTTTTATCTTAATATTCAGCAATATTTGAGCGGATCTTGAACTATTTGCTTAGATTTTCTTCAACCAGCTAAACATTGCTCGGAGATCTTTGCCAACTGACTCAATCTGGTGCTCTGCTTCTTGGCGGCGCATCGCGGTGAAACCAGGTTTACCAGCTTGATTTTCGAGGACAAACTCACGAGCAAATTGACCAGATTGAATTTCCGAAAGAATTTTCTTCATTTCGATCTTAGTCTGCTCATTCACAACACGAGGACCACGGGTGTAATCACCATATTCAGCCGTATTCGAGATGCTATAGCGCATATTCGACATACCACCTTCAACCACCAAGTCCACGATCAGCTTCACTTCATGTAGGCACTCAAAGTAGGCGAGTTCGGGCTGATAGCCAGCTTCTACAAGGGTTTCAAAACCAGCCTTGATCAGTGCGCACAAGCCACCGCAAAGTACAGCTTGTTCGCCGAATAGATCGGTTTCAGTCTCTTCACGGAAAGTCGTTTCGAGAACACCGCCGCGTGTACCGCCAATACCCTTAGCATATGCCATGGCGCGATCTCGTGCATGTCCAGTAGCATCTTGATAGACAGCAAATAAAGCAGGAACGCCTTGACCTTGAGTATAGGTGCGACGTACCAAGTGTCCAGGTCCTTTAGGCGCGACCATGATCACATCGACATCCGCAGGGGGGACAACTTGCGCGAAGTGAATATTGAAACCATGGGCGAAAGCTAGAGTATCGCCAGCTTTAAGATTTGGAGCAATTTCGGTAGCGTAGATTGCTTTTTGAGTTTCGTCAGGCAATAAAATCATAATTAGGTCAGCAGCAGCCGATGCATCTGCAACAGTCTTGACGGTCAGACCTTCAGATTCTGCTTTTTGCCATGAGGGACTGCCTTGATATAACCCCACGATGACATCCACGCCGCTTTCTTTTAGGTTAAGGGCATGGGCGTGACCCTGAGAACCGTAGCCGATAATTGCAACTGTCTTACCTGCTAGAAATTCAAGATTTGCGTCCGTGTCGTAGTACATCCGAGCCATAGTGTGGTTATCTCCGAGACAAAAGATGGGGTGATTAGTTTTTTAGATGTAGTTTGGAAGATTTATTGTCAATTGCCTTCAAACACTTTTCCTAGTCTAACAAAAATCGTGGCAACTCTTAAATATATTTAAGTGCGCCGTAGGGCAACCGCACACGTTTCTGAATATTTTGGTAAAATCCATTTCTTAGATCGAGATTGCTTGATTCTAGAATTTTGAGATCGCAAGTTTCACAATAAATACACAATTGATAGATTTTGAAAGAATTTCCTGTTTTGTATTCATTTTGATTGAAACCTTTACCTAACAAGCGTTTACAGTCTACTTATAAATTATTCAGAAACGTGTGCGGTTGCCCTGAAGTGCGCCGCCGCAGACGGGGACGGTTGCGCTCAGCTTTGTCGCGTTCGTAATTGATTAGCCGACCGTAGTATTCATGTTTAGCTAGATTTAAGGACAGAAATACATGTTCTCTAGCATTGCCGAAACCTTTACGGTTAAAGAAATTAATGGCGGGCGTATTAGCAGGATCTGTATCGACAAGCATTAGTCGCACATTGTCTTCAATCATGCGTTCAATGATTTTATCGACTAGGCGATCGGCTACTCCACGCCTTTGGCAATTGGGATTTACGCCAAGCCAAGTAATATAGCCATATTTCCATGAAGCTTTATTGATGATCGTGCCGAGGATAAAACCTGCGAGTTGCTCATCAATTTCCGCCACTAAGCAATACTCTGAGTCGGTGTTATACATGCCAATTACTTCCCACTCATCCCATGTCCGATAGAGGTACGGATAGAGATCACTGGTAAATAGCTGTTCACCCAAGTGAAAAATTGGTGCAATGTCATCAATATTCATGTCGCGAATTTCAACATTACTCGTGTTGGGGGGATCGCGATCGCGATCTGTATCAGTAGATTTATCTGGAAAATCGTTCATAATTTAGATTTTGTTAGTTAAATACAGCTAGTTAAATCTTGTTAGTTTTTTAAATTTTCCCATTGCAAATAAGTCTCTGGATTGTAAACATAATGAAAAGATTGCGCTGGCGCACAGTGATTGATCTTAATAGCAATCCCTAACTCAAAATGTAAATGCCTGATATCACTCCGTCCTGAATTTCCCATTTTGCCAAGTTCTTGACCACGAGTAACTTTCTGCCCAACTTTCACTTGGGTACTGTCAGGATACAGATGAGCATAGCGAGTAAATAGTCCATTCGGATGCTGAATTACAATATGGTTTCCCCAATCGCCACCACAGTCTCGTTGCAAACTGTTGGGCGCAAATGAATCTGATTGGGGACAATCACGACCAATATATACAACTGCCGATCGCACTGGTACTTGGGCAACTAACCGATTGCTATGAATAAAATCCAGCCCTTCATGCTCCGCAAGCTGATAGTCCTTACCTATAAATTGATGAATTTCGGTAAATTCTGCGGGTAAAGCCCAAGCTAATGTTAAGTCGAGATCGCTGCGAACTTTAGCAACACGCTGTGTCGGCGAATATTCTTCGTCATGATTATTTGAATCTAAGCTTTGATAAGAATATTCATGGTCGCAAATTTGAGCAAATACTGGAGATACATCAACATAGAGAAGAGAAATCAAAAAACCTGCTAATCTGAAACGCAAATATATGTTCATGCTTAGTCATCAAACAAGTTGGACATTCTGCATTTTTTACTCCCAGCCAAGAATTAGTGGTGCGGCGCTTTGCACCGCATCACTAATTCTTAGCAATTCTCATTATAAAAATTGATTTCATTATGAGAATTGCTGACTAATTCTTGCTTGGGAAGGGAACATCTTAAAAATGTCGTATAATTGTAAAACTGAGATGGATGAATGGCGATCGCTTAGTTTTGTTAGTTATAATAAAAATAGCAATAATCAAGAAAATTTACTATAAATATAGTAAAACCTTTTAAAAGACATCTTTTAGGTTTGCCTACACATGATCATAAGTATTAAAATAAATTACAGCTATCAAAAAATTGTTAACTAGTTCAGCAATCTTGGGTTTTTCAATTACATGAGTAAAGTTTACGATTGGTTTAATGATCGCCTTGAAGTCGGGGCGCTCGCTGAGGACGTTACTAGTAAGTACGTTCCTCCTCACGTCAATATTTTTTACTGTCTCGGTGGCATCACCCTCACCTGCTTCCTGATTCAGTTCGCGACAGGTTTCGCGATGACCTTTTATTACAAGCCATCCGTAACCGAAGCATTTGACTCAGTTCGCTACATCATGACCGACGTTAACTTCGGTTGGTTGATTCGCTCAGTCCACCGTTGGTCAGCAAGTATGATGGTGTTGATGATGATCTTGCACGTTTTTCGAGTGTATTTAACTGGCGGTTTCAAAAAACCACGCGAATTGACTTGGATTACAGGAGTAATCCTTGCTGTGATCACAGTTACCTTTGGTGTAACAGGTTACTCCTTGCCTTGGGATCAAGTAGGATACTGGGCAGTTAAGATCGTATCTGGAGTACCTGATGCAATTCCCGTTGTTGGTGGAACATTAGTTGAGCTATTGCGCGGTGGTCAAAGTGTTGGTCAACCAACTCTTACCCGTTTCTACAGCTTGCATACCTTTGTATTGCCTTGGTTGATTGCGGTATTCATGTTGGCTCACTTCTTGATGATCCGTAAACAAGGTATTTCTGGTCCTTTGTAAGGTTTCTTTTCCTAGAAACACTTATGTGATTTTCCTATTAGATAATTTTAGAAAACCATAACGCAATAAATAAAGCAATAACATGGCAAAGACTGAAAAGCTCCCTGATTTAAATGATCCAATTTTGCGCGCAAAGTTGGAAAAGAACATGGGTCATAACTACTATGGCGAACCAGCTTGGCCAAATGACCTGTTGTACATGTTCCCCGTTGTAATTACTGGCACGATCGCATTGATTACTGGGTTGGCTGTACTTGACCCCACTATGGTCGGCGAACCTGCGAACCCTTTTGCAACTCCTTTGGAAATTTTGCCAGAGTGGTTTCTTTATCCTGCATTCCAAATTTTGCGGATTGTTCCTAACAAGCTTTTGGGCGTACTGCTCCAAAGTTTGATTCCTGTTGGATTGATTCTCATTCCTTTCATTGAGAATGTAAACAAGTTCCAAAATCCTTTCCGTCGTCCTGTAGCGATGGCTGTTTTTTTGTTTGGGACGGCTGTTACTCTTTGGCTAGGAATTGGCTCAACTATGCCAATTGACAAGTCTTTGACTTTAGGCTTGTTCTAAGCATCACGACAATTTAAACAAAAAGAAGGACAGCGCTTCGCGCTGTCCTTCTTTTTGTTTAAAAATTTGCATTTACAGAGAAGTAAAGTCCTGAATCCTGCAAATTATAGCCTTAGCCACTTTTATCAAGACAAATCAAAACCCAAATAGTGAGAGGCGGCAAAGCGCCCCTCTCACTATTTGGGTTTTATGTCCTAACAAGAATGGCGACATCTATATTGCCAGAGTTAGAGACATTTACTAAAGGAATCCCATAGTCAAGATGCAGAATTAGATTGCGAAGTGGTTGATAGATTGCACCTAAGCCAATACCAAACAGTGACTGAGTTGTGGGATTTATACCCGAAGAAGTCCAAATTGTACCAGCTTCAACAAAAGGTAACAGCTTGACAATGGATGAGCCTTCTTCATCTCGCGCCACAGGAAATTGCAACTCTACCGAAGCCTGAAGTCCACTATCACCCGCCAGTTGATTTTGGCGATAGCCACGAATAGATTGAGGACCACCAATACTAAACCGATTAAGAGACAGCAACTGATCTCTCGAAAACTGCATATTAACCCGAAAGAACGCCAAGGTGTCTTTATCATTACCAAGACGTTGAACCCTCAACACTTGTCCAAACCAATAAAAGAATCTACCATCAGGTGAACCATCATTGCGAATCGTCGCGCCAAGAATATTTAATCCCAGATTTAGGGTAGAACGTAATATCCAAGCCCCCTCTGGATCTCGGCTTAAATAATCTTGGCTAAATCGTAAAACTCTAGACTGCGATCGCCCATCATCAAACTTGAAATTTTGGAAATTAAATGATTGATTTCCAAAATAAGACCCACTATTCTCAAAAGCGATACTGGCTCCAAGGGCAAACTCTTCGCGGGGTGATCGCATTAAAGGTTAACGGTATGCGAACTCATAGGTTTGTGAATCTGTGAGAATATTCAAGCTGTCGAAAGGCTTCTCAGTAATATGACTTTGACCTATTGCAGTAAACCTACCGCAATTTCTGTTCAAACGAACCACAAGAACTTTTTGGAAAGTATTGCTAAGTAATACCTTCCAAAAAGTTCTTGTGGTTCGGGTTTATGCGCAAAGTGGTGTAATTTATTTGAGGGAATTAAATGGTTGAAGAGTGTGCTCTACTCTACTTTTGTTTTGTCTATTTTGTCAGAGTGGTTAATAGTAAGATAAGAGATAGTCAAACCTTAGTTATCACTTACTTTTAGGATTCAAAATTTAAACATGGGCAGTACATTCGGGGCTTTATTTCGCGTCACGACATTTGGGGAATCACACGGCGGCGGTGTGGGGGCGATCATCGATGGATGTCCACCGCAGCTAGAACTGAGCGAAGCCGATATTCAAACTGACCTCGATCGCCGTAAACCAGGGCAAAGCAAAATCGTTACCCCACGCCGCGAAGACGATCGCGCCCAGATCTTGTCAGGTGTGTTCGCTGGCAAAACCCTTGGCACACCGATCATGATTTTGGTGCAGAACAAAGATGCTCGTAGCCAAGACTATTCCGAAATGGCTGAAAAGTTCCGCCCATCCCATGCTGATGCTACCTATCAAGCAAAATATGGCATTCGCAATTGGCAAGGCGGCGGCAGATCTTCCGCAAGGGAAACAATTGGTCGAGTAGCCGCAGGTGCGATCGCTAAAAAAATCCTCAAACAAGCCGCAGGTGTAGAAATTATTGCCTATGTCAGACAGGTTAAAGACATGGTTGCATCTACCATCGATCCGAATACAGTCACAATGGAACAAGTGGAAAGCAATATTTTGCGCTGTCCCGATTCTGAGATGGCGGAAAAAATGATCGACTTCATCGACAAAATTCGTCGCGATGGCAACTCCGTCGGCGGCATCATCGAATGTGTGGTGCGAAATGTACCTGTCGGTTTGGGCGATCCTGTATTCGACAAATTGGAAGCGGATCTAGCCAAAGCAGTCATGTCTTTGCCAGCGAGCAAAGGATTTGAAATTGGCTCAGGCTTTGACGGCGTGCATTTAACTGGTCGTGAGCATAACGATGAATTTTATATGGACGGCGATCGCATCCGCACAAGGACGAATAACTCAGGCGGTATTCAAGGCGGCATTTCCAATGGCGAAAATATCATTTTGCGGGTTGCTTTTAAGCCTACTGCGACAATTTTGTTAGAGCAGAAGACAGTATCAGCCGCAGGTGAAAATACTACGCTGACAGGTCGAGGTCGCCATGACCCTTGTGTGTTACCTCGCGCCGTGCCCATGGTGGAGGCAATGGTAGCTTTGGTTTTATGCGATCGCTATCTCAGCCAAAAAACAGTAAGTATTTAAATAAGCCAAGAACTAAAGTTCGTGGCTAAAAGCTCAAGTCGGTTGAAACCGACTGAAGAAATTCAACCCGTTTTAACGGGTTTTAGCTCTTAGCCCGCACTTGAGTGCAGGGCTTCTGCGCGGCTGGTTTGAGACAGCCTTTGGATATAATTGGATTATGACCGAGCCATTACTGCAAGATTCTGAAAAATTACAGGCGCGTTTAAAAGAAATCCCTCTAGAAGCGGGGGTTTATTTTATGCGCGATCGCCATGATGGCGTGATCTACATCGGTAAATCCAAGGCTCTACGCAATCGGGTGCGATCGTACTTTCGCAGTAGCCAAGATTTGTCACCACGTATTGCGATGATGGTGCAGCTAGTCCATGAAATCGAGTTTATAGTCACAGACTCCGAAGCCGAAGCCCTCGCCCTTGAAGCGAATCTGATTAAGCAATATCAACCCTATTACAACGTCCTTCTCAAAGACGACAAAAAATATCCCTACGTCTGTATTACTTGGTCAGAGGACTATCCGCGCATTTTTATTACCCGCAAACGGAAGATGGGCGGGACTAAGGATAAATATTACGGGCCCTATGTCGATGTCTTCAATCTCAAACGAACTTTAGGAATTATCAAACGCGCTTTTCCCCTTCGTCAAAAACCAATACCAATGTTTAAAGATCGCCCCTGTCTGAACTATGACATGGGCTTATGTCCAGGAGTATGTCAGGAACTGATTTCGCCCGAAGAATATCATAAAATCATGGTGCGCGTTGCCATGATTTTTCAAGGTAGATCTAGCGAGTTGATCGAGACTTTTACTGAGAAAATGGAATCTGCGGCTGAGGCTTTAGAATTTGAGAAGGCAGCAGATTTACGCGATCGCATTCAAGTTTTGCAAAATCTGGGAGCCAATCAAAAGGTATCTCTGCCTGATGATACAGTTTCTCGCGATGCGATCGCCATGGCACAAGACGAGCAACATACTTGCATTCAGCTATTCCAGATTCGTGCAGGGCGACTGGTTGGGCGATTAGCCTTTGTTGCTGATAGTCAAAGTGACTTACCTGAGGCAATTTTACAACGTACTTTAGAAGCACATTATCAAAACTGCGATCCTGTTGAAATTCCCAATGAAGTTCATACCCAATTAGAACTTCCTGAAGTAGAGATTTTGCAAGCATGGCTTAGCGATCGCAAGGGACGCAAAGTCGTGATCGCCACACCGCAGCGTCAACTCAAAGCAGAGCTAATCGAAATGGTAGAACGTAATGCCCAGTATGAGTTAGCCAGAATTCAAAAACAAAGCGATCGTAATTTACAAGGATTGGAAGACTTAGCCGAAATTCTTAATCTCGATAGCTTGCCACATCGTATTGAAGGCTATGATATTTCGCATATTCAAGGCTCCGATGCTGTGGCAAGTCAAGTAGTCTTTATCGATGGTATTCCCGCGAAACAACATTATCGCCATTACAAAATTCGTAATCCTGATATTCAGACTGGACATTCCGATGACTTTGCCAGCCTTGCAGAAGTAATTGCCAGAAGATTCAAAAATCACACCAATTTTAACAATCCCCAATCCCCAATCCCCAATCCCCAAAATGACTTCCCTGATGTCGTAATGATCGATGGTGGCAAGGGTCAACTTTCATCAGTGATGAAAATTATTGATAAGTTGGGTCTTCGCGATCGCCTTACGGTAATTAGCCTTGCGAAAAAGCGAGAAGAAATCTTTTTGCCAGAGCAGTCTGAGCCATTAATTGGCGGCGATCCAGAACGAGCAGGCGTACAGGTATTGCGACGTTTGCGCGACGAGGCACACCGTTTTGCCATTACTTTTCACCGCAAAAAACGTAGCCAAAGAATGCAGCGATCGCACCTCGATCAAATCACTGGCTTGGGACATCATCGGCAAAAGGTTCTGCTGGAAAAGTTCCATTCCGTTGATTATATCCGCCAAGCAACTGTAGAACAGATCGCCGAAACTGATGGTATTGGCAAGAAGTTAGCTCAGCATATCTATAACCATTTTCATCCCGTCAGCAACGCCCAATAGAAAAGCAGAGATTGAGATCTCCGACTTTTTCTATGCAAATACAGATCAGTTTTGAGAGGCTCAGAAAAAGTCGGAGATCTGAGCATTTACCCCTAAATTATTAACGGAACATCAGCTTGCTTTCTTTATCCCAATTGCGATACATCCAAATTACCGTGTACCAGTTCATATAAATCCGAAAAATCTCCATCGCAATTTCTGATTTATCCTGATCGCATAACCATGTTAATAAAGGCTTAAGCGTGCGATCGTTAAGCGTACCACCAAGGGTGAGAATCCCCCATAGCGCAAGATGTAGCCAAGTTTTTTGAATCATTAACTTGACTTCCCATGTTGGATGCTTTTGATAAAAAATAATGCTCATTCGACCACGTTGTTCTTCTAAATCAAGCAACCGGGGCATTTTATCAATGGAGAATTTAGCATGATAATGGAAAGCGATCGCCCCTGCACAGGTCAAACGTTTTAAACCTAATTTTTTAACACGCATTCCTAACTCAAAATCTTCCCAACCATATTGGAAAAAGCCTGTATCAAATTTTCCTGCTTCTAACAGCCATTTACGAGCGATCGCTAAGTTACAAGTGTCAAATAACGCCGCTGTAAAATATGGCACTGCGGAGACAGGCTCAGAATCAGGTGCTTCCAAATTGCTAGTGTCGATGATCCTGCCATAGCTATAGACTTTTTCACCTTGAGCTAGAGTCTCAGTATGAGCTTGGAGGTATTCAGGATTAACGGTAATATCGCTATCGACAAAGGCAATGTATTTGCCCTTGGCTGAGTCAATTCCATAATTACGAGCTGTGGCGGCGGCGGCATGGTCTTGGGTTAATAGGCGCAAATGTGGATACTGATCACTATTAGCTCTCAAAAACTCTACCGTGCCATCGGATGAGCCATCATCTATCACCAAAATTTCGTAAGGCTGGGTTATGGTCTGTTTTTCCAACGCTGCTAGACATTTTTGCAAAATTGGTAGTCGGTTATAAGTGGGTACAACCACTGACCACAACATTTCTGACACAGTGTTTCTCCTAAGCGATCGCCAAAAGAATTATAACTCTACAGCAATTTCCGATGAAACGAACCCCAAGAGCATTTTTGAAAGCCTTGCTTTGCAAGGCTTTCAAAAATGCTCTTGGTTTGAGCTTGAGTGCAAAGTGCTGTAATACCAATTCACAAAAATGTGACGACAATTAATTAAAAGCCCAACCCAAGACATTCATTCCAAAGCACAAAACGGCTACGCCGTTTTGTGCTTTGGAATGAGTGTCTTGGGGCTTAGTGCAGTAAATTGGTGATTTTAAGTTAGTAATTCTAAGGCATAATTTTGTGGTTAATGTCACGCAATATTTGCATGAAAGTTGAAAGCACAGCAATTCCTGATGTTTTACTGATTACGCCTAGGGTATTTGGCGATGAGCGAGGCTTTTTTTATGAATCTTACAACCATCAAGTCTTTGTTGAAAAAACAGGCTTAGATCTCACCTTTGTCCAAGACAATCATTCGCGATCGCAAAAAAACGTGTTAAGGGGATTGCATTATCAAATTGGCAAACCACAGGGCAAATTAATTAGAGCTTTGACAGGCACAATTCAAGATGTGGCTGTAGATTTGCGACATAGTTCACCAACATTTGGTAAATCGGTAAGTTATATTCTTAGTGCGGAAAACTATCAGCAACTATGGATTCCTGTCGGATTTGCCCACGGATTCGCGGTATTGTCTGACTTTGCCGAAGTGGCTTATAAAGCGACAGATTATTATGCTCCCAGTGAAGAGCGCAGCTTATTGTGGAACGATCCTGAGTTGGCGATCGCGTGGCAACTCAAAGGACAACCAATTGTGTCTGCGAAAGATACTGTTGGTAAATTATTAAAAGAAGCGGAGTTATTTGCATGAGTCCAGTCGAAAAATTTCAAAAAATTCTGATTACGGGTGGAGCAGGATTTATTGGCTCTAATTATGTACATTACGCGATCGCTAATCACCCCACTTGGGAGATTGTGGTCTTAGATAAGCTCACCTATGCAGGGAATTTGGATAATCTTAAGGATGTCAGTGATCGCATTACTTTCATTCAAGGCGATATTGCCAATCCTGAAGATGTGGAAAAAGCTGTGACTGGTGTGGACGCGATCCTCAACTTTGCCGCCGAAAGCCATGTTGATCGCAGTTTGAGAGATCCACTCCCCTTCATCCGCACCAATATCGAAGGCACATTACTTTTATTAGAAGCGGCGAGAAAACATCAAATTAAGCGATTCCTCCATGTTTCCACCGATGAAGTTTACGGAGATCTCGTCGGTAGCGATCGCCATTCCCTAGAGTCAGATACCCTGTCACCGCGTAGTCCCTATGCTGCCTCCAAAGCAGGAGCCGAGCATTTGGTCTTCTCCTATGGCATTAGCTATGGCTTAGATGTGGTGATTACTCGTGGCTCGAATACTTACGGGCTGTATCAATATCCTGAAAAAATTATTCCTCTCTTCATCACTAATGCGCTTGAGTCAAAATCTTTGCCCATCTATGGCGATGGTTCGGCTGTTCGTGATTATCTCTATGTCGAAGATCATTGCTCAGGCATTGATACGGTGCTGCACGCAGGACAGAGCGGTAAAGCCTATAACCTTGGCGCACGCATGGAAGTCAATGGCATTGAGGTTGCCAAAACTATTTTAGGATTGCTAGATCGCCCCGAATCCTTGATGCAATCCGTCAGCGATCGTCCGGGACATGACTACCGCTATTCTGTTGATCCTAGTGCAACTGAAGCATTAGGTTGGCAGCGTCAATGGGACTTCCAGCGTGGCATGGCGCAAACCGTAGCTTGGTATAAACAAAACTCGGACTGGTGGCAAGCAGTCAAGGATAAGAAAGTATTTCAAGAACATTACAACCAATGGTATGCAAGATGAGTCAAACCCTCAAAGTGGCTCTGATTGGGGCAAATGGGCAGTTAGGCTCAGATATTAATAGTCACTTTTCGCAGTGCGACCACTATCAACTGACGGCTCTAACTCGATCTGACATTGACATTAGACAAGCTGACATAGTTGATCAAGTCTTAACCCGTCAGAAATTTGATGTGGTGATCAATAGTGCCGCCTATGTGCGTGTCGATGACTGTGAGCAGGAAGTGGACACCGCCTTTAATGTGAATGCAATCGGTGCGTTAAATGTGGCTCGAACCTGTCGTGATATTGGCGCACTCTGTGTGTACATCAGTACCGATTATGTTTTTCATGGCGATCGCCCCCATCCCTACACAGAAGCAGATATTCCTAACCCAATTAACATCTACGGCACATCCAAGCTCACAGGAGAATACCTAGTCCAACAAACCACCGCGCGATCGCTAATTTTGCGGATCTCTAGCGTCTTCGGTAAAGCTGGGGCAAGTGGTAAGGGTGGTAACTTTGTGGAAACAATGATTAAAAAAGCTAAGGCAGGTGATCCACTCAAGGTTGTCAATGACATATTTATGTCGCCTACCTATACCTATGATGAAGCCAGATTACTCGACGCACTTTTGCAAGAAGGTGCAACGGGACTGATTCATGGAGCTAATTCAGGGAGTTGTTCATGGCATGAATTTGCCAGTGCAGTGCTTCGTCTTGCCAATATTCAGTATCCCATTGAAGCTATTCCTGCTGCGGATTTTCCTACTAAAGCAACCAGACCAATGAACTCAGCATTAATTAGTGATCGGTTGCCCCAAATTACTGATTTTCAGATGCGTCCTTGGCAAGAAGCAATTGCAGCCTATATTCAAGCCAGATAAAAACCATAAATCATTTTCAAAGAGGCGCGAAGCGCCTCTTTGAAAATGATTTATGGTTTACTCAAAGCCTCAGTAAGCTCTATTATTCAAAACTATGAAAGCCCTAATTCTCTCTGGTGGCAAAGGTACAAGGTTACGCCCTCTTACCTATACAGGGGCAAAACAACTCGTCCCCGTTGCCAATAAACCCATTCTTTGGTACTGCATCGAAAGTATTGTTGCCGCAGGTATCACCGATATCGGCATTGTTATAAGTCCCGAAACTGGCGATGAAGTAAAAAGCAAAACAGGGAATGGCGATCGCTTTGGCGCAAATATTACCTATATTTTGCAAGATAAACCCGCAGGCTTAGCCCATGCTGTCAAGATCTCCCAGTCATTCCTTGATGAAGACTCTTTCATAATGTTTCTTGGTGACAACCTGATCGAATCACAACTAGATACATTTTTGACCAATTTCCAGCAAAAACAGCTAGATGCTTTGATTTTATTACGTCAAGTCGCTGATCCTAGCGCTTTTGGAGTTGCTACTGTTGACGCGGATGGTAAAGTGATCAAATTAGTCGAAAAACCCAAACAGCCTGAATCGAATCTGGCTTTGGTCGGGGTCTATTTCTTTAAAAATACAATTCATCAAGCGATCTCTAATATTGCTCCATCCGCCAGAGGTGAGCTAGAAATTACCGATGCCATCCAAAATTTGATTGACACTCAAAAAAATGTATCAGCGTCCGAGCTAGAAGGCTGGTGGTTAGATACAGGTAAAAAAGACGATATTCTTGCCGCTAATCAAATTGTTCTTGATGCCACGCTCAAATCCCAAAATTTTGGCTCAGTCGATGATGATAGTAATATCAGTGGTCGTGTAGAGATTGGTAAAGGCTCTAAGGTAATTAGCTGCAAAATTCGTGGGCCAGTGATAATTGGTGAAAATTGTCATCTTGAACATGCCTATATCGGTCCCTATACCAGTATTAAAGATCGTATTACCATAATCGATACCGATATCGAACATAGCGTCATTCTTAGCGACACCAAAATCACAGGCATTCATCAGCGTATCGTTGATAGTGTGATCGGACAAAGAGTGTCGATGAAAGTTTCTCCTAAGCGTCCCCAAGCATTGCGTTTTCTGGTTGGTGATGATTCACAACTTGAGATTATGTAAATTAAAACAATGGGTAATATGAGTAAGGATAAAGCAAGTGAATTTATTACTATTCTGAGAGAACTTATAAATCTAGAGGAAAGTGATGCTAAATATTACTTATTTCAGTTCCAAAGTCTTGCTAGTGAAAGTCAATATCTAGATCTTTATGATCTCCGCACTAAACATGTACCAGCTTTGCTAACATTCTTTTGTCAAAACTACGCAATTGTTGCGAGAAAAAATAAAGCTTAGATAGACCGAATAAATTTTATAAAATCTTATTTAGATAGTGTCATTTGAGATTTGTCATGTATCAACCAATTCATCCGCGATCGCCCCTAGAGACAATGCCCACGATGTACGATTTACCAAGTGAGTTGGTAGGAGAGTCTGGTTTGCCTGACGAATTTCATTGCATACAGGCAGATTTACTCAGTGAGACCTGTCAACCTGTGGGCTATTCGCCAGAAGAGATTCTGCTCGCAAGCGATCTAAATCTGTATTACGATCCCAGACATACACAGTGGTACAAGCGCCCCGATTGGTATATGGTTCTCGGTGTGCCACGAGCATCTCAACAGCAAGAGTTAAGGCTTAGTTATTTGATATGGCAAGAAGGCGTTACTCCATTTTTAATAGTTGAGTTACTTTCTCCTGGGACTGAAGATGATGACTTAGGACAAAGGCTCAGAGAGGTCAATCAGCCACCGACCAAGTGGGAAGTGTATGAGCGGATTTTGCGCGTTCCTTACTATGTTGTCTACGATCGCTACGAAAATAATCTGCGTGCTTTTGAAATTTCCGCTAATGTTTATAAACCAATTCCCATAGTAGGACAGCGTTTTTGGATGCCGAGTCTAGGGCTAGGGCTAGGGCTATGGAGAGGGATTTATCAAGGTACTGAGGGACTGTGGCTACGGTGGTATGACGAAGCTGGTTGGGTTCCAACTTTGGTGGAAAAGGCTGAGGCTGAGAGCCGAAGGGCTGAGGTGGAAAGTCAAAGGGCTGAGTTTGAGCGTAAAAAAGCAGCATTTGAGTATGAAAGGGCGGAGTTTGAAAGGGAAAGGGCTGAGTTTGAGCGTAAAAAAGCTGAAGCTGAAAGGCATAAAGCCAGTAAGTTGGCGGAATACCTGATATCGCAGGGTATCGATCCTGATAAGTTACCTATTTAAATGAGGTGTATCGTTATGACTTCTATACTCAATCTGACAAAAACAATGGGCAAGGTTTATACAAAACTGACTGTTACCAATCGTGGCGATCAGTTTTTGGCAAAGCGCGGAATAGTTAGTGAAGAACAAGTGCGATCAATAACTATCGATCAAGTATTGGTTGACACTGGCGCAACGACTTTGTGCTTGCCAGCAGAAATTATTGAGATGTTAGGCTTAGAATTGCTGAAAAAAGTTGATGTAGCCACAGCGATGGGACTTGGCAAAGCAAATATTTATAGAGATGCAACAATTTTTTTACACGGTCGAGAGGGGACATTTGAGTGTTTGGAGTTGCCAAGAGGTTGTGATGCTTTGTTGGGTGTCATCCCTTTGGAAATGTTAGGTTTGGAACCAGATTTGCAAAATCAAACATTGAGAGTTTTGCCATCGGAGACTGTTGATACTTATTTGACGATTCTTTGACGCTTTCTAGCAAAGCCTATTGGGGAAATCCAAAATCTTTCTTGTAGGGTGTGTTAGCGCAGCGTAACGCGCCATCTTACAGATGGGACGGTGCGTTGCTACGGCTAACACACCCTACCTACATGTATATAATTTGACGGAAATTCTAATTAGCCGACAGACTGCGAGAAATTATCCAAATAGCCCCAAATGCAATTAATATAGTCGATACATTCAAGCCCAAAAGATCATAACGAGGTATTGACTCCTGATGAGTCTGTCATTAAGCAATAAGTACATCAGCAAAGATTTACAACATTACCTAGAACTATTGCAGGTCTTGGTGGGGCGCAATCTGAAGGTGCGTTATCGAGGTTCGTTTTTGGGAATCTATTGGTCATTGCTGAATCCCTTAATCATGACTGGTCTATATACGGCGATTTTTTGGGCGACCTTTGCCAAGTACTATAATGACTCGATTGTGAATTATGTTTTGGCGGCTTTGACGGGGTTGATTGTAATTAATTTTTTCTCGGCTTCAACTATGCAAGCTTTGACCAGTGTGGTTGGGAATGGGGCTTTATTAAATAAGATCCGTTTGCCAGTGAGTGTTTTTCCTGTTTCGATGATCACAGCAAATGTGTTTCAGTTTTTGATGGGGGCATATCCGTTACTAGCGATTGTGGCTTTAATCAAGTCCCACAATTTACTTAATGTTTTTGCCATACTCCTACCATTTCTTGCCCTAGTAATGTTTTGCGTGGGTGTAGGCTTTTTTGTCAGCGCACTTTATGTGTTTTTTCGGGATTTGCCCTATTTCTACGAGCTAATTACCTTTATGCTCTGGATTAGTAGTCCAGTCTTTTATCCTGCGGCGATTGTGCCACACGCTGTTAAACCATTTCTGAGTATTAATCCGCTGTCGCCGATCATTGAAAGTCTGCGACAGATTACGCTCTCTGGCAATTTTCCTGATGTGATGATGGTGGCTAGTGCTTTATTAAGTGGTACGATCTTTGCGGTTTTGGGTTGGGCTTATTTTCACCACTCGCGATCGCAGTTTATGGACTTGTTATAGATGACGGAAGAAGCGATTCGATTAGATCAAGTTTGTCTGTGGCGTAGGACTCAAGAGGAGTTTTCCTATGACCTTAAGAAAACGGTTTTATCTTTTTTTGGGGGGAAATATCGTCAGCCAGCTAAGAAATTAGTTTTGGATAAGATAGATTTAGTGGTACAGAAGGGAGCAAAAATTGGCATCATTGGCAGCAATGGGGCAGGGAAGTCTACTCTTTTAAAAGTAATTTCGGGGATTTTGCAGCCAACTACTGGCACGGTGCGAGTCCGTGGTCAGATTGCGCCTTTGATTGAGCTAGGTGCGGGTTTTGACTCAGAAATCTCAGTTATGGACAATATTCTTCTCTATGGAGTCCTGTTAGGATTTTCGCGGGAGGAAATGAAGGAAAGGATCGACTCTATTCTTGATTTTGCGGAGTTAGAAGACTATCGATTTATACCTGTTAAGGGCTTATCTTCGGGGATGGTGGCAAGACTAGGCTTTGCGATCGCTACTGATATCCAACCAGAAATATTAATTCTTGATGAAGTCTTGTCTGTGGGCGATGAGAGCTTTAGAAATAAATGCCAACGCCGCATTGATAAATTTTGGGAATCCCATGTCACGATTTTGGTGGTGTCGCACTCAATGGATTTTATTCAAAGCTCTTGTGATCAGGCGATTTGGCTCAGCAAAGGTGGTCTGAAATTAGCGGGAGACTCGAAAGAGGTTGTAAAATCCTATTTAGATAGTGTTACTTGAGGCTAGTCATGTATCAGCCAATTCATCCGAGATCGCCCCTTGAGACGATGCCTACGATGTACGATTTGCCAAGTGAGTTAATAGGAGAGTCTGGGTTGCCTGACGAATTTCATTGTATCCAAGCAGATTTACTCAGTGAGACTTGTAAGCCTGTGGGTTATTTACCAGAAGAGATCTTACTGGCGAGTGATCTCAATCTTTATTACAATCCTCGTCAGACGAAGTGGTACAAGCGGCCAGACTGGTACATGGTTTTGGGTGTGCCAAGGGCAAATCAACAGGAAGAATTAAGGCTGAGTTATTTAATTTGGCAAGAAGGGGTAACGCCTTTTTTGATCGTGGAGTTATTGTCCCCTGGCACTGAGAATGAAGATTTAGGGCAAAGGCTGAGAGAAATAAATCAGCCGCCGACCAAGTGGGATGTCTATGAGCGGATTTTACGAGTTCCTTACTATGTTGTCTATGATCGCTACGAAAATAATCTCAGAGCCTTTAAGATTTCGGGTATGTGCTATGAGCCAATTGTGATCACCGAAAACCGCTTTTGGCTAAAAGAGATCGATTTGGGTTTAGGGCTATGGCAAGGCAGTTATCAAGGAACTGAAGGGCTATGGTTGCGTTGGTATGACCAGACTAGCTGGATTTCAACGTCAGCAGAGAGGGCTGAGGCTGAGGGGCAAAGGGCTGATAAGTTGGCGGCTTATTTGAGATCGCAAGGCATTGATCCTGATAATTTACCTATTTAAAAATCTATGACGTTAGTTGCTGATCCGCATTGCCAAAAACGCAAGCAATTTATTAGTTTGGTGATGAAATATGTCAAGAAAGGGGCAGGAAGCAGCATAGAATTTTTGAATAGTCGGAGTTGGACTTATGCTGTGACAAATCTCAATGACATTATTAAACAAGCTGCTTTTGTGATTGTTGGTGGCGTGGCTACGAGGCTATATATGCCTGAAAGAATGACGCTTGATTTAGATATTTTGGTCAAAGCTGAGGATGCCCAGTTAATATATGAAGATCTTTACCGAGCCAAGGGGCAAAAAATTGGAGTTTTAAGTATTGCTGGCACGCAATGGCGATTAGCTGATGGCACGTCTTTGGATGTATTGGAGTTTGATGGAGATTGGGTAACGGAGGCGATTAATAGTCCGAATTATGCCCCAGATGGATTGCCAGTAGTTGATTTACCTTATTTGGTTTTGATGAAACTGATAGCAGGGCGTAGCCAAGATATTGCAGATATTAGTCGGATGTTGGGTGTTGCGGAAGATTGGCAGTTACAGCGAGTAAATGTGGTGATCGGTCAGTATTTGCCTAGTGCGATCGATGATCTAGAGAGTTTGCTTGTTTTGGGTAAGCTAGAACAAGGTTTATAGCTGATGCTAGAGTTTGGCATTAAGCAGAGAGCAAAAAAATCTAGTAAAAATTTTGCGATCGCTACAGATATCCAACCAGAAATATTAATCCTCGATGAAGTTCTGTCCGTGGGCGATGAAAGTTTTAGAAACAAATGCCAACACCGCATTGATAAATTTTGGGAATCTCATGTGACGATTTTGGTGGTATCGCATTCGATGGATTTTATTCAAAAGTCCTGTGACAAATCAATCTGGCTCAAAAATGGGCATATCCAATTAGAGGGTGAATCGGGAGATGTTGTAAAATCTTATTTAGACAGTGTTGCTTGAGGCTAGTCTTGCCATGTATCAGCCAATTGATCCGCGATCGCCACTAGAGACAATGCCGACAATGTACGATTTACCTAGTGAGTTGGTAGGAGAGTCTGGTTTGCCTGACGAGTTTCATCTTATACAGGCGGCGTTGCTAACAGAGACATGCCAGCCAATTAATTATTCACCAGAAGAGATTTTACTGGCAAGCGATCTTAATCTTTATTACGATCCTAGACATACTAATTGGTATAAGCGTCCTGATTGGTATATGGTTGTGGACTTGCCAAAAGTTACGCCACAACCAGAAATGAGACTGAGCTATTTGGTATGGCAGGAAGGGATTGCCCCTTTTGTGGTGGTTGAGTTGTTATCACCTGGGACAGAATCAGAAGATTTAGGACGAAGATTACGGGAGATAAATCAACCTCCGACTAAGTGGGAAGTTTACGAACGGATTTTGCGAATTCCCTACTATGTTGTTTACGATCGCTACGAAAATAATCTTCGAGTTTTTAAAATTTCAGGAAGTTGCTATGAAGCGATCACTTTACCTGAAAATCGTTTGTGGATCGAAAATTTAGGACTGGGCTTAGGCTTATGGCAGGGTATTTATCGTAATTTTTCGAGTTTATGGTTACGTTGGTACGATCGCGCAGGTTGGATACCAACTTTAGCGGAGAAAGCTGAGGCTGAGAGCCAACGGGCTGAGGCTGAGAGCCAACGGGCTGAGGCTGAGAGCCAACGGGCTGAGGCTGAGAGCCAACGGGCTGATAAATTAGCGGCTTATTTGCGATCGCAAGGTATCGATCCTGATAATTTACCTATTTAAACGAGATGTATCGCTATGACTTCTATACTCAATCTGACAAAAACAATGGGCAAAGTTTATACAAAACTGACTGTTACCAATCGTGGCGATCAGTTTTTGGCAAAAAGAGGACTAGTTAGCGAGGAAAAAGTGCGATCGCTGACTCTTGAGCAAGTACTGGTCGATACTGGCGCAACGACCTTGTGCTTGCCAGCAGAAATTATCGAGAAGTTGGGGTTGGAGCTACTGAAAGAGGTTGATGTTGCCACAGCGATGGGTTTGGGTAAAGCAAGGATTTTTCAAGACGCTAAAATTTCTGTACATGGCAGGGAGGGAACATTTGAGTGTCTAGAGCTACCGAAAGGTTGTGATGCTTTGTTGGGTGTCATTCCTTTAGAAATGTTAGGTCTGGAACCAGATTTACAAAATCAAACCTTGAGGGTGTTACCATCGGAGACTGTTGATACTTATTTGACTATTCTCTGATCGTTAACCTTAGGTTTCGGAATGGACACGAATAATCCTATGATAGCCTGTAAATTTAAATTAACTGCGTTTAACTATGAGGTATTGACTCCTGATGAGTCTGTCATTAAGCAATAAGTACATCAGCAAAGATTTACAACATTACCTAGAACTATTGCAGGTCTTGGTGGGTCGCAATCTCAAGGTGCGCTATCGCGGTTCCTTTTTGGGTATCTATTGGTCACTGCTCAATCCTTTGGTTTTGATTTCCTGAAAGTATAAGGAATAGACGACGCGAAATCGCCCATTCCTTATTTTAATGTTTTTAGAATTTTCGTTGAGGCTGTACCATCACCATATAACTGATTAGTGTCTAATGGCGAAGGCTGATGAATTTGATGATGCAGTTTTTGTAAGATTTTAGAACTAGTTGAATCAGGGGAAATTAAGCAATTCCATCCTGATTCAACTAGTTCTACCCATTCGGTTTGATCACGCAGAGTTGCACAGGGAACTTGGTAGAAGTAAGCTTCTTTCTGAATGCCGCCAGAATCAGTAACAATCATTTTGGCATTTTTCTCTAGCATGATTATGTCGTAATAACCAACTGGTTCAATCAAGCATAATGTTTTAGGGATTTTATCTAACAATTGCATGTCTTCTAGGATTTTTTTAGTGCGTGGGTGTAGGGGTAAAACAACTGTAATTTCTTGGCTAAACTCACTTAAAGATTTAAAAATTGCTGTCAAGCGATCGCAGTTATCAGTATTTTCAGCACGATGGATCGTACTTAAAACATATTGTTGGGGTTTTAGGTTTAAACTGTCGAGAATGTGACTGGCTAATTCTGCTCTCTGTACATAGTAAAGAGATGCATCGTACATGACATCTCCGACAAGATGCACAAGATTTCTAGAAATACCTTCTTGATATAAATTTTGGTTAGCAGTTGTAGTGGGTGTAAATAATAAATTTGCTGCGTGATCGGTTAATACTCGATTAACTTCTTCAGGCATTCGTCGATTAAAAGATCTTAATCCAGCTTCTACGTGAGCAATGGGAATATGTAATTTCGTGGCTGCGATCGCCCCCGCTAAAGTCGAATTTGTATCTCCATAGACTAATACCCAATCTGGCTTCTCAGTAATTAAAACTTGCTCGATCGCTTCTAGCATTTTGCCAGTCTGTGCGCCATGACTTGCTGAACCAATACCAAGATGATAATCAGGTTTGGGAATATCTAGTTCCGTAAAAAACACATCGGACATATTCTGATCATAGTGTTGTCCTGTATGTACGAGAACCTCTGTAATATGATCTAGCGATCTCGCTATTCGAGAAACGGCGGCGGCTTTAATAAACTGAGGTCTTGCTCCTACAATAGTTAATATTTTCAGTTGAGAGTTTGGCATATTCATTAAGTTTTAACAATTCAGGTGTTGATGGAAAGTTTGCCAAAATGGCAAACAATTAACTAATCGTTTTTATAATTGCTGCATACGCTGAAGAATCTTGTCGGCTATTGCTTCCCATGTAAAGTATTCTTCTGCATAGCCACGAGCCATTTCTCCCATAAGCGCTAATTTTTGTGAATCTGCAATCATCAAGATCGCTTGCTTGGCTAAATCCTGATAGTTGCCATTTTCATGGAGAGTGATAAAACCTGTGGATTTTAACTCGCGGACACCACGAAAATTGGAAGATAAAATTGGTCTACCTGAGGCTGCATAAGCATAGAGCTTAATGGGCGAAAATCCAATGTTAGAAAATTCCATTAAAGGCAAGAGAGCGATGTCAAAACAGTTAATGTATTCATTGGACTGCTCATAGGGAACTTCATTCATGAAAGTTACATAGGGTCGATTGGAGTAAGTTTCTTTTAGGTAGCCCAGATGCCTCCCACTACCTACCACCAACAATCTTACATAGGGATATGCTTCATAAATGATTGGCATCGCTTGAATGGCGAGTTCGGCTCCTTTCCATCGTTCCAGATCACCAATCAAACCCAAATAAAAATAATTAGGCTCTAGTCCATACTTTTGCAAAATCTCTTGTCTAGGCAAAGGATAAAAGATTTTAGGGTCAGTGCCATTGCCGACTACTAATATTTTTGCAGTTGGTAAACTATGTTCAACTAGTTTTTCTTTGATCCCATCCACAACCGCGATCACAAAGGTGGCTAACTTAGCATCCAGTAATTGCAATTGCTTAATCAGATTTAGCCAAGGACGGGCTACACCCATCTGTACTAATTCATCGGCAAACCAGCCATTCTGTTCGGTAACAATTTGGCGAAACCCCTTGAGGCGTAAAGTCGCGATCGCTAAGGATGAAATCACACTGCTTCTCAAATAGACCCAATCATATTGATCGGCTCTTTGCCAAAGGATTGTAAAAATTTGGGCGAGGCTATTTAGGCTGGTCTTACCAATAGGAATTCTGCGGGTTAACGATGGCGTAAAGGTAACACGATCAAAAAATTTGTCAGCGATTGCTTGATTTTTTTGAGGATCATCGGTACTTGGAACAATTGCATCAACGAGATGTCCTGCACGGCGAAACTCTTTAGCGATCGAGGTGAAATGAACTGTTCCCCCATTCGGCAGCGATAGGTTTAAGGTAGAAATCATCAAAATTTTCATAGGTGCTTTATGCTTGAACCTCAAACACCTTGATCCATCGACTAAGGCTGATCACACGCCAGATAACACCCTGCATTCCCTTTCCATTCATGGTGGCTTGAAAAATTTGCTGCACAAGATTGGGGTGTAACCATTTTTCTAATATGGTTATGGCATCTTGCAACTCTAGCGCAAAGCGATCGCTCAGATCATGGCGCATCCATTGCAACTCAGGAGTCACAAAGCCCATTTTGTCCTGACGGGTACGGATTGGTTCAGGCAAAATGCCACGCATAGCTTCTCGTAAAACGGCTTTAGTTTGTCCTTGTTGGATCTTGAGTGTATCGTCAAGGGAATAGGCAAATTCCACCAGACGATAATCTAAAAATGGGACACGGGACTCGACTGAATGAGCCATTGAGTTACGATCTTCCCAATGTAAAAGCATCGGCAAACTAGTAGCAGTCATTTGTATATGGGAGAGTGTATGAATTGACTGGGGCGGGGCAAGGGCTAATTTAGCACTCGACTGCGGATCAACTCCTAGCGATCGCAGATAGGTAGCATTTAGCCAATTAGGAACTGCTGTTTCTGAACCATAGCCGAGTAGACGACGTAATGGTTGACGTAACCATGGGGGTAATAGTGGCTCAATCATCCGTTGAATTTCCGTCACATTTTGGTAACGCCGACAGGTAATAATTTCACGCAATAATTTATCTAACTGCCAGCTACTGAGTAAATGTGAGAATAGAGCTGCATAGAATTTGGTGTAGCCACCGAGTAATTCATCGGCTCCCTGTCCATCCAGCATGACCTTGACATCTGATAAGCTAGCCTGTCGAAATATACACCACTGAGCGAATATACTAGTTGATCCAAAAGGTTCATCTTGTTGCCAAGTCAAGCGATCAAGTTCTCCAAATAATTCGTGAGGATCGGGAAATATAAAATGAGGCTGTACCTGAGTCTGGTCGATCGCCATTTTGATGTATGACCGCTCATCGTATCTCAGGTCGTCAAAACAAGAAGAAAAAGTTTGAAAAGGGATATTGCTAGATGATTCGCGCCTTAGGCGATCGCTGACACAGACAATTGAGGTGGAATCTAGCCCCCCCGATAAACAAGAGCCAATGGTGACATCGGCTCGCAAGCGTAGTTTTACGGAATCTCGCAGTAAGTCTTGCAGTTTTTGTTTGGCATCGGACATGGAAATTTTGTGCTGTGGTGACGGTAATTGATACCACTGTTTAACAATCGGCTCGCCAAAATTTTCAGCTTGGCGATCGCAATTAAGTATCAGATATTCACCACCGCGCAACTGCCAAACCCCTGCAAACATCGTCTCCCTAGTATGATCGAGCATCCCATAGGCGAGAAAGTCATAACAGCGTTGGGGATTGGCTTGTGCTTGCCAGTGTGGTAGTTTGGTAAACTGCTTAATTTCGGAGGCGAAGGCGATCATATTGGGCGATTGCTCCCATATATATAGTGGCTTCACACCAAAGCGATCGCGAGCAGCCCACAACACTTTTTTATCACTGTCCCATAATAAAAAAGCAAACATACCATTAAAGCGATCAAGACAGGCATATCCCCATTCTTGATATGCTGCCAAAATCATTTCTGTATCGGAATGACTACGAAATTGATATCCGAGATTCACAAGTTCAGCAGTCAATTCCAGATAGTTATAAATTTCCCCATTATACACTAGCCAACATTGTTGATCATGGCTAGGCATCGGTTGATGACCCGCCGATGACAAATCAATAATCGATAGTCTCCGATGCCCCAAGCCCAAACCATAGGCATCATCAAAATAGTAACCACTATCATCAGGTCCTCGGTGGGCAATAACTTGTGTAAAAGACTGTAAAAGCGATCGCTCTACAGATGTTTGATCTCGATTCCAGATTCCACTGATGCCGCACATTAAATATTTTGATTTTATGTTGTTAATAAAAGCGAAAAAACAAGTTAGCAATAACTTTAACTAACTTTTCGGGCAACAAACCAATAGTTTTGGCATATTCCTGAAAACATGCGCGAAAGCATATCGTCCACAGTATTGTAGATTTTTGCTAATTGCGTGGAGTTTGAGATTTTAGACGGTAAATTACCAAGCCAATTTCGAGGTAAGAAGCCATAAGCCCGCAAATCTAATACATCTAAGCCTGACTGTTGACAGAGAGCATAGATATCTTTAGGTGTATAGCGATACTGATGATGAAATTTATGAGGAATTAATCCTGCGATCATCTCGATCCAACTAAACTTGTTAGGTAAGTGATAGCAAATAAAATACCCTCCAAGCTTCAGGATGCGGAAACATTCCTTTAGACTCTCTACTTCATTACCACCTGTTTCACGCACATGTTCTAAAACCCCTACTGACAAAACCGCCTCAAAGGTACTATCTCGATAGGGCAATGTAACTGGCTCTCTGTCATTACCTTGAATGAAGTGATAATCACTATCCTGCAAGCGCTTTAAAGACGGACAAGAACTAAAAGCAAACCCTGAAGCCTTGTAGTCTAATTGAAGCAAGAAATAAGAGCAATGTCCGTTACCACATCCCCAGTCCAAAATATTCTCCCCTATTTCAACGTAACGTAGTAACAAATTATAAAGGTGTTTATATTGATAGGCACTGATTAAGCTTTTGAACTGAAGAAGTTGATAATTTGGATTTTCAGTTTGCAAATTCACAAGTTCTGCCAAAATTGCGTGTATTTTTTGCTCGATTACTTTCATTTATTTTTGAGCACGATTCTAATTCCACTGATTGCATACAGGAGGTATGCTGATAGACTCGCCAATTCAAGGATGAAATGCAACGGGTTCTGATGAAGCAAAGAATACTTCGTAAGGAGTACGATAGTCAAGTGATTTTCTGGGTCTGTGATTGATCAAATTCACTGCCTTCTGAAAGTCCTCTTCTTTCACGATTTTAAAGTTTGTACTTTTGGGATAGAACTCTCTAATTAATCCATTGGTGTGTTCATTCAATCCACGTTCCCATGAATGATATGGATTCGCAAAGAAGGTCTCTAGTTTCAATCTTTCAGATAGCTTCTCATGCCCACAGAATTCTCTTCCATTATCAAAGGTCATTGTCTTTCGAGATGTTGATTCTATAGGCTCAAATAGATTGAATGTCACTCTGTTTATCTCATCCATCGTCTTGTTCTTAGCTAGTCCAGCAAGTAAATACTTCGATGCTTTATCAACATGCGTAACTACGATACCTGTGTGGTTGCACCCGATTACCGTATCACTTTCCCAATGTCCAATCTCTGTTTTTAAATCTGCAATCTTCGGTCGATTCTCTATCCCTACCCTATTGGGAATGCCACCTCGCTTCTGATGGCGACCTTTGCGCCTTCGTTGCTTTTGCTTCTGCCTCAGATATTGTTGATATATTCCCATCTCTTGATGGTTTGCATAGATCATCAGATAAATCGTCTCATAGCTGATTTTACCTAGCCCCTCCCTTTCCATTCTCCCTGCTAGTTGCTCTGGGCTGTGGTGTTGCTCTAACCGTTGTTTGACTTCGGCGATCGTCTCAGCACTGATGCTCTGAAATCTTACCTTTGCTTGTTTCCGTCTTGCTTTCATCAGGGCAACCGCAGTATCTGGCAAATAGCCAATCTGTCGCTCGTCTGTATTGCGCGATAACTCTCTTGAAATCGTACTTTTGTTTCGCTTCAAGCGACGACCTATCTCTGATACAGATAATTGCTCAATTACTCTTAGTTTATACAGTTCACTTCTTTCTGTGGTGGTAAGATGGACAAAGCTCATGAGGGTATCCTAATTATTGTGATTAATATCAGAATATCCTTATGAGTCCCTTTACGCAAAGATCTCTAGGTGTTGCATTTCATCCTTGAATTGGCGCTTTATCCTTTTTAGATTGACAGAAATGTTGCTAAACATATTTGTTACTACATTGTTTCTTAATGATGGTGAGCACTGGTCAGCTAATGAAGGATGGGCTCAGCTTTAGCTGACTAATGTCATATATTCATTGTCTTATATTTTTTTTAGGGATTTTAATTTGCTTTTTAAGAAATTCAATTTCTTGATCAATTTACCTTTTAGCGTCTTATTTCTTAAGGTTAACTCTCTCATCTCCTTGCCACCAAATACATGCTCAAATGTATATTCATCAGCAGTGCGATCGCGGACTAAAAAAGATGGATGACAAATTTCGCCAATATCTTGGACTGGGATATTAGCAAACTTTGATTCCCCTGCAATATGAGTTCCATCACTACGACAACCAATATTTGAGACTAAGTTGACATTTGGCACTACTGCTAGACCACTATTTTGCCAGCAGGTAAAAGCCCAAGGATAAGCCCAAGAATTAGGCTGACCTAACTTATCTAATTTCTCAAAGATCTCACACCAATACTTTATCTCTAATTCACTATCTAAAATACTGCTTAAATAATGACCATCTCTAACTGTTTGCCAATTCGATAAATCATGGTCGTAGTGTTGCCAAGCGCGCCGCCAACTTGCCCAGCCCCAGCAGTGTCCATAGTTAGAGAAATAATAGCTTCCATTGCCGTGCCATTGTCCATCTTGGAAGTTATCGCCGCTAATACACCAAATTCTTTCGTCTTTACGGTAATGTTCTAATAACTGTTGACAATATCTAAAAAATGAAGGATGTGGTAAGCAGTCATCTTCTAGGATAATTGCTTCTTCGACATTTTCAAATACCCAGTTGATTCCACTTGATACTCTTTGGCGGCATCCTAAATTAGTATCAGCATAATTAGTTAGAACTATACAATCCCAATCTACTTGTTGAATGATATGCCTTGCTTGTTCACATTTTTGATATTCTTCAGGAAATCTAGCCCCATCAGCAATTACAAAAAGTTGTTCAGGTTGAGCTTGTCGAATAGCATTAAAAACTATTTGAGACAAATCTGGGCGATTGAAGATAATTAAAGCTACGGGGGTGATTAGCCTAGTCATAATTTAAATTAACTCTTATTTAATCCCATCAATGATTAAAGAGGTATAAGTTAGTTTTTCTTTATTGCGTATGTCGTAACGCTTAGATCTTATAACATGTCCATCGTTCGATGACCACTCTTGAAAATGAAACACTCCTTGCTCATCCCAGTATTCAAGCAATTCAACCTGAAACCCAGCTTCTTGCATAAGTGAGGAAAGTAGTTTGTAAGTGTAGAGGAGCTTGTGATCTTCAGCACCAGATCCAGTTCCATTAGGTCGAACATATTCTATATACTCAGAATCGGGATGATATCCATCAGGGACTGCAATCCTTAATCTTCCTCCACAACGTAGAAATTCAAAACAATTTTTTATGGCTTCTGCTGATTCTTCCAGAGTAAGATGCTCCCAGACGTGTTCTGCTAGAAATATTGCTCGCGTATTTGGTCGCCAGTATTTGGCGAAGCTTTCTCTCTTAGTTATGTCAAGAGTATCTTTATCAGTTATCAAACACCCTGACACAGGAATATGTGCTGAGCCAATAATAATTTTTTTGGCAATTGATGACAGGTAGTACCGCTTTGCTTTTCGGAGAGAATTTGTTAAAAGATTTAGAATCATAGATTTTTACTACTAGATTATGAAGTAAATGCAAACCTAAACTGACAAATGGACTTGACTTGAATCAGCAGGTGCAATTTTAAATTTATAATCAACTAAAAAATTTCCCTGCATTGGCGGCGGCAATTTACCTGTTCCATAAAAATCTCCCTCTTCGACCTCAAACAATCCAGCATTGAAAATCCAATCGGCGATGACTCCGTTGACTGTGCTGAAGAGGGTGAATCCATATCTTCCAGATGTTAAAGGTAGTTTATTTATCTCTATAGCAACACGGATTGTATTGCTGTCTAAATCAGACAAATCTGAACCTATTACTTCTGTACTAAGATTAGTAATTCTTTCTCCTATTTGATTGTCAATAGCTAACGCAATATTTAAATTGTTTAATTTTTTTTGGGTGTAATTTATAATTGAAAGCACTATCTTTACATGCTGACCACTATAAAAACAGGTTACATTTTCCCAATCTTCATTTTGAAATTGTACTGAAGTAAATCTGATTTTACCATCACCTTTTCTGTCTTTTCTATCTCTGAGAGAAATTCTTGATAAACCAGTAGAGCAGTTGATATACTTGCTGACAACTTCTTGTGTTGTATCATCACTTAATGCCTGTCCTTGGTCTAACCAAATAGATCTTTGACATAAATTCTGAAGGGCTGCCATCTGATGACTAACGAATAATAATGTTCTACCTTCTTTCCCAACATCTTCCATTTTGCCTAAACACTTCTTCTGGAACTGAGCATCTCCTACGGCTAGTACTTCATCGACAATCAAAATCTCTGGTTCTAGATGTGCTGCCACAGCAAAAGCTAAGCGTACATACATCCCTGAAGAATATCGCTTCACTGGAGTATCTAAAAACTTTTCTACTTCCGCAAAGGCAACTATTTCGTCAAATTTTTTCTTGATTTCTGATCTATCCATGCCCAAAATTGCGCCGTTGAGATAAATATTCTCGCGACCTGTTAATTCGGGATGAAAGCCAGTACCAACTTCTAAAAGACTGGCGACTCGACCTTTGATGGAGATTTTGCCTGAGGTAGGTTCGGTGATGCGGCTGAGGATTTTGAGGAGAGTGGATTTGCCTGCGCCATTACGTCCGATGATGCCAACGCGATCGCCTTGCTTAATTTCAAATGACACATCTTTAAGCGCCCAAAACTCTTCACTAAGATCATCAGAATTTGCTTTGCGATCGCTGGTCAATCCCTGCCAAAGAGACTTTGCCCCATTAGAGAGCACATCGCGGAAAGACGTATAGCGTTCTTGCTTTTGGTGACCAATAATGTACTTTTTACTTAAATTTTCGACCCGAATTACGACATCAGACATTTTTAAGTTCTTAAATGGTATCGGTAAGAAGTGCTAATAGTATCATCGATATGAAAATTATTCTGATTGGCCAGATTTGACAAGTTTTAAGATTGAGGTTCTGAGATTGTGGATAGCTTGGGTATTTTCTTCGTTAGATGTATAGGTATCGTCAGATTCTTCGAGAGATTCTTGGGCTTGATCTTCTGACTTCAACGCGAGGCGATCGCATAGATCGTCAAGATGTGATGCCAATGTGACTGGTCTATGGGGAGCAACCAAGTCAAGGTTGGGATGAGTGGGTAAATCACTACAGGGGCAACAAACGGGAACTCTCGGACCGATGTCGATGGATGGTACAAGCAAGTTGCAACGGGCACAAGCAACAATTTCCCATTTATTGCTGAGTAAATCACTAACGGTTTGATCAGTACCACTTAAATAGGCTTCTTGGGCTTTAGTGGTGCTAATTTCATCCCAAAGTTGGTTAAATGAAGGTGAGTATTTTTCCCCTTGTAAAATCTTATAGATCCGAACTTGTTCACCTTGAGTAGACAAGCTTACGGTTTTGCCCATTTGCATCCATTGTGCGACATAATTTTTGACTAAGGTTCGTGATGCCATAATTTTAGAACCTTTAATGAATAATTAAGTAGATTTGATTGCACAGGTAATAAATGCACCTGCCATAATTAATATAGTCTGAGAGCTTCATTGATAGTTTGAATAAATCTTATAATTTTTTATTTATTTTGCTTGCGGGACATTAGCTTATGCTCGATACCTATCTAGATTCTACGCCACAGTCTTTATCTCCGAACTTCGAGCCATCAGTCCAAATCCGCAATTTAAATTTTCATTACGGTGAAGGAGATTTATTTAAGCAGGTTTTATTTGACATCAATCTAGAGATCTACCCTGGACAAATTGTGATCCTTACGGGACCATCTGGCTCAGGTAAAACCACACTTCTAACTTTAATAGGGGCTTTACGGACAATCCAAGATGGTAGTCTGAAAGTTTTGGGTCAGGAACTAAAAGGGCTAAACCCTAAAAAATTGGTGCAAATCCGTAAAAATATTGGCTTTATATTTCAAGCGCATAACCTCTTTCATTCTTTGACAGCAAGACAAAATGTGATGATGTCCACGGATCTATTTACCCATGAGGGTGGTAATGCGATGGCATCGAATAAAGCGGCGGAAATTTTGACGCAGCTTGGTCTAGGGGAAAGGGTTGACTATAAACCCCATGCTCTATCAGGTGGGCAAAAACAACGGGTGGCGATCGCAAGGGCTTTGGTCAATCGTCCAAGTTTAATCCTTGCCGATGAACCAACGGCAGCACTAGATAAAAAATCTGGGCGTGATGTGGTGACTTTGATGCAAAAAATGGCAAAGGAAGAAAACATCACCATTTTGATGGTGACCCATGACAACCGTATCCTTGATGTTGCCGATCGCATTATTAACTTGGTGGATGGCAATTTAGAATCTGACAATGTGATGAATGATTTTTTGGCGAATCGCGATGCTTCAGGTGTTGATTCGCGTACATTTATGCTGTAGATAAGTATGGTTGGCGCTTTGCGCCGCCTATACTTATCTGAAATTATTGAAAGCGCCGCAAAGCAGCGCTTTCAATAATTTCAATAGGCTGTAATTTATTTATTTGGAGTTAATTTTTTGATGAGCAGACATCTAGAAGAACAGTCTCTAGAAAAAGCATTTTATCAACTTGCCGATCGCTTGATTGATAGTCTGCATCATGGTGAACATCTAACGATTAACTTAGAGAGTGAGCGTAGTCAATTCACCAGATTTAACCATGCTAAAGTCCGACAGTCAGGAGTGGTCGCTGATGGGAATGTGACTATTTTGCTAATTTATAATCAGCGAGAAGCTTTTGCGAAGTTTCCGTTTACAGGCGATCGCGAAGTTGATATGGCTTATGCGATTGCTAATCTCGATTATCTCAGGCAAGAAGTTGCTCAGATCCCTAAAAACCCTTATCTAGTCATTCCTGAGAACCAAGGCTCCAGTCGCGAGGTTTATCAAGGAAATTTGTTAAATCCAGAAAATGCGATCGCTACAATTCTCTCGCCAGTGAATAATGTTGACTTTACGGGCTTCTATGCCTCAGGTTCTATAATTCGGGCTAATGCGAACTCCGCTGGTCAAAGGCATTGGTTTGCGACGGATTCATTTTTTGTCGATTATTCGATGTTTGTCCAGACGAATTCTGGCGAAAAAGCGGTTAAGGGTATTTATGCTGGCAAAGATTGGGAAGCAGAGGCTTATAACTTACAGATTAATCGCTCTCAGCAACAATTAGTAGCCTTGCAAAAGCCAAGTAAAACGTTAGTGCGTGGTCAGTACCGTACTTACTTTGCGCCTGCGGCTTCATCGGAGCTATTGGGCTTTTTGACTTGGAGTGCGGGGGAGTCTGGTTTACAACAGAGTAGTAGCGCTCTTTTAAAGTTAAAAAATCAAGAAAGAGATCTCTCTCCATTGCTATCCATTAGTGAAAACTTTACCTATGGGAATGTACCTCGTTTTAACGATTTAGGAGAAGTTGCTCCTGAATATTTACCAATCATTGCTGAGGGAAAACTTGTTAACACATTGGTGAGTTCGCGCAGTGCGAAAGAATATGGCAAGGTCGCCAATGGTGCTGATGAAGGTGAATCGATGCGATCGCCTGAAGTTGCCGCAGGAAGTTTAGCTGAGTCTGATATTCTCAAACAGTTAGATACGGGACTCTATCTATCCAATTTGCATTATCTCAATTGGAGCGATCGCAGTGGCGGTAGAATTACTGGGATGACTCGCTATGCTTGCTTCTGGGTTGAGAATGGTGAGTTTATCGCTCCCATTGAGAATCTACGTTTTGATGATAGTATCTATGACTTTCTGGGTGAAAATCTTGAGGCTTTTACCGATTTTAGTGAATTTATTCCGAATACTGGCACGTATGAAACGCGATCGCTTGGCGGTATTCTCGTCCCAGGAATGCTAGTCAAAGACTTTACATTCACTCTCTAAAAACAATGACATCAAGGTTTAGCATAACGGTGGAATTTAACCACTATAAGGGGTTTTAGTTGACACGAAAATCTTAGAACTTAGGTCAGGTGCAATGATTTGTTATGTGGTATTGAGAGATTTGACTAGAAAGGTAAATAGTGAATTTGTCCTTGCACTTCGTCTTCGGAGCTACATTCTATCAATAGTAGGATATCTTCAATTGCTCGCCCAATACTTGCACCCATTGGAATCTCTATTACACCAGCCATATGTAAATTTCGCTCTATTCTTTCGTAAGCATAATAGGTAATTGTTTCAACATCGTGGGTCAGTAATACTCTATTTGTTTCAGATGCCCAAGCAAGTATTTTGGGATCGTCACTTCCAGAAAGTCCTACTTCTTGTACTCGAACAATATCAAGTTTGGGGTTGCGCCTTAACAATCCTCTAACAATCTGATTGTCAAAGTTTTCATCCGCAAGTAGTTTTAACATGGATGTTTTGCAGCTTGACGGGCGAGTAAGCGATCACGCAAACCTTGGGTGTCAAATCGCAACTCATTTTGTTTGCGGACTTCCAGCGCTTTTTGCTGACGCTGTTGTAAATACTCCTCAACTTCCTGCTGATGGTCAAGATAGAAAGCAATTGTACTATAGACATCAGACAGCTTAAGCGAGGGGTAGCGAGATGCTATTTCTTCTGACGTTGCACCTTGATTAAAACTGAAGATAACTGTATCGAGTGTTACGCGAGTATTACCGACTAAAATTGTGCCATGAGGATTTGTCGATAGGGGTAAGACATATGTGTGGGATGTCGTAAGCATAATGGTTATTTAGGCATACAAGATTCTAGTGCCATTCTAGTCGATCATCCTCACAAAGTTCTAGATCTAAAGTGCCTTCTGGCGGTGTGTTGGGATCTCCAATTGCCCAGACCACTAAATCAGATTCTTTCCGCCGTAGCTGTATTTGATAAATTGGAGGGAGATTTTCATCCATCAAATACTTGATTTGCATAGGATTTTCCTAGTGTTAGCCGTTCGACTCGAAGTTGACGCAATTTTTCAGAAATTGGTGGTGAATTATGTTTTTGCTCTTCTCGCATTTTATGTCCCCACTCTAACCAATTAGTGATGTATTCACCAATCTCTTGCTTGTTATGAAGATAGTAGAGAACTGTAGCATAAACCTGCTCTAAGCTTAATGACAGGTAGGTTTTGGCAATTTCTTCAGGTGTTCGACTGAGATAAATGTAGTCATACAAAATTGTTTCAATACCAATTCGCGTCTTTTTTAGGCGAATATCATTGGTAGCGAGAAAGGTAAAGTAGTCTTCTAGTTGCATTGTGATGTTACCAGAGTGTTAGAACTAAGTTGAATCTGTACTCTTCACGTTAGACAATTGCTACAACGAGGCTGATATACTCCTATAATTTTACCTTTTTTCAAGATGAGCCTTACTAAAATTGTGCTATCTATTAGGTGACGCGCCTCTGATCGCTTGGCGGTATTCTCGTCCAAGGAATGCTAGTTAAAGACTTTACATTCATCCAGTAAAACCCAATAACATCAATCGACTTATAGGTTTGGCATAACGCCTGAGTTCACCTGCATTTTGGAGCTTAGCGGAAAAATGTCAGGTGCAACGATTTGTTATACGTTTCATCACTTGCCTTATCACCCGCTTTAGTGCACCTTTGCGTGTTGCTATCATCTGTTTAAGGGCAGAATCAATGCTGGCCTTGGGTTTAGGAATATTAAAAAACCTCCCGAGGAATTCTGCTAGTGGTTCTGTTGACTCCCAAAAAAAGGATTTGGGATCAACTAATTCGTGAAATAGCTCTATCAGTCCGCTTTCTTTCTCGGCTGGTAAATGCCAAATTGGTAGATTGAGATCTTCCTCTTCAGAGTTGTATGAATTTGGCAATGTCCACATTCGCTTTGAAAAGCTCCCGAATGTATCATGTATTGGTATATCTATGAGAGAATTGTAAACATAAGAGCTGATGAATTCATCGTTGCTGAAAATGGAATTTCCATTGGCAAAAGTCATGCTATCCTTTTGAATGTCTTCTTGATTTTGACAGTATTTGAGTACCTCGCGTATTGAATTTGCAACAATCTCAAAATGCTTAGGATTACCCCCAATCAGCTCTCCTCCATACCATACTGGATAATCTGCTTGGGTTTTCATTATAGGTATTCGGTAGTCCTAAAAAGGAAAGGATGTAGGAAAATATCCAGATAGTTGATACAAAGTAAAGTAATGTCAGAAGCAAGGCCATCCTGTCCATCCTGCCAGTCCGTATCCGTTGTAAAAAACGGCAGTACACGACATGGAAAACAAAATTATAAATGTCGGGACTGTGGTCGTCAATTTGTAGAAAATCCACAGTGGCAGAGAGTTTCAGAGCGTACCCAAGACACTTATGACCTTCTTGAGAAACTACTACTAGAAAAAATCCCACTAGCTGGAATTGCCAGAGTCCTCAAGGTGTCAGAGAGATGGTTGCAAAGTTACGTCAATCATAAATATGAAAACGTTCCTCAGCAGGTGGAGGTAGAACCAAAACCAAAACGCCGTTTGACCATACAGATGGATGAATTGTGGTCTTTTGTGGACGACAAAGGCAATAAACAGTGGGTATGGCTTGCCATTGATGCCGAGACTCGTGAAATTGTCGGTTGTTATATAGGCGATCGCACTGGTGAATCAGCTCAGAAGTTATGGGAATCGTTGCCTAGCGTCTATCGCCAATGTGCGGTTATTTATACTGACTTCTATTCGTCTTATCCAGTTGTCCTGCCCAGCAAACGTCATAGGGCTGTCGGGAAAGAAACGGGAAAGACCAACTATATTGAGAGATTCAACTGTACGTTACGTCAACGAGTATCAAGACTAGTTAGAAAGACCTTATCTTTTTCTAAGAAATTGGAAAATCACATTGGAGCCATTTGGAATTTTATTCATCATTACAACGATTCTTTACCTCCGTGTGCGTCCTTTCCTTTTTAGGACTACCAGGTATTCTGGCATATAGTTTCCCCATATCTTCCATGCTCAAATTATGCGGCGATCTTAACTTTGGCGTTGAGCTACGTTGATACGTATCTTGTAGCAATAAACAGTTGTCATTATCTATCTTCTTGAAAATATCTACACAGCTTTTGGTCCAGATGCAGTCTGAATCAAGCAGTATCGAAGGCCCATCTAATTGTGCTAGAGCATTAATCACCTCGTGCTTGTAGAACGCATTTCTGAATCGTTTGCTATATTTCTTAGGATCAAACTTATCGAATGGCAGCTCCACCAGCTTGATGCCCAATTTTGATAACAAATCCTTTACGCCATATCCATGAATAGCGAAGTCCTCTAGTTTTTCGTCATTTGTGTAAACTATGTGACTAACATTGGGATTGAATTTAGAAGAAGTCATGCAGAATGTCATAACGCACCGCCAGTAGACTAGGGCAACCGCACACGTTCATGAATAAACAACGAAACAAAGAAGGCAAAGTAAAATGACCAATATAAATTAAAAGTAAAAAAGTGACATGTCTTCTACAATCAGCCCAGTCGCATTAATTGAGACACATTTTGGCAACTTGCGAGACCCCAGAGCAGCACATAGTATCGAACATAAGCTATTAGACATATTGGTAATCAGCATATGTGGAACAATAAGCGGAGCAAATGATTTTACAGCAATAGCAGAATATGGAAAATCAAAGGAAAAATGGTTAAAGACATTTTTAGAATTAGAAAATGGAATACCATCAGCAGATACATTTGAGAGAATATTTGCTCGACTGAACCCATCAGAATTGCAAAAATGTTTTATAGGATGGATGGAAGCAGTCCATAAAACAACAGACGGAGAATTGATTAATATTGATGGCAAAACGTTGAGAGGAGCAAAGGAAGCAGGCAACTCCCGTAGCCTAATTCATATGGTGAGTGTTTGGTCGGCAACGCAGCATTTGGTTCTGGGACAGAAAAAAGTTAGTGAGAAATCAAATGAAATAACCGCTATCCCACCATTGCTGGAAATGTTGGCAATTCGAGGTTGTTTGGTCAGCATAGACGCAATGGGATGTCAGACCGAAATCGCCAAAACAATCATTGAACAAGGTGCAGATTATGTATTAGCGCTAAAAGGAAATCAAGGTAATCTCCATGATGATGTAAGTCAATTATTCACATCTGCTCGCTCGCAAAAATTCCATAATATCGAACATCAATTCCATTCAACAGTAGAAAAAGGACATGGGCGCATTGAGAAGAGATCCTATTGGACTATGGGTAATACAGAATTTCTCATTGGCGCAGAGAAATGGACAGGGTTAAAAAGTATTGGCATGGTTGAATCAGAACGTAGTGTCAATGGCGTAGTTTCTATCCAACAGCGATATTATATTCTGAGTATTGAGAGTGATGTTCACAGGTTCTCTCAATCTGTTAGAAGTCATTGGAGTATTGAAAATCAACTGCATTGGATTCTTGATGTTGGGTTTGATGAAGATGCTTCTCAATCTTGTCGAGGCTATACTGCTGAAAACTTAGCTGTTATTCGTCATGTTGGCTTAAATTTACTTTCCCGTGACAAAAAAACTAAGGTCGGAGTCAAGACTAAACGACTTAAAGCTGGATGGGATGACAACTATCTCAAGCTTATACTTAACGCCTTAAACATAGTCTCACCTTAGTCTTCATTATTTATTCATGAACGTGTGCGGTTGCCCTACCAGTAGACAATTCGTTTATCATCAATACCTTTAAGCATGGGATACTCAGTTTTGTCTTCTTTGTCAACGTCCACACTTACTGAAGTTACAATGTTCATCGCTTTTGTCCTAATAGATTTTTGAAGTTACCTTGAAAACTCTTTCACGTCCTATGCTCTCTATACGTATAACTAGTAATTATACTGAAACTTTCTGCATAACTACCTTAATTGGAATGATTACATAGAAAGATTCTGGATAACGCAACTATTTTAGCGTATTATACAGAATCTTTCTGGATAAAATCCCATATAGCCTACATTCAGCAGGTTAAATCTGAAATAAGGTATTTTTATTTAAGCGCATTCAAAACAACCAAATGCCCCAAATAGACGTACAAGACATAAATCATCTAGGTATTATTGCTGGGATAATAGATGAGATCGGAATAGTAGAGATAATTGATCGAGAATTAGGAACCCATCCGCAAGAGAAAGTAAGTGCAGGACAAGTGGTGAAAGCTATGATATTGAACTGCATGGGATTCATAACTTCTCCACTATATCTATTCAGTGAATTCTTTGTGGGAAAAGCGACAGAACATCTCATCGGATTGGGAGTAAAAGCAGAATATCTCAACGAAAGCCGATTAGGGAGAGTAATGGATCAATTGATTGAATATGGGGTCACGCTAATATTTGTAAAAATATCCCATAAAATGTCAAAACGATTTGGTGTTAGTACTAAGAGATCTCATCTTGATGGGACAAGTATTTCAGTGCATGGGAAGTATCTAACAACAGAAGAAGGAGAGGAGAATTTAGTCGAGGATGACTCTGTTGAACCAGTCGCAATCACAATTACACAAGGATACTCGCGCGACCATCGCCCAGACCTAAAACAATTCACGGTACATTTAATAACGAGTGAAGAAGAAGGTATTCCATTATTCATGAACGTGGGAGACGGGAATAAAACCGACCAAAGTGCTTTCCCTGAGGTAATCAAAGCATTTCAGGCTGAATGGGAAGGAGAACAACCAGAACTGTATGTGATGGATGCAGCTTTTTATAGTGAAGCAAATCTGAAAGAATTTGGGAACAGCATTCAGTGGATTAGCCGAGTACCAGCAACAATTAAGGCAGCCCAAGAATTAATTCAAGGTTTATTGCCCGAACAATTTAGCGTTCAGAATGACCACAAAGGTTATCGTTTTTGCACGGTCTGTAGTACTTACGCAGATATCAATCAGCAATGGGTCGTAGTCGAAAGTCAACAACGCATGGAAGCTGACTTAAAAACTTTATCTAAGCAAGTTGAGAAAGTCTTAAAAGAGAAAGAGAAGACACTCAAAAACTTAATCAATAAAAGTTTTGCTTGTGAAGCTGATGCCCTCGTCGCCATTACCGAATTCGAGAAAACTCTTAATTACCACAGTCTTAGAAAGCATTTAAGAATTGACAGCAGTAAGATTTCTAAGCATTTTGCGGATCAAAGCTAGGTAAATAAAGGACTCCGAGGTATTCTCATAAAATTCATGATCCTTGCTGAGTCTGCGATATTTGCCTATCCAAGCGAAGGTTCTCTCCACAACCCAACGCTTTGACTCAACAACAAAACCTTTCTGCGCTTCCGCCCGTTTGCTTACTTCCCAAATGCAATTAAAGTTGTCTTTAACCCACTTGGTTATGTCGTCACCAGAAAATCCCTTGTCAACTAATATCTTCTGCAATCGTCTCATTGGATACTTCAATCTTTCTAATAGTTTCATCGCCCCTGCCCTCTCGCCAACGTTTGCAGGGCATACCATAACCCCGATGGCCAAACCCAATGTATCATCCATGATGAAGCGCTTGCGACCATTAACTGAGATCTTGCACCATTCAAGAAAAGGGGTTGCAGAAAGAGCAGAAATGTGAAAAAAAGGGCGTAGTAGTAAATTAAATAACGAGCATGGAAAGCATCGTTAAGCACGCCCAAGGGCTAGTGTATAGTCTTCTGTGTTTGATGCCAAGTGTGTATCAAACAGCAAGTCTCAATGCAATACTAGGACTATTTCTCGAAGCACAAAGGCATCCTTATCCAGAACATACACAGATAAAATCAGCGAGTGCACTCAGCCGATTTCTCAATCACTATAACTGGTCAACGAGAGCAGTAATTCGGTCAACACGGCAGGCTATTTTGGGACAAATCGCCAAGCATCGCCCATCGAAACAAGTGCCATTAAAGATACTGATAGACTTGACTACCCTAGAAAAAAGCGGCAAGTTTTTACATTTGAGCAATCCCACCCAAAACGAACCAGACCCATGGGTGAGAATACTAAACGGAAAGCGAGGACTACATCTGGTTGTACTGTATCTGGTCTATGGAGAGTGGCGCGTACCATGGAGTTTTAGAGTATGGCGCGGCAAAGGATACCCCAGTCCCTCTGACTTAGCTTGTAAGTTATTGGGGACAGTACCCAAGCAACTAACCCAAGGCAAGACTGTGATTGTCCTTGCTGATACTGAGTTTAGTACGGTGAAGTTTTTCAATACTGTCCGCGCCAAGACTTGGCGCATCGTTGTCGGTGTACGCAACAATCGTAAACTTCAAGATGGCCGTACAGTCAAACAACTTTATCGTCATGGCAAACGTGGACAACAAATTTTGCTAGAAGGGCTAACTCAGCCTTTGACGATCTCTTGGTTTTGGCTCAAAAGAGCTGATAGTAAACGGGAGTTACGCTTTGTTGTCTCTTCTCATCCTTATTCTGGTGCTTATCTGGTGATGTTAGGTCGTAAGCGTTGGGCGATTGAGGGATTCTTCAAAACCATCAAACATCGCTTTGGTTTGCATTGTTTTGGGCAATCTACAAAACTTGGTGTTTATCGTTGGCTTATCCTCTCTCTGCTTGCTTATCTTTTGGCCCATTGGATTGATCAATGGTCGAGTCCTCCTGTCTTGGACTGGAAAGCTACCTGTGATTTGACACTTTCCGTTTTATTTCCTTCTGTCCTTTGGTTGAAACTTCTTAGGTATCTCCAAATTAGTGCCGATATTGCTGCTCGTCATGGGTTTGAAATTATTCTCAAACCCATTCCTACTTAACTCTTTCAGGAATGGTGCAAGATCTCAGTTAATCTTTTTACCGCCATCAATACCACGACTACCTGCACTATCCATTGTTTTAACACTTTGACTGTCGAGACTTGCTAGACTCGGTGTTTCTTCTCGACCATCCGCCAAACGTACTTGTGCACTTATCTGGTGATTGATTTCAGCTATAACTCCTGTTTTTGTCCATCTTTGGAAGTAGAAGTAGACTGTTGAATATGGTGGGAAATCATGGGGCAGATTTTCCCATGTACAACCATTCTTGGTTATGTAGAAAATCCCATTCATCACTTCCTGAAAATCTGTTTTTGGTGGTCTCCCCAATTTTGACGGTTTTGGCAGCATTGGCGCAATTATTTCCCACTCTTTGCTTGATAAATCGGTATTATAGGGTTGGCGCATCTTGACTGGTTGATACTAGACTTCATCAGTATTTATACCTGTTTTGGTGCGCCCTTGCATTCTTAAATGCTTTCTTAGACCAAGCCAATTCTACTCTTCCCGACCAAAAGGGTAAACCCACTTCTCGCCCTACCTTACGTTGGATACTTCAGTGCTTTCTCTCTGTTCATTTAGTCTTGCTTGACCATGTTAAGTATCAGATTAAGCTCACAGATAGGCAGGATCTAATTTTGCAGTTTCTCGGAGCAGCTTCTCAGAAATATTATTTCTTGACCTAAATAACCTGCTGAATGTAGGATATAGATGAGTTATACAGAAAAATGCAGGTTAACACGACAGAGAAAAAGCTAAAAAAACTTCTAGCCCGTTCGCAATCTGCGTTAAGTACTATTTCTTGATGCTAAAAATTTTGAAAATTAACAAGACTTTGCCAATATTTGCGCGATCGCATCGGCTAACCTCTCAGAACCACCTTTAGCACCAACCCGTTCCATTCCATTTTGTTTACAACGTTCCAAATAATCGCGATCGCTGAGAGTTCGCTTTACACATTGAGCCGCTTCCTGCAATATTTTTGGAGTAGCTGGTTCCTTCCCAATCGTTTGCACTGACAAACCTAGCAAACGTTCCTGTGCATTGGCAAAACGATAGGAAAATTGGGGCCCATTCCCCATAATTTGAATCACAGGTTTTCCCAAGCCGACCATCTGCTCGACAGCAGTTCCCGCCATGCCGATCGCCAAATCACAATGATGCAGAATATCCGCAAAAGCATCACTGAAGCAAAGAACACTGATATTTGTTTTTGCATTGTACATCTTGCCATCAGCATATTGCCAACCTGCTTGAGCAGCTAGTTCAGGTAATTTGGGGGCAACACTTGGAACGATTGCCGCCCGAAATTGGACAGGGTGAGGCGCATATTCTTGGGCAATCTTTTCACATAACTGCAATTGCAATACGAGATTTTCAGCAGCTTCAGGCAAGCGACTTCCTGACAGTAAAGCGATCGCAGGCACATCAGGACTCAAAGCTAAATCTTTGCCCGACGGTTCCAATACATCCATAATTGGATAACCAACAAAGCTCGTATTTGGATAGCCTCTTTTTCTAATTAGTTCTGCACTATAGGCATCACGGGTCAAAATCTGGCGACATCGTGGCGATCGCATCATTAGAGCTTGCAACCAACGCGGAACATAACGATTTTCGTAAAATGCCGATGATGACACTAAAAACATGGCATAGGGTAAACCCGTTAAATAAGCAAATAGCGCAGGCACAACATCACCCGTCGCAAACACAAAATCACAGGTTTTGCCACATTCTCTCGCCGCCTTAATTTGTTGCCAAGTCAGATTAATCAATCCAGATTGAAAATCTGCAATCTGTTTCTGTACACTCATATAAGCAAATCCCCCCGAAGGCAAGATCTTTGTCTGAGTAGCGATCGCTACACCAGCCCGACGATAAGAATTTCCTTCGCCAACAATCGGCAATGCGATCGTCTCTACCTCTGGATATTTTTGCCTTAAAGCTTTGAGAACTTCACAAGCATTTAGGTCTTCACCGTGACCGTTACTAATGAATAAAACTCTTTTGGGGATTGAAGTCACGATGATAAAGCTAATAACTAACTGATAGGAAAGAATTATCGCATTTTCTTTAACTAATACCAAAGAACAAAATGGCGTAGCCATTTTATTATTTTCAAACCCTGACTGGGTTTGGTTTTTAATTCACAAAAGTGTCGTCGCACTTTTATGAATTGGGATAAGTTTGTTTGCTCGATCTCAAAACTTGTAAACTACCACCAGCATAAAGTTGGCAAGACTCAACTTTAAAGCCAGAATTAATTAAAAGCTGTGACAAATCGGTTTTAATTAATTGCCATGCAGTTTCCGTCTCAAATAGCCAGAGGAAAGTCGCAATAGGTGGTCAAAACAAGGGATTAATAGGACGATGAAAATCAATAATGATAAATTGTCCTTCAGGTGTCAAAATCCGATGCACTTCCTGAATAATCTGCTGCAACTGCTCTGAATCCATCTCATGCATAGCTGTATTCGTGAGTACCAGATCAAAAGTGCGATCGCTAAATGGCATTTTTTCTGCGAAAGACTCTACATACTCAGCTTAGGGCACATTTTGCTTGGCGCGTTTAATTGCGATCGGGGAGGCATCCAAACCTGTCACATTATGAAAATGTGTAACTAGCTCCCGCGTCGCCTGTCCTGCTCCACAACAAAGGTCAAGAACTTTGGCTTCAGGATTAATGGATAAATCTTTTAAAAATAAACTATGAAATCGCTTTTCCCCACCAACACTAATCGCGGCAAGAGCGGATACAGTGTCATAAAACCATTGATAGCGATAACTCCAATCACGTAAAATCGTTGTCATTAATTCACTTTAATCCATTTCATGAGGTCTTGGGATAGATTACATCGCTTTCTAGTGCTGGGATTAATACAAACATGTTTAGTTAAAGCCTTAGCGATCGCCTTTTTATCGACACTTTCTATATCAAAAAATAACTGATATTCAATCTGAAAAGCTTCGGGACTTAGCAAGGTTTTTACTAAAGAAACCGCAATGCGATCGCCACAGAACATTGGCTTAAAAAAATCAATACTTGCATGGGTAATCGGCACTGCGATCGCCCCACCTCTAAAAAAAGATTTAAGCTCAATTCCCGACGCTGCTAACGAAGCTTCGTAGGCTTCATGACAAATAGATAATCCATTGGCAAAATAGACCACTCCTGCCGCATCAGTGTCGTGAAAATGAATTGTGCGATCGTAAATAAATGGTTGATTCATAGTTCTCTTAACAAAGAAGGCGCTTTGCGCCTTCTTTGTTTATGCACGCTCCATGACTTCTGCCATGCGATTGATCTTAATCATGAGCTTATCAAAATCATCGAAAGTAAGTGACTGTGGCCCATCTGACAAAGCTCTCTTAGGATTAGGATGAACCTCGATCATTAGGGAATCAACACCTGCTGCGATCGCAGCTAAACTCATGGATGGCACATACTCTGACCAACCTGTACCATGACTAGGATCGATCATGATCGGCAAATGCGTTAACTTTCGCAATACAGGAATTGCGGATAAGTCGAGAGTGTTCCTCGTATATTCGCGATCGAAAGTTCTAATCCCACGTTCACAAAGAATCACATTAGGATTTCCCTCTGCCAGAATATATTCTGCTGCCATTAACCAATCATCAATCGTAGCCGCTAAACCACGCTTGAGAAGAATTGGCTTATTCTGTTTGCCCACTTGCTTTAGCAATGAGAAATTCTGCATATTTCTCGCGCCAATTTGCAACACATCTGCAACTTCAGCGATTTTATCAATGTCGGCAGTATCCATTACTTCTGTAATAATCCCCAATCCACTTGCCGCACGAGCCGCAGCTAATAGAGATAGTGCACTCTCACCATGCCCCTGAAAAGCATAGGGCGATGTCCGTGGCTTATAGGCTCCACCACGTAAAAATTTTGCCCCAGCAGCCTTCACGCGCATCGCCGTTTCCACAATCATTTCTTCGTTCTCAACAGAGCAGGGCCCCGCGACTGTCACTAAGGGATGATTTTCTCCGATCGCAATATCACCATTAGGCGTAGGTACAATCACCACGCTCGATTCATTTTGGCGATATTCACGACTAGCGCGTTTAAATGGGCGTTCTACCCGCAAAACTGTCTCAATCCAAGGGCTTAGTTCTTCGATACGATGGCGATCGAGCTCGGCTGTCTCACCAACTAGTCCCAACACAACTTTATGTTTTCCCACAATTTTCTCTGGCGATAATCCCCAACTAGATAGTTCTTCGCAGATCCGCCCAACCTCTTCTGCGGGTGTACCAATCTTGGTTACTACGATCACGGCTAGTCTCCTTTAGTTTTTTTCTTCACCTATTTTAACGCGAGTTCAATAAACGCAGTTTGCACTTTAATTTTCAGGGTGCAAACAAAGTTATAGCTACGGCCATGCATTTGTAGGAGAAAATCAAAAAACAAAAGAGATTTGCGGCGCTGCGCGCCGCAAATCTCTTTTGAGCTTTATTTCTTAAAGCCATAAATAATGAACCTATGACAAAAAGGCGCAAAACTGACGGTCAAAAAGTAAACTAAATCTTCAAGTACTACAGTTTTTTTGTATGAGCCAGCCAACAGCCCCCCAACCTTGGAGTCAGCGTTTCGAGACAGCGCTGCATCCTGCGATCGCCAGATTTAATGCCAGCATTAGTTTTGACATTAATTTAATTGAATATGACATCACAGGATCGCAGGCGCATTCACGGATGTTAGCGAAAGTAGGGATCATCAGTGCCGAAGAAGGGGAAATGCTTGTTAATGGTTTAGAGCAGATCCGCCAAGAATATCGATCTGGAAATTTTAATCCTAGTATTGATGCTGAAGACGTGCATTTTGCGGTAGAGCGTCGCCTGACTGAGTTGATCGGTGATGTTGGCAAAAAAGTACATACAGCGCGATCTCGCAATGATCAAGTCGCGACCGATGTGCGTTTATATTTGCGCGACCAGATTCGCAAAATCCAGACAGACATTAGGACTTGGCAGCAAACCTTGGTAAATAAAGCCGAGCAGTATGTCGAGACGTTCATCCCAGGATATACCCATCTGCAACGCGCCCAGCCGATTAGCCTCGCCCATCATCTCCTTGCTTATTTTGAGATGGCTCAGCGCGACTGGACAAGACTAGATGAAATTTATCAAAGAGTAAATGTTTGTCCGCTTGGGTCAGGTGCATTAGCAGGCACGCCCCACCCAATCGATCGCCATTACACCGCTGAACTTTTAGATTTTGGCTCTGTGGGACGCAATAGCCTTGATGGAGTCTCCGATCGCGACTTTGCTGTAGAATTTCTCTGCGCGTCGAGCTTGATCATGGTGCATCTCAGCCGCCTATCTGAAGAAGTAATTCTTTGGTCATCGCAGGAATTTAGTTTTGTGAAACTCAGCGATCGCGTCAGCACTGGCTCCAGCATCATGCCCCAGAAGAAAAATCCCGACGTTCCCGAATTGGTGCGCGGTAAAACAGGTCGTGTATTTGGACATTTACAAGGTCTGCTGACGATTATTAAGGGCTTGCCTCTGGCTTATAACAAGGATATGCAAGAGGATAAAGAAGGGATTTTTGATGCAGTAGTCACTGTTCGCGCCTGCTTGGAAGCGATGACAATTTTGATCGATGAAGGCATCGAATTTCAGCCCAAACGCCTTGCGGAGGCAGTTGCTGAAGACTTCTCAAATGCGACCGATGTTGCTGATTATCTTGCATCCAAAGGTGTTCCTTTCCGTGAGGCATATCAACTGGTTGGGAAGTTGGTAAAAACCTGTACTAGCGAAGGGATTTTGCTCAAGGATCTATCGGTTGAACGCTGGCAGACTTTTCATCCTCAATTTGAGGCGGATATCGTCGAGGCGATCGCGCCTGCACAGGTGGTCAAGGTTCGTAATAGCTATGGTGGAACTGGCTTCGATCAAGTCAGAATCCAATTAGAAGCAGCCAAAAAACTTATTACTTAAACCCCAAAATAAGTTGCCGCGCGAAGCACGGCAACTCATTTTGGATGCTTTTGCGCTAGCATAAGTTTTAGTTAAATTTGCCAAATTTTCGATTTTCTATGCCCAAGCTATTAAAGCCACCAGATCCCAACGATCCTGAATATCAAACCCTCGAACTCAGCGTTAACTTTTATCTGCACCTTGCCATCTATTCGGCTTGCATGACCTGTATGTGGTTTATTCAATCTATTACCGAAAAAGTCTGGATCTGGTCAGTTTGGCTAGCCGTGATCTGGGGAATAATTGTCACAGTGCATAGTATTTGGGTTTTGTATAAGGAAAAGCAGATTCAGAAAGTTCAATAGCAAAAATGGTGACTCTATGGAGATCTCATTAGAATCTAATCCAAACACAAGTTCACTAGATGAGTTTCTTCTTCTCCCAGAAACTAAGCCTGCAAGTGAGTATATTGACGGTCAAGTTTATCAAAAGCCAATGCCACAGTTTCAGCACAGTATCTTTCAAGCAGAAATTGTTAATTCCATAAATCAAATAGTCAAACCAAAAAAAATGGCTTTTGCTTTCCCAGAATTACGTTGTAGCTTTGGTGGAATATCGCTTGTACCTGATATTTGTGTATTGCGATGGCAGAACATTCCGTTTATGCTAAATGGAAGAGTTGGGAATAAAGTGTCACTTGCTCCTGATTGGATTATTGAGATTCTCTCTTCTGGGCAGTCACCTTTGCTGGTGATGAATAAAATTGGCTTAGCAATTACCAATGGTTCTGAGCTTGGTTGGCTAATTTCCCCAAGTCAAGAACTAATTATGGTATACGTAGGCGATCATCTCCCTGAGACCAAAAGAGGCTCAGATATTTTGCCAGTTTTGGATGTTTTGGGAGATTGGCAAATATCAGTAGATAATATATTTGACTTGCTAAAGTTACAATAATCTAAAGGTTAGGATAGGCGGCGCTTTGCGCCGCTTATCCTAACCTTTAGATTTATACTAATAAATAAAATGAGTACTACAGAACGAATTGAACAGCTAGCTGCTGCGATCGCAGAAGATGTGTATATCGATATTGCTAAATGGCATTTGTATTTAAATGATGCGCATTTGCATCGTCCTCTTGCTGAAAAGTTTTATCCGATGTTGCCAGATGGTATTACATCGGCAGATGTTACAAAAGTATTAAATGGAACGATGATTGCGATCGGTGGCGGCAATCGTGAAATTCCTTTAAGTGACTTAATTCCCAAGTCTTGTCAAAATAGATTATTAACTATTCTGGAAGATTTTGATTACTAACCCCTGTACGAGAAATCACGTCGCGATTTCTCGTTTCGTTATTAATTACCCATGACCACTGCTCCTCCAAATCCTGTTTTTCAGTCAATGCGCCGCCGCTTGGCGCTGTGGTATGCGATCGTCACTGCAATTTTGTTGATTGTGTTTGCGACGGGATTCTATTTGTATGTGCAGACAACTTTGATCGATCGCATTGATGACACGATCGATCACGTTGCCGAAGTGATCGAGCGATCGCTAATTCGGTCTAACTTAATTGACTTAGAATCAGATTTTGGCAGCAATTTCTCGGCAAATGCTCAAGCGATCGATGCCGATCATATTGATATTGACTGGTTTAGCCCCAGTGGCAAGATTCTTTGGACAACTAACGCGAATACGGAGTCATTACAACCCCGTGAGAAAGGAATATTGCAGCCTGTCTATCGCACCGTGCATTTGTCAGAAGTTGAGCCATTGCGGCAGATGACTGAACCGATTGTGATTAATGGCAAATTATTAGGATATCTACGAATTAGTCATCCTTGGTTTGAGGTGACTAAGCCTGTCAAGCAATTATTCCTCGATTTAGCGATCGGCACAACGCTGATGGTATTTGTGGTTCTCCTATGTGGTTGGTGGCTCGCAGGAATTGCCATGGAGCCAGTGCGCGAATCCTATCAGCGTTTAAAACAGTTTACTGCCGATGCTTCCCATGAGCTTCGCAATCCGATCGCAGTTATTCAAACCAATGTCCAAGTTGCCCTTGCCGATCCCAATCCCGATCCCGAATTTCAACGATCGCAACTGGAAGCAATTGAAAGAATTACCAGACGATTAGGGAGATTAATTGATGATTTACTATTTTTAGCAAGGCATGATGGCGGCATTACTAATCAGAGACGTGAATCCTGTAATTTATCGCAAATTTTGAGTGAAGTTGGTGAAGAACAACAGGCGATCGCCAAGCAAAAGCAAATCACCTTAGAAGTCCCCAATCAAGAATCTAAACTATTCGTATCAGGCGATCGCGATCGTTTAGGGCGGTTATTTACAAATCTGATCAGCAATGCGATCACCTATACTCCCGCAGGCGGGAAAGTCCAAATCATCGCCCAACCGAGCACTTCTCAAAATCAAATCCAAGTACAAATTAAAGACACGGGCATCGGTATTCCTGAAGCAGAGCTATCCCAAATCTTTGAACGTTTCTATCGCTATCAACCCCAAAAAAGCAGCAAATCTAGTGCAAAATCAATAAATTCTATGACCAGTGGATCGGGGCTAGGACTTGCGATCGCAAAGGCGATCGCTGAGAGTCATCAGGGACAAATTAATGTCGAGAGCAAAGTTGGACAGGGAACGACTTTTACAGTAGTTTTATCCAATTAAATTGCCTAAAGAAAAAAAGATGGCATTTTCCTACATCAAAAAAGGCAGCATTGAGTACTGCCTTTTTTGGGAACTAACGCAAAATTTGCATGGCTATAGAAGCTATGTAGAGATTCTCAATTAAACCAAACTACAAAGCCAAATAGATTGCTCCCAAAGGCATTTACCATCTCATTCCAAACACGAGCATCAGTAGTAGATCCCTTCTCAAGATAGGGAGTAGCCGCAGTACCTTGAACCCATGACACTAGGTCAAATGAACGCGGTTCTGTAAAAATTCGAGCAAAATCAATGCTCGATTTTTCGTCTCGCCAAAATGGAATATTCTTTTTGCCATCAAGAATCATCGCAATTTCATCCAGAGATTTTAGCCATGATTTGACCATTGCATCAGTAACACGCACCTCTGGGATTACTGATAATTGCTTAGGATTGGGAACCCATTCGCGATCGCTATCTGTTTCCGCCAAAATCGATTTCCACGACTCACGACTGAGGCTAATCACCGACTTCATGTGATTGAGAATTGTGGTCATGCGCTGCGGTTCCACCAAAGGAAATTTAGCTAAATGGACAGCCGTAACCAAATCTAGAGGATCAAAAATGTTGAAGGAATACTCATCAGTCTTCTTTGGTCGTATGAGTAAAAACTTATGAGGTGTGTCCACGTTTTGGAAGAATAGATGAGCGCAAGCAGCAAATAACTCTCGGCTATCATAGGCTCGCAAAAATTCACCCATCGCACCTAATACATGGGTATAGCCCTGTAGCCACAAAGCATCACCGCGATCAAACGCGATTAAAAATTGCTGTGCATCTTTTTCAGTAACCCTCGCACCCGTCACTGCATTAAAAAGCTGCCATAGCATTTCTTTGTCATCAGCCTTGCCATTGCCATCAAAATCTAAACGGATTAATCCTAAGCGTAATGCTAGTTTTAGATTCTGATCTTTGATTGGTTCGAGGGTAGTCCGCACTGTAGCCAGATCATCAATCCAGCCCTGAAAAACTTGTTGAAGTCCATCGTAAGTTAATGTTTGCGGTTTGGGATTGGTCGGAACAGGAAATCGAAAGAAAGGAATCGAACCACCTGCGGGGTTTTGGATCATGCCATAGCGATAGAGTGACTGCATTAGTCTCTCAGTACCGCTCATAAATTGGATTACACCTAGCCCAAAACGAGCTTTGTCATCTTTGTCATTATTTTTTAAATAATCTTTAAAGACTTTTTCCCCTTCAGCAAGTTTTCCTGTGGTGAGGTAGGGATCAGGTAATGGCGCGATCGCAGCGTTACTAGGTTGCAAAGTGATCGCTGATATAGAAATCAAACAAGTAATAAGTACCGCGATCAGAGATCGCCATATCCACTGCATTTTTTTTGGCATATCCAAATTCGTAGACACAAAAAAATAAATGATGTAATCAAAGCTTACATCATTTATTTTTCTTGTATGCATTAGTTCTTATTGCTTTAGCAATAAGAACTAATATCTTCGCCACAGCGATCAACTAAAAAACATAGCGCCCGAAATCGCAGAAACACAAATTCATCGTAAAGAGGATTGAGCTTACAAAGTGGTGGAATATTGATAATCACATGACCAAGGATTTTAATTGTGCGCTCAAAAGGGCATTGAGCTGGAATTAATTTCGCAATGCGATGAGCCGTTTGTGATTTCTGAATTTCAAAGCTGTCGATTTTCTGGCGCAAAGGTTTTAGTAGATCGAAAGTAAATTTAGATTGAGGTCTGCCGATATATGAGTTTTCCCCGCCAAATCCATTGCTGTTAATACTTGACATGTTTACCAAACGCTCTCTCAAAATAGAGTATGTACATTTAAAACATTTACGTTACTAATCTTAACATAATTGCTTCAAATAGAGTTTAGAAAATACATTATTCATCCTTATGTATGAGTTTGAATATACAAAAAGAATGATAATAAATTTTCTATGACCTTGATAATTCAGAACACATCAATTTGTCTGTATAAGCGATCGCATACAACTAATTTAGGGGCTTACACAAAATAATCGATTTCCAAAATATAGCGACGGGCTATGCCCGTCGCTATATTACAAAAAACACAAAATGGAGTAATCATTTGTGTTTTAGTATTACAGCGCTTTGTTCTCAAACCTAAACCAAGATAAATTTTGAAAGCGTTGCTTTGCAACGCTTTCAAAATTTATCTTGTGGCTCATTTGATCGGCAATTAGAAGCAACCCAAAAAGGATGAGGGGGCGCTTCGCGCCCCCTCATCCTTTTTGGGTTGCTTCTAATCAAATACGGCGTGGGATTGGACCACGTCGCTTAGAAATAGTGATCGAGTCTTGTAAAAATTGGCGCAAATGTTGAACATGGGGATTATCGACAAGAGTAACCAGCTTCTCAAGAGCTTCCACTAGAGTCAAATCCTGATGATATAGCAGACGAAAAGCTGCCTTCAAAGCTTGTTGAGTGGCAACATCTAGACCAGCGCGATCCATCCCAACCCGATTTAGGGTTCTTACACGAGAAGGATTTCCCTCAACTAGAGTATAGGGAGGTACATCCCGCTCGATTCGACTCATACCGCCAACCATCGACAGCCTACCAATTCGCACAAACTGATGTACGCCCAACACCCCACTGATTCTGGCATTGGGTTCAATATGTACATGTCCAGCTAAGGCTACCCCATTAGCAATAATCACTCGATCTTCAATTTCGCAATTATGCCCCACATGGACATAAGCCATTAGCAAGTTACCGTTACCAATAGAAGTAACTTCATCGGCTTCATTGGCACGATTGATGGTGACATATTCGCGAATGCGATTGTCATTACCGATGCGGACGAGGCTATCAGCACCTGAATATTTCAAGTCTTGAGAATCCAATCCGATCGCAGCCCCTGGATAAATTTGGTTGCGATCGCCGATTTCAGTCCTCCCTTCAACAATGGCATGATGACCAATGACTGAATGGGAGCCAATTTTCACCTGTTCACCGATGACAGCATAAGCTCCAACTTTAACAGTCGGATGTAATTGGGCATCAGGATGCACTATGGCTGTCGGGTGAATAAATTCAGACACAGGCGCATGAGACACAGGCATAAAAAGTTTGGCTCGCTTGATACTAAGTTAGATCGCTTGTTTTGCGATCGCTTGGATCGCCAGATGACAAATTAAAATTTGAAACTAGTGATAAAAGATTAAAGATTAACTAATGAAAACATCAATTCACCCTCGCAGGCTAATTGACCATCGACTTCTGCACGTCCATGCATCTTACCAAAACGTTTACGAGAAACTAGTAGCTCAGTGGTAATAGTTAGACGATCGCCAGGAACTACAGGGCGACGAAATCGGACTTTATCAATGCCTGCAAACAGTGACAGTTGATTTTCCATCCCAGGCAAGTGTCTTAAGACAATACCGCCAACTTGTGCCATCGCTTCAACAATTAACACCCCAGGCATGATTGGGCGTTCAGGGAAATGACCTTGAAAAAATGGCTCATTAAAGGTGACATTTTTAATTCCTGTAGCGGATTTATTCGGTACAAAATTAATAATGCGATCAACTAACAGGAATGGATAGCGGTGGGGTAACAATTTCTGAATATCTTCGATCATCAAAATCTGACTGGGGTTGCTATCTTCCCCATCAGTATTCAGCTCAGAACTATTTGTAGAGGGTTCTTCGGTCAAAATTGACATATTAACTAATAATTTTGCATAGGAGGTAAATAAATTATCTAGCTAAAGCTTTAGCTGGCTAAAGCTTTGTGGAGCTATAGCTTTGCCAAAGCGATCGCAAATTCAGCATGGAGGTTATGACTAGCTTTATACGCAAGAATATGTGCTCTCGGTAAAAATCCTAGCAAGCTTAGGTCACCAATGAGATCTAAAAGTTTATGACGACATGGTTCATCGTCAAAACGTAGAGGTGGATTGATCCAGCGATCGGCATCACAAACCATTGCATTTTCAAGACTACCGCCCTTTATCAACCCTGCTGCACGAGCTTGATCAATATATGCAGCAAGCGTAAAAGTTCTGGCAGGAGCTATTTCTTCAGCAAATCTTTCGCTAAAGTTAGCGATCGCGGGTGACCAACTAAACCACTGTTCACCAATTGCCTTAGTCGGATATTCGATGCCGTAGGTAAAGCGCAATGTATCTGACGGGATGGCAGTAACAAAGCTATCACCTTTAGTGACTGCAATGGTTTCAGCTAGGGGAAGTAAGCGATCGCCTTCTATTTGCAGTTCGACACCAACTTTGGCGATCGCCTCAACCCAAGGCAATGCTGAACCATCAAGAATTGGGAGTTCAGGACGATCTAGTTCAATGCAGGCATTATGTACGCCCATACCAAACAAAGCTGATAACAGATGCTCAACTGTGCGAACACCAGTCCCATTTTGGCGCAACTCTGTTGATAGTTGCGAAGCCGAGACTACAGTGGTATCCGCAGGTATCCTTGAATCGCCATAAACAAAATAGCGACCTGAGTCAATGGGTGCAGGACTAACAGTTACAGAAACTTGCTCACCACTATGCAATCCAATCCCCGACAACGAAAATGGGGCGGCGATCGTCTGTTGGTAGAGCATGACTAGAATTTCTCTCCCAGACCAAAGCTAAATTGCGTGCCACCATTTGAGCCGATACCATAGTCCACTCTGATTGAACCTAGAGGAGATTGTACTCGCACCCCTATGCCATAACCTGCGCCATTACCTGTCTTATTTCTAGCTCCCGCAGGATTACCTGGCACGGATGAGGCTGAGCCTAAATCAGTACCATAGTCAAAGAACAGGACTCCACCGACAATATTAAAGACAGGAAAACGATATTCCGCAGAGAAGATACCAAAACTACGACCGCTTCCAATTTTGCCTTCATCCCAGCCGCGTACTGAGTTACTACCGCCGAGTTGAAATGCTTCGTAGGGAGGCAAAGTACCGATTACAGTGCCTGCTTGAAAGTTGAAGGCGAGCGTTTGATTACCTTCAGAGAAATTCAAGAACTTCACGGGAAAGAAATGACTGTAGCTAGCGCGAACCCGATTCAAAAATACTGAACCCAAACCAACGGGGATCGACTGCTCAGTGGCAATCCGAAATACAGAACCAGAAGATGGCTTAATCGGATTGTCTCGCTGATCGGTAGCATAGGCAAATTGCAGCAATAGCAAGTCATCTTGTCCAGTGCCACTAGCAGACAGTGGATTACCCAATGAGTCAGTCGCAGAGATCTCATTATTGTTGCTATTGGTAATGCTAACTCGTTCAAAGCGTAAGCCCAGAGAGGCTGTTGTGGCAGGGCCCAAGGGTCGAGAGAAGCTAAAACCTGTACCAAGTCGGTTGATGCGAGGACTATTATTGTCAACGCCAATCCCTATTGGGCTATCAAAAATATAGCTAAACAAACTGCGGTTGAAAATATTAGCGGTGAAGGAAGTCCGATTCGGATCACCCGCCAGCCAAGGATCGGTGAAGTTGAGGTCAAATAGTAATTCGCGTTCACCAACCTGAATATCTAAACCAAGCTTTTGGTTGTTACCACCAAGGTTTTGCTGCTGAAAACTGACTGTACCGAATAATCCTGTTGATGAACTTAAACCTGCACCTGCGGCAATCGAGCCTGTGTTGCGTTCTTTGACATTGACAGTCACAATCACTTTGCGTGGATCTGTCCCAGGCGCAAGACCGATGTTGAGATCTTCAAATAAACCGAGAGCAAAGACTTTTTGTAAGTCACCTTGAACTGTGTTTTTATTGAAGATTTCGCCTTCTTTAATCGTCAGCTCACGGGTAATGATAAAGTCGCGAGTTGTTCCAGTGACAGGTTTGCCTTCTTTGTCAACGGTTTTGCCGTCTTCATTGATAAAGGCAACTTTGATGTCTTCGATCACACCTTCAGAAACGACTAGATTAATATTTCCATCAGGAGTTGCCTTGATATCAACAATCTGAGCTAGGACATAGCCCTTGTCTTGGTAGTATTTTTCAAGTTCTTTAACTCCAGTTTGGATATCTTTGAGGTTAGTGATTTTACCAACCTGTGATCCAAAGATCCGATCAACTACACCTGCTTCTAAGACTTTTGTTCCTTCTGTGTTGACGGACTTGAGTACAGGATTTGGTAATACAAAGAACGTTACGCGCACACCAATATCCGTATCTTCAGGCTCAGCTTGCACATTTGAGAAAAAGCCAGTGGCAAATACAGCGTTGATGTCTGATTGGAGTTGAGTACGAGTTACAGTCCGACCTGGTTTTGTGGCGATCGCATCGTAAATTCTTTGCTCTAGTTCAGGCGGTAATGGAGGTTGCCCTTCTGGAGTTTTAATTGCAACTTCGCCCACTAGCACTTGAGTTTCCGTCGTGGTTGCTGGGGCAGGTGTAGCAGAGGGTAGCGCAAAAGTTGGGGATGGACTGGGAGGGATTGGCGTGCTTGGCTCAGCAGGCTTCTCAGATGCTGGAGTAGTAGTTGGCTGCGGAGTTGGCGCTTGAGCAATCTCTTGCCTTGCAGGAGCAGCCTGTGCCAGCAAAGGACTTGTCAGTAACGTGCTGGATGCGGCAATGGCTGTGAATAAGAGCAAGTTTATACGCATAAAGTCTTCCAAACACCTACAGAATTTATTAACAAGAAACTATTAACGATCAAACACAAACAAGGGATTTATTACACTAGTAATAAATTACTATAACTTTCAACATCCCTATATTGCTAGAGTCTTATTTTATTTAGTATATGTATCGGTCATACCATATGTAATCAGCCTAACTGGTGATGACGATACTAAAAGACATTCTCAGAGCCAAATTTTTAAGTTGCCAGGACTCGGTTCATTACCTCTTGATAGGCTTCTGCAATATTACCAAGATCTTGCCGAAAACGATCTTTGTCCATAATCCGTGCTGTTGGGTCAGATATCGCTTTATCCCAGAGACGACAAGTATCAGGGCTAATTTCATCGGCTAATAGTAAGCGTTCATTAACATCAACACCAATTTCCACCTTAAAATCAACAAGGAGCAAATTGCAGCGATCAAAAAATGTTTGCAGATGCTGATTAATATCTAGTGCTAGCTGTTTGAGTTGGTCAACTTGTTCTGGTGTGGCGAGATCGAGCATCGCCACATGAGCATCAGTAATCAGAGGATCGCCAAGGTCATCATTTTTATAGAAAAATTCGACAAGGGGCTTTTTGAGAGGTTGACCTTGCTCTAGACCAAGACGTTTGCAAATACTTCCAGCGGCAATATTGCGGACGACAACTTCGATTGGCAAAATCTTAACGGCAACAACTTGCATCTCATTAGGTGAGACTTGCTTAATGAAGTGAGTTGCCATCCCTTGGGCTTCTAAATACTGAAAAATATGCGAGGCGATCGCACAGTTCATTTCTCCTTTATTAGCGATCGAGCCTTTTTTAAGAGCATTGAAGGCGGTTGCGTCGTCTTTGTAGCGCGACAGCAAAATATTGGGATCATCTGTTGTAAACAGAATTTTGGCTTTGCCTTCGTAGAGCTTGGTTCCACTCATGGATAGATATAGCGATAGTAGTTGCTTAAGTATTCTATCGGATAGCAAACCCCATGAGAGATTTGCAGCGCTTCGCGCTGCAAATCTCTCATGGGGTTAGGTCAAGCCTAGTGCTGCTAACTGAGCCTGAGCTTTTTGCAAAGATTCGTACCATTCGCGATCGCTAACGCTATCAGCGACAATCCCTGCTCCGACCTGACCCCAGATATGATTGTCAGTCTTGAGCAAAGTCCGAATCAGAATATTCAGATCCATATTGCCGCGCCGATCAATATAGCCGCAGGAGCCATAAAACAAACTGCGGCGCTGTGGTTCTAGCTTCTCGACGATTTCCATACAGCGCACTTTGGGACAGCCCGTAATTGTTCCCCCAGGAAAAGTAGCCCGAATGAGATCAACAAAGTTAAGATCGCTGCGTAATGTCCCCACCACATTACTAACAAGATGCATAACATGACTGTATCGTTCGATCGCGAAGAGTTCATCGACTATTACGCTGCCCCATTCACAAACTCGTCCGAGGTCATTGCGCTCAAGGTCAACAAGCATAATATGTTCGGCTTGCTCTTTTGTACAGGCAAGTAATTCGCGCTCAAATTCGAGATCTTGTTGTTTATCTTTACCGCGTGGTCTTGTGCCTGCGATCGGTCTGGTTTCCGCATGGCGATCGCGCAAGCTGACCAGACGCTCAGGGGAAACGCTAATTACTTCGCCCCAAGTTGTGCGCCAATAGCTGGCAAAGGGCGATGGATTAATTTTTTGCAAATGGCGGTACAGTTGCCATCCATCCGATGCCCAAGGGTAGCCATAGCGCATCGAAAGATTTGCCTGAAAAATATTACCAGCATAAATATGCTGTTTTGCTTGATTCACCATGGCTTCATAGCCTTGTTGATCTGGTCTACAGGTAAACTTTGTTCCTGCCTTCGGCAGGAGCAAAGTTTGATTTGTGGGAGAAATTTCTTTGTTTAAGCGATCGCTTAGTTCGGTTAATTCGTGATCATCGCTAGCCGCTAGCCAAATATTTTGAGTTTGATGATCGATTACGGCAAAGCTAGATGGCTCGTACCAAAAGGCAACTGGAAAGGGCAAAGTGTCTGGCTTAGTATATGGCAATCGCTCAATTTCCCATGCGAGATCATAGCCCAACCAACCTAAATATCCGCCTGTGAATGGTAAATGAGTGGGTAAAGCAGAATTAGGATTTTGAGAAGACTGCATCCGCGATCGCAATTTTTCAAGGCATGGCAGAATCTCACCGACCTCAGGAGTCCAAATCTGTCGCGGTTTTCCTGCGGCGATCGAATATCTTGCTAATTTTGAAGGGACTGTGGCTGGACTTTCTAGTAGAACTGTAATCGGTTCATCTGCATAAAGCGATTCCCATAGATCTGCACCAGTCATATTTTCAGGTAGCGATCGCTGAAGACACAACCAATCGGACATAGAGAGATTTCGTAAGGTATGGCTTTATTATAGAGAGGGGGGGGGGGGGGGGGGGGGGGGGGGGGGGGGGGGGTTTTTTTTTTTTTTTTTTTTGTGGGGGGGGGGGGGGTTTGGTGGTTGGGGGGTTTG
>JALQCR010000029.1 GCA_023336205.1 Pseudanabaena sp. Salubria-1
ATTGTTGTGGGGGGTCCCCCCCCCCCCGGCGGCCATACTATTTTTTTTTTTTTTTTTTGTGGGGGGGGGCCGCCCCCCCCCCCCCACTATTACTTACTTAATGATTGCCAAGTAGCAAAGTTACAAAAGTTGTATTGTGGAAAAAAGATTGTCCACTTCCGCGCAATGGAGAAATTTCTCCATGGGTATAGAATCCACAACAAGTCAAGACTTGCTTGAGCGAACCTGCGATCGCCCGATATTCTTCATTGGTTCTTGTACCCAAAATTTGTCTACGCCAAGCACAGGAGAAAAACAGCGCGGCTTCAGGTTCTTGCCCTGCATAATTAGCTTTTGCTTCAGCAAATGAGACCTGCGACGCAGCAATAACATCTTCAAGTGATGTATAGGTAATTTGGACGCTCGAGTTTTCTGGGATATTGTCTGACACTGTAATGCTGCCTGTTTGCAGATCGTAAGCAATGGCTCCCCGCAGAAAAAACGTCTCTTCATTGGGAGGAAATACTGCTAGAGGATAAACATTATCAGGTTTATCAATATCAAGGTAATAGTGATAAAAATCTAAGGCAGGTTTGTGGTCAATTTCGTAAATGATATTTTTATCGACTTTAGTAACTAAGCTACGTTTGCCAATGGGTTGCCATCCACTAGCAGTTCCGTTAGAAAACAGAATATTTCCCGCAAATAGCAATGTCGCCACGGCATCGCTAAGCACTTCATTTTTATAGAACTGGTAAGTACGTTTATACTGCCATTGGTCGGCAGTGGCTCCACCAAAGATGGGCAAGTTGCCGAGGGCTAATTCTAAGCCTTGCAAAATAGAGACTATACTGGTGGTAAGACTCTCAGTCACAGCAATACAAAACTTGGCGGGTAGAGTAAGCTGCTGCTCAGCAGCCTCAACCGATTTGCGAGAGATTTCGACGGGATCTTCAGAAACATTTCGCCCAATGGATGCTCGAATTTCGATCTCGTCCGAACAGAAGAGCATTAAGGTTATAGAGTCTTGCTGAAATTCCAAGACTGAGGACACTTCACCATCGGTAGTACCGCCGATTAGTTCAATATTGGGAAATGTCTCGTTAATACGTTGCAGAATTAAGCTATGTTCAAAATCGATCGCAGCAAACAAAATACCCGCTTGAGGTATTTCCCCATCAAGAGATTGTTGGCATTGTTCTATGGTTTCGTTGATAGCTTCTAGACTATCAGGATCGTTACTATGACCTACAGCTACCTTAAACATATTACTTACCTAAAATTTATAAACGAACCACACGAAATTTTGTAAAAGTGTTGCGAAGCAACACTTTTACAAAATTTCGTGTGGTTCGGGTTTGATCACAATTGCTGTAACCTGCGATCGCGATAATTGTGATGTCTACACTGACTATATTTTATGCGATATCCACCCCAAAGAATCAAATGGTGTTGCTCCGCAACACCATTTGATTCTTTGGGCTTGGTTCTCTATTACGTTGTTTTGCTTGGCAATATTTGTGAAACAAAGAGTTAGACTGTTTACAATACCTTTACCCATTTTCGCAAAGTCAAATTTTGCCCTATGCCCAATCGTCTCGCGCAATCGCAAAGCCTCTATCTCCGTAAACACGCTGATAACCCGATTGATTGGTATCCTTGGGGCGATGAAGCATTAGAAAAAGCGAGAACTGAAAACAAGCCAATCTTTTTGTCAATTGGTTACTCTAGCTGCCATTGGTGCACGGTGATGGAGCATGAGGCTTTTTCAGACACAGTAATTGCGGACTACATGAACGATCGCTTTGTGGCGATTAAAGTTGATCGAGAGGAGCGCCCTGACCTTGACAGCATCTATCTACAAGCGGTGCAGATTATGGGTGAAAGTGGTGGCTGGCCCTTAAATTTGTTCCTAGCTCCCGATGATTTGGTTCCATTTTATGGTGGGACATACTTTCCGATTGAGCCACGCTATGGACGACCAGGGTTCTTGCGAGTACTGCAATCAATTCTAGAAATCTATCACGATCGCAATCAAGATATTCAAGATTATAAAGAGCAAATAGTTCGGAATCTGCACCAAGTTAATAAACACACGCCCGTACCAATTATTAACGATGAAGTATTGGCAAATGGAATTGCTAAATGTGCAGAAGTCGTCACTAATCGCGATTATGGAACTTGTTTTCCGATGATTCCCTATGCCAATTTTTTGTTAAGAGCGAGTCGTTTTGAATCTCTAAATCCTGAATCGAGCGACAATATCCTCAAAGATAAAGCCCAACAGCGTGGTTTGTCTTTGGCTCTTGGCGGTATCTTTGACCATGTGGCAGGCGGATGGCATCGCTATACTGTCGATCATACTTGGACAGTACCCCACTTTGAGAAGATGCTCTATGACAATGGCTTGATCATGGAATATCTAGCTAATCTCTGGATGTCAGGATTGAAAGAACCTGCGATCGCAAGGAGTTGTGAGCTAACTGCCACATGGCTCCAGCGCGAAATGCTAGCCGAAGAAGGATGCTTTTATGCTTCACAGGATGCGGACAGTGAAGGAAGAGAAGGAAAGTTTTGGGTATGGAGCTTTTCGGAACTCAAAAAGAGTTTTAGTGCGGCTGAACTTGATTTATTAGTTCAAGAATTTACGATTTCTGTCGCTGGGAACTTTGAGGAAACAAATGTTTTGCAACGCAAAAAAAATGGTGAACTATCTCCAGAGGTTGAAGCTTGTCTAACTAAATTATTTCGCCTCCGTTATGGCGAATATTCTCGCCCTACGGATGCGTTTCCTGTGGCGCGAAGTCAAGCGGATATTCGCGAAATTGATTGGGAAGGACGTGTACCACCTGTAACTGACACCAAGGCAATAACAGCTTGGAATGCTCTGATGATTTCAGGCTTGGCAAACGCTTATCGTGCTTTCCAAAAGCCAATTTATAAACAACTCGCAGTCAATGCAGCTAAGTTCATTCTCGAAAATCAATGGATTGAAGGGCGTTTACAACGGATTAATTATGAAGGGCAAGCGACCGTAGTAGCCCAATCAGAAGACTATGCTTTCTTGATTAAAGCGCTTCTCGATATGCATCAGGCTATTCCAGAAGAGGCAAATTTTTATTTGCAACAAGCGATCGCTATTCAAGCTGAATTCGATCGCGATTTCTGGGATGCTCTATCTGGTGGTTATTTCAATACTACGAGCGAATCTAGTCAGCATTTGCTGTTGCGAGAGCGCAACTATCAAGATAATGCTACGCCTTCACCCAATGGAATTGCGATCGCGAATCTTGTTCGTATTGCGAGCGTGACGGAGAAGTTAGAATATCTAGATCGCGCTGAGTTGGCTCTCAAACGCTTTGGTCATGTAATTACGAATAGTCCTGTAGCTTGCCCTAGTTTATTAGCGGCTTTTGACTGGTTCCGCAATCACACCCTTGTCCGTACTCTGCCTACGCAGTATGAATATCTAAACCGTCAATATCTGCCTGCGGTGATGTTACGCCTTGATAAACATTTGCCGAATCCTGACGCGATCGCGATCGTTTGTCAGGGCTTTGCTTGTCTGGAGCCTGCCATGAGTGTAGAAATATGCGATCGGCAGCTATTACGAAGTACAACGAGGGTCAAATAAAATGACTGACAAATATTCAACTGACGAATTTAAAACAGATCAAATTGTTTGTATTGATTCCTCGAAAGATAGGCTAAGTGGGAGTTTGCACCTATTTGCAGAGGTAATCGACAATATTTCTATCTCATCACGCTGTTGGGCTAGACCACTTGCGATCGCTAGATCTAACTCCGAAAGTTTTGAATTAGAATTTTTGCATGATCTGCGAGATGCATCTCAATTGATCTTACCAACAAACTTTTTTCGCTATGCTTTAGATACAGAAGTTATCCCCCTTCTTTCCGAATTATATAATCCAGCCAAGGAATGGAAACGAGCAACAAATGCTCAAAGCGTATTGTATCAATTCATCTCTGATCTCTACCAATTACGAGAATTAGAACAAAGAAAAACAAATTGAGTATTACTTTTTTACTACACTTCGTACAGCAGTTTCCATAGCACCTGGTCAACTACACCTGATTGAATTAAATCTTTTTGACCTTGAAAAAGCTTGACCGAGTTTAATGTTCGTAATCCAAACTCTCCATCAATCGGTCCGCCATAACAACCTTGCTTCTTTAAGATTCTTTGTAATTCCATAACTTCCCATCCTATGCCTCCTACTTTCAACTCTTCACGAGCAGGGAGTTTTATGGGTGGAACATTCTCATTTTTTTCTTTTTTAAGTGAGAATTTTTCACGCAAGGGGTGTTCGGATGGTAAGTAGTGAAGCATTTCACTTATATCGCCCAATAACATGTTCACGAATTTTGCATTAATTGACAAGTAGGAGCAGGGCTCTTCTAATCTACACGAAACGTCTATGTGATTCTTGCTAACATAAAAATTATCTATTGGATCTACAAATACATTAAAAATAAAATTGTACATATCCTCCTTACTCTTTTCGACTTCGACGAGACGTAAAAGCAATTCATCTCGTTCTAAAGATTGCAGATTTTGTTGATACTTATTTTCGGTATTGTCCATAGTAATTAAATTGGGTAGTCCTAAAAAGGAAAGGACGCACACGGAGGTAAAGAATCGTTGTAATGATGAATAAAATTCCAAATGGCTCCAATGTGATTTTCCAATTTCTTAGAAAAAGATAAGGTCTTTCTAACTAGTCTTGATACTCGTTGACGTAACGTACAGTTGAATCTCTCAATATAGTTGGTCTTTCCCGTTTCTTTCCCGACAGCCCTATGACGTTTGCTGTGCAGGACAACTGGATAAGACGAATAGAAGTCAGTATAAATAACCGCACATTGGCGATAGACGCTAGGCAACGATTCCCATAACTTCTGAGCTGATTCACCAGTGCGATCGCCTATATAACAACCGACAATTTCACGAGTCTCGGCATCAATGGCAAGCCATACCCACTGTTTATTGCCTTTGTCGTCCACAAAAGACCACAATTCATCCATCTGTATGGTCAAACGGCGTTTTGGTTTTGGTTCTACCTCCACCTGCTGAGGAACGTTTTCATATTTATGATTGACGTAACTTTGCAACCATCTCTCTGAGACCTTGAGGACTCTGGCAATTCCAGCTAGTGGGATTTTTTCTAGTAGTAGTTTCTCAAGAAGGTCATAAGTGTCTTGGGTACGCTCTGAAACTCTCTGCCACTGTGGATTTTCTACAAATTGACGACCACAGTCCCGACATTTATAATTTTGTTTTCCATGTCGTGTACTGCCGTTTTTTACAACGGATACGGACTGGCAGGATGGACAGGATGGCCTTGCTTCTGACATTACTTTACTTTGTATCAACTATCTGGATATTTTCCTACATCCTTTCCTTTTTAGGACTACCTTAAATTGATTTTGTCTATTAATTTCAACTAAATATATCGAAGCCAACTATTAAGAATTCACCTTAATGTCGATGAATCAAGGGCAAAAATCTTTAGAGAAGGCACTAAATGCATCATAAAGTCGCGCTTGCCTAATGGTATTCCTGCCATACGCAGAATATTATACGCCGTTGTTATATGGAAATAAAAGTTGGGCATTAGAAAATCATCTACATACGAAAGTCCAGACAACTCTGCGTATAGCCCTTGCCCAAGCTCCAGCCGATTGAGTTCTGATAGCTTTGAATCGCCAACATTGATAGTTGTCAGCAACTCCTTGGTAGATGAAATATGACCACGCGCCTCAACTAGAGATGATACTTCGGGGTTCAAGTTGCTTGCCGACTGTCCTAAGCACCACAAGGCGAAGTTGCGAGGCTGATTGCACACAAATGCTATTTGGGTACTGAAAGGAAGCATGTCGGGCGCGATGCGAAGCTGCAATAGAGACTCTACATCATCTGCGAAATGACTCTCTGCTACGTCTAAAATATGACTCAATGTGTCGAGCCTAGAACTGAAGATATTTTGCAGTCCTGTAATCTTCTGATTTTCCATAGGATTTTTAGTAATTCAATTTGTAAGGCTTAAAGACAGAACGTTTGAGATGAAATGCACATTCTACACTAAATTGAATTTCATGATTTTATCATATTTTATCAACAACCATATACACTTCTATCGGTAGTTGGGAGGACGTTTATATTTGCGAGAGACATCCATCTGTTTCTGCTTGGGAGGAAACCACGATCGCCACACCCAAACGAGGATACTTTCGAGTAGCTCGGCTAGCTCGATCGCAGCTTTGCTTACTTTCTGTATAGGTGATAACTGGCGAGGTGGACGGCGAGATGGACTCGTTGAGGATGTTCTTGGAGATGCTTTTAAGGCGATTGGGCGGGTTCGCCAATTCAAGGATGAAATGCAACGGGTTCTGATGAAGCAAAGAATACTTCGTAAGGAGTACGATAGTCAAGTGATTTTCTGGGTCTGTGATTGATCAAATTCACTGCCTTCTGAAAGTCCTCTTCTTTCACGATTTTAAAGTTTGTACTTTTGGGATAGAACTCTCTAATTAATCCATTGGTGTGTTCATTCAATCCACGTTCCCATGAATGATATGGATTCGCAAAGAAGGTCTCTAGTTTCAATCTTTCAGATAGCTTCTCATGCCCACAGAATTCTCTTCCATTATCAAAGGTCATTGTCTTTCGAGATGTTGATTCTATAGGCTCAAATAGATTGAATGTCACTCTGTTGATCTCATCCATCGTCTTGTTCTTAGCTAGTCCAGCAAGTAAATACTTCGATGCTTTATCAACATGCGTAACTACGATACCTGTGTGGTTGCACCCGATTACCGTATCACTTTCCCAATGTCCAATCTCTGTTTTTAAATCTGCAATCTTCGGTCGATTCTCTATCCCTACCCTATTGGGAATGCCACCTCGCTTCTGATGGCGACCTTTGCGCCTTCGTTGCTTTTGCTTCTGCCTCAGATATTGTTGATATATTCCCATCTCTTGATGGTTTGCATAGATCATCAGATAAATCGTCTCATAGCTGATTTTACCTAGCCCCTCCCTTTCCATTCTCCCTGCTAGTTGCTCTGGGCTGTGGTGTTGCTCTAACCGTTGTTTGACTTCGGCGATCGTCTCAGCACTGATGCTCTGAAATCTTACCTTTGCTTGTTTCCGTCTTGCTTTCATCAGGGCAACCGCAGTATCTGGCAAATAGCCAATCTGTCGCTCGTCTGTATTGCGCGATAACTCTCTTGAAATCGTACTTTTGTTTCGCTTCAAGCGACGACCTATCTCTGATACAGATAATTGCTCAATTACTCTTAGTTTATACAGTTCACTTCTTTCTGTGGTGGTAAGATGGACAAAGCTCATGAGGGTATCCTAATTATTGTGATTAATATCAGAATATCCTTATGAGTCCCTTTACGCAAAGATCTCTAGGTGTTGCATTTCATCCTTGAATTGGCGGTTTGAGGAGATCGGCGATCGCGGTTGGGATTGGTTTGATTGGAGTTTGATGGCGATCTGGAAACATTTCTAGGTTGGGTTGGCTGACTGTATGCTTGTTGAGCTAGATGGGTTTCAAGTTCGGCATTGGTAGGAAGACTGAAAAAATCGGCATCGGTTTCGTATATTTCGACGCGACGCTTGGGCAAATTGGGTAAATCGACTTGAGGTTTAGGAATATCAGCGATGGACAGTTCGATCTGTTCGATTAATGGCTCGCTCACGGGTTCAATTGCAGGAATTTCATCTTCTAATCCCTGTAATGTCCAATTTCGTTCGGCCTTCGCTCCACCTAAGCGCAAGCAATTACCCGCATGGTCAAGAATTAATGCTTTGCGACCACCTTTGGGGCGTAGCCCACGACCGAGCATTTGCAGATGTAAAGCGACGGATTTGGTAGGACGACATAGTTGGATTACTTCGATTTCGGGAACATCAAAGCCTTCAGTGAACAAATTGACATTGCAGAGTACGAGGGTCTGACCAGCACGAAAACGCTCAAGGATAGCTTTACGCTCTTTGGTTGCAGTTTCGCCATCGATATGTTCGGCGGCTATGCCTGCGGTGCGGTAACGCTCTGCGATCGCTTTAGAATGGTCTAGGTTAATCGCAAATACGACACAACGTTTTTGATGGGCATGGCGTAAATATGCATCCACGGCACAACCAGCCACATAACGGCGATCGATGCGCTCAGCTAGGTCAGCAGAATTAAAATCTCCACCCGCAATGCGAATCCCTTCTTCTGTCGGTAAAAAGCTTTCGGGAGCAAGCACATCATAATCCGCGAGAAATCCTCTCCAAATTAATTCGGATACAGAAGGTCCCACCACCAATGCTTCATAAAGGCGATCAAATCCTCTTCCATCTAACCGAGAAGGGGTGGCTGTCACTCCCAAAATCAATGCTTCGGGAAAATGGCGCAAAATTGTTAGATAACTAGGCGCAAGAGAAAGGTGCGCTTCATCAATAATCACGAGGGCGATCGCACCCAAATCTACTTCTTGTTTTTCGAGTCGTTTTACCAAAGTTTGAACTGAAGCACATTGCACGGGATGCTCTAGGTGCATGGGCTGATCGGCTTTAATAATACCAATGGGCGATCGCAGTGTTTGTTCTAGGGTTTTTCGCGCCTGCCAAAGCAATTCTTCTCGATGAACCAATAAGAGGACGCGCTGATTGCGATCGTCAAAATGCTTAGCGAGCTCGCTAAAGGTGCGTGTCTTTCCTGAACCTGTTGGCATAGCTAGCAAAATAGCTCGCTTGCCTAATCGCCAAGTTGCATAAATTTCGGAGATCACCCGCTGTTGATAGTCTCGTAGCTCGGACATCGCACGCCTCAAAAAAATCCCTTGTATTATGCCAGAAGTTTCTCAAATCGCAGCATTGACTTTGCACTCAAGCAGTAGCCTTGCACTCAAGTGCGGGCTAAAAGCTCAAACCCGTTGAAACAGGTTGCTTAATAGTATTCTGTAGTCCACTTCAGTGGACTTGAGCTTTTAGCCAAGAACTTGAGTTCTTGGTTTATTTGCGTAAGTTCTAGGTAATTCTTATATGGCATCCTAAAGATTGTCCATCACATAGAATCTATTCATGAACAAGCGCGTAACGTTAATCATTTCAGGTGGACAAACTGGTGCAGATTGGGGTGGTTTGCTGGCGGCGGCAGACTTGGGTATTGCTACGGGTGGGCTTGCACCTAAGGGCTACCGTACTGAGTTGGGTGAAAATTTAGAGCTTGCCAAGTTGGGATTACAGGAATCCGATCGCACTGATTATGAGGTTCGCACTGTCCATAATGTCCAAGCTGCTGATGCAACAGTTATTTTTGCCGATCGCCTTCATAGTGATGGCACAAAGCTAACTATTGAATCTTGCGTCAAATCTGCAAAGCCTTATCTCATCAATCCTGATGCGCTCACTTTGCATGATTGGCTAATTGAGCAGCAAGTCAAGGTGCTAAATGTGGCGGGTAATCGGGAGTCAGTTGCTGAGGGGATAGGCGATCGCACAAGGCAAGTTGTGAGGGAAGCTCTGAGTTTATGTGTTGTAGACTGCAAGCTGATTCAAGGGCATCGGGTTGCTTCAGGGCTTTCAGAAGATAGTCCATATGCTGAAGGTTCAATCTCTATGCAAATTCCCTTCTTCCAAAATCTAGGATTAGACCTATCGCCCTATTTTCGAGGCACTTTAAATATTGATATCTCGCCTTACACTTACAAGATCCAGAAGCCCCAGTACACTTTTCGACAAGTAGATTGGACAACTAAGCATCCACCTGAAGATTTTTCCTTTGTTTCCTGTCAAGTTCTTTATAAGGGCGATCGCTATGATGGTTGGGTGTACTATCCTCATCCTGAAACGAAGCTGCGTCATTTCCAAAATCCATCGGTGCTAGAGGTGATCGCTTTGCCTATTGCCGATCTTGTCTATGGAGAGTCTTTGCAGTTGCTCATTAATTCACAGGAAATTAGTCTGCATCTGTAGATTTGCATTCTCTAATCTCTCTACAAAGGCCGAATTGCGATCGTCTTACTCAGACTCCAAATATTCCGCTTGGCGATCGCCTAGAAATAACGACTCACAGTAATAGCGATCGCATTTTCTAACACTTCAGAATACTCAAAGTTCTATTCTCTAAAATCTAGATTTTATTCATCATCTCGATCCTTAATCTGATTCGTCTAGCAGCCCTAGTCTCAATAGTTTTTTTGCAAGATTATATACATCTTGTTTACTGCCATCTTTCCGAATTCCCAAAGCTACAATTATCACAGTGACTTGAGCTTGTTCGATCGCGTAAATGATGCGATATCTTTGTCCGACTGCACGCACGCTGTAATAACCATCTAGTTCGCCGAGTAATGGGTTGCCCTGCATTTCTGGAGATTCTTTGAGCTTGTCAATGCGATCGCTAATTTTTTGACGGATACGGCGATCGTTGATTTCTTTTAATAGTTTGAAAGCCGTAGGCTGAATGACAATGCGATACATTACAGGTCTAGTTCTCGTTTAGCTGATTCCCAATCTATTCCTTGTGCTGATTTTGCCTCGGTAATACCTTGACGCAAGTTAGCCATGAGGTTCGCATCACCAAGTATTTCTAAAGTTTCGAGTATTGCTTCGTAATGTTGCCATGTCATCACGGCTAGGACGGGCTTGCCTCTGCGGGTAATTGCAAGTGTACCGCCTTGCTGGGTGAGTTTTTCAGGTAATGAGGTTAACTCGTGTCTTGCTTCTGTAATCGGAATATTGGACAGCATTATTTTTGAACCCATCTGTACATTTAAGTGTACATCTAAATACTAAAAAGCGATCGCCTAAAAATTACGACTCACAGTTATAGCGATCGCTTTTTGATGAGGTAGATTTTAAGGTGATCGCCTTTTGATGGGGTTTGGTTGGGACGTTTCAGAAACCATTCCCATTGGCTAACAAGTTGCGTTAGTCCTATAGCCTGCAAAGATTCCCGCCATTTTACGTTTTTTTTAGCTATCAACTCACATAAGACGTGATAAATTAAAGGTGTTTATATTCGTTATGTCATATGGAAATAATTCTTTCCGTGATTTGAAGTCTAGGGCAGGCACGGGGGTGCAGCTACTACGGAATCTAAATTTTGATTTAAGGGCAATCCTTTCGTGGTTGCTCCACTTCGTTATAAGCAGCTAGAGATTAGCCATATGCGTTCCATATAACATCAGGTATTAGCCTAAAACTAGGGCTTTCGTTAATTAATAGAAGTACAAAAAGAAATGGAAAAAGATTATCTAGCCCTACAAGAAAGTGAGGAGAAGTTTCGGCTTGCCTTTGATAAAGCAAATATTGGCATGTGTTTAGTCGATCTTCAAGGCTATCTTTTTCAGGTTAACGAGAAGATGAGTGAAATATTTGGCTATAGCCAAGACGAATTAAAAAGTATAAACGTTAGCGATTTGGCAATTGCAGAGGACAAACAGATTAGTTCAAAGTTTATACAAGGGGCGGTAGTAGAGCATAAAGATAGCGCGAGATTGGAAAAACGCTATCGTCATCGACTGGGGCATATCATTTATGGAGAAGTCTCGTCATCTTTGGTACGGGATACCGAGGGAAATCCTTTATATTTTATTTCCCAAGTGCAGGATATCTCTGAACGCAAACGATATGAAATTGATCTAGAGGAAGCTCGTAATGCTCTTGCAAAAGCCAATGCGGAATTGGAAGAAAGGGTGTCTGTAAGAACAGCAGAGTTGCAAAAGAGTGAAACATCTCTACGTCAGAGTGAAATGCAATTTCGCCGTTATTTTGAACAGAATCTCATTGGGATGGCAATGACTTCTCCTAGTAAGGCTTGGATCAATGTGAACGACAAACTCTGTGAGATTTTAGGGTATTCTTTTGCAGAATTACAGGAATTATCTTGGGACAAAATTACCCATCCCGATGATTTAGCAATAAATTTAGAGGGGTTTAATCTGATAATCGATGGTCAAATTGAAGATTATGAAACTGATAAACGCTTTATTCATAAAAATGGTCAAATTGTTTATCTGAGATCTTGCACCATTCAAGAAAAGGGGTTGCAGAAAGAGCAGAAATGTGAAAAAAAGGGCGTAGTAGTAAATTAAATAACGAGCATGGAAAGCATCGTTAAGCACGCCCAAGGGCTAGTGTATAGTCTTCTGTGTTTGATGCCAAGTGTGTATCAAACAGCAAGTCTCAATGCAATACTAGGACTATTTCTCGAAGCACAAAGGCATCCTTATCCAGAACATACACAGATAAAATCAGCGAGTGCACTCAGCCGATTTCTCAATCACTATAACTGGTCAACGAGAGCAGTAATTCGGTCAACACGGCAGGCTATTTTGGGACAAATCGCCAAGCATCGCCCATCGAAACAAGTGCCATTAAAGATACTGATAGACTTGACTACCCTAGAAAAAAGCGGCAAGTTTTTACATTTGAGCAATCCCACCCAAAACGAACCAGACCCATGGGTGAGAATACTAAACGGAAAGCGAGGACTACATCTGGTTGTACTGTATCTGGTCTATGGAGAGTGGCGCGTACCATGGAGTTTTAGAGTATGGCGCGGCAAAGGATACCCCAGTCCCTCTGACTTAGCTTGTAAGTTATTGGGGACAGTACCCAAGCAACTAACCCAAGGCAAGACTGTGATTGTCCTTGCTGATACTGAGTTTAGTACGGTGAAGTTTTTCAATACTGTCCGCGCCAAGACTTGGCGCATCGTTGTCGGTGTACGCAACAATCGTAAACTTCAAGATGGCCGTACAGTCAAACAACTTTATCGTCATGGCAAACGTGGACAACAAATTTTGCTAGAAGGGCTAACTCAGCCTTTGACGATCTCTTGGTTTTGGCTCAAAAGAGCTGATAGTAAACGGGAGTTACGCTTTGTTGTCTCTTCTCATCCTTATTCTGGTGCTTATCTGGTGATGTTAGGTCGTAAGCGTTGGGCGATTGAGGGATTCTTCAAAACCATCAAACATCGCTTTGGTTTGCATTGTTTTGGGCAATCTACAAAACTTGGTGTTTATCGTTGGCTTATCCTCTCTCTGCTTGCTTATCTTTTGGCCCATTGGATTGATCAATGGTCGAGTCCTCCTGTCTTGGACTGGAAAGCTACCTGTGATTTGACACTTTCCGTTTTATTTCCTTCTGTCCTTTGGTTGAAACTTCTTAGGTATCTCCAAATTAGTGCCGATATTGCTGCTCGTCATGGGTTTGAAATTATTCTCAAACCCATTCCTACTTAACTCTTTCAGGAATGGTGCAAGATCTCAGTTATACCAGTCTGGCTGTGCAATGTCATAGAAAACCTGATGGTAAGGTGGATTTCTTTGTAGCGTTGATCCAAGATATTAGCGATCGCAAAAAAGCTGAAATCGCTTTACAAGAAAGCCAAGACTTTCTACAAAAAGTGGGTAGTCCTAAAAAGGAAAGGACGCACACGGAGGTAAAGAATCGTTGTAATGATGAATAAAATTCCAAATGGCTCCAATGTGATTTTCCAATTTCTTAGAAAAAGATAAGGTCTTTCTAACTAGTCTTGATACTCGTTGACGTAACGTACAGTTGAATCTCTCAATATAGTTGGTCTTTCCCGTTTCTTTCCCGACAGCCCTATGACGTTTGCTGGGCAGGACAACTGGATAAGACGAATAGAAGTCAGTATAAATAACCGCACATTGGCGATAGACGCTAGGCAACGATTCCCATAACTTCTGAGCTGATTCACCAGTGCGATCGCCTATATAACAACCGACAATTTCACGAGTCTCGGCATCAATGGCAAGCCATACCCACTGTTTATTGCCTTTGTCGTCCACAAAAGACCACAATTCATCCATCTGTATGGTCAAACGGCGTTTTGGTTTTGGTTCTACCTCCACCTGCTGAGGAACGTTTTCATATTTATGATTGACGTAACTTTGCAACCATCTCTCTGACACCTTGAGGACTCTGGCAATTCCAGCTAGTGGGATTTTTTCTAGTAGTAGTTTCTCAAGAAGGTCATAAGTGTCTTGGGTACGCTCTGAAACTCTCTGCCACTGTGGATTTTCTACAAATTGACGACCACAGTCCCGACATTTATAATTTTGTTTTCCATGTCGTGTACTGCCGTTTTTTACAACGGATACGGACTGGCAGGATGGACAGGATGGCCTTGCTTCTGACATTACTTTACTTTGTATCAACTATCTGGATATTTTCCTACATCCTTTCCTTTTTAGGACTACCAAAAAGTGACCGATACTTCACCAAACATTATCTACATTTACGATCTCCAACAACAATATAATATCTATGTGAACAGAGAGATCGCAACAATTCTGGGATACAGTCCTATAGAGATTCAGGCAATGGGGGCAAATTTTTTCTCAACGCTCATGCACCCCGATGATCTACAAAATATGCCTGCTGAATATGCACGATTAGCAAGAGCCGTAGATGGCGAAATCTATGATTGTGAATACCGCATGAGAAATACTCAAGGAGAATGGCGTTGGCTCTACAGTAGGCATTTCGTATTTAGTCGAGATCTAGAAGGACAGATAAAATGTACTATCGGTGCTGCACAAGACATCACTGAGCGCAAACTAGCCGAAGCCCAACTTCAACAAACCTACGCAGAACTGCTCCAAGCAACTCGTCGTAAGGACGAATTTTTAGCCGCAATGAGTCATGAATTGCGAACTCCGCTTAATGCCATCCTCGGAATGACTGAGATTCTTCAGGAAGAAATCTATGGTTCCATCAATGAAAAACAGATGACGGCGCTACAAACTATTGAAAATAGTGGTTCCCACTTACTAGAATTAATTAATGATGTTCTAGATGTAGCCAAAATTGAATCGGGGCAAGTACATTTGGAGATATCGAGTATTTCTATCGCCTCTCTCTGTGAATCAAGTATCCTTTTTATCCAACAACAAGCTCGAAAAAAGAATATTCAAGTTGACAGGGTTCTACCGTCAAACCTACCGAATATCCATGTGGATGAACGCCGCATTCGTCAAGCCCTAATTAATCTGCTCAATAATGCTGTTAAATTTACGCCCACAGGTGGTCAAGTTACCTTAGAAGCGATGTACCCTGCACCTTATGAGGATAATGCACTATCAAATACAGTGGAGCATATTAGGCTTATTGTGAGAGATACAGGGATTGGGATCTCACCCGAAGATATTCTAAAGTTGTTTCAGCCCTTTATCCAAATTGATAGCGCTTTGAATCGAAAATATGAAGGTACTGGTTTAGGCTTAGCTCTAGTGAAAAATATAGTGAAATTACATGGTGGTGAAGTTTGGGTCACTAGTGAGGTGGGAGTCGGTAGTTGTTTTACTATCGATTTACCTTGTCGTGATGTTTCTCACAGTAATAGTGATCGCCTTTAGAAGATAGATTGTTTGTTCGATCGCCTAAAAATTACGACTCACAGTAATAGCGATCTCCTTTAGGAAATGGATTGTTGATGCGATCGCCTAAAAATCACAGCTAACAACATTAGCGATCGCCACTTCAAAAAAATCAGACAGCGATCGCATTTCCAATACCCAAAATTTATCTATCTAAACTTGAACTAACTGCTGATTGTTGATAGATGAACGAGGTTGAATTGTTTTTTGAATTTCTTCTCCCGCCAACTCCTCGGCTAGACGTAACTCATAAGCTTTTTGCAAATTAAGCCATAGTTCTGCACCAGTGCCAAACCATCGTCCTAGACGTAAAGCAGTGTCAGCCGTGATACCTCTTTGCCCTTTGAGAATTTGTGTAATCCGATTTGTGGGGATATGGAGCGATCGCGCTAGTTCTGACGCACTAATTCCCAGTTCTTCTAATTCATCAGCTAAGATTTCGCCAGCGTGAATTGCAGGTCTTGCCATAGTTGTTTTCTCCTTTAGTGATAATCGACAATTTCGATATTAAATGGGCGATTTTCTGTTTCTGTCCACTCAAAACAAATACGCCATTTGTCATTTATGCGGATGCTGTACTGCCCTTTTCTATCTCCGCCTAGTGCCTCAAAACGGTTACTTGGCAAAGCCATTAAGGATTCTTTATTAGGTGCGGCTTCTAGAATTTCTAGGCGTTTGTATGCTTGCCTTTCAAAGCCTTGAAATTCTTTGACACGATCGCCAGCCGCAAATTTGGCTGTACGTTTGTCCTTATATTTTTGAGGCATAGGCAAGTTTTATGTGTTACGTCAAGCATAACATTTGCATCGCAATTTCGCAAAAAATCAGTCAGCGAATCATGACTCACAATAATAGCGATCGCTATAATCACTTAACTTAAAGCTAACTATAATAGTCAAGTAACTTGATCGCATAAAACCTATGGCAGTTCGACAAAGACGTTATAGCAAAGAAGAAATATCCAAGTGTGGACAAGCACTCTACGAATCGCAAATCAAGCAACAAGTTGAAACTGATAACTACGGCAAGATCGTAGCGATCGACATTGAAACTGGAGCCTATGCGATCGCTGACACAGTTTTACTTGCTACTAACCAATTATTTGAGCGCTATCCTAATGCCCAACCTTGGCTAATCCGTATCGGTCATCGTGCAGTTTATCACTTTGGCGCAAGGAGCCTAGCCCAAAAGTCATGATACTGGGAAATGTTAGCTTGAGATGTGAAGCAATGCTTCCACTAGTTGTCGATAATGCCAACGGACAACAACAAGTAATTGATGCAGTATATAGATACAGGATTTAATGGATTCTTGACCTTGCCATCAGAAATCATTGCTAAACTTGATTTATCTTGGAATGGTTCAGATACTGTTACATTGGGGGATGGGAGTGAGACTCTATTTGACATCTATTCCGCAAGAATCATATGGGACGGACAATTCCGTGAGGTTGATATTGCTGAATCAGAAACAGAGCCTTTGATTGGCATGGGTTTGCTCTATGGATACAAATTGCAAATAGAAGTAGTTGAAAGAGGATTAGTTACAATTGTTGCATTAGCTTGATAAAGCGATCGCCTAAAACTCACGACTCATAGTAATAGCGATCGCTTTCAGTTGATTGATTGTTGATGCGATCGCTTTCAGTAAACCTTTTAGCCGATAGAAAATGGTGGCGTTAAAAAACTAGAAAAACTTTACTTCTGCTGGTTTTATGCCATTAAATGAGGTATTCCAAGAAACCGAGTAACAATTGATATTTTTAAAAACAACGATATCGCCTTCTTGATAGGGACTGTCCTTAAAATTGCTAAGAGGAACTAGAAACTCACCTAAGCGATCGCCTTCATTACAAGTAGCACCATAAATGCTCACAGGGACTTGGGTTGCCGAGGTAGAATCTGGGACAATCAGTTGAGGCTGTGACCACCGCAGATGACAACTTTTGGATAGATCGAGAGTCACCATCCAACCACGGCGATCGCATTGTAAAGACTTCACCTTGCCATAGGCAAAGCCAATATCCTCAAACAACATCTTCCCAGCTTCAAATATCAAAACAGTATGCGATCGCACTAAGCGGCGAAGTTCTATAAGCAGAAATTCCAATTGGGAAAACCCAATCTCCGCTAATCCTCCACCTAGATCGATACTCGGAAGTGGAAGTTGAAAGCGATCGGCTAGTGCGATCGCTTGACGGGCAAAAGTCAAGATCGTATCTGGGGAATTCTCATGGAGCCCATGATGAATGTGAAAGCCGACAAAACGATCTGCTTCTGACAGAGCAAACTTGGCTAATTCCGTTAGATCGGATATACCAAAACGACTATAGCTATCCAATGGTTGATCGCCATCTTCTTTATTTAATAGGAAAGAAGAATTGAGCCTAATCCCAAAATCCACCTGTTGAGATTGCAGTTTCTTAGCTTGAGAGAGCGTCTCAATATAAATTCTAAAGTTGTTTTGTTTGGTGAGGAATAATTGCAGATCGTAACCGTCAAAAGCAGGATCGGTTAAGCTCACTAGTTTATTGCTTAAAGGAGTGGGCAACCCAGCATATTCATTGTAGTTAGAGATATCAAATCCCCAGAGTACTTCGCCAGTGATCTGATAAATGAGTGGATGTCTGAAGGCTTTGACGGGCATTAAGAATTGGCAGTTATAGCGATCGCCTAACCCTCGTAATAACTGAAGACGTTCTTTGAGAATTGTCAGATCGAATAGGAGTGCTGGCCCCTCGTAGGCATGATTAAGGTGGTGAATAAACTGAAACAACCTGTCTGACATAAAGAAGAGGAATTTACTGAGAATTTATGAATTATTGCGCGATCGCAAATATTATTCCGCGATCGCCTATATTATGCTCATAGAGTTTAGCAAAGTCACAGAGTTTCATTCTATGCCCAGTGTGTTTACTCAAGCCCAACTACAGCATCTTCGGGCAGGCGATCGCGTTACCTATGGAGGTGTCCAGTGGGACGTTGCTGACTACAGTTCCTACGATGACGACGACGGGTATGCTACCGAAGAGTGGTTACTGAAAACTAAAAATGCCAGATCGTACTACTTACTGCGGGAAGTTGATCCAGAAGAAGAGGAACCGAAAACAATCGTTAACTGGTATCTATCGGAAGAAATTAACGGTGCTAGGGTATCTGGCGATAACTTTAGCGATAACTTGCAATATACAATGTGGCGAGTGATGCGTGAGGGAGAACGACCCTATCCACATCTACGGGCTTTGGGTAGAGAATTCTATTTTGAGTCACAAACTGCTGGCAAATATTGGAGCGATGCAGGAAAATCTTCCCGCACTACATGGGATTATTGGGATCAAGACCATTTATGGAATTTAGCGATTGAGGCGTGGGAAGATGGCGATATCCATTTCTATTCCACCAAAAAAGTCAACCCTCAAGATTTTTCGGAAGTAAAGACCGATACAAAGAAGGCAAGTTTCACAAGTACTAGTGAGCGCCTTAGAAAGTCAGAGCTGAAAGAAACACAGATTATAATGGCTTGGATTTTAACTATCGGCGGTATTATTCTGATGATTTTTGGAGGTTGGTAGGTGATGACTGCTTCATTATTTATTGAACATTGTCCGAATGGATTAGCTTTCTATATCAACGGTGAATTGCAATTCCATACGGAAGATGAGCAGATTTACCATGAATATTTAGTCGTTCCTGCGATCGCACTGGCTGCAAAACGGTTTTCAGATTTATCTGTATCTGAGATCTTGCACCATTCCTGAAAGAGTTAAGTAGGAATGGGTTTGAGAATAATTTCAAACCCATGACGAGCAGCAATATCGGCACTAATTTGGAGATACCTAAGAAGTTTCAACCAAAGGACAGAAGGAAATAAAACGGAAAGTGTCAAATCACAGGTAGCTTTCCAGTCCAAGACAGGAGGACTCGACCATTGATCAATCCAATGGGCCAAAAGATAAGCAAGCAGAGAGAGGATAAGCCAACGATAAACACCAAGTTTTGTAGATTGCCCAAAACAATGCAAACCAAAGCGATGTTTGATGGTTTTGAAGAATCCCTCAATCGCCCAACGCTTACGACCTAACATCACCAGATAAGCACCAGAATAAGGATGAGAAGAGACAACAAAGCGTAACTCCCGTTTACTATCAGCTCTTTTGAGCCAAAACCAAGAGATCGTCAAAGGCTGAGTTAGCCCTTCTAGCAAAATTTGTTGTCCACGTTTGCCATGACGATAAAGTTGTTTGACTGTACGGCCATCTTGAAGTTTACGATTGTTGCGTACACCGACAACGATGCGCCAAGTCTTGGCGCGGACAGTATTGAAAAACTTCACCGTACTAAACTCAGTATCAGCAAGGACAATCACAGTCTTGCCTTGGGTTAGTTGCTTGGGTACTGTCCCCAATAACTTACAAGCTAAGTCAGAGGGACTGGGGTATCCTTTGCCGCGCCATACTCTAAAACTCCATGGTACGCGCCACTCTCCATAGACCAGATACAGTACAACCAGATGTAGTCCTCGCTTTCCGTTTAGTATTCTCACCCATGGGTCTGGTTCGTTTTGGGTGGGATTGCTCAAATGTAAAAACTTGCCGCTTTTTTCTAGGGTAGTCAAGTCTATCAGTATCTTTAATGGCACTTGTTTCGATGGGCGATGCTTGGCGATTTGTCCCAAAATAGCCTGCCGTGTTGACCGAATTACTGCTCTCGTTGACCAGTTATAGTGATTGAGAAATCGGCTGAGTGCACTCGCTGATTTTATCTGTGTATGTTCTGGATAAGGATGCCTTTGTGCTTCGAGAAATAGTCCTAGTATTGCATTGAGACTTGCTGTTTGATACACACTTGGCATCAAACACAGAAGACTATACACTAGCCCTTGGGCGTGCTTAACGATGCTTTCCATGCCAGCAATTCCAAATTCAAAAAGTAGCAAGATATACAAAACCAAGAGTCTAAAAATTAACAGGAATCTGCAAAGACGGGGGCTTCATCAAGCATAAAGTCGATTAAATGTTGCCAACTCTTAAATAAAAAGTACTTGGTAAGAGAGAGAATATCTTGAAAGAATCCTCTACGAGTGCCACGCTTACGACGAATCTCTTGATAACTGGAATCTATTAAATGTAAAATCGTGTGAAATAGAAAAGCTAACAAATTAAGAGATAGAAGTGTCGATGACAAATGTTTTTGTCCATGACCAAAGTTATGTTCCAAGTTGTAGCCCTTGGTTTTCAACACATTGTGGTTCTCATTTTCGGTTTTCCAACGACATCTACCCGTTTCAACTACGACCGCCACATTGTCAATATTAACAGCATGATTAGTCACAAAAGCATTACGGTAGACTTCAGAATTATCAACACTATTGCGAACAGTCAGTTCACACCAGTTCACTAACAGAGAGGGTTCTTGTTCTCTTAAAGGTATCTGATTCACAAATCGATAACTATATATTTCTATAGATTTCCCCTTGCGGTGTTTAGTCGTCAAATTCTGCACTTCACCATTTTTTTCAATGTAATCTAACCACTGATATAAACTAGGATGACTGGATGGTAAGCAGGTGAAAATGAAGTTCATATTTGCCTCTAAACAATTCTGACACATCGGTTGACGGCTATAGAGATCATCCCCTAATAACGTAATCGCCTGTCCTTCAAAAAGATGCCCATGTTTACTAATCCAGCGTTTCGCTGCGGCTGTTTCACAATCTTGTTTCTCATGTCCATCTTGCGGAGTGACGAATTCGGGTGGTAGAGAAATCACCTGTTCGCAACCTGGTGCAGCGATTACGGGCAAAATTGCTGTGTGTGAGTATGTTATTTTGCCACTGCGATGATTACGGGTACTACAACATTCGCAGGATATTTTCGATGAGCTATGGTACTCCGTTCCATCTAAACAAATCAGTAAATTCCTATCCAATCTTTCATATCGTTTCAGGTGCTTTCCCATTTGCAGAAATTTATACACTTTCTCAAATACAGCGTTCAGACTCTTGGCGCTAATTAGGTCGAGGATATTGCGTATTTGCTGGTCAGAGGGTATTTTCTCCACTCCAAATATACTTTGAACGTTATTTTTTCCACTTCGACTCTGCAATTGTCTTTGATACTCTAAAAATGATTGACACTGCATAAAAAACATCGAGAAAGCCGACAGCATCGCATCGCTGATTTTAAATTTTGTCCCATTGCTTTCGCTTCTTGGGTCTTTTATTTTCTCTATCCCCTCTTGCAGGAAATCTAAAAAAACACTAAAAACTAAGATCGTTGGTGGCATTAACTGGATAGGATTATCATTTTTGCTATGTTTTAAGCTCTACCTTTATCTGGTTCCTTATATCTGTATACTTTGCTGCTTTTTGAATTTGAAACTGCTGTTTCCATGCTCGTTATTTAATTTACTACTACGCCCTTTTTTTCACATTTCTGCTCTTTCTGCAACCCCTTTTCTTGAATGGTGCAAGATCTCAGGTATCCCAAGATAACTCAGCAAATGAGGGGATTCGCGTTTTAATTTGCGGCGGTGGTGACGGGCTGGCGGCTAGAGATGTATTACGATTTCCAGAAGTGAGTTCTATTGATTTGGTAGATTTTAATCCTGAAGTATTGAATCTAGCCAAAACGGTTTTTGCACCTTTTAACGAGAATAGTTTGAGCGATCGCAAGGTTAACATTCACTGCCAAGATGCCTTTTGGTTTTTGAGCGATCGCATTCAAAATATAACCAACCCTGACGATCTCTATCATGTGGTGATCTGTGACTTTACTTATCCCACATCTCCCGAAGAAACCCGTGTACATAGTCAAGAATGGTTTCAGCTTATCCGCCAAGTTCTCCATCCCCAAGGCATTCTCAGTGATAATGCCGTATCTCCCGATTGTAATACGTTAGGATTCTGGTGCATGTATCAGACGCTTTGGAGTGCTGGAATGATCGCTAAACCAATGCAGGTGTGCATTCCCTCATTCCATCAGCTTGGTTATGGCGATTGGGGATTTTTTCTAGCTGCTAACGAGCAGGCGATTACTAAAGCCGAACTCGCTAATATCCATTTTCCAGATGGGTTGCGATTGCTCAATCTTGATTCACTCTTAGCCGCTTTTTGTATTAATGACGCGATCGCTGAGCAGCGTTTTGCCGTGAATATCCACAGCCAGAAATCACCACAATTGCTTTACTATCTGCTCAATCACCATCCAAATATTATCGAATCGACGGATCAGAACATAGACTTTCTTGCTCTTGATGACGCGCAGGAAATCAACCGCCTCAGTCAATCTTGGATGCGATCGCTAGTGATCGATCCCTTGGGGTTAGAATCTGTAACCAAGCTGTGGCTTGAGCAAATGCAAAAGTCAGATCCTAACTTGCAGAAACTATTGCCAGTCCAAAATTTTTACCATACGCCCATAATGACTGCTTCTTGGTTAGCTTCTGTGCCCCAACTTTTAGAGGTGATTAATTTGCCGCGTTTGATTGATCGCATAATTACACGGGGCAAAGATTTGCCACCACAGGCGATCGCCGATCTCCAGCAGTTATTAACAAAGCTTAAGTCTGGGAACCAAGAGGAACGCAAAGACAGTAATGATGTAGCTCTTAACCGCATTGGCTCTGAGACATTTCAATTCTCTACTTCCACTAAGTTGTTGATCTCTCTCACAGTCACAATGTTAGTAGCAAATCTGATTGCTCCTGATTCTGCATTTGCCAAAGGTTCATCTAGCTACTCAAGCGGCGGCAATTCTGAGCTTGGCTGGGGATTTGCAGGGATGATCATGACGACCCTTGGAGTTATATGGTTAGCTAATCTGTATGCAGATTCAGATTCCAAATAATTTATACAGCGCTTTGCGCTCAAACCCAAACCAAGATAAATTTTGAAAGCGTTGCTTTGCAACGCTTTCAAAATTTATTTTTTAGCTCGTTTGATGGGCAATTGCTGTAAGAGTTCGTCCCTTTGGGACGAACTCTTATAATTATCTTAAACTCAGGCAAGATCGTGAAGCTACGCCAATTCAAGGATGAAATGCAACGGGTTCTGATGAAGCAAAGAATACTTCGTAAGGAGTACGATAGTCAAGTGATTTTCTGGGTCTGTGATTGATCAAATTCACTGCCTTCTGAAAGTCCTCTTCTTTCACGATTTTAAAGTTTGTACTTTTGGGATAGAACTCTCTAATTAATCCATTGGTGTGTTCATTCAATCCACGTTCCCATGAATGATATGGATTCGCAAAGAAGGTCTCTAGTTTCAATCTTTCAGATAGCTTCTCATGCCCACAGAATTCTCTTCCATTATCAAAGGTCATTGTCTTTCGAGATGTTGATTCTATAGGCTCAAATAGATTGAATGTCACTCTGTTTATCTCATCCATCGTCTTGTTCTTAGCTAGTCCAGCAAGTAAATACTTCGATGCTTTATCAACATGCGTAACTACGATACCTGTGTGGTTGCACCCGATTACCGTATCACTTTCCCAATGTCCAATCTCTGTTTTTAAATCTGCAATCTTCGGTCGATTCTCTATCCCTACCCTATTGGGAATGCCACCTCGCTTCTGATGGCGACCTTTGCGCCTTCGTTGCTTTTGCTTCTGCCTCAGATATTGTTGATATATTCCCATCTCTTGATGGTTTGCATAGATCATCAGATAAATCGTCTCATAGCTGATTTTACCTAGCCCCTCCCTTTCCATTCTCCCTGCTAGTTGCTCTGGGCTGTGGTGTTGCTCTAACCGTTGTTTGACTTCGGCGATCGTCTCAGCACTGATGCTCTGAAATCTTACCTTTGCTTGTTTCCGTCTTGCTTTCATCAGGGCAACCGCAGTATCTGGCAAATAGCCAATCTGTCGCTCGTCTGTATTGCGCGATAACTCTCTTGAAATCGTACTTTTGTTTCGCTTCAAGCGACGACCTATCTCTGATACAGATAATTGCTCAATTACTCTTAGTTTATACAGTTCACTTCTTTCTGTGGTGGTAAGATGGACAAAGCTCATGAGGGTATCCTAATTATTGTGATTAATATCAGAATATCCTTATGAGTCCCTTTACGCAAAGATCTCTAGGTGTTGCATTTCATCCTTGAATTGGCGGACTTGGCGGTATGGATTGTTTTGCGGTCAGGACTCAGATCTAGAATGTACTTCTGAGAATTTAATTGGGGGATGTATCTTCTATCTTTATCCGCAATTGGGAGGGGCAAACATTTTATTGGCAGCAGGGGGAGTAATTCTCTCACCAGAATGGGCTGCTATGGGAATGCCGTTATTGCTAGAAGCTGCCGAACAGTTAGCTTGCGAGTATAGCGCTTCCTTTAATGCAAGCATTATCGCCCTACGCATTGAGCCATTGTGGGAAAGCAAACCGCAGTGGTTACCAGCAGATTTTGTACGATCGCCTGCCGATCTCATGCCTACGGACACCCTGTTGATCGACCTGCAACTTACACCCGATCAACTTCTTGCCCAGATGAAACCCAAGGGGCGCTACAATCTGCGGCTCAGTTGGCGCTATGGCGTAACTACCGAATTTCGCCAAGACGATGCTGCGATCGCCTTGTTTTACGATCTATTCTGGGAAACTGTACAAAGGCAAGAATTTTTTGGTGAACCCTTTGGCTTTTTTATCAACCTTTGCCAAACCTTATTTCCTGAAAACATGGCAGAAATTGGTATAGCGAGCTGGCAAGGTGAAGTATTAGCTGCAATTCTCGTCATCTATTGGGGCGATCGCTGTACCTATCTATATGGCGGACGCAGTGATCAGCATCGTCATGTGATGGCAAGTTACGCGATACACTGGGATACCATGCAACAAGCGAAAGCGAGAGGTTGCAAGATCTATGATTTTTATGGATTCACTAGCGAGCCTAATCATTCCTATTTTCGATTCTCACGGTTTAAGCAACAGTTTGGCGGTGCGATCGCGAAAACAATCGGCGCACATGACTATGTCTTCTACGATCGCTTAGCAGATACAATCATAGGACTACTAGAAAAACTTTAATCTGCTGACAATTACGTAGGGTGAGTTAGCGATAGCGTAACGCACCCAATAACCTCAATGGTGCGTTACACTTCGCTAACTCACCCTACATATGATGGCTGCCTTCGGCGGGTGTAATTAAAAGTGAAATGGGAGAAATAAAGTAGGTTAGAAAGTATGATGGATAACAGTTCTAATCCAAAGAAGTCATAAAATTGAGCCGTGAATATAAAAACAAAAACAGCATCGTCCAGTAAAAGCATAGAAGAAAGACTAAACGATTATCCTGAATTGAAAGCGAAAATCGAAGGATTATTATCCGTTGTAGAAAATGCAGAAGGTGATCTAATCAAAGCCGACGCAGCCGAGGAACGAGTGATAGAAGAAATCCGTCAGTTAGGACAAACAGCACTACAAACATGGGCAACGCGGCAAGAAATCAAGCAAAGCGAAGCATATATCGCCGCGAATCCATCTTCACACCGAGGTGGTAAAAAAAACTCTATTGGTACAGCCGATATGGACGCATCGAAGTACTAGAGCAAAGGTACATCGAATTTGGAAGAGAGTCCAAACAGGTAGTGAGACCATTTCAAAAAGCCGCCGAAGTACATTGCCGAGGATATTCACGCCCATTGCAGAGAGTGATTACCGACTTTGGGTCAGATGTAGCGTTTGGGAAAATCCCAAAAAAAATGATGGAACATCATGGAATAAGCATCCCAATTAGTGCAGGACAGGAGATCACAGAAAGTCATGCCCAGCGTATATTAGAAACGCAGAGTTGGGAAACAGGATTCCCAGCAATCGAGGGTGTGGAGTTTTTAATAGCGGAGATGGATGGGACAATGATTCCGATTGTGGAAACAACGGCAAGCGAAACTGATGGCGAAGAAGTTGACCGTCGTAAGACGCGTAAAATTAGCTGGAAAGAAGCGCGTCTAACCTCGGCGCGTACCCCTGAGCAAGAGCAGCCTATTTTCGGAGCAACGATAGGCTCGACTGATGATGCAGGAGCAGCATTACTTGATTGTGCTATCCGTGCTGGATTGGGAGAAGAAACCTTTGTGCATGGGGTTGGCGACGGTGCGCCTTGGATTGCTAGCCAAATCGAGCAGCGTTTTGGTGTACTTAGTCGCTACTTACTAGATTTCTATCATGTATGTGAATATCTAGCCGATGCAAGTCGCGTTTGTTCCCCAGATGCTCCGAAAGCATGGATGGATGTGCAGAAGCAACAACTCAAATCCAATCATGCTTCGGCTGTCCTTGAAGCTCTTAAGCCGTTTCAAGAACCTGAATCTGTTCCTGACAATCTGGCTGTGGTTAGATCCGCTTATCGCTATCTTTTCAATCGTCCTAATCGTCTAGACTATCAGGGCACGATTGACTCCAATTTACCCATTGGCTCTGGTGAAATTGAGAGTGGTCACCGCTATGTTATTCAAAATCGTTTAAAGCTTGCTGGCTCTTGGTGGACGATTGAAAATGCTAAGGCTATGCTTGCTCTTAGGATCTGCCGTACTAATCAAGATTGGGATGCTTATTGGCTTAATCTTTCTTCCATTTCTTATTGAGCTGAACTTTCACTTTTAATTGCACCCGCCTTCGGCAGACACAATAGATAAACTGGAGAAGATTGAGTATGGAAAGAATTTGGCAAGAGATAAATCGCATTCCTCTAGTAGTAATGGAACTGCTCTTAGGATTTGCGCTATTTTGGCTGGGACAACTTGCTTACCAAAAGCTATTCCGACGCATGAATCTCAATCTCCAGCTTTTTGTCCGCGATAATCCCGCCGTTGCGATCGCCTTAGTTGGTTATTACATGGGCATTGCGATCGCTGTGAGTGGAGCACTTACCCGAACTAGTTCTTCTTGGCAAGATGTATTGATTAACTTAGCCAGTTATGGAGCGTTCTCCATTCTATTAATGCTTGCTGGAGCTTGGATCTGCGATTGGGCGATTTTACGACGATGTGACTGTGCTAGAGAAGTGCGTGAAGAACATAATATTGGTGCAGGAAGCTTGGAAGCAGCTTGTCATATTGGCAATGGACTGATACTTAGTAGTGCTCTAGGTGGTGAGGGAGGTAGTTTATTTGTGGGTTTGGTCTGCTGGTTATTGGGGTTAGGAGTTTTGATTTTAGTAAGCATCGTCTATCCAAGGATTGCGGCTTACGATGTCTATGGTGAAATCGCTAAGCGCAACAATCCTGCTGCTGGGGTTGCCTTTGCAGGTGCGATCGTTGGTGTGGCTAATGTCATTCGCAATGCCTTTATTCCCGAATTTGAGAATTGGACAGTGAGCTTTTCTATCTACGGCATTGCTTTAGGTTGTGGATTGATTTTATTAGCCGTGATTCGGTGGCTTGCCGATTTGATTCTCGTCCCTGGGGTAAAAATATCTGATGAAATTGCTAAGCAAGAAACTCCAAACTTAGGTGTAGGCTTCATTGAAGCATTTACCTATATCGTTAGCTCTTTCTTGGTGGCATGGGCATTTTGAGGGTGTTTTTGCCTTCTGCTTTAAGGTATTGCCATTGTTTAGACGCTCTCTTTCGAGTATGGGTACGGGAGATCGATCGCAAATTACTACAAAACACACTCCTCTCATACAAATTCACGAAAGTGTGGCAACACTTATGTGAATCAAAAAACAAACCCAGCAAGGGTTTTCAAATTAAGAAATGGCTACGCCATTTCTTAATTTGGTATTACTGGCTAAAATATTAGCAGTACAACCAGATAAGAAAATATGATCTTCATCAATCCCAAAATCGATTTTGCATTCAAAAAGATCTTCGGCTCCGAAGATAGCAAAGACATCCTGATTAGTTTCCTAAATGCCCTAATTTATGAAGCACAGCCCGTTATTTATGACTTAGAGATTCTTAATCCCTATCTCGCCCCCAAAATTCGCGGTGTAAAAGATACCTATCTCGATATCAAAGCAAAAATTACTGATAGTGCTACAGGCGAACAGCGCACCGTTATCATCGAGATGCAAGTTCTGAACATAGAAGGATTTGAAAAAAGAATTTTGTACAACGCTGCAAAATCTTATTCTATTCAACTTACCACTGGACAAGGCTATGAGCTTCTCAATCCAGTAATTGCCTTAACAATTACTGATTTTGTCATGTTTGCAGATCTACCTAATGTTACCTCGCGCTTTGTCCTCAAGGAAAAAGACTTTCTGATAGATTATCCAATTTATGACATTGAATTAATCTTTGTGGAACTACCTAAATTCAAAAAAGATTTATCAGAACTAGAAACCATTATCGATAAATGGTTGTTTTTCTTAAATAATGCTCGTAAACTCCAAGATGTCCCTACCACAATGGATACAATCCCTGAAATTAAAAAAGCTTTTTATATCGCCAATCAAGCCAATCTTACCGTTGAAGAGTTGGATGCTCAAGAAAAAAGTGAATTTTTTATTCAAGATCAACATGGGGCGGTGACTAGAGCTGTCAAAAAAGCTGCCAAAGAGAGCTTGGAGCAGGGACGGCAAGAGGGACTATCTGAGGGCTTGAAGCAAAAAGCTTATGAGATTGCTAAAAATATGTTGGGCAGTTTTGACGAGCAAACAATTTGTCAGGTGACAGGGCTAACCTTAGAGGATCTAAAGTCATTGCAGTCTTAGGTGATTCTCATTTAAAATTTAACCCACCCTAACCCTCCCCTTGCAAAGTGGAGGGAACAAGATTTCTAATCTTCCCCCTTTGCGAGGGGGAATTAAAGGGGGTAATTCCAACTTTTATTAAGATGATGGGAGATTCTTCACGAGAAATGACCCTATCTGAACAATATTCTGTAGTCCACTTCAGTGGACTTGAGCTTTTAGCCTGTACTTGAGTGCAGAGCTATAGCAACGTAAGAGATAGATAGGACAATTCAAAACCCAAAAGACGAGTGGCAGAGCTTCGCTCTGCCACTCGTCTTTTGGGTTTTATGTCCTAAGCAAAGCTTACATTGCTATATTGCTATGAAAATCTTTGGGGAGAGAGTAAAGGAATAATATCGTCAGGCTGACCTTTGACATAGGCAGCAAACCTTCTAGATAATGCTGGTACATAGACAGTTGGGCTGGTAAATCCTGAGAATAGATGTAGGTTTTCGTATTCCTTTAATGAACCAATTAGGGGCAAATTGTCACTACTAAAAGCAACTAGACAACTTCGCCATTTTCCCTTTAGCGCACCAATCTTTGGCAGGATTTTACTCACCTGTTCTCGAATAGCTGCTTCACTTTGAATGCGATCGATCGCAGCATAAGGATCGGTTAAAACACGGCTGAGTTGACCAAATCTGATACGGCGATCGCAGAATTGAATTGCTCCTGCATCCACTGAAGGTGGCAAAAGCTCATGTCCTGCGATATCCCAAATTGAGTCTTGGTCAATATTTGTTGTTGCTCCTTCTAACTGATAGCGCTTAGTATCCGCAGGCATCACCATCGATCGCAATTCTAGATCAACTGGTTCTGTCTCGATTGCTTCGGCATGGGTATAATAGATTCTAGATCGAATGCCTGAGGCTTTAAGTAGAGAGCGAGACATCGCTCCCGCACAAACAACAACTTGATTACTCCGAAACTCTCCCTGCTCTATCAGTACCCCGACTAAGCGATCGCCTTCGATTAATAATCTATCAACTTTTGTATAGATGATTTCACCACCTAACTTTTGGATTGCTTGGCTATGGGCAGATACAAAACTATTGAGATTGATATGTCCGTGAGGAAATAACAGAGCACCGCCGATACCATTAGGATCTAACTGAGGTTCGCGATCGCAAGCTTCTTGAGCATTGAGCAAAGTCGGTGCGATCCAACAATTGTTATATTGCGCGAGAATCTCTTTGGGATCTGCATCTGGTTCAAGCGTCAATAGTAAATCAATCTCACGAAACTCCGTATCCATCCCCAACTCATTAGATAGTTCTCTTTGTCGAGCAATTCCCTCATGACAAAGTTGCTGAGTGACTGGGGTTGAGCCAGCCCAGTATGAAATGCCGCCATAGCCAAGACTGCTACCTCCCTGAAGTTGTTGATGTTGCTCGATAAGTAATACCGAAAAGCCTGCTTTTTGCAGCTCATAGCTCAAAGATATACCTGTGATGCCGCCACCAACTACAATCCAATCATACATGGGTTTCTATCTCTTGAAGATCTATATCTTCTAATATAGTCTCTCCAACGCCTTGGTGTTGGGTTTTTACCCATTTTAAACGTTTGGGTAGAACGCACATTCTCAAGGTAACGCTGGCAATTACAGGAATCCAATGCAACATATAAATCATGCCTGAAATAGTTTGCCAGATCGCCGATCGCCACGATATTTGATAGGAGCGTCTCAGACCAAAAGCCATAGTTACCGCACTTAGAGCAAGAGAGAAGCCAGCGATCGCAGGGAGCATCGGGTTATGTCTCAATACTAAGGCTGCGATCGTGTCGGGAATAAAGGCAACTGTCAGCAAATACTGGTTGATATAAAACAGGGAAGCATCAAAGGTTTTCAGAAATCCCATACGCCCACTTAGGAGCAGATTCCAATAGTCAAGATAGCGCTGAAAACCGCCCTCAGCCCAGCGATTGCGCTGATGCCATAGCTGTTTTGCCGTAACTACACCTTCTTCCTGTACCGCAGGGAAATTTAGACAGGCAATATCCCATTGACATAAATGCAGGCGAATTGTGAGATCGAGATCATCAGTAATAGTTTGTTCGTTCCAGCCACCACAATCTTTAAGAGCTGCAAGGCGCACAAATTGACCATTGCCGCGCAATTCTCCTACGCCCCCAACCCTTATCCGTAAATCCTGCAAACACCAATCAAGAGCCATCTCCGCAGACTGTCCTGATGTCCACCAGTTCTCTGAAGCATTGGCGATCGCCTTGCGTAACTGTATCGCTCCAATTTTGGGTTGCTTGAATATTGGTACTAGCGATCGCAACACATCGGCGGGTACTTGAGCATCAGCATCAAATACGCCAATAATATCGCCCTTGGTTAAGGCTAAAACTTGATTTAATGCGCCTGACTTCCCACCTTGCGCGTCATCACCACGTCGCAGGGTCATTAATTGAGGATATTTTTGTTTTAGCAATGTCAATACTTCAGACGTGCGATCGCTGCTATTGTCATCAACTATCCATACCTCGAAGCGATCGCTTGGGTAGTCGATTTGGCAAAGATTTTTAACTAAATTGCCAATTACAGCTTCTTCATTTTTTGCCGATGCTAACAATGAGAAAAAGGGTAAATCTTGTGAAGATGTTTGCTCTGCATCTATTTCCTCGCCATTTTTGAAATTAGATTCTGACATGATTGGAGGTAATGGCGGCGCAAATATTAACCGCAAAGCCTGAATACTAAATAACCCTAACAGCACCCATCGACTCCAAGGGGCAAAATGTAAACCAATCGTCAATCCATAGACAATTGCCATCAAAATTATTGTTTTGAGTCTGCGGCGATCGCCCTCGGTCTGAAGGCTGCTACGAAAGTCCGTCTCGTGCATTTGGGGTTTAAATATATTGCGAAATGTTTAGCTTGAATATATTCAGGATACAGCTTTTGATCGTTGGTTTTTAGCAATTCTCAGAACCAAAAAATAGAGTCTTAATCAAGAGTCAACAATATTTTTTGTAGCTTAAGCTACTTTATATCAGCAGAAATCCAGAGCAGACAATCATTTGCAGTAAGAGCTAGTATGGTAAAAGTCAATTCAAACCTAAAACTAATAATTTAATGTTCGGCTTTCTAAAACGTAAATTTCGCAAAAAAATCGCACGTATTGAAATCACAGGAGCGATCGGGTCAGGAACAAGAACCCGCGTACTTGAAGCCCTTGAGTTTGTGGAAGAACAAAAATTTCCCGCCCTATTACTTCGCATCGATAGCCCTGGGGGAACCGTTGGTGATTCTCAAGAAATCTACGCCGCCCTCAAGCGCATCCGCGAAAAAGTAAAAGTCGTCGCTAGTTTTGGCAATATTTCCGCCAGTGGTGGCGTATATATTGGCGTTGGTGCAGACTACATCATCTCAAATGCTGGCACAATTACAGGCAGCATCGGTGTAATTTTGCGCGGTAATAATATCGAAAAGTTACTCGACAAAATTGGAGTTTCTTTTAAGGTCGTCAAATCTGGTACTTACAAAGATATTCTCTCCTTCGATCGAGAAATTACGCCCGAAGAAAGAGTCATTCTGCAATCATTAATCGACAGCAGCTACAACCAATTTGTCGAAACCGTTGCCGAAGGTCGCAAACTTAGCCCCGCCACAGTGCGATCGTTTGCCGATGGCAGAGTATTTACAGGTGAACAAGCAGTCGAACTTGGTTTAGTCGATCGCATTGGCACTGAAGAAGATGCAAGGTGCTACGCCGCCGAACTTGTAGGACTTGACCCCAAAACCACTAAAGTCTTCACGATTAAGCCTCCCAAATCCTTTGCTAGCAAATTCTTACCTGGAGGATCGGAGAATGCGATCGCGCGTCTCCAATTTGAAGCTGAAACCAGTGGAATGCCTCTCTGGATGTGGCAATAGCAAATAACTGGTGGTGCGCAACTTCGCCGCGCACCACCAGTTATTTGCTTTAAGAACACCTGTTTTTTAAGTGAAGAGAGAAGAGTTCCCTAGTTCTATTTGCATAGCTGAATAATGGTAAGTGCTACAATTAAGTGCAGCTAATCAACAGTCTCTATCCCGAAACTTAGACTAAGTAGAGTATGTATGAAACTATTCCAGATCATAATTAATACTATATTATCAAGCTCCATCCTTGCCATAGGGATATTTGCAGTAAATTGGGCAAGTGATAGTCCAAATGCGATCGCTCAAGATTCTTCTGACTGTTTTATGATTAACTCAAGTGGAAGACGGATAGATTTACTGAGATCTTGCACCATTCCTGAAAGAGTTAAGTAGGAATGGGTTTGAGAATAATTTCAAACCCATGACGAGCAGCAATATCGGCACTAATTTGGAGATACCTAAGAAGTTTCAACCAAAGGACAGAAGGAAATAAAACGGAAAGTGTCAAATCACAGGTAGCTTTCCAGTCCAAGACAGGAGGACTCGACCATTGATCAATCCAATGGGCCAAAAGATAAGCAAGCAGAGAGAGGATAAGCCAACGATAAACACCAAGTTTTGTAGATTGCCCAAAACAATGCAAACCAAAGCGATGTTTGATGGTTTTGAAGAATCCCTCAATCGCCCAACGCTTACGACCTAACATCACCAGATAAGCACCAGAATAAGGATGAGAAGAGACAACAAAGCGTAACTCCCGTTTACTATCAGCTCTTTTGAGCCAAAACCAAGAGATCGTCAAAGGCTGAGTTAGCCCTTCTAGCAAAATTTGTTGTCCACGTTTGCCATGACGATAAAGTTGTTTGACTGTACGGCCATCTTGAAGTTTACGATTGTTGCGTACACCGACAACGATGCGCCAAGTCTTGGCGCGGACAGTATTGAAAAACTTCACCGTACTAAACTCAGTATCAGCAAGGACAATCACAGTCTTGCCTTGGGTTAGTTGCTTGGGTACTGTCCCCAATAACTTACAAGCTAAGTCAGAGGGACTGGGGTATCCTTTGCCGCGCCATACTCTAAAACTCCATGGTACGCGCCACTCTCCATAGACCAGATACAGTACAACCAGATGTAGTCCTCGCTTTCCGTTTAGTATTCTCACCCATGGGTCTGGTTCGTTTTGGGTGGGATTGCTCAAATGTAAAAACTTGCCGCTTTTTTCTAGGGTAGTCAAGTCTATCAGTATCTTTAATGGCACTTGTTTCGATGGGCGATGCTTGGCGATTTGTCCCAAAATAGCCTGCCGTGTTGACCGAATTACTGCTCTCGTTGACCAGTTATAGTGATTGAGAAATCGGCTGAGTGCACTCGCTGATTTTATCTGTGTATGTTCTGGATAAGGATGCCTTTGTGCTTCGAGAAATAGTCCTAGTATTGCATTGAGACTTGCTGTTTGATACACACTTGGCATCAAACACAGAAGACTATACACTAGCCCTTGGGCGTGCTTAACGATGCTTTCCATGCTCGTTATTTAATTTACTACTACGCCCTTTTTTTCACATTTCTGCTCTTTCTGCAACCCCTTTTCTTGAATGGTGCAAGATCTCAGTTTAAGTAAGCTATGTGGAAGTAGCGATGCTATTAAACCAATTACTCAACCTCCTCAAGCATCTGAATTTAAGTCTGATTCAAATGGAACGATTAAAATTCGGATCAAGAGATTCAGAAATAAAATACCAACTGTAGACGTGGTTTTTAACGGGAATCGTACATATGAGATGATTTTTGACACTGGTGCAAGTCATACATTAATCACTGCTGAAATGGCGAAATCGCTGAGCGTCGTGTCATACAACTATGCTGATTTTAATATTGCGGATGGTAGTAATGTCAGATTTCCTGTTGGCGAAGTAAAGTCTATTGAGATAGGTTCACACAAGATGCAAGTAATGCCTGTTGTAATTGCTGAAAAGGCAGATATTGGATTGCTCTAGGCAATGATTTTTTTGGACAGTTTGACGTTAAGATTGGGCGATCAGAGATTGAATTAACTCCTCGCAAGTTTTTTTAGATACTGCTGCCATCTCATTCAATTGGATGAACCACAGAACTAGTCATTGAGGGTGTAATTAAAAGTGAAATGGGAGAAATAAAGTAGGTTAGAAAGTATGATGGATAACAGTTCTAATCCAAAGAAGTCATAAAATTGAGCCGTGAATATAAAAACAAAAACAGCATCGTCCAGTAAAAGCATAGAAGAAAGACTAAACGATTATCCTGAATTGAAAGCGAAAATCGAAGGATTATTATCCGTTGTAGAAAATGCAGAAGGTGATCTAATCAAAGCCGACGCAGCCGAGGAACGAGTGATAGAAGAAATCCGTCAGTTAGGACAAACAGCACTACAAACATGGGCAACGCGGCAAGAAATCAAGCAAAGCGAAGCATATATCGCCGCGAATCCATCTTCACACCGAGGTGGTAAAAAAAACTCTATTGGTACAGCCGATATGGACGCATCGAAGTACTAGAGCAAAGGTACATCGAATTTGGAAGAGAGTCCAAACAGGTAGTGAGACCATTTCAAAAAGCCGCCGAAGTACATTGCCGAGGATATTCACGCCCATTGCAGAGAGTGATTACCGACTTTGGGTCAGATGTAGCGTTTGGGAAAATCCCAAAAAAAATGATGGAACATCATGGAATAAGCATCCCAATTAGTGCAGGACAGGAGATCACAGAAAGTCATGCCCAGCGTATATTAGAAACGCAGAGTTGGGAAACAGGATTCCCAGCAATCGAGGGTGTGGAGTTTTTAATAGCGGAGATGGATGGGTGCAATTAAAAGTGAAAGTTCAGCTCAATAAGAAATGGAAGAAAGATTAAGCCAATAAGCATCCCAATCTTGATTAGTACGGCAGATCCTAAGAGCAAGCATAGCCTTAGCATTTTCAATCGTCCACCAAGAGCCAGCAAGCTTTAAACGATTTTGAATAACATAGCGGTGACCACTCTCAATTTCACCAGAGCCAATGGGTAAATTGGAGTCAATCGTGCCCTGATAGTCTAGACGATTAGGACGATTGAAAAGATAGCGATAAGCGGATCTAACCACAGCCAGATTGTCAGGAACAGATTCAGGTTCTTGAAACGGCTTAAGAGCTTCAAGGACAGCCGAAGCATGATTGGATTTGAGTTGTTGCTTCTGCACATCCATCCATGCTTTCGGAGCATCTGGGGAACAAACGCGACTTGCATCGGCTAGATATTCACATACATGATAGAAATCTAGTAAGTAGCGACTAAGTACACCAAAACGCTGCTCGATTTGGCTAGCAATCCAAGGCGCACCGTCGCCAACCCCATGCACAAAGGTTTCTTCTCCCAATCCAGCACGGATAGCACAATCAAGTAATGCTGCTCCTGCATCATCAGTCGAGCCTATCGTTGCTCCGAAAATAGGCTGCTCTTGCTCAGGGGTACGCGCCGAGGTTAGACGCGCTTCTTTCCAGCTAATTTTACGCGTCTTACGACGGTCAACTTCTTCGCCATCAGTTTCGCTTGCCGTTGTTTCCACAATCGGAATCATTGTCCCATCCATCTCCGCTATTAAAAACTCCACACCCTCGATTGCTGGGAATCCTGTTTCCCAACTCTGCGTTTCTAATATACGCTGGGCATGACTTTCTGTGATCTCCTGTCCTGCACTAATTGGGATGCTTATTCCATGATGTTCCATCATTTTTTTTGGGATTTTCCCAAACGCTACATCTGACCCAAAGTCGGTAATCACTCTCTGCAATGGGCGTGAATATCCTCGGCAATGTACTTCGGCGGCTTTTTGAAATGGTCTCACTACCTGTTTGGACTCTCTTCCAAATTCGATGTACCTTTGCTCTAGTACTTCGATGCGTCCATATCGGCTGTACCAATAGAGTTTTTTTTACCACCTCGGTGTGAAGATGGATTCGCGGCGATATATGCTTCGCTTTGCTTGATTTCTTGCCGCGTTGCCCATGTTTGTAGTGCTGTTTGTCCTAACTGACGGATTTCTTCTATCACTCGTTCCTCGGCTGCGTCGGCTTTGATTAGATCACCTTCTGCATTTTCTACAACGGATAATAATCCTTCGATTTTCGCTTTCAATTCAGGATAATCGTTTAGTCTTTCTTCTATGCTTTTACTGGACGATGCTGTTTTTGTTTTTATATTCACGGCTCAATTTTATGACTTCTTTGGATTAGAACTGTTATCCATCATACTTTCTAACCTACTTTATTTCTCCCATTTCACTTTTAATTACACCCGAGATGGATGGGACAATGATTCCGATTGTGGAAACAACGGCAAGCGAAACTGATGGCGAAGAAGTTGACCGTCGTAAGACGCGTAAAATTAGCTGGAAAGAAGCGCGTCTAACCTCGGCGCGTACCCCTGAGCAAGAGCAGCCTATTTTCGGAGCAACGATAGGCTCGACTGATGATGCAGGAGCAGCATTACTTGATTGTGCTATCCGTGCTGGATTGGGAGAAGAAACCTTTGTGCATGGGGTTGGCGACGGTGCGCCTTGGATTGCTAGCCAAATCGAGCAGCGTTTTGGTGTACTTAGTCGCTACTTACTAGATTTCTATCATGTATGTGAATATCTAGCCGATGCAAGTCGCGTTTGTTCCCCAGATGCTCCGAAAGCATGGATGGATGTGCAGAAGCAACAACTCAAATCCAATCATGCTTCGGCTGTCCTTGAAGCTCTTAAGCCGTTTCAAGAACCTGAATCTGTTCCTGACAATCTGGCTGTGGTTAGATCCGCTTATCGCTATCTTTTCAATCGTCCTAATCGTCTAGACTATCAGGGCACGATTGACTCCAATTTACCCATTGGCTCTGGTGAAATTGAGAGTGGTCACCGCTATGTTATTCAAAATCGTTTAAAGCTTGCTGGCTCTTGGTGGACGATTGAAAATGCTAAGGCTATGCTTGCTCTTAGGATCTGCCGTACTAATCAAGATTGGGATGCTTATTGGCTTAATCTTTCTTCCATTTCTTATTGAGCTGAACTTTCACTTTTAATTGCACCCAGTCATTGATGCAATTCGTCAAGTATATGAAAAAGTGCTTTGTGGTAGAATCCCTTGGCTCAGATGAATATATACATATGGCTCACGCATTTAATCTCGGTGGACAGACAGCCTACTATCATGATGAAGGAGATGAGAGTGGCTACTTTCACACCTATGATACTTTGAAGTTAGAGAATAGCGAACAGACTCGTAAAGTACATGTTTTTCTACCGCGCTCATATGGCGATCATAATAACTATCCTGTAGTTTATATGAATGATGGGAATACTGCTTTCTGGGCTGGAGGATTAAGTCCTTATTCATGGGAAGTACCAACTGTCATCAGCAATTTGTACCAACAATCAGAAATTCAACCAGTGATTATTGTGGCTGTTCATCCACTCAATCGTTCTTACGAATACCTGCATGTTGAAGAGTTCTCAACTCCTTTTAAAAAGGAAGGGGGCGGACTGCCAGAATATTCTAATTATATAGCTCGTTTAAAATCTTTTATCGATCTAAATTACAAGACTATCAGCGATCGCAAGTCTACAACTATTCTTGGTTCATCTCATGGTGGATTAGCCGCTTTTTATACGGGATGCCAATATTGCCATCTTTTTGGCAATATTGGCGCTTTATCTCCATCATTTTGGGCGGGTGGAGTTTTTAACTTACCTAGTTCTTCTTTGATGCAAACTGTGGGACAGCATCTTAATCAAGACAACCAAGATCGCCCGAATTTGTGGATTGACTGGGGATGCAAACGTTCAGAAGGTTTCCATAATTTTGTGATTGAGCAACAAGCGGCTAAATGGGGACGCAGGATGTCGGAGGTTTTAGAAAAACAATATGGCTATGTACTTGGTAAGGATTTATTTAAATATGAGGATAAGAACGGCGGGCATGATGAGAGAGCATGGTCTTATCGTTTGGGACTGGTACTCAAGCAGTTCTATAAAACCACGTAGAGAATCCAAGAAATGCTATAAATACTGATAAGAATTGAATATTGAGATTAAAATGAGTGATAGTTCGGTAGAGGTGAGCCAAAACACTAATAAATGGCAGTTCTGGATCGATCGCGGGGGCACTTTTACCGATATTGTCGCACAAAGTCCTGATGGTCAGATTGTCTTACATAAGCTGCTTTCTGAAAATCCCGATCGCTATGTTGATGCGCCGATTCAAGGGATTCGCGATATTCTTGGGCTTACGCAGTCTGAGGCGATTCCTGTAGGTGAGATTGCAGCGATCAAGATGGGAACGACTGTGGCAACTAATGCCCTTTTAGAACGAAAAGGCGATCGCACAGTTTTATTGATTACAAAGGGATTTCGTGATGCTTTGCGGATTGGTTATCAGAACCGTCCGAATATTTTTGCGCGACATATTATTTTGCCTGAGATGCTTTATGAACAGGTGATTGAGATTGAGGAACGTTATAGTGCGCATGGAGAAGTTCTCATTCCATTAGATGAGGAATTGGCTTTAAGAGAACTACAGGAAATCTATGATTTGGGGATTAGGGCTTGCGCGATCGCATTAATGCATAGTTATCGCTATCCCGACCATGAGCGGCGCTTGGCTGAACTAGCAAAACAAGTTGGATTTACGCAAGTTTCGGTATCTCACGAAATTAGTTCCTTAATTAAATTTATAAGTCGAGGTGATACTACCGTAGTTGATGCATATCTATCACCAATTCTCAGACGCTATGTTGATCGAGTTAGTGCTGAGCTTGGCAATCTCGATCAACTCGATAAGAATGCAACAAAGCTAATGTTTATGCAGTCCAACGGTGGACTAATTGAAGCAAACTCTTTTCAGGGTAAAAACAGTATTCTCTCTGGGCCAGCAGGTGGGATTGTTGGTGCAGTGCAAACTAGCTTAAAAGCAGGTTTTGATAAAATTATCAGCTTTGATATGGGCGGAACTTCTACGGATGTGGCACATTACGCAGGCAGCTATGAGCGATCATTATCGACGGAAGTCGCTGGGGTGAGACTCAGTACGCCGATGATGGCAATTCATACGGTGGCTGCGGGTGGTGGCTCGTTATTGTTTTTTGATGGAGCAAGATATCGTGTTGGGCCCGAATCAGCAGGAGCTTTTCCTGGGCCTGCTTGCTATCGTAATGGTGGTGTGTTGGCGGTGACTGATTGTAATGTGATGTTAGGGAAACTACAGCCCGATTTCTTCCCGAAAGTATTTGGGAAGAATGGAGATTTACCTTTAGAGCGCGAAATCGTAATTCAAAAGTTTACAGAGTTAGCGGAATCGATTGGTCAAGCCATAGGTCAACAAGTTTTACCCGAAGCCGTCGCTCAAGGTTTCTTAGAGATTGCTGTCGAAAAAATGGCGATGGCAATCAAAAAAATATCGGTGCAACGGGGTTATGATGTGACTGAATATGTGTTGTGTTGCTTTGGTGGGGCGGGTGGACAACATGCCTGTGCGATCGCAGATGTCTTGGGGATGACGCAAGTCTTTATCCATCCTTATGCGGGAGTATTGTCAGCCTATGGGATTGGTTTGGCAGATGTTCGCACTATTCGCGATCGCTCGGTTGAGTCAGAGCTTAGTTTGGATTTGCTTGCAGAATTAGAAGAGATTGCTCTAGATCTGAGCGAAGATGCAAAAAATGAGATCTTCCATGACAGCAGTGAAGAGGGTTTGCAAATCGAAACAGCTTTACGTTTGCGCTATGCAGGCACTGATTCGTCGCTAACTATTGCGATCGCTGATCCTCTGAGATTTCACTCGCAGGAGATTTTAGATTTTTTGCAAACCAGTTTTGCCGCTTTACATAAAGAGCGTTATGGATTTGTGTTTTCAGATAAGGCATTGATCGTGGAGGCGATCGCAGTTGAGGCAATTCTTTCAAGGAAAAAGGAAAAAGGGAAAAGGAAAAAGCTTGCTGTGGGGACGGGTGAGGCGATCGCTTCGGCGCAGGTTTATATGGGTGATCAGTGGCTGGATGCGCCTATATATCGGCGTGAGGATTTGCGGGTTGGCGATCGTATTGTTGGAGCGGCGCTGATTATTGATGCGACGGGGACTAATGCGATCGAGCCAAATTGGGAAGCAGAATTGACGGATGATGATTGTTTGATAATGAGGCGATTGCCAGATAGATCCCCCCCAGCCCCCCTTGTAAAGGGGGGAGAAGAGGAAGTTCAAGTCCCCCTTTATAAGGGGGATTTAGGGGTGGCTCTCCCTGACCCTATTAAGCTGGAGATCTTTAATAATCTCTTCCAATCGATCGCAGAACAGATGGGTTTTACGCTGCAAAATACTAGCGCTAGCGTTAATATTCGCGAACGATTAGATTTTTCTTGCGCGATTTTTGATCGCGAGGGTGAGCTAGTTGCCAATGCGCCGCATATTCCTGTGCATCTTGGCTCGATGGGTGAGAGTGTGAAAGCATTGATTCGCGATCGCGGCGATCGCATATTTCTCGGTGATGTCTTTGCTACTAATAATCCTTATAATGGCGGCACACATTTGCCCGATATCACGGTAATTACGCCAGTTTTTATTGATTCTAGTCAAAATATTACGTTCTATGTCGCGTCACGGGGACATCATGCGGATATTGGAGGAATTACCCCTGGTTCGATGCCTTCAAATAGTATAAGTATTGAAGAAGAAGGAATCTTATTTGATAATTTTCAGCTCGTGGAAAGTGGACGCTTTTGTGAAGTTGAGACTCTGGCTCTACTTACTTCTAGCCAATATCCAGCTCGTAATCCTGCTCAAAATATTGCTGACTTGCAAGCCCAAATTGCGGCGAATGCTTGTGGTGCAAACGAACTTCAGCGGATGGTTGCCCATTATGGTGTCGCAACTGCTCAATCCTACATGGGGCATGTACGGGATAATGCCGAGCTTGCCATTCGTAAAGCGATCGCAAGTTTAGGAAAGGAAAAAGTAAAAGGGAAAAAGGAAAAATATGAACAGAAGTTCGTTTATCCTATTGATAATGGAAGCCAGATTGTGGTGTCGGTTAGTTTGAATACTGAGGATAGAACGGCAAAGATTGACTTCACGGGGACTTCGGCGCAGTTAGCGAATAATTTCAATGCGCCGCTTGCGGTTTGTAAGGCGGTTGTATTATATGTTTTTCGGACTCTTGTTGATGATGAGATACCGCTTAATGCTGGTTGCCTTGTCCCTCTGGAAATAATTGTGCCTGAAGGTTCGATGCTCAATCCTATTTATCCTGCGGCGGTGGTGGCGGGAAATGTCGAAACTTCGCAGGCGATCGCAAATTCCCTTTATGGAGCGCTTGGTGTGATGGCAGCTTCGCAAGGCACGATGAATAACTTTACCTTTGGTAGCGATCGCTATCAGTACTATGAGACGATTTGCGGTGGATCTGGTGCGGGAATTGATTTTGATGGAACTGATGCGATCCAAACTCATATGACTAATTCGCGATTGACCGATCCCGAAATTCTGGAATGGCGATTTCCTGTTTTGCTAGAAGAATTCGCAATTAGAGCGCATAGTGGTGGCAGGGGAAAATATAAAGGAGGTAATGGAGTAACTCGTCGAATAAAGTTTCTCGAACCAATGACAGCAGCGATTTTGTCTAGTAGTCGGGTTATTCCTCCCTTTGGTTTAAATGGTGGGGAATCAGGAGCAACTGGTCGGAATTATGTAATTAGGAATAATGGAGAAATTACCGATTTGCCAAGTACTGCTACAGTGCAAATGGGAGCAGGTGATACCTTTGTGATTGAAACCCCTGGTGGTGGTGGCTTTGGTTAAAGTCTAATCGTTCTACAGCACAAAGCGCTGTAGAAATACTAATAATTTTTTGGTAGTAAGCATTTAGTAATTTTCGACTGAACATATAATTAAGGCGATCTCTGAATTTTGACTTGGAGCGATCGCCTATGCAAGCCAACCCCGTCCAATATTTGCGCCTAGACCTAGAAATTTCAGTTCCCTATAGCGTCGTCCTTGAAGGACTGGATGCTTGGTTTGAGTGGGGATTAATTTCTGAGGTGGATTTTAAATGGCGTAATGGTCGAAGTTCGGCAAATCGTCTGACGATTGTGGCATTTCAAAATGATCAGATTCTTCAAGGTCTGGACTTATTGCTAGAGCTTGGCTTAATTACTGATAAGTCAGTAAAACTGATTGGTGAAACTCGGTTTGTTTGTGAAATCAAAACAAAGGTCGCTGAGCCAATGATTTCCAGATTGACCTCTAATAATTTTGACGATTCAGAAACAACTTTGCGACCTGCAAATATTTCTGAATCTAGATTGCCGCGATCGCGTGTTGTCGAAATACCCGTAAAAGCAAAAGCGCCGCAAGAGCCGAGCAAAGTCGCTCAAACTGTGCGATCGCTACTTTCAGAATTCAGCACCATGTGGTTGCTATTTTTAGGCGTGTTTCTGGTTGTGGTTTCATCAGGATTGTTAGCCGCTAGCCAATGGGACAATTTTTCGCCACAAATACAATACTTATTGCTGCTTGCCTATACCATCGGCTTTTTTGGCGTGGGTTTCTGGACAAGCAAAAACGAGCAGCTGCGGATGACCACACGTGCTTTGCAATTGGTGACATTGCTGCTAGTACCAGCAAATTTCTGGGCTATGGATGGCTTAGGCTTGCTGAAAAATCCTGCGGGAATCGGGCTTAGTGCGATCGCAGGTTGTTTACTTTCTGCGATCGCTGTTTTTCTATTAGAAACATCTTTTGTCTTTCGAGAGACCCAGATTCTTTCTGAAGATTTGTCAACTAATTCGTCAACTAATAAGCCGCGAAAACGTACAAAAAGGCAACTTAGCCAAATCTCAATTTTGGCAATTTTATTTCTGGGTTGGCTGCATCTTGGCTGGTTCTTATCACCATACTATCCATTAATTGCCGTCTATCTAGGCATCATTGCCATTGCCACCTCCACCTTTCTCAATCGCCGCCAAAGTTTAAATACTGCCGATAGTTCGACATTCCCACTGGCGCTGATTACGGGAGCTTACAGCACCGTATTACTAATTAGTCGGGCGCTTTTATTTGGGAATGTTTCCGTTTTTAAATTAGGATTAGCTTTTGGAGTTTGCGGATGGGTTTTAGTCCAAATTACTAACAAAGCCGAAAAGTTGCGATCGCCTTCTGAAGCATCAAGTTTAACTACAACAAATCCAACAGCGATTAAATTTCAGTCTAATCTCGGTCAAATCCTCCTCGGCTTAGGTTGGCTCGTATCGGTTTGGGACAAATACCCTTGGCAGACTTTTACGATTAGCTTATTGATCGCATGGATGCTGTGCGATCGCTTAGTTAAACGCGAAGAATCAATTGATTTAACTTACTTATTCTTTTGTGGTTTACAAACTCTCTGGGTAGGTCAAAGGCTAATTCCTGACGATTGGAAAGGAAATTTTACTCAGCAATTATTAACTTGGTTTCAGACTCAATCCGAAATTAATTTGTTTGGGATTTTATTATTTCCCTATTTAATTATTACTTTAGTGATTGCCGCAATTTATCGCGATCGCCAAAAATATCATTTAGCAAGTACGGGTGAATTACTTGCTTTAGGATTTGGGGTTTTTCTTACTATTATTAGTGTTGGCTATCCATCCACCATATTCGTGAATTTATCACTCTCGGCGGTGACACTATTCATCGTCCAAGCAAGGCGATTGTCTACTAGCAAGGACTTGCATAGTCTTGTTTATTTCACCCATATCGTGAGTATCAGTGCGATCGTCTCAGGTATATACTTCTTTTCCCGTTCCACGTTGATCTTTGGCTGGGTTGGTTTTCTTCTTGGCGCAATGCTAATTGAATGGAGTGGAGTTTTACTAATTGGGAAGCTTAGCCTACGTCCCCAAGGAGAAAACCTTCATCTAAAAGCATGGCGTGATAGTGCATGGCATATCGGCGCAAGTTTAGCGGCGCTCAGCTATATCTTGCTATGGAATTCTTCCGTGGCAGGACGAAATCTTGTTAGTGGCAATTTAGTCAACAACAGTGAATTGTTAGTTGCCTCAAGTTATTGGGGGATAGCTTGGCTATGCGTGCCACTTTCTCTCACCTTTTTAGGGACTTGGCGCGAATTCGCCGATCGCGATTTGGCGATCAAACTTAGCATTGCGGGACTTGCGATCGCGCAGTTCTTAACATGGCAAGGGGATGGCTCACGGGTGATTGGATTAGGTGTTGCCTTTGCCCTGATGCTGGTCAACACGCGCCGCAGCAAATCGCTCCTAACCACCTTTAATACGGTTGGATATGGGTTACTGTTTATTGCCTCTCTCCTCTGGCAATTTAAATTTGGAGATGGCTATATTGCTCAGTTAACCTTTGGCATTAATGGAGCAGTTGTTAGCGTCTTACTGTTATATGTCCTCAATCATTGGCTCAAATACCGCCGAGATCGCCATGTTGCGAACCTCAATTTACCTTTAAATCAATCCTATTCCCAAGCTTTCGATATTTGGGCAGCGATTCTCACTACTGCTTTATTGCTTCTGCAAACATCTCAAGCTGCGCTTGTTTTTGGATTTAATCAAGATGCGCAATTATTTGTTAATCTTTTGCCCAGTACAGTTTTAGTCACTCTGGGACTGGTTTATCGGATATGGCAAGACACAGGCAAATCACCTTTTTGGACAGAATGGGGAATCGCTTGGAGTGTTGAACTTCTCACATCAGGCGCTGTTGTGGTTAGCAATAGACCTCTTGCAGAACTGAAAATTAATCCAGAGCAGAGAAAGTTTTAGAAGCAACAAGAGCGACTTCAAAGTTATAAATGGCGGCAATCAAATTACAACGCAAACCAAAACGACGACGACGATTACGATAAGGTAAAGAGAGAATCTTAAAAATCTTCAAGCGACGATTAACATGCTCAATCGCAATACGTTGACGTGCAAGTTGGCGATTAAAACGCTTATCCTCCTTGGATAATGAGCCATTTTGAGGCTTTTTGATAGGAATTTGCGAGTTAGGATGCAACTTTTGTAAGCCTTGATAACCCTTGTCTGCCAAACCTTGTGTCTGTGCGTGAAAATGAACTCCACTTGCCTTGAATAATGAGAAATCATGCTGCTTGCCCTTACCGTAAGCGGTACAAACTATCTTGAAATTAGTCAGATCGACCACCAATTGGGCTTTGAGGGCATGATGCTTTTTCTTACCGCTATAAAAATGTTTCTGGTGATATTTAGGGCGCTCAACCTTTGTCTCAGTTACATCAATGGCAATTATGGCTGGAGCCTTCTCCTGCCATAATGACTTTTTTCCTGCTAACCGAAACTTTTTCGATTTAATTAAGACATTTTCTACTTTTTTGACGATGCGGCAAATCGTCGATTCTGACACTTCCCAGTCGCTAGCAATATGAAAATAGGTGCGATATTCACGCCAATACTGCAAAGTAACCAATATTTGGTCTTCTAGACTTAGCTTTGGTTCTACACCACCTTGTCCTTTGCTTTGGGCTGCTTGTTGCATTAGTTCCGTCATTTGAGCAAATGTTTCTCTTCTTACTCCAAATAACCGTTTAAATTCTGTCGCTGATAGATTTTGACTGGCTTCGTATTTCATCGCTTAATTTGAGTTCTGATAAAAAGCTTATAAATCTAACATGTTTTTGGTTCTGCAAGAGGTCTAATGGCTCAGCAATTGAGCTAGCGATCGCTAATATTGCGCTAGGTTTTGTAACGCAGCTATGCGGCGATTGGTGGATGAAACGCACAGGTAAAGAGGAATATCCTCGCAGTTGGGATATCATTCCCTTAATTTATGGGGTAATGGGTTCACTATTAAGGATCGGTAACTTCAGCAGTCTCACAGGTTTATTTTCGCTGAGTACATCTCTAATCGGTATCGGTATCGGGCGCAGAGAATCTCAATCCAATCCCGTTTTTAAAGCACTCACCTATCTCTCGATGTTTGTAGCTACTTTCTCGGCGTATGAACTGCTTTTCTATCAAATGGTGTCTAGCTCTCAAGGTGGTAGCCTTGGTGATGGCTTAGTAATTCTTGCGATATTAGGTTGTGTGATCGCCTATGCCTATCAGCTATTTGCCAACTGGATCGTGCCATATTTACGACTCTCATTTAAGGAGATTGGTATTTCCGCACATTTACATTGGACTGCGAGCGCGATCTTTCTATTATTAGGAAGCGGCTTATCTGTTGCCACAACCAGTGGTGTCATCGGCGGCGGCGTAGCGATCGCATTGGCTGCCTATGCGATCGCGCAGGGTAAGAGATCCCCCCTAGCCCCCCTTGTAAATGGGGGGATGGATTCTTATAAGGGGAATTTAGGAGGCTCAGAACTTTGGATTTACACAGGGCTAACTACTGCAATTGGTGCGATCGCCTATTTCGTTTTCTTAGCGTTTCCCAATCCTTGGCTGATTAGCAACATTATCTTGCCCTATGGCGCTGTGATTGCCTGTATTATTGCGGCGACACTTTATCTGCCACCTTGGGAAGAATGGGGCTGGGAAGAACGACCTTGGCATAATTCCGCTTTCGCATTGCCATTGATTTTTACGTTTATGACTCAAAGTGCGATCGCGATACCATGTCTAATCATCGTCGGAATTTTCTATGCTATCTATGCCAAAGTTCAAGACCAAATCCGCGCCACTTACATCACTGTTTTTTTATGGGATTGGGCAATTTTTCAGAATGTATCACAAAGTCTTGATGCATTTTCCAGTCTCAAATTTTTGATCAATATTTGTGTGATTGGCTTCTCTGGACTATATTTTGCTCAAGTAGAACCAAATCTGCGATCGCCTCGTACTAAAGCTCTCCGCCATGCTTTTAGAAGCCTTTTAAGTGGCGGAATGGGGCTAATTGCCTTTATCTATTCCTTTACCAATCCCAGTATTGCGCTCTCAACTTGGGGCTTGAGTGCAGCCTTTATCATTGCAGGGCTAGCATTTCGCGTCCGCGCCTATCTCTTTATGGGAACGTTTACATTTATTTTGCTAGTAATCTCCCAAGCCGTAACTTTAGTTACCCAATACTCTTTCTTGATGTGGGCGCTCGGAATCTTTGCAGGGATTGGCTTTATTCTGGTGGCTGCTAATTTTGAGGTGCGGCGCGATCGCATTCTTGCGCTATTTCGTAATGTTGCGATCGAGTTGGAAGCATGGGAATAGAATCATAAACGACTCAGCCAAACGATCACCTCTCATCACAAAAAGCACTAATTTAATGGATTTGGAGGAGAAGCAGGCGCTAAAAAATCACAAATAGATTCTGGCTGAATTGGGCAAGGTTGTTGGCTAATTCGATTGCCTTGAAGATTAACTTTAGTTAATTTAGTTAATCTTGATAGAGGCTTAATATCTTGGATTCTATGGGTCTTCTGGGTTTAAGGGGATAAGTAAATCTAATGAGAAAGACAAGCTAATAATCTAGAACGAAAATTTAAAAAATTTAAAAAACCATAAGCCTGTCGTTTAATTAATTTAATACGATTATTAAGTCCCTCCATCACACCACTAGATGTACGATTTAAAAAGTAGTTACAAATATTATCAAGATGATTACGAATGGTTTCCAAAACTGCGCCATAAACAGCTTTAGCTTTTTGAAGCCATTCTTTTAATTGTTTCTGACCCTCTTCAGGAGTTTTACAAGTCTCAAAAATACTTCTAAAGTCTTCTTTGAGATTATAAGCTAGTCGCAAGCGTTTAGAACATTTCAAGACATTTTCTAACTTCACTTTTTCTTCTTCTGTTAAGTCTACCTTGTTCTTTAGTAGAATAAATCGACTACCTTTAATCTTGATTTTAGCTTTTTGACGCAGTTGATTTAACTCTTTGATTAGTGGCTGCATAACATGAAATCTGTCGATGACAATTTTCGCATTTGGAAATACTTCTTTGACAACTTTGGGAAAGCCTCCCCACATATCAATGCTAACCTCCTCTACTTTTTCCCTTATCTCAATCGGTTGCTGCTTCAGGACTTCAATGATGTCATCTTGTTTATGACTATCAATTACTTCTAGTAATGCTCCTGCGTCAATACTTGATACGACTGTCACAAAGTCTTTATGTCCTTTGCGTTTACTCACTTCATCAATACTCACTCGTTTTACTTCTTTCCAATCATCTTTTTTTGGCTCTTCTGGGTTTGAGGGGTAAATGGTACAGTATCGATACAATTATTGGCGACATGGTAGGGCTGTAACTGTTGCTCCGAGAGGATTCTGATTACTATTAGCTGTGCTTATCCCCATGAACCCAGAAGAGCCTCTTTTTTTTTAGAGAAAATTGGTGATTGAAAATCCCTTGTATTTGATCCCAACTCAAATATTCATCTCGACTTACTTGCTCCACACTCGCACTTTGTACTCGTTGATAAACATACTCCTCATACCTTTGTGTGTATCGTCTTTCCCAGTCTACAAAGGGTAACTTTTCCGTAAAATGTCTTTGACAATGTTGACAATAAAATTGGCGGCGCGGCGTATTTAAATAAACTATTTTCCCAAATACTGACAAATCTCGAATCAATATCGGTCGATTTTGTTTTAATTTTCCACCATGCGTATTACAATGCGGACAAGTAATTTCATCCTGTAAAAATCTCAACTTTAGGGTGATTTTATTTTCTTCTTCCGTAAAACTTTCAACGGTTGTGTTGGGTAAATTTAGCAACCTATCTAGATACAAGTCCATACCTGTCACCACTTATCTTTGTGCTTCATTATACATTAATCCCCTCAAACCCAGAAGAGCCGATTCTATTGCCACTTAAATCAAGTTCAATTAGATTGGTTAAATCTACTAAAGGTGTAATGTCAACAATTTCATTTCCTAGAAGATTGAGGAATCTTAATTTAGCCAAACTTGATATTGGCTTAATATTATTAACTTGATTATTGCTAATACTAAGATAACTGAGATTAGTCAAACTGGCTAGAGGATTTATATCACTAATTTGATTATTATTGAGCTCTAAAAGAGTCAAATTAGTCAAACTAGATAAAGGTTTAATATTTCCAATTTGATTGCTAATTAGACCAAGTTCAGATAATTTAGTTAAACTATACAAAGGTTTTACATCACTGATCTCATTATTATACAGATATAGCTTATTCAATCCAATCAAACCAGACAAAGGTTGCAAATCACTAATTTGATTATTGGAGAGATAGAGTGTGTTCAAATTAATGATACTGGCTAGCGGCTTGATATTACTGATTTTATTGCTAGATAGCCAAAGCTCTGTTAGGTTATACAATTTTTCTAGAGGTCTAATATCATTAACTTGGTTATTAAAAAGAGTTAGTGACCTAAGAGTAAATAAGCCTGATAGTGGATTAATATTACTAATTTGATTTTGATGGAGTTCGAGCCTATATAAACTAGGCATATTTGCTAGAGTCTGAACATCAATAATTTGATTATTGGCGAGATAGAGTGAGTTCAAATTAGTCAAACTTGATAAAGACTTAATATTACTAATTCGATTTTCAGAGAGAGAAAGAAGCGTCAAGCTTTTCAAATCCTGTAAAGAGTTAAGGGTCTTCTGGGTTTAAGGGGATAAGTAAATCTAATGAGAAAGACAAGCTAATAATCTAGAACGAAAATTTAAAAAATTTAAAAAACCATAAGCCTGTCGTTTAATTAATTTAATACGATTATTAAGTCCCTCCATCACACCACTAGATGTACGATTTAAAAAGTAGTTACAAATATTATCAAGATGATTACGAATGGTTTCCAAAACTGCGCCATAAACAGCTTTAGCTTTTTGAAGCCATTCTTTTAATTGTTTCTGACCCTCTTCAGGAGTTTTACAAGTCTCAAAAATACTTCTAAAGTCTTCTTTGAGATTATAAGCTAGTCGCAAGCGTTTAGAACATTTCAAGACATTTTCTAACTTCACTTTTTCTTCTTCTGTTAAGTCTACCTTGTTCTTTAGTAGAATAAATCGACTACCTTTAATCTTGATTTTAGCTTTTTGACGCAGTTGATTTAACTCTTTGATTAGTGGCTGCATAACATGAAATCTGTCGATGACAATTTTCGCATTTGGAAATACTTCTTTGACAACTTTGGGAAAGCCTCCCCACATATCAATGCTAACCTCCTCTACTTTTTCCCTTATCTCAATCGGTTGCTGCTTCAGGACTTCAATGATGTCATCTTGTTTATGACTATCAATTACTTCTAGTAATGCTCCTGCGTCAATACTTGATACGACTGTCACAAAGTCTTTATGTCCTTTGCGTTTACTCACTTCATCAATACTCACTCGTTTTACTTCTTTCCAATCATCTTTTTTTTTAGAGAAAATTGGTGATTGAAAATCCCTTGTATTTGATCCCAACTCAAATATTCATCTCGACTTACTTGCTCCACACTCGCACTTTGTACTCGTTGATAAACATACTCCTCATACCTTTGTGTGTATCGTCTTTCCCAGTCTACAAAGGGTAACTTTTCCGTAAAATGTCTTTGACAATGTTGACAATAAAATTGGCGGCGCGGCGTATTTAAATAAACTATTTTCCCAAATACTGACAAATCTCGAATCAATATCGGTCGATTTTGTTTTAATTTTCCACCATGCGTATTACAATGCGGACAAGTAATTTCATCCTGTAAAAATCTCAACTTTAGGGTGATTTTATTTTCTTCTTCCGTAAAACTTTCAACGGTTGTGTTGGGTAAATTTAGCAACCTATCTAGATACAAGTCCATACCTGTCACCACTTATCTTTGTGCTTCATTATACATTAATCCCCTCAAACCCAGAAGAGCCCTGCGTCAAAAAGCTAAAATCAAGATTAAAGGTAGTCGATTTATTCTACTAAAGAACAAGGTAGACTTAACAGAAGAAGAAAAAGTGAAGTTAGAAAATGTCTTGAAATGTTCTAAACGCTTGCGACTAGCTTATAATCTCAAAGAAGACTTTAGAAGTATTTTTGAGACTTGTAAAACTCCTGAAGAGGGTCAGAAACAATTAAAAGAATGGCTTCAAAAAGCTAAAGCTGTTTATGGCGCAGTTTTGGAAACCATTCGTAATCATCTTGATAATATTTGTAACTACTTTTTAAATCGTACATCTAGTGGTGTGATGGAGGGACTTAATAATCGTATTAAATTAATTAAACGACAGGCTTATGGTTTTTTAAATTTTTTAAATTTTCGTTCTAGATTATTAGCTTGTCTTTCTCATTAGATTTACTTATCCCCTTAAACCCAGAAGACCCATTTAGTTAATCTTGATAGAGGCTTAATATCTTGGATTCTATTGCCACTTAAATCAAGTTCAATTAGATTGGTTAAATCTACTAAAGGTGTAATGTCAACAATTTCATTTCCTAGAAGATTGAGGAATCTTAATTTAGCCAAACTTGATATTGGCTTAATATTATTAACTTGATTATTGCTAATACTAAGATAACTGAGATTAGTCAAACTGGCTAGAGGATTTATATCACTAATTTGATTATTATTGAGCTCTAAAAGAGTCAAATTAGTCAAACTAGATAAAGGTTTAATATTTCCAATTTGATTGCTAATTAGACCAAGTTCAGATAATTTAGTTAAACTATACAAAGGTTTTACATCACTGATCTCATTATTATACAGATATAGCTTATTCAATCCAATCAAACCAGACAAAGGTTGCAAATCACTAATTTGATTATTGGAGAGATAGAGTGTGTTCAAATTAATGATACTGGCTAGCGGCTTGATATTACTGATTTTATTGCTAGATAGCCAAAGCTCTGTTAGGTTATACAATTTTTCTAGAGGTCTAATATCATTAACTTGGTTATTAAAAAGAGTTAGTGACCTAAGAGTAAATAAGCCTGATAGTGGATTAATATTACTAATTTGATTTTGATGGAGTTCGAGCCTATATAAACTAGGCATATTTGCTAGAGTCTGAACATCAATAATTTGATTATTGGCGAGATAGAGTGAGCTCAAATTAGTCAAACTTGATAAAGACTTAATATTACTAATTCGATTTTCAGAGAGAGAAAGAAGCGTCAAGCTTTTCAAATCCTGTAAAGAGTTAATATCACTAATTTGGTTTTGGTGAAGTTCAAGTCTAGATAAACGATTTAAACTTGCTAAGGCTTTAATATCACTAATCTGATTACTATAGAGCCAAAGTACTTTTAAATTAATTAGACCTGCTATCGACTTGATGTCACTGATCTGATTTTTAGACAACGATAACACACTCAAATTATTTAACTTCTGTAAAGGCTTAATATTGGTGATGCTATTGCCATGCAGGTTGAGGACTCTTAGTTTAGACAAATTTGTAAGTGGAGCGATATTAACAACTCGATTGCTATTCAAATTGATTTCAGTTAAGTCAACTAAATCCTCTAGAACCTTAATATCTTTAATTTGATTACTTGATAGATAGATTCCAGTTAGTTTTTTCAAACTAGCTATTGGTTGAATATCGCTAATTTGGTTGTTGTCAAGACCTAGCTTCGTTAAATTTTTCAAACTAGCGATCGGTCGAATATCGCTGAACTGCTTCTTTTCGAGCTTAAGTTCAGAAAGACTATTGAGATTTTTATCAGCAACTTTGCAGTCTTGAGTGCCAGACTTTTTTAGTAGTACATCAATTGTATTTTTAGTTTCAGGAGAGAGTGAATTTTTTTGCAAGCACCATTGTTCAAAGCTTAGATTCTCGGTCGAAACTGCTTCTGCATTTAAGCTGTGGACAAATAAAAGGAAGGTTGCGGCTGAAAAAATCCCAAAGCTTAAAAATAATTTCATTGTTGCAAACCATTACTAATTAAAATAAATGCTGACCAATAGAAGGGATGCGAGAAATTTTTAGAGCGAATTGTCGCGATTTGGGCTTGACGTAAAGACTCAGCCCTAGAGCGATCGCCTAGCTTGACATCATTATAAAAAGCTTGCATTAACGCTTGCGTCCCCTCATCACTTACTTGCCAGAGAGATGCGATCGCTGCTTTCGCGCCAGCCCTTTGCACTTGATAACCAAAGCCCAAAATTTCAATGCCATTACCTAATTTCCCAACCCCAGTTTGGCAAGCGCTGAGAACGATCAAGTCAACATTGGACATTGGTAAATCCTTCATTTCGCTGAGCAAAATCTTATCGCCATTACCAAAAATCAGGAATGAATCTTCGGGCTTACCAGAGTTAAACTCGGCATGGGTCGCTAAGTGTACAATATTTTTATTTTGCATTTGGTTTTCAGTAGCTTTGCGACTGAAATCGTTTGCCACGAGTTTTGTCGTATCAGGCAAAGCATCAGAAATAGATTGAACTTCGGTAACTGTTGCGGGTAGAGCAACCTGCCCAAACTTGGTGGTATTTTGAGCACCGCCAAATGCTCCCGCTAAGATACGAAGTTGCCTTTGTGGCTTTTGTGTAAAGTCACTGAGACTATAAGCAATTAAGTTGTTAACGCGGTACTTCTCAACCAGCCATTGTTTGCCATCATAGAGTGCAGCAATTGGGATATAGCGTAGGAGTCCGTCAGGGGCATAGAGAATGGTATTCGTATTTGCAAGGTCGGCTTCGATAGGCTTGATTAGCAAATTATAGAGTTTAGTTGCAGGTTCAATCACATCCAACGAGTCAGTGTCGCGTAGCCCTGCTTTAAAATCTATAACTAGTTGGTTAATGTCTGCTTCTTTAATCGCCACAGATCGATGAATTGGTGGTTTGTTAGGTATAAATAGGGTTAATTCCAAACTATCGCTTAAAAGCAATGGATAGAGCAAAGCATGACCTTGAGGTATCTTTTGCAAATAGTCAGGAACGCGATTGAGTTCTGCGGGTGGGATTTGAAGCAGTTGTTGGGAGATCTTTTGATTCCCATCAACTACTGGTGTAACGGAATTTACTGGCTGAGATGTAATTGCTTGAACTTGTGAACTTTCTTCAGGAAACAGATATATGCCTTGAGCGGTTCGCTCATTCCCCTTGACGTTTTGCAAATAGTCTTGGAGTTCCTGTACTTTAAGTAAATCCAAAACCTGTAATGCTTCCATTACTCGTCCTTTTTCCAATAAAAGAGCGGCTAAGACACGATAGTTAGCGGCAACAGTCTGTTGATAAGACTTTTGCTGCTCCAAAGAGAGTACACGCAGTTCTTTGCGGATGGATTCAGTCAAATTAACTGATTGTTTGAAGAAGGCGATCGCTAATTCTGGATATTGACGTTTGATCAACAAGCCCAAATTCCCGACCAACTTACTTTCTCGGTTGCGATCGCCAACTTCATGAGCATAGGGGATTGAGGCTTGAAAAGACTGAAAAGCCTTGCCATTCTGATCTGACAAGGTATAGGTTAAGCCAAGACTATAAAGAGCAGAACCAATACCAGCGCGATCACCAATGGAGCGATATATATCCAGTGCTTGTTGATGGGAAGCGATCGATTGAGATGGTTGATTAAGCTCCGAATATATAGAGCCTAACTGTGAAAGCATTGAGGCTTCATAAGCGCGGTTGCCTGACTGCTTAAAAAACTCCAATAAACTCAATGTCGATTTTAATTGGGCTTGAGGATCTTTCGAGGATGGATTGGTATTAAAAAGGGCAATTATAGCTTGCTCCATCTTTTGAATTTGGGGCAAGCTTGTTAATGATTTGGGTAATTTCTTTAAAATTTCTAACACCTTTTCTGGCTGCCCCAATTGTCCATACACTAATCCTGTAAACATTGAAGCTACTCCTTCACCAGTGACATCACCTAGCAATTGGTAGATCGATCTGGCTTCTTGAAGTGTATTAAGGGCTTTTGGATATTGACTAAGTGAAGTGTAGAGGCTCCCTTGACCAACGAGAATACTCGCGAGAGTATTGCGATCGCTAGGTTTAGCATTAGCAGCATTAGTCAGATCTCGATAAATAGTACTCGCCTGTTCAAAGAGAACTAAGGCTTCGCGAGTCTGTCCTTGAGCAAGACGGACTTCAGCAATATTTTTTAAATTGCGTCCTTCCCCAGCGCGATCGCCTAGTTGTTGATAGATTTTTTCAGCTTGAAGGTAGATTTCGATGGCTTTAGGAAATTCTGTGAGATTACGATAAGATTGAGCAACAGCATCGAGCTGCTCAGCTTCACGAATGCGATCGCCTACCTTGCGCACTAATTCCAAAGCTTTGAGATTTAGCTGTAAGACCTTAGCATATTGCAACGAGATGTTTAAAATATTTGCTTCCAGATTCAGCGCACTTGCCTCTCCCAAAAGATTACCAATCTGCTGATATGCGATCGCGCTCTGTCGAGTCAGAACCAAAGATCTATCCTTTTGTCCAAGTAACCCATAAGCTGAAGCTAAATAAAAGAGATTTTGTGCTTCTGCTGCGTAATTTTCCGCAGCACGGCTAAGCTCTAGAGCAGGTTCAAAATACTTTAGAGACTTTTGGAAATCAAATTCCTTAAAGAAAATAACCCCGATCGTGGCAAGAGTTTTACCTTCCCGATAGTCATCGCTTACTTTTTTGCGGATTGTTAATGACTCCTCTAGCAATGGCAGAGCTTTAGCATATTGCTCCAGACTGATATAAGCCTTACCCAATTGATATAGAGTTTCACCTTCTGCCTCCTGATAAAGTAGCCTACTCGCAGTTGTTGTAATTGCCTGCTGGGACTGTTGGATCGTAAGCGCTTTCTGTAAATTCTCTAGAGCTTGTGCTTCTTGCCTTAAGCCAATCTGCGCCGAGGCAAGGCCTGTTAAAGCGATAGACTCACCTAGGAGATCGCTGTGGCTTCGATAAATAGTTAAAGCTTGTTGGTAATACTTTAAAGCTTCTTGGAAATTCCCCTGATCAAAAAGACTTTCTGCCTTTTGTACAAGTATCTTTGCCGTTTTAAAGAGCGACTTTGCTATTTTAGAAGTTGATTTGGAGGATATATTTTCAGGTCTATTAATTGATTCAATCGAAATTTTGTCTGTGTGGATATCCTTCAAAGCGTAGGAGTATGAAGGCTTGATACCAAATTCTGATATAGCCAGCATCATCCCTAAAACAAGTGAGCACGATAGGCGATCGCTGATGAATTTTTTTTGCATAGATTTTTCCTGTAATGTAAATTTCTGCTTCACAATTTCGCTAAGTACCTACTTAAGAATTTTTTTGGATCTCCTACTAGAAAGGGGATCGGGTAAATCCCTTAAAGCTTTATCACGCCAGATTTTATTTCTTAAATAGTTTCTAAAACTAGATCACCCATCACGTTGTCATATAATCAAACAGCTGAATAAGATATACGGTGAATTGCACTTCGTATCTTAACTGTCCTAATTTAGCAAATATTTTTACAGAAAGACACAGCCAAAAGTTATGGAAATATCTGATATCTCTGAGGTTATTGAGGACAACAACGAGGATGAACATCAAGAATTAGGAGATCAAGACGGCTCTCAAAAGCAAAACGATCCCAAAAAAGAGCAAAAAACAAAAAATAAGAATCAGCTCAATAATTACGTGGCGGTCACAGTAGTTTTGTTTGTTACCTTTATGGGGTTGTGTCAAGTCAAAAGTGGCAATGTAGTCCAAGCCATGCAAAAAGCTCAAGCCGATCGCATTGATACATGGGCATTTTATCAAGCGCGAAATGTTCGTGCGGAAATTGCCAAATCGACTGTTGCTCAATTAAAGTTACAAGCTCTGGCGACACAGCAGCCCAAAGCTATTGCTGAATATGGCAAAGAAATTGTTAAGTTTGAAGCGATCGCTGCTAAACAAGAGAAAGAAAAAGACAAACTACAGCAGCAAGCCTTAGATACTGAAAAACTCTACGAGCAGTTGAATGTCCATGATGACCAGTTTGACTTGTCAGAAGCCGCGTTTGCCCTTGCGATCGCCTTGCTAGCAATGACATCTCTCACCCAAAAAGGTTGGCTTTATGGTGCAGCTATGGTTCCTGCCGCTTTTGGTTTGTTTATGGGACTAGCTGGTCTATTAAACTGGGATTATCATCCTGAAGCTTTGACAAAATATTTGTCAGAAAATACTACTTACAAAACCGAACACAAAATTTCGACCTTGCCTTTCCCACAGCTAAAGAGCTCAAATCCATAGACATAAAAGGTTCTGAGCAAATTTTTTACTAATGTAATAAACTAACTAAACAATGAAAAACTTTATCCAAAACCTGCTGCGATACCCAAAATTCCTCGCCCTAATCACTGGTGGCGTTCTGTCTGTAGTGATTGCGCCGATTATTCCTCTATTTAATAAGCCTCTGACTGCGATCGCGATGATTTCGGCAATCATTAGTGGGTTTATTGGCGTATCACTAGTATTAAGAGCTATGCTAGGGCTAGACATCGCTTAGTAAATCTTGACGCAGATTTGATTTGAGCTTCAACTTCGCCACATGTTGAACTATCACCATGTTAAGCATTATGTTAGACATCATTATCATCTTATTAGTGGGTGTAGCGCCACCAATCCTATCCCTGTGGGTGCTTCACCGTACCCAAGCTCATTATCGACAAATAAATTCGGCGGCGATCTCCACGCCTATATCCTTAAAGCTCAAAGCACCAGCACCAGCCGAGATGACCTGCATTGATGGATTTGGTTATGTGATTGGCAAAGTCAGCTGCAAATATAATGCGCGATCGCCTTACATTCGCTGTGCGGTCAACCCATGTGGACCCTGTCAGGATTGTCGGCATTTCGACAGCCTATGATATAAAGTCCATCTCGGATGGACTTTATATCAAAAAGTTCAAAAATTAAAGTTTATTGTGATAAGTACAAATCTATGGCTACTACAAGACGAGTTGCTCGTGTTGCTGAATTAATTAAGCGAGAAGTCAGTAACATGTTGCTAAAAGATATTAAAGACGATCGCGTAGGGATGGGTATGGTTAGTGTTACCGATGCCGAGCTATCAGGCGATCTCCAACATGTGAAAATCTTTGTCAGTATTTACGGTACTGAAGAAGCGAGAGCCCAAACTATGGAGGCTCTCGCTTCAGCTACGGGCTTTATCAAGCGCGAAGTTGGGCAACGGTTATCATTACGTCGCGTTCCCGAAGTTGTCTTCCATGAAGATCGATCCTTTGAACGTGGTGTCAAAGTGCTGTCACTAATTAATCAACTAAGTCGAGAACGCGAAGAACGGGAGTCAACCGCAGAAGAAAAGGAGTCCAATTCAAGTGATTGAGTTGATTAAAGCGGGTGGCCCAGTTATGTACCCACTCATGGCACTATCAGTATTAGCTTTGGCTGGGATTGCGGAGCGATTGATTTTTTGGTTTGCCATCATTAAGCAAGAACGAAAAACTGCCGAGAATATTTTAGCGATCGCTCGTCAAGACTTGAAACTAGCGGCAGTGGCAGCGGAGCAATCCCTAAAGGTTCCTGTGGCAAGGTTTCTCTATGCTCCTTTAGCATTAGAAGAGCCAGATCCTGAACTATTTCGGCTCGCGCTTGAAAGTACTGCTGACGAAGAATTAGCAGAAATGCTCAAGGGTGAAAAGCTGCTCGAAGCGGTGATTACAATTGCGCCTTTGTTGGGTCTACTAGGAACTGTGACAGGGTTAATCGGCTCCTTTTATTCCCTCAGAATTGGTGATGTTGCGGCGAATACGAAGTCGGGATCGCTAACCGAAGGTATTGCCGTGGCACTAATTACAACTGCGACAGGTTTAATTATTGCCATTTTTGCTTCGGCATTTCATCGCCTATTCCTTGCACTTCAAGATCAGCAAACCAAGCTATTCATGAAGGTTGGCAATCAGTTAGAGCTTATCTACCGCAAGCAATGTCAACACAAGTTATCCAAGTAAAAAGGTAAAAGTAAAAAGTAAAAATGACAAAGAATTGTAATTGCGCAGGTTTAGTTTTAATGAATATCCATTAATTATCTAATTTTGGCTCAGTTATCGTCTCCATATAGTCAGAATTTGAGTGCGGGGCTACTGCTCATCAGCTTCTTCATCAAGATCAACAATCTGTCCATTAAACAAATCTGCCAAATTTTTAATCACTCGCTCATCTTCTGATATCCCAACATAACCTTTTGTTTGGGGCTGAGGTTGATTTACAGGGTTAGGCGGCGCAATGTTTACTTGTGGATCTGTAGATGGTGGTTTAGCTGGAGTATTGGAAACTAAAGGTGGGGTTGGATTTTGATAAGTGATAGGCGGAGGTGCGATCGCAGGACTAACAGGAAGTGGAGCTGTAACTTTTACTGGTTCAGATTGAGGCGGTGTAGACACAAATGAAAACATCACCTTAATAGGGCGCTGCAAATGTTTGGCAAAAACTTCTTCTAGTTCTGGACGCTTCTGAACCACAATATTTTTTGTAGTTTCATCACGCTTCCCAGCTAAGCCAATTTTGACACTGCTACTATCGATCGTAAGAATATGCGCCTGTATCTGGATAAAAACCCATTTTGTCGGTGTTGGCAACATTGACAAAATGCTTTGCCACATCTGATCTAAATCATATCCAACTGAAGCGCAGTTCTCAATATCATCACTTCCAGATGATATCGGCGTTTCAATAGCTGGGAGAGGCGGTATCAAAGGTGCAGAGGGTTCAGCCACTTTCGACGTTTGAGGGATTGGCGGCAATTCTTTTGTTGGTATTGATATAGCTTGAGGTGGAACTTGTACAGCAGGATTCGTCTTTGGTGCTTGGGGAGCAACTTGTGGAGTTGCGGGTGTGCGTAATGGAATAAATGGTTGTGCTGAAGAAGTGTTCTGCGATTGTGGCTGAGCGATCGCTCCCTGTGCTGATGGCAGTAAACCCATGAGTGTAACTTCTAGCCATAGGCGTGGCTGGGTGGTGTTACGGATTTGCAACTCTGCCGATCGCAAATGCTGTTGACCTAGCAAAATATTTGGGATTGCTAAACTTTGAGCTAGTTGGCTCAGTCTTTCCCAACCAGAACTAGTCATGGCAACGAGGTCACTGCGATCGCTAGCTGTTTTCGCAATTAATAGATCACGATATACATTCGCCAAGTTCTGCAAAACGATCAAGGGTTCGCGACCCCGATCCATAATTCGTCGCACATAATCAATTAGTTGAATGGAATGATCCGATGTGATCGCTTCAATCAATGATAGTAAATCCTGCTCAGGAACTGATCCCACCAAATCCCATACTGCTTCAACTGTGATCTCTCCGTCCAATAGGCTCAATTGATCGAGCAGAGATTCAGCATCACGTAATCCACCCTGAGCAATCTGAGCAACTAAAGTTAGGGCTTCAATATGAATATTAATATTCTCATTTGCAGCAATCTTCCCTAAGTGCTTCACCATCGCATCAAGTGGAATCCGCCGAAAGTCAAATCTCTGACAGCGCGAAATAATCGTTGGCAATACGCGCTGTGGATCGGTAGTTGCAAGAATAAAAGTAACGCGATCGGGCGGTTCTTCAAGGGTTTTTAGCAGTGCGTTAAACGCTGCTGTGCTGAGCATATGACATTCGTCAATAATATAAACCTTAAATCTTGCCTTAACTGGCGCAAATTGAGCACGTTCGATTAATTCTCGAATGTTATCAACACCTGTATTGCTTGCTGCATCAATTTCGGTAATATCTAGCGCATTGCCATTAGCGATGCTATGACATAGTTCACACTTGCCACAAGGGTTGGGAGTAGGTTGGTCAGAGCTTAGGCAATTGAGCGACTTTGCCATGATTCGCGCACTGGACGTTTTGCCTGTACCTCTTGCGCCTGTAAATAGGTATGCAGGTGCGATACGCTTAGTGTTTAAGGCATTGCTAAGGGTATGCGCGATCGCCTCTTGCCCAACAAGGTCAGCAAAGATTTGCGGTCGATATTTGTGGTGTAGTGGCTCATAGCCCATAGGAACACGATGATGCTCAAGCACTGCTGGTCAAATATATCATTCATCAGTATAGCGATATAGGTGTTTTCAAATGAGTGAGTACTCATTTGAAAACAAAAAAATCAATCTTAGTAAAGGTTTTGAGGTTTTCATTTTGCCTACGTCAAAATGAAAACCTCTATAGTTTTTGTCCAAAGGCGACGATCGCATTTTGACCACCAAAGCCAAAGCTGAAATTAAGCGCATATTGAAGATCGGGCGATCGCTCTGCTTGTTCAACCATTCTCAAATCAAAAGCAGGAGTTTTCATTCCTACAGTAGGAGGCAAAATGCGATCGCGCAAAGCTAATAGACAAAATGCTGCCTCGATCATTCCTGTCGCTCCGAGAGTATGCCCTGTGGCTCCTTTGGTCGCGCTAACTTTACTCACAGGAAAAATTCTTTGGATTAACTCTGCTTCACGGGCATCATTCATTTGCGTTGCCGTGCCATGCACATTGATATAGCCAATATCCGTAGCACTAATTTGAGATCGCCTCAAACAATCTTTAATTGCGATCGCTGCCATTTTATTGTCAGGATTGGGACTAGTGGCATGATAAGCATCATTAGTAATTCCCCAGCCTAAAACCCTGCCATAAATTTGACAATCTCGCTGTCTTACAGATTCCAGCGACTCTAGTACCAGTACTGCCGCTCCTTCTCCTAAAGCAAAACCTTCACGCTCCTGACTGAAGGGATACACACCTGATTTAGCTAATACATTAATTTTTTGAAATCCTGCGATCGTTAATGGTGATATGGCCGCATCAGTTGCGCCTGCGATCGCCATGTCGCATTTTCCTGAACGAATTAATTCACAGGCTTGAGCGATTGCCCAGTTGGCGGTTGCACAGGCTGCCATTGGTGCAAGAACTGGGGCTTGAGTTTGCAATAAATCAGCAATTTGTGCTGACAAATTCGCTGGCTGACATTGCCACCATTTATTCTCAATTAAGATCTGGTCAGGTTTATCTAGAAGTAATTCTAATTCTCTTTGGTTACTACGACTAGAACCAATGACTACCCCACATTTCAGTAATGGAATTTCTAGATTTGCATCAGCGATCGCTTCTAAAGTAGCTTTTTCTAATAAATCTTGCGATCGTGGTGAATGAGAATCCTCTAAACAATTAATTCTGGCAACAGGAAGTTGTAATTGATGGTCAAACTTAATTGCTGATTTGTTTTCTAAAAGTTTTTGCCAAGTATTTTCGCGACCAGATGCGATCGCTGTCATCATGCCAATACCTGTTACAACAACTGTTGTCCTGTCAGCTTCTCTATCCCAATATTTCATCGACAGTAATACTTACCTCAGGAAAAGCAAGAATAGATAAGTTTTGACCACGATGGATCTTCTGAGTTTCTTGATACCCTTCAGCAGTTGGGTATCGATAAACTTCTATGCAAGCGCTATTAATATCAACTAACCAAACTTCCGTAATGCCATCTTCAGCATAGAGAGGGATTTTTAATTCGCGATCATTATCAATAGTACTATCAGCTACCTCGATTAATAGCAATACATCGCTAGGTTGTGGATGTCCAGATCTGTAGAAATCATCCTTATACCTTAAGATCATTACATCAGGTTCTGGCTCAGAAGTATCGTCTAAAGACAAAGGATTTTGAACGCGAATTATAACCCTCGCACCTAGCTTATGGGCTAATATATAGTTGCAAAAATCCACACAAGCTGCGTGTCTTCGACCAATTGGTGACATTTTAATTATTTCTCCGCGAATTAATTCCACACGCTCACCATTAGCAATTATTCCAGATTCAGCCATCTGATAATATTCTTTAACGGTGAAGAGACGCTTAAGTACTAATGTAGATGGCATATATTTGCCTCCGTGGAATTGGTTCTATTTTAACCTTAATTTTTGCTATGCAGCACTAGAAGTACCATAACAACCTTGAAAGTGCCGCAAAGCGGCACTTTCAAGGTTGTTATGGTAACCAGCGTGGAACTGTACCAAACATTGGCAATACTTCGGGTTGCAGAGGATTTGCGCCTTGATTATTAATCGGCAACATAATTAATTGGGTTGGCACTTGCGGAGCGCGAGAATTTCTAGAAGCCTGAGCAGAATCTTCGGGAATAGGTGATGAATTAGATGTGTCTTTGTCACTGGGAATTGCAGAATTTAAGAGGATTGATTGACCATCAGGAGCAATATTAAATTGCACTTCTCTTTGTGGTGGAAGTTCTAAAAGTCTCCGCAACTCAGCTGTTTCCAAATTAATCGCAGCAAGATATGGCTTCTCACGAAATATGTTTTTGGCAGTGTCTTGCTCAACATCAGTGAGTAAGCAATATAGAGTCTTTTCCTGAGGATCAAACTGAGCACCAAGAATTGACCCATTAATTTTCGTGAGTTCCTTCTGTAATCCTTGGTTATTTACCAAATATAGCGATCGCGTATAGTCCTTATTAAATTTAATCGTGGCTGCTTGTGTACCGCTTCTACCAAAATTTAAAACCGTACCGAATCTTGGGAGAAAGTCCAGCGGTGGGGCTTGTGGCTCAAGAGGCAAAATCGCAACTCCTTCTCCTTGAGCGATCGCCACCGACGCGCTGTCGGGCGTAAACATAAAATCGCCTCCTGGCTGATTATCAAGCGATCTTGGTTGTTCGTTATCTTTAATAAGCCAGAGTCCATAGCGTCCGACTTGTTGGCGACTAAGTCGCTGCACCAAGATGTTTTTGCCATCGGGCGAGAGATCGAATTTAAAGTTTTGAAAGTCATCACTACCAAGTATAGGTTTGATTTCTGGAGGATTTGACGCTAAACGATCTTCTCGATCGATTCCCGTCGTTACTACATAAAGTTTTTGATCAAGTAAGCTTTGCCCCACCGTTTCAATCGCTCCAAAGAGAACCTTTTGGCGATCAGGATAAATGCGAAAATCTAGCACAACCAGATTAGCAGGTGTTAAAACGCGCTTATCCTTTTGTAGCACATCGTAAATTATAAGGCGACCTTTTTCTTCCCCCTGTGAGCCGATATATGCAAAATAAGGATTTGGTGTAGTAAAACTACCAGTAAATGGTTCGATCGCTTTTTTATCGCCAGATTCACTAGCAAAGCGATCGTAGGCATTTTCCAACTTGACCGTATAGGATTTACCATAGGTGGCTGGCGCTAAGGGCGTATAGGACATTCGCCGTGATGACCAACTAGTTTTCCCTGCGAGGGGTGGATCAAATTTGAGGTTTTTCTCAACGCTATCACGCTCCATTGGACGATTAAACGTTAAAGAAAAAGAAATATTAGTGGCATCAATTTTCTGTCCCTGCCAACTAAACTCTCTTACCTGTGGGGCTGTGCGATCGCCTATCCACAATAATATGGCGATCGCCACAGTCAACAATGTTGCTAAGCCAATCGCATAGCGATCGAGCGGTTGAGAAAACAGTTTAAATCGAGGACTAAGTTGCATATTTGCCAGATAAATTTAGCCGAAGGAAATGATGAGGTAAGAATCTTGAAACTTTGCACCAGTGGCTTGTTTGCCTGCTAGCTCAGTTGGCAAGAAAATATTACGGCGTTGATCACCTGCTTCGATGGTGACTTCTGGTCCAAGCTGGATTAGCTTGACCTGTTTTTTATTGAATGTCGGCAAGAATAACTTGACTTGCTTAGTTAACGTATTTATTTCAATAGGCTTTGGAGCAAGATTCGCAAGATTCTCAGGAATTGTTAACTCAGTCACCTGATCTGGAACTTGGCATATGGCTAGAGGCTCAAAATCTGAATCGGTAATCTGATCTCTAGAAAATACGCCACCAACTGTTAACCCGATCTGTTGGGCACTACCCCATAAATATTTAGCTGTAGCGATCGCATAGGGATCTCCAGTTGTGACCAAATAAGCCGCCACGCGACTTGGATCGTTAACAGCTTTTTGACCGCGAGTTAATACTGAAGACATTTCACCAGCCTGTTGCGAAATATCATCGGTGCTGGAAACTTGCAGAATACTTCTTAGAATTGGCTCAACAAAAGGCGATATTGCTTGACCGATCGCGGAGCCTGTTAATACTTGTTTGAAACGACGTAAATACCATCCTAATATTTCTGGCATCCCTAACATTCGTAGAGTTTCGAGATCGCCTATGCCATCGTAAATAATTACGTCATACTTGCCTTCAGCATCACGTTCCCGCAAAAAACTCAGTCCTAGAGCCGAATCCATACCAGGCAAAATGCCAAGCTCTTGACCATACACTTCTTTAAAAAAAGGAGTCCGCAGGTACTGATTTTCCAGCCCTTTCATCTTGTCCCAATATTTTTCTAGCAACACCGTTGAGTGCAAATGTACGGCTGCAAAATTTGGCGCGACTAATTGTGGCTCACTGCTCAGCTCTACACCTAGCCTCATGCTGAGAGTGTCACCCGCTTGTTGACCAACATATAAAACTTTTTTGTTCTGGGTTGCCAAAGCACGCGCAGCAGCGATCGCGGTTGTCGTTTTGCCAACGCCGCCCTTACCGATAAATGTCAGAATTAGGCTCATTGGATCTTCTTAGTTAGGATTTTGCAATTTAATAAAGAACCAATTTTTTGTGGCGTGACTTCGATACACTACAAAAAATTAGTTCCTTATTTTACCGCCACTTCCTTGGGCTTTTGCACCAGCTTTTTTAGATTAGGGCTGGGAGTGAAATGGGGAATATTAACTTCGGGAATCTGAATTGGCTGATGGGTTCGAGGATGACTACCTAAACGCGCCCGACGATGCCGAACGCCAAACTTGCCAAAATCACTTAGGATGACTGATTGGTGGTCGGTTAAAGCCTTGGTGACAAAAGCCAAAGCTGCTTCAAGACTAGCTGAAGCCATGCTGTAGCTTAATCCATCAACCTCAGCCATCATGCCTCGAATAATATCGTGACGGTTAATATCTGCCATAGGGCTTATTAGGCTTATCTAATGGTGATGATGTCGCGCATTGCGCGACATCAAGACGGGTTTAGGCTACTGATTCTAACTCATCTGCAAAAAACCAAGACTTTGTACTGTCAGGGAATTTGACAACGAAGCCCCATTTACTACCATCCATAATCTTTTCTTCTTTAATGACTCCGATCTCGCCGACTTTATTAGCGATCGCCTTACCGCTACCATCTTTGAAACTACGAACACGAACTTTTTGACCAACTTGCATAATGTTTGCTTCTCGTACCGAACTCGATAAATCTTTTGCGTTTGCTTTAAAAAGTTTACATTAGATGTTAGCCCTATAAAATAAAGAACCAATTTGTTGTGGCACGGCAGAGCAACAACAAATTGGTTCTTTAATACTTGCGAGGAATGCCCCGATGTCAGTAACGATCGCCCAATTGCAAAAATTGAAACAGCAAAAAAAGCCGATCACGGCGCTGACAGCAAGTGACTATGCGATCGCTAAACTGCTTGATAAAGCTGGCGTGGATATGATTTTGGTGGGTGATTCTTTGGCGATGGTGACGCTTGGATATAAAAACACGCTTCCCGTTACTCTTGATGCAATGATCCATCATGCTCAAGCTGTTGGGCGCGGGGTCGAAAATGCTTTTCTAATAGTCGATATGCCATTTCTTAGCTATCAAGTTAGTACTGAAGAAGCGATGCGATCGGCTGGGCGTATTTTTAAAGAAACCGATGCGCGAGGTATTAAGCTCGAAGGTGGCTATCCCGATATGGTTACAACTATTCACAAATTAGTGCAGGCGGGAATGCCTGTGATGGGGCATGTAGGATTAACGCCACAATCTGTACATCGAATCGGTTATCGGGTTCAAGGTAGTACTCCTGATGCAGCCGCAGAAATTTTACATCAATCCAAAGCTTTAGTTGAAGCTGGTATTTTTGCACTCTTATTAGAAAATATTCCTGCGGAGTTAGCGACCCAGATTACGAAACTTATTCCTGTTCCTACAATTGGCATTGGTGCGGGGCAAGGCTGTGATGGACAGATCCTTGTAACCCACGATGTCTTAGGCTTATCCGATTGGCAACCGCCTTTTGCAAACAAGTATGTAGACCTAAACAGCATAATTACGGAAGCAGTTAAACAATATTGCCAAGATGTGCGAAAGCCCAAGAATTGAGTGACGGCACTTCGTGCCGTCACTCAATTCTTGGGCGTTGACAAATATGCTTTTCGGTTTGGTCCATCAAAATGCTCGATCGCATAGCGCAACATCGTGCGGGGCATTTGCTGATAGTAGATATCCAAAAAACTTACTAAAATCTGACGATCTTGTTTGCCAACTTCACGTAACATCCAGCCAACCGCTTTGTGAATGAGATCATGGGAATGATTTAACAGGATTATGGCAATTTCGAGAGTATCGGCAAACTGTTGATGTTTGATAAATTCTAGGGTAGAAACAATTGCGATTCTCTGTTCCCAAAGATTTTGCGATCGGGCTAATTCGTAAAGAATATTACGGTCTTGATTAAGTAAATGTACGCCCAAAATTTGACGACAGGTGACATCTACTAAATCCCAGTTGTTAATCCACTTGGTATGTTTGAGATAGAAATTAAATATTGCTTCTCTTTTAAAAACATCGGCTTTAGGATATTGATAGGTGAGAATCAACAGCGCAGTAAGACGGTATTCATGAATATCAGTTTGGAGAAGTTGTTCTATCTCATCAAAGCTTAGACTGATAAATTTTTGGGCTAATTGGCGTTGCTCTAGCACGGTAATACCTAAAAAGCGATCGCCTTCTCCATATTCGCCTTTACCCGTTTTAAAAAAGCGAGAAAGCGCGATCGCTTTTGTTGGACTAGCCAATGCATCTAGCTCACTCTTTAAATCGGCTTGTGTTAGCATAATTTACAGGGTGTTTTCGTTTATATTAACCTTTGTTTGCCCTAGTCAGATGGACAGGTAAAATCACATGCTAAGCGCTCCTGTAGGATACAAAACCCAATCCATTGACACCAGCATTGACGCTGAGATGTATTTGTTTGGTTTGTGGCGACAAATGGACTTGGAGCAGAAAGAAAAGCTGATCCTTAGAGTTTTAAAAAAAGCTGCTATATTTACCTTAACTGGGATCAAAAGTCTTTATCCAGATGCCTCACCAAACGAGATTCGCTACCACTATATTAGAAAACGTCTAGGAAGCAATATAGCTGAGCTATTAAAATCTACAACAGTATATGATCGAGAACTGATGATAGAAGATCCAATCTATTTAGCGAGAAAAGTAGCTACTTTTCTCGAATTGTTAAAAATCCCTTATTACATCGGTGGTTCAGTAGCTAGTTCTTTCCAAGGTGAAGTCAGATTCACAGAGGATCTAGATCTAGTCATAAGTATCCACCAGAGTCAGACTCAATCAATCCTAAATACTTTCTCTCAAGATTTCTATATTAGCGAGATTGCTGTCGAGGATGCTATGCGTGGTAGAACTTCTTCTTTTAATATAATTGATTTGGAAACGACTGAAAAAGCAGATATCTTTGTGATGCGAAATGATGCGTTTGCCCAGTCAAAAATGGCGCGAAGACAATTATATATTCCCGTAAATCGCCCTGCATCAGATGCTATTTATCTTTGTAGCCCTGAAGATACAGTTTTACAAAAGTTAGTCTGGTATCGGATGACTAAGAATGAATCACAGAGGCAATGGCGCGATGTTTTGGGTGTACTAAAGATTCAGGGCGATCGCCTTGATTTTGATTATTTGCAAAAATGGTCTGGGGAGCTGAGTTTAAGTGATTTGCTGGAGACTGCTTGCACAGAGTCAGGAATAGAACTTTTCTTTTAAAAAACAAAAGGAGCGTTAAACGCTCCTTTTGTTTTACCAACTACGACCATTTACAGGTCGTCTTAAACCAGAGCCAACTAGTTCTCGCTCTTCGCCTTGAGGATTGCGAATAGAATTATTGACCAAATCCTGCTGCTTATCATCTTGATATTTCTTCTCGTCGCGTAATAACACTTCACGCACTACTCGCACTAGCGATCGCTGAGCTAGCTTAGAGATAACATCACGTCCAATAGTAAGCGTTTGACGCTTACTGAGTATACGGGTCGCTAAGGGCAGAATATCTGCGGGTGCGATCGCCTTATCTTTTTGAAGAATTGTCCATAGTCTGGCAATATAACCCAAACTTGAAGGAGCCTCAGTTGTAGATATGGTTGCTTTGACTTTAGGATCAATCACAATATCGCCAATTATTGAAGTGCGAAACCTTTCTGGCAAACGCTTACTCGTCTCAACTTCAATACCTTTAACGATTTCATCAATAATACGATCGTGCATAAATTCGCTGCGATCTGACAGCAAGAAATCAATTCCCTTATCGAGAGTTCCGTTCAAATTATAGTCGGGATTCTCTTGAGCATTGCTCAATAAATTCTCTAAACGATTCCAACGAAACTCGCCATCACGGAAGAGTAGATCTTTCAGAGCCATCCGTAATTCTGGGGCAGAGTCATTTAGTAAACGGTTTGCTACATAGGGATAGGCGACTGCTAAAACTTTAAAATTGGGATCGACGCTCAAAGCAATCCCTTCTAAAGTGACTAGCGATCTAATGATTAGTGCATAATAAGCTGGGACTTGGAATGGATAGTCATACATGATCTGCGAAAGTTGATCGGTCATGTCTTTGAAATCCATTTGAGTCAAGCTTTGACCTTCAGGTGGATTAAAGACTTCCGATAGAGCAGGCACAATTCCTTCAAAGTCAATATCTTCTGTCAAGAAGCCCAAACGTACATAGTCTTTAGATAGAGCCGTAAAATCACGATTGACTAAATGCACGATCGCTTCGATTAGTCCAAAGCGCTGTTCAGCCGAAACTTGGCTCATCATTCCAAAATCTAAGTAGGCAAGTTTGCCATCACCCATTACTAACAAGTTACCTGGATGAGGATCGGCATGAAAATAGCCATAATCGAGTAACTGGCGCAGAGAGCACTGCACGCCAACTTCGATAATGTGGCGGCTATCAAATCCTGCTTCTTTTACTGCTAGTACATTGGTTAATTTGATGCCTTCAATCCATTCCATTGTCAATACGCGCCTAGCGGTATATTGCCAATAGATTTTGGGAACATAAACCTCGTCTAATCCTCCATAGTACTTAGCAAACTTCTCGGCATTTTGACCTTCAAAGGTGTAGTCCATTTCTTCAAAGATGCGACTAGCAAACTCATCAAGGATCGCCGCTAAATTTGTACGAACAAATTTAAAAGTTTTTTTGAGCCATACGGAAATACCACGCAGGATATACATGTCAAGGGCAATGCCCGCAGCAATGTCTGGACGCTGCACTTTGATGGCAACGAGTTCGCCTGTTTTGAGCTTGCCTTTATAAACCTGACCGAGCGAAGCCGCTGCGATCGGATTGTCAGAGATCTCTGCGTAAACTTCTAATGGATCGGCTCCTAATGCATCACGAATAAATTGAAAGGCAATTTCATTAGGAAACGGTGGTAGCTGATCTTGAAGTTCAGCGAGTTCATCCATAAACACAGGCGGCACGATGTCGGGACGAGTGGAGAGTGCTTGACCTATTTTGATAAAGGCAGGGCCCAAACGGGTAAGCAGCTTACGCGATTCGATCGCTAATTTTTTTAATTCTTTTGCTGAGGCTTGAGCATTGAGTCGCAGTCTCAGAAACAACCAGATTAGTGGTACAAAAATCACTATGCATCGCCACCAGACTTTAAAAGGTTGGTTGCGGTAGTAGTCTGCGATCGCATTGACATCATAACGATCTAACTCAAAGTCTTTTTTGGTTGCAGGCATAGGATTTTTGGAGACTCATCTTGTAGACTTTAGTTTACATATTATTTTAACAATTTGTAACAAAATTCGGGATAGCTCTCTAGACTTATGTTTACAATTGTTTGCAATAAGTACTTGTGCAAAATAAATTGCCAAAACCAATAAAGTTGCACCCCTGCGGGGTGCAACTCTATTGGTTTTGGTTTAGCTTGAATTGCTATAGAATTATCTTAAATTTGGGGGATTCCAAGGTATGCAGTAGAATGAAACATAGTTTTTTATTCATTTGCTGCTATGAGTCAACCCGATAACCTAGAAGAACGCTTTCGTGAGCTAGAGCGCGAAGTAATGGGCAATAAACAACCAGCAAGTGGTCAAACTCACGACCCCAACAAACGTGCTGAGCCAGAGCGTATTGCCATTGGTCAAAGTGTTGAGGCAGCTAAAACTAGTTTAGGAAGCTTAATTGCTTGGGTAAATAGCCTAACTGGAGTCACCAAAATTGCGGCGATTATCGTGATCGGTTTAATCTCATTCAAACTACTAAGTATTGTATTTGAATTAGTGTCAGCCGCAATTGCTCTAGGTCTTCTGGCGCTAATCGGATTTATTTTATATAAGGTATTCTTTGAGCCAAGTGCAACTAAATCATAAAATTTTTACTACCAAACAAATTAAGGATGTGCGGCACTTCGCGCCGCTCATTAAAGCCGCACATTAAATATGAGGACTAAATCCTATGTCAATCTCTCGTGCATCTAGAAGACCAATCCAGCCGAAGTTACGTTCAATGCCTCTGCGTAAAACACCTTCAGCGTTATATATTCAGATGCATCAGCTCGCCAACGAGAAAGAGCGGCTGCAAGAAGAATTGGTGCGAGTATGCGATCGCCAGCAACAAATAGTTAATCGCCTTGCTGAACTTGATCGCAGTCTCGCTCAACTAGATCTCGATGTAGAGAATAGTGCTGTGAACGCTGAGATGACTGAAGCACAGTTTGTCCATAAGATTAAAGCTAATCCCACTGAGCGAATTCAAACGACTCGCGGGGCATCGTACGAAAGTATGACGATTGAATACTAGTATTCAATCGTTTTATAACTTGTGTGTACAGGGTAGCTTGTAAAGTGGGAAGACACTTTTTAAGGGGGGCTGGGAGGAGGTAGACAATTCTTAAATGGCTTCTTAGAGTGTCATTGTCAAAGCGGCTAGGTCGCAACCGACAGAAGAAGATCCAAAAGTATAAGCAGTTTTTATGTCAATTGATTTAGTGAGGATTAAAGAATGAATGACTCGATCAGTGTATTTAAGCCAGAAGGAATTATCGATACTGCTGGGGGTGCTCAAATCCGTCAAGATGTTAGCGATCGCCTTGAGGCTGGAGTTGAGACAATTTTGATTGATCTTACCAATATTTCTTTTATGGATAGTTCTGGTCTGGGGGCGATGGTGGTGACACTGCAACGAGTTAGATCAAAAGGGGTAGTCCTAAAAAGGAAAGGATGTAGGAAAATATCCAGATAGTTGATACAAAGTAAAGTAATGTCAGAAGCAAGGCCATCCTGTCCATCCTGCCAGTCCGTATCCGTTGTAAAAAACGGCAGTACACGACATGGAAAACAAAATTATAAATGTCGGGACTGTGGTCGTCAATTTGTAGAAAATCCACAGTGGCAGAGAGTTTCAGAGCGTACCCAAGACACTTATGACCTTCTTGAGAAACTACTACTAGAAAAAATCCCACTAGCTGGAATTGCCAGAGTCCTCAAGGTGTCAGAGAGATGGTTGCAAAGTTACGTCAATCATAAATATGAAAACGTTCCTCAGCAGGTGGAGGTAGAACCAAAACCAAAACGCCGTTTGACCATACAGATGGATGAATTGTGGTCTTTTGTGGACGACAAAGGCAATAAACAGTGGGTATGGCTTGCCATTGATGCCGAGACTCGTGAAATTGTCGGTTGTTATATAGGCGATCGCACTGGTGAATCAGCTCAGAAGTTATGGGAATCGTTGCCTAGCGTCTATCGCCAATGTGCGGTTATTTATACTGACTTCTATTCGTCTTATCCAGTTGTCCTGCCCAGCAAACGTCATAGGGCTGTCGGGAAAGAAACGGGAAAGACCAACTATATTGAGAGATTCAACTGTACGTTACGTCAACGAGTATCAAGACTAGTTAGAAAGACCTTATCTGAGATCTTGCACCATTCAAGAAAAGGGGTTGCAGAAAGAGCAGAAATGTGAAAAAAAGGGCGTAGTAGTAAATTAAATAACGAGCATGGAAAGCATCGTTAAGCACGCCCAAGGGCTAGTGTATAGTCTTCTGTGTTTGATGCCAAGTGTGTATCAAACAGCAAGTCTCAATGCAATACTAGGACTATTTCTCGAAGCACAAAGGCATCCTTATCCAGAACATACACAGATAAAATCAGCGAGTGCACTCAGCCGATTTCTCAATCACTATAACTGGTCAACGAGAGCAGTAATTCGGTCAACACGGCAGGCTATTTTGGGACAAATCGCCAAGCATCGCCCATCGAAACAAGTGCCATTAAAGATACTGATAGACTTGACTACCCTAGAAAAAAGCGGCAAGTTTTTACATTTGAGCAATCCCACCCAAAACGAACCAGACCCATGGGTGAGAATACTAAACGGAAAGCGAGGACTACATCTGGTTGTACTGTATCTGGTCTATGGAGAGTGGCGCGTACCATGGAGTTTTAGAGTATGGCGCGGCAAAGGATACCCCAGTCCCTCTGACTTAGCTTGTAAGTTATTGGGGACAGTACCCAAGCAACTAACCCAAGGCAAGACTGTGATTGTCCTTGCTGATACTGAGTTTAGTACGGTGAAGTTTTTCAATACTGTCCGCGCCAAGACTTGGCGCATCGTTGTCGGTGTACGCAACAATCGTAAACTTCAAGATGGCCGTACAGTCAAACAACTTTATCGTCATGGCAAACGTGGACAACAAATTTTGCTAGAAGGGCTAACTCAGCCTTTGACGATCTCTTGGTTTTGGCTCAAAAGAGCTGATAGTAAACGGGAGTTACGCTTTGTTGTCTCTTCTCATCCTTATTCTGGTGCTTATCTGGTGATGTTAGGTCGTAAGCGTTGGGCGATTGAGGGATTCTTCAAAACCATCAAACATCGCTTTGGTTTGCATTGTTTTGGGCAATCTACAAAACTTGGTGTTTATCGTTGGCTTATCCTCTCTCTGCTTGCTTATCTTTTGGCCCATTGGATTGATCAATGGTCGAGTCCTCCTGTCTTGGACTGGAAAGCTACCTGTGATTTGACACTTTCCGTTTTATTTCCTTCTGTCCTTTGGTTGAAACTTCTTAGGTATCTCCAAATTAGTGCCGATATTGCTGCTCGTCATGGGTTTGAAATTATTCTCAAACCCATTCCTACTTAACTCTTTCAGGAATGGTGCAAGATCTCAGTTATCTTTTTCTAAGAAATTGGAAAATCACATTGGAGCCATTTGGAATTTTATTCATCATTACAACGATTCTTTACCTCCGTGTGCGTCCTTTCCTTTTTAGGACTACCTCAAAAGGAGCTAAGTTATATCTTTGCTCTCTCAATGATCAGATCAAAATCATCTTGGAATTAACCAAAATGGATAAGGTTTTTGATATTTTGCCAGATCGCGAAGCGTTTGATGCGGCGATCGTCTGAGAACGGAAAGAGCGTTGCTCGCGAAAAGCGAGGGCAACGCTCTTTCCGTTTAGCAGCACAAAGCGCTGTAAACAAAACTTTTATTGCTATAGAAAATCTATTTTCAATAATGAAACATCATCATCAAACTTGGCAGTTGGTGTCTCTGTACGAATCTTTTGCAGAACAAAACTAGCGTTAACTTCTTCACCTAGGGTAAATTGCTCTTTTAAGAGGTCGAAAAATTTTGCCACTCCCCAAATTTTGCCATTTTCTTGACGAACCTCAAAAATGCCATCACTAAAAATATAGAGCCTGCTATTTAGAGGAACCGATATCTCCACACTAGTGTATTTAACATCTGGGAAAAATCCCACAGGCATATCTAAACTCGGCAGTTCTTGTATTTGAGGATTTTTGGGATCTCTCGCAATCAATAGCCCTTGAGGATGTCCAGCATTTGCATAGGTCAGTTTACGTTGCGATCGCTTGAATACTCCGTACCACATCGTAAAGTAACGACCATTATGCTGACTCATCTGAAAAGCTTGATTTAGTTCAGTCATAATTTTACTTGGTTCATAAAACTTCTCTTTACCGAAAGACTGCGATCGCAAGAGATTTAAAATTGAGATGGATAATAGGGCTGAACCAACACCATGCCCAGAAGTATCAATCAGATAAATAGCAAGGTGATCATCATCTAACCAATAAAAATCGTAACAATCACCCCCTAATTGACTAGAGGGAATAAACTCAGCAAGAATATTAACTTCACCTTTTAAAGCCGCTGGCAAAAGAGATTGAATATATTCACTTGCCTCTGCAAGCTCAGCTTCTAATAATTGCTTTTGTAGTTGTAAGTCTTGATTAAGCTGATAAATTCGTAACCCAGCTCTTACACTAGCGATTAATTCTGTTTTGTCAATCGGTTTAGACAAGAAATCATCAGCTCCATTATCTAAAGCTTGAACTTTGTCTTCTACAGCTCCTTTAGAGGTTAGCAAAATAAAAATTGTTGACGATAAATTCTGATCTAGCTTGAGTTGACGACAGACTTCTAGCCCGTCTACTTCTGGCATCATCCAATCACAGATAACTAAAGCAGGGAGGTTTTCTTTTGCTAAAGATATTCCCTCAATTCCATTCTTGGCCACAATTACGTTATAGCCTTGACTTTGCAGAGTGTTTTTTAAAATCATCTGCATGACAAGATCGTCATCAATTACTAGAATTTGTAACATGCCGTTTGCCTGAAGCACTATATTTAGATAGAGTTATATAAGTTGATTTAATTAAATTAATTTAATTAGAAAAAACACCATTCAAACTGAAAATAAGTTCATTGAAGAACCATATCTTAGTTGCCAACAAATTTACAATCAGATTTATATTTTATCTCAAAACTTCGCCAATTCAAGGATGAAATGCAACACCTAGAGATCTTTGCGTAAAGGGACTCATAAGGATATTCTGATATTAATCACAATAATTAGGATACCCTCATGAGCTTTGTCCATCTTACCACCACAGAAAGAAGTGAACTGTATAAACTAAGAGTAATTGAGCAATTATCTGTATCAGAGATAGGTCGTCGCTTGAAGCGAAACAAAAGTACGATTTCAAGAGAGTTATCGCGCAATACAGACGAGCGACAGATTGGCTATTTGCCAGATACTGCGGTTGCCCTGATGAAAGCAAGACGGAAACAAGCAAAGGTAAGATTTCAGAGCATCAGTGCTGAGACGATCGCCGAAGTCAAACAACGGTTAGAGCAACACCACAGCCCAGAGCAACTAGCAGGGAGAATGGAAAGGGAGGGGCTAGGTAAAATCAGCTATGAGACGATTTATCTGATGATCTATGCAAACCATCAAGAGATGGGAATATATCAACAATATCTGAGGCAGAAGCAAAAGCAACGAAGGCGCAAAGGTCGCCATCAGAAGCGAGGTGGCATTCCCAATAGGGTAGGGATAGAGAATCGACCGAAGATTGCAGATTTAAAAACAGAGATTGGACATTGGGAAAGTGATACGGTAATCGGGTGCAACCACACAGGTATCGTAGTTACGCATGTTGATAAAGCATCGAAGTATTTACTTGCTGGACTAGCTAAGAACAAGACGATGGATGAGATAAACAGAGTGACATTCAATCTATTTGAGCCTATAGAATCAACATCTCGAAAGACAATGACCTTTGATAATGGAAGAGAATTCTGTGGGCATGAGAAGCTATCTGAAAGATTGAAACTAGAGACCTTCTTTGCGAATCCATATCATTCATGGGAACGTGGATTGAATGAACACACCAATGGATTAATTAGAGAGTTCTATCCCAAAAGTACAAACTTTAAAATCGTGAAAGAAGAGGACTTTCAGAAGGCAGTGAATTTGATCAATCACAGACCCAGAAAATCACTTGACTATCGTACTCCTTACGAAGTATTCTTTGCTTCATCAGAACCCGTTGCATTTCATCCTTGAATTGGCGCTTATCTTGGTAGAACTGCGGTGTCTCAAACAATTTTTTTGCAAGTAACCACTAGTCTTAACGATCTTGTTCACGTTTTGAATTGGTTCGAGCAACTTTCGCATACATCTGTCCCAAATGCTGATTGGTTACGTTGTAAGACAGCTCTAGCCGAGGTGTTTACCAATTCTGTGCGTCATGCCCATAAAGACATGCCGTCGGAAACACCCATTAGCTTAGATGCAAATCTTACTGATAGGTCCACTGAGATCAAAGTGTTTGATTTCGGGGCAGACTTCGATCTCTCAGAAAAACTGTCAAAACTAGATGAAGTTGACGTAAATGCTTTAGGAGGACGTGGGCTAAGTTTGATCAGTCAAATGATGGATGTCTTTACCTATGATAAAACCGCAGATGGACGCAATTGCATGAGAATAGTTAAGTATTATGTCCCAATCTCATGAGCTAGATTTTTTATCTGTTCAATATCTTTTGAAACTTTCTTAAGTAAAATTGTGGTGTTTTCTGACATTTTTTTGTTTTTGCCGTTTTCTTCTAATAAACTAGCTAATTTTGCAACTCCAGTAATCCCGATCGCTGAACTCGATCCTTTGATAAAATGTGCTTCATGCTCAATATTTATATATTCTTTTGGGCTCATCTGGGTTTGAGGGGTAAATGGTACAGTATCGATACAATTATTGGCGACATGGTAGGGCTGTAACTGTTGCTCCGAGAGGATTCTGATTACTATTAGCTGTGCTTATCCCCATGAACCCAGAAGAGCCTTCTTTTGTAGATATTGCGATCTCCAAGGCTTCTACATGTTCAGGCATCGATATTGAGTAAGCTTGCAATAGCTCTTGCTTAAATTCATTATTGCCGCTACACATTTCGTCAAGATATTGCCAATCAATTTCGACTTCAGAATCATTTAGGATATCATCAACATTATTAGAAGCATAACTCTTTGGTAATAAAATCTCAATATTAGGAACAAAATTTACATCATCTTTCTCGGATATAATCTGGTTCCAGTAATCTAACTTCCTTGCCAAATCTTCTTTGCGTACAGGTTTACTCAAAAAATCATCCATGCCCGAATCAAGACAGCGATCGCGATCTTTTTGCATAGCATTAGCGGTCATCGCGATGATAATTAGTTTTGGGAACTTATAATTTGGGGCTGCTTCGCGATCGCGAATTTGCCGACTAGCGTTATAGCCATCAAGGATTGGCATTTGGCAATCCATTAAAATAATATCGTAGGGAACCTTTTCAAGTAGATCTAAAGCTTCTTGCCCATTAGCGACAACATCTACCTTAAAGCCCAAGCTGTGCAATTGATTGACGGCAACTTTTTGATTAATCGGACTATCTTCAGCAAGCAATATTCTGAGTTTTGAGGCAGGGCGAATTTCTTTAGTCTTAAGGTTCTCTTTGAGTATTGTTTGCTCTTTTGGTGTGCCTGCGATCGTATCAACTAAACTATTTAATAAACGTGCTTTGCGAACTGGTTTACAGAGATAGTCAGCAAAGCCAATCTCCAACATACGCCTCGCAGCACCACTTTGATCTAGAGAAGTAAGCATGATTAAATGCATATCCTTCAGGATTTTGGAGCTTTTAATTTGAATTCCCAACTGCTCACCATCTAATTCAGGCATTTGCATATCAAGTAGTGCAACTTGATATGGCTGCCCCATCTCTATGGCTCGAAGTAGACAAGGAATAACCTCCGTAGATTGGATAAGTACATCGACCACCATTCCCCAAGATTTCAGCTGATGATAAAGGATATTACAGTTCGTAATGCTGTCATCAACCACCAAAACCTTTAGCCCTTGAAGATGCTCTATCCCTAAGCTATGATTTTTATGAGATTTATTAATTTGCTTTTGAAAAGGAACTGTAAACCAGAAAGTTGAACCTTTCCCTTCTTCACTTTCTAAATGAATTTCTCCTCCCATTAGCTCTACCAGTTGTTTGCAGATAGCCAAACCCAAGCCTGTGCCCCCGTATTGTCTAGTTGTTGAAGCATCAACTTGAATGAAAGGCTGAAATAGCTTGGACTGAGAAGATTCTGGTATCCCAATCCCAGTGTCAATCACAGCAAACCTCAAAACAACAGAATTTTCCAGTTCAGATTCTAGGTTTACTTCAATGATCACCTCTCCTTGTTCAGTAAATTTAATGGCATTATTAGTCAGATTCAATAAAATTTGTCGCAAGCGACTGATATCTCCTTGCAGATATTTTGGAGTATTTGGATGGAAAAACGTAGCTATTTCTATGCCTTTACTGTGAGCAGGTTTAGCTAAAATATCAGCGTTCTCCTCTATACTTGACTCTATATCAAAGTCAAGTGTCTCTAACTGCATCTCATGGGCTTCCAGTTTAGAGAAATCGAGAATTTCATTTATAAGGTTTAGTAGGTGCTCTCCACTGTTGTGAATGGTGTCAGCAAAATCCCGCTGTTGCACATCCAGATTAGTCTCAAGTAATAAACCTGTCATCCCAATCACCGCATTCATTGGTGTCCGAATTTCATGGCTCATTGTTGCCAAGAAAGAACTTTTTGCTTTGTTAGAATCTTCTGCTGATTGTTTGGCTATTTGGAGCTCATAATTTTGTTGATTTAGCCGCTCATTCAATTCGACTAGTTCTTGAGTTCTAAGATTTACTCTTTTCTCTAATTCTGCTTTAGACTGCTGCAATAATATCTGGGCTCTTTGTTGTTCAGTAATATCATTAATTGTGATAACTATGCTAATCTCTTTTGGATCGTTAAGCGTTATTTCCACGTAGGTAGAAGTAACCTCAAGAATCGAGCCTTTCTCGCGAAGATAGCACTCGTAACAATCACTAATTTTTCCTTTCTTCTCCTTAGCTAAGGTCACGGGATATTTATCGGCTGGTACAAGAATGCCGTCATAATGCAGAGGCAAAAGTGACGGCAATTCTTTGCCCAAAATCATAATATGCAATTTTCCAACTAAGCGATCAAAAGATTTATTACACCATTGGATACGTCCTTCTGCATTAGTCCAGACAATGGCACTATCAACTGCACCCAGAGCGATTTCCATCTTCCCTAGAGTCGATCGCAGTTCCTGTATTTGAGAAGGTGTCGATTCCATGAATATAATCTTAGGATTGTCAACTAAAAAATCAAGATTCAAGTGGACGAAGTGTTGCCCCAAAGCTCCATTTATCATCTTGTTTTTCAGCAAGAATATAGTGCTCAGATAGGATCTCTCGCTCGTCTTTAGTAATAACTTTAAGCTCTAGTGGGTGATTTAGAATAGTTGCAACACCCGATGCAGTAAAGCGAGAAAAACCCATATGATGAGACTCTCGAAAATAACTTGGTAAAATCACCGAGATCAGTTGCCCAACAATTTCCTGCTTTTCCCATCCTGTAAATATTTCAAAATGCTCATTAATATCAACAATAATTCCTTGAAAGTCAGCAATGACACCAGGGAGATCTCCAGTTAAAATCTCAGCAAGTGTCTGGGGACGGTTCATAGAGAAATCCTCAAAAATAATATGATGTTAATTATGTTCTTACTAGAGACTTAATCTAGTTAATTATTATACCTTTTGAATTGGTTGATAAGTATAGTTGTCGTCGATTAAATCAAAGCCCAAGAAGATAATGACGAAGCGAAGCTTCGTCATTATCTTCTTGGGCTTTATGTACACATAGTAGTACAAAAGATATCGACAAATCAAAACCCAAAATACAAGTGGCAGCGCAACACATCGCCACTTTTGTTTTGGGTTTTGTGTCCTAAACAAAACTTACTTTGCTATAGCAATTTCCGATCAAACGAATCAATAAATTCAAAAAAGTAGTGCTTTGCGACACTTTTTTTGAATTTATTGATTCGTTTTTGATTGCTAAGCGTTATAGTTAAGTGAATGAAGAGCTAAACATGGCTTTCTATTTCATTAAGTCCCAGGGTTATTCTATCAAAAAGTAAGATTACATTTTCAGGGAGTATCTTTTGTTTGCTACTCTCCTCTAGTATTGAAGCAAGTTTTGCGATACCATTAATACCGATCGCAGCGCTCGAACCTTTGATAAAATGGGCTTCTTGCTCAATCTCAATATATTGTTTTTTGGCGATCGCAATTTTTAGAGCTTCCATATGTTCAGCAAGAGAGCTTAAATATGCTAGCAAAAGTTGTTGTTTAAACTCTTCATCACCGTTAGACATTTCTTCTAGATATGCCCAATCAACTTCTAATTTTTCTTCAATACTATTGGGCTTAGCTACTTTAGTATCAGAAAAATTGGTTTCAGCAATTTTGGTGGTTTCTAGATCACCCCGCTGGGCAATGATCTTGCTCCACCGTGAGAGGATATCGGCGAGATTCTCTTTGCGGACTGGCTTGCTGAGGTAGTCATTCATCCCTGCCGCTAAGCAGCGATCGCGATCTTCCTGTAATGCATTGGCAGTAAGAGCAATGATAGTGACCTTATTAGAGTCCAGACAACCATTTGTTGTTTCTAGTGCCCGAATTTGGCGGCTTGTGTTATAACCATCCAAAACTGGCATTTGACAGTCCATCAAAATAATATCGTAATGAATTTGAGAGCATAGTTTTAAGGCTTCCTGTCCATTTGCTGCTACATCAGCTTGATAGCCTAAACTTTGAAGTTGGTTGATCGCAACTTTCTGGTTAACTAAACTATCTTCTGCAAGTAATATTTTAAGGTTAGAATGCTGAGTGGGAGGTAGTAAGCATACAGGATAAATCGGGGATTCAATATCTGATTTTTGGGTAATTCCAGAGATGACCTCAATCAAACAATTCAAGAGGCGCATCTTACGGACTGGTTTGCGAAGATAAGCCATAAAACCAATCTCTATCATGCGTGTAGCATCTCCAGTTTGATCGAGCGATGTTAGCATAACCAAGTGGATATCCTTGAGCTTCGGAGAGCTTTTAATCTGAATCCCCAATTGCTCTCCATCTAATATAGGCATTTGCATATCAAGGATGGCAAGCTTATATGGATCATTTTCAGCGATCGCCTTTTCTAAATAAGATAAAGTCAGCTGAGCATGTTGGATTGCATCAACACGCATTCCAAAACTACAAAGTTGATGATAGAGAATATTACAGTTAGTAGTACTATCGTCTACTACTAGTACTCTTACATTTTCTAGGACTTCAGCATCAGCATTATTACGGAAACAATTATCTTGTTTTTGGAAGGGAGTGGTGAACCAGAATATCGACCCTTTGTTTTCCTCGCTTTCTACATGAATTGAGCCACCCATCAGCTCTACAATTTGCTTGCAAATCGCTAGCCCTAGCCCAGTACCACCATATTGACGAGTTGTAGAAGCGTCAACTTGGGTAAAAGGCTGGAATAGGTTCTCTTGTGCTACTAGGGGAATACCAATACCAGTATCAATTATTGCAAATCTCAAAATTGCATCACGTTCAGTTTCGGATTGGAGAGTAACTTCAATTGTGACTTCACCTTTGGATGTAAACTTGATAGAGTTGTTAGTCAAATTTAGTAAGACTTGACGTAACCGACTAACATCACCTCGTAAACATTTTGGCACATTGGGATGAATAAATGATGCAAGCTCTATGCCTTTGAACTGAGACGATGGAGCAAGTATTTCTGTGATCTCTTCAATGCTAATATCTATATCAAAGTCAAGATTCTCTAATTGCATTTCCCCTGCTTCTAATTTAGAAAAATCAAGAATTTCGTTAATAAGGTTTAACAAGTGATCTCCACTAGAACGGATAGTTCCAGCAAAATCTCTTTGCCGAGCATCAAGATTAGTATCTAGTAGTAGTCCTGTCATACCAATGACAGCATTCATAGGAGTCCGAATCTCATGGCTCATGGTTGCTAAGAAAGAACTTTTGGCTATGGTTGCTTTTTCGGCTTCTTTACGAGCAATTTCCAAATCAACATTTTGTTGTTGTAAAAGATTGAGTTGTTCTTTCTCTTGGGTAAGCAATCGTGACTGAGCGATCGCAATCCCAATTTGATCCGCAAGCTGACTCAGCAGACTGATCTCAAAAGATTCCCAATGTCTTGGCTCAGAACATTGATGGGCAATCAGCAATCCCCACAAACGGGCGTTTTCAATAATCGGAACAACAAGGTTTGCTTGCACTTGAAACCTAACTAAAAGTTCTTTATCTGAGATCTTGCACCATTCCTGAAAGAGTTAAGTAGGAATGGGTTTGAGAATAATTTCAAACCCATGACGAGCAGCAATATCGGCACTAATTTGGAGATACCTAAGAAGTTTCAACCAAAGGACAGAAGGAAATAAAACGGAAAGTGTCAAATCACAGGTAGCTTTCCAGTCCAAGACAGGAGGACTCGACCATTGATCAATCCAATGGGCCAAAAGATAAGCAAGCAGAGAGAGGATAAGCCAACGATAAACACCAAGTTTTGTAGATTGCCCAAAACAATGCAAACCAAAGCGATGTTTGATGGTTTTGAAGAATCCCTCAATCGCCCAACGCTTACGACCTAACATCACCAGATAAGCACCAGAATAAGGATGAGAAGAGACAACAAAGCGTAACTCCCGTTTACTATCAGCTCTTTTGAGCCAAAACCAAGAGATCGTCAAAGGCTGAGTTAGCCCTTCTAGCAAAATTTGTTGTCCACGTTTGCCATGACGATAAAGTTGTTTGACTGTACGGCCATCTTGAAGTTTACGATTGTTGCGTACACCGACAACGATGCGCCAAGTCTTGGCGCGGACAGTATTGAAAAACTTCACCGTACTAAACTCAGTATCAGCAAGGACAATCACAGTCTTGCCTTGGGTTAGTTGCTTGGGTACTGTCCCCAATAACTTACAAGCTAAGTCAGAGGGACTGGGGTATCCTTTGCCGCGCCATACTCTAAAACTCCATGGTACGCGCCACTCTCCATAGACCAGATACAGTACAACCAGATGTAGTCCTCGCTTTCCGTTTAGTATTCTCACCCATGGGTCTGGTTCGTTTTGGGTGGGATTGCTCAAATGTAAAAACTTGCCGCTTTTTTCTAGGGTAGTCAAGTCTATCAGTATCTTTAATGGCACTTGTTTCGATGGGCGATGCTTGGCGATTTGTCCCAAAATAGCCTGCCGTGTTGACCGAATTACTGCTCTCGTTGACCAGTTATAGTGATTGAGAAATCGGCTGAGTGCACTCGCTGATTTTATCTGTGTATGTTCTGGATAAGGATGCCTTTGTGCTTCGAGAAATAGTCCTAGTATTGCATTGAGACTTGCTGTTTGATACACACTTGGCATCAAACACAGAAGACTATACACTAGCCCTTGGGCGTGCTTAACGATGCTTTCCATGCTCGTTATTTAATTTACTACTACGCCCTTTTTTTCACATTTCTGCTCTTTCTGCAACCCCTTTTCTTGAATGGTGCAAGATCTCAGTTATGGCATTCACTGAGATCAGATTCAGCAATATTGTCGATCGCTAACTTTCGACCTTCTTGATAGGGCTTCCAATATCCTGATTGAAAACAAGTATCCTGAAAATCAGTATGGAGAGAACTTCTCCACTTAGGATTGAGCGATTCCACTTCTACTATCCCCGACCAATCATCATGAAATCGATAAATGAGGACTCGATCAGCTCTAATAAATTTGCGAATTTCGATGACAGATGTATTCAGGATTTCCTGAAGATTAAGTGACTGACGAATGCGAAGAGCAATATCGGCAAGCAACAGCGATCGCCAATTTTGTTTGTGCAAATCTCTTTCAATTTTGCGCTTTTCCATAAACTGACCGATCTGTCTACTGATCGCTGTTACGACGTTAAGTAGTTCTAGATTATAATCCTGATATTCGCGACTAAACATCGTAATTACAGCTAAAACAGTCTCATTCTCTCCGCATACAGGAAAACTTAACGCATAGTTTATACCTATTTTTTTTACAGCTTCTGATTTGTAAAAATTAGGATATCTGAGATCTTGCACCATTCCTGAAAGAGTTAAGTAGGAATGGGTTTGAGAATAATTTCAAACCCATGACGAGCAGCAATATCGGCACTAATTTGGAGATACCTAAGAAGTTTCAACCAAAGGACAGAAGGAAATAAAACGGAAAGTGTCAAATCACAGGTAGCTTTCCAGTCCAAGACAGGAGGACTCGACCATTGATCAATCCAATGGGCCAAAAGATAAGCAAGCAGAGAGAGGATAAGCCAACGATAAACACCAAGTTTTGTAGATTGCCCAAAACAATGCAAACCAAAGCGATGTTTGATGGTTTTGAAGAATCCCTCAATCGCCCAACGCTTACGACCTAACATCACCAGATAAGCACCAGAATAAGGATGAGAAGAGACAACAAAGCGTAACTCCCGTTTACTATCAGCTCTTTTGAGCCAAAACCAAGAGATCGTCAAAGGCTGAGTTAGCCCTTCTAGCAAAATTTGTTGTCCACGTTTGCCATGACGATAAAGTTGTTTGACTGTACGGCCATCTTGAAGTTTACGATTGTTGCGTACACCGACAACGATGCGCCAAGTCTTGGCGCGGACAGTATTGAAAAACTTCACCGTACTAAACTCAGTATCAGCAAGGACAATCACAGTCTTGCCTTGGGTTAGTTGCTTGGGTACTGTCCCCAATAACTTACAAGCTAAGTCAGAGGGACTGGGGTATCCTTTGCCGCGCCATACTCTAAAACTCCATGGTACGCGCCACTCTCCATAGACCAGATACAGTACAACCAGATGTAGTCCTCGCTTTCCGTTTAGTATTCTCACCCATGGGTCTGGTTCGTTTTGGGTGGGATTGCTCAAATGTAAAAACTTGCCGCTTTTTTCTAGGGTAGTCAAGTCTATCAGTATCTTTAATGGCACTTGTTTCGATGGGCGATGCTTGGCGATTTGTCCCAAAATAGCCTGCCGTGTTGACCGAATTACTGCTCTCGTTGACCAGTTATAGTGATTGAGAAATCGGCTGAGTGCACTCGCTGATTTTATCTGTGTATGTTCTGGATAAGGATGCCTTTGTGCTTCGAGAAATAGTCCTAGTATTGCATTGAGACTTGCTGTTTGATACACACTTGGCATCAAACACAGAAGACTATACACTAGCCCTTGGGCGTGCTTAACGATGCTTTCCATGCTCGTTATTTAATTTACTACTACGCCCTTTTTTTCACATTTCTGCTCTTTCTGCAACCCCTTTTCTTGAATGGTGCAAGATCTCAGATATTGATCAATCTCCACACATTTAGCCTTTCCTTCCGCCCAGACTGAGCCAATCAAACCAGAGCCATATTCAATTGACATCAGTTGATGGGTCTGAATTAGCTCTGTTGATACAATTTCTGGTTTGGAATAACTTGTCATCAGGCTTAAAGCACGAGGATAGCTACTGACAAGCCATAGTTCAGCAATATCCCAAGACAGCAGTTCGCACAGCGTCCGTAAGATTCGCATAGCTGCATTACTAAAGCCAGATGACTCAGCAAGGACTCCCGCAATTTGATTTTGGGTAGTTACCAATTTTTCGGTCTGCTGGCGACGAACAAGCTCTGACATAAACAGCTTTGATGCTTCGTTGTTGCGCCGTAACTCTAACTGGCTAATAACTAGACGACCGAGAGCTTCGAGTTGTTTAATCTGTTGAGGTGTCAAGTCGTGTGGCTGGCTATCTATGACACACAAGGTTCCTAAATTGAAATTATCTGAAGTCTTTAAAGGTACGCCAGTATAAAAGCGAATATTTGGCTCATTAACAACTAATGGGTTGTCAGCAAAGCGAGGATCTTGAATTGCATCTGGAACATTTAAGAATGCATCATTAGCAACTGCGTGACCACAAAAGGAAATATCGCGAGGAGTCTCTAATGTGTCAAGACCAACGCGAGACTTAAACCACTGTCGATCGCGATCGATAAAAGATATCAAAGCGATCGGTGTGCCGCAAATACTGGCGGCTAGTTGCGTCAAGTCATCATATTCCTGTTCTGGCAAGGTATCGAGAATGTTGTAGCGCTCAAGAGCAAGTTGGCGATCGCTCTCGTTCAGTGGTATTTGAGGTTTTTGCATGAAATTAAACCGAATTAACCCCGTGAATAAAACGCCATATGCATTACGACAAGATCTCAAGTTTAGCAGAAAAAAGGTAGTGCTAAATAGGTAAGATAGGCGGCGCGAAGCGCCGCCCATCTTACCTATTTATAGCTGTCGCCATTCTTGTTAGGACATAAAGCCCAAATAGTGAGAGGGGGGGGGGGGGGGGGGGGGGGGGGCGGGGGGGGGGGGGGTTTTTTTTTTTTGT
>JALQCR010000002.1 GCA_023336205.1 Pseudanabaena sp. Salubria-1
TTTCCAGTAATATGATCTAAATACCGAAAAAATCTATGTCTACGAGAGCGATAATTGGCAAACAAATTGATGATGACTCTTATTTATCCGTGTATTTACATCGTGACGGCTATGTTGATTATTCAGGGGTACTCTTACAAACACATTATGTAACAACAGAGCAAGTTGATCAGCTTCTAGCTTTAGGTAACATGAGTGTGCTGGGAATCTCGATCAACAATTGCTTATTTTATAACCGCGATACCCAAGAATCTTGGGGAACAGCAAAACCAATACTCAGAAATCTGCAAGAGATTTGTTCCGAAGAGTGGGTATATATTTGGGATGGGACTGAATGGCTAGGCAGTGAATCTAGCTCGTTTAATCTTATTCCCATACAAGAACTATTGGTATCTCAGTTTAGCTAAACCTCTGCATCCTAGTTTTTTATCTACATACTCATGACAGAACAATTATCAAAATTAGCTTTAGTGTAGAAGATGAGAGAAAGATGCCTAGAAAAAAGCCTAAAGGATTTGCAGGAGAAAAATCTAAGCACAACCAAGAAATGCAGAAATTAGATCAAGGCGACAATACAAAAGGCAATAACCCACCATTCTGGGTTGAGCTTTTCATTAATGTCATGATGATATCTAAACTCATTTCGGCGATCGCAACATCAATTTTTCGTAAGCCTAAAGACAAATAAATATTTAACTAACGGGCAGATACCCCTTCAATATATCGCAACGCGCCAAGCAAAACCCTCAACCCTTGAAAACACGTTGACTGTACTGAGCATAAATACTTATTCGCATAAATTTAATGGCAAATAATTGATGATTATTTGCTCTAAGATGTTTCTGTGACAAGTTGGGCTTTCGATCTTGAAAACGATCGCTTTTTTCACATCTTCTAACTACACTTGATACTGCTATGTCGATTCCAGAGCCAATTTTAGTTGTTTACGGTGAACCGCCCAAAGCGATCGCTACTACAGATTTACGCCAATCACGAGTTGATGAATTTTTAGCGTCAAGGTCTTTGCAGCCTAAAAGTCGTAAGGCGTATCAAGCGGATTTGCGGACATTTATGGATTGGTGCGATCTGGCTTGGGTGGATGTGAGTCGGCGCAAAGTGACACAGTTTAAAACTTTTTTGCTGAAGGAGCGTGAGTTGGCGCTGAGTTCGGTAAATCGGGTACTGCGGACTCTGAAATCGTTTTATCGATGGATGTTGCTCTCGGAATATGTGGTTGCCGATCCGACGATTGGCATTCAGCAGGAGCGATTGCCCGATCCTGTGGCTAAGGATTTAGAAGATGAGGAGGTGTTGCGAATTTATGAGGCGATCTCGTTAGGTAAGGTAATGTTGCGCGATCGGGCTTTGTTTTCGGTGTTGTTGCATGGGTTGAGAGGGGAGGAAGTTTGTCGTCTCAATGTTGAGGATTATGTGAATGGGGAATTGGTGATTAAGGAAGCGAAGTGGGATAGTAAGGGGGAAGTGCCTTTGACAAAGTTGGGTATTCAAGATTTGGATGCTTATTTAGTTTGGAGGATTGAGCAGGAAGGGGAGTTATCACCTGATAGTCCTTTGTTTGTATCTTGTTCTAATCGTAGTCAGGGTAAGCGGTTGACTTATTGGGGGATTCGGCATGTGATGGATGATTTGGCGGAGAAGACGGGAATTGATTTGCATTCGCATCGGGGTAGACATACGTTTGCGACGAATTTGATTGTGAAGTATGAGTTAGATCCTTCTTTGGCGATGGAGTTGACAAGACATCGGGATGTGAGAAGTTTTAGGCGTTATACAAATCGCAAGAATAAGATTGCGGCGAAACGGGCTTTTTTGAAGGCGGCTGAAAAGTTGGAGTAACTGATGGTGATGATTATTGCTAAAGCCCGATCGCCTTATGCCTCGTAAACAAACGTTGCAATTTTTCACATTATTCAACAACTTGTTAGAGATGAGATTGCAGACTTAGGTTGCTCCATAGAATAATTGATCCTCAAAAGGTTGAGGTGGGCATAGCCCACCCCAACCTTTTGGGATTTTTGTTGGATCATTTATTTTTTGGAAGTCCCTTATGTTTCTTAAATGCACGAATCGTTGTCGTACTCGGTATTCACGTCCATATGTAAGTTATAAAAAATAGAATTACATAGGGAAAGCGCTGTCGCTAAAAGTCTGTGAAGATTTGAGATGCAAAAATGAACCAAGAAAATTGCCAAATGTCACTGTTTAAAAATAGCAAATGTTATGTAATAGTGAGTTTCAAGCGCTCAATCAAAAAAATAGCATCTAGGCTCAAAGACCATTATGCTTGCGAAATTCTCGAATGCAATCGAGATGCAGTATCATTCTTGCCTTCAAAAGCTGGAACAATTCAGCAAATGCTGGCAAGTGGAAAAATACAAGACTGCACTGGACAAAATTTAAAGATATAAATCATTGCAATTGAACCAAGCTTGCCCATTCTATTACATGAGTATGGGTAGGCTAATTTTCTATCACAAAGGTTTGTGATAGAAAATTAGCAGGAGTTTCGTGACAAATATAAGGAGCAGTCAATATCACCTCATCCACCTGATCCTTGGTATAGCAAACCATCAGCAAAATATACTGTTCTCATTGTCTAATTCTCCAAACACTCCGCGATCGCATTCAACTCAGCTATCCCTCGAACTAGGCGATCACGCAAAGCAACGTCAAGTTTAAGATTCTGCAAAGCAACCTCTTGGATAGCGGCTAACCACTTAGTGATCGGGACATGGCTAACGGCTGTGCGTAGTCTCATATTCGTTAGTACTGCTAGGTGAAAGCCTGTCATGTCTTGACCTCCATAGTTGTAAAAGCCATCCCATAACTCTAGTTTTTCGGGGGTGTATTCGAGGTATTGATCGAAGGCGATTGGAATGCGATCGCTTTGGGGTTCGGGAAATGGTAGTTTATTCATGTTCGTCGTATTGATTGATGAGAGGTTATAAAGCAATTTGGCACAAAATACCGCGCCTAGTTAATGTATGAAATTGATGATTATTTACTCTAAAATGTTTCTATGACAAGTTGGGGTTTTGAGGCTTAAAGCAATAAGAATAGTAATTATGACCATAAGTTTGCTGCTGCTGCTAACTTATAGTATCAACATCTAGGGTAAGGGACTCTGACACACAGCCAGTCTACATTTCGAGGGTAAATGGGAGCATGTCCACAAAATCTCAATCTCCTTAAGTCATTTAGCCTATCAGAGCAGCTTATCGGGAAACCCAAAAACTGCTCTGATAGGCGGCATTAGCCATAGCGTAACTCACCATTAACGCTCAGATGTTGTTATGTAGCTGCCCAATACACCATGTTGTGAGTCTTTTGACAGACAATCCTCATTCTCCGACAGGCTGCAAGGCAGAATTTGATTAGGGCTGAGTGGTCAAATTAATGATGGGAGGCAAATCCAAGGGCGACAGGAAGATAAGATCCTCCTGGTTAAGACTTTTGGCAGCTTCTAGAGTTTACGATTTTCGGCAAGCTTATGCTTATAATTTAAAACTTTCAGCAAACTTATACTTCCATCTAGGCTATAGTTATGACACTAACAGAATTTACATAGCGTTCAACTACCGAGCCTATACTTACTAAGTAAATAGTCGTTACAAGAGGATAAATGGCTGAGCATCATCCGCTTGGTGATATTGAGTATCTCAAGGAAAATCTTTTAAATAGTTATCCGCTAGGATTTCCTATTTTGAAAGAGCTAATACAAAATGCCGAAGATGCTAAGGCAAGCTGTTTGGACTATGGTTGGATTAAGGGTATTTCAAATGCCAAACATCCATTGCTAAAATGTCCTGCTCTGTTCATGCTGGATAATGGTGAATTTACGAATGAAAATGCTGAATCAATAAGATATATTTTGGGAGGTAGCAGCAAACCTAATCAGCAGGACGCGATTGGAAAATTTGGATTAGGTTTAAAAAGTGTTTTTCATTTATGTGAGGCTTTTTTTTATATTGCACCAGATATAACTGACTGTGAATATTCTACATGGGATATTTTTAATCCGTGGGCTGGAGCAAAAAACAAAGATAAGTACCACGAAGATTGGGATAATTTTTGTGAAAACGATAAAGAATTAATCAAGAAATCCGTAAACTTTATAATCTTGGAGAAACAGAAAGAGGATTATAAAGAAAAAGAAAAATGGTTTATTTTGTGGATACCTCTTCGTCAAAGAAGCCACCAAACAATACAGGGTAAAGAAGCAGGAATTCCACTACACATAAAAAATGGCGATAATGATTTTTTCGGTGAAATACCGCCTGACTTTTTGGGTAATAATGAGACAAAGAGACAAATCAATATATTGATGACACTACTGGGAACAGTTAATCAGATTCGTTATTGGGAAGGTGATTTAAATAAATTTGAGATTAAACTTGACGAAAATTCAGAACGACGGTCAAGCCTATCTGCTTTAGTTCATAATCAAGAACATTCAATTAAAGGCAAGATTTATGATGGCGGAAACGCACTAAGTTTTGCTGGATCTGAAGTGATTACGCAAATTGCTGAATTTGCTAATATAGTTAAACGCCCTGAATTACCAGAAAAATTTAGACGTATAACGCCTCATAATGCCATAGTTTTTAGTCAATTAAGCAAAGATTTATCTAAAAACCAATCTTCTTTGACACTAAGAACAGCAGTGTTTTTACCAATAGGAGAAGATTATTCTATAAAATGCGAATCAAAATATAGTTACTATCTAACCTTGCATGGATACTTTTTTGTAGATTTTGCTAGGACAGGTGTTCTTGGGTGGGACGGGAATAATCTCAACATCGATAAAAAACAAGTGGCGAAGGATGATGATAGAACTTTACTACAGAAGGAGTGGAACTTTTACCTATATCGAGTTATTCTAAGCCGAATTTTGGATAATTTTAATTTATTCATTAATGAATATAAATTGCCTGAGACTGAAGTATCAGCACTTTGTAAGGCTCTACATAGCTCTAAATTATTTAAAGAGAAGAGTAACCGTGAGATCATTTGTCAAGAAAAACAATTTGTTTTACGCATAACTTCTCAGGGCGAAGAGTGGAAATTATTAAATAGAAAAAGAGTCTTATCACTTCCTGAAACTCCTAAATGGGATTTGTTTCCTAAATTAAAAGAAAAAGGAGAAAGTTCTGAATGGTTGTTAACTCTATCGAGCGCTCCTAATCTTAGATTTACTGACTTTGGTTGTGATAAATGGGATGATTCAGAAATCATAGAAGTTCTGAGTAATTTGTCAGAGGAAGATGTCCTAAAAGATAGCACCGCTATTAATTTTCTGATTTCATTTCTTAAGGAATTTTGCCAAAATCCCGTCATCCCAAGCGCTAAAATCCAAGAGTCTCTAATTAAGTTGATCAAAAAGGGATTGTCTCGATTAGCTTGGGATAGCCTTAGTTCAGATGTCAGAAAAAGCTTGAAAGAATTAGTGAATTTAAGGCTCATCTGGGTTTGAGGGGTAAATGGTACAGTGTCGATACAATTATTGGCGACATGGTAGGGCTGTAACTGTTGCTCCGAGAGGATTCTGATTACTATTAGCTGTGCTTATCCCCATGAACCCAGAAGAGCCGAATTTAATTTCTTCTTCAGATGTTATTTATATAAATATTTCCGAGGATATTTTTAAATACTTTTTGAAAATAGAAGTTCGTATCCTATTCTTACCAAAAAAATTATTTGACCACCCTTCCAATAATTCTAGTCAATTAAATATTGAAGATGCAACCATTACTCTATCAACTTTAAATGATTGGATTAATCAATTGAATAAAGAAGGAAAGAGTTATTTAAGATTAGAGTCAATACTTAAACAGATGTTGTCTTTGTCAAAAAACCATATTACCAACATTTTATCTGAAAATCCAGAATGGAAATGCCTTATTGGAGAACAATATTTACAAAAGATAGTAGTCTTTTACTCGTACAGTGAATTTCTCAATTTTAAGATTAAATCTATTTTATTTAAGAATCCTGATACCAATTCTATTCAAGATGCCTTAATAGCATCTTTAGTGAAAGCTTCTAACGAAATTCAGCCTATTCTAGTTGATAAAGAAATAGCAAACTTAATTAAAAATATTGAACCAATTTCTCCTGTTGTTTGTGATACGAGCATCTGTAAACGAATATTGGGTGCAAAAGAGCATCCGTCTCTAGCAGAACCAGAGAATCGGAAACAACTATTAACTGAATTATTAAAAGAGGTAAACTAAAATGGATCTAGCAATTCGTTATTTGTTACATGGACAGCCTAATAAATATAATAGTGAAGATAAACTATATATTATCTCTAGGTCTGATTCGTTATGGTCAAAATTAGCTCATAAAGTTCTAGAAATTACTCATGAATCATGGAGATTAATTGATAAGTCTCTGTCTGAATCAATTTCCGAAGAAAAATTTGAAAAAATTGGCATAACTCGATTAACCACGATCGCAGTCATTGAGTTGTTAAAACAAAAATTAGATTACATTGATGAAATATTTGCTCAAATCAGTTTGTCCGATGATGAAAGACAAGACATATTAAATGAGATAGGTAAAAATATTGATAATAAAGAGCTATGGAGACTATTACCATTACATAAATCTTCTGAAAATAAGTTAGTAGGTATTAAAGAGAATACTTATCTAGAGAATCGTGATTATAAATTAAATCCTCAATCTCCTGTCAAGGTAATTTTAATTAATCAGAATAGCAAGATTCTACACCTTAGTGGTGCAGAAAAATCTGAAAAGCGTTGCTAGGCATAGAATCTCATCATGAGACAAGAGGCAAAAAGGGGCAAGAGATGAGATACTCAAGTTCCTCAACAAAAGATCTTATCCATGCCCCACCTATATCTTCAGCTACAACAACAATTGCGTCAATGGCTCAAGCCAAAAGATAAGCGACATCTCCAAGGATTTGCGGAGTCTGTAGCTGCGATATTGCAATCAGGAAGTGCGAGTCTGAGTCATTGGTTGCCCTATTTAAGCCATCGAGAGTGCCAAGCCAGAAGTCAGATGGAAAGACTAAGCTACTTTGTGCATAATCCACATATCATCGCCGAGACATTCTATAACCCATTGGTGAAGCACTTTCTCCAAGCATTTGCAGGAGCATCGTTGGAACTAGCTCTCGATACGAGTATGCTGTGGGATAAATTCTGTCTTATAGAAGTATGCTTGATTTGGGGAGGGAGGTCGATTACTCTAGCTCAAGTAGTACTAGAGCATGGCAGCGCTACAGTTGGCTTTGAACATTATCGTCCCGTCTTAGAACAAGTACGCTCTCTATTGCCGCCACAAAGTACGGTGACCTTGCTTGCCGACCGAGGTTTTGAACATGGGGAATTAATCCGATGGTTACAGCAAAATCACTGGTCTTGGGCAATTCGCGCAAAGAGCGATCTGCTAGTGACTCTGCCAACAGGTACAACCAAGCGTGTTGAACAACTGATACCTCCCGCAGAGCAAGCTTATCTAGTTCCCGATGTCACCGTACTCGGTGATGTTAATTGTCATTTAGCGACGGCTAACCTAGACATGGCTAACGGTTCATGGGCTGTCCTTAGCGATATTCCCCCTTCATTACAGACTTTTGCTCTCTATGGCAAACGCTTTGGTGGAATCGAACCCCATTTTAAAGACTATAAGTCGGCGGCTTTTAATGTTGTTAGCTCTCATCTCCGTGATGCTCAAGCTCTTACCTGTTTATTTATGCTCCTTGCCACGGCTAACCTGATTGCTGTAATTCTTGGCATAATGTTGGTGCGTTTGGGGCAAAGGGCTGCGATTGATTGGCACGATCATCGCGGCTTGAGTTTTCTGCAACTCGGTCTCCGTCAGCTTCACACTCTTCTTTACCAACAAAAATCTCTTCCTATTTTGCAGATTTTGCCTAGAACTAATCCTCCTCCTGCCTCTGCTTCTATTGCTAAACGCGAAAAGTTAGATTTTCGTATCGAATTTGCCCATATTACCATTGTCTCATCTTGAGACTCCCATGAGTTTTCTGCACCACTAAGGATTCTACACTATCTAGAAGAAGGATGGATTTCTCAATGGTCTGCTTCTACTGATATGAAAATCTTATTGAAACAATCTGAAGATCATAATTATGCTGGATCAATTTTGCGTGTTTTGCAAGCATCTCCTAATGTCAAACGTGAGTATCATGATGAATTAAAGAATACTCAATGGTTAAGATTATCAAATGGTGATGCGATCGCCCCCACATCCATTTTGATCTATCCGACTTATCTTCAGGATTACGAACGCTACTTAATTCAATTAAGAAAAGGTTACCACTTGGCATCTGATTTGCCTAAGACTAATTATCAGCCTGTCTCTAGCCTATTTACTAAAACAACTGAAGAAGAGACCTTGTTAGAAATTTTAGATCAGGAGCCATCTATTGAGAAACTAGAGATAATAGTTAAAATAATATCTGAAAATATATCCAATAATCAAAGTAGCCATTCTTCAGTTTTATCTTTTAGCAATATTTCTCGTCTTCAATCAACTACATGGCTTCTCACTAATGATACTGAGAACGTATTTGTAAAGCCATCTCAGGTGATTTATTTATCTGAATTAGAGACGGAAATACAAAATATTATTGACAACACATCGAACAAAGATTGGATTACTCCATTACAACTGCGTAATGAAATTCGAGATAATCAAATCGTTTTGAGGTGGCTGAATAATCGGCTTTTCATAAAAAATGATGAAGCTTTAGAGGTTATTGGTAGTATGTTGTCTAAATTTCCTGAGTATTATCTAGGTGAATTTAGTAGAAATGAGTTTTCTTTAAAAGATGCCTTAGCTGTATTCAATGGTATTGACGACAAAATCTTACCCGCATGGAATTTAATTGAACAGACATCAAGAATATATGGCAAGGAAAAATGTAGTCGATATATTTTAAATAGTCTTTTAGCACAAGCAATTCAAGAATCAAAATTAATTGATCTGCTTGGTTGGTTGTCCAATAGATATGAAGCTACTGATACACAGGCTATTACAATTTATAATCAATATCTAGCATTAGCAGTTAACAGAGAGAACTTCAGCACTTCCATTCTACCTCATATATTATTGCTTAATCGTTTGGGACAGTGGAAATCTCCCAGAGAACTGTGTGTCAATACTCCAAATATTGCTGAACAATATATTTTGGACGAAAAACAGGAAGAAATTATACAAGGTTATCTGGATGAAGTTTCACGTATAGACGCGCAGAAAGCTATAGATGATCAGAAGGGAATACAAGCACAAGAAAATACAATAACTTTACAAGACTATTTTCAAGATTGGCATTCCCATGTTTATTCAGAAGCTATTGGTGCATTTGTTTGTTTAATAATTGGAGATAGTCAAGAATTAAGACTATTTACAAAGACTTTATTAAGAAACATGGATATAGACTTATTGACTAAAAACTTACTGGGTTCAGTCGTACCACGGTCTTTTCCAATATCTGAGTCTAGAGGAGAAACACAGGAAGTAAAATCCTTGATCAGCGATATTTCTTTCCATGCCGATAAGAGAACTGGAAAAACAAATAATATTTTTGCCAATAATTTAGATCGGTACACTAACAGTTTAGTACTAGCTCATCTTAACCCTTCTGAATATAATAGAGAAGAGTTGTCTAATTTATTAAAGGAATCCGTTAGGCTTTTAATCCAGAGTGTTTATCAGGTAAGTAATCTAAATGAATCCCTAGATAAAGTTTGGGGTAGTTTAATAAAATCTAAACAGTTAGACATTGCAGTTACTCGTAACGTCATCCTAGATAGTGCTTCATCTATTATTAAGTTTTTGAGTGTTCATAACCAACACGAGGGTATTAAACAAACTATTTCAGATCTAAATGAATCTATATATAAGCGTGAAGAATATCAAACCTATAACAAAGACTATCAGAACATTGAGGATGAAATTCGTAGTCTAAAACAAAAACTAGGCAATATTTTAGAAGATAATAGTCCAGAAAATACTGCTCCCTCGATTGTGTTGCAAGCAGTCAGAGATAAGATAAGACAGTTTGGATATAAGTTAACAAACATTCCTTTTGAAATATTTCAGAATGCCGATGATGCTTTAGTCGAACTAGAAATGATGGCTCAAGGGCATTCTCTGTTACCAGATCGTTTCAAATTTATTATTGAAATTGAAGGTAATACAATTACTATGATGCATTGGGGCAGACCAATAAACTGCTTTGTCCATCCTGATTATCCATTACATGACTATCGCGAAAATGGATTTGGACAAGACTTAGAAAAAATGCTTTCATTTAATTATTCAGATAAGAGAAATGATGATCATAATCTAACGGGCAAGTTTGGATTGGGATTTAAAAGTGTTCATTTAATTTGTAAGGAACCACTTGTCTTTAGTGATCGTATAGCTTTTAGAATTGTCGGTGGATTACTTCCTAGCCGATTAGGAAATGGCAATATTGCGATTCAAACTCGACAGGATCGACTTCGAGATGGACTTGAGCAAAAATTACAGCAACAAAATCAAAATATATTTGATGGAACTGCAATATCCCTGAAAATTGATCCCAGCCTTAATATATCTCCAGATTACACAGTTCAAGAGTTTGAAAGATTGGTTGGAATATCGCCAATTCAAGGATGAAATGCAACGGGTTCTGATGAAGCAAAGAATACTTCGTAAGGAGTACGATAGTCAAGTGATTTTCTGGGTCTGTGATTGATCAAATTCACTGCCTTCTGAAAGTCCTCTTCTTTCACGATTTTAAAGTTTGTACTTTTGGGATAGAACTCTCTAATTAATCCATTGGTGTGTTCATTCAATCCACGTTCCCATGAATGATATGGATTCGCAAAGAAGGTCTCTAGTTTCAATCTTTCAGATAGCTTCTCATGCCCACAGAATTCTCTTCCATTATCAAAGGTCATTGTCTTTCGAGATGTTGATTCTATAGGCTCAAATAGATTGAATGTCACTCTGTTTATCTCATCCATCGTCTTGTTCTTAGCTAGTCCAGCAAGTAAATACTTCGATGCTTTATCAACATGCGTAACTACGATACCTGTGTGGTTGCACCCGATTACCGTATCACTTTCCCAATGTCCAATCTCTGTTTTTAAATCTGCAATCTTCGGTCGATTCTCTATCCCTACCCTATTGGGAATGCCACCTCGCTTCTGATGGCGACCTTTGCGCCTTCGTTGCTTTTGCTTCTGCCTCAGATATTGTTGATATATTCCCATCTCTTGATGGTTTGCATAGATCATCAGATAAATCGTCTCATAGCTGATTTTACCTAGCCCCTCCCTTTCCATTCTCCCTGCTAGTTGCTCTGGGCTGTGGTGTTGCTCTAACCGTTGTTTGACTTCGGCGATCGTCTCAGCACTGATGCTCTGAAATCTTACCTTTGCTTGTTTCCGTCTTGCTTTCATCAGGGCAACCGCAGTATCTGGCAAATAGCCAATCTGTCGCTCGTCTGTATTGCGCGATAACTCTCTTGAAATCGTACTTTTGTTTCGCTTCAAGCGACGACCTATCTCTGATACAGATAATTGCTCAATTACTCTTAGTTTATACAGTTCACTTCTTTCTGTGGTGGTAAGATGGACAAAGCTCATGAGGGTATCCTAATTATTGTGATTAATATCAGAATATCCTTATGAGTCCCTTTACGCAAAGATCTCTAGGTGTTGCATTTCATCCTTGAATTGGCGTATTACTTATTTTTGCAAAAAAAATTAAACAGTTTAAATATATCAAAGGTAATAATCGGCTCATCTGGGTTTGAGGGGTAAATGGTACAGTGTCGATACAATTATTGGCGACATGGTAGGGCTGTAACTGTTGCTCCGAGAGGATTCTGATTACTATTAGCTGTGCTTATCCCCATGAACCCAGAAGAGCCTAATAATCAGTCTTTAACTATCTGGAATCCTATAAATTTACTTTCCTCATCAATTATTCAGATTGGCGATGTAATGATTGGAGATTTTAGGACTAATACTTTATGTCTAACATTAAGCAACGGGAAATTTGTAATTACTTTAGATAGAAAAGAGGGTGAATTACGAGCTTCATTACCAAATGATATTGCAAATATTTGGGTGACAGCACCAACCCAAGAAAAGTTTGGGTTAAAATTTATAATTAATGCTTCATTTGATATAAATACAGGTCGTTCAGAAGTTCTTACCAATCAAAAAAATGATGAACTCTCAAATAAACTAGGTTCTGAGTTGGGCGAACAGTTATGTCAATTATTTGCATTGACTCAAAATAATTGGAATGAATTCATAGAAGCTCTACAAATTACTGGTACTACTCAGTATGAATTTTGGAAACTAATCTGGAACGAATTAGCACTAAAAGTATTAGACAAGCAATTCAAACTAATTCGAGTAATAATGCTTGGAAATAAAGGCATGGGTTATTTCCTTTCTAATTGTCCTGCATTACCTAATGGACTATGGGGAGAATATCAACAGCTAGTTTTTCCTAGTCAAGTCGTTTATGTCGTTGAAAATATTTTAAAACATCAAAGGTTTTTTAGTCATGTCTTTCAATGGGAAAGAATAAAAAATCGTTGCAACCCATCTACTATTATTCATGGGAATGAATGGGATAAATATAGAAAAATTATTGCATATTCTCCTATTCATCAACAGTTCAAGGTAGAAGATCTAGATCTACTTCAAGTTATAAAGTGGCAGTTGCTAGAAAAACACCAAGCTAACGTACAGACAGCAAATCAAGTGGGACAACTAATTAATAAAGCCTGTCTAGAAGAAATTAAACAATATGGACTCGTTGAGTATCAAAAATTATTCGATTGGCTAAATAAGGTTGAATTTTTAAGTCAATCTAACAATTATCAGCTTAATTCCAGGTTACTTGATGTAAATAGTGAAGATGATGATGAAAAGCTGTTGTCTGCTTTTGCCCCTGATGAATATGTTTTAAACCAGCAATACGGGAATACAGGCAAGGATTTTTTCTATGCTTGTCGCTCAAGTAAACTCGGTAGAGAAGAAGAAAAGTTAATTGAATGGATTTTAGCAATCACAGCAGACAGTAAACGTTTAGCAGCTATAAGATATTTAGAGTATCTCCGAATTGTGGATGATAGTTTATTCTCAAGATTGCTGTCTCGATTAAAGGAAGTTGATTGGCTACAAGAACTTTTTCCTCCTGATCAAGACACAGATGTAACTAGAGAGACAGATGAGGTTGATGCTTCAGTAGATAAAAGAGGGCAAGATGGCACAGGTAATCCCGAATGGGGTGATCCAGGAGAGGCACTAGCTAAATTGTTCTATGATCATATTTATCTCGCCAATTATAGTTATAATCTCGTTAGAAAAGGCGGTTATAATTGCAATCATGATTTCTTACTATGTGTTGATGGAAGAGAAATTGAGATAGAAGTTAAAACGATTGCTAGTAAATCATTTAGATTGTCTATTTCTGAATGGAAGGAATTAGTAAGCAAAAATGACTGTTACGAGTTACTTATTGTTGAGCATTCAGGTAGTGATGTTTCTAAAGTTATTCGGATTCAAAATGCTTGGGATACTTTACAGAATGCATTAGCAAAATTGGATTCGGGAAATCTAACAGTGGAAACTATATTGAGTAAAAACATCGAGTCTCTAATTGGTTTGCAACAAGACAACTTACAAAAAGGAAAACCAAAAAATGTGGTGGTGGTGAACTGGGATAGACTCGTAAATATTTATGGTCAAGGAAGTAATGACGAAAATATTACATTTTACAGTTGTAACGCCCAACTTGTTTATGGTCAAAGGTCAGTAAATACGACTAACCCAGTGTTTACTCAGATTACTTAAGTGATACAGCGCTTTGCGCTGACTTAAAACTCAGAGAATTTTTTGAAAGCTTTGCGGAGCAAAGCTTTCAAAAAATTCTCTGTACCACTCAAAACCTCAATAGGCTGCCTATAAATACAGCAAGTTATGTATTGGACTTTGGAAAAAATTGAAGCAAAAAATGGATGAACGGCACATTAAGATACACCCAAATATTGGGCATGAGAAATCGAAGCTCTCGTGATTTAGGAGTACTAAAATAGTAGTATTTGCCAGAATCAGCAGAAATCAGGCAGGAATTTTAGGGACAGAATCAGGAGATTTACGTTTTTTTATCACAAGAAGACGAGGGCGCGGGGACTGAATTTCTCCAGATTTACGACCAGAGGAATAAACACGGGGTTGGGGAGAAACGGCTGGGGAACCCAACTGGGAAATAATTCTAAACCAACGTGAGTTCGATGAACTAAAAGATAGCAGGAGGTAGAGCAGGTAAGCCTTTGAAGAGAAGATCTAAAGCAGGTTTTGTCTCGCGATAGGTATAGGCAATTAAACCAACGTGAATTCGATGAATTTTAGACCTCAGAAGCTTTATAAATCAATAATCTTGGCATTTAAGCATACAAACAAATCCGAATTGTTATTAAGAATAAAGTCAATAGATCGCAAGCTGTGATTTATTGACTTTATTCTCAATAGTCTTGAACGCTTTTATACAACATGATTCCTTGTAATCTTTATTGGCTAAGGACTACAGCTATCAAAATTCATCGAACTCACGTTAATTTCAGGGATTTGCCTTAAGTTATCGACAAATACGAATTTGTGGAATAACAATAAACCAATCTTGCATGATTTCACCAGTTACGGGATCGGTTTGTATGTGTCTGTAAATGCCTCTTATCGTTGTTTCCCCATCTCTGAATACAAAGCTATTAGGGCTAATACCTTTTTGTATTAACTCTTGACTTTTGCTTCTAGATAAAGCTCCAATTTTTATATTGTCTGTAGTACGGATATCCCAGCTATTACCCCAATTAGACACCTTGAGCAATAAGCGATCGCCTTCATGGAGATTTTTAATAATTTCTTGCTTATTTTGAGTGTCTAGATCACCTAAGTTAATATCTCTTGGGGTCATGTCTGCATAATAAATAAATTGTGGTAAATCGATAGTTGGAAGCCGCATGGGATAGGGCTTAGCTTCAGCCTCCCTTGCAAATTGGCTATCTGAAGTCCTAGTTATGATTAGTTTCTCTTTAGCGCGAGTCATGCCAACATAGAATAGTCTTCGCTCTGACTCAATTTGGTCTCTACGCTCAGAGAAACCATCAGCAATTAAGATGACATAGCGAAACTCAAGCCCTTTTGCTCCATGACAGGTGGTAACCAATATTGCATCATGTTCAATCGAAACATCAGGACTTTCATTGAATTCGTATATTGAGGTAATAATCTCACTAATCGTAATTGGAGTAGATAAATCTTCAAAGCCGTATCCTCTTTCTTTATCAATATCCTCAGCAATTTTAATTAGTGTCTTAACAGTTGGCTCGGATAAATTTCGGCTAGTCTTTTCAAAGAATTGAACAAAGTAGGATTGCACTGACTCTTGATTAGAAAGGACATGATGAGGGTTTTCTTCTAGATAAGTAATTAAAAGTTGAGTTGATAGATTGCGAGTTAATTTTATCCCAACGCTTTTAAGAGAATAAGTAGGTATTCCAGCATTCAGATCTAGTAAGACTCTTACTTCATTGAGGTTGTCCCAGTTTCTGGCTAAAATGGCAATTTCGTTGTATTGAATACCTAAATCTCGCCATTTTCTCACTTGTAGCATGATGTATTTTGCTTGATGGGCAACACTGTCAAATCTTAGATCTTGTGCTTCTAATTCGCTTTGTACTACTCGGTCATTGTCAATTCTGACCTGTTGATCTTCACCACTTTTTAGGCGATCGCTATTATGTAGAATTAATCGATTTGATGCAGTAATAATCGGCTCAGTAGAGCGGTAGTTCTCGGTGAGTAAAAACTGCTTGGCTTGATATTCGGCTTGGAAAGATCGGATATATCTATTGCTAGTGCCACGCCATTCATAGATGTTTTGATCGTCATCGCCAATTACACAAATATTAGTTTGGACTGAGCGAGATTGCTCTTCAGCGCTTTGATTTTGCAATCCCGCAATTAGTTTTACCAAGCGATATTCGTGCTCGGCAACATCTTGATATTCATCTACAAAGAGATACTCGGTACAGCCTAGAAGCTTGATAATCTGTAATTGTCGATCTTCATCTTCTACATCTTCCTCAATTAAATCGCAGGCATCTTTTATTAGATTGGTGAATAGAGCATTTGAATCTTGCGAAGAAATGCGCGTTGGATCGACGGTACGCCCGAGAATAGCTAAGGCTAGTCCATGAAAAGTATTAACCCTAAGTCGAGAAGCTGCGGCTCCAATCAGAGTCTGTAAACGCATTCTTAGCTCTCGAACAGCGTTTCGGTTATAAGCTAAAGCAATAATACGAGCGGGATCTACTCTTTTGACTTTAACTAGATAGGCTATACGGTGGACGATGGTGCGAGTTTTACCAGAGCCTGGTCCTGCGATGACCGATATTGCTGAAGCTTCAGACAAGACTATTTCATGCTGAACGGGATTAAGTGGACTGACAATAAGATCGTAATCTTGCTGAGTAACTGGTCGCTTAGCGGCATCGTCATCGGTGTTGGGATAAGCGGTAGTAAATTCTGAACGTGAGAGAGAAAAATATTTCTCTATATACTCCTGTGGGTCGCAATCTTTTTGTTTGTGCCGTTCGCCATAGTCAAGCATGAGGTGAGTTCGGCGGACTTGCTCTTCGTAATGAAGCTTGACCGTTCTTGGATATTCTCTTTCGATTTTTGTTACCTTAGCAGTCTTAATTACTCTAACTTTCATAGATTGCTGAAACAGGTTTAAGCCATCGGCAATTCTTACGATTCTGTGGCGATGCATCCAAGCTAAGGCTTTTTCTAAATCCTGCAATTCCCATACTATAGGACTAGAAAGCTGATTTACTGCTGAAAGCAATTGAACTAAATCTTGTCTTAGATGAAGCTTAGATCCACTAAGTTCGCCAAGAGATGAATATATGACCTCGATTATCTTTTCAATAAAAATTCTATGGGTATCTAAATGTTCGGGTACAGAAAAATTATTTACTATCACCACATCGCGATTAAACTGTTTTAAATCCAGCCATTTTAGGGATTTCCACCCCTCTAAAATTTCCAGAATTTTCCCCGCACTCAATTTTTGATTATGAGATGGATCTAGTCTTGTAGCCAGTCCTTTACAGTTGATTTGCCTTTGTTCGCGATCGCCTATGAGATTTACGATTTCTTCAACGATCTGCTCTTCTAAAGTTTTATACTTTTCGTAAATGTTTCTGGCATCATTCTTCCTATTACCTCTATCAATTTTAGTGATGAGTAGAGTAATTGGGATCTTGGATGTGCATACATTTGCAATGTCCAATTCTTTAATATATTTCTTTAAGACTTTGATATTGATACCTGCGCGTTCGCTCAACTGTTCTAGAGGATAAGGTGCAGTTTTATCTTGGCAGTAAGCTTTAGCGATGTGCATAGCTGAAATCAATCTATGAAATTCTTCTGTACGTTCCTTGGGGAAATTATTAGCACGAGCATAGAGATCGAATACTTTATGAGAATCTTCAGGAGATTGTTGAAGAAGTTCAAATTCTACGAAAGTAGACTGGTTTTCTGCCCGTTCGACCATTCCGAAGGCTTCGAGATATTGTAGTGCTACTTTGATTTTTGTATCTTTCTGCTCGTATTCTAAAGCGAATTCTTCGTCGAGGTCGCTACTTTGGAATATTTCATTTACCGACACCCAAAAATAATCTTCTGAAACCTTCCCAGTTTGAATGCTATCGCGGAGAGAGCGAACGGCAATAAATAAGTTACGCAAATCGGTTTCTGATAGCTGATTTAGACTCTGAAGAAAGAAAGTCGTGTCAGCATCTTGAGGGTCAAATAGTAACGTGCAGATAGCTGGGTGCTCGTCTCGTCCTGCCCTTCCTGCTTCTTGGACGTATGACTCTAAATTGCCAGTTATACTGTGATGAATAACCGATCTCACATCTGGGCGATCAATTCCCATGCCAAAAGCACAAGTCGCCACAATTACATTTACTTCTTTGGCTTTAAATTTTTCTAAAATTTCTTGCTTATCTTCTCTTGGGATTTTGCCGTGATAAAATCTTGCATCAATTTGATTTTCGTTGAGCAAACCTGCTATTTTTTCAGTGTTTTTTCGAGTTGCTGTATAGACTAGAATCGCTCCGTCCTGTGAGAGCGCACTTCTAACTTGTTCGATGGCTAATCGATCTTTATCTTGCTTATTAGCAGATACAATCCGATATTTTAGATTTTCCCGAATGCTGCTTGAGGATATTTCGGTAATCTTAATGTCATATTTTTCAAATAGTTTTTTGATATCTGACCGTACATCAAGTGTAGCAGTTGCGGTCAAAAAAGCCATTAGAGGTAGATCGCGCTTTTGCTCTTGATAGAGTTCGACAATAAATTTAGGAGCATAACGATAATCTGGTCTAAAATCATGTCCCCACTGGCTAATACAGTGTGCCTCGTCAAACACGATTAGGGATGGCAAACGCTCTTCAAGCAAAGATCTGATGCTAAGCGATCGCAATTGTTCTGGGCTGATAAAGAGTAGATCTTTTCCTCCATTCCGTAATTCGTCTAATCTCTCTCGTCTTTCAGATGCTGTAATATTCCCATTGATAAAGGTAGAAAAAATAAACCCTTTTTCTTCGAGTCCTTTTACTTGGTCTTCCATTAATGCCTGAAGAGGCGAAATAACGATAGTAAAGCCTTTTTGCCTCTGAGATAGCATCCAAGCAGGAAGCTGATAGCAAAGGGATTTGCCGCCGCCAGTTGCCATCAAGATTAGAGGATTTTTACCTGCAAGAATATCTTGTATGGCATTTTCTTGGATAGTACGAAAGCCTGAAACCTTAAAGTCTTTTAAATATGGTTGATAAGTAAATTCTCGTGGAAATTTAACTGGGCGTAACTGGTTGAAAATAGAAGGGAAATCTGGGAGTCGGCTTATCCATCCTCCTAACGGCTGTTTTGTTTTAGTGATGTTAGATTCATAATTCCAAGCAAGTATTCCAGCTACACATAACTTTTGGTCAAAACTGAGTGTGGTTGCTTGATCGATAAAGCTAATGAAGTTTTCGATATCTAGCTCGGCGATCGCCTCTGGTGGTAGCTCATTGGTATTAGGTAACAAGCATTTATCTATACCAAAAAATTGACGATATGCCTCACTTGCTAAGTCTTCTCCGCAACTGAACAAATAAGCGTATATATCCAAAAGTTTTGCTGGCTTAGTCTTCAGAGCATTTAATATTGCCTCTAATAGGCTTCTAGTCGCGAGAGCATCTTCAAGGGGATTATTGGTTGCATATTCGCTGAGCTTGTAGTCTTTGCTGAGTTTGTGCGATCGCTCTAAGGGAAATGCAATGATCGATAGCTCTAACGTGTCGATAATTACCCAAGGATCGAGCGTCGGAAACCGAGTAATTAGATATTTATAATCAAAGCGACGAAAATTATGCCCACAAATATGTAAGCCTTGTTCGCGTAAAGACTCTAGGCTTGTTTGAGCAGATTCAATTACCTTAAAGTCTTGCTCCAGAACTAAAGACGCTGAACCTATTCGATGAATTTCTTCTTTCAGATCTACTTCAAGATCGATATAAACGTATTTTCTGAGGAGCTTATCTATACTGATATTAAGAAAAATATTCTCTGGAATAGAACTATCGCTAGGTAAAATGTCGATCATGTCATTTAAGTGATTATCTAAATTTGGAAATATATTCCAACAGATGCGGTTAATTTGCTGTTGTGAAAGGGGGATATCGAATTGGTACGGAAACATGTCCCGCAATCGTTGTCTAAACTCCTCTTTATCAATACCCTCAAGCATCTCATCTTGGCAGATGACTAAGTTTGAGGCGATCGCATCTCCTAAGCCTTGTTTATCAAAGACTGCTCTGGTGATATTGGTAAACACTACACCATAGCCATAGGGGACAATACATTTACCAGCGTAGTCTCTAGCGATCGCATGGACTAGATCGACATCCCGTTCTAAGAGCTTGACAGCATGAAGGACATAGTTTCGGGCTTGTTTTAGTGGATTTTTGACTTGTTTAGGTTGGCTTGTGTTGCGATCGGCGATCGTCCAGTTGGCTCTAGATACATTTACGATCGTGTCAATTTTCCAGTCTTTGACCTCTAGGACTAATAAGCCTCTCAGTGGGTGTAGGACAATAAAATCGGGGTGCAGTTGCTTTTTGCCGATGGGTACGTCATACCAGATTAGATAATCGTCATCTAGTTTCTGCTCTAATCTCACCGCAAAGCGCTTTTCGCCTGATGTCATTCTGGCGACGCAACTGTTTAGAGAAGGGATGAGTGAGGGCATATATCATTATTCCCCACAAATCATATGAACATGATATTGATTAAACTTAAATTATTGAATCCGATCCTCTCATGATCATGAAATTACCAACCGCAGATAATAGCTGGACTGATAGTACGCAAGAACATAATCCAGAGCTTTTTCAGAAGGCAAGCCACATCCTTGAGACTAATCTTTACTGCACACTATCTACCGCCTCTCCTGATGGTGAACCTTGGGTTAGTCCAGTCTTTTTTGCCTTTGATCAGCAGTGGCATCTGTATTGGTGTTCAGCCGTTGCATCTAAACACTCACAAAACATTGAGCAAAATCACGGAAAGGTAGCAGTTGCTATTTTCGATTCAACAGTTTCAGAGGCTACTGGGAAAGGGTTGTACTTTTATGGTATTGCCCAACAAGTGCAAACAGAATTATTACCGATAGTACTTGAATTGACTTATCAACGGTCTAGCAAGCTCAGAAAAATGAAAACTTCCGAAGATTTTGCCGTAGATTCAGTACGACAACTATATCAATTCGTCCCTGAAAAAGCATGGCTCACGGGCGAAAGATTACCTGTTGGCGATCATCTTGTTGATACTAAAATTGCGATTGATTTGAAGTGGTGCAATCTACAAGAAAAGCTATATAAAAATTAAATGCAGAAACAGGTGTTTCTGCATTCTTAGAACATTTAGATGCGATCGGGGGTGAGGGTAATTGGATATGTGGACTTGTTATTTCTGTTTATCCTTTTGTCTAGTGCGATCGAACTGGCGGCGCTTCCATCGGTAGGTATTGCTTCTGAGTGAGATTAGTTGATAGAAGCCGTCTATCAGGAAATCTAGGAACTGTCGAAGTCGAGATCGCTTTTTCATAGTCGTTTCTTCTAGAACGGATTTAGGTTTTATTGAACTCTAACTTCCCCACATAGTCGAATTTGCCTCTATTTTCAGTTGAAGTAAATAAACTCACTTCATAGTTTCCAGAGCTAGGAAGAGGACAAGAAACTTGGCTATCCTGAATAGGTTGACCGCAGTTCTGCGAACCACTGCTACCTTTAGGACTGTAACTAGCCAAGATCCATCGTTTCTGAGGGTTAGCTAGGCTAATCACTGCATTAGTATTAGTATCCACTTGCGATCGCTTTGGACTAATCAAAGACAGTCCATCGGCAAAGAACTTAGGACGCATCATTGGCTGACGTAGAAACTCACCTTGATTAATTGGGTTGGAGCGTAATTGCCATGCTGGATCTTTGGGGAAATGGGTAATGCCAATTACTTCTGGCGGAGGCATTAGATACTCAGTGCGATAGTTTTTGGTAAAGCCTTTTTCTCGACTGACATAGCCACTATCCCAAGTTGGATCGATTAAGTACCATTGACCATTAACCTTAACTCCATTCCACGCATGACCTTCACCACTTAAATCACTGGTCTGGGTTCGAGCATCTCCAACTACATAGACAATCTCAACTCCCGCCGCTTTACCTAGTGCCTCTAGCAACTTGGCATAACCCGCACAAACCGATTTACGAGTGCGAAACACTGTCTCTGCATCCTGTGGTGGATATACACCAGCAAAATATGACTCGGCATCATAGGCAACGCGATCGGCAACATAGTCATGTAAGGCTTTAACACGCAATACGGGATCAGTTTCTTTGCTGACAATATACTGAGCGACAGATTCAATGCTTGTTTCTACATTAGCTGGCATATTGGCGATCGCAGGATGTAAACCCTGTCCATCCCATGCCCATGCATTTTTTGCAGCCTGATTAGTGGTTTGGGGCTTATTCGCAGTGGGCTGAGGCTTACTGATATCAAGTTTTGGTTTGCTTGTCGATGGAATTGGCAAGTTCTCAAAAGGATTTCTCGCTACTCGATCTGTTTGCGGTTCTGGCTTGATCTTGTTACTGCCATCGTCATATCTCTCATAGGGATTTTTGTTAAAAGCGTTATAAAGCCCCTCCAGTCCCCCTGCGATTTTGAATAGGCTTTGTCGCGTAACTTCTACTGCGTCCCCCTTCATCCCGCCTAGCATCCAGTCCCCTCTTGTTGACAGAGCGATGAAGCTATTACTTGGTTGCCATATTAATAGCCCCGCGATCGCTACAAGGTTAATCACCAAAGTTCGTATAGTTAGGCGATCGCCCCAAGTTAATGTCTGTTCGCCTGACTTACCCAATTTGCGCCGCTTGTAGCTTGACCATAGCTCCCATAGCAGAGGCAAGACTGGAAAAAGAAATACCCCTGCGATTATCGATAGCAAAGTGGAACGATTAGAGAATGCTGCAAGGGAAGATGCAAGCCATACACCCAGAACGGGTGTTAGAAAGATACAGGCATAGATTCCCAGTTTTAAGATTGTCCCAATCAACTTCAATAACAGTTTCATAACTACTCTAAACACTCGACTATTTCATTCAACTCAGCGATCGCACGCACTAACCGATCTCGCAAAGCATCGTCAAGCTTGGAATTTTGCAAAGCTACCTCTTGGATAGCGGCTAACCATTGTGAGATCGGGACATGGCTAACGGCAGCGCGTAGACCCATATTTGTAAGGATTGCTAGGTAAAAGCCTTTGAAATCATCTGGGTAGCCGTAGTCATAGAAGCCATTCATTAGCTCTAGTTTTTCGGGTGTGTAGGCTTCGTATTGATCGGAGGTGATTGGTGTGCGATCGCTTTGGGGTTGAGGTAGGAGTGGTTGAGCCATAGGTTTTCTACGAAAACGGGTTGAGATTGAAAAAGTGCGATGGCAGATAAAACAAAACTGCTATATGTGGCAATGAATATTTAGAGTTAAGTTGCGCTCGAGACTCGTTATTTGTCGCAAGGTTGAGGAAAAATAGTTCTATGATTCATAAATTCCAAACTGGTCATTGCCGGAATGTACTATATGCGGTGCAAACTTGAGGCAGTCCACAACTCTTAAGCAACTTTTAGAAAACACCTAAATTACGTTCTTCATCTCGAGTAGATTCTGACTCTATCTGTCTATCAATATATGCTATATACTCTCTAACCCATTTGCTTACATTCTGATTATGATGGTTAATAAATGGTAAAAGAGCTTTCTTGTCAGCTTCTAAATATGGGACTAAAGAGCCTTCCCAGCCTCGTGTAGCCATATTTGCCCCAAGAGCATTTACAACTTTTTCATCATTACCAAAATTCTCCAGAAGTTGAATAAATAATTTAGTGGGTTGTTGCACTTTATTAACGGTCTCTAGGATATTCACACAACTGGCAATAAAGTTTGGACCTAGGTCTGGATTTTTTTTGCACCAAGAAATAACATTATAAGAATTTAAAACAGACAATACACTTGGCTGTTGATTGGAAAAGCTATTTTCTCTATCAATAACCTGTTGAAGCCAATAACGCTCCATTCCCCTTGCTGCCAGTATGGCATCACCCAAAATAGGCCACAAAACCTCTTCATACTCTTGCATAAGGTCAGTAAGTAAGGGCTTTATATAATCCCAAATATCTCCATACTCAAACTCCTGCGAACAAGAGGCAATAATCTGATTTACAATGTCAATAGCAAATTCCTGATCTGGGAATTTGAGAATGTTCTGCGCTAGTCCATGCCAATGGTAGATATCTCTGTAAGTTCCCTTCTGATCTTTAGACAATGAGACAGCTAATACTAATTTCTTGAGTGGATCAATAATTTCCTTGACGAATGCTTTATTGCTGTGGCAATACATAAAAATAACATTTAGAGCTGACCAAGCAGCTACATTTCCTAGATCGGATAAATTCAAACAAAATTCCGCAATAGTTAATGGATCAATACCGTCTGTGACACGACCATAACCCAGAAGATTTGCACTGTTGGCAGAAATAGAATTTTCGGAAATGAGTTCTAGAAGTTTATCCAAGTGAACCTTTGTTATTTTCCCAGTACGAATAAAATCTGGGTAAAACACAATCAGGTGTTTGTCCTCTAAAAGCTTGTCAATATATATTTGCCAAGTTGCTTGTGATTTCTCATATATACCGCTATAAAGACCAAGTGCAAAGCTTACATTAGGCGATTGAATAGTGACAAGCTGCTCTAGTGTTAGATCAAGTAATTGTGTAAAGTCGGCAAGTTCTATCGCTAATTGTCTTCCAAATGTATATGACTGCTTCTGTTCATTTTTCATTAATAAGTCGAGTAATGGAAAAAGAGAAGATACATTTTTAGCTATATCTATTGCCAGTGTTTTCGCTTTTTCAGCCGCCATATCAATGTAAATTCCATCATCGTCTTTGTGATGCTCCCAAGGGGGGGTAATCACTATAATCTTAAGCTTATCAATTAGATCAGAATCATCTGGATTAAGTAGAACCAACCAAGAATTTAATGCATCAATTGCTTGCTGATTAAGCTGTGCAGCATCATATTCAAAAGTATGTTTTATGCTTTCAAGTGCCGATGACCAATATTTACCATTTACTTCAATAACCTTCTTGATCGTAGTATCAAGCATATCAATACGACCTACACGCACGAATCCACGAATAGAATGTCCTATTATACTCATAGCTTTTTCTTTTCGATCATCTTTTCTTTCCAGAATTAGCAGAAGCAAATCGAAAGCAGATTGCCATAAGTCGAAGATATCCTGCCAAATTTTTGGTCGCCATTCCTGAAGCGGTGCTTTTGTACCCTGATACTCTGCCCCAACCATTCGGTGACCTCCATTTATTCTGGTTGCCTGCTCTAAAGCATTAAGAATAACCATATCAATTTCAGGACGATTCAGGTCAAAAGCTTTACGTAGTAATGTAAAACGGATATTAGGATCGGCTGCCGTCCCCGATAAATCGCACCTGAATAATTGTGAGAATATACCTGTGGCATTGTTGCTCCAAGTTTCATTTTCGGCTGAGGCTAAGAGTAATAGGCACCATGCCGACTCTTCAAAAAGATTCGCATGGAAACAAAGCTTTTCGAGTGCCCAAACTAAATTTCTTCGGATATTGCCATCTATATGTAATAACTGCTGGTTGTTATGATTAAAGAGAGTCTGGTAGAGTGCGGCAGATGTAGCTTCGGGATTTACATTCACAAATGAGCGGAAGAGTCTAGAACCCCGATTAGATAGGATCACCTCCGCTTGGCCAAAAGGGCCTTGAGTCCCACACAAATCTTTAGTGAGCAATTTAACATCAGGATGAAAGTCCATTTTCTCAATCTGTTGGCAAAAGCCTTCAATTAGTAACTTTGGAATCCCATTTACAAGCTCTTTCTGTTTTTGCTCCCTAGTTTTTGTCCACCACTGTCCTGCCAATCTTATAGCTAATGGTTTTGGAACTACTTCCCCATATCGTCCTCGTCGATCAATTAGTCCTCGTTCAGAATATTTTTGTATACATTCGTATACGGTATCAACATTTAGCCCTACCAAACCTGCGATATATTTAAGTTGATCTTCAACTTCTTGCTCTATGCCAAATGTATCAAAAAGAGAACATACTTGAAGGATTTTTAGATGATCGCGATTTTCCTCCTCCCCACGTTTCCATAATAGCTTGTTGGCTAATTCGTCTTCACCAAGTTCACCTATTCTTGGATCTTCATTTAACCTAGCCTCTGCTAAAAGAACAGCCATTTGAGGAAAGCCTTGAGCAAAGCTAACAATTCTATCTAAATCCGTTAGTCGATTACTATATATTGGATTTAGAAGTTGAAGTAATTCATCATTACTCATCTGCTTAAGGTCAAAACACTTCGTTGCGTCAGAAACTTTATCAAAGTTGTAGTCCAAACTTAGTAGGCTGATTTGGCTATTTCCTCGCCCAATCTCTTTTGCCAACCGCTCATGAAGTTTGTACTCGCAGTTATCAACAACCAATATTGCGCTCAAGCCTAAGCTAATCCAATCAGCTACCAGAGCATCAACATTAGGAGCATGATTAGCATCAACATATACCAAGAGACTTCTGATTTCCTCGCACTCAACAAATACCTGATAAGCCATTCTAGTTTTACCTAACCCTGATAGCCCCTTTACTCGAAAACAGGATTTTGGTTTTGGTAAGTCAGAGATTAGAGTTGTAATTATGTCCTTTCTACTTGCTACGGAAGTGAAAGGTAGGCTGCTTAAGTCTTTATACTCACTCCATAAGTCAAAGGTTTTTAAACCTCTTTCAGATGGTTTTCCAATCCAGTGCTGAACAGCAACAATTGCAGGGATATAGAGATTTACCCATCCTTGAATTTGGCTTGCGTCGTATATTTGCAAATCACAGGTTGAAGCATAACTCTTGCCAAGTGTGGTTAGATTCTCGCGTATTTTTTTGATGCGAGCTTTTTTCTGTTGATTATTTAGCTCTTGCGTAGTAAATACAACATAGCTACCTCCAATGCTAAGAACTTCATCGACTTGAGATTTTACAGTTTTGTCTTTTGCTAAGATTTCATTCCCATAATCTGTTGGTCCCATATCTGTGGCTTTATTTTGAAACAAAGTAAGCCTGTTTGGAATATAATCCGTTGAAGCTACTCCATTCTTCCAAGAGATCCGTCCATCCTCTCCACCATCCCCAGTTGTGATATTTAGAGCTACTTCAACAGCGCATTGTGCTAGAGCATAACGAAAAGCTTCGGCATGAAGTAAAATTTTCAACAACTGGGTCAATTGAAAATCTTTCAACAGATTGATATTGCCAGATTCTACATTAAATGGTTTTGTCATTTCGATCCCAAAATTAGTATGATTTTTATTTTCATTGGCTGGCGATCACATTATCGCGTGGTTTTCACCACTCCATAAAGAATATAGTACTTCCCAATATCAAGAGAGGGATTTGGGCTTGGCTTGAACATTTCATGACCAATATTGTGACTGTCAAGGTTTTTGGGACGCAGCCAAGCAAAAACATCGCCACCCCGCAGATCTGGTGAAGCAAAGAACGTTTCCAAGAGCAAGCAGCGCTCACACCATAAGCCTTACAAATAGGTTTTGTATCCTAATTCTATGCGTATCCCACAAAACCTCAACAAGTTGTATTAAGTTATTATTTCCCAAAATCATGCCTAAAGGTATTCCCGAAAAGTGTAAAAAATGTGCGATGCTTTCGGCGGCTCAGGCTCAAGAACTTCACGGCAATGATGGCGATCGCTGTTGGAATCCTGCGGTTTGCTATAGTCGCCGTTCCTATGCCCGTCATCGCGATCGCCGTAATCTGATTCGCTCACGTCAACGAGGTGATTCCGATGAAAATTTAGTTGTAAATACTGATGAATTTGCGTCAGTTTTTTGGGCGGTGTTAGTTGTTTATCGACAATCGGGAACTGATACACCGATTCATGCGATCGCTGTTCAGGTTTGGAAAGGTCAAGAAAAGTTTGCGGCGGTTCCACCAATCCATTGTGCGGGAATGGTTGCGACACAAGTGCATACTTATGTGCAGAAAGTATTGGTTTTGCTGGAGTCAAGTTATGGGATTAAGAAATTTGCTAGCCAAGAACGTCTCGATCCTTGGCTTTGTCCTTTGCGTCCTTGCCCTTGTCATTCAAATTAATTTTCGGTATGACAATGAAAGTTAAACAGCTTGAGTTGGATTTATGGGATATCCTTTCGACTGCGAGACAGACTCCTGAAGATGCAAATTTTCTAATGGTGTTTAAACTTTTAGATTTGACACTGGTTGATCTTGATACAAGATCTCAGTTACGAATAGCAGGAGAAGCGGTATGTCAGATTGCGGATTTGTTTTGCGATCGCTCTAGCTTTTTATTTGAGGAGCTACATTCTCGTGCGGTAAAGGGGGAGCCGATCATGGCTGATGATGCTTTTGATCGTTATGTTCGTCAGTCGATGGTGGTTGATTTTGACCAGTTTATTGAGCCTTTGCAAAGTTTACCTAGGAATATTCCTGAACCAACGAAACATGGTAATTCGATAGTTGGCGCAATTGATAAGGAGGTTTTGATTCAAGCTTTAGAGCAGGAAAGTTTGCTTAGTGTGGAGGAGGAATTTGAACGGGCGATTAGTACGGCTCATGCTGAAGATGTTTCGGCTTGGGTTGAGGCGATCGCGCATTGCATTGCTAATAATTCTTCTCCTATACGTTTAATGGATTTGCAAAAGGCTGTACAACTGCCAATCATCGAAACTTGGTTGGGGTTACTTTTGGGTGATTTCAACCTTGAGCAACGGGGAGAATTTTATGACTCAAGCAAGATTTGGATTACGGGTAGTTGATGAAGTGGTTTAAGAAACGGCTAGTACTTTCCCAATTCAGTAGATAACGTTCAATAGTCTCAAGAGCATAAGCTTCAGGGAGTAGAGGTTGAAACTTGCTAAAGCGATAAAGAGGGAGTTGAGAAAGAATATTGGAGCGATGTTCTTCGCTCTGCCAGTCAAAATCCGATCGCAATCTATCTAGAGCCGAACGCAATAACTGCACGCTCACCTCAGAGCCTTCAATGCCAATTTTGAAGTTATCAGCAATGACTTTCCATTCAGGGCGGAGATCGGCAAGGAGATACTTGATGGTGTAATTAATTTGTCCACCTGCAAATGTCCACCATGTGACGCGATCGCCGTCATCGATCGCCGCGAAAGATTGCTGACTGAGTAGTACACCGAGATCTTCACGTTTTTCTGTGAGGGCATAACGAGATTGAGCGTCGATGTAGGGATAATCGATGTCGGTAGTGAGGATCTCGTAAATTTTTTGACAGAGTTCATAGCTGAGGATTTGCGGTGAAAAACTATTCCAGTTTGGCTTTTTACCTTTTGGTGAGAGGATTACGCGAATTGAGCGTTCTTTGTGATCGATCGCTTCAACTAGCCAAGATTTACCACCTAATAGGAAAGAACTCATGCTCGGTACTAATTTATCAGCAAAGTCTTGTTCAAGAGAGCCAACGGTATAACCAGTGGCAGTTTTGACTTTGTAGAGAACGGGGCTACTGAATACGGCATAGAGTTCCATAAAGTTTTTGCGCCCAAAGATCTTTTCGGCACGTTCACCGATGGATAGCAAGCCACCCGATTGAAAAAAATAACTTTCCTTAATGCCATGCTGAATCAAGATTTGATATTCTGTCTCCGCGATGCCCTGAAAATCAGGAATGAGCGATAATTGCTGCCAAGCAGGTTCGGGACTAATTGCGCCAAATTGCAAGGTGAGCGCTAGTAATTGATGGACTAAAACTGTCCATGTGCGGTTATGACACTGGACTGACTCTACCCAGCCCGATCGCGCTAATTCGACAATGGCGATCGCTTGTAAAACTGTCTCAATATTTTCACAATAAAAGGTGGTATTAGCTGCCTTACCTGCGCGTCGGCCTGTGCGTCCTAATCTTTGCAAAAATGATGACACAGTACTGGGAGCATTGGCTTGGAGAACAAGATCAAGATCGCCAATATCAATTCCTAATTCGAGGGTACTGGTGCAGAGAATGCAAGCATTCGTTCCCTTTTGAAAGTTCTCTTCGGCAGTTTCGCGTTCAGTGCGAGAGACAGAACTATGATGCACAAATACATCTGTGCCGCGATCGCGCATTCGTTCCGCGACATCTTCCGCAAGCGCTCGACTTTGACAAAAGAATAAGCTCTTATTACCGAGGGCTTTGCGACTGGCTTCACGGGCGATAGCGCCGATCTCATCACGCTGTAGGATAGCAATTTCACGCTTAGCAGGAATTTTGGGCGGATCAATGACGATGCTTTGACGCTGTGATGAGCCTTGCATCCAGTTGAGAATTTGCTCAGGATTGCCCACGGTGGCGCTTAGTCCTACTCGCTGCACATCACGGGCTTGATATTTTGGATGGTGCATCGGAGCCGCACTCTCTAAAATTTGGTTATTTGCGGCGGTAATTAGACGCTCTAGTACAGAGAGTAAATGTGTACCGCGATCGCTACCTGCGAGGGCATGAATTTCATCAATAATTACCGCACGAAGATCGCCAAATAGTCTGGCATGGGGGACTTTGGCTGATAGCAACATCACTTCGAGGGATTCGGGAGTGGTGAGTAGAACATCAGCAGGTTCTTTGAGAAAGGATTGCTTATCTTTGCCTTTAATATCGCCATGCCATACAAAACTACGCAAACCAACCATTTCGGTATAAGTAGCAAAGCGATCACATTGATTATTGAGCAGGGCTTTGATCGGCGCAATGTAGAGTATGCCTACGCCATGTGGTTCAAGCTCGATTAGATTGGCTAATAGAGGAAATATGGCGGCTTCAGTTTTACCCCCTGCGGTGGGAGCAAGCACGATCGCATTTTTACCATCAAGGATTGCTTGACCAGCGAGTTCTTGAACTGGTCGCAAGGATGACCAACCGAGGCGATCAGCGATCGCCTGTTGTAATCGGGGCGGAAATCTGGCAAAAGTGGAATGCATGATTAAAATTCAACAACGGGGTAAACTTCATTTTCTTCTGGTTCAGGATCGTAATAGGGCAAGCCTGATTTGATGCGGAGTTCATCGTCATTGAGGGTATCTACGGGCAAAGATAATGCGCTCATTGGATCGAAGTCAGGGTTATCGATAACCAAATCCAGAAGATTCACATATTGCCGTAAGAATTGACGTGGCACTACGCCCACATCGCCTTTAAAGCCTTTAGTTACTTCTGCAATCAGGCGATCGATAAATTCAAGGGTGATTTTTCGTTCCAAATGAATGCGATCGCCAGCGTTAAAAAGTTCACGCAGTCTGAGGGCAACTTCCTTTAAACGAATGGCATCAAATGGGGTGAGTTCCAATTGGGGCTGACGCGGACTGCTAAAGCCGCTATAAGTTTCAAACTTGATGCGATCGTGAAGCGGAGTTAGCCCCGCAATGCCGCGCTTCGTATCAAAAAAGTCGGGCGTACCTGTAAAAATCCATAGCAACCCATGAAAGCGATCGGCGGCATCACAGATTTGTCTAATGCCATTTAGAGATTTACCGCGCACATCTTGACGCATTCGCAAAATTGTTTCCGCTTCGTCAATGACGATCGCCCAGCCCTTGTAACCTGCCGCCTTGACGATCTGCAAAATGCCAAGTAAATAATCCAGGGCTTCACGGCTGCCAATATCACCTTTAATCCCTGCAATTTTTTTGGCACTGGCGGCGACATTTTCACTACCCGATAGCCAAGAAATTAGAGCGCTGGCTTCGGCAAAGTTGCCCTGTTGCTTGAGGGTAAAGATGGTTCGCAATACTCGCGTCATGTCTTCAGGAACTTGTCCCCCTGTCATTGAGGCAAGTTCTTCATCGAGGCGATCGCGGACTGCATCATCAAAATTAGGATCGTCTTCATCCTTGCCACCTGCGATCAGCATATCTTCAACTCTCGCAATCCAGCGATCGAGAATATCGCCTAGCGCCCCCCTTGGGCATACATTTGTACCAAGCTCCTGTACGGCTTTGCGATAGACATCATCAAATTTATGGAAATGCAAATCATTATCGGAAACAACAATAAAACTAGTGGCAAAACCACGATCACGGGCTTCGAGAGTTGCAAGGCGAGACATAAAGGTTTTACCGCAACCATAACCGCCTCGCAAAAATTTAAATACACCTTCACCATCAGCAGCAAGTTCGAGTTGACGTTGGATTTCCTTACGCGATCGATCTATGCCGACAGCAAAGGCTTCTAGCCCCCGTTCTGGAACAACTCCTGATCGCAGTTTTTCAAAAACATGTTCGGTATCCTTAGCACTCAAATTCATAGCTGCACAGTTTTATTTTTTAACTGACGTTACATGGAAGATTATAAGACCCTCACCCCTAGCCCCTCTCCCAAAAAAGGAGAGGGGAACAAGAAATTAGTCTTACTCCCCCTCGCCCTTAATGGGAGAGGGTGCTGGGGGTGAGGGTTATCTCTTAATATACCGCTTGCCAGAAGCGACATTTTCAACTTGAACCCCAAAGGGGAGTTGCTTGACAAATTCTTCAAACTTGAGGGAAAAGCTCCGCGCTTTGCGTGATGAGCCAAGCATTTGCACAAGTTCAGTTTCCACGATTGCGCCATGTTTTTCTAGATGCTCAAATACCTTGACGATCGCAGGATCATCAAAATTATCTTGCCAGCGATCGCTTGTAGATAAACTTGCTACAGGCTCAATAATAACCATATCTATAGCGATCGCTTCCGTAATAGTACTCGGATCTTGAATAGTATCTTGAAGAGAATCTTGAATCTGTGTTTGCGATTTAGCACGCTTAGTTTTAACAGATGATCGCTTAGTGACTGATCGCTTAGTGACTGATTGCTTAGTGACGGTCAGGACAGGAATTACTCGCTCCTGTAAACTATTACCTCCATGAGCAAAGGAAGCATTACTCAGTTTAGTTCTACCCTTAAAAATGGCAGTATCATTCCGAAATAGTAGATAGCCCTCTTGACCTTCATAATTTAGCGATCTCAAAGGCACGGATACACAATCAGCCTCGCGGCGGTAATCATCAAGACGCACATAGCGGCGGGTGGCGGTAGCATATTCTACTTCTTTGACGGTATGATCAAGGAGCATGAAGCCATGATCGGCGGTGAGGATGCAGGTATGAATCCCAATCTTTTGGAGATTATTAATCGCGGCTTTCAGTTGTTGAATCCAAGTGGTGAAGGCAATCAGCCCCATATTTGCTTCACCCGCATCATCGATTTCTCGACTATGGATTACGAGCAATGCCGCATTTTTAGATAGACTTTCTAAAGTCTCACTCGTTGATTGCGCGACCTGTTGCAGCGAGAGACTAGATAACGAATGTCGATCACGACTAGAACTAAATGTGCGATCGCCGATCGCCCGTCCCCGACTATCAGGATCTTTGACCGTATATTCTCCCGCCTTAATCCCTTTACTAAAATCTTTACCATCGGGTAAGCGGATTTTGCCATCACTCGACACAGGGGCGATCGCATTCATGCCCATTGCGGTAATCGTTGGTAGTTCGGCATAGCAACCAATCAGGTTAGTCTGGAAATCCTCTTTATTTAATTTGTTCATCAGTTCCATTGCCATTTCATAGCGAAAGGCATCGACTAAGAAAATAGCAACGCGATCACCTTGCTCAACTTGTCCTAGAGAAGGATGGCGCTTCGCGCCATCCTTCTCTGGAGTAGTAATTAATGGCAGACAGTAACGCTCAAAGATATGGCGCTGTTGTAATTCTTCTTCAGGTAGGAACCCAACCTGATCGCAAAGTTTAGCAAAACCACGCGCCAGATCATCAGCCCAGTCTCGATAAAGCTGCCGCAAAAAATTAGTGACCGTCACCATTGACGCAAATTGTGGCAAGTTACTATTTGACATTTGCAAGCGTAGTTGCTCAAAGCGACGATGGTAATAATCCACAATCCAAGCTTTTTGGGTATAGCGATCAAGTGCTTCTCGTAGGGTTTCCACTCCGTTTAAGACATGATTTTGTTGAGCAATTATCTGTCCAAACTGTGCTGCTATTAGCCCCCAACCCCAAAGGCGACGTTTTTGTGAATCCTGCTGTATCCATAGGGAAGGAGCATTAATCCGCGATCGCCCCCAGATACTCGCCTGTTGCCAATTTTGTGTAAGCAAGGCTTGAATAGACGCATTGAGCATCACCCGATCTTCGCTAGCGAAGGTGTCAATCTTACCGAGGTCATTGGGAGAGATCTGGTCAAATTCAGTCTTGATTTTTGCTTCTACTTCTTCAGAGATCGCCATGTAGCGGATGGGATAGCGATCGCGTAGATGATTAATTAGATTTTGACATTGCGCTTGTAAGGGTTTTGGGAGCGATCGCAATGGCTGTAATTGTGGTAAATAGGGCGATCGGGTGAGGTCGTTGGTATATTCTACACACATCAACCAAGCGACAAAGGCAAGTTCTAGATGATCTATATCTACAGGATCATCTTTAAGGAAGAACTGCAAAAAGGTAATATCCATCCCTGTATGAATATAGAGATGTTCGATGAGAATATTTAGCTCAGATGCGCTATGGATTTTGGTGCGGAGATTGCTATTGTGATCGAGCAAACCATCGAGAATCCATTGATGGTCTAATTCTGCTAAATGATTACGGATATTACCAGTTTTAGAATTATGTCGATTTAATTGTTGATCTAGCCAAGTTTCGGCTCCTGCGAGGGTGAGGTCGGTCGTTTTGAGAAAATCAGCGATCGCATCGGGAGCAACCATACCTGTGACCGCCTCACGTACAAGGGTATTCAGGGCTTTTTCGTAGCGTTTACCAGCCCGATATAGTTCTAATAGTGGTGTTTGCTTAACCGTATTAGTGTTGTGGTTTGGCAAATGAATTAATAGCGGTTCAGGATCGAGTCCATTGCCATAGTTTTCTAGTTGCAGCAATAATTCCAGATAGCTACCCCGAAACCCCACCACAGGGAAATCAAAATCACCTGTTTGATGACGAGTGATCAGGCGATCGACAAATTCGGTATAGCGACTATCGGCATCGAGCCACAGGACTATTCCTTGACGGCGGATGCTTTCTTTAATGTCGTTTTCAAGATAACTGGCGATCGCGGACATAGAAAATGAGAAATATTTTTGCTTTGTGCGAAAATGATCGTAACAGTTTATTCACGGCTTACTCATTTATTACGGGAGAAAAGTCATGGAAATTACCAAAACACAGTTTAAGACGCAGTTTGAGAGCATTTTAGAAAGCTTAAATCAAAATAATGAGGACATTATTATTATTGATAATGGCAAGCCTCTATTTAAGGTTTCTAAATACCAGAAATCAGTCAGCACTACGGAACTATTTGCACCCCTGCGAGGAAAGGTGAAATATTATGAGGATTTAATGACTCCAACTTTGGATGAATGGAGCGAAGCATGACAGTCGTTTTAGATACTTGTGCTTTAATTTGGTGGAGTTTAGATCCTGACTTGCTTTCACTGCCAGCCAAAACTCTTTGTGATCAGATGGAGTTTCAGAAAAATGGCTTGGTAGCTTCTATTTCTCTGTGGGAAATTGCGCTTAAAGTGAAGAAAGGCAAGTTAGATTTAGGTGTTGATATGAATACCTATGTTGAGACTTTGCAACGATCTGAGGTAATTCAAATTGTCCCGATTGATACGAGTTTATGGGTTGACAGCGTAAATTTAGATTGGGAACATCGCGATCCAGCAGATAGGGTTGTGGTTGCGCTGGCACAAAAGTATCAAGCCAAGCTGATTACAAAGGATAATGTTATTAGAGATTTTTATGCTTTAACAGTATGGTAATTTGCTCCCATAACACGCTCTTAATACATTGTTGAGCGTCAATCTTTGGTAATTGTGATCGGTACAAATCGATACAAATAAATGATGGGCGGCGCGAAGCGCTGCCCATCATTACATATCTTCAAACGCCATTTGATCTTCCTCTTTATTCTTTTTGCGTTCCCTGCGTTTTTGTTCCTTTTGTCGCAAGTCTAAAACTAACTCAGGATTAGCTTTGATAAAATCTTCGCGCAGGGTTTTGGAATCAGGTTCTTCGATATGAAAATCAGGGGCGATCTCATCCTGTAGGCGTAGTTCCCATTCGTAGGCTTTGGCGGGGTGATATTTCCAGAAGATGCTGTGGGCAACGGCTAGGGATGGGTCTTTCTGGCACTTTTCATCGACACGGTTGGGGAAATAGCGGGCGGCGAGGTGTGACCAGTCATAGTCTTTTTTGTTTTGGGCGGTGCTGAGTTCTGACCACCATGTTTTTGGCTTTGTCCATTGGGGTTCGAGCAATGTCCAGAGGGCGGCGCTGTTGATCATTACGCCGTCATCGAGATCCATTTTGAAGGTAGCATCGACTTCACGGTTTGGATCGCTGGGTTTGGTGGGTGGTGCGCCACGTTCGGCAATTTCTTGGACTTTGTTAATCAAGTCTTGCAGTTCTTCTTGGAGTTTGCATAGTTCGCTATAGCGTTTTTCGGCTGTGCCGATCGCTTTACTGTCACCTTGGCTACGCGCTGATCTGAGGTCGTTGATTTCACCGAGGAGGTGGTTTTGATCGGGGAGAAGGTGGTCAGCGAGGAGGGTTTGCAGGGTGTTGTCTGTCCATTGGTGAATGGGAATGATCGAGACGAAGTTCTTTTTGGTGGATGAGATGGGGAAGTAGATCGGGCGTTGGTCGTAGCGTTTGAGGTGATCGTCTTTGAAGTAGTCTTGGCGCAACCATTCGCGGAGTGTTTTTTTGGTGATTTGGGAGCCATGTTCTGTCCATGCGTCACGGATGGGGGCGGCGGCGGGGTGGGTGAGGCGATCGCCGATTTCGGGGAGGTCTTGGCTATAGGCGGAGAGGTAGAGGATAGAAAGATTGCCCCCTAAATCCCCCAATTCTGGGGGACTTTGAAAACTCTTGTTCCCCCAGAGTTGGGGGCTAGGGGGCTGAAACCGCCCCAACGCTAACCCCACGGCGTAGGAAATAAAGTCTTGGGCGGTGGGTGGATCGTATTCGGGATGGTAGGGGGTGAGGGGTGTGCCTGCGGGTCGGTCAACGGCGGTTTGCGCCCATGTTTGGGCGGTGCGCCAAGGGCTAGGTCGTGGGCTAATAAATTCTACGGATGTCTCGCGTCCTGCTTCATGTTCGCTAAATGCTTTTTCAAGTTCTCTAAATATTTCGTCTGCGGATTCTATGGGGAAAAGTGGAAGACGTTTAATATCTCCTACTTGAAAGCTCACAGTTGGATTTAGCGCCATCATAACTGATTGACTCAAATTGCTATTGAGAAAACAGGCTGTCACAAAAGGATCTACAAAAAAAATTGAAGATCCTTTTGTATCGATTACACTTTTAAAGCGATGTAATCTAGCAGAAAAATTACTCCCTAACATTGAAAAAGCAGTACCAAAAATAAAATAAAAGTCTTGATTTTTACCTGCTGTTGCGATAGGTTTCCCGTCTCTTTCCATAAGATACAGCAAATACCGATCAAACCCGCCACAAGTCTAATAAGCTAAAAGTATTATCAAGGAAAGATTACATATGGCAGCATATTCGCTAGATTTACGAAAAAAGATATTAAGTGCTTGGGAAAACAAAGAAAATACGCAGAGAGGCATAGCTAAACGATTTAAAGTAAGCTTGTCATTTGTTCGAGATTTTTTGCGTCGGTATCGAGAAACAAATGAAATAGCAGCAAAACCCCAAGGAGGAGATCGGCGGTCGAAAATCAAAGGCAAAGATGAAGAATTAGTAAAGACAATTGTTGAAGCGCAAAATGACATATATCTCAGAGAGATCAAAGAAAAACTACATGAAACAAAGACAATAGAAGTGAGCGTATCAGGATTGAGTCGTACGCTTAAGCGCTTAGAATTAGGGCGTAAAAAAACTTTAGTAGCCAGCGAACAAGCGACAGAAAGAGTGAAAAAATTGCGTTATGAGTTTCGTCGTTGGCTAGATACGATAGATGTCAAAAACCTTGTATTCATTGACGAGACAGGGCTAAATCTAGCGATGACGAGGCTTTATGGTAGATGTCAAGGAGGATGTAGGGTATATGATGACCGTCCAGGTAACAAAGGTAGAAACATCACTTTAATTGGAGCCATGAGTGATGAAGGGTTGATTGCTGCGATGACTTTTGCTGGTAGTCTCAACACCGCCAGTTTTTTGGTTTTCATTGAGAAAATACTATTGCCTCGGTTATGGGTTGGGGCAATTGTCGCTATGGATAATTTGCCTGTACATTACGCTGCAATGGCTAAAACCCTAATTGAATCCGTTGGTGCTCAGGTTAAGTTCATCCCTCCCTATTCTCCTGATTTATCGCCAATCGAGTTATGTTGGTCAAAATTAAAAGAGATTATTCGCTCGGCTAAAGCTCGCACAATTTCGGCTCTTGACGACGCAATTACTATGGCTATTAATTCTATTACTGATGAAGATGCTCTTAATTGGTTTCATCATTGTGGGCTCTGCTTCGACCCTTTTAGTTAGCTCCTTTTGTGGCGGGTTTGATCGGTATTTGCTGTAAATTTCAAGCATATTGTTATGCCATTTCAATAGTTCAGACAAAGGTTCTATCCCAGCAGTTTCAAATTCAAAAAGCAGCAAAGTATACAGATATAAGGAACCAGATAAAGGTAGAGCTTAAAACATAGCAAAAATGATAATCCTATCCAGTTAATGCCACCAACGATCTTAGTTTTTAGTGTTTTTTTAGATTTCCTGCAAGAGGGGATAGAGAAAATAAAAGACCCAAGAAGCGAAAGCAATGGGACAAAATTTAAAATCAGCGATGCGATGCTGTCGGCTTTCTCGATGTTTTTTATGCAGTGTCAATCATTTTTAGAGTATCAAAGACAATTGCAGAGTCGAAGTGGAAAAAATAACGTTCAAAGTATATTTGGAGTGGAGAAAATACCCTCTGACCAGCAAATACGCAATATCCTCGACCTAATTAGCGCCAAGAGTCTGAACGCTGTATTTGAGAAAGTGTATAAATTTCTGCAAATGGGAAAGCACCTGAAACGATATGAAAGATTGGATAGGAATTTACTGATTTGTTTAGATGGAACGGAGTACCATAGCTCATCGAAAATATCCTGCGAATGTTGTAGTACCCGTAATCATCGCAGTGGCAAAATAACATACTCACACACAGCAATTTTGCCCGTAATCGCTGCACCAGGTTGCGAACAGGTGATTTCTCTACCACCCGAATTCGTCACTCCGCAAGATGGACATGAGAAACAAGATTGTGAAACAGCCGCAGCGAAACGCTGGATTAGTAAACATGGGCATCTTTTTGAAGGACAGGCGATTACGTTATTAGGGGATGATCTCTATAGCCGTCAACCGATGTGTCAGAATTGTTTAGAGGCAAATATGAACTTCATTTTCACCTGCTTACCATCCAGTCATCCTAGTTTATATCAGTGGTTAGATTACATTGAAAAAATGGTGAAGTGCAGAATTTGACGACTAAACACCGCAAGGGGAAATCTATAGAAATATATAGTTATCGATTTGTGAATCAGATACCTTTAAGAGAACAAGAACCCTCTCTGTTAGTGAACTGGTGTGAACTGACTGTTCGCAATAGTGTTGATAATTCTGAAGTCTACCGTAATGCTTTTGTGACTAATCATGCTGTTAATATTGACAATGTGGCGGTCGTAGTTGAAACGGGTAGATGTCGTTGGAAAACCGAAAATGAGAACCACAATGTGTTGAAAACCAAGGGCTACAACTTGGAACATAACTTTGGTCATGGACAAAAACATTTGTCATCGACACTTCTATCTCTTAATTTGTTAGCTTTTCTATTTCACACGATTTTACATTTAATAGATTCCAGTTATCAAGAGATTCGTCGTAAGCGTGGCACTCGTAGAGGATTCTTTCAAGATATTCTCTCTCTTACCAAGTACTTTTTATTTAAGAGTTGGCAACATTTAATCGACTTTATGCTTGATGAAGCCCCCGTCTTTGCAGATTCCTGTTAATTTTTAGACTCTTGGTTTTGTATATCTTGCTACTTTTTGAATTTGGAATTGCTGGTTCTATCCACACTTTCCCTGCTGCTCCCTTAATATATGGAACCCATTTATTTAAAATACAACTTCTATTAATTGATTGAGTTTCAAATTGTTTGCAATGAAAAGATATAAAAGTTTCATAGGATGGAATTTCCCAAGGTTTTCTCAAATAACGTTCATTATCTGCGGTTGCCATACCCTGTCTAACTTCTGCAAATTCTTCAATTTTTGGAGTTTCGGCGTAGCGTTTGACAAAGGCATCATCCCACCAGTAAATGAGAGGCTTTTCTTTGATGACATTAAAATTTTGCGTTTTGAACTCATATCTTCCCACTTGAGCTAATAAAGCCGCCCGTTTATTTGGTGTTTGTTGAGAAGCTTCGCTAATTTGTGAAGTCTTCGGTTGAATTGCAATACTTAATCGATCAGAAGGTTTTAATTTTTGAAAGATTGTCATAGAAACCGATACAACTTGACCAGAAATTCCTTCAAACGCACCCGTTTCTAAATCTCCTAACAATCGCAAATCATAACTCTCAATCAAAAACTCCCGAATCGCCGAATACTGACTGATAAACATCCAATTTCGCATCGTCAGCAACGCCGAAAAACCACCATCCTTCGCCAACTCCAAACCACGCTGCAAAAACGCCGCATAGAGATCCGCCTTCCCCTTGGGGTAATGCTTCGACAAATAACCAGCATCCGCCATCTTACTCGTCCCCTGATACGGCGGATTGCCAATCACCAGATCATACTGACCCTCCCGCACCATCCGCACAAACCTCACCCCCGCCGCCAACTGCTCACCCCACAACCTCACCCCCAAATCATCACTCTGCGACCTTTGCTGCAAAAATCTCTCCAACGCCTCCAAAATACTTGATTGGGCTTGAGCGGCATTAAATTTGCCCTCACCCCCAGCCCCTCTCCCAGAACGGGAGAGGGGAGTAAGATTTCTTTCTCCCCCTTCTCCCTCCTTGGGAGAAGGGGGCAGGGGGGATGAGGGCAAAATCGACAACTGCAAGGGCTGACTAATCTGTGTTTCATAATCAGCGATCGCCTGAGTCACCGCCCCATCCACCTTCAGCAAACTACCCCACACATCCGCACCCTTCAGCGCCTCCACAACCTGCATCGTCAACTTCGGCGGAATCCCCGTCGCTGATCGCACCTCATCATAAAAATTCAACAACTCAGGATCATCTTTCGGCAAATTAGCCAAATTCAAATTCGCCGCCACCAAATTAATCTGCTTCGGCGCAGCATCCTTGCAAAGCCCCTTCGCCTTCAACCACAACGCCGCCGCCGCCATCTGCACCGCCCGCGCATCAATATCAATCCCATAGAGATTATTTTCTAAGATGCTATTAGCGATCTCCGCATCCGTCCAAACTTCCCCCCGATGCCGCGCCTCCTCTTGATAAAAAGCAAACAGCAAGTCAAAAGCAATTACAAGGAAATGCCCCGACCCACAGGCAGGATCGATGAGCTTGAGATTGCGGAGGGAAAGACTAGCTTTATCAAGGCTATTCGGTTTATTCAAATCTGTCTGTCTACGTTGCAAGGTTTCGATCCCCCCCAGCCCCCCTTGTAAAGGGGGGAGAAGAGGAAGAGAGTCTTTCCCCCCCTTTTTAAGGCAGGGCTGTTTCAAGAAAGGGTAAGAGAGAGTTCAAATTAGCAAAGACCACATAGCAGGTATTTTGTGGGAAAATTGGTCAATTGCTCCTTTTATTGATTCAAAACCATGAAGCCTAAATACAGAAAGGACCCAAGTCTTGATGATTGACAGATTAATCGGCGCATTCCCTGCTCTTTGAGGACTTTTATCTTCATCGAATATGACATCTTTTACCCAATGTAGGCGGTTTTCGACCTGCCAATGTCCTCGAATCACTTTGGCAATTCGTTCAGATTTTGGCGGTAAAGAACTGAAGTAGTAACTCAATGTGCTGTAAGGCTTGCCATCGCGTTCACCCGAACGAGTTACCCTTATCACCGACTGTACATTTTTCCAACGTGAATCAATATTGACGGGTGGTACAAATACTTCCACTAATCTCTGAACTTTGCGTCCTTTTGATGAATCATCCTCAACCTTGACTTGAATCGGTGTTTCTTTCTCTGTCTGGACTCTAATCGCTTCTTGCAGTTTTGGTTGATTTTTTTTTACTTTGATGATGTAGTCATTGTTGCTTTCAACTATTGCCTCAACTGTCTTCTTTTGACAGTGTAAAGCGTCCATCGTAAACACATGATTTTCCAAGTTAAGCTGTGACAAAAGTTGTTGAATCACACAGATTTCACTCTCTTTTTTATTCTCCATGATTGCGGTTGCTACCACCACACCTTGTTGCTGCGAGAATAGCGATACCATGCTAATAAAGTTCTGTTTGTTATTGTCAGCATTACTTACGGTATTTCTCAGGCTTTTGCCGTCTCCTGCGATGGCGGCTCCTCCTGCCATGGGCTGTTCTTGCATCCAGCTATTAAACGCGTTATTGAGCGCGGCATAGTCTACATCGATCATCATTCGTCTAAGTGTTGAATATGATGGGGCGGTTCCTTGTTTCAGGGCTAGTAGCTTGATGAGAGTGCGCCGATGTCTCTCTACGAATCTCTCTAATTCTCGGTAGGTTGTGTGTCCACTCATAATTCCCATAATGATGATTAGCAGGATTTGCCATAAATCATCACGACTTCCTTTCGCTTCGCGTGGATCTGGCACTTCTTTGAGATAATCAATTATGCTTTTACTCATTTTCTACCTCCTTTGACACTATTGGCTAAAATTATCGCTTAAATACTTTGCTTATGACTTCTACCTATCTTTATCAATTTTCTACCATTTCTTGAAACAGCCCTGCCCTTTTTAAGGGGGGTTAGGGGGGATCTTCCATCCTCCTTATGCAGAGAAACTTCAAGAGAATCTTTTCCCCCCTTTACAAGGGGGGCTAGGGGGGATCTCACCCAATACTTCCAACGCTGTTCTTGCTCATTCTCGATCGCCATCAACTCATCCAGCGCCACCTCCCCCGCCTCGCGCTTTTGCCGCCACACTTGCCGCCTTGTTTCTAGATTTTCGAGAGTGCGATCGCGCACCGCCTCAGCAACCCAACCATTCGCCGCACAAATCTCCAACCATTGATTATTCAAGCTATTTTGCAATAGCCACTCCACCATATAGCGCTCCGTAAACATTTGCGTCTTACTGGCGATTTCGTGTGGCTCCACCTTACCGCCATCATTCATCTTTTGATCAATGCTTTCCCGTTCAGGATCATTCCAATATTGATAGATCCAGCCCAAAGTCGTATCATCGCGCCAAGCATCCGCCTCAACCTTGTCTAGCTCCTCCACTAAATACCGCAAAGTCAACGCAGGCATGGGAATAAGCTCAATATAGCCATTCAATCCGCCGCGCCCAAATAAACCCGACAAGTCTAGCGCCAGTTCATCAAATACCAACCGCAACAACAACCCATAGCCCTGATCTTCTTCTTGCAAAAATTCTGGTGCATAGTCCCGAAATTCCTTAAAAGCGGCGCTCTGCCATCCCCCCGTCACCAATTTCGGCTTCAGCAACTCCATCGCCTCTAAATGCTTAATCACTGCTAACCGATTGAGCCATGTCGCCGCCGCCAACTTTTCGAGATCCTGCCGATGGCGATCGCGCAATTCCTGCTTGAGTTTTGGCGATTGCTTGCCCTTATAAACCGCGAGATCCCCCTTCACCAGTTCTTCCAGATATTTCTCTAACCGCTCCCGCTTACAATGGCGCTCCTCATCTAGCTGCACTTGTTCCAGCTTTACGCCCATCAAGTATGTGGACTCAACGGCGTTGTGGAGGTCAGTAATCAGGCGATCGCGCAAATTGCGAATGGTTTTGGAGAGTTGAGATTTAGCTGTAGGCGTGAGGTAGGTCATAGAGGAGAGCGTCAGCACGAGCAGGGAGAGAAATGATAATACTGTGCATTAGCTAGATTGCGCGACAAAATTGGATGAACTATTAATCAGGCGATCGCGCTCTTGTTCCCACCATTGATCGGTTGCAACAATTCCTTCTCCTCGATCAAGACTTTCGACACCTAAAATCAAAGATTCTTCTAACTTTTCTGCGTCCATCATGCCACTAGGCGCTAACAACCAGTCAATAAACAACAAAACGCTTTCTTGCTGTTTGTTTGACAAAGCCTGCATTTTACTGACAACAATTTCTTGGATATTACTCATATAGCTCAATATGCCAAATAGTTTTTAAATTATAGCCTTGGTAAATAGAGTTTCATAAAGTGTTGCTTAAATCTTTAAGAACCATTAGCCTCTCAACACCTGTTGATGTCGTAACGCTGCCGCCTTTAATCGCGCATTGGGTTCACGAGAATTCAGGATTGTTTGTACAAAGGTTTCACTGTCTTCTAAATTAAGTTTCAGCGATTGGTGACGGGAGATCGCTTGACAAGCAGAGATTGGGATATTAGCAATATTCATATACGACATATATGGCAATTAGCCATAAGTAAATTTATTCTTCGTCAATGCCTAGAGATCGCAACTTAGCCTTTAAAGCTTCCACTTGTTGCAGTGATTGCGATGCTCTTTCATCACTGGTGAGATAGCGATCGCCATTTTGATCAAACCAAGTCAAGACTTTACGCTGATAGGGGTCAGTCGGTAAAGTGCAACGCCCAATCCCTAAGCTAATTTCTGGCATCCAAAATGGGTTGCTGTTCTGTAATTGCTGTAATTGATAGTCACCATCAATCAATTGATATATTTCTAAGGACGAGTGACCATCACGCCGCCAAAATTCGGGATTATAAATCAGGTAATATTTCACCCCAAGATGACGATAAATCTCTAACTTTTTCTCGTACTCATCGCCATAGGTATGAGACACCATTTCTATAGTCAAAATTGGCGCAATATTATTCTCTTCCCACATCACATAGCTTTTACGAGACTTGCCAGCCTTGCGCCGTTCCACGCCAACACTCAAAAATCCGTCAGGAACAATTGGCACTCTAGGGCTTGCGCCTGTAGTGTGATAAATCCCCATATCGACCCCAAAATACCAATCATGGCGATCTTTCCAGATATATTCCAATAGGAATAACAAGAGATTTGGTAAATAGTTCTGGTCTTCGTTATCCACAGGGGTATCATCTGAATCGGGTAATTCGTCACTACTGGGTAGATTATTAGATAGCTTATTAGATAAATCTTGGCGATCGAGTTGCAGCATGGTTTGACTCTAAACTCTAAAAATATTCGCGCTACATAGCATTATAAAGCCAGTGGCTTTATATCAACCGAATCCGCACATTTTTCTTATTCTCCAACTGCTTCAACAAGCGATCGCGAAAGGTATCGACTAAGGCATTCACCTCTTCAGGATTGCGAAGTTCACGGTTGCGTAAATCCGTAAGCACATCAAGGGTGAGAACCTGCTCCTGAGTCTCTTCTGAAATCAAGCGATCAAGAGTCGCATTGGCTTCCATTTCCGCATACTCTAGCTGTCGTACCACCGAGTCGCGTAACTGGATCAGCGTCGGATAGAGCGCATCCTCCGTAGTTTTGATCTCCGCCTGTCGGATCGAACGGATCACATAGTCAGCCTTTTCTTCACTGAGTCGCGCAAAACCATATCTCGTCTTTACCCTTGCTGAGACTGCTTCTAGTTGGAGATATTGATCATCAAGCAAGTCGTGCCTTACCTCACGATAGCGCAAGGCGATCGCCTCAATACTAGGGGTTAAACTAGTCAGATCGCGCCAAGGACGTTCCGCTTGCAGTTGTTCGCGTAGGGCGATCGCCATTAGTTCAAGATCTTCTAATTTATCCATCCCGCGCAACTGCTCCACACAATGCACATAGGTATCATGGGCTTTTTTGACTTGAGCGATCGCCTCATTTGTCAGTTCGCTATTTTCGATGCCGAGGCGTTGCAGCCCGTCTTGCAAGATGTCTAGATTCTTTTTAACGGCTCTTACGGTGTCTTCGATTTGGCGAGATTGACAGCAATCAAGGAGAGCTTTTTGCAATTTTTGCAGGCTATCAGGAATTTGGCGGCGATCGTCACGATTTTGATTAGCAGGATTTTGATCAGTGTGATCTGGTAAACGCAGAGGTAAACGGTTGTATTTCCCCTCTAACTCTCGTAACAGAGAAGACTTATGGGGGAAATATTGAAATACAGCATCAGCGATCGCTTCTTTTTCGCGGTCTAGTTCTACTTGCAAATAGTCTTTAAAGAATTTACAAATGGCAGTGCGATCGCGCACGGTGATATCACTTTCTGTAGCAAGTAAAATTTCCGCCTTTTTCAGATCGCGCTCTTTCTTAAATAAATCCTCTACGCCCACATCCGCGTATGAACTAATCATTTGCTGATTCTCAGTACGGATACGAATTTTATTCGCCCGTAGCAGTCCCAACAAGCAAGCCCGCACCAGATCGGAAGCGTAACCATAGGGCGCACTGCCAAATATGGCTAATAGACTATTGCCAGCCATGCCATTATTTTTGGCAATCTCGTTATAGATTAATGTGGGGATTTCACCGTTACAGGTGGGTACATATTTCCCTGCATCAAGGCTCAAAATCCCTAATTCCCTCTCCATAAACTTGGGCGATACACCTGAAAGTTGTTTTTTAAACAATTGTTCTAGTTCACTAGGGGCGATCGCCATGTCCTGAAAATAGGTATAGACTTCTGGCAAAATACTCTCGGCGGTGCGCTGCAATAGGCTCGAAAAGCTAGAACCCTGCGCGTCGAGTTGCCGACCCCGAAAATAGAACGTTCCCCGCACAAAGGCATTAGCGATCGCTTCTTTAAGACTTGCATCTAGGCGATCGGCTTCCGACTGTTCTTCGATCAAGAGTCGCTGTTTATTAGGTGATAATGCTGCAAATCTGCCTTGATATTTTTTAATCATTTGCCGCGATCGCACCTGTCTTCTCGCTAGTTCAGGAATATCGCTGATATTGCCCACTACCCATAACAGGCGATCGCGATAGGCTTCCTGTCCAGTCTGGGCAATCCAGATCGTGACATCTTCTTTGAGATCATCACGGATATAGCGCAAATCGACAATTGCTGTCGCCACATCATTAGGTGAGATCAAGCGCTCATCCTTGCGCTGACGCTCATCGCTAAAGTAAGCCTGCCAACGGAAAGAACGTCCTTTATATTTAGGATTTTCAGTATCGCCGATCAACACCTTGAGTTTTTCCATCAAGATCGCCGTCATTTTTTCATCATTCACACCCTCGCTATCACGCTCTCTTTGCCATTCCTGCCCTGCGGAGCTTTGCAGTTTATACCCCAATTTTTCAGAGTAAGTAATATGCCCGCGATCGCGTAATTTATCAAGGGCAATCTGTACCTCAGGTTCATTGTTACCAGCACTGAGGCGATCGTAAAGACATTGACTGATAAATTTTGCCGTCGTGGGCTGTGTTTCTTGGATTAACTGTAATAAAGCGATCGCCTTCGCCACTTTTAGAGAAATTTCGTCACCGACAATTTCGAGATCGCCCAAGATCCGCGTCATCGTATTTTGCGTATCCACATCCAACGCCGTCTGCTGAATCTCGTAGATATCATCAATCGTGACTAAGTTTCCTAAGTCGCGACCACCTAGCCCCTGTGTCCGAAATAATTCCCCTAGCATTTGCAGCAACCCGCGCACGGCAGAGTCATCACCTTTGACACGGGTAGAAGTCAAGCGCAAGCTGCTGGTAATCTGCATGAACAGATCGATGTAGTTGGGCAGGAGGGGATAAACCTCTAGAAAATCCTCTTCAGAAATATTTTCACATCCATAAGCATAGAGCTTTAAGTCAGAACGTTGCTGTTGAAACAAATTTCGCAACTCTGCTTCATGGGCAGGTGACTTTTGCAAGAGTCGCTTATGCACAACATCGCGAATATTCGCAGGTGTCAGATGCACCCGAAATCTGGGCGGAAATCGATCCTTGAGCTTGCCAATATTACCTTGATCGATGCCATCCTCAAGTTGCTGCTGCCCCGTTGCCAACAGCCACACCCGTCCCTTCAGTTTTTGACCGAGATCCTCTACAAAAGATTGCAACTTCAGCATCCGATTGTCATTTTGATGGATATACTGACTGACTTCATCAATGGTAATAAATAGGGTTTTACTGGGAGCGCGACGATTGAGCATGGCGGCGATCGCCTTAGTCGTATCATCCACGGCTGACCCTTGCCCCGTTCTGCTCCCCGCCCGACTGTCGATCCAACTCATCGGCTCAATATACTTTTCAGGCTCAAGGCGATGCAAAATCAGAGAGAAATCTTCTTCGGCTAATTCACTATTTTTGATCTGCTCCCAAGGCTTACCGATTGTAGCGATCGCACATTCTAAAAAAGCCTCCCAACGCCCATCGATTTCTAACTTTAGTTCATGCTCGGCAACATAATTACTAGTTTTACAATAGCCCAAACGTTTTTGAATTTCGCGCTTAGCAACTTGATGGATATCTTCATTTTCCCGCGCTAAAGAGCCAATATCAAATACCACCGCGATCGCCTCTATCCGCTTGGTTAACCTTTGCCAAGCCTCCTTAAATTCGGCGGACTTAGGTGAATCATCCTGCGACAATAAAGCATCAGCGAGTTTTTGTCCATTAGGCATTTGGCGATCGTCTAGCGCCAGCCCTAACAACTTCGCAAAGCTAGATTTCCCCGAACCATAAAACCCCGAAATCCAAGCGGCAGGTAAGGTCGTCCCTGACCGATTTGGCTGTTCTAAATCTTGGGCGATCGCCTTAAGTAAGCGCACAAACTGCTCATGAATTCCCTGATTGGTACGAGTATGGCGCGGATCATTTTCAGCATAGCCCCCCGTAATAATATATTCCGAAACCTCTTCCCATAATTTAGATGGCTCCTGTTCATGGAAATAAACCACAGGCGCAATGTCCCGCGTTACGTCCCTAGCAAAAATATCTTTAACAAGCATCGTGTTTTCTCCAAGTATTTATCAAAAGCGATAATTGCCCTCATCCCCCAGCCCCTTCTCCCAAGTGGGGAGAAGGGGAGCAAGAGAAATATTGTTTTTTCTTGTTCTCCCTCTCCCTTAATGAGAGAAAGGGAGCAAGAGAAGTTGTTAAATTTCTCTTATTCCCCCTCTCCCTTAATGGGAGAGGGGGCTAGGGGGTGAGGGTCAAGAATAAATGCGGGGACGATAATCGCGATCGGTGGTTTGTTCTCCCATAAATGATAGCGAACTTACATCTTGTCTGTCTCCTGGGTAGAGCAGCACGATCGGTAGATTGCTCGTCTTGCCATCAAGATGTCGAAGTAATCCTGATGAACGAAAGAAAGGATACAAACCTCCCGCACGGCTTAATAGGATTAACTTTTTGTCAGGTGTAGCATCAGGCATAAACTCATTGATTTTCTTAATTATGTCCTGTGCAATCCCATCAGCCCCTTCAACTTCAGGAGTTAATTTTTCCTTGAGATAGTTCAAACCGCGATCGCTAGTCTTATCCGCTAATCTTTTTTCCATAGCAATTAATCGATCTAAAGACTGTGGCGACTTACTTTTTAATCGCTCAATGAATAATTGCAATAACGATATAGATAAAACATTCCAACCCACGGCTTGTAATTCATCTTGCATTTGTTTCAGCTTTCGGCGCATCTCAAATTCTCTGTCAGGAGGATAAACAGCGATCGCAAATTGATAGTTCCGCATGGTGCTAATTTTTGCCCCTCCTTCTGCCATTAGGTCAGTCTTGAGAGCAGATACCACGCGATCAATTACATTATTTGCCGAACTACGATTAGTCATTACCCTGAATTCTCCCGAGCTAAGTTCTCCCGATCTAATCGCAACGCCCAATCCTTAAGATCGACACATTGCCACCCAAAGTCAATGAGTTCACCCATGCGGCGAAAATCAAGATTTGGTAAACGTTGTAAACGAGTCTCTAGCAAACTCCCAGTCAAACCCACCGATCGCCAGTAAGGGTTATCGAGCAAAGTTCCCTCAAAAGTTAAAGCCCGTAAAAAATATAACCAATACTCCACAGCGAGATCGCTCACTTGGGGATATAGCAAATTGCGTTTACCCATCTTGTCCGAACATAGCCCCGCCGATGCTGCCGCCGCAATTAGCCCTGTTGCCATTCTGGCGATCGTTGCAGGTGACCAGTGATCTCTTCCCATGTTTTGGCTGACCCATCGTCCTACGATGTCGCGATCAATATTCGAGTCCGTAATATCTGCTCTTAAAATGCGCCGTTGTCCCAGATAATGATCTGTAAAGGCGCGATAGAGTGGATCAACGAGTTGTAAATGCCAATGACAGAGATTTCGTCTTGTTAATAAATCACGGGGCTGCCATTGCTGCAAAACCAATAGCGCTACGGGATAAGCATCATAGCGCTGCGAAAACTCCTTCAGTAGTAATTGCGTTCGTGCCATGCTCTTACTACCAAACCAACGCTTTTCAAAAGCAATTTCAGCAAGTTGATTGATTTTGTCAGTTTTATTAGTAATGCGATCTCGATCAACATCCAAATCCAAAACATTTGCATGGCAATTTTGCCAGTAGCTATAACTTTCTTCAATCGCCAAAGGAACGCGCATTAGTCTTGTGTGCAACGACCTAACCTCCGCGCCATAATTTGCAGATAAGTCCATAGATAAGTCCATATTTTTACTCAAACTAACCATACTCCTAAGCAATCCGATAAAACGGCATTGAATAATTTTGATCGAATGGGATAAGTGCCGCAACTAGAAACAAGAGATTTTGCTGGTCTGAATCAAAACTTCTAATCTCGCGCCCCCCAGCCACAAGCTCATATTTACTCTCACCACAGCGATCACTAATTTGCTTGGAGATCGCCTCACGATCAAAGCCGTCTTCCCAAGCGATCGGCAATTTCAAATTTTCATTCAGTCGTTTTCTTGCCGCAAGGCGATCGTGTAATTTCTCATCTAAGTCAAATCCCCAAAAGAAAATCGTTCGCAATTTATCAGGATTAGCCATTCTTTGCCTAGCCCGTCGATCCGTAGCGATCGCTGCCTGACGAGCAGACTCCCATCCTGCATATACCTTGGTGCGTGGCAATAATCGCGCTAGGAGATCGCCGCCACCCAGATCATCAATTAAATCAGTGCGCCACCAACCTAACCTTGATGGCTCACAGTTTGCTTCTCCTGCCCATGCGATCGTCATTTGCCAATCCAAGATCAGATCTAAGAAATCTAGTTCGACTGCAAGAACACTCATTCAAGTACCTTATCTTCCTTTTAATTTTTTGACAGTGAGCGGCGTTTCGTACTACTTACTCTAAGTATCTTATATTTATTTGATGCAGCTATAAAATTAAAGTCATATATTGATATATGATGTCCTTGATTGTTTAGACATATCAACAAATGCAAAGCCGAATTGCCGTTCTCAGTAATGCTGGCGGAAGTGGTAAAACCACATTATCTGTGCATATTGCTTATGAAATGAGCCTTTACGGATTGTCAGTTGCCCTAATGGATCTCGATCCCCAAGGTTCTCTAAGCCTATTTTGCGGTTTACCACAACCCGAACCTGAACAAACCCTAGCATCAGTATTAAATAATGATTTTTCTGGACAATGGCCATTAGAAAAGTGTTGGACAGAAAACACTAATAAAGTAGATGTAGTCCAAGGAGGGATGATCTTAACAAGAGTCGCCGATGAGATGGTATTACATCGCCGAGGAGCCTATTTACTTGGCGATTGCCTAAAAGACCATCCCATTTCCCACGATCTAATTATCTTTGACTGCCCTGCAACCCTTGGGCCTCTAACTTTATTAGCATTATCAGCTTGTACGCATGTTTTAGTTCCAGTCCAACTTGAACCAAAGTCAATCCAAGGTTCCGCCAAATTAATTGAATGGGTATATCACAACAGCAAACAATTAAGGCTCGATCCCCAGCCAGAGGTCATGGGATTTGTACCTAATCAATACGATGCCAGACGCGCAACCCACCGCCAAATATTAGAAGATCTCCCAACCCAACTTGACCAATTAGGGATTCACTGTTTCCCTCCTATCAGAGACTCGGCGGAGTTTATCAATGCCAGTGGGCAAGGTTTACCATTACATCTGTATCGACATCAACATCCCGCCCAAGCTGACTTCAAAGAAGTTTCTGAACATGTTGTGCAATTAATCGGTAAGAAAGTGAAAAGGAAAAAATAATCATGGCAGCTCGTAAAGCCCCCAATATCGCTGACTACTTTTCAGGCGCAAAACAAACTCAACAATTGTCCAACGCTGAGGAAGAAATCGCTCTACTCAAAACCGAAATCGAGAAATTAAGAGCTTCTGGCTCCGAAGAAGTTGAAATTCAGCTATCAACATTAAAAGAACAACTGAAGTCTCAATCTGGAGTAGTAGATTTAGAAATCACCAAAATCATTCAGAACCCCGATCAACCCCGTCGCACCTTTCTGAATGAAAGTATTGGGGCAATGTCTCAGTCCTTAGCATCAGATGGTCAGCTTTCACCAATTATTGTGATTGCCCAAGAAGATGAGAGCTTTTTACTTTTTGACGGTGAGCGTCGATGGCGTGCGGCGAGGGAGCTAGGATGGTCAACTATCAAAGCCGTGACGATGGATGCACCGCAGGAACTACACCGTAAGGCTTTATTAACATCATTGCATCGTGAAGACCTTAACCCTCTCGATAAGGCTGAAGCAATCATTAAAGAGATTTCGCTAAACGTGGGGTTAAAAGCCGATGACATCCCCAGAGTTTTATCTACGGTCATTCGGAGATTGAATAAGCAAAAGAGACTATCTGAAGTCATGGCTAATTTAGCATCTAATGACTCTAGCCAAATGGTGGAAGTAGATCCTAATCATGTCAATGAAACTGAACACAATGTTTTAAGAATTTTACTAGAGTTACAACTCAATCCTGCTTCTGTTGATGCTAACTTGCTACCAATGTTGGGCTTAGCAGATGATCTCAAAGATGCGATTCGCAATCTGGGGCTAAAGGGTGTTCATGCGATCGCTTTGCAAAAACTTTCGGCGAAGAATCTAAATTTGTCCCAAGCCAAGGCAAAACGAGTAAGAGAGGATTTAACTAAAAAGGTTGTACAAGAGAATTTGTCAGTTTTACAAACTCGGAAGCTAGTTAATGAGACGATCGCTAAGCATAGTCCTAGCCCAGAAAGTGCGATCGACGCCAATAAACAGTTAGGTAAAATCAAGCAAAGTGTTGATCTGATTTCTTCAGATTTACTACGATCTGCCGATCCTACAAGTTTAAGAGATGTCTATGAGTTGCTAAAGCAAAAGATGACAGAAATTGAGTCTTTGATTTCATAACTGTTTAACTTTGGTTGACTCGCGTTGGTCATATATTGATATATGACCAATTGTTAGCAGCGATCACATAAACAAAAATTCTAAAATCACTAATCTCAAGATAAATCTAAAGTACTATCGCAATGAGGCGTTAAGTACAAATGATTTAATATTTACACCACCTTGAGATAAACTTTCAGCCTGTTTTGCAAATTGTTCTCTTGTTTCTTCAAGACTAATTTTAGGTGATTTGGCTTTACGAGTATCCCAATGAGTACAATAAAACCAACCAATTAGGTACAAACCATACTGGCAGGGATTATCTTTCAGATATCTATCAACCAGTTGAGTTTGCATAGCTTCGTCTAAGTCGCCATTCCAGCAACCTTTAGCTTCAATAATAACCGTAACAGAATCTATTATTTCACCCGCGTGATTTCTAATGACAGCATCTACATGAATATCTGTCCGTTCCAGAACCGCACCTGTAGCTCTGGATCTAAGTTCTACTTCTCTATTAGCAAAAATCCCCTGTAGTTTGAGATCTCGATCAAAGTGCCGTTTTACATAATTGGAGAAAGTATTCTCATTAACTGGCTTGAAAAAATCTTTGGAATCTTTATCCCAAATATCTCTAGACGCAGGAGTTTCACCTTGAAGTTCTAACTCAAGACGTTGTAAGGATTCAATTAATACATCAAGAAGCTGATTACCATCTTGTATGAGGCGTTTATCGCTGTTGTTCACCAACTGCATCAATTCTTTTGGCTCTGGTGGTTTCCAACTCTTTTTTCTCAAGGCATTCTGAGCTTTTATCAAATGCCACTTTAAATCGTAGTTAGGGAAATACTCGATAACTTGTTGAATTTCATGGCAAGCTTTCAGAGTACCAGTTTCTCCGAGTTGAGTAAGTACACCGTCTCTAAATCGAGCTATATTTTCACGACTTTCTTCAGAATGCCAAGTATCATATACTGGATCTTCAGTATGTGGATAGTTGCATTCAAGCCAGATGTAGAGATCGGCAAGTTGTTTTTCATCTAGATTTAGATTGACATGGCGTAGCCCACAACTAGTAATCTCTAGAGATTCTTTTGCAAAATCGAGATCTTTGCTAATAGCCTGCCAAATATTATCCCAATCAGACTGCTGAGTATAATTGAGTAAAGCTTCAGCAGCCGAAATAGCTATTTTACGCTCATCATCATTAGACCAAGCTAACAGCAATTTGGCAAAATCTCTTGATTGTTCGTGATCTTGCTTAAGAAGTTCTTTTAACAACTGTGTAATACATTTAGGCTGTAAATCGAGCGCTTGAATTTTATTGAGTAAAACACTCTTTAAGATGTCGTCCCAACATTTTTCTAATTTGTCAACACTAGAAATATATTCACTATCCTTACCTTCAGAGTCAATCAGTTTAACTAGAGTATCAATAAATTCTTGTGGAGCATGAGAATATGCTAATTTCAGTAAATCAAGATAAATATCTAAAGCTTCTCCATTTTGACTGGGAAAAGCCACAATTACAGGTGTCCACTTTGCCCAAATCTTAGGAGTGATTTGGTTTAAAAAAGTTAAATCTTCTTTTAGGAGAAGAAATAAAGCTCTACATCCCGCAAAAGAAGGTAAATCATATGTATTTTTGTCAATCCAACCATTTGAATAGTTATTTTTTTTTGTGATGTAACCTCTCGCCGCATTAATTATCTGATTCTTAGTAATTAAATCTGCTGATTGCCAACCATAGGAATCTGTGAGATCTATCATCCATTCATTTTCGTAGTAAGGGATATATGGTCTTAAGGTCATTTCTTGGTTTAGCCGCCACCAAGCATCTATATTTCCACTGCTAAACTCATTTAAATAGTAACTTATCCTTTCTTTAATCTCCTGATCGGAAAATCCTTCTTTTTTGTTTTGCTCTCGTACAGATTTTTGCATCTCTTGATAGCGCTCTCTTTCTATTTTAGCTTCGTCTGAATCAAGATCTATTGCTGCAAACCATCCTCCAAAACGATTCTGAAACATTAAATCTTCTCTAGTTGCTAAGAGCAAAGCATCTATTTGTATTAGATTCAGACGATTAAAACTCCAATTAACAAGGTGTACCCAAATAGTTTTGCGTTTACCACAATTTTCTGCCTTTGCCTTTTCAACTAACCAAATAAAATCATCAGTGAGAAGATTTATTCCTGTAACAGGATTTATCAAGTAGGAGAAGTCATAGGGCTTTAAGTTTTCTTTTTCAGCAAGCCGTGAAACAATAGATTGCAAAAGTGATCTTCTCTTGCTTTCAGATGTAAGTAGTAGATTTTCAAATTCAGATATTTCTGTAATAAGAGCGTGATGTTGTTCCCATTGAATCATAGCAATCTTAGTAATTAATTCTAAGATACTAGGTTCTTCAATATAGTTCATTGAGAATCTAACAATTGCATTCGCTGCTGATTTGAATGGGGATTGATAATGTCTAATCCCTTGATTAATAATCCAATTTAATGCGATAGGTAAATCTAGAGGATTTAGATTTTTTACAAGTTCAGTACTGAGAAATTTGCTGTATCTAATATTAATCTTGGAAGATGTAAGTGAGGCAAAGAGTTCCTTTACTGTTAGGTGTTCTGGGAAAACAGCCGTCAAACTATAATCTTTGAGTCGATGCCATTTTTCGTCAATAGGGTTAGACACCGCTAAATCCTTTAATTTTTTCTTAGTAGCTGAATCACCTATTAAGGTTAAAGCATGAGCAGAACTTCCCCGCAAATGAATATTTTCTGAATCATTGAGAGCGAGATCTGCTAATACCGCCTGTAAAGATTTTTCTTCACAACATTCCGCAATATCAATTGCTTTATGTCTAGATTGCAAATTCTTTGTAGAATCCTGTTGTATATACGGCAGAAGCTGATTGGCTAATTTGGGGTGTTTTAGCTTTGTCAGATACTTGTAGTTTATAATCCGATAATCAAAGTCTTCAACTAAGCCTTGATCATATCGCTTCAATAGATTTTCAACAAGTTCTTCTTTAAAGCTTGCATCAGTAGGAATATCGCTACGCAATATAACATCTGGATCAGTTCGCGTAATCTCCTTTAAAACATCCTGTCTCATACTTGCTATCCACGCGGCAGTTTCATGAAGTTGCGGAGCGAGCCGTTTTTCAGGATCTTCAGGAGCAATCAATAAACTCATTATCTGAACTAATGGCAAATTGCTATGCTCTGCAATGTACCAAGCAGCCAAAAACTCGGCATAAGTTTGATGGGCGAAACCTAATCGATTATCACCACGATCAGAAAAAAGTCCAGTCCCTATTACCTCTTCGATAGCTTTCTCGTTAACTGGATAATTAATCTTCTTAACTATTTCTTCTCCTCCCGAAATCTCTCTGAATGTTATATCTTCTGGTAAAAGCTGATCCTGACCCCAATTTTGTAGAACGGCTGAACGCTTGCAGAAGATCGTAAGTGCTGCAATCCTTCCTGCAATTGCTAATCGTATTTCTGGATCTAAATTACCAAGTAATTTTGCCTCACGTCGATTTGATTCGGGTGGTTCTTTGCAAAGCTCCAGACATCCATCTAAATAAAGATCGATTTTTCGTTCAGGAAACCCACCTTTACTTTTATAAATCCTTAAAAGAAATCCTAGTGTAATAGGCTTTATTGCAAAAGGTATAGCTTCATTTTGTCTAATTGCCTCTACAAAAGATTCAGTTTCAATATTTTCTGCGGTGGCTGCTTCTTCAACGTCTTTTCTTCTTAGTGGCGCTAGTTTATAGGCACGGACAGCATCTTTGCCCCAAAGATTAATGAAACGATTTTCCAACGCTAAAGACCAATCTGCTGTTCTACTAGCAATGCGAAGATATAATCTCTGTATTTGACTAGAGTGGTTAGACAACTCATCAGCAAGAAATGTAGACAGAGTATCAATTCTCAATAAACACTCATCAAAACTATCCAAAAATAGGTATAGTCTATGGCTACTATCTTTCCAAGATTTAAATGTTTCATGTTCAAAAAGACTTCTAATTAGACGATCTTCACTACCAAATGATCTTAGATTAAGATGAATTGATGTATGCCCTTGCTGTTTGATTTTCGTACTAATATCATCTTTTTCTGTTTGTAAGGCAGATGATTTTCCTATGCCTGGTTCGCCCAATAAAATAAGGCATGGAATATCAGCAATACCCTCAAAAGAGACTACATCTGGATTTATATGCTTACCATATTCTGTATCAGGATCATATAAGTAACCAAAATCAGCCAAAGAAAAATTTCTTTCCCTTGGACACCAAAATCTTTTCCAGTTATAAGTCTGTTGAGGCATCACAAAGATTTAAGCTTTATTTGATAGCACTATTTTAACTGCTTATTTGTTGAATCAAAAGAGACAATAGCTGACACTGTAAAATTGTTCATAAGATATAGTGAATTTTTTGGCATGAAGGATAAAAGTATCAGACTATGCTAATCCACTCATCCAGAGAAATAGCTGAATATTTACCTGATCAAAATCCGACAAAAAGTACATGACATCACCATTTTAAAAGCGATCGCCCGATCACGGGCTAGTTTCTCAGAACCGCGTCGCACAACTTATCCTGTATCTACCCTCATTAGGGACTGAAGGTTATCTGCCGATCGCACTCTAGCCTTTCCAGTTCGGCTTGCAAGCTAGCAATTTCCGATGCAGATTTACTCCTACGCAAAATTGGCGTTTCTAGTAAAGCTTTCAGATAGCCAATCCTGCTTCCAATCGCCGACATAGGCTCAGATTTTGGTAGTTCATAGGGTCGCAAGCAATCGGCATTAGCAGTTTTTGGAGATGGATTTTGAGAGATCGCTCCTTTGGAGTTTTCAGTTTTTGACGGACTTAGCCTGCCGTGGGTCTCGATCCACATCGGATCGCTAGTTTTTGGCGACGACTTTGACAAGTGGGTGGGGGCTTGAAAATCAACGTCGGCAAATTTGGGCAATTCTTGCCCTCGCAGGGGCGTTTCAGAGCAGCCTAACGCTTTATATAGGGCTTTTTCTGTAACAGTCCTTTCTGTCTGGGTTTCAGTTTGTTTGATCGGGGGGGCGATTGCTATGGGGGATGGGGCGGAATTGTTTGTATTTATGCTGTTACGCGATTCGGTGAATTCTGGATGCCATAGCTGTTTGTTTTCGTATAGGGTTTCTACTGATACTTTTGCTGTTTTGGCGATCGCTTGCGCCATGCCTCGGATTGTTTCTGGCATTTCTCCTGTTTTATTTAGCTCGTTTACGGTTGTGAGGATGCGCTCGAGCCTTTCTGCTTGTTTCTGGGCTTTTTTGTTTTCTATATCTTCTCCTTCGTCGTTTGTTTGTTCTGCCTTTTTACTTCCCCAGGGGAAATGATGCTTCATACACCATTGGGCGATATCTTTGGCTTTTTGGTCGAGTCTCTTGATATCGCCGCAAAATTTTATGAATCCTACTGCGGCTCTTGCTGTTTTAGTGATGTATTCGGCGATCGCTTTGTCATCTTCACAGCCTAAGAAGACGCGGGCGTATTTGCCCATTAGATATAACAGTTGGTTGGATTGTCCCTGTGCTGTCCATCCTGCTTCGATTTGTTTTTCTAGGTCTTCTCGCCATTTAATTAGTTTGCGGTTGTCTTTGGGTGGTTGATAGTTGGCTTTGGCTTCGGAGATCGCTTGGTTTAGCAGGTCGATGTCTTGTTGCTCTTGTACGGTCAACCATGTTTCGACAAATTGATTTAGATCCCGTCCGACGATCTGGAGGTCGTTGTCGAGTTGGTAACTGCCTGTTTGCAAAGGTAGTCGATGTCCGTTATATTCTGAGTCGTATTTTTTGGTGTTGGGGAAGCTTTCGATTACTCCTGCGGCGATTTCGCAGTTGTTTTTTTGCAGGCTGGATTTGATCGCGCAGGCTAAGCCGAAGCTGGGTACTTCTTGCCATAGTGGATAGTAGATATGCAGTCCTTCGCTATGCGAACTCTGCACGATTAGCGGTCTGACCAACCCTATTTCTTCTAGGGCTTGCAGTACGGTTTTAAATTTCTCGTGGTTGTTGTTGGGGTGGTAGGGGCTGCCTTTGTCTATGTCGAGCAGGGCATATTCGGTTTGGTTGCCAAATCTTACGCCGATCAGCGTTTCGTTATCTGCCCAATAGTCGTACAGTCGCCTTCCTGTAATCGGATAGCGCGTTTCGGTTTTCCATTCGGGTTTGCTCGTCCGATCTATATTTTTGGCATAGATAAAATTCCACGAATATGGGAAAAAGCTCGCAAAGGTTTGCGCTGCTAATTCTGTTGTGGTTAATGTTTTTGCTTCTAAGCCTTTGGTCGTAAATTTTGGATCGATAGTGTTACAAACACGATCTTTCTGCGAGGTCATGCTCGTTGACCTCTTTTTTGCTTGTCACGGGCGATCGCTTTGCCGATCTGCTGTGGCAAGTCTCGCAAATTTAAAAACATCTCAATCGTCCTGATTGTAGGGGTTGTAGCGATTTCAATCAGGAAATAAACAGACTTTTTGAATTCAGTTCGATAATCAATAATTGCCTTTTGCAAATTATTTAAAAATTTGCAGCAAAAACTGTTGCTAATCTTGTATCTTGCGTTAAGATATAGAGAAGCGCTGAACAAAATTGCCCTTCCGAAGCAACATCTGTCCATTCCTGGATATTAAATTTAAAAACCTTCGGGTTTACAAAGAAGCTAGTGAGGTCGAAGTCACTGGCTTTTTTGTGTTTGAAGGGGAAAGCTAGCTAAGTAATCTCCTGCGGATAAAAACGGTGATTTAAGCATACAGCGATCGCTCTAGATCTGATCCATAAAAGATCAAAATTTTATCTAAATAAACCTCGATTTTGCTGACAAGCATCAATGAATGTCATCTGTGACACTTTTTTAGTAATGTCAAGTCGCTGTAAAGGGCTTGCGTAGTAGTGTTTTCCCTACTGTCAGGGGCTAAGACGACAGAGGGATAATCAATACTTCGGACAGTTTTTTAACGAGGCTATAACGCTTGTAGGGCAGTATTTTGATTTAATTGGTTGTTGGCTCAAAAGCTAACGATAATTTAAATAAAGCCCAAAATACTAGCTCTATACGGGATCGGTGATACAAGGTTTTGAAACTGTCCGAAGTATTGATAATAAGATACAAAGCTGATTAGAGGACAAAGGTTTATGTACTTTCACTCGTCTTACCTGATTCTAATTCCAGGGATGCTCCTGATGTTTTGGGCGCAGCATCGGGTCAAAGCAACCTACGAAAAATATGCCGAAATCCAATCAAGTTTAGGAATGACAGGCGCACAGGTAGCTCAAACTATCTTGCAACGTATGGGCATTAATGATGTCGCGGTTGAACAAGTCGAAGGTGAGCTAACGGATCATTACGATCCATCCGCTAAAGCAGTGCGATTATCAGAGTCGGTATACGCATCATCATCCCTAGCCGCCGCCGCGATCGCTGCTCATGAATGCGGTCACGTATTGCAAGATGTACGGGGCTATCAATTCATGAATATCCGTGCTTCGCTAGTACCAGTGGCAAATATCGGCGCAAACTTTGGACCACTGATGGTAATGGCAGGACTATTTCTAACCTCATTAGGTAGTCTGAGTACAGTTTTCATCAACATTGGCATTATTTTGTTTGCTGGAGCGATTCTGTTTCACATCGTCACTTTACCTGTTGAGTTTGATGCATCAAGCCGAGCTTTGAGACTGATTGATGAATTAGGAATTTTGCAAGGTGAAGAAAGTGGAGGCGCTCGGAGTGTGCTGAATGCGGCGGCTTGGACGTATGTGGCAACGGCAATCTATGCAGCCTTGCAACTGGTGCAACTGTTAGTGATGAGAGGTGATCGCTAAATCGTCAGTCCTTTCCAAAAAATAAGAAGCGGTGCGATGCGCCGCTTTTTATTTTTGTAATAATAATTTTGCCAACTCAGAAAACCCAGAAAACTCGGAAGCCTGAGTAACGTACTTGGGTAAATGCAGCATTTTGTCTTGGTAGTGGCGAACATTTGCCACGCCGACTGAGATGGGAAATAGATCAGCATCAAACATCGCTTCATCATTGGGACTATCGCCAACGGTTAGGACTTGCTGCGAATTGATTTCAGGGAAATGGTTGTTTAGAACTGAGAGCAAGCCAGTAGCTTTATCTTGGTGAACTGGTTTGATATGACATTGGACATTGCTGTACGTGAAACTCCAACCCATTTGTTGACATTGCGAAGAGATTGCTTGAATATCATCAGTCGATAAATCATTGACATCAAAAGTCCAATCAGTAATACGGAACTGGTTATCAGTGGAAGTCTGAAGATTAGGAAATTTCTGCTTAATGTGATGAAAAGTATTTTCTAGAAGAATGCGATGTTTAGATAGATTAGGAACCGAAGAAAGTAAATCTTGTTGACCATTTGGCTGTAAAAATAAACCGCCATTTTCAGCGATCGCCCCTGCCACAGGTAAATAGTTCACCAAAGCACTAACCCAGCCTGCCGAGCGCCCAGTCACCAAGAGGACTTTGATTCCTGCTGATTGTAAATCGAGAAGAGTCGAGATGAAATCGGAAGCAAATTTTCCATTGAGGGTAAGAGTACCATCAACATCAGAAGCAATTAAACGAATGTCGGACAAATCAGTTTGATTGAGATTGAGCAGGGTCATAAATAAGAAATGAAACTAAAACCAGAATACAACCAACGTGAGGCTATTGGAAAATCTAGCGATTAGCTGGTGAAGCTAAAACTACCATTAACGGAGTATTGACAATCCCAGAATTTGTAAGAACAATATTTTCAATCATCAATCCAGAGAAATTGATAGAATGTACTCGCTGAGTTATCAATTTCCCCAATCTGTTGTATCCAATTCTAAGCACATAAAGAGGAACTAATGAGAAACAATATCCAGTCCAAGATTGATGCAGGCTATACCTATGACGAACTACTGAGCGAAGGACTAGCCAGCTTTGATGACATAGCACGCTATGAAGCACAGTATTCCCTATATGACGAAGATGCAGAACCAAAGCCCAAAAAGGCAAAAGCAAAACCTAAAACACAAGGAATCAAACCAACTAAAGAAGCAGAAATTGATTTTGAATTTTAGCGAGAAATCATGACATGGAATTTAGACAAATTGACCTGAAGACAGGGCAAGAGTTACCCTTGCCCGCAAAAACCGTTGATCATACCTACCTGGAACTGAAAATCGGAAAAGACACTGAGCCGAGTAAACTTGCTGTTGGTAAGATGTACGACGGTATCACCGAAAGAGACATCGAGCGACTGCAAGAGCAAGGACTGTATTTAATTCTTGCTAATGGAAGAACTGCTTATTTCGGCGATCGCGAAATCGCCAAACAAGTAAGTACAGAAATCTTCACTAATCATAGTGATGCTGTCGCCTACGGCAGTTTGCCCGTATCTGAAGCCAAGACCTCAATATTTAAAGAGCAAGCAAGAATCCTAATCATTGATGATGAAACCCTGAATAAAGATCCAGATACAGGAACCTACAAAGCCGACTGGGGAAAGCAACCCATCACCCTGAGCAACGGTATCACCATCAGCGACAAAGCGATGGGACTAATAGCCAGTAAACTGGGCGACTGCTATAGCCTGATCTCACCAGACCTAGCAACCCAACTGCAAGCCGAACCCAATCGTCCATTTCAATATCGAGCCGCCGTACCTGAATGGCAGGGTGTGATTAAAGGCACTTGTCGAGCCAGCTTGCTCTGTCAAGCCCTAGAAGTCGATGGCATTATTGCCAAATCGAGCATCAAAGGCGACAACAAAACCAACACTACAGGAATCCATGAAATTAGTCTATTCTGGTCAAGAAAAGAAGATGCCAAATTCACCGAACAGAAACTGGGAACTCAAGCATTAGTCTTCTTTCCCGAAGGAGTGCAAGCAGATGTACTGCCAAAGCTGAAAATCAAAGCCGAACGCCTCGCTGAAGCCCAATCCGACCCGCGCAAGATAGCGCAACTGTATATCGAGCGCCATGAAAAGCGACAACAACAAAGACAAGAGGAAGTCACAGATCGCGATAACATTACACAAATCATCGAGCCAGAACTAGCACTAGAACTGGGATTTAGTCCACAAGAAAACACAACAGCCAATGAAATTAAACGAGAGCAAGTAGCCTCACCTAACGAAGAATACCAAGATTGGCTGTATGACATCCTCAAAACTGACCTGATTGAAGGGGGGCATTGTCAGATCTTAGAAATGGAAGACATCGCCAAACGCTTGCGAGAATTCCTACAAAGCGAATGGCAAGAAGTAGCCACAGGCGGCGTTTACGTCCCTAGTGGCATCGCTCAACCCCACAACCAACTGCAAGAAGGCGAAGTCAGTTTTACAGGACTACCCGATGGGGCCGAAGTTGCCATCTATCGCAGTCCCGTCGCCAATGCTGCCAACTTTGACGTATTCACAAATAACCTCACAGTTCTGCGTGAACTAGATCCCGAAGCCTATCGGCAGAAAGGAGTCTGCTACATCAACCCCAACGACGCAAAACGACTGGTGATCGACTTTGACGGCGATCGCGTAGGGATAATTCCCAGTCAACTAACCCCTTTACAGGAAAGCAGTTCCAAGAAAATCATTGAGCAATATCCAATCCTAATCCAAGAGATTATTGATAAGAATCTGCCAGAGAACAAACCAATTCAAGTCGAAAAAGAAAAGAAAATTCCCCGCGATATTGCTAATGGATTTGCTACCCTAGCCAGTGCTGCGGTGAATGCCGCCGACAACCCCACAGGACGAGTTGCAAATCTGGGCATGAGGCTAGAAGCCTTGCGATGGGAAACCCAATATATCCCAGAAGCTGAAAGACCTGAATACTTGCAAGACATTGGCAAGCACTTCCAAAAGCTACTTGCGGAAGACCGAGAAACTAAGAAACCCTTTCGCATTCTCAATGACATATGGCGCGACCAAATTACCGAGATTAGCCAAATCGCTAGTACCATCTCAAACCTACCCGAACCAGAAAAAGCGACTGCTGTAGCCCAAGGTTTAGCCAAAACCGAGAGATTGCTGTGGAATCTAGAAAGCCTCGCAGCGGTGAACTTGCAACGTGCTGTCGATACGCCCAAAAGTGCCAGAAAAGTCAATGAAGATGAATTTCAATTCTGTCAGAAAGTCGCCAAATACAAACAGGTCGAATGGATTAAAGACAAAGATAACAGCTATGCCTATATCGGCACTGAAGGCATCAAAACCAATACTCAAGACCCCGTGGGCTGGATGGTGGAACAAGCCAACCAGATTTACAAAGAACATAGTCTGATTGGCGATCGCAATTACAACCGCTTTGACCATATCTTCCCCAAAGACAGCCACACCCCCGCAGATAGCGAATGGGCAAAGGGAATCGCCACGCACTACAACAAGCTCATCTCCGAAGCTGCTGCCAATCGGAGCCGACTAGAACATGAAGAAGGTATAGCCCTTACTGCTACTTCTAGCAAAGGCAACACAATCGAAATCGTCAGCGTGATCAGTACTGATCCTGATGGCGAGTCTCCTATTTGGGAGATCGCCCGCAAAGGAGAGACTGTCGATATCCAAATCGCCAAGAATAAGGACTGGAAGACCGAAAAACAATATCCCTACAAAGCTATCGCCCTAATCGACAAAGACAAAATTGACGTGGGATTAATCTCGCCAGCTACCCTAGCCGCCTATGGTAAAACCATCGAAAAGGACAAAATCTTCGGCAATCTGAAACTAGAATTCCAACTAGGAATCTCCAAAAATGACGTTGACGACAAATTTGCTGCCGCCGAGAAATATCTAGAAACCCAACGAGATGCAATTCCAGAAACCGAACGCGAAAGCCGAGCGGCTGCCCTCTGGCATAACAATAATCGCGCGATCGCAGGCAAGATGTTTACGGAAGTCGTAGCCAACCGACTGCAAGAACTACAGGTAGGAAAAATCAAAGTAATTGGCTTGCAGTATGAAACCAACGAACTCAAAGATAAACAATGGCAACCCCACGAATCCCTAAATTGCCGAATGACAATCGAAGCCAATCCTCAAAGTCCTATCTATGACAAGAGAGTAATTCAAGTCCAAACAGGCGACCAATGGAAAAATATGGGCGTTGTCCACAATGACGCAGCCTATATGCCCATTGGTAGTCAGTTCATCGCAAATATCAATATTTCCGCCAGTAAGAAAGATGCAGACTTGGAGATCGACAAAAGTACGCTCAAACTGCCTGAAATATGGCACGGACTGTCACCAGAGCGAGTCAAAGAAGCAGTCAACCTTGACGCAATTGTGCCGCAATTAAAAGAGGAGATCGCCAAAGCTGCTGCCAACCAACCGACAATGACCGAATTTGTGGCAAAACTTACTGAGGAGAACGTGGGACTAAAAGCACAAGTGCAGACAGGAGGCAGAATTAACGGAATTACCTATCTCTACGAAGGGCAAGCAATCAAAGCAAGTTTAATTGAAATGTCTTGGAAGAATCTCGCCGCGATGGGAGTAAACTACGATCCAGAGCGAGATCGAGAAGCGCTTACTACCCCCACTAATACAGTCCAGACAGAAACTAATCCTCAATCTGAAAGCCTCATGGAGAGTCAGAAAAGCAGCACTGCAAATCCCCTTGAAAAGATAGAATCGCAATTGAGGGAATCAGTGCATAGTCATTTTGATTCAGAACAGCCAGTAAAAATCACAGGAAACCCCGTCAAGATGGTTTATCCCCTCAAGATGCATGGAGAAGCGAATCTATTACCAGTCAATACCTGTATCGAAGCCATGCGCGGATATGGCAGATGTCACACGACGCGGAGATATGAACCCTATGCCGCCTATGGATTTAAAGAAGGCGACATAGCGATCGCGATCGCAGGAGAGCAGAAAGTTGCCTTCAAAGTAGGCAAACAGTACAAAATCACCCCAGAAATGCTGAATGATGCAGCCTATCAACAGCAATGGTCGCAGATGGAAAAGCATAGCGCCAAGGAACTGACCACATTTCAAGGACATAGCAACACATGGGGAATGCACTTTCAGCCACTGGGAGACTATGTAAATGGAAAAATCATGCCATTTCCGACAGAGCCTATCAAAGCTGATAACACCATCGTTGCCGATATTCAGCAACTAATGGAATGGAGCCGAATAGCAGAATATTTGGGCAAGAGTGAGAAATATATAGACCGAATTCAAGAGCTGATAGCAGGTGAAAGCATCACCGAAAAAGCACAGCAAGCAATGCACAAGGATCATCAGTCATTGAGCCAGCACGTCGCTTCACAATGGCGGGAGATCTTAGCAATCAACAGTGACTATGTAGAATCACAGGATGGCAAACTCGTATTTGAGCGCAAGGGCAACGAAGGCAAATATCGAGCCACATGGGAGCAGGACACCGATACACTGACATTGGATACTAAAGTCGTGAACCAAGGCGAGTTCCAGTATTCACCCTTGTTGGTACAGCAAGGATTAGAGGTTACCCATAGTCAAGTAACCGTGAAAGATGCAAAAAACTGTGATCGCGCTCTTCAGTTAATCGCAGAGAGTCAAAAGGAATATCAGGAGTCCCGATAACACAGATATCATGCCCAGATTCATTGTTTAAGTAAAAACAGTAAGAGCGCTTACGCTTAAAGTCCGCGACCAATGACGTAGTAGGAATAACTACCGTGAAAATAGCAATAGGCGCGATGACAGGCAAGACACAGGTGCAGGTATATCGTTCGAGAGCCAGATGTCTGAAGACCACAAAACAGCAAATCGATCTTGCCAAATCGATGCAAGCAAAAGTAACAGATTTTGGCAATGGCACAAAACTCCTGACCTTCAGAGATGGCACAAAGCGGACAATCCAAACCAAGGATTTACTCCTAGATGCAGTACAAGAAAGTGTTCAGGAATTAGGAGAATACCTCGCTCAACATCCAGACCAAATCTCAAAAGTAGATCCGAGCATCTTGGAAATGTTGACCTATGCCGAGTATTTCGTCAAAGCCGCCATGAACGAATACACCACAGATCCGCAACATTGCCGCGAAGTTGCGACAAGACATCTGGAAACCCTGACCGAAGACTATCCCCAGATCTTCTCTAAAAAAAACGCAGCAAGAGAATTGAACTAAAAATCAGTCTAGCGATCTCGCTTAAATTCGAGTGAATTGACAGAGATCTCGCTTACCGATTCCCAAACAAGTATTGAAGAAAATCAACAAATTATTAGGAAAAACTATGAAGCCACCATCAATTTTCAAGATAGCAGTCGAAGCACTTGTGACCGTGAGTCTGATTGCATTACTGGGATTATTGACCGCACTAACCTATGCCCTACTATCATTTCTAGGGACTGAACCCACGGCTCAATCACTGCTAACTTCTCAGATAGAAACACCTGAAGTCACAGTCAGGCATCTAACAGCTACGAACCCATTACTTCCAGATGCAACAGTATCTTTGCCATCAGCAAAAGCAGCACCAAAACTGAAAGCTACGGTAAAGGAAGTAAAGACTGAAATCATTGCCGAAGTCGCTACCAAGCCACTCACGAAAATGACTGTTCAAGAACTAAGACCCCTAGCCAAAGAACGCAGAATCCCTAACTGGCGAAAACTGAAGAAGAAAGAATTGCTCTTCTACCTAACCGCCTAGTTTCAAATAGCAATCTTGTCAATGTAGATATCTATCAAAAAGAAATCTACATTGACAAGCAAGAAGAACGCTAGCGCGTAAAGTCCGTGAGCGATTGTCAACCACAAATTAAAATCAGGAGACTAAAAACATGGCTCGTCAACTAAGATTCGATACCCCTGAAGAACTTGCCGATAAAATCATTGATAAGCTGAGTCAAGCAGAACTGCACGTAACCACCAGAGCCTTGATTGTCCATATCAACGCGCAAATCCCAGTCAAGGAACTGGAAAAGACAGTAGCAGCCAGCAATGCAGTAGTTGAAACCAGCCGCAAACCCAAAGCCCGTAAACCACAAGTTAGCACAGACAAGATGTGGCTATACCAAGCGAAGAAGGGATGGGCTTTGGCGAACATCAACCTGCCGATTGAGAAGGTGATTCAACGTTTGCAAAACCATTATGGCTGCAAGATTCTGGCAACCAAAGAAGGCAAGATCAACTTTCTGCCATCAAAGCCCACAACAATTGACGAACTGCAAAAGAATGGATTTGTCGTTTATCGCCAAGACCTGAACAAGAAAGCAGCCTAGTCCCCATCTAGAAACGAAAATCAAAAGCGACTAGATCCAACGATTTGGATCTAGTCGCTAAATTACTTTGAGAACAAAAATAAATGCTAACGATCGCCAAGACCAACCTCGCCACAGGAGAGATCGTCGATAACGAGATCCAATTTCGGGACACCCTCCTCGAAGCCCTGCATCCAGACATCAACCTCAGCATCGGCAACATTTCTACCTACTTACAAAAGATCGCCAAAGCCGAAACCATTACCAAAACCAGCAAATCCGCCAGCAAGCGCAGCACAGCAACTAAAAGCATCGCACCCTTGAAGAAACAAGCGATCGCCGCTTTAACCAAAGGACTTAGCAAATACCAACTAGCAGGAGCATCGGGAGCCAGAAAGCACGGAGACTTCTTCTTCAGTCAAGGACTCAATCCCTTTGCCACCTACTTCCCCAGTGCGATGGGACAAATCAACTACGGCTCCATCCTGATGACCGAATGCCTGAAAATCTATGGCATCGAACGAGTAACCATCCTGATCGTTCAAGACAAAGAACATCGCACTGATGACTGTCACGGCAAAATCAGCCATGAATTTCTGAACCAACTGCGCCAAAGCCAAGACTTTGTGATCCCAGCAAACACTCCATTCCAGTTCCGAGCAGGAGTCGCCAATCAATGGGTCGCCAAAGGAACATTGCAGCTCAGCCTAAATTGTCTAAAAGGAATCGACCTAATTCTGCCACTATCATGTTTTAAAGGACATAAACCAGCATTAGGTATTCACAAACTAACCAACCTGAAACTAGGAATCGTCAACTTCGCCCAAAAGCGGCGAGTTAAGACCTCCTACACCGTCTGGCAATGGTTTAGCCAACAAGCGATTGCCCAAGATGTGTTACCAACCACCCAACAGAAAGCGGAAACCCTAGTCGCCGCCCAGAGAGACATCAAACAACTCTGCCAACTCGTACAAACAGAGCAATGGGTCAAAGTAGACGATCCTGAAGAAGTAAGTAACGAAGAAGAAGCCGATGGCAAAATCCTATCGGAAATCCTCAAACATGACATTCATGGACAACTGCTAGAACATCCCTATGTGGTGAGAAAGATCGAAGACCTAGTAAGACGACGTTGGTTAACCCTAGCTACCAGTGGCGGTATCAATTTCTCCAGCTTCATGGCTCAACCCTGCCCCGAACTGGGAGAGTTAGAAATGTGCATCCCTGAAATTCCTGAAGGCGAATATGTAGGATTCCGCTATCCCATCCGCGATCGGAATGATCTACAGATTTGGACAAACAAGCATATCAAGGGACTCAACCAACAGGGAACCATGTATGTCAATCCAGACATCGCCCGTGACTACTGTGGCATGGACTTTGATGGTGATACCTTCTGTGTCAAATCAGTCAAGAAACTACCTGAAATCGCCAAAGAAATCCGTCAACACCACATCAAGCCCACCACCTATAAACCCGACAAAGTAGCAGTGCAAGGCACATTAGCCGAAGTTGCCCTAAGATCGACCGAAAATCAAATTGGATTGATCACCTATTACCTAGCCACCGCATGGGCGACAGGACATCATCAGTACATTGCAGGTTTAGCCCAAGAAGTCCAAGTCGCCGTAGATCGGCTCAAATCTGACCTCAGCCATGACCAAGCCTTTCTAGATGAAGTCGGCAAAAGCTTACCGAAACTGGATTGGCTGATCGATCGCAAGAAGCAAGGCGTATATGGCAGCTACTACGACTCCAAACAGAGATGCAAAATGCCCGCTCGGACTTTGGTAGCCAATGGAGAATACAACGATCCGATTTCCTTCCTGATTCAATCCGTGAATGCGATCTGGCAACCCGTAGATTTGCACGAACGTACACTTCTTGAATTCCGCGAACTATTCGTCAAACCAAGCGAGATTCTCTACAAAAGAGCGATCGCCCGTCGCGATGAATATACCAGCAAGATTAGGGAAGCGATGAAACTATCAAGCGATCGGGAATCACGGAAGAAAATCCTCCGTGCTGCCGTGGAATGGGCGAAAGGCTTAGGTGAGAAACTACGGGAGAAAAGCGAGAAAACCGCCCAAACTTGTAGTGCCGCTATGTGGCAAGCCAGTCACAACGGCGATCATGGCACTGCGAGTGTTGTCTTCAATATGTTCCTACCCGAAGTATGCGATCGCCTCCATGACAACCAACTGATGCGACTGCAAGTAGTCGGAGCGCAGTATGGAGAACTCGCATCAACCAAATGGACAGGCAATGGAGAACACGCCTGTATTTCCATTGTTGTATCTCAACGTGAGCAGGATGGTAGATATCAAATTGAAGTCGTGAGAAATAGCAGGAAAAAGCCATATTTACTGGGATTAGTTGCTAAGGACTCGGCAAAAGTAATCGTTGGGGAATATGTTGCATCCCTGACTACACAACAAAAGACCATAGTTTGCGAACTCGTAGCAGCCTAGAAATTAGAGAGGATAGAGTGATCGCTTTATTCTCTCCTTATCTATTCTTTAAAAAAATAAAATAATGAAAAACAATTTGCACAAGGTCAAAACTTTGCTAGGCTAAGTAATTATGAGGACTGACACGCTTTTTTACCAGTTATTTAACGCTTTTCACAGCTTGCTATTTGAGCTAATCGAACGCCCGATTTCGGAAGCAGAGGGCTATGAATTTAGCTCAGTGGAAGTAAAAGAGAAAGCCTTTCGCTTTGATGGAATATTTATCCCAAAAGCAAAAGACAAGCCGATATATCTACTCGAAGTGCAGTTTCAGCAAAAGGAAGACTTTTACTGGGAGTACTTATCTGAGATATATCTATACCTGAACCAATCTCGTCCCGAACATGATTGGAAAGCGATCGCCATCTTTGCGAGGCGTAGCTATGAGCCAGAGCCAAGAAGCCATGTGCAGGAGATGCTCAACTGCCAGAGGATACTCAGAGTGTACTTGGAAGACTTGGTAGATCGGGAGACGGACTCCTTTGCGATCGCTATTGTTCAGTTAATCTTGTCTAGTGAAAGTCAAGCCGTAGCTATGGCAAGACAATTGGGCGATAAAATTGAGCAGGAAAATGATCCCGAAATTCAAGAGCAGGTATTAGAATTAATAGAGACAGTATTGGTCTATAAATTTCCAAAATTAAATCGTCAGGAGATTGAGGCAATGTTTACATACAGCGATTTAAAGCAGACTCGTGTATATCAAGAGGCGAGAGAAGAAGGCGAGCTACGTGGTGAGCAGCGCGGTGAGCAACGTGGGTTACAGCTAGGTGAACAAAAAGGTTTAAAGCTAGGTGAACAAAAAGGTTTGAAGCTAGGTGAGCAGCGCGGACTGGTAAAGGGGCAAGCTACGATGCTACTGCGGCTGCTCAATCGTAAGTTTGGACAGATTAGCCCAAGTTTGCGGGGCAAGGTAAATAAACTATCGGCAAAACAGCTAGAAAATCTAGCCGAAGCATTATTTGACTTAGAGACGATCGCCGACCTAAGTGATTGGCTAAAAACTCAAGGTAAAGCTAAATAGAGAATTTTTGAACCAATACTAAAAAAAGGCAGGACAGCTAAAGTCTTGCCTTTTTTTGTGCCAATGGCTAGCGCCTGTTCTCAGGAACAAACGCATAACAACTGAAAGTTTGCCAAAAGCACAAAATCCTATGTTTGAAATTACCCAAGAAATTGAAGAGCATTTTGATTGTTCTTTACGGATAAAAGCAGAAGCAACAGTAGAGGCGATCGCCCTATCGAAATCCATCCAGATTGGCGAACCTGACCAGCAAATAGAACTAGCCAAAGCATCGGGGTGGGGAACCCTCACCGATATCTGGGTGGGAGCGAACCACCAAGGAAACACATGGCAGTACCGATGCTATGAAAGACTTTGCCAACTGCTCACAACCGCAGAAATCCAAGCCGCCAAATCAGCCACTGCGACCGCATACCAAACTAGTTTTGAAGTCATCCGCGCCATGTGGGACTTACTCGCCGCGATTGGATTTACAGGTGGCTCGATCATTGAACCTGCTTGCAACACCTTATCCTTTATGGGTTGTCAGCCTCAGAATATGAGAATCAGATCGCAATGGGTAGGCGTAGAGCTAGATCCCACTTTTGCCCAAATAGCGAGACTGCTTTATCCAGAAGCTCAAATTTATGCCCAAGGCTTCGAGAAAGTCAGCCTATCGGATAGCAGCTTTGACCTAGCGATCGGCAATGTCCCCTTTGGCAATTACAAGCTGTTTGATTCCCGATATGCCCACCTAAATCTGAGCGTGCATAACTATTTTTTTGCTAAATGCACAGATCTAGTACGCGAGAACGGTTTGCTTTGTCTGATTTCCAGTTGCTTTACCCTTGACTCGCTTGGCACAAGTTTTAGGAGACATCTAGCCGAAAAGTTAGAATTGGTCACCGCAATACGGTTGCCAGATATCGCCTTTAAACGATTCTCCAATACGGCGGTTGTAGCCGATATTCTTCTTTTCCGTAAATTAACCGAAGCGGAACGAAAGCTAACAACTGCAAAGGATTACAAATATCCTAGTTGGGTCAAGACATCCCCATCAGGTAAACATACCGTTAACCAAGAGCCAATCATGATTAATCAATGGTTCAAGGAGCCAGAAGTAGCCTAGCGGCGATTCGACAGAAAAATTACACACCAACAACAAGCGTCTCAACCCAATCAAGGGAAGGGGCGCTTTTTTTATTGAGGAAAAATCATGAGTCCCAAAACAATAAAATTTCGTAACATTCTCGGTGAACTGAACGTCGCCAAACTATATGGTGGAGAGCATTTAGGCGTAACCGCCCCAGCCAACTTTGACCTACGCAAAGAGATTAGCAAGATTGGTAAAGCGATCGGCAAATTTTACCAACCCGCACCAGTACAAACACAGGTAATCCAGATACCGCCCCAACTACAACATGTCTTACCCAATGCATTTTGTGAATATGAAAGTCAAATCTACCGTCGTACCGACAGCCAACTGGAACTAATCGAAAACCAGTCCCATCGCATTCGTGCGGCTATGTCTGTGGTCAAGATTTTGGACTTAGTGTTGAAAATGCAACAGTATGACGATGACCGAGAACTAGCGAAACTGCGTCAAGTTCTCAATCAAAAATACGATGCGTTCGTAATTAGATTTGGCAACTTTACCGCCAAAGTCAACCTTGAAATCTTCAAAGAAGACCCAAATTACTACCGCTTAAGAGCATTAGAAATTGACCAAGGCAAAGGAAAAAGTCCCACCAAAGCACCGATATTCGATCAACGAACAGTCAGAGCCACACCAAGATATCGCGCCAGTAATGCCAAAGATGCCCTTGCTCAATGTCTAGATGCGCGGAGCTTTATTGACCTTGACTGGATTGGGAATCTGCTCGACAAAATTATCAGCACTGTTGTCATCGAACTAGAAGGGACAGTGTTCTACAACGGAACCACACCACTAGAAGACCTACAAGCAGCTTCCAAAGAAGATTGGATTACCCGCGAAGAATTTATTAGTGGCAATGTGGTCGCACGTTTAAACAGAGTAATCGCATGGCAGCAAATGGGAGTCCCCGACTGGCTAAACATAGAGATTTATCACCAAGTCATCAGCGACAACCAGCCAGTCCCCTGCTTACCCGAAGCCGAAGATGTGGATATCAAAGTGCGCTGCGCCGTCAAATTGGGACTCAATATCAACTATATGACCCCAGACGAGCTAAATCTGCTGTTACGCAATACTATCCGCGTGAAGCTAGGAACAAGTTGGCTGCCCGAAACTGTAATCAAGGAATTTACCGAACAACTGCTCAGCCATGCAGGAAAAAGCACCGTCAAGTTTCATCCTGACCCCGCCAACATTTGGGTAATCACAGGTGACAGCAAACTAATTGTTTCACCCCAGAACAAAACCGAGTGGGGAACTCGTAACTTTACGGCGATCGCCCTGATTGACCACACCCTCAACCAAAAAGATCCCAAAGTCTACGATTACTACAAAGACAAAGATGGCAACACCATCGCCACGCTCAACCTCGAAGCAACATCGGAGTCGCGCACGATGAGGGATAAGATTCAAACTGCTTTCAAAGCATGGATCTGGAGTGATGGCGATCGCGCCGAAAGGTTATGTCTGCACTATAACCAATATCACAACCTCTACCGCGATACTGTCTATGACGGTTCACACCTGACCTTTCCAGGTATGACTCCAGATTTTCAGATGCGTCGTCATCAAGCTAACTTTGTGCGTCGTGTCGAACGTCAGAAAGCCTCTTTTGCCGCTCATCGGGTCGGCTATGGCAAAACCGCGTCAATGATTGCATCAGGCATGGAACTCAAACGCAAAGGCATGGCTCACAAAGTTATGCATGTAACCATGAAATCGATCTTGCCTGATTACTACAAAGAATTTCGGAGGTTGTACCCCGAAGCCAACATTCTCGTTCCCACAGTCAAAGAATTTGCTAAAGATAGCCGTCGCGTTCTATTGAGCAAGATTGCTACTCATAACCATGATGCAATTTTACTAACATACGAACAGTTCTTTAACTTGCCCATCAGCGAGGAAACTGAATTGATGTTTTTGGAAGAGCAAATGTCAGCGATCGCTTCTATCTTTGGCTCAACCACCAAAGAAGAATCAAAGCAAGCATTTCGCAGTCTAGAATCTACTCGTAAGAAGATTGGCTTACGGATTCAAGAAATTGAAACCAGCCATCGCAAAGACCGCGTGATCTATTTTGAGCAACTGGGTATAGATGCACTGTTCATTGACGAAGTACAGCAAATCAAACGACTGCAAATCCTGACTACTCAGCATAACGTCTCTGGCATTCCCTCTGGATATAGCCAACGCGCCCATGACTGCTTCATGAAAGTGCGATACCTGCTTGGTAATGGTAAGAGGGTGATCTACTCAACAGGAACACCACTCAGCAACACTATGGCGGAAATGGATGTGTGGATGCGCTATCTGCAACTCGACCTACTCGAAGAACAGGGACTAACCCACTTTGATAGTTTCTGCTCGCGCTTCTGTGAAACCAGCACCGCCCTAGAAATTAGTCCCACAGGTAGGCTGAAATCGAAAACTCGTCTACGAGAATTTGTAAACCTGCCCGAACTGATGGCGATGTGGTGTCAAGTAACCGATATTCAGACTGCCGCGCTTGCCGAGGTCAAAACACCGACACCGCATTACCATGTGATGTCTTGCAAGCCATCTCAAGAGCAAATCGCCTATATGGATAAGCTCTGCGATCGCGCTGAAGCAGTAGAAAAACGCAAAGTCAAAGCTGAAGTTGACAATATGCTCAAAATCACAGGCGACGGCTCCAAGTCATCAATGCACACGAAACTGGTATCACCAGATGCCTCAGAATGGCTAGACAACAAACTCTTAGCCTGTGCATGGAATGTCTGGCAAATCTGGACAATCACCGCGATCTGCAAAGGAACTCAAGCGATCTTTTGCGATCGCAATGCGCCTAAGAAAGATAAGTGGAATAGCTACAGCTATATTCGCGATACTTTGCTGATGTTGGGTATACCTGCTGACCAGATTGCTTTTATCCATGACTATGATACCGATGCCAAGAAAGTCAAGCTGTTTGAAGCCATTAATCAAGGTCGCATCAGGATTGTCTTCGGCTCCACTTCCAAACTTGGTACAGGTGTGAATATGCAAACCAAACTGATTGCCTTGCACCACATTGATTGTCCTTGGCGACCATCGGATCTCGAACAACGCGAAGGTAGAGGAGTGAGGCAGGGTAATGAATGGAGTGATGTCTTCATTTTCCGCTATGTCACTGAAGGTAGGAATAACCAAGCGGGATTTGATTCGTTCCTATGGCAAGCGATTGAGAATAAGCAGAGGATGATTTCGCAGGTGATGTCGGGCGATCGCACCCATCGCACTATCGAAGACATTGATGAGACTGTCCTCAACGCCGCCCAAATGAAAGCGATCGCATCGGGCGATCCACTGATTATGGAACGGGCAACCCTCGAAGCCGAATTGCAAGGACTAGGAATGCAATTGCAAGCCTATAACGATACGCAGTTTAGGGACAAATCCAAGATTCAGTATCTAGCTGACATGGTAAATACCAACCATCCTGCCAACATTCAGCATATTCAATCAGACCTAGCCACTGTTGCCAAAGCCAACCTGAAGCAATTCATTAGCGATCGCGGTGTGATGTTGGATAAAGCTGTGCTGATAGACGATCATATTTCTGAACAATTCCAAAAGTTGAGAAATAGCTATCGGTTAACTCAAATCCAAATCGGACAATTTGCAGGACTGAATGTGTATCTGAGCAGATTTGGCTCTGAGGTCAATGGCTCGATTGGTATGAGCATTAGTTCAGGTTATGAATTTAATGTTGATTGCCACAATCCGCATAGTTCTCTTTTGCATGTGGTGAGGAATGCGATCGCTGCCAAATTAACTACAGCCCAAGAAACTCTTGAACGCGATCGGCAAGAACTACCAATCTTGCAAAAGCGCGTCAGTCAGCCGTTCGATCAACTTCAGACATACCACGAAAAAGCAAATCGGTTAGAGTTTCTCAAGCAACTGTTTGACACAATTGCTAACGAAGCACCCGTGGATAATGACGATCAAGAGCCTAATCTTGATGATGAGGAATTGACTGACTCAAGAGAGATATTTTGGCAACGTGATTCTATAGTCGCCAAGTTGGAGCTACCATCAACAGCGATCGTGGAAGCATTGAGGCAAAGACAGTTTGAGGATTGGGTATCAGGTGACGCTGATAACTGGCTTGAACAAATCGCGCAGATTGTTAGCAATGTTGAGATTGAAATTCCTGTAAATGGCGATCGGCTTTTGCAGTTTCTGCAACCGCAAGTATTCAAGCCTTTGTCTGAATTTATGCTTCTAGAAAGAGGAGGTAAGCGACTTGTGATTCCGCAGAAGAATGTAAATGAGGAGAGAGAACAGTTGAAGCTGTTCTAAAACTGTTGTTACAAAAGAGAAAGTCTTAGCTCTGCGAAGATTTTCTCTTTTGTAATGACTTCATTTATTGGGATATGTCCGCTTACGGAAATCCCAAGGTTTTTCTTCTGATCGCGCAACTTTCGGGGATATGTGGATTATTTTTCAGCACAGGTTTAGGAACGTTATGCTGCATTTTGCTAAATAAAACTTTGTTTAGCTACATTATCCTACAAAAATCTTGTTAATACACTTATTTGGTTGCTTTATCTCACAAGTTGTGTGATGTTTACCTTGTATAAGTATTTATCCTACAATCTGCAAGATAATACATAGTTAAGCTGTATTCCATAAGCCCAGTCTTAGATAAAGTTATAGTGGCTTGAGGCAAATACGAGATGATATACTGACAGAGTAAACAAATTTATCGAAACAGATGGGTATGATTGACGCTAGTTTAAACCGAGAATCAATGACTTTAGTTGAACTTCTTCTGCATTTTTTCAAAGGCAGTAGGGTAGTAAATGGAGGGACTATTACAGTTCGTATTGGTAATGAACATTCTGTTCCCGTACAAGGTTCTGGTGGTGAAGGATACACACAATATGTTAACTGAGATCTTGCACCATTCCTGAAAGAGTTAAGTAGGAATGGGTTTGAGAATAATTTCAAACCCATGACGAGCAGCAATATCGGCACTAATTTGGAGATACCTAAGAAGTTTCAACCAAAGGACAGAAGGAAATAAAACGGAAAGTGTCAAATCACAGGTAGCTTTCCAGTCCAAGACAGGAGGACTCGACCATTGATCAATCCAATGGGCCAAAAGATAAGCAAGCAGAGAGAGGATAAGCCAACGATAAACACCAAGTTTTGTAGATTGCCCAAAACAATGCAAACCAAAGCGATGTTTGATGGTTTTGAAGAATCCCTCAATCGCCCAACGCTTACGACCTAACATCACCAGATAAGCACCAGAATAAGGATGAGAAGAGACAACAAAGCGTAACTCCCGTTTACTATCAGCTCTTTTGAGCCAAAACCAAGAGATCGTCAAAGGCTGAGTTAGCCCTTCTAGCAAAATTTGTTGTCCACGTTTGCCATGACGATAAAGTTGTTTGACTGTACGGCCATCTTGAAGTTTACGATTGTTGCGTACACCGACAACGATGCGCCAAGTCTTGGCGCGGACAGTATTGAAAAACTTCACCGTACTAAACTCAGTATCAGCAAGGACAATCACAGTCTTGCCTTGGGTTAGTTGCTTGGGTACTGTCCCCAATAACTTACAAGCTAAGTCAGAGGGACTGGGGTATCCTTTGCCGCGCCATACTCTAAAACTCCATGGTACGCGCCACTCTCCATAGACCAGATACAGTACAACCAGATGTAGTCCTCGCTTTCCGTTTAGTATTCTCACCCATGGGTCTGGTTCGTTTTGGGTGGGATTGCTCAAATGTAAAAACTTGCCGCTTTTTTCTAGGGTAGTCAAGTCTATCAGTATCTTTAATGGCACTTGTTTCGATGGGCGATGCTTGGCGATTTGTCCCAAAATAGCCTGCCGTGTTGACCGAATTACTGCTCTCGTTGACCAGTTATAGTGATTGAGAAATCGGCTGAGTGCACTCGCTGATTTTATCTGTGTATGTTCTGGATAAGGATGCCTTTGTGCTTCGAGAAATAGTCCTAGTATTGCATTGAGACTTGCTGTTTGATACACACTTGGCATCAAACACAGAAGACTATACACTAGCCCTTGGGCGTGCTTAACGATGCTTTCCATGCTCGTTATTTAATTTACTACTACGCCCTTTTTTTCACATTTCTGCTCTTTCTGCAACCCCTTTTCTTGAATGGTGCAAGATCTCAGTTAAGGCATTTGGATGGGAGACCATCAATCGTCAGCCTGTTGTTGTGGTTGAGGCGGAAGAAGTAATTGATGAGGATGTAAATCGTTCTGCTAGTGACCGTTTCATTTTAACCCACGATACCTACAAGTTAATTCGAGCTTTAATTAGTGGTGAGGTTGATGTTACTAATGTTGTGAATGGAACAGCTAACAGTTTTTCTCCTGAAAAAGGTACTGTTAGTGTTGTTTTAGATGGAGAATCATCCAGTCGATCAGTGATTGCGTGGGGTCGGGCTAGTGCTGGTCGAGTGAAGTTATTTAAGTATCAAGAACTATACTATGCAGTTCATTTGGATACTCCAAAGATCATCTCTCAAACCCAAATCACTGAACCACAGAAAAAGAAAACTATGCCTAAACAAATCATTCAATGGTTGCCATTCGGGACTCTAAGTGAAGTTTTTCCTCGAAAGCCCGATCACTTGATATAAGCTTCAAGCTCAACAAAAAACTTGGTGTAATTAAGTTGTTTTCAGGTTGGGCAACCACTAGGAAACTTGACATATACGAGCCTAACATTCTCTTGGAGCGGACTGTCGAAAGATCTTGGTGTTGAGTTCAAGATTTTACATCCGCTCAAGCGCCTCGTTAGATAGATTAACTTTGTACAAAGGAAACAAATTGGAATAATATGGTGTTTGTATATATGTGTAGGGACATAATCTAGTGCTTGAATATTCATTTACACCACTTGACAAACAATATGATGATGGATTTGGAGCAGTTGGCTTGTCTTTTAAGGAAGCTGCTGAGAGTCTGACGGCAGAAGATGATCGGAATACATTCTTACATAACTGAGATCTTGCACCATTCCTGAAAGAGTTAAGTAGGAATGGGTTTGAGAATAATTTCAAACCCATGACGAGCAGCAATATCGGCACTAATTTGGAGATACCTAAGAAGTTTCAACCAAAGGACAGAAGGAAATAAAACGGAAAGTGTCAAATCACAGGTAGCTTTCCAGTCCAAGACAGGAGGACTCGACCATTGATCAATCCAATGGGCCAAAAGATAAGCAAGCAGAGAGAGGATAAGCCAACGATAAACACCAAGTTTTGTAGATTGCCCAAAACAATGCAAACCAAAGCGATGTTTGATGGTTTTGAAGAATCCCTCAATCGCCCAACGCTTACGACCTAACATCACCAGATAAGCACCAGAATAAGGATGAGAAGAGACAACAAAGCGTAACTCCCGTTTACTATCAGCTCTTTTGAGCCAAAACCAAGAGATCGTCAAAGGCTGAGTTAGCCCTTCTAGCAAAATTTGTTGTCCACGTTTGCCATGACGATAAAGTTGTTTGACTGTACGGCCATCTTGAAGTTTACGATTGTTGCGTACACCGACAACGATGCGCCAAGTCTTGGCGCGGACAGTATTGAAAAACTTCACCGTACTAAACTCAGTATCAGCAAGGACAATCACAGTCTTGCCTTGGGTTAGTTGCTTGGGTACTGTCCCCAATAACTTACAAGCTAAGTCAGAGGGACTGGGGTATCCTTTGCCGCGCCATACTCTAAAACTCCATGGTACGCGCCACTCTCCATAGACCAGATACAGTACAACCAGATGTAGTCCTCGCTTTCCGTTTAGTATTCTCACCCATGGGTCTGGTTCGTTTTGGGTGGGATTGCTCAAATGTAAAAACTTGCCGCTTTTTTCTAGGGTAGTCAAGTCTATCAGTATCTTTAATGGCACTTGTTTCGATGGGCGATGCTTGGCGATTTGTCCCAAAATAGCCTGCCGTGTTGACCGAATTACTGCTCTCGTTGACCAGTTATAGTGATTGAGAAATCGGCTGAGTGCACTCGCTGATTTTATCTGTGTATGTTCTGGATAAGGATGCCTTTGTGCTTCGAGAAATAGTCCTAGTATTGCATTGAGACTTGCTGTTTGATACACACTTGGCATCAAACACAGAAGACTATACACTAGCCCTTGGGCGTGCTTAACGATGCTTTCCATGCTCGTTATTTAATTTACTACTACGCCCTTTTTTTCACATTTCTGCTCTTTCTGCAACCCCTTTTCTTGAATGGTGCAAGATCTCAGATAATCATTTGCCATTCAATTTCCTTTACCGTCATTCAATCGAGCTTTTTCTTAAGGGAATAATCATTATTCTGCATCGAAGACTGCAATTACCTTCTGGTGATGCAACACATGAACGTAATCCTAGAATATTAATATCTGGGAAATGGAAAGAAATTTATCAAGTTCATGGAATTGGAGAGCTCTACAATTCTTTTAAATCTATAGTGACTACATATTCATTGGACTTGAAACAAATTGCGGATACGGATTGGGCGACGACTCCTAATGAATTGGACGAATGGATATATAATATTGATGAAGCTGATCGGAGTAGCACCTTTTTTCGTTATCCAGTTACTAAAAATTTGATCGGGGATATTAAAAAATCATCTATCCAAGAGGCAACCCCTGAAGAAGTTCTAGCCAGTCATAAAGCTAATAGTAAACCCGTAAAAGTACTTATGGTTGTAGATGATAACGATTCTGTTATTAATACCCATCAATTTATTAACGAGCCTATGAGCGATCTTAGTTTCGCCTTGAAAAATACAGCAGATTTACTCTCTGGCGCTCACTTTGGATTAATGGCAGAGTTGGTTTACAGCCAGAAAACAAAACCTAACACTTCATTGGATCGGACAATATTGTGATATTTTGGTATTGAGTTGGAGGTGATCATTTGCCGCTCAATTTAGCCGTAGAGATTTTTATAACGTTTTAACAACTAGAGAAATTTAATGATAAAAGAAGAACATTTTACCGATAAAGTAGCTGATGTTATCCAACTTGATGAAACTTTAAGCGACATCGTTAAAGCACAAGTTATGCGTAATCTTGCAAAGTTAAAAGGCACAAAAGTAAATATATTAATTACTGGAGCTACAGGTTGCGGGAAATCGTCAACTATCAACGCTTTGTTTGGTTCAGATAAAGCTAAAGTTGGTCAGGGTGTTGCCCCTGAAACAATGGATATTAAGAAATTCGAGCTTAGTAATATTGTATTGTATGATTCACCAGGACTAGGTGACGGCAAAGAGGCTGATTTAAGACACGCAAAAAGTATCATTGAAAAACTTCATGAAAAAGATCCACAGGGTAATCTATTAATTGATTTAGTTTTAGTTATCCTTGATGGAAGTAGTCGCGATCTTGGTACATCTTTTCAACTAATTAATGAAGTTATTATTCCTAATCTCGGCGAAGACAACAAAAGACTACTAGTTGCTATTAATCAAGCAGATATAGCAATGAAAGGTCGTTATTGGAATGATAACGAGAATAGACCAGAGCCTGAATTAATTAAATTTCTTGAAGAAAAAGTAAATTCTACTAGTAAAAGAATTAAAGAAGCTACGGATATTGATGTTGAGCCTATTTATTATAGCGCAGGTTATAAAAACGGTAATCAAGCTCAAAATCCTTATAACCTTTCTAAATTGATGTTGCTTATTTTACAACATACTAAAGAAGAAAAAAGAGCTGTTTTTGTTCAAGATATTAATAAAGACAGTAATATGTGGAAAGATGATGATAGATTAAAAGATTACCGAGGCGAAATTCAAAAGACATTATGGGATTCGGTAAAAGAGAGTGCCTCACAAGGGGCTGATATTGGCGGAGCTATTTTTGGCGCACCTGGTCGCGTCATTGGTGGTGCTATCGGAGCTATTGGGGGTTTTATAAGCGGTCTTTTTAGTGGATGGTAGTAAACTAATGAAAACTTATAGATTTCATGATATTCAATCACACATTAATCGCCACAATTTATTAACCCCCTTAGATGTTCTATTAGTTGGTGGAACTGGAACGGGTAAAAGCTCAACTTTGAATGCGTTATTTGAGTCAACAATAGCAAAAGTAGGTGATGGAGTTGACCCAGAAACTCAAAAAATATCAGATCATTCATTGCATGATTATTTACGTTTTCATGATTCGGCAGGACTAGGTGATGGTAAAGAAAATGATTACAACCACTCTAAAAACATTACTTGGGAATTACTAAAAATATGCATAGACGACAAAAATGACGAATATGGTTTTATTGATTTAGTAATGGTCTTACTTGATGGTGGTTCGCGTGATTTAGGCACAGCGTTTAATTTACTTGAATCAGTAGTATTAAGATCAATAGAACCACAAAGAATAATCGTTGCAATTAACCAAGCTGATATGGCGATGAAAGGGCGACATTGGAATTATCACGTTAATAAACCAGAGCCTGAGTTAATTAAATTTTTAGATGAAAAATCTTTGTCAGTTAAAAAACGTATCAATGAATCAACTGGTTTAAATATTAACAAGCCAATTTATTATAGTGCTAAGTTTAGTTATAACATAAACGCTTTAGTTGACCATATCATTCATCACTTTCCTAAAAATCGTAGAATTGTTAATAATACTTAAATATATCCCAACAGGGCGTTGAAGGCGAGCGGCTCTGATACGTCCATGTTATCTGTAAGCTTTCGTGCCGCCGCCTTAACTTGGTTTTATAAAACCGACACGCCCGTTAAAGTTATCTATTTCTCGCCGAAATTAAGCACCCAAAAATGATTTGCTTCGCTGTTGATTTCCGATAAGTTATCGGCGATCGCAAAGACAAATAATTGTTAAGCGATCGCACATATTCTGATCAACCGCAGTAAATATCTCCGTACTAATCTGGCGATAGTAAGGGAGAAGTTCAGTAGAAAGCTTTGTGGTTGTTTTCATTTCAAGTTAAAAGGTTAAGTACTGTTAATGAAAGTCAAACAAATCAGTTTGATTTTGTAGTAATTAGCTGCCACAAGCCTGATGGAGTCCAAATACGATTAAAAGAAGCGCCTTCTGCGATCGCCTCCATAGGCGGGATAAGGAAAACCTGTAAAATCTGAACAACCTCACGAAGCTCTTGAGATTCTGATTTAAGTTTTCCCTTTTTCAAGAAACCTTGCCACTGTTTTTGCTTTGACACATCCTCAAAAAACTCAGAACTGAGAGCCAGAGGAATCTCCGTAGGAATAGGAGTTGAGCGTCTATCAAAAGTAGCCTGAATAGACTGACTCAAGACTTGACCATCAAAAGAAAAATGCTGAGCAAGATAGCAGATATCGTAAAAATCCTTCATACGACTATTGGCAATACCGAGAGTGACCATTGCCTGAAACTTCTCCGCAATAACTGTTTCGCGTTGATAGCTCTTGAGAACAGGAGCAGAAAAACTTTTTAAGATCGTGGGAAACTCAATGGTCTGTATGCCTGGGAAAACAGAATCACCAAACCCAATATCAATCTGAACAGAGATGCGAGTTCTCGAACCAATCAAGATCGCATTTAACTTAATGCGTACTCCCTGATAAGTTTGACCTTCCTTAATTTGGATACCTTGAACAGACGCAGCTTGGAAGTCAAGCGCATCCTCCTCAACCTGAGTTGTACATATTTCACGAAAGACTTGCTCTAGATGCGTAACTGTATTATCGCCATAGCAGAGCAGATCGAGATCTTGGGTAGCACGGTGAGGCTCTTGGCTCCATAGCACAAACAGCATCGCCCCTTTGAGAACAAACTTATCTCGATACTGAGATTGATAGACACGATAAAGTAAGCGCTCTATGGCATAGCGAATCAAAACACCTTGAAAATCTTCTTGATTAGCTCTAGCAATATTCAAGAGGCGATCGCGAATAGATGCAGCAAGAGCAGACGCTTGGTTATGGCTCATACCAGAGACTCTAGATAAGGACGGATGACATTGCTAACTCGGCAAATCTTGGCAAAATGCCAAATTTCATCAAGCGTAGCCGCACGTTCTCGCCAGCATTCTCGGAGAGATTCCAGAGCAACATCCAAACCAATTTTGTGTCGATACTTAAAACAATCAGCAACGGTTTTAGCTGGGTTATAGACTGGGACAGTGACACCAGCAATCTGATGCTTATCAATACCAGAATAGAAAGCTTGATCGGACATATAAACAATTCGGAGAGGAAGCCTAGATGATTTTGGCGACCAAGTTTTGCGATCAATCGCCAGCCAGACCTCAAAAGGAGCTTGAGTAGTGATGTTATGAAAACGCAGCGCCGATAGTAGGCAAACAACAGTATTAGGGAACCGTTTACAAGCCTCAATCATAGTGTAATGCTCAGAAAGATCAGTATCAGGCAATAAGTAAATCCCCCGCCCCGATCGCACGATTTCGCCTTGTTGTTCAAGGCGGCGTAGATACTCCCGATGGATGCCATAGGTTACAAGATCTCGTGGTCTCAGTACACCGAGTTCACGGATAAGCTCAATCACCTGCTCTTTTTTAGATTGCTCTAGCAGCATTATGATGTGTCAATTACTTAGCTAATATTAAATAATACCTAGAGTTTGACACAAACTTGCAGAAACGTCAAAATTCCATTGCTTTGAGATGTAATTTTCTATCCAAAAAGCTGGAATATTTTTCAGAAACTACAATCCCTATAAAAATCCTTAGCAGGAGATTTGTAGAAAATTAATTTGAGGAGAAAGCCCGAAACAATGAGCCTGAAATACAACATATCCGACCTACCCAGTGGCAGTGAATCGCGGCAAAGCCATGTAGAATTCATTCGCGTAAACCTAGAGCTACTGCTAGCCGTAGCATGGCACGGCTACGAAGGCGAAGGAAGAGGCGCGATCATCATCGATGTCAGCAAATCCAAAGAATCACAAATTGGTATCAGTCCCTATCAAAAATGGCTGAATTCCGAGAGCTATGGCTGCTACCTAAGCCAAGCCACAGCAGAGCGTATCGCCAAAGAATCGGGATATCCAAACCCATTCCAAAAGGATGAGAAGCGACAGATTCGAGACTACAAACCCGAAAACCAAGTTGTAGTCTGCTTTATCCGCACCGATGGCGGATTTAGCTCCTATGTAATCGCCCATCCATTTCTAACCGCAAAACAAGCTTACGAAGCCAATAAATCAAGGCTACTAGCCGAGTTTGCCGTGGATACACCCACCTAAAACTCGTAACGATTCTAACCACCCAAAAGCCTCCTGATTTCAATCGGGAGGCTACTTTTTTATGGAAATAAATTAGCTATTAGCTATTAGCTTTTAGCTTTTAGCTTTTAGCCAATCAACATTCAGTAAAACCAACCAATAACCAATAACCAATAACCAAAAGCTAACGGCTAACAGCTAATAGCCAATAGCTAACAACCAAAAACAATGAATACAACAGCAATGATTGCTACACAGCAAAATCTTATCGACAAAGGAGCCGAGTACTTAGGAGACTTGATTGCATGGTCAATTTGTGCTGAAACTCGACTGAGCGAACAAACTCTGAAGCAAGCAGCCCAACAAGTCAACCTAGACTTCGGCTATTTGCCTGAAAGCCCCAACAAACTTAGCGCCTTCAAAAACGCTCACACTAAAACCAAAACCCAGTTGAGCAATCAAAATCTCCTAATCCGTCCAATCTCGAATAACGGCGTATTGGTATATGGATTTGTCCTAGAGAACAAGAATGAGAAAGACAAAAAGCTCCGCTATAGCCAACTTGCCTCCTATAGTTTTGACAAAAGCAACGAATCAACCAATTGGAAACAAGAAGACTGGAGTAGCGAATATGAATCACTGATTACAAGTGCCAAAGCCACCTTTGACAAATGGTATGCATGGAGTCAAGAGATCACCAGCAAAGAAATCCGCGCCATGCTGACTGAATTTGTCAAAAAGTCTGGAGTTCCATTTCGAGAAAAAGGCGGCACATACTTTGTCGCCCGTCGGTTTAGGACAGAACTGAAAGCCTTTCGGGAATTGCTACCCCTAATCCATAGGGAGAACTATATGCGCTGGATGCCGATCGCAGGAATCGGCGACATGGACATCATCGCGAGGCAATCCCTAGAGAAAGAAGTACAGGCAATGTCAGGCTACCTAGACGACCTGCTAGATCCGCAGAAAGCATCAGAAACGAAAGGCAGCACCCTGCAAAACCAGCTACGAGTATATCGGGAAGTAGAAGACAAAACCAAGATGCTCTCAGAGCTATTACAGTTCCGATCTGACACGCTGACCGATAAACTTGCCCAACTAAAACACCGTTGTGTAGAAGCCCTAAATGGAATAGAGATCGCAGCTTCCACAAAAATCGAAGTAAAACCAACCGATCCTTCTACCATTCCTGAACAACAACCAGAAGTAGAAACACTTCAGGAAGAAACCAGCATAGATCCCGACCCAGAAGCCGAGATCGAAGACAGCCTATTTGATATCGGCTTCTAGCGAAGAGCTTAGGAGTAGCAAATCAGCTATTCCTAAGCAACCACAAAAATTCTTTAAAAATAGAGAGAAAATCAAAATGATAGCCACAGATATAGCGCTAACCAACGGCAACGTCAAAGTAACAACACCATCAGTAGCACCTACAGTTAAACTGCAACAACTCCGTGAAGAATTGAAAGTCGTGTACTTAGATCGCAGCGAAGCGATCGACCTGATTATGGTGGGACTCCTTGCCAAAATGCACGTCTTTTTGGGCGGACAACCAGGCACAGGCAAAACTGAACTTGCCAAAGCCGTCTCAGATGCAATATCAGGAACGAAATTCTTTCATTACCTGATGACCAAAACAACCGTTGCTGAAGAAGTATTGGGAGCGCCAGACCTTGCGGAGTTACAGAAAGGCAAATTCGTGCGCGATACCGAAGCCATGTTGCCTGAAGCGCACTTAGCCCTAATGGATGAAATTGGCAAAGCTAACAGCATTGTTCGTAATTCAGCACTAGGACTGATGAACGAACGCGAGTTCCTAAACGGCAAAATCAAACTCCAGTCACCATTGATCACCATGATTGGCTGCTCCAACGAATTACTGGATGGTGAAGAAGATGGAGCATTTTGGGATCGGTTGAGTTTGCGGTACATGGTTGATTACTTAGGTGATGAAGACCTGAGAACATTGCTATTACGCAAGACAGGCAACGCGATCGCCCCTAAAGTCACAACCGTACTGAGCTTAGCGGAACTAGAGCAGATGCAGACGCAAGTGCAGAAACTGCCATTCTCTAGTCAAGTAGTCGATTCATTAGTCGAACTGCAACGGGAATTCAAGAAAGAAAACTTTGTTGCTAGCACCAGAAAATATGTGCAGATGGTGATGATTTTGAGAGCTTACGCCTTCTTACAAGGAGAAACAGAAGTAAGCGAAGACTCATTTGAGATTCTCAACCACGTCATCTGGAATCACCCCAGAGAAAAGACTGCGATCACCAAAATCGTCGCCAAGGTTGGAAATCCCCTAAACATGCAAGCACAGGAAACCTTGATAGCGATTACTGAATCTATCGCCCAACTAGGAAACTGTCCAACTTTCAGTACAAAGCAGGAGCAACATAGCTGGGCAACTGAAGGCACAAGTGTCTTATCAGATCTGCGAAATATGACAGACCGCTTGCAAAGCATGATTGCTCAGTATCCGCATAAAGCGAAGAAAGCCCAACAAATCGTGATTGAAATCGAATCGAAGAAGAAAACATTGCTAGCCAAAGTTAGCGAGATTTTGTTCGGAGCATAGAGGCAACTCCAAAGGGAGCGTAATTTACGCTCCCTTTCTATCTAAATAATCAAAACTAAAATATGCAATCTCCATTAGTATATGTAGTCCCGAAATGGACAGAAATTTGTGCGCGAGATTTCAAAGAAGGCTCAGAGCGACTATGTGAAGTCATCATCGAAGGCGAGACAAAAATCTATAACTTCGACGCATTCACCGATGAAACCTATCACCGCCTGTACGATCGCCAGCCCAATCGACTTGCAGACAGTGACATCAAGCCAGAAAACAAAATCTGGATTGCCATTCACCAACAAATGACCGAGCTAGAAGCTTTTCAGCAATTTAGCAACCGACTAAATGGCGATGAATTTCTCGCAGGCATCGGTACAACCGCAATCTGCAAAGCGATCGCTGAGATGTTACCAGAGCCAGATCGACGATTAGAAGACCCTGAGCTAATCAGAAAACAGATTCGGGGCCTCTTTGAAATGCTAGAAGGGCAACCGCCCACCCCTGAACTCATGCAAATGGTGCAAGGATTGAAGCAAAATCGCACCATCGAGGAGAAACTAAAAGTTGCGGACAAACTGCAACTGGCGCAAAGATTGCAAGCAGCACCCAAATTTATCGGTTGTGGAGGGGATAGGCGAATTATTTTTCAGCACAGGCTCAGGCATTTTATGCTGAATTTGATTAAAAACTCTATTTAAGCATACGTTATCACATTTATTGGTTGCTTTATCTAACAAGCTGTGCAATATTTACTTTGTATAAGTATTAAGGAGAAGGAAGCAACTGAATGAAATCATCTAAGTTTTTGACTACTTTGGGTTTAACAACATTATTAACAGTCTCAGGTGTAAATATTCTTCCTTTTGCATCAACAGAATCTTTAGTTAATAGCTCTAAAGCTGAAGCAGCAGTTACCATCAAAAATGATTATGTTTGGATGGATATGCCACAAACAGGTAATCAAGATGATAAATGGAGTTGTGGTCCAACTTCTGCCGCAAGAATCATTAATTTTTATGGGCATAATGTGAATCGTGATTCTTTGGTAAATGCTGTTAATCGGCAATTTATGCTTCCGCCAAGGATAAAGAAACCTTTTCCTTTATCTGGACATTGGGATATTCGCACGGGAACGACTCCCCATGTACTTCGAGATGTGATGAAAAGATGGGAAGGTGACAATGTTAAGTTAGAAAGAAAATCTGATTTTAATAAACTTCTTGGTTTGTTAGGTCAGGGTAAACCTGTTGTTGCTCTTCTTCGTGTTGGTTCTGAGAAGGTTGCAGGAACAACTTAGCCTGCAATGCACTGGGTTGTTGTCAATGGGTTTTCTGCCTCAGAACAGAAGATTTATTATACAGAAACTGCGGATGGGAAAACCTATGAATATTCTTATGGTGAATTTCAATCGAATTGGGATTGGCGAGTAGGTAAGGGATTGGCTAGTGAAGCACTTTATAAAAATGGTGTTGAACCTAAAACGATGATTTGGGTAGATCGTGTTCCTCCTGTTGTGGCTCAGTCTCAAGGTACTTCGTCCTCTCGACCTGTTGCATCCCTCAACTTAGCTCTGGATGCAAATAATGGTACGGGTAACTTATACCTGTATCCAAATTTAGATTCTACAAATAATAATCATCTTTGGACTATAACTCCTTTGAGTGATGGTTATTTCATGATTATTTCAAAAAGAAATGGTTACGCTCTTGATGCCAATGGTGGAACAAAAAATTTATACTTGCATCCCAGTCCAGACACGAGGAATCCTAATCATTATTGGCGGTTAACACAAGTTGGAGGATTCTACATGATAACTTCGAGAGTGAACGGGTATGCCTTGGATGCCAATGGTGGCACAAGAAATTTATACTTACATCCCAATCCAGATAGAGGAAATTCAAATCACTTATGGAAAATAGTTGATGTGGGTAGCTATAAAGCTATTGGTTCAGCACTCAAAAACTAGTGCGATCTTCGATCTTGTAGTGCGATCGCTGATCTTTTAGGGGTGCGTTAACTAAATTTAACGCACCTTTTTTGTTGCAAGTGTTAAGTGTAAGACTCTCCAAGCTAGAATAGATGAGTCAAGTCGCAACAAGGTCAAATGTATGGCGGTTCGTCAACGGCGTTACAGCAAAGAAGAATTAGCTCGGCGTGGGCAAGAACTCTATGAAGCTAGCATTCGGCAGCAAGTAGAATCTGGCAATACAGGCAAAATCGTAGCGAATGCAAACGGACAAAGGCAACTGAAATCGCCGATCTAGTCTTTCTCGTTGCTATGATGAATATGTAGAGATTAGTACCCTGACATGAAATATCCTCTTCATACCCAATCTAAGCCTGTTTCAGGGCTTGCTGCTAAAAAACTGCTAGAAGCGATCGACTCTGGTGGGGCAGTTGTAAATGATCGAATGATTGCCCTTGCAAAACGTATTGCCGCCCATCGCCGCAAAACACAGAAACATGGCTAGTTCTGGTAAGTTTGATGGAGTTGATTTCTCTCAAATCAATGTTGAATTGCTAACCCCTGAACTCCGACAACTTGGTCAGGGGTTTCGCTGTGTAAGGGGAGAATTTGTCACCTATTGGAAACAGGGACGAATTCAACGAGAAGCCGATGCTTACCTTTGCCAATGCTGGATTTCTAGGGTTGAGGATGCTCTAGCTGGTTACATTACACTTCTAGCAGATAAGTTAGAAGTTGAAGATACTCTACTAATTCAAGAAGGTGTGAAATATCGGACTTTCCCAGCAGTCAAGATTGGACTGCTTGCGGTTGATCGTCGAACGAAAAGGCTTGGGGTAAGGTTGATGGAATGGGCGATCGATTATGTGATTACCGAAGTAGTACCAATCATCGGGGTTAGATTTATTACTGTAGATGCCCTTTACGATTTCGATGTTGAGCCAGCTTATGATGCATCTGGCTTCTATGAAAAATTGGGATTTGAGTTTGCTGATCCTATCGAGTCTCTACCACCAGTCAACCCATATCGTACAATGTATCTAGATCTGAAGCCGTTGATGGAAGCACTTGCCATAGAAGAATCCGATGAAGATCATGAACATTGCTATAATTGAGCAATTACAGTCATAAATATACAGGCGATTTAAACTCTCAAAATACATCACAATTTGTAATTATTTAAGTATGTCTGCAAGAGATCTATTCCATGAAGCCGTCAGGCAAGCACTTCAAAAAGAACAATGGGTGATAACAGACGATCCACTAAAATTTAAGTTTGGAAATGTCAACTTTCAAGTTGATTTAGGAGCGGAGAAGATTGTAGCGGCGGAGAGAGCAGGAGAAAAAATTGCAGTTGAGATTAAAAGTTTTTTAAATCCCTCAGCGATTACCGATTTTTATTCGGCATTGGGACAATTCTTGAGTTATCGCCTAGCCATAGAAGCAAATGAACCAAGTCGAACTCTGTATTTAGCCGTACCATTAGATGTATACCAAACATTTTTTCAGCTTGAATTTACACAAACTGCTGTACAACGGTATCAGATCTTGCTAGTTGTATATAATCCAGTAAATGAGGTAATTGTGAAATGGATAAAATAAGCAAATATCGAGAATATATTCAAAACTTGATGACTCGATATGCCAGTGGTGATGTGTCAGATGAAGAAGTTGAGGTACAACTTCTTTTTGATATAGAACGAGATCATTACCAGTGGATAAATATTGGCTGGCAAGAGTTAAATCGGGTCTATCGGTGTGTGATGCATTTCGACATTAAGGACGGTAAAATCTGGCTTCAACAAAATTTAACAGACCAGAACCCTGCGGAAGAATTAGTTGAAATGGGAGTATCCAGACAAGATATAGTACTGGGATTGCAACCGCCCTACAAACGACCATATACAGCGTATGGAGTTGCTTAAAATCAGTAGCCACCCGAAATTGGTAGCAGTGACGAGCAAATCAAGGCTACGCTCAGCCAGTATTTTGAAGGAATCAAAAACTCACTAATTCGGCGAACAGTTCAAGCGAATGGACATGTCCTCGTGGATATCTGTAAACAAGCAGGACCAAAGGGCTAAGCATGTCCGAGCTAGTCCTGACCAGTTTGATTACAGCCAATGAATTTATCAATCCCTTGCTAGAAATACTATGGGAGATCGAGCAGCATGAACAGAAAGGTCAGCAACTAATCGAAATCTGTGAAATTGAGCTAGAAAACTTTACTGAAGCAACAATTGTATCCAGGCAAAATAGTTGTTTATTGCAGCGATCGCTAGACAATTTAAAAAAGGCGCACCCGATCGCTGCCCCTGCGGTAATCAGAGGATTCTAGAATGGACAAAGCCAAATTTCAGTGGATGTGTTCCCACACATCGGAAAGAGCCGCCGATTACCTTGAATCCATGCAGCAACGTGCAAATATGTTGCGACTATATCAGCATTACTATCCAGAGAAATATCAGCAAACCACAGCCAGCCTAGCCTTTGTAAAACCCGAAGACTATAGCGAGAAAGAAATCGAATTTCTGACTTTAGTGGACGAGCAGTTCTTTCCTTTACCACTAGTAATGACAGATTTGGAACGTACAGCCCATATACCAATAGACCCGATTGGTACTTCATGGTACTACGACGAATTTGAAGGATTAGGTGCAACCGAGAAATTTCTGTTGTGTCTGATTCATGATGTCAGTAGTGAAGTATGGGATGACGTAGAAAGCGAACTGGGCAAAGAATTGCCCCCAGTCGTAGATTACATATCCGATGCGCTTTTGCGGCAAGAGGCAAAAAAGGCGAGAGGAATGATCTCTCGATTGCCATTGGCGATGGAGATGCTAACCCAGTCAACGGATAATATCTGGCTGGATATGACCTACGAAAGCGAAATCACCGATGCTGATTGGACGGTAGAGGTGATTGACATATTGAGAGAAGCATATACAGACGCTCAGACAATCATGAAGGAATATAGAGGATTTATCGAATGGCTAGATAAGGACTCCCAAAACTGCGTCAAAGTAGTGCGGATGTGGAACAGGTGTAAAGAACCCATTCCACAATTACATTTTCATCACCCCATCAATGCATTAGCGGGATAAGGAGGAACCAATGTTAACCATAGATCCGATGCAAGATGTCCTCAATCCTGATGGATATCCACTCATAGAAGCAGATGCAAAACTGCTATTTCTGAAAGGCGGACATTACTGCTTTCAATATCGAGATGCAGGGAAAGAAACCTATAAATTTCTATCGCCCGAAACTGTCAGAGCCGCGTTTCAACATGAACAAATTGACTCAGGATGGATACCCAGTGGTGTACAGCGACTGGGTAGTTGTAAACAAGGGCAATGGTTCGTGCAGTTTATACCGCCTGCAAGACGGACATTTACGTTCACAAATTTGACTGAAGACGGGGAGCCAATCGCTTTGACCATCCCGATGATGGGTTTAGTGTTTATGCTCTGCGGTGATAGTTGTTATGTTTGGGCAACTAACTTCAAAATCTTCAATGCAGAGGCTCCTATTTACCATGTGCTATTACCGAATATCTAGTCGTCATATACTTTGCTGCGATGGGCAATGAGGGTAACGGATACTACTTTTGAGTCTTCATCAACTAGATACACTATGCGATAGTCTCCGATCCGATACCGATAGCGCCCTGCTAAATTTCCTCTCAAGGCGGTGATGTTTGGGTGATTGTATGGAGTTTGTTCGAGGATTAGCAGACATTTGTTAACTGAGATCTTGCACCATTCCTGAAAGAGTTAAGTAGGAATGGGTTTGAGAATAATTTCAAACCCATGACGAGCAGCAATATCGGCACTAATTTGGAGATACCTAAGAAGTTTCAACCAAAGGACAGAAGGAAATAAAACGGAAAGTGTCAAATCACAGGTAGCTTTCCAGTCCAAGACAGGAGGACTCGACCATTGATCAATCCAATGGGCCAAAAGATAAGCAAGCAGAGAGAGGATAAGCCAACGATAAACACCAAGTTTTGTAGATTGCCCAAAACAATGCAAACCAAAGCGATGTTTGATGGTTTTGAAGAATCCCTCAATCGCCCAACGCTTACGACCTAACATCACCAGATAAGCACCAGAATAAGGATGAGAAGAGACAACAAAGCGTAACTCCCGTTTACTATCAGCTCTTTTGAGCCAAAACCAAGAGATCGTCAAAGGCTGAGTTAGCCCTTCTAGCAAAATTTGTTGTCCACGTTTGCCATGACGATAAAGTTGTTTGACTGTACGGCCATCTTGAAGTTTACGATTGTTGCGTACACCGACAACGATGCGCCAAGTCTTGGCGCGGACAGTATTGAAAAACTTCACCGTACTAAACTCAGTATCAGCAAGGACAATCACAGTCTTGCCTTGGGTTAGTTGCTTGGGTACTGTCCCCAATAACTTACAAGCTAAGTCAGAGGGACTGGGGTATCCTTTGCCGCGCCATACTCTAAAACTCCATGGTACGCGCCACTCTCCATAGACCAGATACAGTACAACCAGATGTAGTCCTCGCTTTCCGTTTAGTATTCTCACCCATGGGTCTGGTTCGTTTTGGGTGGGATTGCTCAAATGTAAAAACTTGCCGCTTTTTTCTAGGGTAGTCAAGTCTATCAGTATCTTTAATGGCACTTGTTTCGATGGGCGATGCTTGGCGATTTGTCCCAAAATAGCCTGCCGTGTTGACCGAATTACTGCTCTCGTTGACCAGTTATAGTGATTGAGAAATCGGCTGAGTGCACTCGCTGATTTTATCTGTGTATGTTCTGGATAAGGATGCCTTTGTGCTTCGAGAAATAGTCCTAGTATTGCATTGAGACTTGCTGTTTGATACACACTTGGCATCAAACACAGAAGACTATACACTAGCCCTTGGGCGTGCTTAACGATGCTTTCCATGCTCGTTATTTAATTTACTACTACGCCCTTTTTTTCACATTTCTGCTCTTTCTGCAACCCCTTTTCTTGAATGGTGCAAGATCTCAGTTAATCTTTTTGACGGTTGCAAGTGAGGTTTTGTTGTAAAAATTTTGGGCTTCAGGAGACAGTCGAACTTCATACATCTCTGCGAATATCTCTCCAGTTACGATAGCTGCCTGTGGCAACTTTAGCTTCTGCTTTTTCTAAAGAGTCCATAAATCTTGGAATCCTTAGTAGTTCGTCAGTTGCTTCTTGGCTTTCACGTTCGGCAAGATATGCCAAAAAATCTACAGCTACTCTGAGCCGTTCGGGGGATAGGCTATCGATGTATTCATCAATTTGATGGCGAAGTTCTACTGTGGTCATAAGTTTGATGGTTATTCAAAATTTATAACTGGCTAATAAAGCTATTGTAGGCGATCGCCTAACCATATTTGCTCCTTGTCTGCTATAAAAGTATGAGTACATAAGTTTTCTATGGGTAAAAACATGAATATCCGCAAAGTTAAAGCTGTAATTGAAAAAAGTACCTATGGCTTAGGCTTGCAGATTTTACCTCATGTTATCCAGATTCCTTTTCGTAATTCTCTTTTGGAGATTGTATGTCAAAACTTAAACGTGTTTTCATCAGAATTATTGATTTTAGGATTAGAGAATATTGTTCCTAAAGGAACGAGAAGGGATAAGAATTATCAATTAACTCTTGATCAATTAGAAATAGAATCTCAAAAAATATTTGAATCTGGAATCAGATACGAATATGAGAATTATCAACTTGTTATGGCACTTAGCTCTACTAAAACTTCTGCCTCTTTTTTGCTTTCTAGTAATTCCAACCTTATTAGTTATTTTCAAAAATTAATGACTCATCCTACTAAGAGTCCTAATCAATTAAGAATGAGTTGTCAGATTCCTACGACTTCAAATCAAGCATACATAACAGGTAAGCTCAATGTCTTAATAGTTAACGATGAATTTGACGATTATCAAGTTGATAGTGGAAGCATTAATCAGTGTATTGGCGCTAATGAAGACGGTACTCCTAAATGGGAACTTATATCGCAATGGAATAGTTCTAATTTTAAAAATTTTGATACTCGTCAGACTATTGCGGGGGTAGGTAATTATCACGTCAAAATTTCTCAAGGTATGGCTAATTATCTCGCCTCTAAACAGATTGGAGTAGATGAATTGAACAACCAACCTTTAACATATTTGCGATCTGCAACTCAAGGTTGTCAATTTAATCTTTTGGTGCATGATTACCCTGCAATGGCTAAAGGGACTTTCATCGTATCTAACACAGTTCCAAATGGCTATCACATGGTAATACCTAAGTCTGCGTTTCAGTTAGGCTATTCTAATTTACCTGTAATGGATGGTACTTACACTATTACGTTAGCTGTAACTATGCCTAGTGTAGAGGGTATATCGCGCTTTGGCAGCCAGTTCATTCGTTCGATGTCTAAAGAGATTTTAGAGGCAAGAAAGCCAGTTATTCAGCAAGTAATGTGTGATTTGAACACATCTGGTGAAAATATTCATGCAGCAGCTAAATTCCTTAACTGAGATCTTGCACCATTCCTGAAAGAGTTAAGTAGGAATGGGTTTGAGAATAATTTCAAACCCATGACGAGCAGCAATATCGGCACTAATTTGGAGATACCTAAGAAGTTTCAACCAAAGGACAGAAGGAAATAAAACGGAAAGTGTCAAATCACAGGTAGCTTTCCAGTCCAAGACAGGAGGACTCGACCATTGATCAATCCAATGGGCCAAAAGATAAGCAAGCAGAGAGAGGATAAGCCAACGATAAACACCAAGTTTTGTAGATTGCCCAAAACAATGCAAACCAAAGCGATGTTTGATGGTTTTGAAGAATCCCTCAATCGCCCAACGCTTACGACCTAACATCACCAGATAAGCACCAGAATAAGGATGAGAAGAGACAACAAAGCGTAACTCCCGTTTACTATCAGCTCTTTTGAGCCAAAACCAAGAGATCGTCAAAGGCTGAGTTAGCCCTTCTAGCAAAATTTGTTGTCCACGTTTGCCATGACGATAAAGTTGTTTGACTGTACGGCCATCTTGAAGTTTACGATTGTTGCGTACACCGACAACGATGCGCCAAGTCTTGGCGCGGACAGTATTGAAAAACTTCACCGTACTAAACTCAGTATCAGCAAGGACAATCACAGTCTTGCCTTGGGTTAGTTGCTTGGGTACTGTCCCCAATAACTTACAAGCTAAGTCAGAGGGACTGGGGTATCCTTTGCCGCGCCATACTCTAAAACTCCATGGTACGCGCCACTCTCCATAGACCAGATACAGTACAACCAGATGTAGTCCTCGCTTTCCGTTTAGTATTCTCACCCATGGGTCTGGTTCGTTTTGGGTGGGATTGCTCAAATGTAAAAACTTGCCGCTTTTTTCTAGGGTAGTCAAGTCTATCAGTATCTTTAATGGCACTTGTTTCGATGGGCGATGCTTGGCGATTTGTCCCAAAATAGCCTGCCGTGTTGACCGAATTACTGCTCTCGTTGACCAGTTATAGTGATTGAGAAATCGGCTGAGTGCACTCGCTGATTTTATCTGTGTATGTTCTGGATAAGGATGCCTTTGTGCTTCGAGAAATAGTCCTAGTATTGCATTGAGACTTGCTGTTTGATACACACTTGGCATCAAACACAGAAGACTATACACTAGCCCTTGGGCGTGCTTAACGATGCTTTCCATGCTCGTTATTTAATTTACTACTACGCCCTTTTTTTCACATTTCTGCTCTTTCTGCAACCCCTTTTCTTGAATGGTGCAAGATCTCAGTTAACAATGAAGTTTTGGCTCTCATTAATTCAGGTTATAAGGAAGACAATCTTACTAGTTACAAGAAAGATTGGATATTTAAAATTTGTGCAGTTATTGTCAATAATCCTGATTCTCTAAAATGGGCGCTGCAAGACCCAACGCTCTCCTTCAGGATGGTTGAGATGTTAGCCGAAAGAAAAATGAATCTTGCATTAGGGCTAGGATTTATTGGTCAAATTCTTATGCCTCTTCCTGATGACACGCTTCCTCTTCATGTAATTTCTAGCGTACATGCTCCTATAGTCAAATGGAAAGAAGGTAATTGGTATAACGGTAGTCAACTAATTCCTCATAATGTTGTTGGAATGGTTTCGAGTGGAGGGCTACAATATATTGGTACTTTGAGCGTTAGGGCTAAGTACCCTATCATCGATCATTCAGAACAGTGTATGGCTGTTCTTATAAATCGTTCTGATGGTATTGGGGAAGGTTGCGAATTTATGTCTCATCAAAGTGCTTCTATTTGTAATTTAAGTTTTGATAAAGGTAGAAATGAGAAGTTAATTTGGCGAAACGAAGTTGGTTATCTTGAAGCCATAAATCATTTTGTTGAACTTATGAGAGATTATGCAATCCCAAAATTACACAATAACAATTTTGAGTTTGAGTTTGTTAACCTTAACTGGGGACAGTTAACTCGTAAAATCTATGAGAACTGTTTTGAATTAGGATGTAGTGCTATCACATATCTTTATGCCATTGCAACAAGCCAAGGTAAAGAGAAGTTTAGATCTATGCTTCCCATGATTGCTGAAGTCTCACAAGTTACAAAGAGTCAATTTGGCGATCAGAAATATATGTTTCAAGATTATGAATTAGTAAACTCTGTAATTACAAATTGTGTTAAGCAATATCATCAAACTTGGTATGGAGACTCAAGAGTTGATGAACTCGGAGATACTCCATATGTTGATCGTATGTTGAGTTTATCTAAATATCAATTTGATAGAGTTATTAATGATTCTGGTATTGTTGCTGACTCAATACGTTTTATAAACTCATTGCATGAAAATCCTAAACTAATGAACTTTGTTCGCCCTACGGTTCAACTACAAGGAATTTGGAGTAAATATGATAAGGAAGACAGAGTATTTGCTCAGAAATTTAGAGATGATCATATGGAAGATCTCACTATGTTTAAAGAGGAAAATACTGAAAAGATATGGGTATATTATGAGTCACTGCGTGAAGATGGTCGTAACTTTACAGAGTCTCAAATCTCTGCTTTTTGGGATCTTCACTATCAAATCACTGAAGTTATAACTCATAATAAACTAGGTAAAAAGTATATTCCTACTTGTAACAGATTATGGATTATGTTCAGTGATTATATTTTAAGTCATACGCCTAAATTTTCTGATCGTGAGTGGATTGTCTCTCATCTCGATAAATTAAGTGAAGAAATAATCAAGAAAATTCATACAGCTTTCCAAAGGAATAATGATAAATTTGAGCGGCTAGTAGAAATTACTGAAGAAATATTAAATTTCAAAACTAAAAATGGCACCGCCAATTCAAGGATGAAATGCAACGGGTTCTGATGAAGCAAAGAATACTTCGTAAGGAGTACGATAGTCAAGTGATTTTCTGGGTCTGTGATTGATCAAATTCACTGCCTTCTGAAAGTCCTCTTCTTTCACGATTTTAAAGTTTGTACTTTTGGGATAGAACTCTCTAATTAATCCATTGGTGTGTTCATTCAATCCACGTTCCCATGAATGATATGGATTCGCAAAGAAGGTCTCTAGTTTCAATCTTTCAGATAGCTTCTCATGCCCACAGAATTCTCTTCCATTATCAAAGGTCATTGTCTTTCGAGATGTTGATTCTATAGGCTCAAATAGATTGAATGTCACTCTGTTTATCTCATCCATCGTCTTGTTCTTAGCTAGTCCAGCAAGTAAATACTTCGATGCTTTATCAACATGCGTAACTACGATACCTGTGTGGTTGCACCCGATTACCGTATCACTTTCCCAATGTCCAATCTCTGTTTTTAAATCTGCAATCTTCGGTCGATTCTCTATCCCTACCCTATTGGGAATGCCACCTCGCTTCTGATGGCGACCTTTGCGCCTTCGTTGCTTTTGCTTCTGCCTCAGATATTGTTGATATATTCCCATCTCTTGATGGTTTGCATAGATCATCAGATAAATCGTCTCATAGCTGATTTTACCTAGCCCCTCCCTTTCCATTCTCCCTGCTAGTTGCTCTGGGCTGTGGTGTTGCTCTAACCGTTGTTTGACTTCGGCGATCGTCTCAGCACTGATGCTCTGAAATCTTACCTTTGCTTGTTTCCGTCTTGCTTTCATCAGGGCAACCGCAGTATCTGGCAAATAGCCAATCTGTCGCTCGTCTGTATTGCGCGATAACTCTCTTGAAATCGTACTTTTGTTTCGCTTCAAGCGACGACCTATCTCTGATACAGATAATTGCTCAATTACTCTTAGTTTATACAGTTCACTTCTTTCTGTGGTGGTAAGATGGACAAAGCTCATGAGGGTATCCTAATTATTGTGATTAATATCAGAATATCCTTATGAGTCCCTTTACGCAAAGATCTCTAGGTGTTGCATTTCATCCTTGAATTGGCGCAATTGAACTAAGCTTGCCAATTCTACTACATGAGTATGGGTAAGCTAATTCTCTATCACAAAAGTCTGTCAAAAGTCCTTAGCAGGAATTTCGTGACGAATATAAGGAGCAGATAAAAATAATGGTGTGGAAATACAATGCGTCTGACCTACCGAGTGGTAGCGAATCGCGGCAAAGCCATGTGGAGTTTATCCGCGTGAATCTCGAACTGCTGCTAGCAGTAGCATGGCATGGCTACGAAAGTGAAGGCAGAGGAGCGATCATCATGGGTGTAATTAAAAGTGAAATGGGAGAAATAAAGTAGGTTAGAAAGTATGATGGATAACAGTTCTAATCCAAAGAAGTCATAAAATTGAGCCGTGAATATAAAAACAAAAACAGCATCGTCCAGTAAAAGCATAGAAGAAAGACTAAACGATTATCCTGAATTGAAAGCGAAAATCGAAGGATTATTATCCGTTGTAGAAAATGCAGAAGGTGATCTAATCAAAGCCGACGCAGCCGAGGAACGAGTGATAGAAGAAATCCGTCAGTTAGGACAAACAGCACTACAAACATGGGCAACGCGGCAAGAAATCAAGCAAAGCGAAGCATATATCGCCGCGAATCCATCTTCACACCGAGGTGGTAAAAAAAACTCTATTGGTACAGCCGATATGGACGCATCGAAGTACTAGAGCAAAGGTACATCGAATTTGGAAGAGAGTCCAAACAGGTAGTGAGACCATTTCAAAAAGCCGCCGAAGTACATTGCCGAGGATATTCACGCCCATTGCAGAGAGTGATTACCGACTTTGGGTCAGATGTAGCGTTTGGGAAAATCCCAAAAAAAATGATGGAACATCATGGAATAAGCATCCCAATTAGTGCAGGACAGGAGATCACAGAAAGTCATGCCCAGCGTATATTAGAAACGCAGAGTTGGGAAACAGGATTCCCAGCAATCGAGGGTGTGGAGTTTTTAATAGCGGAGATGGATGGGACAATGATTCCGATTGTGGAAACAACGGCAAGCGAAACTGATGGCGAAGAAGTTGACCGTCGTAAGACGCGTAAAATTAGCTGGAAAGAAGCGCGTCTAACCTCGGCGCGTACCCCTGAGCAAGAGCAGCCTATTTTCGGAGCAACGATAGGCTCGACTGATGATGCAGGAGCAGCATTACTTGATTGTGCTATCCGTGCTGGATTGGGAGAAGAAACCTTTGTGCATGGGGTTGGCGACGGTGCGCCTTGGATTGCTAGCCAAATCGAGCAGCGTTTTGGTGTACTTAGTCGCTACTTACTAGATTTCTATCATGTATGTGAATATCTAGCCGATGCAAGTCGCGTTTGTTCCCCAGATGCTCCGAAAGCATGGATGGATGTGCAGAAGCAACAACTCAAATCCAATCATGCTTCGGCTGTCCTTGAAGCTCTTAAGCCGTTTCAAGAACCTGAATCTGTTCCTGACAATCTGGCTGTGGTTAGATCCGCTTATCGCTATCTTTTCAATCGTCCTAATCGTCTAGACTATCAGGGCACGATTGACTCCAATTTACCCATTGGCTCTGGTGAAATTGAGAGTGGTCACCGCTATGTTATTCAAAATCGTTTAAAGCTTGCTGGCTCTTGGTGGACGATTGAAAATGCTAAGGCTATGCTTGCTCTTAGGATCTGCCGTACTAATCAAGATTGGGATGCTTATTGGCTTAATCTTTCTTCCATTTCTTATTGAGCTGAACTTTCACTTTTAATTGCACCCGATCATCATTGATGTGAGCAAATCGAAAGAATCACAAATCGGCATTAGCCCCTATCAAAAATGGCTGAACTCCGAAAGCTATGGTTGCTACCTGAGCCAATCCACAGCAGAGCGCATCGCCAAAGAATCGGGATACCCAAACCCATTTCAAAAGGATGAGAAAAGACAAATTAGGGAATATAAGCCCGAAAACCAAGTTGTAGTCTGCTTTATCCGCACCGATGGCGGCTTTAGCTCCTATGTAATCGCCCATCCATTCCTGACCGCCAAACAAGCCTATGAAGCTAATAAATCTAGGCTGCAAGCCGAATTTTCTGTAGACAAACCAGACTAACTCCAACCCCAATATTCAACCCCAAAAAGCCTCCCGATTTACATCGGGAGGCTAATTTGTTATGGAGTCAAATATGACCCAAAAAAGATACAAAAGCGTATTGTGTGGACTATTGCTATTAGCGATCGCTATCCATCCAGAACAGCATCACGTAGAAGAAAAACATCCCAAAATCGTCCATATCCAAACCCGTCGCCAGCGCAAATATTGGCGAAAGAAGCAGAAGAGTATCAGTGCTTAGAAGCAAATAGCTGTTAGCGATTAGCCAAAAACTAACAGCTATTTGCGAGATCCAAAAATATGACAAAAAACCAATTCGGTAAATCTTTCAATCTCGCAAAGATTGAACCAGAAATCCAAACAACAAAAAAGCTAATCGCTTTTCTACAATCCACGCTCGACAAGAATATCGGAAAAAAGAAGACCTCTATCGACCTACAAATAGCTAAAAACCATTTGCAGATGCTATTACGCGATTGTGAAATAGCAACAAACAAACGTGAAGCCAATTATCAAGGAGCAAAGCTTAAATGAAAAATATCAAAGGCAATATCCATCAAATCAAAACCATGCTGAAGATTTGCAGCAAATATCATTGGGAATTGAAAAAGATTATTAGCTCTCGGAGTAAAGAAGGCTCTTATCTATTCGTAGGAGATATTCGAGCAGAATTCAAATGCCATCACGATCGACCAACTCACGCCAAATTTGACCCATCATTGACAATTCGCAGTGACGGTACGGTAGATCTCAACGAAAACCTGTTTAAAAACGACCCTTATACAGAAGAGATCAAGAAACTGCTAGAGGCAGCCCATGTGAGTACAGAACCCACCAGAAAACTAGGGACGGGAATCAAGTAGACAGAGGTCAAGCAGATCCATCCCAAGCCCTAAAACAAACGCTACCGAATTCACTACTACCAAACAGTCGCCTAGCAGACAGCAAAAGGCGATCGCTCATCTATATCTAAAATTAGAGGATAAAAGCCATGAACACAGCAGCGATGATCGCGACCCAGCAAGCATTGATCGACAAAGGAGCCGAATACTTAGGCGACCTAATCGCATGGTCAATCAATGCCGAGACCAGACTAAGTGAAGCCACCTTAAAACGAGCCGCCGAGCAAGTTAACCTCGACTTCAGCTACCTCCCCGAAAGCCCCAACAAACTAAGTGCATTCAAAAATGCGAGAACAAAAGCCCAGACCCAACTGAGCAACCACAATCTATTAATCCGTCAAATCTCTAATAACGGAGTACTAGTCTATGGATTTGTCCTAGAGAACAAGAACGAGAAAGACAAAAAGCTGCGCTATTACCAACTCGCATCTTATAGCTTCGACAAAAGCAACGAAACCACCAATTGGAATCGAGAAGATTGGAGCAATGAAAATGAATCGCTGATTGACATCGCCAGAACTACCTTCGACAAATGGTACAGATGGAGCCAAGAAATCACCAGCAAAGAAATCCGTGCCATGCTGACGGAGTTCGTCAAAAAAGCAGGCGTGCCATTTCGAGAACGAGGTGGCACATACTTTGTTGCACGTAGTTATCGATTAGAACTAACCGCCTTCCGAGAACTACTACCCCTGATTCACAAAGAAAACAACATCTGCTGGATGCCGATCGCAGGCATCGGTGACATGGACATCATCGCAAGGCAATCCTTAGAAAAGGAAGTGCAATCGATGTCCAGTTACCTAGACGAGCTGCTAGATCCTCAAAAAGTATCAGAGACAAAAGGCAGCACCCTGAAAAATCAACTCAAAGTATATCGGGAAGTAGAAGACAAAACCAAAATGCTATCCGAGCTATTGCAATTTCGCTCCGATGCACTGACCGACAAACTTGCCCAACTACGCCAACGTTGTCTGAACGTACTGGACGAAATCGCTACCACAGCAGTTGAAAGTTCAAAAGATCAGCCCAACAAAGCAGAAGAAATTTTCTCTGACCTAGAAGAAATCAACTCCATTGAAATCAACCTAGCAGAAACAACAGAAGAAAGCCCAGACAACCTATTTGACCTCGGCTTCTAGCGAAGGATCGCGGGAGTAGCCAACGCGCTACTCCCCTTCAAAACATCAAAGATTAAGAGGAACTCAACAATGATGGCAACCGAAATCGCCCAAACAAATGGACATATCACAGCATTGACCGTAACTAATAACTCTCCATCGGAGAAATTGCAGCAACTGCGAGAGCAATTGAAAACTGTGTACCTAGACCGCAGCGAAGCGATCGACCTGATCTTGGTAGGATTGCTATCGAAAATGCACGTTTTCTTAGGAGGCAAACCAGGCACAGGCAAAACCGAACTCGCGAAAGCCGTTTCTGATGCAATCACAGGAACCACCTTCTTTCATTACCTGATGACCAAAACTACTGTTGCTGAAGAAGTACTAGGAGCACCCGACCTCGCCGAACTGCAAAAAGGCAAATTTGTCCGCGACACCGAAGCTATGTTACCCGAAGCCCACCTAGCCCTCATGGACGAAATTGGCAAAGCAAATAGCATTGTCCGCAACTCCGCATTAGGACTAATGAACGAACGGGAATTCCTCAACGGTAAAACTAAACTGCGATCGCCATTGATCAGCATGATTGGCTGTTCCAACGAACTCCTAGATGGAGAAGAAGACAGAGCATTTTGGGATCGTCTGAGCCTGCGGTACATGGTCGATTATCTCGGTGATGAAGATCTGCGAACTTTACTTTTACGCAAGACAAGTAACATCGCCGCACCACAGATCACCACCATGCTGAGCCTAGCCGAACTAGAGCAAATGCAAACCGCCGTGAAAAATGTGACATTCCCTTCCTCAGTCATCGATTCCCTGATCGACTTGCAACGGGAACTGAAGAAAGAAAACTTCACCGTCAGCACCAGAAAATACGTGCAGATCGTCACCATCCTCAAAGCATACGCCTATTTGCAAGAAGAAACCGAAGTCAGTGAAGACAGCTTTGAGATTCTCAACCATGTAATCTGGAATCATCCCAGAGAGCAAGCACTGATCAGAAAAATCGTCGCCAAAGTCGGCAATCCCGTGAACATCCAAGCCCAGGAAATCCTCGCCGCCATCACCGAAAAGCTGTCCGACTTAGGAAACTGTCCCACCTATGGCACCAAGAAACAACAAGACGATTGGGCGACTGAAGGCTCAGGAGTTCTATCCGATATCCGAAATCAGATTGACAAACTCCAAAGCCTAATTGCTCAACACCCGCACAAAGCAAAGAAAGTGCAGCAAGTATTAGCCGAAATCGAAGCCAAGAAGAAACCCTTACTAGCAAAAGTCAGTGAAATCATGTTCGGAGCATAGAACCACCCAAAAGAGAGCAGATGCTCTGCTCTCTAAACTTTCTTAACTTATCGGGAATAAAAATGCAAGAACCATTAGTGTATGTAATCCCCAAATGGACAGAGCTATGTATCAACGACTTCAAAGAAAAGTCATCAAGACTGAGTGAAGTCATCGAAGAAGGCGAAAGCAAAGTCTACAACTTTGAAACCTTTGTAAGTGAAACCTATCATCGGCTATACGATCGCCAGCCCAACCGATTAGAAGACAACGCCATCAAACCCGAAAACAAAATCTGGATTGCCATCCACCAACAGATGAGCGAACTAGAAGTATTCCAACAATTTAGCAACCGCCTGAATGGAGATGAATTCCTCTCAGGTATTGGCACAACTGCCCTATGTATTGCGATCGCAGAAATGTTACCAGAACCAGCCGAACCATTAGAAGACCCAGAAGTAATCAGAAAACAACTGCGAGGCATCTTTGAAGCAATACAAGAGCAAACACCCAGCGCAGGTTTGATGCAAAAGATTCAACAGTTAAAGCAACAGGGACTAGAAACCCGACTTGCTTGTGAAGCCTACGCCGACTCAATTAGCAATGCCGAAATCGAAACCGCATTAATCGCAGGAATCAGAGAAGCCGAAGCCGAAATGCAATCCATCGCCGAAAGCCTAGAAGCCTTTAGCGGAGGTAGCAATTACAGCAACGAAACCCAACTCAAAATCGCCGACAAAATCCAATTAGCCCAACGCATCCAAGCATCGCCAAAACTGCAAGTAATCGCCGAACTCGCAGGAAAGAAAATCGCGATCGCCGCCAAGATGCAACGCAGCAAAGTCAAAGAAGGACGCACCGAAATGGTAGGTGTGACCACAGGTAATGACTTGACTCAGCTACTGCCCTGCGAGCTACTGAAGCTAACAACCCCAGAGTTATTCCCTATATTTGCCCAAGGGTATATCGAGCGATCGCTATTACAACGAGAACTAATCAGTCGCGAACCCCTAGCCAGAGGTCCGATCATTATTTGTCTAGATTCAAGTGGGTCAATGGCAGGGCAAGAAGAAATCTGGAGCAAAGCGATCGCCCTAGCCCTATTGAGTATTGCTGTAAGTCAAAAGCGCCATTGCCGCATCCTACACTTCACAGATGTAGTGGAGCGAATCGACGACTTTGCAGGCGAAATCCCTGATACCAATCGTGTGATTGACTGCATCGAAAAGTTCTACAACGGCGGCAGTACAAGTTTTACATCCGCCCTAACGGGAGCCTTAGCATCAATCCAACAGCACAAACAAACCAAGAAAGCCGACGTGGTATTAATCACCGACGGACTAGATAACCCATCATCTAGATTCATGGAGCAATGGCAAATAGACAGAAAAAAGTATGAATTTAGCTGCTATGGCATCCTGATTACCAGTGGCAACCTTGGTAACTACGAAAGCACGATCAACAAGCTGTGCGATCGCTATGTGGAGATAGAAGATCTCACAGACGACAGTGAAGTATCCGAGTGTCTGTACGGTATCTAAAAAATTCTGAAGCCAGAATAAGCGGCGCATCGCGCCGCTTATTCTGGCTTTTCCTCTAGCGAGGTTCGCAAGGAAAAATTCCAAGTATTTACCAAACCCACTTACTCAAAAGGAAAAATATCTATGACTTACTCATTTCAGAAAGCAACGAAAGAAAACATTAAACTACGGATGGCACTGTACGGACCACCAGGCTGCGGCAAAACCTACACCGCCCTACAACTAGCATCGATATTGGGCAAAAAGATTGGACTTATCGACACCGAATATGGCTCCAGTCGTAAATATGCCAACCTGTTTGACTTCAAATCACTAGAACTAACCAAATTTGGTCCCAGCCAATATTACAACGCCATTGAAAGCGCTGAAGAATCAGGATTCGATTACCTAATCATCGACTCCCTATCCCATGCATGGTATGCAGAACTAGACGCAGTGGGCAGTGACGTAAGGAACTGGGCAAAAGTCCGTCCCATCGAACGTCAACTATGGGACAAAATTATCAGTTCAAGCTGTCACATCATTGCCACAATGAGATCGAAGATCGAGTATGACTTTAACACTGCGGAAGTTGGTGGCAAGCAGAAAATCACCAGTGTCCGCAAGATTGGCACAGCACCAATTCAAAAGGAAGGCAGCGAATATGAACTGGACATCTGTGGCTTACTAGATGACCAGAACACACTCACGATCTCCAAGAGCAGATGTCCCGAAATTAGTAACGGCATTTTTCCAAAACCTGGAAAGAAATTTGCCGAAATGATTCAAACATGGCTAAGTGATGAAACACCTGTTAACAAAAATGCTTTTATCCCAGTCATTAATGTCCCTGTCAAATTTGTACAGGAACCACAGGTACAGCCCGAACTAGCCACAGTTGCCAGTAGCAATGGGCATATAGCCCAACTTGCCAGTACCAATGGGCATGTTGCCACAGCAGTTGAGACAAAGCCAACGATTGCCAATACTCAACCCAGTAACAGCAAACCCGATAACCCAGCAAAAGCCGCCTTCAAAGCATTATTGGCAATCACCCAACAGCATATCAGCAAGGTGATTGAGACTAGCATTGACCTGTATGGAGCCGATGAAAGTGGATTGAAGCCCAAATTCAACAGTGAAAACATGACCGCCGAGCAGATCAAAGCCGTGTGTGAAGCACTGATGCTGGAATGGCTAGGGCTTAAAGGATATCCAGTCGAACTAGCCCAGAACCTGATCGACATCTCGACATCTCGGCATCCAGGACAATATGCAGCGATCGCCAAAGACATCGCCAATCAACTGGAATTCTAGCGGAAACCAGTTTAGTTTCTAACAGGCAACAAAACCGATGATGACCTCACAATCATTGGTTTTGTTGTAGCTATGGCAAACTAGCTAAAGAAGAATATGTACAACCACATCTCAACCAGAGCCGATGTCAAGGTGGGAGATCGCTTGGCTGTTTGGCACATCGGCGGCAACCCAGAAACAAGTATCCGAGAAGTCACCAAAGTTGGTTTCGGTTCAAACGATTCCGCTTTTTCTCTAGAAGGGATAGCAGGTCGTTTCTACTTCAACTACGCACTTGGCAGAATCAGACATGACCTTGAACTCCAGATTGAAATCTATGTTTTATTCGACTCAATGGAACAACTTAAGCTAGAGCAACGCCGCCGCAAATTGGCGTACCACATTAGGCAAGCCGCAAAGCAGATCTATGGAGTGCCCACCTTACCCTACAGTACTCGTCAGCTTGAGGCGATCGCCAAAGCATTAGAATTGAAGATACGCTAGGCTAAAATTGGTATTAGCCAGAATAACAAGGCATAGAGGCAAGTCCTAAATTGTCTCTACGGTAAAATACTTCAACCATCTACTAAGAAATATGCTCCAGAGTATTGTGGCGATCGCTAGTGTGATGATGATGTCGGCCGCAACTAGTTTTCAATCTGTTGCCCAATCCCCTGCCAATGAGGAATGGACTGCTCTCAAAGGCTCAGGCAAAGTCTTACTAATGCGTCATGCACTTGCCCCCGGCACAGGAGATCCAAGTGGATTTAAATTGGGAGACTGTAGCACACAGCGCAATTTATCAGAAACAGGACGCGAGCAAGCCCGCCAAGCAGGGAATGAACTTCGGAGACGGCAGATTCCAGTTAAACAGGTTTTATCTAGCCAATGGTGTCGATGCTTAGAAACAGCCAAGCTTTTGAACTTAGGAGAGGTGAAGCCATTGCCTGCCCTCAATTCCTTTTTTAGTGATCGCAGTACAGAGGATATCCAAACCACTCAAACCCGCCGACTCATCACAGAACATCGCCAACAGGATGGTGTCGTGATTATGGTGACGCATCAGGTAAATATTACAGCTTTAACAGGCATAGTGCCGCGTTCTGGGGCGGCTGTGGTAGTACAAGCTAACGCCGCAGGCGAGGTAATCGTAATTGGTGAACTAGATCCGTAAATAGTAATACTTGTCAGTCAATCAGCGCCTTACCTGTGGAGTCTCAAGATTTTTGAAGATACGCTATCGCGTAGAAGTCCATGACCTGATTCCTAAATAGAAGGAAAAAACTCATGTGTAATTCAACTAATCTCGTAGTCCTCTCTGGTTATGTCGGTAATGTATCTGAATTGCGTCAAACCAAAACCAGTGGTAAAGATGTTCTAGACTTCAGCCTCGCCGTGCAGCCCAAGCCTCGCCGCGACAAAGATGGTAATTGGATCAACCAAGAACCGCTTTGGGTAAAAGTAGTCTGCTGGAATGGAACTGCGGAATATGCCGAAGAACGCGCCGAATCTGGGAAGTTTGTCGAAGTTACGGGAGTTCTGACTCATCCCGAAGAATACAAGTCCAAGAAAGACAAGAAGCACCATGCGCGGACAGTAATTCATGCCCAATCTCTAAACTTCATTGATGTCGTGAGAAAGTCTGCTGAAGACGAAGAGTATGAAGCATCAACCGTTTACGACGACGATTTCTAGCTGAGTAAGCAGAGAGAGTATTGATAGATATCAATACTCTCTCTGCTTATTTTATTTATTTTTTAGTCGCTATCGCTTAAGGCTCTTGCCCAGCTAAGAAAATAGAGAAAGTAACCATGATTTACACTCACAAAGGCTATCAATGCTTGCTATCGGGTAGTCCTAAAAAGGAAAGGATGTAGGAAAATATCCAGATAGTTGATACAAAGTAAAGTAATGTCAGAAGCAAGGCCATCCTGTCCATCCTGCCAGTCCGTATCCGTTGTAAAAAACGGCAGTACACGACATGGAAAACAAAATTATAAATGTCGGGACTGTGGTCGTCAATTTGTAGAAAATCCACAGTGGCAGAGAGTTTCAGAGCGTACCCAAGACACTTATGACCTTCTTGAGAAACTACTACTAGAAAAAATCCCACTAGCTGGAATTGCCAGAGTCCTCAAGGTCTCAGAGAGATGGTTGCAAAGTTACGTCAATCATAAATATGAAAACGTTCCTCAGCAGGTGGAGGTAGAACCAAAACCAAAACGCCGTTTGACCATACAGATGGATGAATTGTGGTCTTTTGTGGACGACAAAGGCAATAAACAGTGGGTATGGCTTGCCATTGATGCCGAGACTCGTGAAATTGTCGGTTGTTATATAGGCGATCGCACTGGTGAATCAGCTCAGAAGTTATGGGAATCGTTGCCTAGCGTCTATCGCCAATGTGCGGTTATTTATACTGACTTCTATTCGTCTTATCCAGTTGTCCTGCCCAGCAAACGTCATAGGGCTGTCGGGAAAGAAACGGGAAAGACCAACTATATTGAGAGATTCAACTGTACGTTACGTCAACGAGTATCAAGACTAGTTAGAAAGACCTTATCTTTTTCTAAGAAATTGGAAAATCACATTGGAGCCATTTGGAATTTTATTCATCATTACAACGATTCTTTACCTCCGTGTGCGTCCTTTCCTTTTTAGGACTACCTGCTATCGACCCGATTCACCAATCAAGGTACTGAATGGGTAGCTCAAGCCAAGAAATATTCAGTCAGCATCGAACAAAAAGTATTCGCCCAATGGCTTGGGACAAAATTGATTACTAGTTTTGACAAGGAACAGACCAAACAATACTTTGCTGAGATGGTGGAATTATTCTTGCAAGAACATGCGGATATCTTCCCACTGTATCCCCGCCCAGAATTGCCCGATGCAACAATTGAAGCAATTTTAGACGAGCGAGTGTACCTGACTGTCAGCAATAGCGGTAGATATCACACCGCCAAGTTTCGAGTGTTTACAGAAGAACGTCTGCGAGTATTCCCAGCCCGCATCCCAATTCCAGTTGGCATCAAACCTAACGCGAAGCCAAGGTACAGGCAATTGGCGGCATGATTGAAAACAGCAATTTGAGATGATTTGACTAGTAATCTCTACAAACAGTAAAACCTTCACAGTGAAGGTTTTACTGTTTTGCCAAATCTATGTATTTCCTTGTTTTTTTACATTGTGTTTTGAGTGTTCTGGAGTTCTTTTAGCTTTGACACAGAGAGTGGTAGCCCCTGCTTTAACAGAATTTCTAAGTATTCATTGCTGGTTTTGGGTTGCTTTTTTAAGCGTTGCCTGCAATTCTCAACTGCTGCAATAACTTTGAAAGGATTTAAGCCAATCAAATCGGCAATAAAATCATCTGGATGCTTTGCTGTGATTCCATATTGACTGATATTCAGATCGGGAAAATCTTTTAGATTAAAGGTGACAATAACATCAGCTTCAGCCACAATTGCCGCCGCCAGAATATGGCGATCGTTAGGATCGGGTAGGGCTAAGGATGGAATTAGCTGTTCAAAATCAGTAACTAAACTGTCTCTAACTTGACTATTCATCAAATCTTTGACTTGATTTAGCTTTTCCTTTGGTAAATCAGGACGGTTTTCGATGAGATTGCGAATCCATTCGTCATGAATTAAGTTAGTCCATTTAGCTCTAAAGAGATCGGCGATCGCTAATTGAATGAGAATATCTCTAAGATAGTTAGGATAAAGGACACAGGCATCGTATATCACTGTAAACTTGCTAGTCATATAGTCCTAGCTCTTCAGATATTGTCACAATCTCATCTAAAACTTTACTTCTGGCGGTATCAATATTTGTTTTGTATTCCATTAAATCAGTAAAACGAACTCGGCGATGCTTGCCGACTTTGTGATAGGGAATTATGCCTTCTTCTAGTTGTTTGATTAGGAAAGGACGCGAGACATTGATTAAATCTGCGGCTTCTTGGGTAGTGAGTTCGGCATGGATGGGGATGATTGTTACGGCGTTGCCTTGGGACATCTGGGTCAAAATGTCTACAAATAGGCGATAGGCTGCCGCAGGGATTGTGACTGTTTCTTCACTGCCATCAGCTTCTACGATTTTGAGATGACAGACACCTTCGCTAATATGCGAAGCAAGAATACGGCTGCTTTCTTTAGAAATTTCGGTTTCTTCTTCGGTAGGAATGTGTAGAGACTGGGTTAGGGCAACCATCGGGCAACCTCAGATAGTTTTGTATTTAGATTGCTTGAATTTTGCTTAAAGTCTAACATATTAAACGCAATAAACGAAATGATGATTACCATGCAAGGCGATCGCACCATTTTTACAAGTTGCAGTACCGATAGTTATAATTTCATACTTCCAAAAAACTTAATAAAAACATTACTGCGAAGGTCAAGATAAATCGACTGAAAATTAAATAAGGCTAGCGCCCGTGCTGATGGAGAAAAACATAATTCCATTAGCGAAAAAGCCATGAACAATTCAGCAATTGACCTAGATAAAGACAGACTAAAGCTGTGCATAGAAATATTGCCAGAAGTTGAATCAACCGAGAGAATGGTGATCATCTCCATTTGTCGAGAGCAGGGAATGCCATTGATTCGGACTATAGGACTAACTGAACTAATACCAATTCCATTACCCTTAGCAGAGATCGTTCAAGCCTATGCCGCCAGCGAGTTAGCAAGTCAAGAGCCGATCGCAACAGTTGAAGAAGAAAGACCAGAACCGATCGCCATCACCAAGAGATCTTTAGTATCCTCAAAACCAGAACAGATGACTTTACTATGAGCAAAACAGCAATGAACTATAACATCAAGATTGAAGGACAGACGATTCCCGTACCACCTGAAATCGGGAGTAGTGACGAACAAATTAGGGCTACTCTCAGCCTATATTTTGAAGGAATCAAGAACTCAAAAATCGAAAGAACTGTGCAAGCCAACGGCGATGTCCTCGTGGATGTCTGCAAACTCGCAGGGACAAAAGGAACGACATGAGCGAGACCGCGATCGCTACTTTGATGAAAGCACCAGAAGAAATCAATCCCTTGCTAGCAATACTCTGGGAAATTGAGCTGTGCCAACAGCAAGGGTCTCAGTTAATCGAGCTAAGTGAAATCGGGCTAGAAGACTTTAGCGAAGTAACCGCCCAATCGCAAGAACATAGCCTGTCCATCCAAAGGACATTAGACAATCTGAAAAGAGCTAGCCCAATCGCAGCCCCGATGACAATCCGAGGATTCTGAGATGGACAAAACCAAATTCGAGTGGTTAGCAGCACGCACCGCCGATAAAGCTGTGGAGTACCTCGAAGCAATACAGCAACGAGCAACGATGCTGCAACTGTATCAGTATTACTATCCTGATGAATATCAGCAATCAAAGGCTAGCGTTAAAGTTGCTAGCCTTGAAACCTATAGTGAGAAAGAGCTAGAATTTCTAACCTTAATGGATGAACAATTCTTCCCATTGCCATTATTGCTAGCAGAATCAGAACGTATCTCCTATATACCCATAGAGCCACTGGGCACTTCATGGTATTACGATAACTTTGAAGAATTAGGAGCGACCGAGAAATTCTTGATGAGCCTAATTCATGGATTAGATGGTGATACATGGCATGACATTGAGGGAGAACTGGAACAGGACTTGCCCCCTGTCGCGAGTTACGTCAATTACCAAAAACTAAGTCAAGAATGCAAAAAGTTAAGAGGGACAATCACCCACTTACCCATAGCGCTAGATATGATAACCCAGTCCACAGGCAATCTATGGCTGGATATCTCCTATGAAAATGACATTGTAGATGCTCATTGGACAGTAGAGGTAATAGATACGCTGAGAGAAGCTTATACAGAAGCGCAAACAATTATGCAAAAGTATCGAGAATTTATCGAATGGCTAGATAGAGACTCGGCAAATTGTATCAAGGTGGTCAGGCTTTGGAACAGATGCAAAGAGACGAATCCAGAAATACACAACCACTATCTTGTGGCATGAGGAAAAACAAATGCTAACCCTAGATCCACTCCAAGATGCCCTGAAGCCCGATGGCTATCCATTAATCGCAGCAGAGGCAAAACTCCTATTTCTGAAAGGAGGACATTACTGCTTTCAATATCGACAGGGAGAGAAAGAAACCTATAAATTTCTATCCCCTGACACAGTAAGAGCTGCCTTTCAGCATGAACGAATCGACTCAGGATGGATACCCAATGGAGTAAAACGATTGGGTATTTGTCGTCAAGGACAATGGTATGTGCAGTTTATGCCGCCTGCAAAACGGACATTTACCTTCATCAACTTAAATCAAAGCGGAGAGCCGATTTCACTAACTATTCCGATGATGGGTACAGTGTTTATGCTATGTGGCGATATTTGCTATATCTGGGCTACCAAGCAAAAAACCTTTGAAGCTGACGCGCCTATTTACCATGTGCCATTACCAAATATCTATGGAGATGGCAGGATTTGCATGGGAGTTGAGAATAATCTCAGCAACTATGCAGAAGGGATAGAGCGCCTAGCAAAAGCTTGGCAGATGTTTATGACAGCACCGTTTAACAATCATCTCGTGGATGGCAAATCAAATACCCATCCAGAAGATATTCGCGAAAAAATGATCCAATTGCAGAAAAGCAACCGCTACCCAATCAACGATCTCGTCCAATGTGGCAGTTCCGTGCAGGTAGCGATCAACATGGTAATCAACCGATGAAATTACTAGAACATGTGCAAAAGCACGTAGCAACGACAAATTCCGCATTGCCAGCGATCGCCCACAATACTCCTCTAATTCAGCACATCATCGCCACAAATCAAAGCCTGCCTGAAATCGCCCCAACCTCAATGTATGAGTATGTCTATGGCAGTAATGGCACATTTGTCAGAGCAAAGCGGCAAGGTTTGACAGCGATCGCGCCAGTGTCCTACTACAAAGCCAAAGGACTAAGAGTGCTATCAGCATCCGTGCAGATGACATATCCCGCAGTTCCCCTACTGTTAGTAGAACAAATGCTCGAAGCCTCACGCATTGCTTGCGATGCTGACAATAAACCCGTAGAGATTGTATTCCACCTATATTTTGAAAATGGAAATTGGCAGCTCGCAATACCAGATCAAGAGCAAACAGCCACATCCTGTAAGCCATTGGACAACAGCGCAAATAGCACCTATAGCAAAGCCATCATCGAAATACATTCCCATCATGGCATGAGAGCCTATTTTTCAGATACAGATAATCGAGATGAGACAGGCTTTCGGATCTATGGAGTAATGGGTGAAATCTTCTCCAACCCACAGATTAGGATGCGAGTAGGAATTTATGGTCATTTCTATGAAACCGCAGCAACAGGAATCTTAGAGTTACCAGCGCAACTAACAGATTGCTTAGTGGAGGATTGGTAATGTCAAACCTATCATTTCCCTTTGCTGAAGCCGTCCCCATCCTGCTACCAGCCTATGATGAACTAGACCTAATTCTCATCGGCTGTGGTGGCACAGGCGGATGGTTAGCCGTGAACTTGCCACGCATCGCCTATTTACAAAACCAAGCAGGGAAAAAAGTTTCGATCTCCTTTATCGACCCAGATCGGATAGAAGCAACCAATATTCCGCGCCAAAACTTTATTCCCAGCGACCTTGGCTTACCAAAAGCCGCAGTACTAGCAGCAAGGTATGGATGGCAATGGGGAATCGAAATTAGTGCCATTACCTCAGCATTTAGAGCAGACATGGCAGTATCAAGATGGAAACATCTAACTATCTGCATTGGAGCCGTGGACAATCCAGAAGCTAGAGCAGAAATTGCCAAAGTTTTAGAAAATGGAAAAACAACACTCTGGCTAGACTGCGGCAATCATTACGATTCAGGGCAAGTTCTATTGGGTTCGGTAGGTAACGCCGAAAGTATGAAAGGAGCCTTTCATGTACCCACATTTTGCACAGCCCTGCCATCACCAACCCTACAACACCCAGATTTACTGGTGAAGCAAGAGTCAACGCAGAAAGTACTATCCTGTGAAGCAGCCGCGATCGCCAATGCTCAGTCGATGTCCATCAATCACCGTATAGCTGATGAAGCATTGGACATGCTACTACGCTTACTAAGCGGAACCCTGACCCGTTTTGCTACCTATGTAAACTGCAAACATGGTAATGCATGGTCTAGATTCAACACCCCCGAAGAAGTAGCAGCAGTGATTGGTAAGCCCAAACAATACCTGAAAGCTAAGCCCGAATAGAGAAACAAGGAGTCCGAACTAATCTAATCAAGAGCAGTGCGGACTGCTTATTTCTTTCATAGGTGAGCCAATCTGGTATAGGAATGTAAGAGATAGCTAGTACAGACTAAAACTCAAGAAGCGATCTGCGGCGCGAAGCGCCGCAGCTCCTTTCCTATTCAGGACTATAGCTAATCTAGCCAAAGCAAGGAATTTCATCTAACCAAGGAATGCTGCATAGTTTAAGGACGACATCAGCACTAGCATATTGCACGAGTACGTCCCAGTTCTTGCAAGCAATGATGCGATGGCGGTTGCGTTTGAAACTCAGAGGAGGTTTGATTACTCTTACTGATACAGGAATTCGGTTTTTACGAGCCGCCACAATCACTTGACTAGTGCAGGGGAAGCAGATATCACAAAGCATTGGATAGTGATGATCTGAGCAGAGAAAATCAATAATTTCGATCACAATATCCTCACTGATACTAACGATCAAGGAATCCTCATCAGCGAATAAATCCCGCACAAGATTAGCTGAACGAGGCGAAACCCCACCTAGAAGTTGAACATTGTTAAACTTACCAACTTCGCTAATAGCAGTAGAGACGAAAGATTGAGCATCAGCATAATGTTGCTTGATAAACTGAGCCGTGACATTGATATCGATCGGCTTAGAAAGCTGAGAGTCAAGAAAGGTAGTAAAAGGTTTTAGTTGCATCTGCTGAATCGCAAACCGATCTTGATGATACTTATAAAAAATCCGAGAAAAGTTTTCACGCAGAAAATCAAATCGTTGCTCTTTTTGAGCGACGAAAATATCGGTTAATGTACCCACATAGGACTCCACTATAAAATTTCTAAACAAGGATTGCCCCACCTCAAACCTTAGAGATGATAAATCTCCCTAAACCAACTGATTTTTATATGATATCTTTCCACAAAAACGTCTGTTTTGTCCAAATAATTGCGAAATTAAAGGCTTGCTTGAGAGCAAGGCAAGAATAATCTTTGAGTGAACATAGCTTGGAAGTTATAAAACAAGACTGATAGCTGGCTTTTGAGCTTGTATAGAGGGTGGTAAGAGGAAATATCCGATGTGAGTAAATGGCGCAGATAAGCGACCGAGGCAATCAGCCTAGTCCAAACCGCAAACTGACCATTAGCGATCGCCCCCTCACAATCATTTGTTATAAGGGGGGGGCGATCGCAAGAAACGGGTTGAGTAGCCGTCACCTGTTGCCGAGATGCCGAGCGTATGTCGAGAATTGCCTGCAACTGTTGCCAAGCTTCAGCATCAAGCCAGCAAACATTAATCATGCCCTCATTGCCATGAATGCGCTTAGAACAGATTTTGACCCCAAGCTGATTGCAGAGAATGCGAAAAATCCAAATATTGGTAGCATCTTGAGGAACATTGAAGCCCAAGTACCTTTTGATATCCTTAGCAAATTGCCGACAAAGACTGCCCAAGTACTCTAGATCTGAGTCAGTGTATTGAACATCAGGATTCAGTAACTCCTTCAACCCTAAACCCGATCTGATATAGCGTCCCAATTCATGACAAGGCTGATCTGGAAGGAAAATACCCATGCCAAACTTAGCTTGACGAGAAAAGGCACGAACATCAGCATCAATGGCAAGATCTGATTGAAACAAAGCTTCCAATTTAAGAATCTCCGATCGCCTTTGCCCATCGCGATCGTATTCCACCAATTCAGGAGAAACCTGATCGAGACAATAAAACTTAGCGATCGCAGTTTTTTCGAGATCTAATAAATCTTGATACGACTGAGACTCATTTGAGATTAATTTTTTTTGTTCAGTGGGAGATAGGATTTTTGCCCTAGAGACGGCTTGATAACGCTCCTGCCTAGTTTGAGCGAGAGCCTCTTTAATCGACTTGCCAGAATCATCATTACCGATCGTCACGACCGTAACTTGATTACCCTCAAACACAAGGCGTTCGAGCAAATAGTCTCGCAAGGCCCACATCGCCGCATTGGTTCTCGCCTCAACACTTGCCCAAAGGTCGATGTGAGGATTGTCCAAAGAAACACTATCTACGGGCAAATTAAAATCACCTAAGCCCGCACGAATCAGACTAACCTCCCGATCCCATCGATTCCTGAGAGTATTTTTGAGATGAATCGGAGAAGAAGAACGATCGATTTTGCAGAAATTAATCCCACGTTCGGCACACCAAACCGTGCGCGGGACATTATCCCTGACCCGAGACAAAGCCTGACTCGCATCAGCATCCGTGACCGTACCATAGAACAAACCATAGACCTTATGAAAGCGCTTGACCTCAATCGAAACCCCCGTACTCATCGAAGGTGTGGCAATGATCACATCGTAGTTGAACACCCGCTTATTGATATTGCTCATGAAATCTGTTTCATGCCGACCGCCACTGGTATCGGAATTAAAAAGCAAGACTCTAATCTTGGGACGAATCGCCCTAATTTTCTCAACCAACTTAGCGATCGCCTTACTACTAGACTTGCTATCCGTCGCCACAAAAACACGATTGCCTTTGGTCACATCTGCTAATAATTCCTGAATAATCGGCACATCGTTATTTGCAACAATGAACCGAGTGGGATAGCCTTCGGGTTGAAATTCATTCTTAATCAAAAAGACATCAGAACCATCACCACGCAAAGCTTGGAGATAGTTCAAGCTAATATCTGAGAGATCGGCATCAGCGACAATTACCCGTCTGGCGACTTTTACTAAAATATGCAATCGGGCAAGCAGCGCAGAGCGTTTGCCATCTTTATTACAAGTTGAACCTGAAATCAAATGTCTGAGTACCTGTTCCACCTCATCAATGACGAGATCGCAATCCACAAATTGACGGGGATCGAAAGCAAGTAAGCTATCAACACAGGCTCCAACACGAGCAGAATAAGCCGAATCCGTAATAAACTGCCCATCAGCCATATCGAGATCGCCTTTAAAGTCAGCATTCATTATCTTACAGAGATTGCGAACCAAACTGACCCTATGACCGGGTAGTCCTAAAAAGGAAAGGACGCACACGGAGGTAAAGAATCGTTGTAATGATGAATAAAATTCCAAATGGCTCCAATGTGATTTTCCAATTTCTTAGAAAAAGATAAGGTCTTTCTAACTAGTCTTGATACTCGTTGACGTAACGTACAGTTGAATCTCTCAATATAGTTGGTCTTTCCCGTTTCTTTCCCGACAGCCCTATGACGTTTGCTGTGCAGGACAACTGGATAAGACGAATAGAAGTCAGTATAAATAACCGCACATTGGCGATAGACGCTAGGCAACGATTCCCATAACTTCTGAGCTGATTCACCAGTGCGATCGCCTATATAACAACCGACAATTTCACGAGTCTCGGCATCAATGGCAAGCCATACCCACTGTTTATTGCCTTTGTCGTCCACAAAAGACCACAATTCATCCATCTGTATGGTCAAACGGCGTTTTGGTTTTGGTTCTACCTCCACCTGCTGAGGAACGTTTTCATATTTATGATTGACGTAACTTTGCAACCATCTCTCTGACACCTTGAGGACTCTGGCAATTCCAGCTAGTGGGATTTTTTCTAGTAGTAGTTTCTCAAGAAGGTCATAAGTGTCTTGGGTACGCTCTGAAACTCTCTGCCACTGTGGATTTTCTACAAATTGACGACCACAGTCCCGACATTTATAATTTTGTTTTCCATGTCGTGTACTGCCGTTTTTTACAACGGATACGGACTGGCAGGATGGACAGGATGGCCTTGCTTCTGACATTACTTTACTTTGTATCAACTATCTGGATATTTTCCTACATCCTTTCCTTTTTAGGACTACCTATGACCGAGCAAAGCCAACTTATCCGCCCCCGCAACGATCGCTGCAATCGCTTTCGTCTTGCCAGTCCCCTTAGCCGATTGCAGCGCCACAATCCCAGTCTTGGGAATGTAATCTGGGATGTCATATCGATCCAATTGAAACATCACATTCATCGCTAAACTCTTAAACGGCTTAAACGTAAGTTGGCAATCTTGTTGATGTTCCCACGTATAGGTATTGAGAGAGATAGCAGCCAAGTAAACCTGATGAAAAGCATCAATACCGCGCTCAACAATGAAATCATCAACCCCAGTTTTATCAGTACCTTCCAGCAAAGGCAGCTCAAGTACCTTAACGAGACAATCAGCATCCGCAAATAGCTTGCCAGTCTTGACCGTAGCCAGAAAAACATCATGCTTAGTTTTTTCCTTAGTTTCGGCATCAAAGCAGAAGCAGACCTGACGCTTGGGAGTAGCAAACATAGCCAGATAGGGTTGCAAAGCTAACTTGCCATCTGCCCCCTGTATCCGTCCCATCGTAATCCCACTTAAAGCGATCGCCACATAACCCTGAGATAACAAGCAGCAAGCCTTTTTCATGCCCTCACAGATGAAGATCGGAATTTCGGGATGGGTAGCTACCCAAGACCAAAAATCAACAGAATCAGGTAAGACCGAGAAATCAACGTCAACTCCATAGCGATCGGCTACCTTTTGCCAAATTGACCGAGGGACTAAAGCAAAACCACCGACCTGTCCGCGTTTAGCAGGATTCTCATACTTACGGGGTTTACCTTTTTTATGATCGATTAGTGGGTTGCTAAGCTTGACTTGGAATACTTCAGACTTGCTGAGAAGGGGATTCCAAGCATGAATGAGCGCTCCAAACATTTCGGGACGTTGTTGTTTACCAGATAGCCAGACAGTACGCCACTTAGCAGGATTCCAATTCAGAGCCTCATGGATTGGGTAGTTGACTTCACCCCCACTTTCAATAATTTCATCTGCTATAATTTCCACATTAAAATCAAAAATTTCAGGCTCGATCGCACTGCCATCAACCCATTCACGGTAAACTAAATCAGCAAATGAACGTAGATCTAAAGTTGTTGATTTCATCTTTAATATTAAATAAAATAACTACAGTTTTGGTACAAAACATTAAATTTAACGTTTTATGACACAAGAAATCGGCTCGGTAGCAACACCCGATAGGAGGATAATTTAAAAATGTTAGGTGAGGATCTGTGTTGTTTCAGGAGAAATTAATTTAATAAAGCATAGTAGAAAAGCCTAATTATTGGGAATACTTTTACCAAATTCTACCCTTTTATATATATTTTCGACAGACAGATATCGTAAACCATCAAAAACGCACTTGAATATTGAGAGCTAGTTCATGAAAAAGCAAAAAGCAGACAAGGAGAAAAGCCTAAAAACAAAGACTTCAAAGGTGAAGGCTTCTAGAGTTATGCCCGATGTATCTGAGTATATTAGGCTATACAAAGAATCAAACTACCCGATTCGAGACATCGCAAAACACTATCAGGTATCGGTTTCAACGGTTTATAACGCAATGATCGTATCAGGGTTTAGTGAATTTAGACCCAAACATGCGCGACTGAGCCATACAAGGATGTCTAAAGAAGAACAGGCGATCGCCCTATACCAAACAGGAGTGACGAGGACAGCCGTAGTCCAGAAGCTCAATATCTCAGCTAAGACCCTCAACCAAGTCCTAGAAAAGCATGGCATCCCCATTCGTCGAGGGATTGATTTAGTCACCTCTGCCAATCGCGCCGCCCAATATCACAAAGCTTATAACGATCACAACCTAAGCCTGAGAGAAACCGCAGAACTATTTGGAGTCTCCCACCCGATTATCCTACGGGAACTAAAGCGCAATGGCTACCCGATTAGGCAAAGCGTAGACTCTAAAAATCGTCCCACCTTTAAGCTAAAACATAAGCTGGGAGGCATAGTAAGCTTACCCACACCAAAGCTTACCCCAAAACAAAAAGAACGTCGTCAGATCTTGATGCGGATCAGGCAGAGACGCGAAGATAACCAAAAGCTCAAGCGCCTTAAGAACTACAACCGCGCCAAAGAATATTGGCAACTGATAAATGAAGGCGGGTTAGACTTTGAGGAAGTGGGGAAGCTATTTGACCTGTCAGGTAAAACCATAGAACGGGTAATTGTCCGAGCAGGAATCGACATTTCCGAAGTAGCACGAAGAGAAAAAGCTGCCGCTTTCAAAGAAGAACAAGTGATCGCCCAGAAATATTGGGAGCTATATAGCAAACCAATGAGCCTAGACGAAGTGGGCGCAATCTTCGGGCTAAGCGATTCCACGATCCGAGCCATGTTGCTAAGACATGGGTATGAAATCAGGAAGCGCGGCAGGATTGAGAACAGCGATCGCAATCAGATGAAGCCAAGGCAGCCAAAACCAAAAAAAATTAAGCAGGAAGCCGTCATCCCAGCCGAAAATATGCAAGCAACAGGACATGCATTAGATCTGCTAATTTCAAATACAAAGGTTAAGTAACTTGCTCTATGACTAATTTTTAAGATAAATGTTACTAGTTTTCAAGAACAAATTAACCAATTTATTAGCTATAGTGTTTTTTTCGATTAATGATCGGCGCAACAAAATTAACGCTGATCTTCATATACTCTCTAGGTTTCAGCACCATACCCAGAGAGGGCACTAATATTTAGGGTATCTCCATATTATTGACAATAGCAACGATAAATCAAGGGTTTCAACCTTGCATTATTGAGAATACAGCTATTTTTAGAGAGACTCTTTAGTTGATTAAAAAAACACTATATCCAATTCATTGGATATAGTGTTTTTTCGATTAATAATCGGTGTAACAAAATCAACGCCGATCTTCATATACTCTCTGGCTTTCAGGCAAAACCCAAAGAGCGCACAACCCTTTCGTAACGTACTTACCATTGAGAATAATCAAAGCATCCTTAAGGTTTTGCTGGTCTTGAAGACAAGTCTTTAAAATGTCGCGATTCCAGTCCACGAGATTCTTTGCCATTTTGCCATCATCACTAGCTAACCAGTCCAAATCCTTTGCTGTTTGGGGATTGAGACTAGGCTGAGGAGATACAACCTTAGCGATCGCCAAGCCCGAAACCAGACCTGCCGCTAAACCAATCATCAACATCCCCGCACAGAAACCAATGAAGGGCAAGCTAATCGCCCGCCAATAACCTTGGGATTCCTGATGCTGTTTATTTTTGATGATATTCGCGATCGCCTGACTAATCGCCACCTCCTGCTCCTTAACCGCAGTCTCGCGCAGCGTCGCTAGAAAGTCACGAAATTTTTGAATGCCAACATCAAAGCCCTTGGCTAAGGCACTTTGGAGCAAGTTCGGCGCAGTGGCAACTGTCGCCGCAACTTGGGCATTGGATAGAAAAATCGCAATGTAAGGATCGTTCTGGGGAATGCCAGACTTAGCCACAATCTCGTAAATCTTGGCTTTAACAGTCGGATCGTAATCGTGGATGGCAATATCCAGATAGGTTTTGGGTTGAGGATCGCTATTCATACTAGGATTTTGCTTCTTTTTTCTGGACGTTTTGAGGCAAGAGATTGGTGGACTCAAAGGCTTTGTAATCATCTCTCAGAAAGGTTTTGATTTGATTCCTGCCAATGATGCCAAATTCGGAGTAGTTAGAAGCCTCATCAAAAGTTAGGCGTTTAGCATTGATTTCAATGCGCCTACCATCTCCCAACTTCGGAAAATCAATTACGGCTACACCATATTCGGCGATTGCCTTCTGGATTGCTTCATGCTCGTGGAAATAGCCCCATTCATCACAACGCCCCCAGTTTTTGATAAACACATGGGTGATGTAGCCTTGGTAATGTTCCAGCGACTCAATGAATAACTCGATGGAGTCACTTTCACCATCACTGACGAACCACTTGATGAAAGACACGCCATGCTCTTTGCCCAAGTCTAGCAAGCCTTTAGTGCTAATCCATTGGGATACAGCGCGATGGGCTTGAGCGGGTAAATTGACGACGACGGTTTTCTTGATCGCGTAGTCAAAAATAGAATCAGGGACATCCGCCATTTTTTCATTTTCAGAGAAAAAAGCAGCCTTGCTGTCTTTGTAAATATTGAGGACAGTGGGATTGCTACGATCCGCTTCAATGCCAGCTAATGGGATGGCGCGATCCTTGAGGTATTGGAGCATAGTTCGAGCAACCCAACTTTTGCCCACGCCGCCTTTTTCACCATCGATCAGGTTAATAATTGCCATAAATTCGCCTCTTAATAACGATTGTAGTGTTTCAAGATTTTCTGTTGTGCTAAGTAGTCATCATCGTCGTCATCATCTACAGGGACAGACTTGGGGACGATACTTTTGGGCTTGCTAGACTCAACCTGAGTAGTCTGTTTTAGATCCGAATTCATTCTGGTAGTTGTAGATTGAATGTCTTTGGTCAAGCCAATAACATTCTGATTAATAGGCGGTGAACTAGGATAATCATCCGAAAACTTTGCGGGTTCAGACGGCAAAACTGACAGAGCAGGAGCGCCCGAGGCTTTTGCGGCTTTAGTAGCATCGCGTTTGGCTTTCGCTGCCGCCTTTTTATTTTCCACATCGATCTTCTGTAAATACTTTCGTACTGTCTCACCAGAGATAGCAATGTGTAGTTCGCTTGTCAGTTTGTTGCTGACTTCTTCAAAGGTGTATCCCAAAGCGATTAAAGATCTAATCCCACTTTCCAAGGTTCGGATGATATCGAGTTTGGTTTTGGGGTTGGTTTTCTTCTGGGGTTCATTGACCCATCGCTCTGATAAAGCTACCAGTTTATCCGTATCTAAGTCCGCCAATGACGAGCGGGAAGGAACTTCAATCATTGCTTTAAATGCTTTTTGGGTGGACGTATTTCCCTAAACTGTTGTCAAAAATATCCTCAACAAGGAAATCTCTGACCCAGATTAATTTTGATATTGTTTCGCTCACCTCCCAGTTTATTGCTTTTTTCAATCATAACCATTGCGAAAGAATATTAGGCTACTTTACTTGATGAGATTTTTACAATTTGTTAACAACCGCGTAATTCCTGTCAATGTCTGAAATCTAAGAATTTCGCTTATCAAGATAGTATTAAGTCAATCCTTATCTTGGATACTTTTTATACTTAGACAGTAATTTATATGTCTTAAGTATTATATTTTGAGTTGTAAATCTATACCAGTTGAGTGACAATCATGTGTAATTTGTTTCCTATAACCGTACCTTTTATTGTTCCAAAATCGTCCCAATGTTGTCCCACAATCGTGCGGATTGATGCGGATCTGCAACGATTTTCCGTGCTTTGAGGTATGTCTAAAACAGCTCGCAAGCTATGTTGCTCGTCGGACAAGAAATCGCGCTATCGCTTGATTTTTGTTCGACGGCAACATTACGCTTGCCAAAGGGGAGTAACCCCTTTGGAATCCCCCTCAGCCAAATGACAAAATGCAAAGAAATTTAGAAAAAACAAACTAGATAGAGAATTAACACTTTAAAATCTAAGTGTGTGGAGGAGAATAGGAATTGTAAAACAACTGATAGCTACGGCTTATCAGACTCTTTGTAATTTGCAGATATTTTGACAACAAGTAAGCAGGATAAACTTTAGGAATAACAGCGATGACCTTATCCGTTAGATTTACAGTGCGAATGACCGAAGAGGAGAAAGTAATCCTAGATGAAAAAGCAAGTCAACTGAATGTTAAAGCTAGTGAAATTGTGAGATGTGCAACGTTTAAATACGATCTGCCGACATCTAAGGTACAAGTTGTAAACATAGATTGGGATCTTTATCACCTGTTGGGGGAAGTCAAGTATGAATTAAACAAAATTGGTACAAATATCAACCAACTAGCCCATGATGCCAACTTGAGTCTAATGATGGGTAGCCCAATGCAACTACAACTGGAAGAACTCAATGAGATATCGCATCGTATCGATCAATCAATTGGTTCAATATCCGAACTAAGAACTCTGATTACGGAGAGTACAGGTATAAAGCCCAAATTAGGAGAAGAGGATGATCGGTAAAATTATTAAGGGAAAGAGCTTTCAAGGCTGCTTATCCTATGTCATGGGAAAAACTGGTGCAGCAGTCGTAGGTATGAATATGGATGGCAAAGATCCATATAGTTTGGCAAATGAATTTTCGTTGTCTTGGCAATTGCGCCCTAAATTAAATTACAAAGTTTGCCATGTAATTCTCAGCCTTAGTCCTGAAGAGCATCTTAACAATGATGCTTGGCAGACAGCGATCGCCCAATATCTCAAAGAAATGGGATTTACCAATAATCAATATGTGGCTGTAAAGCATACTGATAAAGAAAATCACGAACACATTCATCTCGTGACCAGTCGGGTGCGGATGGACGGCTCTGTAGTTTCTGACAGTTGGGATTGGACGCGCAGCCAAGATATAATCCGCAAACTAGAACAGGACTTTGGACTAGCGGCTGTCCCATCAAGTTGGGAGAGCGATCGCCAAGAGCAAACTAAAAGTCAGATTGATAAGGAATTAGAAACGGGCAAAGTTACTGTAAAGCGTCAACTTGCAGACAAGATAGATGCAACTTTGGAAAACACTACGTCACTACCAGATCTTATTGAGCAGTTAAATCTTGAAGGGATTGAAGTTAGGGTTGACCGAGATCGCAAGGGAAACCCGAAAGGGATTGCTTACAAATTGGATGGAGTAAGCATGGCAGGCTCCAGTGTGGGTAAAGCTTATTCCTTACCGCGTGTCTTGAAGCGGATAGCAAGTGTCTCTGAGCAAGGGATACATTCTAATAGTCCTACTATTGCCTCTCACATATCGCAAGTAATCAGAGAGCAAGTAAAAGCAGGAATGACCATGCCCCAGTTGATTGAGCAGTTGAAACATTCAGGAATAGATGCTCATGTCAAATACACGCGCACCAAGAAGATTAAAGGTATTTCCTATAGTTTGGGAAGTAACAGTATTCAAGGTAATGAGCTCGGCAAAGAGTTTAGTTGGGGAGGACTTCAGAAATATTTGCAGGTCAGTTACGATCCAGCACGCGATCGCTCGATTATTTTAGAGATGCAAAGTGCTGATCGAAAGGTGGTGAACCAGCCTGTAGATTCGTTGCATCAAGATGAGCAAGGTTTATCAGATAGTTTGTTGAACGAGTTAGTGATTGAGTTAGAAAAACAGCGATCGCTTAAAGCACCCAAACTAAATCTATCTGAAAATATTACTAAATCAGAAATCCCCGTTAACCCAGAACAGGACAGAATTGATCGCGCTCAGATGGTCGCCGCAATCTGTCATCAACTCCTCAATGAGCTAGGGTCTGATAGTTTTGGAGAAATGGGTCAAAACTCTTACGGTATCCAACGAAGTGGAGATATTCTGACAGTTGAGAGATTAAGAGGCGATCGCCAGATCATCTTGCAGGTTAAGGGACAGGAAATTGAGTTTGCCAATTTGAGCGAATTTGATATCCAACAATTTGAGCAGGCTTGGCAGCATCGATCTCAAGCACAGCAACAAAATATTGACTCACAAGCCAAAATTATATGAGCTACCATGAGACAGTTTTGCATCTTGCCAATGCACGTTACAAAATAGCGATCGCCTTAAGCAAACCTTTAGAAGATAGGCGATCGCCTAGAAATCACACAACTCACAGTAATAGCGATCGCCTTTAGGAGATAAATTGTTGGTGCGACTTGTTTGACGTAAAATAGGATCGACGGCAACTTGTTCTTAGATACAAAATCAAAATTTAGTTTTCATGAAACCTGTAGTTAAGATTCAAAAAGGAGACTTACTTTGGCAACAATCTATGCAATCAGAGGATTACTACTCGAAGAAATCCTTTTAAATTTACTAAGTGCGTCAGGATATCTAATAGTTGAATACGATAGTAATGATATTACTTTGAAAACTAGAAGCTCTGGCGTATTAGAAGTTAAAGGACGTGGATCAAATCATCAAATAGATGCAATTGCCAGCTTTTCAATATCTCCTCCTTTTTCATATCCAGTGAGACTATTGTTAGAAGCTAAATTTTACAATGAAAAAGTGGGGATTGATATTGTAAGAAATGCCGTAGGTGTTCTGAAAGATGTAAGCGAATTTTGGGCGGTTGTTAACAATAAAATATTTAAACCTAGATATCACTATCAATATGCCATATTCACATCTTCGTCTTTTACAAAACAAGCTCAAGAATATGCTTTTGCCCAAGATATATATTTAATAAAACTAGAAAACAATCAATATTTTTACCCAGTAATTGAAGCCTTAAGAAATCTTTCTTATACGGACTTTAGTGGCGAAGATGATAAAAACATAGAAATCGATTTAAGTGGGCTAAGAAAAAATATACGCGCATCTTTAAGAGAAGATGGAAATCAAGGGATATTTAATTATTGCCGTAGATATAACTTTGATAGAGAAAAGCTATCTGATATTATTAATTTAAATTCAGAACTACATAATTCATATCTAGGAGTATTGGGTAATATATTTCCAATATTTTTAACTGCATCTAGAGACTTTGATATTGAGTATCTAATTGATAATCCCACAATACGGATATGCTGGAATAATAATAAATGGTATATTGTTAAGAACAATGCAGAATGTTCGCATTTAAATGAAAGAGATATTATTTTTTCATTTGATCTACCACTTGACTTATTTAAGTTATATGCTGACAATAAAATGCTCTCTAAAAATAGAGCTTTGGATTTAAAGCAAGAATTTATGAATAGTATTCAAATTGTTTTCAAAGATAGGAGAAATCGCATTATTTCGTCTTTAGAGCTAAAGCTAGATAATGATTGGCTAAGAGAAATGAGAGAGCATATTTAGATAACTGGACTTTAGACTAAAAAGAAGAAAAGAAAGGCAGGAAGTGAATGTCACAAACTGCCAAAAGAGCAATGATCAATAAACCAAATTGACATTGACTACTATGATTTTCCAAAAATTACAAGAATTTCGCAAGTCGATATATGAATACCTAGGAACAGGAAAAGATGCAGTATTTGAATTAATGGATGCCGTCCTGACAAGTCCGAGCATTAGCTCGTATGTGAGTCTGTCAATGAATCCATTATTTCGGCGAAAATGGTCAAGTATTTATGAGGGACTGCGCGATAGCCGACCAGCAAGAGGAAAGTTGATGAAACTAATGGTGCAAGAGATCCCAACCGAAGAGCAACCTTGTCTGGCTGGAGATAATAGCGTGTGGTTGCGACCAGATGCGGAAACGCTGAAGGAAAGAGGATTCCATCATGGCAAAGACGAAAGTATCGGCGTAGGACAAAGCTACAGCACGTTGGCGTGGATTCCCGAAGCAAGTGGGAGTTGGGCGCTACCGATAAAACATGAGCGGATCACCAGTTTCGAGACTCCTGTGAGTAAAGCTGCCTTCCAACTCAAACAAGTCACAAAGCAGTTAAGCGTACGCCCCCTAGCTGTCTATGACCGAGGATATGGGAATGCAAGTTTTGTGAAAGCAACAGCGAATATTGAGGCGGATTTATTACTACGTTTGGCATCTAATCGCTGTGTTTGGGGAGTTCCGTCTGCCTATAGCGGTCGTGGTGCACCTTGTAAACATGGGCATAAATTCAAACTGAATGCCCCAGAAACTTGGGCTGGGGCAGCCACCACTATAGAAATTACAGACCCAAAAATAGGTCGGGTACGGGTAACTTATTGGCGTGACTTTCATTTCCGTACTTCTCCAGAAAGACCGATGCAGATTTTTAGAATTGAGGTGATTGAACCCTTGGGGCGCAACCGTAAGTTTCAGCCCATGTGGTTGGCTTGGTTGGGTAAAACTATGCCTGCTTTGGAAACTCTTTGGTTAAAATACTTGCGTCGCTTTGCCATAGAGCATTGGTATCGTTTTGCCAAGCAACGGTTACATTGGACTCTGCCCCAGATTACCTCTACTCAGGCGGCTGAGCGTTGGAGTGCTTTGATGCCTTTAATGACTTGGCAACTTTGGTTCGCTCGTCTCGATTGTGTTGATGCTCCTTTACCTTGGCAGTCTCCTCAGGATAATCTTGCTCCTGGTCGTGTCGCTCAATCATTTGCGGTAATTATTGCCGCGATTGGTACTCCTGCAATCCCTCCTAAACTACGCGGTAAATCGCCCGGACGCTCCTTAGGCGATCGCCTTCCTCCTCGTATTCGCTATCCGACTGTTAAAAAACACGCCTCAAAAAGAAAGAAAACTGAAAAGACTCCTGCGCCAACCCATCCAATTGCCATTTAGGTTCTGCTTCTCTTCTCAATTTTGAGCTGGATTTTGCTATTGCAAGCTCCTGCTCAATTTTCTCGTGTCTTTTGGTTCCTCTCTCATACCTGCCCATTAGTCCAAACTAAAGTAGATAATTGATGAATGTTAATCTCTCACTCAAAAATCAAGTTAAAATTGATGGCATAATAATAAAAATATCAATTTTAGAACCGCCTAAAAATCACGACTCACAGGACTAGCGATCGCCTTCAGCAAACCCTTTAGAAGATAGATTGTTGATGCGATCGCCTAGAAATCACGACTCACAGTAATAGCGATCTCACTTGACTTAAAGTAGAAATCTGCGGTATTTTGTCCTCAGTAGAGTAATTAAGCCGCAATTGCGTTAAAACTTTTTGCTAGGCGAAAAATAACCTAAGGATGTATGGATCTCTTTCGACCTAGATTAACTGACCACCATGGTATTCATAAACCTCAAGCAGATTTAGATTTTGCAATTCAGTTTTTTGACGAGGACATTCCACTTTATGTTGATCCATTTCTGCTGTGGAAGTCACCATCAATGCAGGATCAGTCACTTCATACAGCTATTACAAACTCTTTCAACCACCTGAATTATTTGATCAAAAAGGGGCGTGAGACGGAAGCAGTTGAAACACTCGTTAATCTTTCTGAATGTCCTGAAGTCGGTCTTGGTGTATCAAAGTCACGAAAAGGAGTGAAGATTGGAAGCAAACAAGCAATTGACATCTTAAGCTTATTTAGAGATATTCCAGAATACAGTGAGTTTGGATTCACGCATTTTGAACTGATTCAGCTTTACGTTACAGGAATATCAAAAGATAGAATAAGTGACATTGCGTGTAACTACATAAAATCATTTTTGATTGATTACACAATTGAGCAGTGCGAAATTAACCGTATACCCACTGAAGGGGTTATCCTAGTTTCCGTATATAACTACCAAAAGAATGCATTCGATCTAAATCAAAGACTATTACTTCCTGTAAATCCTAAGACTAGAGAGCCTTTAATTTTCACTCCTAAGCGCTGGCTCAGATTTAACCCTTGGATTAATTTTGAAGATTACTTTAAGTCCCATTGTCCGAGAGATGAAATATTCAATCCAGATGAACCAGAAGAAAGAGTAAAGGTTTTAAATTTCAACAGAGACAACTACGGTGTTATAGAAAATTACGTCAAATACAAAGATAGAACTTCACAGGATTGCCAAAACGATCCTCTTTTCAGCCAAATTCCTGTCTTATCAGCCAAAAGAAAACTAAACGAGTTGCTGAAGCTCAATACAGGGAAAGAAAATGGTGCTGACATGAGGTATGAAGATCTGTCTGCCGATTTATTGGCTACATTATTTTATCCTCATTTAGATTTTGCCCAAACGCAAAGCCGAACAGACTCGGGAAGGCATATTCGAGATCTAATATTCTATAACAACCGTGACGTTGATTTTCTGGATGAAATTTTTACTGAATATGAGAACCGCCAGCTCGTTATTGAGATGAAGAATGTAAAAGAAATAGATAGGGATCATATAAATCAGCTTAACCGATATCTCCAATCTAATATTGGAAGGTTTGGAATATTCCTAACCCGAAACCCATTGCCAAAAGCAATGTTCACAAATACCGTTGATTTATGGTCGGCTCAAAGAAAGTGCATAATCGCCATTACAGACGATGATTTGAAGCTAATGGTTGATGTATATGAAAGTAAGCAGCGTACACCGATTGAGGTCTTGAAAAAAAAATACATCGAGTTTAGGCGCTCATGTCCATCATAAGGTTAGAAACATGAATAGAAACAATGTAGATACGTTTGAAAAACTATCTGGTCAACTGTTGAGTATATATGAAGAAATCTCACTTCTTTCAAAAAAGAATCCAAATGATGCGGTAAACAAATTCAAACTTAAATTTGTAAACAAGCTTTTATCTCAGAGTAACGACTATCTTGCTGATAAATATAAACCGTTTGATGATTTTGACAGCTTTGATGAAGACGATATACCGCAAAACAGCGATGTCGTTTTTATACTTTCTCAGTATCTGCAATGCTTTGAGAAGCAAAGATCTGATAATGTTGTTATTAAAAATGAGGTTTGGTATTGGCGGGTTGAAGGCGATGATAACGATAAAGTAGATGAAAATGGTATGGTGCTGATTCGCACCGTAAAACCTAAAAAACTTAAGGATTAAAAATGGGTAAAGATAAGTTCTATACAACAAAAGAGAAGGCTCTAACACACGATAATACAACTCCTCTGCTCGAAGCTATGTACGCCGAGTTCAAAGAGATATCTAAGAAAAAGCCCGATTCTGCCGTAAGCAAGAGCAAAATCAAAATCGTAAATCGTCTGCTAGAAGAAGTCAGAACAGTTCTATCAGAAGAGGCATCTATTAGTTTTTTAGATCTCTTGGATGAGGATGATGTGCCTCAGGCAAGTGATGTTACATTGATACTTTCACAGTACGTTGCAGCGATGAAAGCTTTTCGTGAAAAACATTATGGTCGGGATGGTGTAGACTTCACTTGGTTGATTAAATGATCGAAAATCGCATAACGTCGCTATTCAGCCGCGCGGCTTTTTTGCGTCGGCTGAATAGCGACGTTATGCCAAACCGATGCGCCCGTTAAAGTTATCTGTTTCTATCTGGAATTAAGCAAGCAAAATAGTTGTCTGCGTTGTTGAGTTCCGAGAAGTTATCTATCGGCGATCGCAAAGACAAATAATAGTTAAGCGATAGCCTAGAAATCACAACTTACAATAATAGCGATCGCCGATTGTTTAGTACCAACGCGATCGCTGTTAAAATAAACAAATGGAAAGCAGTGATCTAAAACTAAACAGTTTTAACTAAAGGTGAAACCATGACCGCCACAGCCATTAAACCCATAACACTAGAAGAATTTCTAGAGCTATCAGAAACAAAGCCCGCTTCTGAATTTATTGATGGACAAATCATCCAGAAACCTATGCCCCAAGGAGAACATAGCCAGCTTCAGATTGAAATCTGCGAAGTTGTGAATCAAATCGCTAAACCTCAAAAAATTGCAAAAGCCTTCCCAGAATTGCGATGTGTTTTTGGTGGTAGAGCGATCGTTCCAGACATAGCAGTATTTCGAAGGGAACGCATCCCCAGACTAGCATCAGGACGAATTGCAAACCGTTTTGAAATCTATCCCGATTGGGCAATTGAAATTCTCTCTCCCGATCAGAGATACAAGCAAGTATTAGGGAAACTATTACATTGCGCTAAATATGGCACAGAGATCGGATGGTTAATTGATGCCGAAGACGAGAATATTTTGGTTGTAGATAGCGATCGCCGCGTAATCGAACTAAAAGATAGCGATCGGCTGCCTGTTCTCAGTGGAATTGATTTAGAACTAACAGTTCAACAGGTATTTGGCTTGCTGAGTTTGTAAGAATTTTATCAATCTCACTTCAAAAAACAGCCCAACCACTCAATCAAGAAATGCACCTGCTTATCCCCAGGGAGAAGAGCCAGACTAGTGATCTTAATTCTGCCCCTATCAAAAAAGAAACGATAATAGAACTCAATTGGGATCTTGGCATGAAGCAACTCCCAAAGCGAATCCGTCAGCTTTGATTCCAGAAACAGATCACGCCCATCCTCTAACGCATAAATGCGAAACACCCCAACCTTACGCGCCACCAACTTCAATTCCATCACTCTGAGCAATACCTGAGTTTCTTCAGGCAAAGCCCCATACAGACCCTCCCAAACCGCAGCCAACTTGATAATCTCCTCCTTCGACTTCACCTTCGCCAAAGTCAAATAAGCATTAATCTTCGTCTCATTGTCCTCTATATAACTATCAGGAATAAAGGCAACCAAACGCGGCAACTGAAGCTCAGTATCCGCAACTTCTGGCAAAATCTTCCCCCGTAACTCATTAATATATTCCTGAAGCAAATCCATATACAGCGCAAAACCAATCACATCCGCCTGACCCGACTGCTCCTCACCCAACAAATCCCCCAAACCCCGAATCTCCATATCGCGCATCGCCAGTTGATAGCCCGAACCAAGCTGACTAAATTCCTGAATCGCATCCAATCTCTTCTTCGCTGAATCTGTCAATTCAAGATTAGGCGGATACAGTAAATAAGCATGAGCCTGAATCCCCGCCCGACCAACGCGACCACGCAATTGATAAAGTTGCGCCAAACCCAACTTATGAGCATCTTCAATCAAAATCGTATTCACACGCGGAATATCCAAACCCGACTCAATAATCGTGGTACAGAGGAGAATATCCGCCTCATTGTTATTAAAAGCAACCATCGTCGCCTCTAACTGGGGTACGACAACGATTCGTGCATTTTAGGGACATAAGTCCGCAATCTCATCTCTAGCAAGACTTTGATAATCAGCCGTTAAAAGTCTGTACCACGAAACTTAACGCATAAGACGAGTCTGGCACTGTGATTTCGTAGATGAGTTTTTTGGTACAAAAAAGCAGCTCAGAACTACCTAAAATAAAACTTAGAGGCACATAAGGTGTTGTACCAAAAAAACGTACGTTTTTTTACTATCATTAAAACCAGATTGGCTTGAAATAAACCATCGACCAGACTGTTTGAGATGTAAATCTACCCTTATGTCCCTTAAATGAAGGAATCGTTGTCGTACCCCACATCTACCCAAGCTAGATCGCACCAATCCATAAATATCCGCAAATCTGCTTGATAGGCCTTACGACTTTTGGGTTGCAAAGACCTCGATGCTAAAAATTCATCAACCCTTGCTTGGCGTAAGTCTGTAGTAGCGATCGCTTTAGGCGGTTCATTGTAAATAACTAAAATTGGCTCTGGTATTGACATAGCAATTAGTCTCTAGCCTCGAATCACGATAATCTCTCGACCTGCGGGACTGATGACATTTTCTGTAGTCGTGCGATCGCTTAGCGGCGGCAACCCAGAACGGCGATCGAATATCACTAACCAACCTGTATCCAAACTCAACCCCGATAAATACTTATCGATCTGTGGCAAACCTTCCTTAAGTGGATCAGGTCTTTTATCAGCCCATACCTTCAACTCCATCGCCAAAGTTACCTTACCATAGCGCAAACAGATATCCATTCTTCCCGAACCAATGGCATATTCTCTCTCCAACGTGCCACCACCATTAACAACACGGTGCAGAAAAGCCATCAATACAATATGAGGCGCAATCTCTGGATAGGGTGTACTGTCAAATAAAGGCTCTCCATGCTGCCGCCAGAATAATATAAAAGAATCTAACAGCGCTTGAGGATTGAGGTTCCCCTCATTATCTAACCATGTTGGAGCGATTGAAGTTAAAGACGCGATCGTTATCGAAGCTAATACCTTAGGAATGATTTCTCGATAAATTGGATTAGCAATTTGAATACCTCCACGACTATCTCGGCTGCACAATCCTAAATCAAGTACGAAGCGTAAGTCATCTTCAGGCATATTGACCAGTTCCTGCCCTGACAAAATTGGTTGGATGATCACCCTGACTCTATCTTCTCTCAGCCTTTCTGCAAGGCTATCCAGATGAGTATCTTGTCTCTTAATCAGTATTTCCTTCGCTTGATTTACCAAATCAGTAGTAATGGGAATAGATGTATCTTTTGTAATATATTCAACTATCTCTTTAGCGATCGCATTCACTAACCAAGGCTGACCCTGCGTCAAATGAAAAGCTAAATCAACCGCTTCAGGTGTAAATACTTGCCCCGTTGCATCCGTATGTTGCTGGTAAAGATTCCTCACATCCTCAAGCGTAAAGTTACTAAGCGTAAAGGAGCGCACTTTGATATTAAAAGGACTAGAAGTATTCAGGCGATCACTCCCACCAGAGGCATATTTATAATCCCGCACATCACGCATACCAACTAAGGCAACTGACTGTGGAAATCCCTGTGGACGGCGTGGGAATCCATCCCTCAACTGTCGCAATACAGTCATCAAAGTTTGATTTTGTAGAGAATCTATTTCATCAATGAATATTACCAATGGTCTTGATGAAGCCTCCGACCATACCTTTAAAAAATTACCAATACTCTGTGGGGGCTGATTTAGGTCATAGGTGGGTGGTTTCAGTTCGTCTGGCAGCCAAAAATCTGCGGCATCTCGCCATGCTGCTAAAATTACTTGTTCTGCTTTTTCAGGTTCATCGGGGAAGGTTGACCCCACTTCTGCCGATACCATTACTGATGTATATGCGCCGCTAGCGGTGAGTTCCTGCGCGAGGGTCAACATTGCTGTAGTTTTACCCGTCTGACGTGGCGCATGGATCACAAAGTAGTTACGTTGGTCAATCAGCTTCTTTATCTCAGGCAACCGCTCTGTGGCTGGCAACATGTAATGAATATCAGCCTGACAAGGACCAGCAGTATTAAACCATTTTTGCATAACAACAACTAACTAACAAAGCAGATACCCCTTCAATATATCGCAACGCGCCAAGCAAAACCCTCAACCCTTGAAAACACGTTGACTGTACTGAGCATAAATACTTATTCGCATAAATTTAATGGCAAATAAGTATTGATTATTTGCTCTAAGATGTTTCTGTGACAAATTAGGATTTAGATCTTGATTTTACGATTTGATCTTGACATCATAAGTTTGCCGCTGTGGCAAACTTATGATGTCAAGATCAAGGGCAAGTGACTCTAACACATAGCCAGTCTGAATTTCAGGGAAATGTGAGCATGTCCACCTAATCCCATCTCCTTAAGCCATTGTGAGCATGTCCACCTAATCCCATCTCCTTAAGCCATTTAGCCCAAACACAGGCGAAATTTGTCTGTGATACCAAAACACAAAGTAAAGACGACAGATGGTTATTAAAAAATGCTCGTAAACCCCAACCAATATTTAGAGTGTGAAAATCCCATCTGTCGCCCTATCTAAGTGATTTGGTATGACTGGAGTATCTTGAAAATATTTCAGATGGAGATTCCAGCACAGATACCTAACACTGCATGGTATAAGACGGATGAAAGAAGTTTATGTTGAGGCTATCTAAGGATAGCTATGGGCTCACAATACTTGCCTCACAAATTTCTTGATACTGACAGAATTGACAGTTAGAGGGGCTTGGCGCAGGCGAGTATTGCTGATCGGCTATCGCTTGAGATATGGTTAAAGCTTCCTGACCAATTACTTGTAGATCATCGGCACTAAAAGTATGTAGATGGTCATGGCGTAAATAGGCAATATGAGCCTGTTGTTTCTTGGCAGCAGTTGCATATGCCCACAATTGCAAACGATAAACTTCTGGGTGTCTTTCTTGGTCAGTTTTAATATCAAGAATAAAATCTTCACCCACAAGATCGGCATAACCATTAAAATTGAGATGACCTAATTTAAGCTTGAGGTGACATTCCCATATCCCTTGACGTACCGAATCATAAATAGAAGTTTGATTAAATTTTGTCGCTAAATTAATTGCTTCTTCTCTGACTGCGTTGGGTAAATTAGGTGAGAAGAATTTTAATTGTTCAGCTTGGCTAAAGTCTTTTTCAAGCGCTTTGTGAGTAAGACTGCCAATTTCAGCACTGTAATGGGTTTTGCCACTTGTAAATCCTATATTTCCAGCGATGTAATGATAATAGAATTGTTGAGGACAGCGAGCATATTCAGTTAGGGCAGTGATCGGTAGGTCTAAGCTATTAGAGCGAACTCGATTTAGCAATATAATTTTGGGAATTTGCGTAGGTTCAGAAATAGTTACCGATTGTGAAAAATAAGTCTCTTTTGTTGAGTCAATTTCTTGGATAGAAAATTTTTCTTCGAGGATAGGTTTGAGCAAATCGAAGGCATTTCCTTTGTCCTTGGGGGCTGTCAAAATTAGGCGATCGCGGGCGCGGGTCAAAGCAACATATAGCAAGCGTTTTGCTTCATCTTCCTGTTGTTGTCGTTGCTGCTGTTCAAGAAGAATATACAACGCAGACTTCTGTTTTTCTCCATTTTCATCTTCATGTTTTGTCGCGACACCAAGTTGAGGATCAAACAAAATAGAACTTGTCGAGTTTTGTTGCTGACGGGTAAGATCTGGCACAATCACCACCGACCATTCCAAACCTTTAGAGCTATGAATCGTCATCAAAGTTACGGCATTTTGAGATTCAAGAGGTGGGCGATTAATTTTGCTCTGATTGGGGATGAGTCGTTGCAGACGACGAGAAACAGTCAGCACGTCTGCCATGCCCATTTCCAGTTGTCGTACCATATTGAGTACTCCTCGCCAATCTGCTAGACGACGCTGTGACTTAGGCAAGTTAGTAATCACAGCGGTATAACCTGTCAATCGATCTGCTTCTTGTAAGAGACGACTAGGAGATTGTAGATCGCGTTCTTTGAGAAGTTTTTGCAGGATTGTTACTGCATAGAGACATTCAGACTTTTGACTAGCTTGGAGTTGTTGCCACCATTTTTGAGTTTTGTCGGTGGGGCGAATTTCATACAATAGGCGATCGCTCAAACTAAAGAATGGACTACGCAGAACAGCCACTAATGCTAATGCGTCGGCAGGATTAGCAAGAAACCGTAATAGGGCGATCGCATCTTTGGCTTCGCGAGTTTCAAGGAGATTGCCACCGTTAGATTGAATAAAAGGAATTTGCAGTTGTTCGAGAGCTTGACCATAGATCTCAAGAGGACTCCAAGTTCTTGCCAAAACTGCAATGTCACGAGGTTCAATAGATCGTAATGCCTGTTTCTTTTTATCCCAAACTGGCAATTGTTCCTGAAGTAGTTTATTTATAGACTCAGCAATTTGTTGAGCTTCAATCTCTCTCCGTTTTGTAATGTTTAAATTTTCTTGGTCACAATTAACGATAAAAGTTTCAATGTGCGGTGCAGGATGAGGGGCTTGTTTGCGATCGCCTTCTAGATCTTGGTGTAATTTTTCAAGTACAGGCGCAAAAATTGTATTAATATTCTCAATCAAATTATGATGAGTACGAAAACTTTTAGTAAGAGAAACAGATTGTTGTAACCGCGATCGCCAATTATGGAAAACACGAACATCTGCTCGCCGAAAACCATAGATTGATTGCTTATCATCGCCAACTATGGTAACTATTGCCTTTTCTGTTAAAGCTTCTAAAAACTTTGATTGGGTAGGATTTGTATCCTGAAATTCATCAATTAAAAAAGCCCGCCATCTTTGCTGATAATAGCTTTGTACTTCTGGGCAGTTTAAAGCGCCAATTCAAGGATGAAATGCAACACCTAGAGATCTTTGCGTAAAGGGACTCATAAGGATATTCTGATATTAATCACAATAATTAGGATACCCTCATGAGCTTTGTCCATCTTACCACCACAGAAAGAAGTGAACTGTATAAACTAAGAGTAATTGAGCAATTATCTGTATCAGAGATAGGTCGTCGCTTGAAGCGAAACAAAAGTACGATTTCAAGAGAGTTATCGCGCAATACAGACGAGCGACAGATTGGCTATTTGCCAGATACTGCGGTTGCCCTGATGAAAGCAAGACGGAAACAAGCAAAGGTAAGATTTCAGAGCATCAGTGCTGAGACGATCGCCGAAGTCAAACAACGGTTAGAGCAACACCACAGCCCAGAGCAACTAGCAGGAGAATGGAAAGGAGGGGCTAGGTAAAATCAGCTATGAGACGATTTATCTGATGATCTATGCAAACCATCAAGAGATGGGAATATATCAACAATATCTGAGGCAGAAGCAAAAGCAACGAAGGCGCAAAGGTCGCCATCAGAAGCGAGGTGGCATTCCCAATAGGGTAGGGATAGAGAATCGACCGAAGATTGCAGATTTAAAAACAGAGATTGGACATTGGGAAAGTGATACGGTAATCGGGTGCAACCACACAGGTATCGTAGTTACGCATGTTGATAAAGCATCGAAGTATTTACTTGCTGGACTAGCTAAGAACAAGACGATGGATGAGATAAACAGAGTGACATTCAATCTATTTGAGCCTATAGAATCAACATCTCGAAAGACAATGACCTTTGATAATGGAAGAGAATTCTGTGGGCATGAGAAGCTATCTGAAAGATTGAAACTAGAGACCTTCTTTGCGAATCCATATCATTCATGGGAACGTGGATTGAATGAACACACCAATGGATTAATTAGAGAGTTCTATCCCAAAAGTACAAACTTTAAAATCGTGAAAGAAGAGGACTTTCAGAAGGCAGTGAATTTGATCAATCACAGACCCAGAAAATCACTTGACTATCGTACTCCTTACGAAGTATTCTTTGCTTCATCAGAACCCGTTGCATTTCATCCTTGAATTGGCGAAGCTTTGAGAGCATAAACTTCGAGGTCGTTAAAATCGAGAATACGTTGTTTATGCTTAGATTTAGCTAACCGCTCTTGAACAATGGTAAAAGCTTCTCGCAAAACTAAAACTAACTCTTGATTAACTTGATCTAGATCGCTCAATTCAAGGGTAATTAATCCAACTTTTAAGGCTTTGCTAACAACTTCCTTAAGACTTTTTAGATTTGCTTTGCAGTTGTCTAGATCTTCTTTATCATGCCATTTTTTTACACTACCACCAGACAGCTTGATTTGAGAAATTTGTTCAAGATAAGAAGAAATTTCTTTACTATGCTCAATTTTTTCCATGGCATTAAGGGCGGTTTGCCTAGCTTCCTCAATCTTATCGCCCGATTGTCCAGCGATATTCTGAAAGCAATTTACAGCTTCCTGCCATACCTCTCCCTGTATCAATTTCTCCAGAGCTTCTCGTTTAGCTTCTTCTAATTTTGGCAACCAATCTGTCATCTTTTTGGTGAGGGCTTCGGCGGTACTAATGGGATCTTTGAGGAGACAAGCGATCGCATCCTTCATGATCGAATAGGGAATTTGCGTATAAAGCTGTTGAGGAATATGAGTGAGCGCGGACAGAAGCTGATCTGCCAACCAAATATCCCCTTCCCATTCATCTAAAGTCGTAAAATCGGCAGGAACTCCCGCTTTCTCAGGATGTTCGCGGCAAATACGGGTGGCAAGGGCATGAAATGTACTGATTTGAGATGCTTCTACTTCAGCTAACCAATCAGCACGATCAGGCGCTTTCTGGGCAATGGTTTGACGGATGCGCGATCGCAATTCAGCCGCAGCTTTATTGGTAAAGGTCATGGCAACAACTTCAAGGGGAGAGAAACCATCTGAGTTGAGATGGAAATAATAGCGCTCCGCCAACATATAGGTTTTGCCTGTACCTGCCCCAGCCAACACACTAACGCTGCCTTGTGCTTGAGCAGCTTGTTTTTGTTCTTCAGTTAAACTCATTCTTCTTCCTCTGATTTACGGCATACGAGATCAAATTCACAATAGCGGCAAGCTTCACGTTTTAAGTCTGGCTCAATGGGATAACTGCCTTCGCTAAGATTACTTTTTAAGCGATCAACAGCAGCTTTTAATTCATCTTCAGGGGGACTTTTAGATGCAATCTCTTTACCTTTAGTGAGGGAATAGTATAGAGCTTTTGCAATAGTTTCATCGGGATAAAGTTTAGCGATCGCTGCTTGATAGATCGGCAATTGCATATCTATATTTGCCTCTCCCGTTGCATCTTTAATCCCTTTGGGAGCCTTAGAACTAGTTTTATAATCTATCACCACTATCCCCTGTGGCGTTTTATCGATGCGATCAATATATCCTCTGAGCGGCAAACCATAACATTCCGACATGATTTTTTGTTCTACTGCCAAAACCGTTGTCTCTTGACCAAGAAACTCTGGTTGTTCCATCGCACTCTGAAGAGTTTTAAGATGTTCCTGTCGCTGATGTTCCCATGCCGTAAAAGTTGGAAAGTTTAAAACTCGTTCTGCATCCTTAAACCAATTCAACAAATTTTCTGAGTCGGTGATTTTAATTTGGGGATTTTCCTGATAAGCTTTCAGGGCTAGTTCCAAAACCTTATGATACAAACTCCCGCGCAAGCCAACATCTAATTCCGCCTCTATTTCTCCAAGATCAGACAAGCCTAAACCTTTACTGGCAAACCACTTAAAGGGGCATTGCCCCAATTTAATCAACTGTGATGCACTAAACAGATGATTGGTAAAGTCAAAGGGAATTCCCACCACCCCAGCATATTCATTGGCGGGGTTCCCACTGAGACGATACATTTCAATGGTATGGGCGGCGATGGCTTGCGGCAATACTGGATCTTCTGCTAATTCTGGAGGTTTTGGTTGCTGTAAAAAAATTTGCCTAGCTTCCATGTCACTAGCAACCACATCAAACCCAAAGGCAATAGGTTTAAGCCCCAAACGCTGAAAATAGGTAGAAGGCTCACTGGCACGGTAAGCAGTTCCCTCCGTTGTAATTTCGGAATAGGATAAATTAAAACTCTTTAACGGTGTGTGGAGCAGAGCATAGAACTGAAAAGCCTCCTTTCGCGCCATATCTGCTGCATCATCTAAGGTTAAGCCAGCTTGTTTTAGACGTTTGCGTTCATAAAAATCGAGAATTGGATCATCTTTAATTGGTCGTGGCAAAGTTCCTTCAATCACATCTATCACAAATACATACTCATAGGTTGTACCCATGAGAGTTTGAGGGTTATGGAGTTCTACACCACCTCGACCTGGATAAGCTGGAGTTTTTAAAATTGCCAGACTTGTCAGGAGTTCATTACGAAATTCTGTCCAAGAGATTGTGTCAGTGGCATCATCTAATGTCTGTAATCCCTCAATTAAATTATAATAAGCAACGCTTTCCTTTGCCCAAGATGCAGCATTTTTACGAAGAGAAAATTGTTCAAATACAGTTGTTAAATATTTTAGCCATCCCTGCCTTGGGGCTTCTGTTTTTAGGTTTAAAAAATGCAAGTCAATTTTTAATTGTTCTTTGAGGACTTTTTGCCAATCTTCAAAATTAGTGGGTCTTTGTGTGCGTACCGTTTCCCAAAATTCTTTACCCATCGGGCTAGACAGGGGATGACTAAACATTCTTGCGGTTAAGTCGAAGGGGAAATTATTCTCAATGATCTCAAGTAGTAATGTAACCCAAGCCCCAATCCTCGTGTCAGAGATCTTGATCAGATATGGCAAGCGGATTGGAACCTGATATTCCCAAGCAATATCGAGAAATAATTCTCCCCATTTGGTTTCATCACCAGCCACAATGACTATTTCATTTGCCGAAATACCCTGATGTAAAAGTTGTTTAATTTGTTGAAGTGTTCCCCTTGACTCAGCTTCATTACTGGAATAACTGTGGGCATTAATACAAGATTGACTAGTGAGATCTCGTTTCTGTTCGATAAATTGTTGGGCGAGTTTTTCTCCAAGACTAGGCGGAGTTGTACCAACAGTCAAATTGTGAATTTTCCAGCCTGAATTTGTCAGTTGTTCAATGACGTTCTTCTGCCGCAGAAAAAAATGTTGTTCTTCTTGATAAGGCAAATAAATAATACTGTCTTCACTAGCGATCGCCTTTATAAACTCTAACTCATCAATACGTGGATCAAAATAACCATAAATACAAAGTTTTTCTCTCTGAGAAATCATAGAAATCGCCTGCCAGAGGATTTCTCCAGTATCTACATAATTAAGCTCTCTTAATTTTTCTTGATATTTCCGTACTACATGAAAAAGGTCACGAGCTCGTTGGGATGAATTACTTAATAAATCAGGATTAGCTATAGATTGCAAAACTGTTTGGATCGTAGGCATCCATGTGCGAATGGTTCCTTCTAAATCTTGTGGCGTAAGAATTTCCCGAATTGTTTCCCGCAATAGTTGATAGCTAGTAAGCGGAGGCGCAACTGCTAAATTTTTGAGCTCTAAAAGTTTTTTAGCGATCGTGGCAAGGGAATACGGATTTGCATTTAAGGCTTTTGCCGCGTGACGAGTCGGGGTAATAAATTTAAAGTCGGTTAGTAAGTCTATATTTAAAGGACTGACCGTAAAATAAATTTGCCCCATATTGCTGACCTATGAATGTAGTTAATCTGGCTGAAATAGATTCAATTGTTTTCTGGCATTCTATTTATATCACACATTCATCCATAAATATTTCATGAAACACTCACTCCTTATTCAAAAATTGTCGCATCATTTAATTAACCAACTACGGATTCTCTTACTGGGGTACGACAACGATTCCTTCATTTAAGGTATATAAGTCCGCAATCACATCTCTAGTGAGTCTTTTAAATCAGCCGTTAAAAGTCAGTACCATGAAACTCGACCCATAAGTTCAGTTTGGAACTATGATTACGCAGATGAGTTTTTGGGGGCAAGAAAGTAGGGTCCATATCTGACGATTGGTCGGATGAAGTACTTGCCCAAGCGCTAGCTGATAAATGGATTCACACTGCTGATGGTTCTCACCCAGAAGTCACACCTGAGCTACTTACCAGTGTCAAGGAAAGAAGGGCGGCGAAAAAGAAGTCTGAAGGAGAGACACGGGAAAGCTAAAGCGGGATAAATGTATTTGAGCCTTTTTAGTTGTCATGAAATGGGCGTTTCAGCACCCATTCCTCCCTAGCTAACCATTGCCCAAGCTTATGCTTATAATTCAAGCCTTTCGGCAAACATATACTTCCATCTAATGTCCAACTTCAGGGGAACCCCACAGTGGAATCAGCAGGTTAAAACCAGCAGCGGTAAGCTTATGGCGTTACTGTCGGTAAACTTATAGTCACAATCACAAGAATAGCCTCTCTCAATAGATGGATATAGCAGGCAAACCACTTAGTGCTTAAAGTAAAATTCCTATATCAGCCGTTTATATAGAAATCTCTAAGTGTTTGCATTTTATGTCTAAATCGAAGAAAGTTATTGAATATGATTAACTAAAGTATTTACGACTTTAGATTACTGTTTAATCGAAGTATTCATTAATGCTGGCAGAATGAATGCCGCAGAATTTGACAAATATTGCATGTTAGCCTGAAGAAAAGTTTTTAAAATTTTCCTATTGCCTCTTACCAGTAAAGGATACAATCGCCTAGGCTGATCAGAATTTAGTAATCATCAATATGTCTAGTATACGGAACCAAATACTTTTAGCAAACAAATCAGAGAATGAGTATATTACTTATACTAGATGCCTATTTGCATTTACAGAAACAGTTAAAATTGCAAGTTTGTTAGAGCGAGGAGAAACACTAGAAAATATACATGATTTGGTACTGCAAAAGGATTTGTTGCAAATTCGATCGCTTGCTTCGCGTAAAAGTAGCTTGAGAATCATTTTAAAAAGGCTCAGTTTATTATCAGAACGATATATTCAATTCATTGCGACTGATAATATTGATTTGCAACGTTTGACAATATTTTGGACAATATTGCGAGAGCATAGATTACTTAGAGAACTAATTAGAGAAGTAATTATTGAGAAGCTGTATAGGCTGGAAAAAGTAGTAAGCGATCGCGATTTGCATGATTTTTTTCTTGCTAAGTATGAACAACAGGAAGTGATTAGAAGCTGGTCAGAATCTACTTATCAAAAAACTGCTAGTCACATTATAACTACACTTGTAAGAGCAGGATTACTCTATCCAATTCAATATCGCAAGCAATATGAAATTCGTCCAGCACCTTTACCAAGAGAATTGCGTCACCAATTGATCCCCGATGGCTGGGAACATTATTTACTGTTGATGCTAGATTTTCATCAGATCACGGCTAGGGCTTTAAATACGGCATCAATAGGATCTGTGTAAAAAGAAGTCTGAAACTTAGTAAATAGTTCGGGTGGAACGGTAGGTAAATCGATCGCACTGGTCATGGGTAACAAAACCCTTTTTACGCCTGCATCAAAGGCAACTTGTAAACTTGCGGCTAAATTACTAACAGGGGTGATCGTTCCACCGAGGGTCATTTCTCCAAAAACAGCCAATTGAGTTTGCACATTACGGTTGAGAGATGCGGAACAAAGGGAAATAAAGAGAGCTAGTCCTCCGTATTCTGGTGTACCCACTCCTTGAAGATCAAGCAGTTGTAACAGAAAATCCGATCCATCAACATGGATCGTGCCGCTAACTCGTTTCGCGTTGGCTTTAAAATAATTGAAAGCTATATTCACATTGTCCCGCATATTGTTTGCGACACCTGTTCTGACTAATTTGCCATTTCCTGTAATTGCTTGCAGTTCGATTTTGAAGATACCGATCGCTTGGTTGTCGCTATTACTATCACCACCACTAATCAGATAGAGATGTCCTGCTGGCAAAGCATCTTCACTGACAAGGGATACTCCACCTTGTTCTGGTAGGGAAACAAAATACTCTTCTAGAGTTTCTAGATCGATGTAACTGAAATGGACATCATAAAATTCCATGCCGCCAATTTTTTTGAGTTGTTCTTTAATCCGTCGCCTTACTCTGAGGGCATAGACAAGTACTTCACGCAGATCTTCTTTGTTAAAAGAACCATCGGGAAATAGTAATTTTAATAGTCCTGATACTGTTTTTCGGACGGCTTGGACATCGCGCTGTTTGAGGTTATTGCCTAGACGAAAATAGGGATCGATCGCATCAGTGAAACTGCGTTTCCGCATCTCGCGTAGCCATTCTGCTAGATAGTCAACAATAAAGCCGTAGCGATCGCTAAAATTTTCGGGGCTAAATTTAGGAATTTCCCATCCAGGAATATAGGCGTGAAAGCGATCGAAGAAGGCGGTATCGATCATTACGGAGGGGAAAGGGGCTAACAGATGCGAAGTTTTGACCAGTGATTCCACACTTTGATTAATATTGCCCACGAATACCATTGAGGCTTGAGCGCCAATTTCGGCTTTGCCACGCGCAAAGGAGCCTGATGCCATGTAATCTTTCATAATTTGCACGCCGTCATTATCGCTAAAGTTAATCCCTGCGACTTCATCAAAGGCGACCACATCGTATAAACCGACTAGCCCAATCTGGCGGGAAGCCATGTTATAGAACAGATTAGCAACTGTAGTTTTTCCACCTGAAACGAGAATTGTATTTGGTGAGATTTCTTTGTAAATGTGGGATTTACCCGTTGAGCGGGGACCTAATTCACAACAGTTATAGTTGTTTTCACAAAGGGGAATCATCCTTGCGAGTAAGTGCCATTTTGCCTCATCACTGAAGGTTGTTGGCTCTAGTCCTGCCGATCGCAATAATAGTTCTATCCATTCATCACGGGTAAATTCAGTGCGTCCTGCCAATAATTCTTGAATATCAATATTTGGCATTTGGATCGGCTTGAGGCTGGCGAGTAGAAATGGGCTAGGGGATGCGCCTGATTCATATTCCATCTGCACGATGCACCAAATACCGCCACTGAGGAGTTTCTGGTTTTGGGTGACAATTTCAGGTTCAACTTTGACCGCTTTTAGTCCCAGATTGGTAAATGATGCTTGATAAATATCGGCTTTTTCGTTGAGTTTAACGGTGAGGCGATCGATGACAGTAAAGCGTCCGCGTTCTCGGATTTTTGATTTTACGGATTCGGATTCGTCGGGACGGACATAATTTTCGGAAAGAATTTTTTTGACAGTTTGAATACCCTGCTCGATCGCCTGATCATCATCGGTAGCACAGTACATTCCCAGTAGGTATTCCAGCACATACACAGGAACACTTGCCCCTTCTTTGAGCCTTTTGGTGAGGTCTTTGCGGACTACTCGACCTGCATAGACTTGGTTTAATTTAATATCTAGTTGATCCATGATTATCTCACTTAAAAATCGCCCTTAAAAATCGCCAAAGTCGTTGGAAATAGCCAAACTTACTGTCCAAGTTTCCCGCAATAGTTCACTATCATCATCGCGATCGCGAATTATTAGATAGGCGGTAACGGGAGGATTGCCGACGGTAACGGTCAGGGTTTGGGGAAATTCGCGTTCTGTGGGTTGAGGACTATCGCTGTTTAGCTCCAATGCTTTGATATCCGTGATGGGGCTGTTGGTTTGGGGATCGTAGAGCGCGATGGTAATGCTACGCGATCGCCATCTACCAATTACGGGATCGGTTTGTAAGATGGAGATGTTAAAGCGATTGTTGGTAACGCGACGGGAACGCGCATTGATCTGCACACCGACCTTTTGAATGAGATCTTCATTGCCTTTTTCGGAGCGTTTATGGCGATAGCTAATTACAGGCACACATATTTCCTGTAAGCTTGCGCCGCCATGTACAAATTGCGATCCTGCCCCCTGTTTGGCAAAGCGAAGATTACTACGGGGAACAACTACGCAGAGGTTTTGGGTATTGTCGGGGATAGCGAATTCTAGGGTGTGAGAATTTGGTGATGGGTGATTGGGAATTGGTGATTGGGATGCTTTTGGCATATCTTTTAAATAATAGCGGCGGCTTGATTTGAGAATGTTTGCATCGCTGCTGGGTAAAGGTAGTTTATCGGCTTCGGCGATCGCCTTGCGTTGGTATAGAAAACCATGATCGGCGGTAATAAATACATGAGTGCCATTGAGGGAGTTGCAAATGCGCTTGACTAGTTTCAGCAGTTCAGCGATCGCCGTTTCACAGGCTGTCATAACTTGACGCTCACTGGCAGGCTTATCGCCAATGCTATCAATATTGTCATGATAGATATAGATGAGCCGATAGGGTTTAATTTGTTCGCGTCCCTCGTCTACGGTCATTTTGATTAAGTCAGTTGCACTAATTACGGTTGCATCAACTTGGGCAGTTTTTTGCAAAACTTTTTGACGGGCTTCTGCGCCTTGGGTACTCAGACCATCGCGCAATACATCTTTAAAATCATTGGTAAATTCTAGGCTAGTTCCTGATAATAGAGCCGCCATCCCCAAGGAGGTAATGCTAGGTAATAGTCCTAACTGAGCTTCGATCTCGATATTGCCGCGTAGTTCTTTTTCAATATGCTCTTTTAGTTCGCTGGCGACTTCATAGCGCAGAGCATCGGAAATGATCACAAATACTTTTTCGCGATCGCTGGTTTGCAAAATACGCTGAATGTAGTTTTGAAAGAATTTTTGTTGAGAAGGAATGCCTTCCAATTGCCAGTTAGCTTGATTATTTATTTGATTATTCACTTGCAAAGGCGCGATCGCCTCTGTCCAAGCTTGCCCTAAATTATCTAAAAACCAATTTACATAGAGATTTTCGATATATTCGATTACGCCTTGTTCTCGCAAAATTGGCACAGAGTCATCGCTTGCGACAATAAATTTGCGATATAGGCGATCGCCTAGATGTAAGGATTGGGCATAAATTTTAAATAATTCGGGAGCTGATGATTTAGAAAAACTTCCCTCATCCCCCAGACTAGGTGAGAGGGACTCTTTCATTTCTAGTAATTCGATCGCGGCAGCAAGAGCCTCATAGGTGTTGGCATAGGTGGGATATTTTTCGCACCAGATAAAAGTGCGACGCATATTAAACCATTTTTGCCAGCGCTTGAGGTCACTTGCTTGAGCTTTGATTTCGCGGACACAGGCTCGCATCAACATAAAATCAATACATTCAAAGGTATTTGATTGATAAATATGTTCGGGTAACAAGTCGGCGATCGCACTCTGGATCTGTAACTCCTTTTCAACTTGCTTACTAAGGGCGCTCCATTGGTCAGCATCGGTGCGATCGTTTGCCCAATGCTCGATGAAGGCGTAGGCTTTTTGGCTAGAGGTGAGGGTATAGGCGTTCAGAGATTCTGGTAATTTGCCGCGCAGGGTCATTTGCAAATGGGAAATTAGCAGACAATTTAATAGTTTTTGGAGACTGCGTTTCGATGAATCAAAGCCTGTACTTTCTTTAACGATTTCCCAAAATGCTGTATCTAAATTAAATTTCTGAAACTCTAACCAGTGTTTATTATCTGACTCTAGCAATCCTGCGGAGAAGACTTGCCGCAATAACATATCGGCATTGGCAACTTTGATGCCTGCTAAAACTGAGAGCATGGCAAGCAGGAACTCGCGATCGCTGGTGTCAGCCCCTAAGCACATATTAAAAATTGCATCTTTACGTTTGCGGTTATCAAAAAATTTAAGATGTTGGCGAATAATACTTTCTAAACTGCGTTGATGGAAGTTGAGATCGGCGAATAGCAGGGCGGCGGGATCGGTGGAAAAGGTTTGGCTATAGAGTTGGATGTCAATTAACCAGTTATCTTCGTGGGATGGTTCGCTAAAGGGAGCATAAATTAAAAAGTTTTGCTGGGGATGTTTGATCAATAAGTGATATTTAGTCGTAAAGGGGTTGTCACCAAGTTGATATTTCACTATTTCAAACGTACTTTCAGGGATGAATTGCAGTTCATCAAAAATGTCTTGAAATTGCTTTTCAGGGTCATACCAAAATACAATCCGCCGTGATTTGTATGGTTGGTGTGACCATCGGCGATCTTCTTGAAAAATATTTTCGATGCTGGTTTTGATGCGATCGCTGTTCATTGGTGATTGATGGTTCTTAGCTGATAATTTGCTGTTAATAGCTCAACACTAATTTTATCTCATTACTTGACAAAACCCAAGCGTTGGGTTTATGTTCTAGCATGATAGAAATATATATCCATGCAAGTACTCAAAGACCTAAAGAAAAACCTATATGTTTATATTTATACTAACGACCATACGCCAGCCCACGTACATATTTTCTATGGAAGAAAAAATGATACTAACAGATATGAAGTAAAGATAAATATTGGCGATCAAGATAGTCCTCCAGTGATCGTAAAAGCTAACCCTAAAATGAGTAACGATGATATTAGAGCAGCATGGGATCTAGTGGCTGACAATCAAGAAAATCTATTAGAAAAGTGGAATCAAATACATGGCATTCAAAAATTGGAAAAATCTAGTGAGCGAGGAGGAACTAAACGCTCAAATCGAAAAGGCTAAGAATCTGGCATTGGAGGCAGAGGCTAAAGAGCCAAGAGCTATATCTGTCAGTTATAACCAGTCCTCTGGTCTGGTTATGATTGCGCTCAAAAATGGGGCTTTTTTCAGCTTCCCACCTAATTTGGTGCAGGGACTGGGAAAAGCATCCTCTGAGGAGTTAAATAATGTCTGGCTTGATGAGTCTGGAAGTAGTGTGCATTGGGACAGTTTAGATGCTGATTTTGAGCTTGCGAGTCTAGTTGCAGGTATCTTTGGGACAAAGGTTTGGATGTCAGAACTGGGGCGCAAGGGTGGCAAGGTGAAGTCTGCTATTAAGACCGAGACTGCGCGTAATAATGGAAAGAAAGGTGGTCGTCCTAAGAAGGTAGTGCAAGATCTTCAGAATTCGATGTCTTCGTAGATTTGCGCGATCGCTAGTTCACTACTATTTATTCATCAAGATTCATAATTCTTTGTACTTCATCGATAAACTTTTGAGCATTGGCGATCGCGGTTTCGGCTGTGGCTTGGTCGGCAATAAAAGCAGTGTTGTAATCTCCAGATTGTCGAAGGTCATAGGTTGACTTTAACAATTTGGCGATGTCTTTGGAGATTTTACCTGTGTTTTCAAAATGGAAGTTAATTAGTTTGATCACTCCCTTATGAGTTGATGTTTCTAATCCTGCGGATAGGAGTAGGGACTGTGCGGCGTAGTACATGGCATAATAGGCGCGAGATAGGCAAGGGCGGTAGCGTTGAAGTTCTAATAAAATTTTGGCTGTTTCTAGGTCTTCTATAGCTAGGCTTAATAGTTGTTTTATTTCATTCATAACAGGATTCCTTCTTTTTTGACGACTCTGATTAGGGAAATGGCAGAGGCGAGAAAGTTGGATTTGCTGGTGGGGATGATGGAGATTAGTTCGCCATTTTGATTGAGAAAGTGATGGCAAATGTCTGAGGTGCGATTGATTTCTGCAAGGACATTTACGGGATCTTCAAGGACTGTCATGATATCAATGTCGGAGTCTACATTGGCTTCGCCTCTTGCCTGTGAGCCAAAGAGAATTAATGCGTACAATCGCTGACCATAGAGGTTTTGTAATTTAACTTTTAGCTCTTGCAGGAGCAGGGATAGGTTTTGATTTTTTTCAAGTGTTTGGAGCATTAGGTTTAGTTCCTATTGTTTTTTACGTTTCCATTCTGATTTTTTCTTGAGATCTGCCATTTTTAACTCTGCACCTTCATAGATGAGTCCTTCAAAGAGGGTGTAGTTATAGGCTACGCCGTCATCTAGATCGATCGCTATGCGTTTGTCGGCGGCGTGTTGGAGTTTGGCTTGATATTCGCGGAGTTCGAGTTGTTGGTCTTGGAGGTCTTTGATTAGTTTTTGGCTGGCTTTTTTGGTGGCGGTGGTGGTGAGGAGTGCGAGGTTTTGTTGTTCGCGTTGGAGTTCGTTGTCGATCTTGCGTTGGAGTTCGAGGACGTAATCGGTACGCAGTCGGGCGAGGGTGTTGGTATCATAACTATGCAGGTAGACGAGTGCGCCGAAGGCTTTCTTTTTGCCACTGGTGAAGTACCAATAGATGGGGCGTTTTTTGTAGGTTTGGATGTGGTCTTTGACAAATTCATCGAGGAAGTAGCGGCGGATTCTATCTCTTGAGTTTTCGCCTGTTCTGAGGGTGAGGGCGATCGCGATGTAGTCGAGGTTGGCTTGGAGGTGTTGGGGGCTGTAGGCGGTTTTGAGAAATTCGATGATCTGGTCTACGATGTCATCGGTGAAGTAGGCTTTGTCGGTGATGGGAATTATGGAATTACGAATTTGGGAATTACGAATTACGAATTGAGAATTAGGAGTTGGTTCATGTTCTTTGCTGATGGATGATGCGCTGTTCTCCGATGTTTCCGCCGCCAATAATTCGTAATTCGTAATTCCTAATTCCTCATTCTCCCCTAATTCGTAATTCGTAATTCGTAATTGTTCATCCTCTAATTCGTAATTCGTAATTCCTAATTCGTAATTATCCAACGCATAGCGCCCCATGATGCAACCCACTGCATAGGAGAGCAGGGATTTAATGTCGCGGGTGAGGTCGGCGCGGCGGATGGTGATCTGTGCGTCGGGGACTTCGGGGGTGAGTTCGTCTTGCAGTCCATAGGCGGCGATCCAATAACGGTTATTTTCTTCTTCGAGTTGTTTGAGTTGTTGAAATGCGCTTTCTGTTTCTTCTTGCCAGTTCTCAAATGCTTGTTGGATCAGGTTTGTTTTATATCGGGTTAATGGATGGGTTTTAAAGTCCCATGAGGTTTCAAAGTTATCCCAGTCTTCGCGAGAGATAGAAATAGCCTCTTCTACCATTTCAGCTATTAGTGCATTGCGATTAGATTGTATTGGTAAATTATTAAGTTCATTACTTGTAAATGTCAGAGTTGGACTAAGTGTAGTTAAAAATTGATGTGCAACTTCCGAGCAAAGAAATCCCAAGCACAAATTAATATATTCATTTTTTGTAAATCCAGAGCGCCCAGTATCATCAAATAAAAATCCATGATTCATTTTCCTAGCTGCAAATCTTCCTGAACTAATTTTAGACCAAGTGATTCCTTCTTTAAAGTAGAAACTGTCGTTTCTAACAGCAGATCTTAATTTTCCATTTTCCATTCCAAAAGTTCTAATTTCTAGACCATTATCTTGCCAATTAACTATGGTTTCATTATTACCGTACCACTTTCTAAAAGCTCCACCACTATTACATGGATACCATCGATAAATGGAAGAAGAAGTATTTTTTAATGATAAATTATTTAAATTTATTCTCTGATAAGAAACTTCAAACCAAAGCCTCTGAAATTTATCATTGTTTCCTGTAGACATACCAGCATTAATATTTAATAAATTACCTAGTTTTTCAAATTCAAGAAATATTTGTTTAAATTTTTCGCTAACCCAATAAGCGATCGCACTCGATGGAATCTTGTCAAAATCTCTAGACTTTGCATGATACAAAAAACCACAATCAGGATTTTCAATTGCTTCTAAAAGTTTAGGCTCTTGATTTTGATGCCCTTTAAAATCTGACAATTTAACATAAGTTCCCAATTCATCCTTATTAACAGGTTTCTTGAGCGTAAAAGTACATACAGGAACGCAAGCAGGTTCAAACGCATTATATTCAAGTTGAACTAATGAGCTTATTGTAAAACTATCTAAAAGATTTGCGCGGAACTTTTCATAGGAAGATAAAAACATCCAAACAAACGGCATAATGCAACCAACCGCACTATCCTGAGTTGTTATTTTATCGATTCTCTCAATAAACATTGCAAACAAATCAGACTTCGCATCAGGATGATACTTATCCGCAAAAGCCTTAACTTTTGGATCAAAAGAAGAACTTCCCATATATGGCGGATTCGCCACCACCACCCGAAACTGTCGGCGCAAAAACACCGCTTGGCGCACAACATCCCGCAACACCCCAAAATCATCCCGATAAATCGGAAAACTCAACTCCAACCGATCCAACTCCGCATATACCCGATCCGCATCAAACACAGACGGCACAATCAAACTACCCAAATGATCCGCATCCAAAAACACCCTTAAAAGCCCAAGTAACTCCCCCGAAATAGAAGCATTTTCCGTTAAAAAACTCACCAACGAAGCAGAAGCGATCGGCTTAGGCGCAACATATCCCAAAGGCAACTGCTCAACCAACCCCAAACCACCCAAAGACATTTGATAACTTGCGATCGCCCCCTGCTCCGCCTTTGCCATCTCCCTCTCATTAAAAAACTGCCGCGTATTCCGCACCCACAAAATATTTAACCTCGGTAACTCTGCCACCCGCCGCAAAAACCGCTTATCCCTAGCCCGCGCCTTCATCAACACCGCAAAACTAGCCAACTGCACCGCGCGATCGTCAATATCCAAACCAAACAAATTATGCTCAAGAATTAAAACAGGAATCTCGCGATCGCTATACCCCTGCTCCCGATAAATCTCAAACAACAAATCAAACGCATAAACCAGAATATGCCCACTTCCACAAGCAGGATCGCAAACAGTAAGCTCCTGCGGCGTAAGCCCCCCGCCATCCCTAATTCCCAATTCGTAATTCCCCATTCGTAATTCCCCATTCGTAATTCCCCATTCTCCTCCCGACTCCAAATAATACGGCATCTTCTCCCGCAAACCCGACTCAGGATGCGCCTCTAGCCACAACCGCCCCAGCGAATTCTCCACCATATACCGCACAATCCAATGGGGCGTAAACAACTGCGTCGCCGCAGGAATATCTTCCGCTTTCACCTTTGACTTCGCGCCGATCACCTCATCCTTCTTCTCAGAAATATAAAACTGATACAGCCAACCGACAATCTCAATATCTAGCCAATCCTCCTCCGCGATCGCACTCACCAACTTCTTGAGAATCGAATCGCTATTTAACAAATTTGGCGGCAAAAATAATAAGGTGTAATCCTTATCGCGATCGAACAAACAGGCGATCGACTTCGACAAATCGCGACATTGCACCAATAACAATTTGCGATACAACCACTCATCAGGATTCGGTTGACTCGCCGCCAACTCGCGCCACTCCGTCAACTTCGCAAAATCCAACTCCTCAAAATCACCCGCCGCCGCGATCGCCCCCACCTCACGCAAGATCTCAGGATCGACCAAATTGCGATCGCCACTACTCAAACACCGATAACTGAGATAACCATTCACCTCCATAAACCGCAGCGCCGCCAAACGGTTAAACCAAATATAGGCAATCTCTTCCGTAATCTTGGCAATCAGCGCCGCCTCCACCAGCCCACTTGTGTCAATTAGCGATCGTAACTGTCGATAATGATTAGCATCCTCCCCATTGAGCGTCTGCCCATTCACCGTAATCCCCCCCGCCACATTTTGCGCTGGAATAATCCCCTTTTCGCTAATGCCAAACGTATGCAGACGCGATCGTACCTGCTCAATCAAAGTGGTTCTCGCCCAAGTCGCAAAATTACGGATCGCAGTACGGTTCATCGGTTCTCTTAGTTAATTATTGGATTTACGAAAAAATGTTGTAGGGGCGAAGCATTTGCGCCACAATTTTAAAACTGATCACAGAAATCTCCATCCGCAAATGCTACGCCCTCTTTGTAGCATTTGCGCCACAATTTTAAAACACATCACAGAAATCTCGATCCGCAAATGCTGCGCCCTCTTTGCCTTTACAAACAATTTGTCCTTGCGTTGTGAGGTTTTGGGCAGAGCATTCCCAAAAATAGGTTATCTAAAAATTATAGATTGTCGCGGGAATGCTCTGCCCCTACGGTTGTATTGTATTCTATGCCCTATTCCAACATCACCCGCTTACCCTGCTTAATCTCCTTCATCATCGATCGCCCCAAAGCGGTGAGATATTCCTTCACATCTTCCTCAGTTTCCAAAATCGGCTTAGTCACCGCCGAAGTTGCCCGAATCACAGCGATCGGCTTAACGGTCGGCAAAGGCTGAGGATCAGAGGAACCGCTTTTTCCTTTTTCCTTTTCCCTTTTTCCTTCCCAATCGGCAGCTTGTAACTGTTGCTGCAAAGATTCCGCCTGTTGATCGATGCGATTAATTAGGGTGCTATACAAATTCGTTAACTCACTGCTGCGGGCGATCGCCGCGTCAATAGTTGAGGATTGATTAGCAGTTGTCATCACCCGATCTAGTTCCACCAGATTTAGATCGAGGCGATCGCCCAAATCACCATGCACCTGCGTGACATAAACCTGTACCTTTTCGCGTAGTTTCGAGCTTTGCTGCTGCACCTGTTCAATTTGCGATCGCAAAGCTTCCCGCACTTTTGACTGCACAGGACTGAGCAAAGTCTTTAACTCTGGAATCCGCTTAGTCGGATCGCTAAGGGCAAGAATTTGCTGTGCCGTTTCGACCCGTTGCCGCAATTCCTGTTCTTGAATATGATGCAGATCGGGCTGTAAAGACTTGATTTGGGCGATCGCCTCCTGAAAAATAATTACCTGACTGCCAAAGAAAGAATTTAACTTATCGCGATCGTCAATATATTTCTCTAGGGCAACTTCTGCATTTTGAATCGCTCTAAAGAAATTTGCCGCGCCATCATGGTCTAACAAATTTTGGATTAATTGCTGATAGGTTTGTAACTCACTCACAAAGGGCAAGCGATCGCGCTCTGCTTGAACCAGCCAACCTTGCAACGCCGCGATCTGTTTCTTAAAAGATTCACGATACTGCTCATAGAGTTTTTGCCAATCTGAAGCAGGATTTTGATCGAATAGCTCACTTGCCAAATCCCGCGCCACTTTCACCGTAGCCAGATTCACCTCTTCGGTTAACCTGATTAGATATTCTTCTTTGCCTAGTTTTGATGTCAGTTTTTTAACCAAATCCCTCTCTTTGGGATCTTTGGGATTGACCACCTCAGCGTGATGACGCAATTCGGCTTTACCTTGATTGATCACCTCCGCCAAGATTCCTAAAATGTCAAAATCATCCCAACCATAGGGACGCACCCGAAACTTTTCGAGCAAATTGCGAATACTCACCCGTCGATGCGATCGCACTTCATCCGCCAAATAAGAAATCAAATCAGCATGGGCGGCGGCATTAGGATGATTTGGATCAAGCAGATTTTGCTGCTCAGTATCACGGGTGAACGCATTTATAATTTGCGCCTCATCCTTAAAGACACTCTGCACATAGCCCAACTTACTATAAAGATTTTCGACTAGATATCGCAAACCTTCCGTAATTACGTTTTTAGCATCCCTAGCAGGAATATTTACCTTATTGCCACAGGCAAAGACATCAGCTTCAGCAATTTGCGATCGCAGGATGCTAGTTATTTCCTCTTTCCGTTTACTATTTTGGTCTCTACGCGCATCCAAAATCTTTTGAATACTCGCACTCAAACCCAGCCGACTCTTTTTATGGATATAGTCATCTGTTCTGACTAGCTCAGTGATTTCGTCTAGCAAGCGCTGATCGTCAGGTAAACGCACAATCACTTCCTGCTGTGAATGCGTCATCATCAAGCAAGCCGTATCATCTTGCATTTCGCCATAGCGATCGTAATTGGGCGTAATCAGATGCAAAGTGAAATCATATTGCTGATTGCCAGAGGCGCGATCGTCGATCTTACGGTTAAATTCATATTGATGGCGCTCATCATAGCGATATTTCTTATCAACAAAAATACTATTCCAAATTGATGCCTGTAGCTGCTCAATTACTGCATCATTGTTAATATTGATTTTCTTAATCTCGCGCCCAATTTCCTGCTCTTCCTGCGTCAAAAAGATATAAATATCGCCTTCCCGTTGGATTAAAGTCTGACGCTCCAATCTTTCCAAAGAAGATTTCAGGCGATCGCGCAGGGCTAATTTATCTTGATCGATGTCACTAAGACAGAGGGTAGTCAAGTTGTCCAAATTAGCGCGAATTGACTGCACATACTTGATCATAAATAGGGTTTTGAGTACAGGCAGATCATCTTTCTCCTGTAATTGCGAATTGTCCGCAGCTTGAGCAATGGCGCGTTTCACTGATGTATCCAAAAATCCTTCAATCGCTGCATAAAAGCGATCGAAAGGTACTAATACCCCCGTTTCACTATGTGCCACATCCTTAGCCGCAATTTGGAAAGCATCTAACAGCGATCGCTCTCCCATCGCCAAATGCTTACCTGCGGCTCCCGTCAGCCTAATCTGTTCAAATACTTTTTGCAGTAATTTAAACTGATAAGGCACAAAGGGATAGGTCGATGCAAACTCGGTGCGATCGCGATATCCCAGTAACTCAGCACAGTCCTCGCTAAAAGTAATTTGGTTCTTGAGAACGGCTTCTTTTTGGACATATAAATCTTGTAAAAAGCTCTTAGCCCCATCCGACTTTACTAATAGCCGTAGGCGAATTACTTCATCGGTATTCGCCGAAGAAAGGCTAATCGGACGACCAAAGCGCCCCACAATTTTAGAAAAATCATTACCCTTAATCCGATTTTTGGTAATCTCGTCCATCGCCTCCTGTGATGTGACGATGACCCAAGCCCGCCCCTTACAATGAATCCCCAAGTCCTCCACCACAGTTTGGAGATTGAGCATCAGATCGGAATTTGCCCCAATATACTGCCCCACCTCATCGACCATAAACATGATTTGATGATGCTTGCCCCGTTGATCGAGATATTCCTTAACCGATCGCGCAAATTTTTCGGGACTAATATCTACCGTCTGATTGCTAAACGCTTCGACCATCAGACGGGCTTCATTTTCAGCCATCCCCGTCACCGTCTGCAAAGCTTCTTGAATGGTTGACTGTTCAAAATGCCAACTATTACGCTCCGATTCCCAAGTATTACCATTTAAAGCTTGAAACGCATTTTTAAACGCAAGGTAAATCCCCCTCTGATCGAGCCGCCTCTCAAAATCAGCGATCGCAGGTATGGCTCCAAAGTATCCTAACTTTTCATCAAAAACTTTCTGAAAAACTTTGACAATGCTATCCTTTTGCGACTTGCTACCCGCATCAGCCTTAGAATCGATATTAAATAAAATTACATCCGCGTCTGTATTAACCGATCGCTGAATATTTGCTCTCAGCACGCCATCAGGAATCCGCACATCATCAAAAAAATCAAAGGCTCTTTTGCCATTGATCGCCCGATTTTCTAGCAAATATGCCAAGATTTTTAAAAAGTGTGATTTCCCCGATCCAAAGAACCCCGCAATCCATACCCCCATTTTGTCCGTGGGCTGATCGAGGGCGCTGTTATGGCGATCGAAAAAAGTCCGAAAATGTCCATCTAGCTCATGAGTAACGACATATTCATCCAACTCCTGATAGATATTAGCCTCATCATCCTGCCCGACCTTAATCACCCCATTGATCGGACGATTGATGTCTTTATAAAACAATTCTTGAATTTGCATATCTTATCTCACACCTTACAGCTTATAGAGAGATTTGTGAAAAGGCGGCCCCGCCGCCTTTTCACAAATCTCTCTGGATTTTAATTTAGCGCAAAGCGCTGGATCTACGCACCAACGAAAAAGCTCTGTAATAATTATCGTCTTTAAATAGGTTAAACAACCGTAATTCTTGACCATCATAAACCCCAGGGAAAAACATCACTAAAGGCTTGCGATCTAAAGCAGAATGCAAATTGTTTAAAATTGTATGCGATCGTAACAACGGATAACTAGCGCCCACGCCCGTAATCAAGAACAAGTCTTCATCACCTCGGAGCAAGCTTTTAATATAGGCGATTATCTCTTCAGGCAATAACAATGGTCTAATCGCTTTTTCTAACTTCCCATTGCCTTGTACATCTTCCATCTTGAATGCTTTGTGCAATAATTTTTTGGTTTCGAGAATATCAATTATTATTTGATACAAATTAAATTCTCTGACTTTAACACCTTGCTCAACTAAGCTTAACTGTAACTTTGGCAGATGTTCTGAAACTACTAGTTCATCCTTTGGATCGTAATCAAAAATATAAAATCCAATCTCATTACCAATTCCCTGATTATTAAGCAGGTGAGGCTCTCTAATCTCCAAATCCAATTGCTCTAGACGCTTTTCTACTATCAACACAAACCTCTAAACTCTTAAATTGGTTACGTTTAATTACTATCACTGTAAGCTATAGGATTAGTCCGACTAACTCTATAGCTTGATTAGATGGGGTTTGCTACTTCAGCAGGTTTAGCTTCTTTAGGCTTTTTCTCAAATACTTGAATATTTGGCTCAAGCAATACAAATCCTGTCTCAGTAGCTTCACCCATCTTGCCTGCGATCGCCGCTACCCACTGCGGATAATTAGCCTGTGCATCTTCCAACTTCTTAAATACCTTGGGTTTCACAGTAACGCTAAAGATTTGACCATCACAATCTAAATCAAAGGACTTCCAACCGTTTTTATCAACTGACACGTCAACAGGGAGTTCATTAATTTTGATGGTTAATTCCAGTTTTCCTTGTATTGCCATATTTGCACAGTATGTCTAATGATTGATATGTATTAATAACACATTTGATTTCCTACCATACGATACCAGAGCTTAAACCTCAGATCTAAAGAAGCTTTAGCGATTTCAATTAGGTTATTACTGTTCTAAATATGACTAAAAGTATTCCAGATAAATGTAAAAAGTGTGCGATGCTTTCGGCGGCTCAAGCTCAAGAACTTCACGGCAGTAATGGCGATCGCTGTTGGAATCCTGCGGTTTGCTATAGCCGCCGTTCCTATGCCCGTCATCGAGATCGCCGTAATCTAATTCGTTCTCGTCAACGTGGTAATGCGGATGAAAATTTAGTTGTAAATACTGATGGATTTTCATCGATTTTTTGGGCGATGTTAGTGGTTTATCGACAGTCGGGAACAGATACACTAATTCATGCGATCGCGGTTCAGATCTGGAAAGGGCAGGAAAAATTTGCATCGGTTTCACCGATTCATTGTACGGGGATGGTTGAGACACAAGTACATACTTATGTGCAGAAAGTATTGGTTTTGCTAGAGTCAAATTATGGGATTAAGAAATTTGCAAGTCAAGAACGTCTCGATCCTTGGCTTTGTCATTTGCGTCCTTGCCCTTGTCATTCAAATTAATTTTCGGTGTGACAATGAAAGTTAAACAGCTTGAGTTGGATTTATGGGATGTCCTTTCGACTGCGAGACAGACTCCTGAAGATGCAAATTTACCAATGGTATTTAAGCTTTTAGATCTGACTCTGGTTGATCTTGATACGCGATCGCAGTTACGAATAGCAGGAGAAGCGGTATGTCAAATTACTGATTTGTTTTGCGATCGCTCTAGCTTTTTATTTGAGGAGTTACATTCTCGTACAGCTAATGGTGAACCAATCATGGCTGATGATGCTTTTGATCGTTATGTGCGTCAGTCTATGGTGGTTGATTTTGAGCAGTTTATTGAGCCATTGCCGAGTTTGACTAGGAAAACTCCTGAACAAGCAAAGAATGGTAATTCGATTTTTGGCGAAATTGATAAGGAAGTTTTGATTCAAGCTTTAGAACAGGAAAGTTTACTTAGTGTGGAGGAGGAATTTGAACGGGCGATTAGTACTGCTCATGCTGAGAATGTTTCGGGTTGGATTGAAGCGATCTCGCAATGCATTACAAATAATTCTCATCCTATTTGCTTGAAAGATTTTCAAAAAACTTTAAAATTGCCCATCGTAGAGATTTGGCTGGGGTTACTTTTAGGTGATTTCAAACTTGAGCAACGAGGAAATTTTTATGATTCAAACGAGATTTGGATTAGCTAAGGTGAAAAATGACCATGCACGGCAAGCCAAATACAAGCTGGTTCGACACTGGTATATTCAACGCGATGCTTTGTATACGTGTGAATTAGCAGATAATCTCCCGCTTTTAGTCGTATTCTCGTACCGCCTGCATAGGAAAGTTCGGCTTCACCTTGAAGTAAGATTACCCATTCATCAAGTTCTTGGCCATACCATTGTCCAGAGGGAGTAGTTTGTCCTGTGGAAATAATGCGCTCAATCTGGATATTTTTCCCAGAAACAATTTGCTCAAATTTTTCTAACTGATATACTTCTTGAGACAGTTCGTATATGTTCGGCATAACCTCAATGAGTTTTACTCATCCTGAATTAAAGTTTCGATTTCGGCTAATAGCTTGGCAAGCTTTTTAGCTTTTTTAGGATTATCCCAAACCTTTGATTTTTTCATTGTGGTGAAAGCATCATTCATCAAATCTTTGAGAGAAGGCTCTGTGGTGATCGTATCTTTAACAGAATTAATAGCAGCAATCCTAGTTTTAATTTGAGAGAGAGACAGATTTTGAGCAATAGCCTCTTCAAGTAATTCTTGCCGTTGAGATTCGTCTCGGATACGAGCGATCGCTCTTGCTTTGGTAAATTCTAATTTGCCCTGACGCAATGTTTCTAAAACATCATCAGGCATATTTAATAGTGGTAAACGATTTGTGCGGAAGGACTCAGCATTAAATCTTCCAACATTAGCCAGTAAAGATTCGATCGCTTCAAGTTGACGGGTAACGTTATCCGTCAACTCTAATCCACGCTTTTTAGCATTGGCAGATTGGTTTAATGTTGACGTAATATCACCGATCTGAATATCAAGGGAAAGCGATAATAGCTCTAGAATAGCCTCAGTTTCTTCGACAGGATTTAAGTCTTCACGCTGTAAATTTTCGACGAGAGCAATTTGGATCGCTTCTCTGTCCGTAACTTCTTTACTGATGATGGGTACTACATCTAGTCCAAGAATTTGAGCAGCCCGAAATCTTCTTTCCCCTGCAATTAATTCATGTTGCCCATTTGCCAGAGGACGAACTAATAGAGGTTCTAAAATGCCATGTTCTTGGATTGATTGCACAAGTTGCTGCATCTTTTGCGGATCAAAATATCGGCGCGGCTGCTTAATTGGCAACTGGATCATATCAACCTTAGTGGTCTGATTAATTGCAGGAGTCAGATCATCCAATAGACGGACATTGCTAATTTGATACGCGGGTAAAGGTCGTTTGCTAGCCATTAAATTGTCTCCAATGAATCTGTGATTTGGTTTAAAATATCGATAACTGGGTGCTTCGGGGAATGCAATGCTAAAGGTTCGTGCATTTGCGCCGAGTCGGGGAAAGAGATCGTCCTTGGGATGGGAGGATAGACGGTGGCAATTGATGATAGTTGGGTCTGAATGGTACTGAGGCTAGTTTTTGCTTGCAGGGTTTGTCCTTCGTGCATGGTGGGAATAAAGCCTGCAACTTTAAGGTTACGATTAGCCCTTTGTCGGACACGAGCAACGGTTTCTAGTAACAAATTACAACCAACTAGACTTTTATAATGGGTTTGAATAGGCACTAAAACATGGGTAGCCGCAATCAGGCTGATATAGCTAAGGATGGCAAGGCTGGGAGGACAGTCAATCAAGATAAAATCATACTGCTCTTGGACTGTGGCGATCGCATCTTTAAGGCGCACTTCTCGAAATTCAGCTAAGACCAATTCCATCTCGGCGGCACTCAACTGAATATTGGATGGGACTAAATCCATGCCATGAATATTTTGATGAATTGGTAAGCTTTCATATTGGGTAATGGACTGATAAATAGTCTTGTCTAGTTGATAGATATCAAGTCCTAGAAATGATGTTAATGATGATTGCGGGTCCATATCGACGAGAAGGACTTTGCGATCGCGTTGGGCGAGTTGGTATCCCAGATTCATGGTTAGACTGGTTTTGCCAACCCCACCAGACTGATTAAATAGGGCAATAATCTTGGTCACAGGATATCTTGGTAAACAACACTTAAGCAGTGTAACTTATGTTTGTAAATTGTGCTGCCTTTAAAATAAATTCTATAGCCAGAGATTAATTTGTGCTTATAAATACTTAGTTTAACGAACGTTTTATGTAAATTCCTGCGTTGACGGGTAACGTTATCCGTCAATTATCTCAAACATCAAAAGTTAGGTAAGACAGAAACAGCTGATCACCTTTTGTCATAATCAAGCGCGATCACTAACAGAGCCTTGTAGACAAAAATAATCTACTCAAATCAAAAATTGAGTAAGGTAGATAGCGGACAATCATAGCCAAAACTGCCGATCGCCTTCTAAAACACTTGGATAAATACCATTTAATTTTAGATAAGCCATTCGATCTGCACCGTAAATAGGCATAGGTACACGAGGTGGATTTAAAGAACCATGATGTAAAAGTGTCAGTTTCAAAGTTGTCTCAAGAACACTTTCAATTGAAGCAGAATATCCTTCCTTACGAATCGTTAAACGGATTGGACGAGGAACCCCAATACTAGGTGGAACTTTTGTTGTAACTAAAATTGCATCATGGGGAGATAATTTCAACGCTAATCCAACTTCAGGAGCGATTAAAGATTTATTACTAAGTCCATATAATCTTGGAGCACCAGACTTTCTGCTTTCAACTAATATAAAATTTGCAGAAATCGCTTTAGCTCGTTTGAGTAAATGTGAAACTTCCTGACCACAAAATCGACCATCTCGATAAATCAGCACAGTTTTGTTCTCTAATTCAGATGCAGGCAATAGATTTTCCAATAATCTTTGGGGAATTTCCTCACCTTCAATTAAGGAATCTTCAATCCTATAGCGAATAAATTCACCTTGTCGGTTATAGAGTCGAATACTAGCACAAGCATTCATCGTTCCCGCCAAATGCTTTTTAGAAGCTCTAGAAATATCTAAGCCAATAAAATAATCAGCGATTTCCAGCGGTTCCGCCAAAATAAAAGGCAGATTTCCCATCTTGGCAAGTACACCTGGAATGACTTGATTGAGAATATGACTATGATCTTTCTCTAAGGTATCAGAGTAGATGACTTGGCTAGCGATTTTGCGTCTTAGTAGATGGGAATATGCTGCTTGATAAAGACTACCACCATCTTCTTTATCAGCATGACGATCGCTCTCTGGAAGAAATACCAACACAATATCAATCGGGATACCAAACCCAGCAATCCGATCAATTTCTTTCTCTAAAAGCACTCTTGCATCTGCACCGTCAAGGTTAGAAACTTGTAGAGTTATAGGTTCCACAACTTGATTGTCAAATCCGTAAGCCTTTAGTCTATCTTCAGTAGCTTTTAAAAAGCTACCAACCTTTTGATTACACAGTTTCAATACCACTATATTAATAGGTCTCTCGCCTAAATCAGTATGGCGACGATAAACGCCGCCTTTAGTTAGCCCCTTTAAAATCTCCTTTTGCACTCCTTTAAAACCTTTACCAAATAGTAGAGAAGTTTGGGCAATTGGAGTAGATGGCTGCCAGAAAGAATTTGGATTATTGCTACTGTTAAGGCTTTTTACTGAAAGCTGCAAACCGTATTCTTTTAGTTTTTCTGTTGCTGATAGCTTATACCCCTTTAATAAATCCATCCTTTCACCATAAGGAATCTTCGTTGACTTCAGAATCTGCCCATAGTTAACATCAAAGCGATCATCAGTATCTTCTGTCACACAGGGTCTTAGAGCCGCAAGAGCGTACTCGTATAGCTTTTTATTTTTACCAAATTTTACACCTACGACAGGCTGATCGTCTGGGGCTTCATTTAAAGCTTGTTTACTAGTTGAACCCACAGCAAGTGTAATCAACTTATCGCGACATTCTTGAATTGTGCCAACAATACTATCAATCCTACCGCTACCACCAGTGTCTATATCCTGCACGTTTAGACCAATTAAAAGCTTCTCAAGATCTTGTCTCTGAGGATGATTTTGATAAAACTCCGCAAGATTACCTCGAAATAGAATAGACCTCTTGCAGAACCAAAAACATGTTAGATTTATAAGCTTTTTATCAGAACTCAAATTAAGCGATGAAATACGAAGCCAGTCAAAATCTATCAGCGACAGAATTTAAACGGTTATTTGGAGTAAGAAGAGAAACATTTGCTCAAATGACGGAACTAATGCAACAAGCAGCCCAAAGCAAAGGACAAGGTGGTGTAGAACCAAAGCTAAGTCTAGAAGACCAAATATTGGTTACTTTGCAGTATTGGCGTGAATATCGCACCTATTTTCATATTGCTAGCGACTGGGAAGTGTCAGAATCGACGATTTGCCGCATCGTCAAAAAAGTAGAAAATGTCTTAATTAAATCGAAAAAGTTTCGGTTAGCAGGAAAAAAGTCATTATGGCAGGAGAAGGCTCCAGCCATAATTGCCATTGATGTAACTGAGACAAAGGTTGAGCGCCCTAAATATCACCAGAAACATTTTTATAGCGGTAAGAAAAAGCATCATGCCCTCAAAGCCCAATTGGTGGTCGATCTGACTAATTTCAAGATAGTTTGTACCGCTTACGGTAAGGGCAAGCAGCATGATTTCTCATTATTCAAGGCAAGTGGAGTTCATTTTCACGCACAGACACAAGGTTTGGCAGACAAGGGTTATCAAGGCTTACAAAAGTTGCATCCTAACTCGCAAATTCCTATCAAAAAGCCTCAAAATGGCTCATTATCCAAGGAGGATAAGCGTTTTAATCGCCAACTTGCACGTCAACGTATTGCGATTGAGCATGTTAATCGTCGCTTGAAGATTTTTAAGATTCTCTCTTTACCTTATCGTAATCGTCGTCGTCGTTTTGGTTTGCGTTGTAATTTGATTGCCGCCATTTATAACTTTGAAGTCGCTCTTGTTGCTTCTAAAACTTTCTCTGCTCTGGATTAATTTTCAGTTCTGCAAGAGGTCTAATATCACTGCTAACACCTAAAGCCAGTGCTGGACGTATTAAGCCATTAATTTCGACTGTTTCCGACCAAAAATTAGGTTTACGGACTACCTGAACTGATTGCTTTTTAAAAGGCGGATTAGAAAAAGGGCGAGATATTTTCAGGATCTGATAAGCCAATTTTGCCAGTACTTCTGGAGTAATTTCATCAGAGTTGACAACTTGAACTGAAAAAGGGCGATCTCCTAACTCCTTCATCTCATTTTGAATACTATCTATTGCTTCTCGCCACTGAGCAACTGTCGGCATATTTTGCTGCTGCTGTAGTTTTGCGATCGCAAAGAAATCTCCTTGCTCCCAAACAACTATTATTTCCGCAAATTTACGGCAAAGATGGAAACTTAATGGATTACCAAGCTCTCTTTCATTAATATGTGGTGAAAGCCGAAACCTTAGTAAATTTATTTCAGAATGAGATAGTGTCGCGATCTCGCTTAAAAAAATAGTTGAATTTTGAGCAATATTAGTCGTGGTATTCATGCTACAACCTCACATAAAGAAAATGAACAAATTGAATTGAATTGACAATACTTACAAGCAAACCCCGAATTTGGCAAAAAAATTTCTGAAAACCGTTCAGGTTCATTGTGATATAGTTGCTTCTCTAACTCATGAGCTTTAGCAAGTCTGGCTAATTCAGTCTGCAAAGCAGAAAGATGAATTGCCTTTGCGGTAAGCTTTTCAGACCATTTACAAAACTCTAAGTTATAAAATAAAGCGGATATCTTACGCTCAGGATAAAGATATGTCGCGGCTAGTAAGTAAATATAAGCTTGCCGAGAATCAAAGTCACTTTTTCCAGTTTTAAAGTCAAGGATAAATAAAGTACCGTCAGGCTCCTCAAAGATGCAATCCATTGCTGCAAATAAGCGAAACAAATAATTGCGACTATTTATCTCAAGACCATCGGGAAATCCTTCATCACCACGACTGAGCTTAATAATTTTTTTGTCCAGTAGCACTGGATTATCACGGTAATTGCTAAGAATTTGAGCAACTCTTTGCTGTACTGTATAAGACTCTTTATCTAGTTTTAAAATTTCTACCAAGTTTTCTATTCCATCATCCTGAGTGATCAGTTCAGGATGATGATGAAACTCATAAACTGCTTGCTGGGCTAATAGTCCTATCCTTTGAGGTGTTGTATCTTTTTCTAATAAAGCTGCAACCTCAGACTCCTTTTTTCTTACCCTTTTATATCCACGTTGCATATCACAGTGAAAAGGCTCTAGCCCCACTGATGGAATAAACTCAGCCATTAAACCGTAACTTGCAAACGGTAGCCACCTTTTTGTAAATACCATATATAGTGTCCTAGCAGACTTGATTTTTTATTCAACTCTATTAGCAATGCTAAACGATGTTGATTTTTTAGTCAATAGTTTTGTTGATTTTTTAGTCAAGTCAAAATATAATGGTTTAACAAGTATGGAGAATGATGTGAACAAACAATTTGGGCAACTTATTCGCGATGCTCGTAAAGACAAAGGTTATAGTCAGCGTGAACTAGCTAGTCTAGTTAGTCTAGACTTCACCTATTTATCTAAACTAGAAAATAACCGTGCTGATTATCCCCCTAAGGAAGAAGTGATCAGGAATCTAGCAACTCAATTAGATTTAAACCCAGAGGAGTTGATCTTTCTTGCAGGAAGGATTCCAGAACATGATGAACAATTACTCCAGCAGAACTACAAAGAAATGCCTATGTTATTTCGGCGTATGCATGAAGATCCTCAGTTTGCCCGCAATATTTTTGACTTGGCTATTAATGAAGAACAGGAGAAAAAAAATTGAGTATAATCAAGCCTTTTTTATGGGCTAAAAAAGAAGATATCGAGAATAAAGCTAACGAAGTTCTACTCAAAATACAATCTCGTTCAAAACGATCTTTTAATGGAAGAGTTGATCCTAGTAGAATTGCAGATTTCTTGGACTTAGGAATCGTTTGGGAAAAAATACCTTCAGATGGTGATGGGAAAATTGCAGCGAGAATATTTCCTTCTCAAAGACTAATCGAAATTAATGAAGACTTTCCAGAGCTAAAGGAGTCTAATGGGTTTGCCTCATTTACGATCGCCCATGAAATAGGACATTGGGTTTTACATATCAATCAAGATGAAGTAGATGGACTTACTCAACAGCAAGAACTCAACTTGGACATTTCTAAAGAAAGTCATCTTTTTCTATGTAGATCTTCAAACGGAACAAAGATTAGCAACATAGAATGGCAAGCAGATTACTTTGCTGGATCGCTTTTAATGCCTCGTAATCTTCTAGAAGAGACTCGCAAAGGACGAAATTTACAAAACTGGAATCATTTACGAGCTATGGCAGATGAGCTAGGGGTTAGTTTGTCTGCTCTAAAGGTGCGTTTGCAACAAATTGACTGGATTTATATACCCAAAAATTCAAAACAGATATATCTAGGCAAAGCACCATTCATCCCATCAGAACATTGGATTAACTAGATACTGGAGGTTGTCTGCCGATCGCGCTCTAGCCTGTCTAGTTCGGCTTGCAAGCTAGCAAATTCCGATGCAGATTTACTCCTACGCAAAATAGGCGTTTCTAGTAAAGTTCTGAGATAGCCAATCCTGCTTCCAATCGCCGAGATAGGTTCAGATTTTGGTGGTTCATAGGGTCGCAAGCAATCGGCATTGGCAGTTTTCGGAGATGGATTTTGAGAGATCGCTCCTTTGGTGCTTTCAGTTTTTGGCGGACTTAGCCTGCCGTGGGTCTCGATCCACATCGGATCGCTAGTTTTTTGCGACGACTTTGACGAGTAAGTGGGGGCTTGAAAATCAACGTCGGCAAATTTTGGCAATTCTTGCCCTCGCAGGGGCGTTTCAGAGCAGCCTAACGCTTTATATAGGGCTTTTTCTGTAACAGTCCTTTCTGTCTCGGTTTCAGCTTGTTCGATCGGGGGGGCGATCGCTATGGCAGGTATGGCGACGATTCGTTTAAAACTGTATCACGACAGGCTTAAAAGCAACATATAGCAATACTTTCAGCGATTGATTTGAGAAAGGTACATGAACCGTTTTACAGCCGATCTTGAATCAAACCTTAGTTTGCATAGACAGAGTATTGGTCATACTCTGTCTATGCAAGTACTACACTCCAATTAGTTGCTACTTGCATAAGCAAAAAATCTTAGAAGTATATATTTTTTGATGAATCTTTAATAGCAACATAATAAAAGCTTTTTAATCAGCTTTATCGGTTTATCGCGATATCACTTTTTTATTTCGCAGACTTGCAAAGACTACTCAATTCAAATAAAGCTGCTTTTCAATCCTGATACGTTGTTCGATAGCTAAGAGGCTAATTTGCAAGAAATTGGCGTACTTTATAAAGCTGGAATATTTTGGATATCGAGCGTACTTTAATTGAGCTTGTTATTCGGAATATCTGTCACAACAGCACTAATACATGAGGAGACAGTGTCGTAAATGGCTACAAAGTCACATACTAAATAACAGACTAAATATACTAATAAAGATGCATTTACCATACTTCCTAATACTTACTTTAATAGGTGTTTTTATACATCTTTTTGAACAAGATAAAGTGCTACAAGTCGATAAATCCCTGACGCAATGTGCCTAACGACTTCGCAGAAGATCTATCGATCACAGAGGAAAGCAGTCTTGAAACCAAGGACATATCCTCACAACTTAGGAAAATCAAAATGAGAAAGAATGAAACCACATGAATGACAATTCTCTATAGGTGTTTCAGGGAGATCAAACATAATAAACGACTCAATGTTTTTAGCCTCAGATATCGCAGACCTCTGAGGCTAAAAACATTGTGCTTTAAACATTTCAGCCATTTAAGCTAAAGCACCTCCCCGAAACTCTTATAGAGCCTATCGCTTTAGATGAAATGTAAAAATGTTCATGCACCTTCCTCAAATCAATCACTGAAAGTATTGCTATATATTGCTTTTAAGCCTGTCGTGATACAGTTTTACACGAATCGTTGCCATACCCGATCTTGTAGAGAATATTTTAGATGGTCTTCAAAGGTTTTACGCCCTTGAGTTGTCAGCACTTGAGGAGCTAATTCTAGAAAATCCCAACCTCGTTTATTTTGCCAATATTCTCTTTTGGCTTCTGACATTTCATCATATTCTGGATCGTCTTGTAGCCCGAAATACTCAATGACTAAGCCATTATCAGAAAACAGTGTAGGACGTTCAATAGTGAAATCTGGGCGATAGTTGATACCACGCCACCAAAAGCTTTTTTCATAGGTGTAAGGGATATCATGCTCAAATAGAAAGTCAGCAATTATTTTTTCGCCACGAGATTTATAATATCTGCCGTCTATGCCTTCTTTGGGAAGCGATCGCCGATATTTAACATAAGCAATCAAACTTTCACTATCGATCCTGAAATGTTTACGCATTAAATTACGGATTTCTGCATAGTACACAGGTTTATCCAAGTATTCGCTAATCACTGCTTGCATAGACAGACTCAGACTTTGCTCTCCATCTTTTTCATCAAAGTTGATATTTTCTTCGGGATGAACTAACCGATATGCAAGAGCGTGAAAAGTCATGACATGAGGAATGTCTTCACCTGAATGTCTTTGGATTCTTTCTTTAATTTCATTAGCAGCTTTACGGTTAAAGGCTAGTAACAATATTTCTGAGGGATGGATACCACAATGTTTTTGCAAAAATAAGGCGCGATTAACTAATGTTGATGTTTTGCCGCTTCCAGCCCTTGCAACAACTTGAACATGAATATTAACAGCCCCAATTGCTGCGGATTGCTCAAGGTCTGGTTTATTACCTAGATTTTTTTCTACCCAAGTTTGACAAAAGTTTGATTTTTTTCGGTTGTATTCAACTTTAGAAATATATGGTTGACATTCAAGATGGTAAAATTCATCAGCATCTAAGAAATCATCTTTGAAGAAGTTGTCTAGGTCAGAAAGCAATAAGATTGTTTTTTTGTCCCAATAATACTTTTTTAGTTTTTGATAGTCTGTATTTGATATATATTTTTTGCATTCAACTTGATAAAGGCTATCAGCCTCATCAAAAGAATATCTAGATAAGATAGATTCAATTCTTTGGAGTAAGGATAATTTTAATTTCTTTAAAATAGGCTCTTTTTTGTTTTCATACTCTGCAAGTGTTATAAATCTTTGGCTCTATCGTTCAAACTATGCTCGACCAATATCTAAATGCCAACAAATTAGAGATCGCAACTTAAAATTATCAAAATTCCTGAAGCCATACCCAGATCGTTTAATTAGCTTTAACTTATTATTGATACCCTCAACAACGCCATTAGTAGTGCGGTTCTCAAAGTAATTAGTAACTTCTCCAAACCATCGACAAATTGTGCCAACACTATCCTTATACGTCTCCTTTGCTGTCTCCATCCAGTCGAGTAATTTTGATGCGCCATCTCCCCAATTTTTAGCATCTTCAAAGACTCTTCTAAACTCTTCTTTTTGCTGATGCATTTTCCCTAGCAATGGTACCACTTCTCGAATTTCTTCTAATTTTATTTTTTGCTTCTCTGTTAAATCTTTTTCGTTCTTTAGTAATGCATACTTACTCTGCTTAAGTGCTTCTTCGATTTTCTTTTTCTCGTTTACATTTTTGTTTTCTTTATTTGCTTTTTGCAGGTCATTTCGTGCTGTTTTTAGTTCCTCAGGAACTATCTTTGTTACATGGAATCGGTCGGCTACTACCTCTGCTTTTGGTATTAGTTTGTTGATCAGTCCTTTATAATTTCCACTTAGATCCATACTTACCTCAATAATTTGCTCTAACACCTCTTTTCCCCACCCCTCAAGCTCTTTCCTTATTTCTTCTTGTTTCCGTGATCGCACAAATCCTATCGGTATTTTTCTGTCTAAATCTACCAATACTACTATGTAGTCCCCTTGTCCTTTTCGTAATGCTATTTCATCAATCCCAAGTCGTTTTAATGGCTTTAAATCTATTCTAAGTTTTTTTTCGCTAATGTATTTTATCATCGACCACACTTCCTCATCTGTTAAGTCATTTTGCTTCCCTACATTATGCATATCGCTATGCAATACTTGCTGCACTATCATCTCTGCAAATCTGTTAGTTTGTTTTCGTCTCTTTCCTATAAATTCTAGTTCTTCACTGAACGGCTTTTCACATTTTTTACACTTGAATTGACGACGGTTTACTTTTAATAGTACTTCCTGTCCACTAATGCTTAAATCTCTTGCAAAATACCAGCGATTTTGATGCAGATGATTACTTTCTTCTCCGCATCTTGGACACTTTGCTTTTGTCGTTTTCGCTTCAACCTCTAAAATTAATCGATCTGCTACTTTTGTGTAGTTTTCTACTTCGATTCCTGGCAGATTTAAAAGTTCGGTTAGAATTGGCTGCATATTTGTTGTTTTGTATCTTATGTTACCTTAGCATCATTTAGACGATTGAGCCAAATCTTTTACATTCATCTTGATAGAATTGATCAGCTTCTTCAAGTGATGAATTAATTAATAGTGCATCTAATTTTAAAAACAAAGGGTTACGAATTTTCCCCCACGCTTCTAAAATATTTGACTTTTGAAGATCATATTCATTGATTGATATGTATTTACTGCAATTTATCTGATAAAATCTGTCTGCTTCTTCAAATTTATATTCTTCAAATAACTGATGTATGTCGGGTCTTCTGGGTTTAAGGGGATAAGTAAATCTAATGAGAAAGACAAGCTAATAATCTAGAACGAAAATTTAAAAAATTTAAAAAACCATAAGCCTGTCGTTTAATTAATTTAATACGATTATTAAGTCCCTCCATCACACCACTAGATGTACGATTTAAAAAGTAGTTACAAATATTATCAAGATGATTACGAATGGTTTCCAAAACTGCGCCATAAACAGCTTTAGCTTTTTGAAGCCATTCTTTTAATTGTTTCTGACCCTCTTCAGGAGTTTTACAAGTCTCAAAAATACTTCTAAAGTCTTCTTTGAGATTATAAGCTAGTCGCAAGCGTTTAGAACATTTCAAGACATTTTCTAACTTCACTTTTTCTTCTTCTGTTAAGTCTACCTTGTTCTTTAGTAGAATAAATCGACTACCTTTAATCTTGATTTTAGCTTTTTGACGCAGTTGATTTAACTCTTTGATTAGTGGCTGCATAACATGAAATCTGTCGATGACAATTTTCGCATTTGGAAATACTTCTTTGACAACTTTGGGAAAGCCTCCCCACATATCAATGCTAACCTCCTCTACTTTTTCCCTTATCTCAATCGGTTGCTGCTTCAGGACTTCAATGATGTCATCTTGTTTATGACTATCAATTACTTCTAGTAATGCTCCTGCGTCAATACTTGATACGACTGTCACAAAGTCTTTATGTCCTTTGCGTTTACTCACTTCATCAATACTCACTCGTTTTACTTCTTTCCAATCATCTTTTTTTTTAGAGAAAATTGGTGATTGAAAATCCCTTGTATTTGATCCCAACTCAAATATTCATCTCGACTTACTTGCTCCACACTCGCACTTTGTACTCGTTGATAAACATACTCCTCATACCTTTGTGTGTATCGTCTTTCCCAGTCTACAAAGGGTAACTTTTCCGTAAAATGTCTTTGACAATGTTGACAATAAAATTGGCGGCGCGGCGTATTTAAATAAACTATTTTCCCAAATACTGACAAATCTCGAATCAATATCGGTCGATTTTGTTTTAATTTTCCACCATGCGTATTACAATGCGGACAAGTAATTTCATCCTGTAAAAATCTCAACTTTAGGGTGATTTTATTTTCTTCTTCCGTAAAACTTTCAACGGTTGTGTTGGGTAAATTTAGCAACCTATCTAGATACAAGTCCATACCTGTCACCACTTATCTTTGTGCTTCATTATACATTAATCCCCTCAAACCCAGAAGAGCCTGTATGTCATTCAGTAATTCATCTCTTCGTTTATCTAGAAATTCTTTCCTGTGGGCAAAATATTTTTCAGTTGAAATATAATTTTTGCAAAGAAACTCATAAACATTATCAGCCTCTTCAAAATTATACGATTCAAGTAATTTATTTAGATAAAAAATAATTTTGTCTTTTTCAAAAGATATGGAAGACATAATCTCAAAATTACTTATGAAACTTTCTTTTGTGCAATTCCATACAGTTGTACGATTAGAATCATGAAATACAATATTTACATCTATGATTGATTTATTGATTTTAATTGCCGCAACTTTACCGATAAGTTCTTTGTTTCGACTAATATTAATTAATGCGATTACTTTTATTCCAACAAGTAATTGCCATATGCTTATTTCATTATCAGCTAAATTAGCAAAATCTTTTAAAGTATTAATTTCTTGATGTTTTTCATTCATTGTTATTACCGCAAAATATTTTTAGGTGACGACTTTTATTTGTGCTTGTATCAAGTCAAGTTGTTGATAGATTTATCCCCCTTGTTGCCATAGCATCTCTTATTAAAGAACGCTACGCTAGGGGGTGTAAATCTTACCTAAAAATGGAAACATTTCTATGCAACCTCAAGATTGTATACACTATACATTGCTCGAAAACTTACTTGTCATTTGTTCTGATGCACATAAAATGCAAGTTGCTATTCAATGGCTTACTGCTAGAGATATCGATGGGTCTAATATTGTGACTGTCAAAATTTATATTGACACGTCCACTATTTGATGCCCGTTATCCCTAATAGTATCAAGAATGTAGTGTTTTTCGTCCCCATGCCATGAAAACGTCAAAACATCCTCCTCGTCTTGCTCTCCCGTCACCTCATCGGTTAAGTCTTCAGGCTCATTAGCCAATTCTCGCATATAATCTCGCAACACACCACCGATCGCGATCGCCCTTGTTTTGTGCAACTGTTGCGTCAACTCCAGCAACCACTCTCGATCAGCCGTCAGATCCGACTCCTTAGTTTGATACTTTAAAATTTCGGGAATTAATTCTGCTAGGTCATCCCCCTTCTGCACTGCCCGAATGTCAATAATTGGTGCATAATCAGCCCTTAGTGACTGTTGCCACATACTGCCCCACCTTTCCTTTGACAAATAGTAAGCACCCGAAAAATAAGACGGTGACACCATCAGCAAACAATGAAAATGGGGATGCGCCAAACCATCTTGCCCCATCGTTACCTCAGTCGCCTTAATCCAACCTGTTGCAGGAAAAGCTTTTAACTTAGACATCCGCTTAAATCCTTCGTGCATCCAAGTTATCGTCTCTCGTAAGTCAGCGATCGCGCAATTCTTCACAGTTAGCGTTACAAATAGCCATCGCGCCTTCGGAAAATCCTCTACCACCTTCGGCATCATTGCATAAGCCTTAGCCTTCCACTTTAGCGATCGCCGCCACTGACAGATCGGGCAATGGCGCACCCGACAAAACCAAGTATTTTTTAATTTAAGCTGATCATCAACCAGTTCAAAGTCTAGAGATTCCCCACAAAGCGCGATCCTGCGTGAATAATCGGCAAATTGGCTATCAGCATAATGTGTAGCCACCAGATCCCCGTTTACCTTATGCTTCTCCCAAACCTTATCCCGATCTGAAAAACTTTGAAGTTCTGTAGAAAGTAGGGCTTTACGTTTACCCATATGCGATCGCGTAATTTAGATTTATACAAATGACAGTCACATCTTAGAATAATAACCATCCTGTAAACCAACTAAAACCTGAAATTAGGACTAAATTTATGACTTGGGCAACTGCACATATATGCGGATATCTGGCGGCAAAACCTGAACTCAAGCAGTTTGAAGAAACAGGAACAGTTGTATGTAACTTGGTTCTCTATGTCAATCGCCGCAAAAATGCCGAAGACAAAGAAGTAAAAGAGCCTGAACCTCTCAAAATTCATGCAGAAGTGTGGGGCAAGCAAGCTGTCAATTGTGTAAATATCCTAGACAAAGGCTGGAATCCTACAATTACAGGCACACTTGATGAGGTTAGTTTTCTGGGCAAAGATGGTAAACAGATCCGTTTAACAGTAGTTCGTTACGCCCAAGTTCTCGACTACGGCAAAGCTCCAGTCGAAAAATCGATAAGTATTCCAGAGGCAAAAGTTGTCACTACGTCCAATGAGCCAATTGACGAAAACTATTAGTCCTGATTTTTAACGCTTTTACCGCAAAACCAAAAATGAACATCCTCAATCAATTAGGCAAACTTGGTAAATTACTACAGGATGGACTTAGAGATTACATTTCCCTCAATACTCAGCTAAAACAACTCACAATTGAAAACAAAGCTATTCTCTTGCTTTGCCAACAGGCGATCGCGAGAGTAGACCAATTAACCAGCCTCAATCCCAGCGACACAGAGGGCTTAACTGCTGTCATCCAGCATCAAAAGATTACCATCAAAGTCCACTTTACCCCTATTCAGATTCTATTTAAAGGCGACATCATCGAAGGAAAATTAAAGTTACTGAGTAAACCTGATGTTGAAACTGATTCTCTAATTTATCGCCCTCTAGTTTTAATCTGGAAAACATTGCTAGGAGGCAAGATCGACAATAAAGCCTTACCAGAAAAAATGAGGATTGAAGGCGACATCATCTATTACGAATTTCCCAAGGATCAAGTACCGCTTATAAATGCCCTATTTCACAAAATCGAAGACAACTCAGTTTTGAATCTAGATTTAATCCAAGGAAGATTACTTATCGAGAGTCAAGTTTCAATCAATTGGCGTGACATAAATCTGCAAGAATTATCGCAAATTTTCAATCTGTTTAACAAGCCTTCATCACTGCAAATGTAAAAAGCGGCGCGATGCGCCGCCTCTTATTTTTTGGAAAAAGACTGACGATTTAGCGATCGCCTCTCATCAATAACAATTGCACCAGTTGCAAGGCTGCATAGATTGCCGTCGCTACATACGTCCATGCCGCCGCATTCAAGACACTTCGAGCGCCCCGATTTTCTTCACCTTGCAAAATTCCTAGCTCGTCAATAAGTCTCAAGGCGCGGCTTGATGCATCAAACTCAACGGGTAAAGTGACGATGTGAAACAAGATCGCTCCTGCAAACAAAATAATGCCAAGGTTGATAAAAACTGTACTCAAACTACCCAATGAGGTCAGAAATAGTCCTGCCATTACCATCAGTGGTCCAAAGTTTGCACCGATATTTGCCATGGGTACTAGAGATGCGCGGATATTCATAAATTGATAGCCCCGTACATCTTGCAATACGTGACCACATTCATGGGCAGCGATCGCGGCGGCGGCTAGAGATGACGATGCGTATACCGACTCTGATAATCGCACGGCTTTGGCGGATGGATCGTAATGATCGGTCAGTTGTCCTTCGACTTGCTCAACGGTGACATCATGAATCCCCATACGTTGCAAGATGGTCTTGGCAACCTGTGCGCCTGTCATCCCTAAACTCGATTGAATTTCAGCATATTTTTCGTAGGTTGCTTTGACGCGATGTTGCGCCCAAAACATCAAGATCATCCCTGGAATTAGGATTAAGTAGGACGAGTGAAAGTACATAAACTCTTCTCCTTTAGTCAGATGTCTCATTATCCCCTTGCTACCTCCATCTCTGGCGGTAGTGAAAACACTACTGATGCACTTGCTCAAACATTATGTAGGTCATTGTAGTCAGCAAAGTGGGAACATCCCAAAATACTATGAATACTGAAATCACGCATTGCTACAAAATAGTGTCACAGATGACAGTTCCGTGACTTGGCAGCCAAATTGAGGCTGACATTAATAAAATTTTGATCTTTTATAGATCACATCTAGAGCGATCGCTGTATGCTTAAATTGCAGTTTTTTATCTACAGGAGATTACTTGGTTAGTTTTCCCCTTCAAACACAAAAAAGCCAGTGACTGCGAACTCACTAGCTTTCTTGTAAACCCGAAGGTTTTTTAAATTTAATATCCAGGAATGGACAGATGTTGCTTGGCGGCAATTTTGTTCAGCGCTTTCTTATATCTTAACGCAAGATACAAGTTTAGCAACAGTTTTTGCTGCAAATTTTTAAATAATTTGCAAAAAGCAATCATTGATTATCGAACTGAATTCAAAAAATCTGTTTATTTCCTGATTGAAATCGCTACAAACCTTACAATCAGGACAATTTAGATGTTTTTATATTTGCGAGACTTGCCACGGCAGATCGGGAAAGAGATCGCCCGTGGTAAGCAAAAAGGAGGTCGATCAGATTGACCTACCAAGAAGATCGTATTTGTAATATTGCCGATCTTAAATTCACGACAAAAGGGCTAGAACCAAAATCACTAACCACAACAGAACTAGCAGCGCAAACCTTTGCGAGCTTTTTCCCATATTCGTGGAATTTTATCTATGCCAAAAATATAGATCGGACGAGCAAACCCGAATGGAAAACCGAAACCCGTTACCCGATCACAGGAAGGCGGTTATACGACTATTGGGCAGACCCAGACACCCTAATCGGCGTAAGATTTGACAGCCAAACCGAATATGCCCTGCTCGACATCGACAAAGGCAGCCCCTACCACCCCGGCAACAACTACGAGAAATTTAAAACCGTACTGCAAGCCCTAGAAGAAATCGGACTAGTCAGACCGCTAATCGTCCAAAGTTCGCATAGCGAAGGACTGCACATCTACTATCCCCTATGGCAAGAAGTACCTAGCTTCGGTCTCGCCTGCGCGATCAAAGCGTGTCTGCAAAAAAATAACTGCGAAATCGCCGCAGGAGTAATCGAAACCTTCCCCAACACAAAAAAATACGACTCAGAATATAACGGACATCGACTACCACTGCAAACAGGCAGTTACCAACTCGACAACGACCTCCAGATTATCGGACGGGATTTAAATCAATTTGTCGAAACATGGCTGACCGTACAAGAGCAACAAGACATCGATCTCTTAAAACAGGCGATCGCCGAAGCCAAAGCCAACTATCAAGCACCCAAAGACAACCGCAAACCAATTAAATGGCGAGAAGACCTAGAAAAACAAATCGAAGCAGGATGGACAGGACAGGGACAAAGCAACCAACTATTATATCTAATCGGCAAATACGCCCGCGTCTTCCTAGGCTGTGAAGAAGACGAAGCGATCGCCGAATACATCACCAAAACAGCAAGAGCCGCCGCAGGATTTATTAAATTTTGTGGAGATATCAAGAGACTCGAACAAAAAGCCAAAGACATCGCCAAATGGTGTATGAAGCATCATTTCCCATGGGGAAGCAAAAAAGAAGAACCAACAAACGAAAAAGGTGAAGATGAAGATACAGAAAACAAAAAAGCCCAGAAACAAGCAGAAAGGCTTGAACGCATCCGAACAACCGTAGACGAGCTAAATAAAACAGGAGAAATGCCAGAAACAATCCGAGGGATGGCGCAAGCGATCGCCAAAACAGCAAAAGTATCAGTAGAAACACTATACGAAAACAAACAGCTATGGCATCCAGAATTCACCGAATCGCGTAACAGCACAAATACAAACAAATCCGCCCCATCCCCCATACGGGTATGGCAACGATTCGTGTAAAACTGTATCACGACAGGCTTAAAAGCAATATATAGCAATACTTTCAGTGATTGATTTGAGGAAGGTGCATGAACATTTTTACATTTCATCTAAAGCGATAGGCTCTATAAGAGTTTCGGGGAGGTGCTTTAGCTTAAATGGCTGAAATGTTTAAAGCACAATGTTTTTAGCCTCAGAGGTCTGCGATATCTGAGGCTAAAAACATTGAGTCGTTTATTATGTTTGATCTCCCTGAAACACCTATAGAGAATTGTCATTCATGTGGTTTCATTCTTTCTCATTTTGATTTTCCTAAGTTGTGAGGATATGTCCTTGGTTTCAAGACTGCTTTCCTCTGTGATCGATAGATCTTCTGCGAAGTCGTTAGGCACATTGCGTCAGGGATTTATCGACTTGTAGCACTTTATCTTGTTCAAAAAGATGTATAAAAACACCTATTAAAGTAAGTATTAGGAAGTATGGTAAATGCATCTTTATTAGTATATTTAGTCTGTTATTTAGTATGTGACTTTGTAGCCATTTACGACACTGTCTCCTCATGTATTAGTGCTGTTGTGACAGATATTCCGAATAACAAGCTCAATTAAAGTACGCTCGATATCCAAAATATTCCAGCTTTATAAAGTACGCCAATTTCTTGCAAATTAGCCTCTTAGCTATCGAACAACGTATCAGGATTGAAAAGCAGCTTTATTTGAATTGAGTAGTCTTTGCAAGTCTGCGAAATAAAAAAGTGATATCGCGATAAACCGATAAAGCTGATTAAAAAGCTTTTATTATGTTGCTATTAAAGATTCATCAAAAAATATATACTTCTAAGATTTTTTGCTTATGCAAGTAGCAACTAATTGGAGTGTAGTACTTGCATAGACAGAGTATGACCAATACTCTGTCTATGCAAACTAAGGTTTGATTCAAGATCGGCTGTAAAACGGTTCATGTACCTTTCTCAAATCAATCGCTGAAAGTATTGCTATATGTTGCTTTTAAGCCTGTCGTGATACAGTTTTAAACGAATCGTCGCCATACCTGAGTTAGAGGCGGCGATGGTTGCTTTTAATAACAATGAGGCGGATATTCTCCTCTGTACGACGATTATTGAGTCGGGTTTGGATATTCCGCGTGTGAATACGATTGTGATTGAGGATGCTCATAAGTTGGGTTTAGCACAACTTTATCAATTGCGTGGTCGGGTTGGTCGGGCGGGGATTCAGGCTCATGCCTATTTGCTGTATCCACCTAACCTTGAGTTAACAGATTCAGCGAAGAGGAGATTGGATGCGATTCAGGAGTTTAGTCAGCTTGGTTCGGGCTATCAACTGGCGATGCGCGATATGGAGATTCGTGGGTTGGGGGATTTATTGGGTGAGGAGCAGTCGGGTCAGGCGGATGTGATTGGTTTTGCGCTGTACATGGATTTGCTTCAGGAATATATCAATGAGTTACGCGGGAAGATTCTGCCTGAAGTTGTAGATACTGAGCTTCAGTTACCGCGTTTGGTGGCTTTTATTCCTGATAGTTATATGGCGGACAATGAGACGAAGATTAATGCTTATGTGACTTTAGGGAAGGTGAAGTCGAAGGAGGAGATTGTCAAGTTGGCTGCGGTTTGGGAGGGTCTGTATGGGGCTTTGCCTGAAGAAACTCAGGTATTGCTCAGGGTGATGGAGTTGAAGTTGGTGGCGCGTCAGGTTGGGGTGTTTCGTATTTATGCGTCAGAGGATGGGCGCGATCTGTTTCTGGAATCGAAGCTTACGGATTCGCTTTGGGAGTTACTTCACGCGAAGATCCCGATTGAGTTCTATTATCGTTTCTCTTTCGAGAAGGGGAGAATTAAGATCACGAGTCTGGCTCTTCTCCCTGGGGATAAGCAGGTACATTTCTTGATTGAGTGGTTAGGCTGTTTTTTGAATTGAAAACAGGTACTACAAAACTCCCAAATTTCTTAAAACAGAATTTATGAATCAGCCGAGATAGCGTCATCTTCGGTAAACTGCTCGATCGCTTCTAACATTCCTTCTGAGTATGGCTCTAAGATGGTAGTGCAAACATGAAGTTCAGCTAGGGCGTTACAGAACTCATCGGAATCTGGACTAGCTGTTTCGAGGATGCTAATTGCTGCAATGGCGCGTTTTAGTTGGGGTTGATATTCTGCCATATGGCGCTTGAGGCGATCAATTGGTTGTTTATAAGTCGTATTCATCGTTTGAGTCTCCTTTCTAGTTTTGCGATTTGGTTATGACAGTTTGCTACGGTTTTCTCCCAGTGGGCGATTAATCCTAAATCTTGATTTTCAATTGGCTTTTCTCTCTCTTTGGCTAGTTTTTGTAAATGTTCTTCAAGCGCTTTGTATTGTCCTTCTAATTGAATGCGGTACTTTTTGTTGTCAGTCATATTTCACTCGCCGAGAAATTTTATATTTTAGAACTTCTATACATATCTTTTATGGCGACCCTTTATAGAGTATTTTTAGTGCACGTTCAGCAAATGTTTTGAGTTCAGTATCCCTGATTCTTACAGGATTAGCTGACGGATTGGTGTCATGATGAAACTGTCCTGCATATAGATTAATAGCATTTAATTCGTCTATTACTGACGATTCAACATACGATAAAGGACTATTGGACGGAGAATTACGGATTGCCCTAATAATGTCTCCAAACACCAACCCTCGATCAATACAATTTGGAAAGCGTCTATGTAAATAGCCTTCTAATAAAGGTCTTATAGCTTTGGCAATATCAAGAAGTTCTGTAGTAGATGAACCCTCAACAAATTCAGTTAACATCCGATGATGCTTGTAATACTCGTTTTCACAAGCGTTGTCAATATTAAAATTTGCAAAATCTGTGTAGCCGTCTTGACCAACTCTCTTCAGTTGAAAACATTTAATATCTGGTGATATACTTCTAGGATAGCCTTTTCTTAAACGGTCTTGTAAATCACGTAAAAAATACAAATCATGCCCTAATACAATTAACTGTAAACATTTTTTACCTATGTCTTCTAATATAAATCTGGTATGTTCTTTTCTATTTTCATCCAAACTACACATTGGATCGTCAACAACAACGATTGAATTTGATAGAGATGGATCAGCTTCAATTTTAGCAATAAAAAAGGCAAAAGCAAGAGTACGTTTATCGCCTTCACTGAGTGCGGTAGCAAATGAAATCCCCTCTCCTGATATATTTACTTTTGTGTCACGTAAGATAAGGCTGTAGTCAGTTCTAGGACTTCCACCTTGATAATTAAAGCTCATTGGAGCTATCTGAAAAGAAGCACCAAAATTTTGTAAGAGAGAGTTAATTCGTTCTCCATACTGTTGAATCAGGTTTGTCATTAATGCATTAAGTCTTGTCTTTGCAGAAGTTTTGATGCCATCCTGAGTAGTTTTTTCAGTTGATGCTTCTTTCCATTGTGAAATCAAATCAATAACAGACTGGGCATGACGTAATTTTGTGATTTCTAACCTCTTAATTTGTTCTTGGATTTGCTCAACACTCGACTGTTGAAGTTGAGACTTGAATCTGTTAATATTATCCAAAGTGATTTCAATTTGCCGATTATAAGCCTCTATTCCACTAACTAAGCGCTGACTAAAACAATTAATATTTTGTCTGTCGTCGTCTGTCCCAATAAATTCCAATGGATTTACTTGCTTGGCAGAAGTAAGAGAAGAAAGTAAAGATCTAAGTTCTCTAACATTAGTTAGTGCAGATTCTTTATCAAATACAATCTGATTCGCTGGGACGTGTTCATTCCATGTGTTAATGATAACTTGATTTGTTTCTATTCTTCCCATCCAACCTTCTACTACTGCGTCGGAAATAAGTGCTTCGACATTTTTCCAAAGAGTTGAGATTTTCTTTTTAAAATCAATATAAGATTGATTAAAGTGCTTACGGTAAGCCCCAATAATTTCGTTATCTTTAATAGATTGACCACAATAGGGACAGTCCATATCGCTATGATAAGCTTGCCCTTTACTTATCCAATCTTCAAATCCATTTGCATATCTTGCAAGATGTGAATTTACTTTCTTCTCAGCATCTATCTCTATATCTTGCAACGTTTGGCTCAATACATTTAAAAAATCAGTAAAATTGAAATTGGGGGAGGGAACAAATGATGGAGTTGCTCTGGCTAGCAACTCAGAACTACGCTTAGCTGTAGTCAGTGCATTCTGCAATATTTCAATCTGTTGATCAATATCGGGGATTGGAGGAAGTGAGATAAATTCTTCAAGCGACAGATCTTTTATGTATTTTGCTAATTCTTTCTCGGTAGATCTAATTTGTTGTTGTGCAACACTTGCTCTATTTGTTGCTTCCTCAATCACTCTCTTATCGCTAATAGATTGTGAACCTAGTGCAAAATCTAACAAATTTTGTCTCTGATCAGGACGTATTTGTACGCCTGAATAAACATTTCTTTCTACAAAATCTGTGTCAAACACAAGAAGATGTGGTTGTTGACGACTCCAACGCCCACTTGTAAAAGAAACCTGTAGCCCATTTGAAAATTCAAATTTTACTTCGGGGACTTCGCCTACACTACTATCGACTGTCTTACGCTTATCAATGAGTGATGCGTCACCACTTGAACAAGAACTCAGTACACTAGCTAACGTGGATTTGCCTCGCCCATTTTCAGCATAGATTAATGTATGTTTCCCAAAAGCATACTGATTAGTAGTTGCATTGTGGAATAATCCAATATTTTTGATCTCATGAATTTTCTTTAGCATATTATAATTTTCTTGCGTAAAATTTCACTTTAGCATAATTTTACAGTGCTATATTATAAAATCAGCTTCAGTCGATTGTTGAGAACCTGAAAACATCCCAAACGACATAAACTGACTAGCGAGACTGGCTGACTGAGGCTTAAAGAAAGTCACAAAAACTTGGCTCTCCGTAATATCTTTTGGGATTTCCGCTAACTCGACTTTACCGTTCCGATACATTCCTTGGATTATCTGTAACATAATCGTTTGCGCTGGTTAATTTGAGCGATCGCCAATCAATTGTAGCACCACAACATTTTAGCTAATAATGGTAAAGCGATCGCTAAACTTATCCGTCCTTATGGCTTATGCCTGACAACATCGACTACCTCCAAGGCATCATCGAACGCCTCACCTTTCACTCCGACGAGACAGGCTATACCGTAGCGCGGCTAAAAGTACCCAAGGCTCAAGACCTAATCACCGTAGTCGGTAACTTTGCCAATATCCAAGCAGGTCAGACTCTGGCGCTAGAAGGCACATGGCGATCGCATCCTAAATTTGGCGACCAATTCCAAGTCACTCAATACCGTGAAACTAAACCCGCCACGATTACGGGAATTGAGAAATATCTGGGCAGTGGTTTGATTAAAGGCGTGGGACCAGTCACTGCTAAACGTATCGTCACTCATTTTGGCTTAGATACCCTTGACATTATTGAAAATGAGATTGACCGTCTCATTGAAGTTCCTGGCATTGCCAAGAAACGGGTGAAGATGATCAAAACTGCTTGGGAAACGCAAAAGGCAATTAAGGAGGTCATGGTATTCCTACAAGGACATGGAGTATCCACCACCTATGCAGTCAAGATTTTCAAGCACTATGGTAATGATTCCATTCAGACCGTTTCCGAAAATCCCTATCAACTGTCGACAGATATCTATGGCATTGGTTTCTTTACTGCCGATCAGATTGCTCGGAATATTGGCATTGAAGTTAGTTCCGAGTTCCGTAGCATTGCAGGAATCTTCCATTGTTTAGGGGAAGCTGCCGAAGAAGGGCATTGCTATTTACCGCGCAAGGAACTAGAAGAGAAAGCCATCAAACTGCTTGCCCTCGAAGATTATCAACCAGATCCTGAAATAATCTCTAGGATTGTTCTCCATCTCTCCGTTAACGATCGCTTGGTGATGCAAGGCTTAGAAGGAGAGTTCATCTGCTATAAACCTACTTACTTCCATACCGAACAGAATCTTGCCGAACGGGTTTATCAATTATTGCAACACAAACATCATCCAGATCCCGAACGAGTCAATGCTTGGATCGATCGCTACACTACTCAAAGAAATATCCAACTCTCTCCTAAACAACGCGAAGCCGTGGAAATGGCGGCAACTTCATCGGTGCTAATTCTCACGGGTGGACCGGGGACAGGTAAAACTACCACCACCCGCACGATTGTCGCACTCTGGAAAGCGATGGGTAAGGAGATTGCTCTCGCTTCACCGACAGGTCGGGCGGCTCAACGATTACAGGAAGTCACGGGTTGTGAGGCTAAGACAATTCACCGTTTTCTAGAGTTTGACCCAAAATCAATGGGCTTTAAACGCAATCAGGAATATCCTCTGACGGCTCAGGTGATCGGTATTGATGAAGCATCGATGTTGGATCTGTTTCTTGCCTTTTCTCTGGTGAAGGCGATTCCCTTGGGCGCTCAACTGCTTCTTGTCGGCGATACCGATCAACTTCCCAGTGTCGGTGCGGGCAATGTTCTCCAAGATTTAATTGATTCGCAGCAAGTACCTGTAATCACGCTGACTGAGGTATTTCGTCAGGCTCAGGCAAGTCAAATTATTCAGAATGCTCACCGTATCAATACGGGCAAGTTTCCAAACATGGAAAAAGTCTCTAATCAGCCCCAATCCGATTGCCTCTGGCTGGAAATGCCCAATGCTGAAGCGGGTCAACAGGGTATTTGTGACATTATTACGGAGTTGTTACCGAGTCTAGGCTTTGACCCTCAGCAAGATATGCAGGTTCTCTGTCCGATGACTAGAGGTGATGTCGGTACGCGCAATCTCAATGTTGTCTTGCAACAACTTCTTAATCCCCCTGATGCGATAAAGCCCGAAATTAAGTATGGGAATACAATCTTCCGCTTAGGCGATCGCATTATGCAGCAGGTAAATGACTATAACCGAGAGGTTTTCAATGGTGACATTGGTACGATTACGGGTGTAGATTTGGAGGAACGGGAAGTCACGGTTGTGTTTGGCGATCGGCAAGTAACCTATGATTATGCCGATCTCAATGAGATTGCTCTCGCGAGAGCGACAACAATCCATAAGGCGCAGGGCAGTGAGTATCCTGTGGTAATCATGCCTCTATTTATGCAGCATTTTCTGATGCTTTCTCGTAACCTTTTCTACACTGGTTTGACTCGTGCGCGAAAGCTTGCCATTATCGTCGGGGAGTCGAAGGCGATCGGGCTGGCGGTCAGACAAGTCAGCGATCGGCAGAGATATACTTATCTGGCAGAACGTTTAGCAAAGTTTTGTGAGAGTGTAGTATCCTAAAAGAGAGAGAACCGCAGTTAGCTAACAATTTCGAGAATGAAGCTAATCTTTTATGATCGTGACTCAAGGAAATCAACAACTTTTGACCCTGCTTGCACCTCTGCGAGAATATTTTCAGCAGGAATATCAAACTCGTCTCGATCGCCTTATTTTGTTTGGTTCTCAAGCTAGAGGAGAAGCGTTACCTACGTCAGATATCGATATCTTGATTGTGCTGCAAGATCCTGTTAATTCCAGTACAGAGCTACGCCGCACCAGTCATTTCATCGCCCAATTTTGTCTAGAGCATAATTTACTGGTTTCGCGTCTCTTTTTACCGCGATCGCGGTTTGAAACCGAAAATTCTCCTCTATTACGCAATATTCGCCAAGATGGGATTGTGCTATGACTCCAGAACAAAAAGCTCTACTGGATAAAGCTGAACGGAGTATAGAGGCAGCCCAAAGCCTAAGCGATCAAGGGTTTCATGATTTTGCAATTTCCCGTGGTTACTATGCGATGTTCTATATTGCTGAGGCACTTCTAGATAATGAAGGACTTTCTTTTTCGAGTCATGCTGCTGTCATCAGTGCTTTTGGGCGTTATCTCGCTCATGCTGGCAAGGTTCCAATGGAGTTTCATCGTTATCTGATTGATGCTCAAGCGCAGCGTACTCTTGCGGATTATGACACTAATTCAATTGCTTCACAGGAAGATGTGGATGAGATTCTTGATCAAGCTCAAGCGCTTTTAGCGATCGCTCTGCAAAGCTTGACAGTTGATTAAAACGAGATTTTAGTTAATAATCGCTATTTGAGCTTTCAGAAAATTAAGGGAGATCTCTTCGTAGTCTATCAGCACTTATTCTTACGAATTTTGATCTTTGATGAACTTATAAATTTTCTGAATTACTTCTTGTGTAGATGAAGGAAGATCTGGGTAGCGGATTTTGGGTAGGGCTTTATTACAGAAACTGGGTTTGTTGCTTATAGTTCCCGATCTTTTTTTCGTAGAGCCTGAACCATCTTTATAGCCTCCTTTACGGGAACAAGGTTGATCCTTAAAAACTTGCTCCTCGATAAATGTTCCTAAATAATTATTTTGGTATGAGCTATAAGCTTTATCTGGAAGTTGTAGGTTTGGATTCTTTTCATATTCAAGAATGACTTCTTTAATAACATTATAAGGAAGAAGATTTTCTATCTCTCTAGCAGGTAAAACAACCAATCGTTCACCAAGAAGACTATTAAGTTTGTCTTTACGGGCAAGTTTCGTATCTCCATCTTTATCTACTATGACTAAAGCTTTTGCACAAAGACGATCAATTTCAATAGGATGCTCTTCATTATCTAAAAATGACCAATGAGTAATATTATTTCCTCCATACTCAACAAATGAGTAATGGACATCTTCCTCTAATGACAAACTTAAAGAACCATCCTCTTTTAGGTATTCCATATAGGAATTAAGCATTTTGCGAAGATACCATCTGTCCGTAATACCTTCAACCCAGATTGTTGCATTTACGAGAAACACAGAAGAATTTCTTACTCCTAATAATTCCAACGAGCTGCTATTTCCACCTTCAACGGATTCCACTACAAAGGTTGGTGTTTGCTCATCGGTTTCTTCTTCTTGAGATAATTTCTTGCGAAATGTAAATATACTGACATCTTTAACATCAATGGTTAAATCAAGAAAATGATTAGAGTGGGTTGTTAGAAAAAACGTATGTCTACTTTGTGCAGCAAAAAAGTCAAGAATCTTTCGCTGTAGTCCAGGATGCAAATATATTTCAGGCTCTTCAATGAAGAAGAAAGTTGGCTCTTCTCTGATAAATGGAAGAAAAGACATTATAATCGCTGACTGAATCCCATCACCTAAGTGGAAAATGGGACGTTCTTTTTCATTGCCTATTTTTACAATAACTGCTTTTTCCTCTAGGCTAGGAATTAGTGTGACAGGCTTATTTTCAAAAAATATTTTAGTAATAAATTCTTGATATTCAGCAATTTTTTTCCTTTGCTTATTATCTCCCAGTAACATTGCCATAATATCGTCGTAAAGTGACAGTCCCGTAAATACTTCAGGTGGTGAACTAATGTCGGTAGAAAAATAATCTTTCGCCAATTCAAGGATGAAATGCAACGGGTTCTGATGAAGCAAAGAATACTTCGTAAGGAGTACGATAGTCAAGTGATTTTCTGGGTCTGTGATTGATCAAATTCACTGCCTTCTGAAAGTCCTCTTCTTTCACGATTTTAAAGTTTGTACTTTTGGGATAGAACTCTCTAATTAATCCATTGGTGTGTTCATTCAATCCACGTTCCCATGAATGATATGGATTCGCAAAGAAGGTCTCTAGTTTCAATCTTTCAGATAGCTTCTCATGCCCACAGAATTCTCTTCCATTATCAAAGGTCATTGTCTTTCGAGATGTTGATTCTATAGGCTCAAATAGATTGAATGTCACTCTGTTTATCTCATCCATCGTCTTGTTCTTAGCTAGTCCAGCAAGTAAATACTTCGATGCTTTATCAACATGCGTAACTACGATACCTGTGTGGTTGCACCCGATTACCGTATCACTTTCCCAATGTCCAATCTCTGTTTTTAAATCTGCAATCTTCGGTCGATTCTCTATCCCTACCCTATTGGGAATGCCACCTCGCTTCTGATGGCGACCTTTGCGCCTTCGTTGCTTTTGCTTCTGCCTCAGATATTGTTGATATATTCCCATCTCTTGATGGTTTGCATAGATCATCAGATAAATCGTCTCATAGCTGATTTTACCTAGCCCCTCCCTTTCCATTCTCCCTGCTAGTTGCTCTGGGCTGTGGTGTTGCTCTAACCGTTGTTTGACTTCGGCGATCGTCTCAGCACTGATGCTCTGAAATCTTACCTTTGCTTGTTTCCGTCTTGCTTTCATCAGGGCAACCGCAGTATCTGGCAAATAGCCAATCTGTCGCTCGTCTGTATTGCGCGATAACTCTCTTGAAATCGTACTTTTGTTTCGCTTCAAGCGACGACCTATCTCTGATACAGATAATTGCTCAATTACTCTTAGTTTATACAGTTCACTTCTTTCTGTGGTGGTAAGATGGACAAAGCTCATGAGGGTATCCTAATTATTGTGATTAATATCAGAATATCCTTATGAGTCCCTTTACGCAAAGATCTCTAGGTGTTGCATTTCATCCTTGAATTGGCGGTTTCTTGAATTTCACCAAAGTCATCTCCAAAAATTCTTTGCCATTTTTTAACAGCTTCATTGATATTTTGTTCTTCATAAGCTTCATTAATCCAATTATTATAAGTATTAATACATTTTCTAAAATTCAAATACTTATTTTGATCAAAATGTCTAAACTTTTCAGTTGGTAATACGGGATTAGTAATTATCTCGTCCGTTAGAGAAGGTCTGGATTGGAGATAATCATCAAGTCTATTGAATAAAGTTTTAAGAGAAGTTGGCAAGTCTTTGTATAAGGTATGTCTTTGGTGAACATCAGATTGGTAAATTTGTTTTCCTAATAGACTAGTTAATAGTACAGACTTAATCGAAAAAGTCGTCTTGGAATTTCTTAAATATTTAGTTAATCTAACTACTTTGGTTAAATATTGATTAGAAGTAATTAAATTTTTCGTCTCAAACCACTCAGCATAACCATCGCCATCAGTATCTTCAAATTCATTACTATTTTTGTTCATGATCTTGAATATACCGTTAATCTTAATCGCAGGAACAATATCAATATGAAAGTCACTTTCATAATCTATGGTGACACAACGTGATTTTCCTCTCCTATCAACTAGTTCACTGTATCTCTTAGTTTTTTTGAACTCATTATGTAAATTATTTAGATAATCCTTTGGTTGCCAATTGTTAAATTCGTCCAAAAGCAATAATAAATCCACGTCAAAGTCTGATGGTTCCCCAAATGGCTTAATAATAGTTCCCTGTCTATACGAACCTTGTGGTTTAATTGTACGAACATTGTTACTAAATATTTGATTGCGGGTTAAAAAATTTTCTATAACCTCAATACCACTTTCAGCGACTTTGAGTCTTGTTTGATTTAGATTGACTTCATCTTTTAAGAACTCATTAAAAAAAGTAGAAATGCTTTTCATTTGCTTGTCATAATAAATTTTTTATTCTTGAGATAAGAATTTTTTAATTTTATTTATCTCATATGTAAATGTGTGATCTGCTTTGCTTTTTAAGGATTCTAGGATATCAAATTTATCCATAGCGAGATTTTGATCACTACTGAAATTCAGCCTCATATATTGATTTTCTCCTAAAACTAATTTAACCATATTGTCAGATGTAATCGACTGTAAGTTTAAGATTGTATCTACTAGTTTACTTCCTTCCCAACCACCTATCATTCCCCAATTTTTATTTTCCGATCCATCAATTTCATAATATTTGTTCCCAATCCCTGTTCCTATTGAGAATATTTTAACGTCACTTTGATTGATTTTAAGTTTTCCAATTGCCTCAGTTAAACCAACCAAAGATGGATTGTTAGCCCATAAACCTCCATCTGCAAGAAGGTAGTTTCCCACTCTATTTGGATCAAAATAAGTTGGTGCTGAACATGATGATAAAATAGCATCGGTAATTTTGGTGTCTTTATCTCTAACAAATTCTTCTAAATACGAAGATTTAAATACAAAAACTTGACCATTAGCAATATCTGTTGCTGGAATGACAAGTCTTGTTTTCTTTACATCGGAAAGTGTTTTGTTCCCTAATGCCTTATTTAGAGTTCTTTCTAAATGTTTCTTTGAATACTGGGTCTTCTGGGTTTAAGGGGATAAGTAAATCTAATGAGAAAGACAAGCTAATAATCTAGAACGAAAATTTAAAAAATTTAAAAAACCATAAGCCTGTCGTTTAATTAATTTAATACGATTATTAAGTCCCTCCATCACACCACTAGATGTACGATTTAAAAAGTAGTTACAAATATTATCAAGATGATTACGAATGGTTTCCAAAACTGCGCCATAAACAGCTTTAGCTTTTTGAAGCCATTCTTTTAATTGTTTCTGACCCTCTTCAGGAGTTTTACAAGTCTCAAAAATACTTCTAAAGTCTTCTTTGAGATTATAAGCTAGTCGCAAGCGTTTAGAACATTTCAAGACATTTTCTAACTTCACTTTTTCTTCTTCTGTTAAGTCTACCTTGTTCTTTAGTAGAATAAATCGACTACCTTTAATCTTGATTTTAGCTTTTTGACGCAGTTGATTTAACTCTTTGATTAGTGGCTGCATAACATGAAATCTGTCGATGACAATTTTCGCATTTGGAAATACTTCTTTGACAACTTTGGGAAAGCCTCCCCACATATCAATGCTAACCTCCTCTACTTTTTCCCTTATCTCAATCGGTTGCTGCTTCAGGACTTCAATGATGTCATCTTGTTTATGACTATCAATTACTTCTAGTAATGCTCCTGCGTCAATACTTGATACGACTGTCACAAAGTCTTTATGTCCTTTGCGTTTACTCACTTCATCAATACTCACTCGTTTTACTTCTTTCCAATCATCTTTTTTTTTAGAGAAAATTGGTGATTGAAAATCCCTTGTATTTGATCCCAACTCAAATATTCATCTCGACTTACTTGCTCCACACTCGCACTTTGTACTCGTTGATAAACATACTCCTCATACCTTTGTGTGTATCGTCTTTCCCAGTCTACAAAGGGTAACTTTTCCGTAAAATGTCTTTGACAATGTTGACAATAAAATTGGCGGCGCGGCGTATTTAAATAAACTATTTTCCCAAATACTGACAAATCTCGAATCAATATCGGTCGATTTTGTTTTAATTTTCCACCATGCGTATTACAATGCGGACAAGTAATTTCATCCTGTAAAAATCTCAACTTTAGGGTGATTTTATTTTCTTCTTCCGTAAAACTTTCAACGGTTGTGTTGGGTAAATTTAGCAACCTATCTAGATACAAGTCCATACCTGTCACCACTTATCTTTGTGCTTCATTATACATTAATCCCCTCAAACCCAGAAGAGCCTGAATACTTACTTTTAAATAGCCCGTTGAAGCTAAAACTATTTAATGAAAAAATCTTTCTTCCTTCGATTTCATAGATCAAAACAATTTTTTCGATTGGATAATCTACAGCTAAAGCACCAGCAATAATAGATCCAGTGCTAGTTCCTATGATTAAGTCAAAATAATCAGAAAATACTATTCCTAGCTCCTCATGAATTCTTTGGAGAATATGTGCAGCATATATCCCTCGAATCCCCCCACCATCAATTGCTAAGATATTAAATGACATTGCGACTCTATCAATATTCACATAAAAAACGTATTCTAATTATAACATCGGTAATGTTATCTAAACAACCAGATCTGTGATGCTTGCTTGAAATTCTGGCGTAATTTTTTGTAAATTCCTAGCAACATTCTCAAAATGTCTTCTTTTTTAAGAGCAAAAGTACCGTGAAAGCTAAGATTAAATTCTGACATAGGTTTAGATAGAAAAAATTGTTTTTGGGGTTAGCTGAAGTTCTGGAAAAGTTGGAGAAATAATGCGATCGCTATCAAAGAACTCAGTTATGTCATACCAACCATCGGAATTAATTAAGACAGTGATTTTTGCCTCTATCGGATCGATGATCCAATATTCAGGGATATCACGGGCTGCATATTCAGTGCGTTTGGCTCGGTAGTCAACGCTTTTTGTGGAAGGGCTGATTACTTCGATGACAAGTAATGGTGCGGATAGATCAAAATCAATCACAGCTTCACGCTCTTGCAAAGCTTGCCAATCATCTCGCTGCATCACCACTACATCAGGAATCCTGACGGTATCTAGTCCAATACCACGAGGACAACGTACTCCGACAATGCCTTGCAATGCAATCCAAGGTAAGCCAGTGCGCTCAATTTCACCATCAAGATCTCTTTCTAAAAACTTAGTAATTCCGCCATGTTTTCCAGTGGCTAATGACATTGCTACAAGTTCTCCGTCAACTAGTTCATATTTTGTGTCAGACCCGTCAAAGTAAGTTAGGTAGTCAGCAAAAGTGACTCTAGACTTGGTGTTTTGGGTGGTTTTGGCGATCGCGATGGTCATACAACTGTCCTCTCAAGAGATTTAGTTACAAATGGCAAGCTAAACAAGGCATTTCGTCATCTTCATCGTCTAGTACTGATTCTAATACTTCGGCAAGGCTAAGCTTTGGGGATGTTTTCTTTTCTCTAGCGATCGCTTTATCATGGTCGGCAATGATTTGATCTTTACGGGCAATAATTTCTAACAAAGTTTCGCCCTGCGTCCATGTATAACCTCTATTTACCCTTGATTGATCCTCATACTTAACAGCTTGTTCAAATAAATCTGGATGTTCTTCAGAGAGTCTAACCCACTCATATTTGCGTTGAAAGAAGCAAAAGAAACATCCAGAACGACTGCGCCATTTATAGTAACTAGGTAAACCGATTCCGCTTTCATCCAGAATACGAAGAATATCTTCTTTAATTAAACCCCTTTCTTTAAAAGGAAAGATGGGCATAATATTAGGCTTTCGAGATATATATCCATCTCGATTCTCGTCTGCCCTAATTCCTATATAGCTATATGTATCTTCATTTCCAATAAACTGTTCTAGAGGTTTTATTTTCATGAAATCAGTACACCAGCGCATTTTAGGCGACGGTAAAACCTGTCCATATACTTCAAACCAATGATCAAATCCTCTTTCTGTGCATAGATATTCAATCTTAATTCCAAGCCTAGCCTTGATCCGATCAAGGTATTCGTAAGTCTCAGGAAGTTCTCTTCCTGTGTCGCAGAAAAAATATTCCATTTCTGGAATTTCTTGATAGAGGAGAATTGCCAATGCTGTGCTATCTTTCCCCCCTGATAATCCTAAAACGTGCCTAGCCATAAATTTAAATCTCTATTCTTCAAAATCAAAAATATAATCATAAAGTGAGGCTTCAAAGTCAATCATCGAGATATCATTATTGTTTTCAAGACTCTTTTGAAGTACTTGAGTAATGAACCAACGTTTATCATTTTGCTCAAAATATCTGTGAGGAGAAGCTTTTTTTACCTTGCTATCAATCGCATGACGTTTTAAAGCATCCTGAACCATTTTTAAAGGATTATCCGTATTGAAATGATAGAGATTTTTCTCTAGAATCAATTGACAAATCTCTTGGGAAGTCATCGATCGCTTTGTCTCACCCATCACCTCTAAAATTGCCTGAGCTATAGTCTTTTGTTTTATTTTTGTATCGCTACTCCCACATATATCACTCATAAATTAGAAAAAAATTTTAGATACTAATAGTATGATACATATAGTTAGTGAGTATTGGTAATTATGTATCAACGAATTAATATTACGCTGCCTAATGAAACCTTACAGCTACTCGATCGCATAGCCCCCAAAGGCGATCGTAGTCATTTTATTGATCAAGCAGTAAAGTACTACATTAATGCCGAAGCAAAAGAAAATCTTAGGGAAAAGCTCAAACAAGGTGCAGTCCGATGGGCTGAAAGAGATCTAGGCATTACCCAAGACTGGTTTAATATTGATGAGGAATCATGGCAAAACGCCAACAGGTAACACTTCCCAAGAGAGGTGAAATTTACTTAGTAAACTTTGACCTCATAGTTGGCTCAGAAATTCAAAAAACTCGTCCAGCACTTGTTCTCCAAAATAATATTTCTAATCAACATAGTCCGATTACTATTGTTGCTGCCCTCTCATCTCAATTTGATGCTGAGATATATCCCATAGAAGTTTTAATCACGCCACCTGAAGGGGGACTGAGCCATCCATCAGTAGTTTTACTCAACCAAATTCGATCTATTGATAGACAACGCCTAGTTAAGCGACTTGGTATTGTCTCCGATCAGCTAATGGACTGTGTAAACAATGCAATTCTAATTAGCTTAGGCTTAATCGATCTATGAGCTTTTTGGGGATCTCTTTTGACTTGATACCTTTGTGGAAATTAGATTGACATCTTCTAGCTGTCGCTCTCCCAAGACTTTCTCAGCTAATTTAGCAATTAAAGCTTGCTGTAAACGATCGCTACCTTGCACGATCGCTTCATTCAAGATTTTTTCTACTAATGGTTCGAGGCGATCGCTATCTTCGCGATCAAGCCAAACCAAGCGATGAACTTCCTGACCATCAGGACGGGCGATCGTGATTCTACGAGCATCAAACCCTTGATTTTTTGAGGCAACCATCCCCTTTTGCAAAGCTTCAAGATTAATAAAGCGACGTGCTAAATCGCTAAGCTTTGGTTCAAAACTAGTCATGTCTGCATCAGTCCAAGATTCCGCAGGCTTGTCCACCACAATCATCAGCAAAGACTCCAACCATCGTTGATCGTCCGCAGTTTCATCGGCAGCAGCCAAAACAAATCGGCGCAGTGTCCTTTCCAAACAAGATTCAACCAAATAACTTGCCCTAACTTGCAAATCTTCCCGTAACTTTTCACTACTTCGCCGCACTCCAAAAGCCTCATGCAAAAGGTTTTGACAATCAGCAAGTAAGCGATCGTAAGTAGTTTGAACTTCATGTAAAACTTGAACTAACTTACCCTTAAACTGCTTTGCGGTTGTACCGTCATCAGCCTGACCAGCAACGATCGCCGCTAGTCCACAAGCAACAGGTAAAGATTGGAATAGAAGTACATCGGGTTCTTGAGCCTTTTGTAAGGTGCGGACAACAGCCTGAGCTTCAGTACTAATGCACGTTGTTTTTGTGGTGTAAGCAGGTAACTTTTTGACAAATTGGAACAATGGCTTGACTACTGATAGCATCGTGACATTGCGAATGTTTGCGGGTATCTTTTTCTCGCTCGACTTGGCACTAGACGATCGCAATACATTTTCTAACTCACGGAAGACCTGCGATCGCAAGCCCACTATTTCAAAATGCTTTACCGCAAAGCGCTGCGGATGTTTTACCAACAATTCAAAATGTTCGCTGCCTAATACTGGGATAAAAGTTCCATCTTTATAGACGCTGACATCATCAACGTGATCTAACAACACCGCTGCTAAAAGAATGGGAATTACACCGCGCTTCACCCCATAGGGCGGCGCATCTAAGATTGCATAAAGCTGATCGACAGTTCGCGGCTTTTCCAAAGACTCTAGACAGAAATTTTCGACTGCTTCCCAAACTGATTTCATCAAGGGATAATTTGGTGGATGAAATCCCCAAAGCCCATCTTCTTTTCGATGAATTCCCGTTGTCTGTAATACCGAGGTATAAATGCTCACTTCGGGACCATTTCCACTTAGTCCTAATCCTTCGCGATCACCATGATCTAACATCGCCTGAATTAACGTCCGCAAAGCTCTGACCATCTGCGAACTGAGTTCACGGCGGTTAATCAACTCATTCCAGAGTGTCATACTCTTGTGATAAACGCGATCGCAAACTTCAGACAGCTTAGAATTAAAGTCAATTGCCCGACTAATCACTACGCGATCTCCTTGTATCCAACAGACATTTTGATGCTGTCCGATTGCAAAAGCCTGACTTAAAGCCTCATCTAATAGTCTTTCTGCTTGAACCATCCGATGACGAATTTCCAAAGCCGCCACTTTATCACGCTCTATTTCAGGATACTTAGCACGGATTTTCTGAAGTGCTGTATATTCTAAAGCCGATATTTCTAAAAGTTTGAGATTAGTAGAATTAACCACAATCAAAGGTTTTTTATCCGCAGTCTCGACTGGTACTGACTGTGGCGGCTCTGCACCTACCCAATAACCAATTAATCCATCAAAACCATGATTTGAGCAACACAATTCATTCCAGTTAACATCGTTATCTAGATAGATTCTCTCAAAATAGCGAGTTGTGCCTGTTGTATAGCTATGGCGTTGAGCAACTACAGGCTTGAGCTTAGACACATCAGCTAATATTTTGGCTAAAGGCGATCTCCCACTAATCATCGAACCCTCAATGTAAGTAGTAATCGCACTTTCTACATCAAAATCTGAGCCTTCCCAAATTCTTAACTCATCAATTTTCTTGCGATGATGTAAAATCCCTTTTTGATTGAGAAACTCATCAATTAAACGGCTGATTGATGCATGTGATGTGCGATCGCTAGCCTGATCACACATTGCCCACATTACCAAGTCTCGTGATGCTCTTAATCCGCCTGTGGAGGTGACTAGATTGAGGATACCCACTGTTTTGAGCAATTTCAAACTCTCTGGATCAGAATTCCTAGCATCACTCACTAAAGTCTGAATTTCCACCCATTTTTGTAATTGTGGACGACTCGCTAATCCTATTCCTGCTGCTTCTATAAAGTAATCGTAGACACGATCTAACTTTAAAGTGGGAATACCATCTTTTCTCAGACAAAACTCATCTAGATGACTTCTTAATGCGTATGGTTCGGAGCTAGTTAGGAATGTAAATAATGAGCGATCGTTCTGGGCGTATCGAGTGCAAAGAATTGGTAACACCAAAGCTGTGATCGGATGTAGTGGATACGCTGCCGCTAATAGTTCAGGCGAAATATCATCAACTTGCGATCGCAAAGTTTCACACCATTCTTCTGCTTGACTATCTATAAGTGCGTCATATTTTTTAGTATTAGATTTATCCCCAGAACGAGAGATAGCCTGCCCAATCAACCTCGTCATTTGTCGTGCTGACTCAGTGAAAGGAATATCTTGAAACCTTCCTTGAATCTTTGCCCATTCATTACGTTGTAATGAAGCTAGTCTCTCACCATAGTCAGCAAAAGACTGATGTAATAAACCAATTAAGTAGAACTTTACAGAATCAGGAGAGCGCGAAGCGCTCTCCTGATTCTTATTTACCTGTAATTCTGCTAATTGCTGCAAAAGATAAAGATCTGCCTCATTCGGATGTAGAGATGCGTATTCTAAGTTCTTGCCCAACTCATCGACAATTAACAGCACATCAGTTTCGGCTGTTGCAATTACTTCTCTCACTAACTGTAATGCAGTCTTACTATCAACTTTGTGCCCAGCCCTAACTTCCCCCGCTAGATCCACAAGCTGAGTTGCGATCTCAGGCTTACTCTTCTTCTTCCAAAAATGACTTGCGCCATAATCCAAAGCTCGGACAATTGTATGTGCTAGGGGTTCTCTTTGCGCCGTAGCGATCGCCCTAAAGCAAGCTTTTTTAGGTAAATTATGATTTAATTTTTGAAATTCTGCTTCCGTCAGTGCTTTTTCGGCGATCGCCAAAGCATCTTGCTTAACTACCGTTTCAGCAGCACATAGACAAGTCAAAAAATGGGCAAACGCTGATTTTCCCGTCCCATATACCCCTGTTAGTGTAATTGCTTGAGTCTGTTCAGATTCAGGCACATCCACCAAAATTTGTTTGAGCGCATATATAGAGCGATCGGTTAAGACATAACCATTTACTGAATTAGGGTTATCAAGATCTCGCTCCAGATTTATCGATCTCGCATAGCGGCGATTTAAATGAAAATATTCTGACAACTTAAGCATTAATGTTTGTAGTATTTATTCAAGATTGTTTGACTGACTTTTGTTGGCGCTTGGGTTAATGCCATCTGAATTAAGCCTGCACTTTCCGATAAGGAGATCGCATTACACCACCTTGCTACTTGCTCGATCGCATCACAAAGCGCACTCTCAGAGAGTTTAAACACCATCCCTGGACTGCCTTCATCAAATAACAATCGTGATAAGGAAATTGTTCTCTGACCACTACTAAGGGATTCAGCAAAATCTAGACAAGCCGCGACTACAATTTCGGCATGGAGACTTGGTTTAGATCCAATCCGAAACGAGTAATGCAAAGAGTCACCTGCCCTTTGCATCAAGCCTAATTCTGCAAAAGGACAATCCAAATTGTCTTCGTTCAGACTAATGTCATCGCCCTGTCTAACGTACATTCTCAATAAACAAGTAGCATCTTTTTTTAGTGAGGCTTCAACAGTTCGATTTCCCAAGGAATCTCGATACTTTACCAATGCTAATTTCAAATCCTCAGACGTAAATTCAGCTTGACGTAAAGCATTAAAGGCAGCATACCAAGCCGTGGCTCTACATGGTTGCTTTAACAAATGCCAATGTAACAACCACAACGAGGCAGGATCTTCTAAAAAAGGATCATAACCATCATCACCCAGTAACATCCTCCCAAATTGTGATGGTTGACAATCGCGATCGTCCTCAATCAGCTTAAACGCCCCACACCAATAGCGAATTGCCTTCGCCATGTTTTTGCCTACCCCTAGCTGAATGTGAGCATCTTCTTCTAGGAAAATCCCCGAATTTTCGCTGACTGCCTGAAATCCTTTTTTTAACCAGCTATACCGAGGATAAAACGTTTCATGCCGAGCAAAAATTAATTCCGAGCCGCTAGAAATATTACTGTTGATAGTCTGAACCATATTTACTCTTTAATTTGCTTGGCAAACTTAACCCATAAACTAAGTTAACTGCTTCCACAGGCAAACCATTATAAGGTATAGGATAGACTTAAGTTTTAACAGTAATTTCTATGTCAGCCCGTGATCTATTTCATGACATTGTTAAAAATGCCTTACAAAAAGACGGCTGGACGATCACCCATGATCCCTATCCATTGCCAACAGGCAGTTTTGATCTAGCGATCGACCTCGGCGCTGAAAAAGTAATTGCCGCCTACCGAGGAGAACAGAGAATTGCCATTGAAATCAAAAGTTTTTTAGGTCCCTCCAAAATTTCTCAATTTTATGGAGCCTTAGGGCAGTTTATCGCCTATCGTACAGCCTTGCATACCCAAGATGCAGCCCGTATTCTTTATCTTGCCGTCCCTGATGACATTTATGATCGCTTCTTCTTAACACCGTTTGTACAAGAACTAGTTACCCAAAATCAACTTTATTTACTCACATACTCAATCAAATCTGAGAGCTTAGAAAAATGGATACCATTACCCAATATCGTCAGCAAATAAAAACTGTCTTAGAAAATCACGCTCGCCATGTTTGGGATGATCGCATTCAAGCTCAAATAATTATTGATCCAGAACGGGATCATTATCAGCTTGTTTATGTCGGTTGGCGAGATTCTAAGCGTTGCTATGGTGTAATTTTGCATCTTGATATCATTGATGGCAAAATTTGGATTCAACAAGATGGAACTGAAATCGGCACAGCCAATGAATTAGTTGAATTGGGTGTTTCCAAGCAAGATATTGTACTGGGCTTTGATCCACCTAACCTGCGACAATATACAGACTTTGCTATGAATTAGCAATGATTTTGAGTCATATTTATCCTTAAATTTGCTTGGCAAGCTTAACCCAATTCTCAATGCCTTTTTGAGTTGGAACACCGCTATCATTAAATGCACGAATATCTCGCTTGTGCTGAGATCCATAGCTAATATGTAGTGATCGCTCTAAGCCATAAAAGTATAGAGAATCAAAGGGCAATCGGTTCGCCAAAATCCAGTCTACAATTATACTACTGGTAATGTTTGTGATTTTAAAATCGCAGGCTGCTCCTAAACGAGAGCAGTAGTAATTACCGTTTTTATTCACTTCATGAGCCATATGTTGATCTATTTCTGGAGCAACACGTCCGTTTTTTAGCCCTGTGACAGGATCTTTCTTTGACAACCAATTTTTTAAGTCAGGCGAACAAAATCCATAGGTCAGACAAAAATTTTCTTTTCCAAAATAGTCAATTACGGGAGCGATAATCCATTGATGCAAGTTCTTGAGCGCTAGGATGGTTTCTTCAATATTGCTCTGTGGATAAGGATTAATTTTGTCACAATACTTGCGGTATGTCTGTGTACAAGTACAAAAATCTTTTAGTGTTAGATATTTGCCAAGGGAGTATTCTGGATACATATACGTTGGATTAGTTTGCTCCTGCAATGATTATAGAGTGTGATCACAATCAAATAATTAACCTATGTCAACAAAGCAATGTTGGCAAAAAATTGCCTAATGCGCTGTATATCCATATTTCGGTGATCGCTTTTTTATCTCCACAATTACAAGAATGCGATTGTCAAGCCAGATTATTACTACCAAAATCCATCCAATTCACCATTATCAAATTCAACTACGAACAACCCAAAATCTCCTACCTGTTCTATCCAGAATTCGATAACGACCCACATCCCGCATTGCATCAAAGTATTCAAGTTGACCTAAAAGCCCAAACAGTCCAGCAACGAGACTATTACAACTCTCTCAATCCGCCCATCCTCCATCGCAAAGAAACCTTTGTAAATTCTGACTATCTCCACTATCAACTATTTGCTCAACTAACCAAACAAGAAGAAGCGATCGGGCTGTTTCATGAGACTCGCACCATCGGCACTCGTAAAGGATGGGAACAACGTTTACAGGAATACAATGTTGAACTGAAAGATCATCAAGTCATTTTGCTCCCCTCTTCCTCTGGGAGAGGGGGTGGGGGTGAGGGAAACATCAAAATTGATCGCCATAAAGCGGCTATTCATCGCCCCGATCTATCTAAACCCGTTCGCCTCGCCCTAGAAGCAGGACTATTTACAGAAAGCTCAACCTTTTTTGACTATGGCTGTGGTCATGGTGAAGATATCAAAAGAATTAGCGATCGCGGCTTTACCAGCAATGGTTGGGACCCATACTATCGAACACAAAGCGATTGTACCTCAGCCGAAATTGTTAACCTCGGCTATATCATCAACGTCATCGAATCGCAGATAGAAAGACGAGAAGCACTAATCAAAGCATGGGAATTAACCGAAAAAGTTTTGATAGTCGCCGCACAAGTTTTAATTGGTGATGTGGGCAAAGGACAAATCGCCTACAGTGATGGCGTGGTGAGTAGTCGTAACACTTTCCAGAAGTATTACGAACAAGAAGAACTCAAACTCTATATCGATCAAGTGTTAGGCGTAGATTCTGTGCCTGTCGCTCTCGGCATTTATTTTGTATTTCGTGACGAAATGCAAGCGCAAAGCTTCAGAGCATCACGGTTTCGTTCGAGAGCCACCACACCCAGAATCCGACTTGTCTCCAAGCGCTTTGAAGACTATCGCGAATTACTTAATCCCCTTATGGATTTCTTTACAGAGCGAGGCAGATTACCCGTTGGCGAAGAATTGCCAAACTTTGAGCCGTTGCTGACAGAATTTGGAACAGTACGTCGCGCCTTTAACTTGATTGTCAGTGCCACAAATCAAGATGAATGGGATGCGATCTCCGATAAGCGACGTCAAGATATTTTGGTATTCCTTGCCCTCAGTAATTTTGATAATCCTTACAAACGACTCAAATTAAGCCAACTTTCAACGCAATACCAAACCGATATCAAATCTCTATTTGGCTCTTATCAGGGTGCAAGTACTACTGCTGATCTGATGTTATTTAATTTAGGTAGGGAAGGATTCATCGCTACCTGTTGTCGAAACAGCAGAATTGGTAGACTGGATGATCAAGCCCTCTATGTTCACATTTCAGGATTAGAACATCTTGATACTATGCTTAGACTCTATGAAGGATGTGCCAGCCGCACCATTGGGAGAATGGATGGGGCTACTTTAATTAAATTCCATCTGCACAAACCAAAAATCAGCTATCTTTTTTATCCCGACTTTGATCGAGATCCCCATCCAAAGATGCAAGCCTCAATGCAAATTGATCTGAGAGATTTACAGGTTCGTTATCGTGACTATCACAACTCCGATAATCCTCCCGTACTTCATTGCAAAGATGCTTATATCTTTCCCGACTATCCACAGTATGAAAAATTTGCCAAATTAACCAAACAAGAAGAAAGTTGGGGATTGCTAGAAAATATGAGGGACATCTCACTCTGGCAAGGATGGCAACAAAAATTAAAAGAATACTGTGCGGAACTTCAAGGGCATCGTCTTGTCTGGATCAAAGACGCTGACCCAGAGATGATTAAGTGCGTGAAAGCACAACGCAAATCCAAGAAATTAGAAGAAATACATTCTAGCTAATCCAAATCTCCCTTGAATCATAAAAGCATCCTCGTTGCTCAAGTTTAAAATCACCCAAAAGTAAACCTAGCCAAGTTTCGACGATTTGCAATTTCAAATCCTTTTGCAAATCTATCAAACGTATAGGAGAAGAATTATTTGTAATACAATGCGCGATCGCCTCAATCCAACTCGAAACATCTTCAGCATGAGCAGTACTAATCGCCCGTTCAAATTCCTCCTCCACACTAAGTAAACTTTCCTGCTCCAAAGCTTGAATCAAAACCTCCTTATCAATTGCGCCAACAATCGAATTCCCATGTTTCGTTGGTTCAGGAATCTTCCTAGTTAAACTTTGCAAAGGCTCAATAAACTGGTCAAAATCAACCATCATCGACTGACGCACATAACGATCAAAAGCATCATCAGCCATGATCGGCTCACCCTTTACCGCACGAGAATGTAGCTCCTCAAATAAAAAGCTAGAGCGATCGCAAAACAAATCCGCAATCTGACATACCGCCTCTCCCGCTATTCGTAACTGAGATCGCGTATCGAGATTAACCAGAGTCAAATCCAAAAGCTCAAACACCATCAGAAAATTTGCGACTTCAGGAGCCTGTCTCGCCGTTGAAATGACATCCCATAAATCCAACTCAAGCTGTTTAACTTGCATTGTCACACCGAAAATTAATTTGAATGACAAGGGCAAGGACGCAAAGGACAAAGCCAAGGATCGAGGCGTTCTTGGCTAGCAAATTTCTTAATCCCATAATTTGACTCTAACAAAACCAATACTTTCTGCACATAAGTATGCACTTGCGTCGCAACCATCCCCGCACAATGAATTGGTGGAATCGCTGCGAACTTTTCTTGTCCTTTCCAAACTTGAGCAGCGATCGCATGAATCGGTGTATCAGTTCCCGACTGCCGATAAACCACTAACACCGCCCAAAAAATTGAGGTGAATTCATCAGTATTAACAACTAAATTTTCATCGGAATCACCACGTTGACGAGAGCGAATCAAATTACGGCGATCGCGATGACGAGCATAGGAACGGCGACTATAGCAAACTTTAGGATTCCAACAGCGATCGCCATCATTGCCGTGAAGTTCTTGGGCCTGAGCCGCCGAAAGCATCGCACACTTTTTACATTTCTCTGGAATACTTTTAGTCATATTTTAGAAGTTGGAAGATGCACAGGCTAATTATCCACAGTGGGTAGCGGCGATCGCTGGCAAGATGGGTGAAGCTACTGCGACAGGATTTGTTTTGCTTGAGCCAAATATTCAAGTATTTGAGAAAAAGCCCAAAGAAGCCAAACCTGCTGAAGAAACAAGCCCCAGCCAATAAAGTCAGGCTCAATAGGTGGGTAAGCTTGGTTCAATTGCAATGATTTATATCTTTAGATTTTCTCCAGTGCAATCTTGTATTTTTCCACTTGCTAGCATTTGCTGAATTGTTCCAGCTTTTGAAGGCAAGAATGATACTACATCTCGATTGCATTCGAGAATTTCGCAAGCATAATGGTCTTTGAGTCTAGATGCTATCTTTTTGATTGAGCGCTTGAAACTCACTATTAGATAACATTTGCTATTTTTATACAGTGACATTTGGCAATTTTCTTTGTTCATTTTTGCATCTCAAATCTTCACAGACTTTTAGCGACAGCGCTTTCTCTATGTAATTCTTTTTTTAGAACTTACACATGGAGGTGAATACGGGCACGTCAGCAATCTCATCTCTAGCAAGTTGTAGAATACTGGGAAAAATTGCAACGTTTGTTTACGTGGGATAAGGCGATCGGGCTTTAGCAATAATCATCACCATCAGTTACTCCAACTTTTCTGCCGCCTTCAAAAAAGCTCGCTTCGCCGCAATCTTATTTTTACGATTGGTATAACGCCTAAAACTCCTGGCATCCCGATGTCGAGTCAACTCCATCGCCAAAGACGGATCTAACTCATACTTCACAATCAGATTTGTCGCAAACGTATGCCTGCCCCGATGCGAATGCAAATCAATCCCAGTCTTCTCCGCCAAATCATCCATCACATGCCGAATCCCCCAATAGGTCAAACGCTTACCCTGACTGCGATTGGAACAAGATACAAACAAAGGACTATCAGACAATAACTCCCCTTCTTGCTCCCTCCGCCAATCCAAATAAGCATCCAAATCGTGAATACCCAACTTAGTTAATGGCACTTCGCCCTTACTATCCCACTTCGCCTCCTTAATCACCAATTCTCCATTCACATAATCCTCAACATTGAGACGACAAACTTCCTCCGCCCGCAATCCATGTAACAAAATCGAAAACAAAGCCCGATCGCGCAACATTACCTTACCTAACGAGATCGCCTCATAAATTCGCAACACCTCCTCATCTTCTAAATCCTTAGCCACAGGATCGGGCAATCGCTCCTGCTGAATGCCAATCGTCGGATCGGCAACCACATATTCCGAGAGCAACATCCATCGATAAAACGATTTCAGAGTCCGCAGTACCCGATTTACCGAACTCAGCGCCAACTCACGCTCCTTCAGCAAAAAAGTTTTAAACTGTGTCACTTTGCGCCGACTCACATCCACCCAAGCCAGATCGCACCAATCCATAAATGTCCGCAAATCCGCTTGATACGCCTTACGACTTTTAGGCTGCAAAGACCTTGACGCTAAAAATTCATCAACTCGTGATTGGCGTAAATCTGTAGTAGCGATCGCTTTGGGCGGTTCACCGTAAACAACTAAAATTGGCTCTGGAATCGACATAGCAGTATCAAGTGTAGTTAGAAGATGTGAAAAAAGCGATCGTTTTCAAGATCGAAAGCCCAACTTGTCACAGAAACATCTTAGAGCAAATAATCATCAATTATTTGCCATTAAATTTATGCGAATAAGTATTTATGCTCAGTACAGTCAACGTGTTTTCAAGGGTTGAGGGTTTTGCTTGGCGCGTTGCGATATATTGAAGGGGTATCTGCTTTGTTAGTTAGTTGTTGTTATGCAAAAATGGTTTAATACTGCTGGTCCTTGTCAGGCTGATATTCATTACATGTTGCCAGCCACAGAGCGGTTGCCTGAGATAAAGAAGCTGATTGACCAACGTAACTACTTTGTGATCCATGCGCCAAGACAAGTGGGTAAAACTACAGCAATGATTTCGCTGGCAAAGGAGTTAACAGCTAGCGGGCAATATACGTCAGTGATGTTGTCTTTGGAAGTTGGGGCTGTGTTTTCTCACGATCCTGAGTTGGCAGAGAGAGCTATATTAGATGAGTGGCAGGATGCGATTAGATTTTATTTGCCACCAGAGTTACAGCCAAGTCATGGAATTTTAGGAGAATCAGGTCGTCAGATCGGCGCTTTTTTGGCAGCATGGTCACAGGAATCACCACGTCCTCTAGCAGTGTTTCTTGATGAAATTGATGCCCTAAGCGATGAGACATTAGTTTCAGTTCTGCGACAAATCCGCTCTGGGTTTCCTCGTCGTCCACAGGGATTTCCGCAGTCAGTTGCCCTAGTTGGTATGCGTGATGTGCGGGATTATAAATACGCATCAGGGGGAAGCGATCGGCTAAATACTTCTAGTCCTTTTAATATTAAAGTACGCTCCTTTACGTTGAGTAACTTTACCCTTGAGGATGTGAAGAATCTTTATCAGCAACATACGGAAGCGACAGGGCAGGTGTTTACACCAGAAGCGGTTGATTTGGCTTTTCATTTGACTCAGGGGCAGCCTTGGCTAGTGAATGCGATCGCTAAAGAAATAGTTGAATATATTGCTAAAGATCCGAGTATTCCAATTACAGTTGAGTTAGTGAATCAAGCGAAGGAAATACTGATTAAGAGACAAGATACACATCTGGATAGCCTTGCCGAGAGGTTGAGAGAAGATCGAGTCAGAGCAGTGATTCAGCCTATTTTGGCTGGGCAGGAACTCCCCGATGTGCCACAGGATGATATTCGCTACGTTTTAGATTTGGGGCTTTGTACCAATCAAGATGGTTTGACTATTGCTAATCCTATTTATCAGGAAGTCATACCAAGAGTGCTTGCTTATGTAACAACTGCGTCAATAGGATATGTTCAACCAATCTGGCTAAGCGAGCAAGGAGAATTTTTGCCCAATCGCTTGTTGGAAGCGTTCTTATTATTTTGGCGGCAGCATGGAGAACCATTATTTGGAAGTACACCCTATCCAGAGATTGCACCCCACATAGTATTGATGGCATTTCTGCATCGTGTTGTTAACGGTGGTGGCACATTGGAAAGGGAATATTCGATCGGTTCGGGGAGAATGGATATTTGTTTGCGCTATGGCAAAGTGACTTTGGGGATGGAGTTGAAGGTATGGCGTGATCGCAGATCTAATCCACTCAAGGAAGGATTGTCGCAGTTGGATAAATATTTATCGGGGTTGAGTTTAGATACAGGTTGGTTGGTGATCTTCGATCGCCGTTCTGGTTTGCCGCCGCTAAGCGATCGGACTACGACGGAGAATGTCATTAGCCCAGCAGGGCGAGAGATTATTGTGATTCGTGGCTAGATAGATAATCCAATACAAGCTGATATGTCCATTCCAGAGCCAATTTTAGTTGTTTACAGTGAACCGCCCAAAGCGATCGCGATTACAGACTTGCGCCAATCAAGGGTTGATGAATTTTTAGCATCGAGGTCTTTACAGCCCAAAAGTCGTAAGGCTTATCAAGCAGACTTACGGATATTTATGGATTGGTGCGATCTGGCTTGGGTGGATGTGAGTCGGCGCAAAGTGACACAGTTTAAAACTTTTTTGCTTAAGGAACGTGAGTTGGCACTGAGTTCGGTGAATCGGGTGCTGCGGACTCTGAAATCGTTTTATCGGTGGATGTTGCTTTCAGAATATGTGGTTGCCGATCCGACGATTGGGATTCAGCAGGAGCGATTGCCTGATCCTGTGGCAAAGGATTTGGAAGATGAGGAGGTGTTGCGGATTTATGAGGCGATCTCCTTGAGTAAGGTGATGTTGCGCGATCGGGCTTTGTTTTCGATTTTGCTTCATGGGTTGAGGGCAGAGGAGGTCTGTCGTCTGAATGTTGAGGATTATGCGAATGGGGAATTGGTGATAAAGGAGGCGAAATGGGATAGTAAGGGGGAAGTGCCTTTGACGAAGTTGGGGTAGCTACAGGATACGTGTAAAAACCTGCAAGATCGGCTTAAAAGCGTTACTGAGAGGGGCTTTAAGAAAACGCTACAGACTTATATGAAGTACCGCAAAAAGGACAGAAGCGATGCTTAAGCGAAGAAATAGTTTGCTGACAATGAGTACAGCGATCGCCAAGTTTTCCCCCACAGATAAAGCAGAAATTAGCTCTGACATCCATCCAGAGAGGATCAGCAGGATTACCAGGAGTCCAGCAAGATGGACAGAACTTAAGCTTAGAAACAGACTCAATGGAAGTACCACGAGAGACAGCCTCTAAATATTCCACAGGAACTTGCAAAGCAGAAGCCAAACCAGCTTTACTATGAGAACTAAGCTTGGCAGTCAATCCCCGTTCAATCTTGCCCAAACTCTGCAAATGAATCGCCGCAATTGTCGCCAACTCCCTCTGATTCAAACCGAGGAAAAGTCGGATACGTTTAACATAAGCAGCCAAGTTTTCACCAGAGTTAGGCGATTTATCACCCTGTAAAATATTCACAAAACAGTGTTTAAAAGTATGTTTATAGAAAACTATACTATCAACAGAATTATTTAACTCACCGCTTTAACTAGCTGATAAATTGACTATCACACTAGCTACAGTCACCACTGAATTTCTAGAGCGTACGGGACTAGCCCAAAGCACCGTGCAATCCTACGAACTGAGCCTAATGCCACTACTCAAAGAATATGGCAGTTATCCCATTGAAATCTTGAGTCGAGCCACCTTAACAAAATATCTAGAAGGTTTAACCCATCTAGCCTATACAACCCATCACCGCCATCAAGCGATCGTCCAAGCCCTATTCAACTTTGCCGTAGCGCAAGATTACCTAAAAGCTAACCCCATAGCCCAACTTCAGCGCCGCAAACCAAGCCTAGAGAAAGGAGAACATCATGCAGATCAGGTAATTCGATACCTATCTCCCGAACAAATTACTCGACTCTACCAAACCGTAGAACATGACGGTCGAATGAAAGCACTGGTGTACTTGCTACATCGCACAGGAGCAAGAATAGCCGAAATCCTGAGCTTGAAATTAGCAGAAGTCAACCTCAAAGAACGTAAATTTCAAGTAATCGGCAAAGGCAATAAAACCCGATGGTGTTTCTACAGCGAAGATGCCGCAACCGCATTAGAAAAATATCTAAAATACTATCGACACAACGAATCACCAGCCTTATTCACTACCCAACAGCCTGTGACGGAGAAAGTTACTCCCTTGAGTTATCAGACAGCCCATCGTGACTGGACAAACTTAACTAAGCAAGACCAAAAACTCCAAGGTATCAGAATGCACGACCTCCGCCACACCTTTGCCACCGAGAGAGTTGGCTTAATGGGTATCGAAGAATTACGCGCCTTAATGGGACATACAAATATCAACACCACCTTACGCTATCAAAAAGTTACTTCTGAACGAGCAGAGATAACTGCTCACAAAGCTTTAAATCAACTGCTCCAAAACTCAGAAAACAGCCAAACTTAAATGTTGATTAAATCCCATTCATAGATTGTTTGAAAGGGTGTTTATTCAAAATTGATAGAGTATTGATTATACTCTGTCTACGCAAACTGAGTGTTCCTCCAGCCAGCACTAGCTTACTTGTCCTCTAAACGTCTCTATGACTGCTATTGAACGCACGGCTTATCCTCGATTCAAATCTCAAGCAACGGTGAAAGAACTTGCTGAACTATATACTCCGTCAGCATCTGAGATAAATCTAGCGAAGGGTCATGTCAAAAGTAAGCGGGGGTTACTGCGATTTTTAGTCATGCTCAAGTCATTTCAACGATTGGGATATTTCCCACTGTCATCCGATGTACCGCCCACAGTGATCGGTCATATTCGGGCTTGCTTAAACCTCAGTGCTAATATCTGTGCTATCCCGCCCGAACGTTCTCGTTACTACTATGCTGAGGCGATTCGGGCTTATTTGAGAGTTAGTCCTTTCGACCGCAAGGCGCAAACGGCGATCGCTACTGTCATTGCTACATCGGCGGAGATCATGGAATATCCTGCTGATTTAATCAATGTTGCTGTTGAAGAGTTGGTGAAAGCGCGTTATGAATTACCTGCTTTTAGTACGTTGGATCGTTTGGTCGGTCATATCCGTGCTGTTGTGAATAACCGCTTGTTTCAGCGTATTGCTAAGGCGATGAGTCCAAATCAACAAGCCTTTGTGGATGAATTGGTCTCTAATTCAACGCCAGAATCGGAATTAACTTTCAGTTTATTGAGAGCAGCACCGAAAAGTGCTCGCCTCTCTCATATTCAGGCTTTACAAACTAAGTTTGACCAAATACTTACTTTTGGTGATGCAAGGCAGTTGCTGATGAAAATTGCCCCTGCCAAGGTCAAATCTTTTGCAGCACAAGCAAAAGCCTTGGCAATGACAGATCTCCGAGAGATGAATCTAGCGAAACGTCGCGCTCTGTTGGTATGCCTGCTCTATCGTGTGCAAGTTAAAACCCGTGACCATTTAGTAGAGATGTTTCTCAAGCGCGTGCAGAAAATGCATCAATGTGCCAAAGATAAATTGGTGGAGTTACGAGAACAGAATTTGACCAAAACTGAATCGATGTTGGCAGTGCTAACCGAGATTTTACAAACATCGACTGGGGAGACTGATGCGGCGAGTTTGGGTGGACGGGTGCAATCTGTTTTGGAAACCCATGGGGGAGCTGCCGCTTTATTAGCACAGTGCGAGGAGATTACGGCTTACAATACCGATAATTATTTGCCTTTAATATGGCGGTTTTATAGTCGCTATCGTTCGGTTTTGTTTCCCTTAGTGCGTGGGTTAGAAATTCAGTCTGCTAGCCAAGATATGTCCTTAACGGCAGCTTTGACTCTGGTTTTGGCTCATGAAAACCGTCGCTCTAAATGGTTGTCTGCGGAAGATCTCGATTTAAGCTTTATGAGCGATCGCTGGCGACAATTAGTGGTGGTTGAATCTGATGGTATTTCAAAATTAGTCCGTCAGCAATTCGAGGTCTGTGTCTTTACTTATTTGGCAGCCGAGTTGAAAAGTGGCGATGCTTGTGTGGTGGGTTCGGAAAACTATGCTGACTTCCGCGAACAGTTATTGTCTTGGGATGAGTGTCAGCCAAAATTGGCTGATTACTGCCAGCAAACAGGTATGGCTCTTACAGCTCCAAAATTTGTTGAACAACTTCAATCTTGGTTGACTCAAACTGCTATTGCTGTAGACCAAATCTGTAAGGATGGTACACAAGTAACGATTAGTGATGCTGCTGTACCTATACTCAAAAGGATTACGGCGGAGCCGCCGCCATCGGGTGCGATAGAGTTGGAGTCGGCAATTTTACAACGGCTCCCTGAACGTAGTGTTTTGGATATTCTCTGTAATGTGGAACATTGGCTCAATTGGGTACGCCACTTTGGTCATGTTTCTGGTTCTGAGCCAAAGATTGAGAATCCGTCTGAACGTTACATTTTAACGGTGTTTGGCTATGGTTGTAATCTTGGTCCTAATCAAACTGCTCGTCATACTCGCGGACAGGTCAGTTCAAGGATGTTGGCTTATGTTAATCGTCAACATATTTCGACTCATCAACTTGAGGCGGCGATGCGAGATTTGATTAATGCCTATAATCGCTTAGAGTTGCCGAAGTGTTGGGGGACAGGCAAACGGGCGGCGGCTGATGGCAGTAAGTTTCAGCTTTATGAGAATAATTTAATGTCTGAGTATCACATTCGATATGGTGGCTATGGTGGCATTGCTTACCATCATGTTTCTGATACTTATATTGCTCTGTTTACCCATTTCATTAACTGTGGAGTTTGGGAAGCAGTTTATATTCTTGATGGATTACTCAAGAATACTTCCGATATCCAACCTGATACTTTGCACGCTGATACCCAAGGACAGTCTACTACTGTGTTTGGGTTATCTTATCTGTTGGGAATTAAACTCATGCCTCGGATTCGTAACTGGCAGGACTGTAAATTCTTTCGTCCTAGTCTGGACTCTGTTTATGAATATATTGACCCCTTGTTTAAAGATGTCGTTGATTGGTCATTAATTCTTACTCATTGGCAGGATTTGATGCGGGTTGTTTTATCAATTCAATCAGGTAAGTTGTTGCCTTCGACTCTATTGCGAAAGCTCGGTAGTTACAGTCGCAAAAATCGCCTCTACCAAGCTTTCAGGGAATTAGGACGGGTTGTTCGCACGGTATTTCTACTGGAATATATTTCTGACCGTGGTTTGCGTCGTGAGATTACGGCTTGTACGAATGTGGTGGAGGGCTACAATCATTTCCTTGATTGGATATTTTTTGGTAAGGAGGGTGTTATTACGGAAAATGATCCTGAAGAGCAGGAGAAGCGTCTCAAATATCTCGATCTGGTTGCTAATGCGGTCATTCTTCATAATGCTGTTGATCTTTCTCTCGTGATTCAGCAACTCAAGGCGGAGGGTTTCAAGTTTGATCGGTCGATGTTGGCGACTCTCAGCCCTTACTTGACGCGGCATTTGAAGCGCTATGGCGATTTTGTGATTGATTTGCAATCTATTCCCTTTCCCCTGGAAGGTGCTATCTCAATTCCTCTTGATTCTGAGTGACTGAAATGTATGTCTGGTCTATGTTTAAAGGCTATCTTGCAGGTTTTTACACGTATCCTGTAGCTACCCCTAAGTAACCGAGATCTGACAACCACAATCTTGGGACATATTCTGCAATTTCCTCTTTTAATTGCTCCGATGGCTTTTCAATGTTTAGCTAATCCTGAAGGGGAGCTTGCCACGGCGAGAGCTGCTGCTAAAGCAGGAGTTGGCATGATTCTCAGTACTTTGGCAACTAGAAGTATTGAGGAGGTTGCCGATGTCGGTATTAACGCCTCTCCCGCTCCGCTTAATTGGTTCCAACTGTATATTCATCGCGATCGGGGTTTAACTCAGGCATTGATCGAACGTGCATCCTCTGCTGGCTATAAAGCGCTTTGCCTAACGGTTGATGCGCCACTTTTGGGTCGCCGAGAGCGAGATCAACGAAACCATTTTTCCTTGCCATCAGGGATGCAACTTGCGAATATTTCTTCTCTTTCAGGTTTAGGTATTCCGCACAGTGATACAGAATCAGATTTATTTACCTATTTTGCCCACCAACTTGATCCCTCGATTACGTGGAAAGATCTCGATTGGGTTCAGTCAATATCGCCACTCCCCCTCGTACTTAAAGGTATCTTACGTGCAGATGATGCCATAAGGGCTATAGAAGCTGGTGCTAAGGCAATTATTGTCTCGAATCACGGAGGAAGACAACTTGATGGGGCGATCTCTTCTTTGAATGCTCTCCCTGAAGTAGTTGATGCTGTTGCTGGTTCCGCAGATGTGCTTGTTGATGGGGGGATTCGTCGAGGGACTGATGTTCTTAAGGCTCTAGCGTTAGGAGCAAAAGCGGTTTTATTGGGTCGTCCCGTTTTGTGGGGGCTTGCAGTTGCAGGCGAGGAAGGCGTTTCTCATGTACTTCAATTGCTTCGTGATGAAATAGATGTCTCAATGGCTCTGTGTGGTTGTAGAGGGATACAAGATATTGAGCCTTCTTTGCTAGTACAACCATATAAATCATGACATTTTAGTTTATGATGACTACCTGAAGTGGCTTGTTAATTTGGGTATGTCTATGTCAGAGGATAAATCGGCTTCTCAATTTTTATCGGATTATCGATTAGCACTTGAGTGCTTGAAATCTAGTGAGAAAGAACTATTGCCCGATCGCGTCATTGATGTATTAGTGAAGCGAGACTCTTTACAGAGTATGGTCTCTGAGCCTTCCAAGTTAACAGCTAGCGAATTGAAGGTAGTCCTAAAAAGGAAAGGACGCACACGGAGGTAAAGAATCGTTGTAATGATGAATAAAATTCCAAATGGCTCCAATGTGATTTTCCAATTTCTTAGAAAAAGATAAGGTCTTTCTAACTAGTCTTGATACTCGTTGACGTAACGTACAGTTGAATCTCTCAATATAGTTGGTCTTTCCCGTTTCTTTCCCGACAGCCCTATGACGTTTGCTGGGCAGGACAACTGGATAAGACGAATAGAAGTCAGTATAAATAACCGCACATTGGCGATAGACGCTAGGCAACGATTCCCATAACTTCTGAGCTGATTCACCAGTGCGATCGCCTATATAACAACCGACAATTTCACGAGTCTCGGCATCAATGGCAAGCCATACCCACTGTTTATTGCCTTTGTCGTCCACAAAAGACCACAATTCATCCATCTGTATGGTCAAACGGCGTTTTGGTTTTGGTTCTACCTCCACCTGCTGAGGAACGTTTTCATATTTATGATTGACGTAACTTTGCAACCATCTCTCTGACACCTTGAGGACTCTGGCAATTCCAGCTAGTGGGATTTTTTCTAGTAGTAGTTTCTCAAGAAGGTCATAAGTGTCTTGGGTACGCTCTGAAACTCTCTGCCACTGTGGATTTTCTACAAATTGACGACCACAGTCCCGACATTTATAATTTTGTTTTCCATGTCGTGTACTGCCGTTTTTTACAACGGATACGGACTGGCAGGATGGACAGGATGGCCTTGCTTCTGACATTACTTTACTTTGTATCAACTATCTGGATATTTTCCTACATCCTTTCCTTTTTAGGACTACCGAATTGAAAGAGATAGAAAGTCTAGATAAAGAGCTAAAAGAACAAAAAAATGTCATTCTGCAAATTTCTAATCTGGCTGCATTACGATCGCTGATTAAGCCACCCGAGTCAAATTGGTGGTGGTATTTTTCTTCAAGGTGGGACAATTGGGATTGGTTGTGGAATGGGTTGACGATTGCGGCTTTGGCGGTTTCACTGAGTTTGGTTGTGAATACTTCTTCAAGGATATTAAGTGGTGGGGCAAATTCGGAGAATACTCTGTATGTAGTGGGGCAGAGTGTTTTGACTTTAATGGCGGGTGGTGGTGCGCTAACGCAGATAGGGCATAAGTCTTATGAAAAAATCCTCATTCAGTTGCATATACCTAAGGAATTTTGGCAGGAAACTAGCTGTGGTTTGTCTTGGTTATTAATGGTTTCTTTGTTTGGAATCAATGCTACTTTGCCATCTTGGGCGCATAGGGTCAATCGGAATGGGCTTGAAAATTTCGATAATAGGCGCGTAGAAAGTGCTAAGGCAGATTTTCAGAGGGCGATCGCGATGCGTCCTAACTACGGTGAGGCTTATTACAATCTTGGTTGGTTGTACGAAGAGCTAAATGATTTGGATAAGGCGAAGGTGCAGTATGAAGTGGCTGTGCAAAGCGATCCGCAAAGGTTTGACAGTGGGATTACCTATGTTAAGGCTTTGAATAATTTAGGACGTTTGTATGTGATCAAAAAGGACTATGGAACGGCTGTACGTTTGTTGAGTCAAGGTGTTGAACGTGCTGGTGCGATTAGCTTACAAGATAATGCAGGAGGGAGAGATGATTATTACAATCTGTTGAAAAATCTCGGTTGGGCGAGGTTTATGCAAGAGCGCTATGATGATGCGGAGGCGAAACTTGCAATAGCAATTAAGGTGAATCCCGATCGGAGTGCGGCTTATTGTTTGTTGGCGCAGGTTTTGGAAGCGAAATCGCCAAAAGACTCGCCAAATAACAAAGCAAAGGCGTTAGGGGCTTGGACGAAATGTGCTAGCAAGGCAACTCCTAGCGATCTCGCTAAGCCTGAAGATGATAATTGGCATGGATTGGCGAATAAGCGTTTGAATGAGACGGTTTCTAGTGATAATTCGAATAAAGACACGAGTAAGGAGAAATAACCATGCAAGGAAGAATTAAGGTTTGGCAAGGGATGTTGTTGTGTGGCTTGGGTGCTTTTGGGATGATGACTTTGCCTGAAGTTGCCTCTGCTAATGTGCGAATTACTTCTTGGAATCCTAAGGCGATTGTGGTTCGGAATGGTGTGAGTCAGCCCGCACGATCTTGGATGTTGCTAGAATCAGATGATCTCGTCAAGCCTGAGATTGATTCGGAGTTGGAGATTCTTTGTTCTGATGGTCGGGTGCGAACAGTTGAGGCGGGTACTTTTTCGGGATTAGCAAAAATCTGTCCGCAATCTTTTAGACCAACTAGCGATACTTTTGATACTAAAGGCGAGGATGATTTTTTGAAATACCTCGATTTGCGTTTCTATACGGTGACTTTGCTGGATACGAAGCAGGTGATTCGCTGGCAGGAAGTAAATGGAGCGACGGGATATCGGGTACAGTTGGGAACAAGGCAAGAGATTTTGCTCGATCGCCAAGTGGATTGTTCTAAGGTTAGCTATGGCGGGAGTCAGCCTTTAAAGTTGGGTGTTGATTATAATTTTCTGGTTAAGGCGTTGGGAGGTAATAATTCTGAGTTTCGGTTGCGGTTTAAGGTTTTGACGGAGAAGGAGGGGCAGGAGTTAAATAAGAGAATGGCAGTGATTCAGTCAAATCAAGGGTTGCCAGAGATTGCGAAGGCGATCGCTTTGGCGGATATTTACAATGAGTATGGATTGGCAGAACAGGCGATCGCGGTGTTAGAGAAGGCGAGTCTGTCGGGGCAGTCGGTGGCGATTGCGGAGCGGATGTTGGGTAATTTTTATTTGCAGGTTGGGTTGCGGGATGTGGCGGAGTTGCATTATCACAGGGCGTTGGAGTTGGCGCAGTCGGAGCAGAATCTGGAGGTTTTGGCGGAGGCGCAGATTGGCTTGGCAAAAGTGTTTGTGGTGAATGGGAAGAAGCAAGAGGCGCGGAAGTATTTGCAGCTTGCTCTTGCTAATTATGTCAGTTTAGAGAATAGTGCAAAGAAACAGCAGGTAGAAGAATGGCTGAGCAAAATTTCTAAATAGTTGTGAATTTATACCAGACCCCCTTTCGCTTTTATTGATAAATTTTCATTGCATTATGAGTTTTTAAAAAATAAAAAATGTAGAATTGCGAAGTAATCTCAAGGCTATGGTCATGGATTCGCGACTCTACTCGTTTGCTCTGATTCTCACATTTGGATGCTTGGGGGGAGCAATTAATTTACCTGTTGTGACAATAGCCCAAGCACAAACAAATCAAGACCGTAAGACTGAGGGTGATCGGTTGTGGGAAGCTTGCCGAGATGATTTAAAAACTGACAAGAATCAACAGGCATTGCAAGATTGTCAACAAGCGGCAGAAGTTTACAAAACTATTAGCAATCTGATTGGACAATGGAAGAGTTTGAGGAATTTGGGAATTGCATACTATTTCCTAGGTAAATATGACAAAGCGATCAATTACCAACTGCAAAGCTTAGAAATTACGAGGGAAATCAAAGACAGACAGGGTGAGAGCATTGTACTAGTAGATTTGGGGATTGCATACTATTTTCTCGGTAAATATGACAAAGCAATCGATTATCAACTATACAACTTAGCGATTATGCGGGAAGTCAAAGATAGACAGAGAGAAGGGCTTGTACTGAGCCATTTAGGTCTCTCTTACGATTCTCTCTATAAATATGACAAAGCGATCGAGTACCAACTTCAAAGTTTAAAAATTGCAATAGAAATTAAAAATCGCAGTGGCGAAGAATATGCGCTGGGAAATCTGGGAAATATTTATCTAAAACTTGCTAACTATGGAAAAGCCATTGAGTATTTCCAACAAGTCTTGGCAATTTCGAGACAAACTAAAGACAGACATAGTGAATCTAGAGCTCTGGACAACTTAGGTCTCACTTATCGCCACCTCGGGAAATACGACAAAGCTATTGATTACCATCAGCAATCTTTGAAAATAGCTCAGGAAACTAAAAATCGAACAGCTGAGAATAAGGCAATTGGAAGTTTGGTGGTTTCTTACGCGCTCCTAGAAAAATACGACAAAGCGATTGAGTACCAACTGCAACACTTAGCACTTGCAAGGGAAATAAATGATCAGGGGTCTGAGAGTAATGCGTTAGGGAATTTGGGTAGCACTTACGCTCTCCTAAAAAAATACGACAAAGCGATTGAGTACCAACTGCAACACTTAGCACTTGCAAGGGAAATAAATGACACGCGAGGTCAAGGTTATGCATTGGGAGGGCTGGGAACTATTTACCAAGAACTTGGAAATTATGAAAAAGCCATTGAGTATTTCCAACAAGTTTTGGTGATTTCGCAACAAATCAAAGATAGATGGAGTGAGTTTATTAGTCTCAGTCGCATCGGCAAGACTCTATCGCTCCAAAACAAAACCGAACTAGCGATTCTCTTTTACAAACAATCGGTCAATGTCAGCGAATCCATTCGCCAAGACCTCCGCACACTTAAACTAGACGAACAACAATCCTACCTCTTCACCGTTGAAGATACTTACCGCAGCTTAGCCGACCTCCTACTCAAACAAGACCGCATCCTCGAAGCCCAACAAGTTCTCGATCTCCTCAAAGTCGAAGAACTTAGCGAATATTTCCGTAACGTGCGTGTCAACAGCGAAACCGCCAAAGGTACAGACCTCCAAAAGCCCGAACAAAACATTATTGCCCTCAGTAACGAACTCGCAGAACTTCAGAAACTTGCTCTCGCAGGCAAGCTTGACCAGCAGCAACAACCGCGCCTCGCATTCCTGACCAACAATGAAATAGAACAAAACAAACAATTCAATGCCTTCTTGCAGAGTTCCGATGTCCAAAAACAAATTCAAGAATTGCGTCGTATTGAAAGTCAAAAAAATGTTGATATTGAGATATACAAACGTTTGGAAAAACAAATCAAGAATTTACAAAATACTGCTCTCTTCTATCCCCTCATCCTCGACGATCGCCTCGAACTGATCCTGATTATTGCCAATGCGCCACCGATCCGCAAAACCGTCAATCTCAAACGCACGGAACTCAACCAAGACATAGAATCATTCCTGAGAAACCTTCGTAACTCCAACTCCGAAGTCAAAACCGATGCTCAAAAGTTCTATAACTGGCTGATCCAACCCTTCGAGAAAGAACTCCAACAAGCCAACATCCAAACTATCATCTATGCCCCCGATGAAGGATTGCGCTACATTCCCCTCGCTGCCCTCTATGATGGCAAACAATGGCTAGTCGAACGCTATCGCATCAATAATATCACCGCCGCTTCCCTCACCGACTTCACACCTCACGCCGCACCATCAATCCGCGTCCTCGCCGCCGCATCCACTGCCGAGCATAATGTCAAAGTAGGTGATCGCACGCTTTCTTTCTCTGCCCTTCCTGCTACCAAAACAGAAGTAGAAAGCATCGCCACCAAAATCAATACCACGAAACTAGTCGATCGCGACTTCACCGAACCCGCACTCACAGGTAAACTCAACACCCATAACATCATCCATCTCGCCACCCACGGACATTTTGAAGTCGGACAACCCGAACAGTCCTTTATCCTGCTTGGTGATGGCAAGATATCCACGATTAGCGATATCGGTAGCTGGACACTCACCAATGTGAGTTTGGTCGTCCTTAGTGCCTGTGAAACGGCGATCGGTGGTCAGGGCGGCAAGGGTAAAGGGATTGAGATTTTTGGTTTGGGCTATCAGATTCATAATGCGGGTGCAAGTGCGGCGATCGCGACGCTTTGGAAGGTGTCGGATGGCGGTACTGAGAGACTCATGGATGCTTTTTATACGGCAGTAAAGACAGGTAAAGTCGCGAATACGGAGGCTTTGCGACAGGCTCAGGTGGCGATGATTACGGGTAATTATGAAGGTTTGGGCGAGGCGCGAGGTATTGTGTCTATTGAGGCGCGTCCAAGAACAACATCAACTATCCCTGCTAAAATCAGTCATCCTTATTACTGGGCTGCTTTTATCCTGATTGGGAATGGTTTTTAGAAATTTATGATTTGCTTAGACTTGAATTAAAATAAAGAAAGTTTAAAATGTTAAATATTATCAAGATTAGTTATGTGGTCTTAATAATATAATTAAAATGCTATTACACAATAAAAAAACACAGGATTGTTGTTGTCAAAATGTCAACCAAGTCTCAAAAAGCTAAGAAAGCATTAGAATCACTTAAAGCCAGTGAAGAGAATTCAATTAATGCCATCTCAAATCTTCAAACATCTCTAGAAATTTTTGAAGATACCAGTAAAAGAGCAGAAATATTTTTAGAGTTAGGTAAAGCCCATTTAGAACTATCTCGAAATTTAAATAAAAGGGCTGAAATTGTTTTTGAATTTGGCGATCCTCCTAATGGAGGCGATCAATAAAATTTAATTTAGAAAGGGAATAGATTTTCAAATCTATTCCCTGAAACTCTTATCTTCTAGCCTTCAATTAACATTTATCACCAGATATCAAATTCCATAGGTATTGAAATTTGGAGAAGATTGCCTCGCAAGCAGAGTAAATGAGTGGCAAAATAAATGCTTAATAACAATTCTCTCAGTTATCTATTTATTGCAAGTACTTTAAGTTTAGTTGTTTACCATAGTCCAATCTCAATTGCATCTCCTGTCTTTGCGAATGATTACAAATATGGCTCATCTGGGTTTGAGGGGTAAATGGTACAGTATCGATACAATTATTGGCGACATGGTAGGGCTGTAACTGTTGCTCCGAGAGGATTCTGATTACTATTAGCTGTGCTTATCCCCATGAACCCAGAAGAGCCACAAATATCTTGTAGCAAATAGTAATAGCAATGACAGTGATAATGAAACTATACTAGTTGAAAAAGCAGATTTATTATTTAATGAGCAAAAGTACGAACAGGCAATCAAAACTTATAGTCTTGCCTTAAAGATAAATGCAAACCAAAAATTGCAAGGTTATATCCTGCACTCAATTGGCAGATCATACTTTAGACTGAAAGACGCAAAAAACGCGATAAATTATTACGAAAGAGCATTATTAATTCGTAGAAATATTCAAGATATTAAAGGAGAGGACAATACTCTTGGGAATCTGGCTCTGGCATACGAACTACAAAACAATTACATTAAATCTGTTGAATATCATCTCCAAGCGTTGAAATTAAGCAATGCAAGTATAGATTTAGAGCAACAAAGTCGTAATCTCGGAAATTTAGCAAGAGCCTACTATTATCTTGGTAGTTATGCAAAATCGCTTAACTACTATCAACAAGCATTAAAAGTTAGACAACTGATAGGGAATACTTTTGATCAAGGTAAATCTTGGCAAGGTATTGCTTTAATTTATAACGAGCTAGGAGAATATGGACGGGCTATAGAAACTTATCAAGTGGCGTTAAAAATTTTACAGGCAAGTCTCAATAAAAATAATGAACGAGATGTATGGAATGAAAAGGGAAGAGTCTTACATAACATTGGCATAACCTACATAAGTCTAAAAAAATATAGGGAAGCTCTAGATTATCTATTTCAGGCTTTACAGATTCGTGAAAAGCTTGGTTATAAAGAAGGCGAGGCTAAAACTTTAAATATCATAGGCGATGTTTACAGACATATTCAGCAATACTCACAAAGCCTATCTTTCCTGCAAAGAGCTTTAATTATTGCTAGAAATGTTAACGATATTGAATCAACTGCCCAAATCTTAGAGAGTATTGGTACTGTTTATCAACTCCAACAAAAATATTTACTAGCGTTTGATTTTTATCAACGAGCCTTGAACATTAGCAAAAGTCCTTACAATCGTGCAAGTATATTTAGCAAGTTTGGGGATTTATTTGCTCAACAAAAACAACCAGAACTTGCCATTATCTTTTATAAAGAATCTGTCAATATTACAGAATTAATGCGACAAGACCTTCGTAAGTTAAGTAAAGAAGAACAAAAGTCTTATTTAAATACGGTAGCTGAAAGGTATCGCCGACTTGCCGATTTACTGTTGCAGCAAGATCGCATTCTCGAAGCGCAACAGGTTCTCGATCTCTTAAAAGTTGAGGAACTTAGTGAATATCTTCTCAATATGCGAGGTAATACCGAAACATCAAAAGGGATCGAGCTACAATATCCTGAACAAAACATCATCGCTCTGGGTAAAGAATTAGCTGAATTACAAGCACTGTATCGCGAAGGCAAACTTGACTTGCAACAGGAACAGCGTCTAGGCTTCCTCACCAATCAAGAAAAAAATCTCACCAACCAGTTCAACGCTTTTCTCAAAAGCCCCCCAATTCAAAAACAAATAGAAGAACTGCGTCGCACTGAGAAATCACAAAATGTCAATATAGAGATCTTCAACAACCTACGTGGAAAACTCAAAGAAGTGCAAAATGCTGCACTCTTCTATCCCCTCATTCTTGACGATCGCCTCGAACTAATATTGATTACTGCCAATACCACACCCATCCGCAAAACGATCAACCTTAAACGCGAAGACTTAAATACATCGATTTCTACATTTCTTACTAACTTGCGCGATCCATCTTCTGCTAATGTTAAAGAAAACGGACAGAAGTTCTATAACTGGTTAATCAAACCTTTTGAAACAGAACTACAACAAGCAAAAATTGAAACTATTATTTACGCTCCTGATGGACAACTTCGCTATATTCCCCTCGGAGCACTTCATAATGGTACACAGTGGCTAATCGAGAATTATCGCGTCAACAATATCACTGCCAGTTCTTTGACTAAGAGTTTCATATCCAGATCGTTCATCCAGCCTCGCATTTTAGCTGCCGCCGCCACCAATAAACAAAGTGTTAAAGTCGGCGATCGTACAATTGACTTTAATGCTTTGCCTGCAACAAAAGTCGAAGTCGAAACAATTGCCAATCTTATTCCGCGCACTACAACTCTAATCGATCAACAATTCTCTCAACCAGAAACATTACCTAAGATGCAAAGCCATTCTATCGTACACTTGGCGACACATGGATATTTTGCGGTAGGGCAACCAGAAGACTCTTTCATAGTATTTGGTGATGGTAGTAGAGCAACGTTGAATGATATTGAGAACTGGACACTAACTAATGTGGGTTTGGTTGTTTTGAGTGCTTGTGAGACAGCAATTAACGGCAAGATTGGTAAAGGAATTGAGATTTTGGGCTTAGGATATCAGATTCAGAATCAAGGCGCAGGTGCTGCGATCGCCACGCTTTGGAAAGTCTCGGATGGAGGTACACAAAAACTCATGGATGCTTTTTACACTGCCGTAAAAACAGGCAAAGTCTCCCATGCTGAAGCACTACGGCAAGCACAGGTTGCGATGATTACGGGTAGTTATGAAGGTTTAGGCGAGGCGCGAGGTATTGTGTCTATTCAGGCGCGTCCAAGAACAACAGTAACTATCCCCGCTAAAATTAGTCATCCCTATTACTGGGCTGCTTTTATCCTGATTGGGAATGGGTTGTAAGTATGCTGTCTGTAGGCGTGTGATATAATTCTGATCAACAATCAGCCCTAGAGCATTATGGTAGCCATTACCGAAGAGCGATCGCAGCAACCCAAAGTAAATACCAAAGTAAATACCAAAGTAAATACACAGGAACAGGCGATCGCACCAGCCACCAATTCAGCAACCTCAGAAATCATCTATCCCAGTTCCGACGGAGAACCCTTGGCAGAAACTCAACAGCATGTTCTGGCAATTCTGATGGCTCTCGCGCTCTTGCGGTTATATTTGCAGGAGCAGCAAGCCGTTGTTTTTGCCGATCAATTTCTCTATTACATTGAAGGCAATTCCAGAGCTAGAGTTGCACCTGATGTAATGATTGTGTTTGATATCGAAAAACGCCTCTATGCCAATTACAAAATTTGGGAAGGACAACAAACACCAGCGATTATTTTTGAGGTGACATCGGCAGGGACAAAGGAAACTGATTGGAACTTTAAGAAGATACTATACGAGCAGATGGGGGTAACTGAATACTGGCTGTTTGATCCCTATGGAGAATGGATTACGGAACAGTTGCAAGGCTATCGACTGAATGAGGATGGTGTGTATAAGCCGATTCGCGATAATTGCAGTGAAGTATTGCAACTCAAGTTACAGGCTGAGGAATATCTGATTGGGTTTTATCGTCTGGATAATGGAGAGAAGTTGCTCACGCCAGAGGAGTTATATAGTGCGAATTTGGCGGCTAATCAACGGGCTGAACAAGAGACACAACGGGCAGATCAGGAAAAGGCAAGGGCAGATCGTCTTGCAGAAAAGTTGCGACAGTTGGGAATTGGTTTGGATGATGAGATATAGCTGGGATTGAATTGAAGCAGTTTTTACAAGTAGTTGGAGAAATTGATCCATGAAGATTAGTGCTAATATCCCCGATGTTTTATATCAACAATTGGAATCTTTTGCGGAAAAGGAACAAATTTCTATAGAGGGATTAGTGGCGATCGCTTTGTCGTCACAGATTGCGTTGTGGTCAACTAGGGACTATTTGGAAGAGAAGGCTAATTGGGATGCGTTTGAGAGGGTGTTAGCGAAAGTGCCTAATATAGAACCAGATGAGTGCGATTGTTTGTAAGCGATCTCGCTAACAGCACCAGTAACTTCGATAGAAAAAATCGGGGATCTCAAAGTTGCACTAGTAAAATAGTGATCGCCAATATACAATCAAACAACTGCTTCTTAAACTTTTTCCTTTTTCCTTGGATATTGTTATGGCTTCTCGGTTTTATGCGTTGATGTTTGTGGCTTTGACTGGGATTTTTGGCATGGTGTCACCGCCTGATTTGGCTTTGATGACGGCTCAGGCGCAGACAACTCAAGACCGCAAAGCAGAGGCAGATCGGCTATTGCAGCAAGGGATTCAACAATTCTCGATTGGTCAATTTGAAGCCGCGTTACAGCCATTGGAACAAGCCTTAACAATCTATCGCGCCATCAAAGATCGCCGTGGGGAAGGAAATGCACTCGGAAACCTAGGACTTTCTTATATTCCTCTCGGCTATTTTGGCAAGGCGATTGATTTTCAGTTGCAAAGCTTAGCGATCGCAAGGGAAATTAAAGATCGAAATGGCGAGGGAAAAGCGCTCGAAAATCTGGGACTTATTTACATTAATCTCGGCAAATATGACAAGGTGGTTGATTTTCAGTTGCAAAGCCTAGCGATCGCAAGGGAAATTAAAGATCGCCTTGGTGTGGAACAGTCACTCGAAAATCTGGGAAATGCTTATCTTGTTCTCGGCAAATATGACAAGGCGATTGAATTTTATTTGCAAAGCTTAGCGATCGCAAGGGAAATTAAAGATCGAAATGGCGAGGGAAAAGCGCTCAGAAATTTAGGAAATGCTTATCTTGCTTTCGGCAAATATGACAAGGCGATTGATTTTCAGTTGCAAAGCTTAGCGATCGTAAGGGAAATCAAAGATCGCAGTGGAGAGAGGGATTCATTCTTACGTCTGGGATCTATTTACATTGTTCTCGGTAAATATGACAAGGCGATTGATTTTCATTTGCAAAGCTTAGCGATCGTAAGGGAAATCAAAGATCGACAAGGTGAGTGTGTATGGCTTGGAGTGCTGGGAGGTACTTACATGCTTCTCAGCGAATATGACAAGGCGATTGAATCTCATTTGCAAAGCTTAGCGATTGCAAGGGAACTTAAAAGTCTCAGTCTTGAGAGTACATCACTAGCATCTCTCGGATTTATCTTTAAGCAGATCAAACAATCCGAACTAGCCATCCTCTTTTATAAACAATCCGTCAATACCACTGAATACATCCGTCAAGACATCAAAAAAATTAGCAAAGAAGAACAACTATCTTATCGAAATACGGTAATAGATGGATATCGTCGTCTAGCCGATCTCCTACTCGAAAAAGATCGCGTCATGGAAGCACTGCAAGTACTAGACCTGCTCAAAGTCCAAGATCTGCAAGACTTCCTAAAAGATGTAAAAGGGAACGATCGCACTGCTATCGGTGTAGAAATGCTACCCCAAGAACAGAAATTCCTAGACGAATTTAACACCATCCAAGATCGTGCCGTCAAATTAGGAGGCGAACTCACCGAATTGCGAAAACTGCAAACCCTTACCCCCAGACAACAACAACGCCTTAATGAAATCGAACAAATCCAACAACAAGTCAACCAACAACTCACCGCCCACCTCCAAAGCGATAGCACCAAAACCCTAATCGCCCAACTCCAACAAACCGCCGCCAAACAAAATACTAATCTCAATGCTTACAAAGACCTCAGCGCTAGAGTCCAACGTCTCGGACAAGGAACTGCCCTCTTCTATCCATTAATCCTCGATAACCGCATCGAACTCGTTCTCTTTATCCCCAACCAACCGCCGATCCATCGTAGCGTCAATATCAAACAAACTGAACTCCAAGCCGAAATCAAAACCTTCCGCCAACAACTCGAAGCCCAAAGCCCTAATATCGAAACCACCGCCAATGAACTATACAAAAAACTAATCGCTCCCATCGAACCCGACCTCAAAGCCGCCAAAATCCAAACGATCATCTACGCACCCGATGGACAAATGCGCTATGTCCCCCTCGCCGCCCTCCATGATGGCAAACAATGGCTAGTCGAACGCTACCTCATCAACAACGTCACCGCCGTCAGCCTCACCAACCTCGACCCTAACCCCAATCAACAATCCCAAGTCCTCGCAGGAGCCTTTGAGAAAGGGAAATATAGCTTCACCGTCAATGACAAAAGCTATAACTTTGTTGGACTTCCCTTCGCAGGTAAAGAAGTCACCGACCTCGCTCAAACCATTCCCAATACCGTCAAACTCGTAGACAACGAATTCAGTCGGGCTAAAGTCCTGCCCAACATGAAAACCAGCAACATCATCCATCTCGCTACCCATGCCGCCTTTGTCGAAGGTTCACCCGACAACTCATTTATCCTGCTCGGCAACGGCGATCGCATTAACCTCCGCGAAGTATCGGAATGGGACTTACCCAACGTAACCCTAGTAGTCCTCAGTGCTTGTCAAACCGCACTCGGTGGCAACCTCGGTAACGGGATAGAAATCTTAGGCTTTGGCTATCAGTTACAACGGGCAAAGGTTAGAGCCGCGATCGCCTCATTATGGACAGTCTCCGATGGTGGCACACAGCAATTAATGAGCGCCTTTTACACCGCCATCAAAACAGGCAAAGTCTCCCATGCTGAAGCATTGCGACAAGCACAGGTGGCGCTGATTACTGGCGATTACGAAGCATTAGGTGAACCAAGGGGCGAGTTTGTATCCGTTGAACCTCGTCTCCGTGCCAAGCCAAGTTCTGCTCCAACAAAGCTCACTCATCCCTACTACTGGGCACCTTTTATTATGATTGGTAATGGTTTATAACAAGGACAGAAAAAATCGGGGGTCTTAAAGTTGCACTAGTAAAATATTGATCGCCAATATACAATCAAACAACTGCTTCTTAAACTTTTTCCTTTTTCCTTGGATATTGTTATGGCTTCACGGTTTTATGCGTTGATGTTTGTGGCTTTGACTGGGATTTTGGGCATGGTGTCGCCGCCCAATTTGGCTTTGATGACGGTTCAGGCGCAAACAACTAAAGATCGCGAAGCAGAGGCAGATAGGCTGTTGGATCTGGGAATTAAAGCGAGACGTGCAAGTCAGTACAAAAATGCAATAGAATCCGATCTTAAGGCTCTTGCAATTTGTCGCGAACTCAAAGATCGTGATTGTGAAGGTCGTGCTTATAGCGGATTAGGACTTGGATATTACTATTTAGGTCAATATGACAAAGCGATCGAGTTCCATCTGCAAGCTTTAGCGATCGCGCAGGAAATCAAAGACCGTCGCGGTGAGGGGCAGTCGCTGGGAAATCTGGGAAGCGCTTACCGAAACCTCGGCAAATATGGCAAAGCGATCGAGTTCCATCTGCAAAACTTAGCGATCACGCAGGAAATCAAAGACCGTCTTGGTGAGGAAGCAGCGCTGGGAAATCTGGGAAGCGCTTACCGAAACCTTGGCAAATATGAAAAAGCGATCGAGTTCCAACAGCAAAGCTTAGCGATCTCGAGGGAAATCAAAGACCGTCTCGGTGAGGGACAGTCGCTGGGAAATCTGGGAAACGCTTACTATTCTCTCGGCAAATATGAAAAAGCGATCGAGTTCCAACAGCAAAGCTTAGCGATCTCGAGGGAAATCAAAGACCGTCGCGGTGAGGGACAGTCGCTGGGAAATCTGGGAAACGCTTACTTTTCCCTCAGCAAATATGAAAAAGTGATCGAGTTCCAACAGCAAAGCTTAGCGATCGCGCGGGAAATCAAAGACCGTCTCGGTGAGGGAAAGGCGCTGGGAAATCTGGGAAACGCTTACTTTTCCCTCGGCAAATATGAAAAAGTGATTGAGTTTCAACAGCAAAGCTTAGCGATCGCGCGGGAAATCAAAGACCGTCTCGGTGAGGGAAAAGCGCTGGGAAATCTGGGAAACGCTTACTTTTCCCTCGGCAAATATGAAAAAGCGATCGAGTTCCAACTGCAAAGATTAGCGATCGCGCGGGAAATCAAAGACCGTCTCGGTGAGGGGCAGTCGCTGGGAAATTTGGGAAGCGCTTACTTTTCCCTCGGCAAATATGAAAAAGCGATCGAGTTCCAACTGCAAAGCTTAGCGATCACACGGGAAATCAAAAACCGTAGCGGTGAGGGAAAGGCGCTGGGAAATTTGGGAAGCGCTTACTTTTCCCTCGGCAAATATGAAAAAGCGATCGAGTTCCAACTGCAAAGCTTAGCGATCGCACGGGAAATCAAAAACCGTAGCGGCGAGGGACAGTCTCTGGGAAATCTGGGAATCGCTTACTATTTCCTCGGCAAATATGACAAAGCGATCAAGTTCCAACTGCAAAGCTTAGCGATCACGCGGGAAATCATAGACCGTGGCGGTGAGGGACTTTCGCTCGGAAATCTGGGTCTTGCCTTTAATAAAGTCAATCAACGCGAACTAGCCATTCTCTTTTACAAACAATCCGTCAACGTGCGAGAAAGCATCCGTAAAGATATTAGAGGACTCAACAAAGAAGAACAACAATCTTATCGAGACACAGTAATCAATGGCTATCAGAGCCTTGCCGATCGCCTCCTCCAAAAAGACCGAGTAATGGAAGCACTGCAAGTGCTAGATCTGCTAAAAGTCCAAGACCTCCAAGATTTTCTAAAAGATGTAAAAGGGAACGATCGCACTGCCCTCGGTGTAGAAATGCTCCCCCAAGAACAAAAATTCCTAGATGAATACAACACCATCCAAGATCGCGCCGTCAAACTAGGCGGCGAACTCACCGAACTGCGAAAACTGCAAACACTCACCCCCAGCCAACAACAACGCCTCAATGAAATCGAACAAATCCAACAACAAGTTAACCAACAACTCATCGCCCACCTCCAAAGCGACAGCACCAAAACCCTAATCGCCCAACTCCAACAAACTGCCGCCAAACAAAACACTAATCTCAATGCTTACAAAGACCTCAGCGTCAGAGTCCAACGCCTCGGACAAGGAACTGCTCTCTTCTATCCATTGATTCTCGATAACCGCATCGAACTCGTTCTCTTTATCCCCAACCAACCACCGATCCATCGCAGCGTCAATATCAAGCAAACCGCACTCGAAGCTGAAATCAAAACCTTCCGCCAACAACTCGAAGCCCGAAACCCCAACATTGAAACTACCGCCAATCAACTTTACCAAAAACTAATCGCTCCCATCGAACCCGACCTAAAAGCCGCCAAAATCCAAACGATCATCTACGCACCCGATGGACAAATGCGCTATGTCCCCCTCGCCGCCCTCCATGATGGCAAACAATGGCTAGTCGAACGCTACCTAATCAACAACGTCACCGCCGTCAGCCTCACCAACCTCGACCCTAACCCCAATCAACAATCCCAAGTCCTCGCAGGAGCCTTTGAGAAAGGGAAATACAGCTTCACCGTCAATGAAAAAAGCTATAACTTCGTTGGACTTCCCTTCGCAGGTAAAGAAGTCACCGACCTCGCTCAAACCATTCCCAATACCGTCAAACTGGTAGACAACGAATTCAGTCGGGCGAAAGTCCTGCCCAACATGAAAACCAGCAACATTATCCATCTTGCTACTCATGCCGCCTTTGTTGAAGGTTCACCCGATAACTCATTTATCCTGCTCGGTAACGGCGATCGCATTAACCTCCGCGAAGTATCCGAATGGGACTTACCCAACGTAACCCTAGTAGTCCTCAGCGCTTGTCAAACCGCCCTCGGTGGCAACCTCGGTAACGGGATTGAAATCTTAGGTTTTGGCTACCAGTTACAACGGGCAAAGGTCAGAGCGGCGATCGCCTCATTATGGGCAGTCTCCGATGGTGGCACACAGCAATTAATGAGCGCCTTTTACACCGCCATCAAAACAGGCAAAGTCTCCCATGCTGAAGCATTGCGACAGGCACAGGTAGCGCTGATTACTGGCAATTATGAAGCATTAGGCGAACCAAGGGGCGAGTTCGTATCCGTTGAACCTCGTCTCCGAGCCAAGCCAAGTTCTGTTCCAACAAAGCTCACTCATCCCTACTACTGGGCACCTTTTATTATGATTGGTAATGGTTTGTAACAAGGACGGGAAAAATCGGGGATCTCAAAGTTGCGCTAGTAAAATATTGATCGCCAATATACAATCAAACAACTGCTTCTTAAACTTTTTCCTTTTTCCTTGGATATTGTTATGGCTTCGCGATTTTATGCGTTGATGTTTGTCGCTATGACTGGGATTTTGGGCATGGTGTTGCCGCCTGATTTGGCTTTGATGGTGGCTCAGGCGCAAACAACTCAAGACCTTCAGGATGAGGCATTACGCTTGCTTAAGCGAGGACAGCACTTCACACAATCTGAGCAATACCAAAAAGCAATTGATTCCTTTCAGCAGTCTTTAGCAATTTATAGACAACTGGAAAATACTAAAGCTGAACTTTCTCTTCTCCTTGCTATTGGAGCTAATTATGTTTTGCTTGGGGATATTCAAAAGGGACGAGAATCTTTTCTGCAATCTATCGAAATAGCGAAGAAGATCGGAGATCGGGCAACAGAAGCCAGAGTAACTAATTTGCTTAATAAAATAAGTCAATCATTGCCATCATCGACAACCCCAAACCGCAAAGTAGAGGCAGATCGGCTATTTAATCAAGGAAATCAGCAATCCAATATTAGCCAGTTTGAAGCAGCATTTCAGTCATGGCAGCAAGCACTGATAATCTATCGGGAAATCAAAGACCGTCTCGGTGAGGGACAGTCGCTGGGAAATCTGGGACTCGCTTACTATTACCTTGGCAAATATGACAAAGCGATCGAGTTCCAACTGCAAAGCTTAGCGATTACGCGGGAAATCAAAGACCGTAACGGTGAGGGACAGTCGCTAGGAAATCTGGGAGGTGCATACTATTCCCTCGGCAAATATGACAAAGCGATCGAGTTCTATCTGCAAGCTTTAGCAATCTTACGGGAAATCAAAGACCGTAGTGGTGAGAGCCGTGTGCTGGGAAATCTGGGAAGTGCATACTATTCCCTCGGCAAATATGACAAAGCGATCGAGTTCCAACTGCAAAGCTTAGCGATCACGCGGGAAATTAAAGACCGTCTCGGTGAGGGGGGTGTGCTGGGAAATCTGGGAAACGCTTACGTTACCCTCGGCAAATATGACAAAGCGATCGAGTTCTATCTGCAAACTTTAGCAATCTTACGGGAAATCAAATACCGTATCGGTGAGGGAAATGCGCTGGGAAATCTGGGAAGTGCATACCAAGCCCTCGGCAAATATGACAAAGCGAGTGAGTTCCATCTGCAAAGCTTAGCAATCTTACGGGAAATCAAAGACCGTAGCGGTGAGGGGGGTGTGCTGGGAAATCTGGGAATTGTTTACTATTCCCTCGGAAAATATGACACAGCGATCGAGTTCTATCTGCAAAGCTTAGAGATCACGCGGGAAATCAAAGACCGTAGCGGTGAGGGAACGGCGCTGAATAATTTAGCTGCTGCCTACGAAAAACTAAATCGTGATCGAGAAGCAATGATTTATTATCAGCAAGTATTGACCATTTTTAGAGAGATTGGCGGCAGAAATGGCGAAGGTTATGCTCTCGCAAATCTAGGAAATGTATTATCCAAAGCCAAACGCCCCGAACTAGCCATTCTCTTTTACAAACAATCGATTAACGTCCGCGAAGCGATCCGCAAAGACATCAGCAAACTTGATAAAGATATCCAAAAATCCTATTTAGCCAGAGTCGAATCTACCTATCGCGACCTCGCCGATCTCCTACTCAAGCAAGACCGCATCCTCGAAGCTCAACAAGTCCTCGACCTCCTCAAAGTCGAAGAACTCAACGAATACCTCCGCACCCCCACCCGCAGCGAAAAGACCGAACAAGGAACAGAACTGCGAACTCAAGAAAAAACCTTCATCGCCCTTGCGATCGAACTCGATGATCTGCAAAAGCGTAAACTTGCTAACAACATCACCGCCGCCGAACAAGAAAGACTGAATAAACTCGTCAAATCCGAACAAAAACAACAAGATCAATTTATCTCCTTTCTCGATAGCGAACCCGTCCAAACCCTAGTCAAAGAGCTGCGCGTGAAGGAACAACAACAAAACGTCGATATTACCAACAACTTTCAAAATCTCCGCACCGATATCCTTGCTCAACATCCCAACGCCGTTCTCCTCTATCCCCTCATCCTCGAAGAGCGCCTCGAACTAATTCTGGTTACTGCCAAAACTACCCCCATCCGCCGCACCATTAACATCAAGCGCGAAAAACTGAATAAAGAAATTGGTGATTTTCTGACAAAACTGAGAGACTCAGGCTCACAAGATGTCAAATTACCTGCCCAGCAAATGTATACATGGCTAATCAAACCCTTTGAAACAGAACTAGCCGAACTAAAAATCGACACGATCGTCTATGCGCCCGATGGACAGTTGCGCTATATTCCTCTCGCCGCTCTCCACGATGGTAAACAATGGCTAGTCGAAAAATATCGCGTCAACAACATCACCGCCGCCTCTCTCACTAAGTTTAATAAACCGCCAATCGCCACACCCAAGATCTTTGCAGGAGCCTTTGGCAATGTCAACAAACAAGGATTTGCAGGACTCCCCGCCACCATTACCGAAGTCAAAAAAATAAGCGATCGCTTTCCTAATACCACCACCCTTGTGGAAACCGCCTTCACCAAAGAATTAACCACCACCAACTCCAATTCCTACACTATTCTCCATCTTGCCACCCACGGACAACTCTCCACAGACGATCCCAAAGATTCCTTCATTCTCTTTGGCGATGGCGAGAAAGCGACAATTTCTGATATTCGTAAATGGGCGTTAACCAATGTGGATTTAGTGGTGTTGAGTGCCTGTCAGTCAGGACTTGGCAGCAAGTTAGGAAACGGTGTCGAGATTCTGGGCTTAGGCTATCAAATGCAAGCCGCAGGTGCAAGAATGTCGATCGCTTCCCTCTGGAAAGTCTCTGATGCAGGTACAGAGAAACTCATGGATGCTTTTTATACGGCGGTGAAAACAGGCAAAGTCTCCAATGTGGAGGCATTAAGACAGGCTCAGGTTGCCATGATTACGGATAATTATGAAGATTTGGGCGAGACGCGAGGTATTGTGTCGATTGAGGCGCGTCCTCCAAGGACAACATCATCCACCGCGCCCACTAAAATCAGTCATCCCTATTACTGGGCTGCTTTTATTTTGATTGGTAACGGTTTATAACATTGACTTCAACTACGCTCAGTCAAAGTTACGATAGCTGAGCGTAGTCGAAGCTATCTCAAACTTTCAGCTAAAGAGAATTAAACTATGTCCCACGATCGCCGCCAGTTTCTCAAATTCAGCAGTTCCTTTCTCACCACCCTTGGCATCTCTACATTACCGATATGGCAACAAAGCGATCGCTATGCAAGGGCATTGTCTAGCACCAAGGGTCGAAAACTAGCGCTTTTGGTGGGGATTAATAAATATCCAATTTCTAGCTATGCGGATCTCAAGGGTTGTACTACCGATGTGGAACTGCAAAAAGCATTACTGGTAAATCGATTTGGATTTAATCCTAATGACGTACTGACCCTCACCAATGACACAAACGATAAGCCAACTCGCCAGAATATTTTGACCGCCTTTGAAAAGCATCTGATCAAACAGGCAAAACCTGACGATGTGGTGGTGTTTCACTTTTCAGGACATGGCGATCGCGTTACCGATCCCGATCCGATCAGAGGAGCGAATGGCGCAACAATCGATCTGAATACCTCCTTTGTCACCTATGATCCGCTCGAAAGTTCGGGAATTATGGGGCGATCGCTATTTTTATTACTATCAGCATTGAAGACAGACAACGTAACGGCGGTACTAGATAGTTGCTATTCAGGTGGAGGCACTCGCGGTAATGTTCGCATTCGTTCGGTAGAAGAGACTCGTGCAGGCTTAGCAGGTTTTGATCCAGCCCCGATCGCTGCGGAATTAGAATTTCAAGACAAATGGATGCGTAAGTTGAATTTAACCAGCGATCGCCTAGCGCAGTTACGCAGTCAAGGTGTCGCGAAAGGGATTGTGATTGCAGCAGCACAGGCACAACAAAAGGCGATCGATTATTCCTTTGATGATTTTCATGCCGGGCTATTTACCTATCTACTAACCCAATCCCTATGGCATCAAACCGAAAATAAGACTATCGAAACCGATCGCGCGATCGCGAATCTGATTCCTAGTATTAACGCGATTACCTCTGACCAAGTTCCTTTTGCAGATTTTCAAAAATCAGGCGATCTCCAAAAGCAACCAATTTATTTCTTACCTCCCGCTTTACCGACAGCCGAAGCGGTGATTACGGCGGTAAATGGCGATCAAGTAGAATTTTGGTTGGGAGGAGTAGAACGCGATTGTCTGAAAAAAGGTGTGAGTTTTCAATTTGATGTATGGGATGCGAGTAATAAGATTGCTGGCAACGTGAAAATGTCATCGCGGCAAGGATTACAAGCTAAGGGGATATTAAATGGAACTGCTCAAGTAGGCGATCGCTTGCGGGAAACATTGCGGACTTTGCCTGTGAATTGGCAATTAGCGATCGGACTCGATCCATCCTTGGGTAAGGATCTGGGAATTGCAGAAGCAGCAATTCAGAAAAGTAAGCGGATGGTGGCAGTGCGCTATCAATCAGCGCAGGTGCTTTATGGAATGGAGGTGCAGTATATTCTCAGTCGGATGACTTCTGCCTATCGCAGTCAATTAGAAAAAATCACGAAAATCGGTAAGCAACCTCGCAAAATTCCACCTGTGGATAGTATTGGTTTGTTTACGCCGAGTATTGATGAGATCATTCCTGATTCCTTTGGCAAGGTAGGTGAGTCGATCAAGGATGTGAGCGATCGCCTAATTCCTAAGTTACAATCTTTGTTAGCAGCAAGGTTAATGAAGTTGACCTTAAATGCGAGGCAGTCAGATCTTAGTTTTGCGGCGAAGATGCAGATTGAGGGACAGTCGGATGCGCTAGTGGGACAGGCGTTTACGATTCGTGGCAGTGCGGCAGTGGAGTCAAAAAGCGATCGCGCAATTCCGATTGATTCACTATTTCAGTTTCAGGTAACCAATGTGGGAACTGAGGATTTATATTTAGCGATTATGGTGATTGATGCTTCTGGTGGTATGAAGGCTTTATATCCTTTTCAAAGTGCGGTGGAGGAAACACTTAAGTTAAAGGCGGGGATATCGAAGTTAATTCCTGATCCTAATATGGATGATTTTCAATATCGGGTAACGGAAAAGGGATTTGGTGAAGCCTTAGTAGTAGCAACCAAATCGCCTCTCAGAAATGCGCTTAAGATAGTTTCTGAGCGCTCTGGTGTGCCAGTATTGGAGAGTGTGGATGCGTTGTTAACGGATCTCACGGATACAAAATCATCACGGACAAAGCAAGCGCAAGGGAAACAGGTGTATACTTCAGAAATTGCGGCTTTGTCGATAACTTTTCAAGTTGTTTAGATCTGCGAAAAAAGTTTGGTATTCAGGTTGTTACGCCTAAGCAGTTTTTACAAGGAGGTGGAGAAATTGATACATGAAAATTAGTGCTAATATCCCCGATGTTTTATATCAACAATTGGAGTCTTTGGCGGAAAAGGAACAAATTTCTATAGATGGATTAGTGGCGATCTCTTTGTCGTCGAAGATTGCGTTGTGCTCAACTAGGGACTATTTAGAAAAGAAGGCTAAGTGTGTCAATGGGATGCATTTGAGAAGATGTTAGCAAAAGTGCCTAATGTAGAACCAGATGAATGAGATCGCTTGTAAAGCAAGAAAATTATTTTTCCTTTTCCCCCTTTTCCTTACTTGAGGCTTGTATGCGTTCTTTGCAGAAATCACTAAATCTGACTTACTTTTGCCTTTTGCCTTTTGCCCTTTTCCTTGTCAGTTTGCCTATGCATGTGATGATGGTTGAGGTGGTGCAGGCACAGGCGGTACAAAGTCGCAAAGCTGAGGCAGATCAAATATTACAGCAAGGAATTCAGCTAGATAAAGTTAGTCGCCATCGTGAGGCAATTCAATTGTGGGAACAATCTCTACAAATTTATCGAGAAATTGGTGATCGTAGAGGTGAAGGAAATTCTCTTAATAATCTTGGCATTGCATACGATAGCCAAGAACAGTACCAAAAGGCAATTGATTACTACCTACAATCATTAGCAGTCTTTAAGAAAATCAAAGATCGCAAGGTTGAAATGGATTTACTTATCCGTCTCGGCACTGCATACGATAGACTTGGACAATACCAGCAAAAAATTGATTACTATCAGCAATCCTTGGTGATCTCTAAGGAAATCGAAGATCGCAAAAGTGAAGGAGATTTGCTCAATGATCTTGGCAGTATATACCATAGACTAGGACAGTACCAAAAAGCGATTGATTATTATCAACAATCTTTAGTAATCAAAAAGCAAGTCGGAGATCTCAAGAATGAAGGATATGTTCTCGATAATCTTGGCATTGCATACAATAGTCTAGGACAGTACCGAAAAGCAATTAATTACTGCCAGCAATCCTTAGCAATCTTTAAACAAATCGGAGATAGCAAGGGTGAAATGGGTACGCTTATACATCTTGGGAATGCATACTACAAGCTAGGACAGTACCAAAAAGCGATTAATTTCTACCAGCAATTCTTAGCAATTACGAAGCAAATCGAAGATCGTGAGAGTGAAGGATATGTTCTCGACAGTCTTGGCAATTCATACAATAGTCTAGGACAGTACCAAAAAGCGATTAATTTCTACCAGCAATCCTTAGCAATTCTTAAACAAATCGGAGATCGTAAAGGTGAAATGAGTACGCTTATCCATTTTGGTAATGCATACGACGGTCTGGAACAATACCAGAAAATGATTGATTACTACCAGCAATCCTTAGTCATTGCGAAGCAAATTGGAGATCGTCTTAGAGAAGGAATTTTGCTCAGAGGTCTGGGAGGTGCATACTACAATAACGGACAGTACCAAAAAGCAATTGATTACTACCAGCAATCCTTGTCTCTGGCAAAGCAAGTTAGTGATTCCAATGTTGAAATTGCTTCGCTCATCGGTTTGGGACATGCAAACAAATATCTTGCACAGTACCAAAAAGCAATTGATTTCTTCCAGCAATCCTTGTCTCTGGCAAAGCAAGTTGGTGATCACTATAGTGAAGGAAATTCGCTCATTGGGCTGGGCAATGCATACAATAATATCGGGCAGTCCCAAAAAGCGGTTGATTTCTACCAGCAATCCTTCGCAATCTTTAAACTAATTAAAGATCGCACGGGTGAAGGACTTTCACTTATAGGACTGGGCAATGGATATAGTAGTCTCGGACAGTATCAGAAAGCGATTGATTATTACCAGCAATCCTTAGCAATTGCGAAGCAAGCCGAGGATCATTATAATGAAGGAATTTCGCTAATGAATCTAGGTCTCGGATATGATAGGCTCGGACAGTATCAGAAAGCTATTGGTTTCTATCAACAATCTTTAGCAAGTGCAAAGCAAATCGGCTACCAAGATGGTGAAGGAAATTCACTTAATAATCTAGGCAGTACATACAGCAGTCTCGGGCAGTATCAGAAAGCGATTGATCTCTATCAGCAATCTTTATCTATCTTCAAACAAATTGGAGATCGTAGGGGTGAAGGATTGTCGCTTAGTAATCTAGCTGCTACATTTAAAAGTCTAAATCAAACCACATTAGCAATTTTCTTCTACAAACAATCTGTTAACTCTTCTGAAGCTATTCGCAAAGATATTCAAGGGCTTCCCAAAGAATTACAAAATTCCTACAAAGAAACTGTTGTAGTAAGATATCGCCAACTTGCCGATCTTCTCCTTCAACAAAACCGTGTCCTCGAAGCCCAACGAGTCCTCGACCTTCTCAAAGTCCAAGAACTTGATGAATTTTTGCGTGGCGTGCGTGGCAACACCAACACCCAACGCGGCATCGAAAACCTTCCACCCGAACAGCAAATCAACCAAGGCTATCAAAAACTCATCGACCAAGCCATAGCCATCGGCAAAGAACTAACTGAACTGCGTAGCATCAAACCCAAAGAACGCACGATCGCTCAAGACCAACGCATCGCCCAACTCGACACACAGGAAACCGAACTCGTCAAAGAATTTACCAAATTTATAGACAGCGATGAAGTTAAAACACTACTGAAAAAACTAGAAGCGATCGCCTTCAACCAACAAGACCTGCTAGGTAGACTCAGCGAATTCAACGCCCTGCAAGACAACCTTCGCAACCTCCAACAAGATGCCGTCCTTCTCTATCCATTAATCCTCGAAAACCGCCTCGAACTAGTCCTCGTCACTCCCTACTCCCCGCCGATCCGCCGCACCGTCAACGTCACCAGCAAAGAACTCAACCAAACCATAGTTGACTTCCGCTCCGCCCTCCAAAATCCTCGCACTGATGCAACCAAACCTGCCCAAAAACTCTATGACTGGCTGATTAAACCTATTGAAAAAGACCTCAATACCGCTAACACCAAAACCATCATCTATGCTCCCGATGGACAACTGCGCTACATCCCCCTCGCCGCCCTCCATAACGGCAAACAATGGCTAACCCAACGCTATCGCATTAACAACATCACCGCCGCCAGCCTCACTGACCTCAACACCAAACCCCAACGCGAGCTATCTGTCCTCGCAGGAGCCTATACCACCTCTGGCAAAAAATATAACTTTGCGATCGGTGACGAGCAGTTCAACTTTGCGGGTTTACCATACGCAGAAATGGAAGTAAGTAAACTCGCGGAAACTATTTCTGAAACTACCCAACTCCGCGATGATGGCTTCAGCTTCAAAATCACCAAACCGAAAATGGATGACTATGCGATCGTGCATTTTGCTACCCATGCCGCATTCCTCAAAGGTCAACCCGAAAAATCATTCATTCTCTTTGGCAATGGCGATCGCATTTCCCTCATCGACATCAAAAAAGGCGCATTTGGTTCCCTCACTAATGTAGACCTTTTCGTTCTCAGTGCTTGCGAGACAGGTGTAGGCGGTAACTTCGGGACAGGTGCAGAAATCCTCGGTTTCGGCTACTTGATGCAAACCGCAGGCGCAAGAGCCGCCCTCGCATCCCTCTGGAAAGTTAATGACAGTGGTACACAAGCCTTGATGAACACCTTCTATGCCACCCTCGCCAATAACGCCATCACCAAAGCTGAAGCCCTTCGTCAAGCCCAAATCGCTCTGATTACAGGAGATTATAAAAACGTTGCTGGTAGTAGAGGGGAGATGGTAGCGATCGAGCAACGCATTCGCCAAGGACTTCCCAATGAAGTCGCCAATAACCTCAGTCATCCCTACTACTGGGCTTCTTTTATCTTGATTGGTAATGGCTTGTAAGTTCAAGTGGCGATCGCTTTGAGTAGCAGAAATGACTGCTCACAAAGCTTTAGATCGGCTGTTACAAAATTTGGAAAACAGCAAAAAATAAATATCAATTAAATTTATCAAAAGACTGTTTTAAAAAGGTGTTTATTAAAAAATGGTAGAGTATCGGTAATACTCTGTCTATGCAAAATGTAGGGTAGTCCTAAAAAGGAAAGGACGCACACGGAGGTAAAGAATCGTTGTAATGATGAATAAAATTCCAAATGGCTCCAATGTGATTTTCCAATTTCTTAGAAAAAGATAAGGTCTTTCTAACTAGTCTTGATACTCGTTGACGTAACGTACAGTTGAATCTCTCAATATAGTTGGTCTTTCCCGTTTCTTTCCCGACAGCCCTATGACGTTTGCTGGGCAGGACAACTGGATAAGACGAATAGAAGTCAGTATAAATAACCGCACATTGGCGATAGACGCTAGGCAACGATTCCCATAACTTCTGAGCTGATTCACCAGTGCGATCGCCTATATAACAACCGACAATTTCACGAGTCTCGGCATCAATGGCAAGCCATACCCACTGTTTATTGCCTTTGTCGTCCACAAAAGACCACAATTCATCCATCTGTATGGTCAAACGGCGTTTTGGTTTTGGTTCTACCTCCACCTGCTGAGGAACGTTTTCATATTTATGATTGACGTAACTTTGCAACCATCTCTCTGAGACCTTGAGGACTCTGGCAATTCCAGCTAGTGGGATTTTTTCTAGTAGTAGTTTCTCAAGAAGGTCATAAGTGTCTTGGGTACGCTCTGAAACTCTCTGCCACTGTGGATTTTCTACAAATTGACGACCACAGTCCCGACATTTATAATTTTGTTTTCCATGTCGTGTACTGCCGTTTTTTACAACGGATACGGACTGGCAGGATGGACAGGATGGCCTTGCTTCTGACATTACTTTACTTTGTATCAACTATCTGGATATTTTCCTACATCCTTTCCTTTTTAGGACTACCAAATGTAGGGGGTGCGACCTTCATATGATGCCTTCTCAAATTAGCAAAATCCTTGCCTAGTATAGCTTTTACTAAATTCATGCAAAAATTATTTTCTTAATTAGGAAAGCCAGAATCCTTACACAGTAACGGGTTATCAAGTAGAGGTCGCACCCGAATTAGTACAGCTAGTTCTTGAGTGAAAAAGGAGTAGATTCTGTAGTTATCATATGTACAATCGCTTAGATGACTGGCTCATACTTTGATTGCAAATGGTGTTGAATATAAGCGATTGACTTCATAGCTGATATAGGTTTGACCATTTTTCCAAGTTAGTTTATTGATTATGATGTCGGCATGGGCAAGCCAGTTTTCATCAACTAGAGCAATAGGAACATCAATGGGAATTAAACGATAATTTTGTTTTTGAGCTTGATGTTTTGCACCTTTGATAAGTTGTTGGGGATATTGTGATGGCGGAAGTTTGAGAATACTATTGATTTCGCAGGGCATACCCATTATTGTGTCCCAATTTTTGTAACATGTACCCAACATACATTGCTTAGGGCTGTATGCAAAGTTAAGCTGTGGCTTTTAAATCTTTTAAGCTCAAATCTCTTTGAGCAACTGCTTAGAAAGAATTGAGCTTAAAAGATTTCGTTCAACATATTTTGCTGCTGCTTCAGCGAAGCCAAAGAATTAGCCAGAATCTCGCCACTGGCGGCAACCGCAGGCAAGCCGATACCAGGGAAAGTGGAATCACCACAACAATACAAATTTGATAAGGGAGTATTAGCATTTGGAAATATCCCCTGTCCTGCGGCGATCGCTGGTCCATAACTGCCGCGATCTCTTCTCAGGAACCTTGCATGGGTTAGGGGTGTTCCAATCAAAGTAACTTCGCAACGAGTTCTTATATCAGGAATATAACGCTCTATCCCTTGCCATAGAATTTCAGCCCGTTCTTGTTTTAATTGTTCATAAGCCTCAGATTTACGATCTAAGCCTGACCATAACTCAAAGGGTTCCGTTGCAGGTGTATAGGCATGAATTGTATGCTTGCCTGTGGGCGAGAGGGATGGGTCTAAAACCGAAGGCATGGATACGGCAACGACATTTTGTGGCGCTGCCACTCCGATTTCCCAATCGTTTACAACTAGCCAGTGACAGGGTAAATCTTTGGGTAAATCCGATGCTTCTATGCCTAGATGTAAATGCATAAAGCTAGGACAAGCGGGGATGTCTTGCCGCTCTTTATGTAATTGGTGCAGTTTTTTAGGCGATCGCTCTGATAGTGGTAATAATTTCAAGGTATCCCAAATCGATGCTCCTGAGACTACGGCTCGCGCTTGGATTGTTTCACCGTTGGTTAACCTCACTCCAATCGCTTTTTCTCCATCGAGGATAATTTCCTGTACATGAGTATTGAGCCGTAATTCTCCTCCATGCTTTTGCAATCCCCTCAGCAATGCATCGACGACAGTTCCGACTCCGCCTTTGGGGTAGTCAAGTTGGACATTAGGGCGATACCAATCGGCAAACATAAAGGCAATTTCGGCGGTGAGCGTACCATTGGCGGGTAATCCTGACAGCATGAAGCAAAGTAAGTTCATCCAGTTCAAGATAAATGGGTCGGTTACTTCTGCTTCTAGGATTTTGGAAAAGGGCTGGGTCAGCATTGGGAGTTGTGGTAAATCTCTCAGCATTTTCCAGAGATATTTACCTGCTGATAGAGCTACCTGCCAGTCATTGCGTAGAGCGATCGGCGGTAAAGCGGTGGCGGCTCTCCCCAGTGGCAACATGACTTTTTGTAATCTTTGCCATTCTTGAACTGCCTGTTTGCTTCTCAGTTTGGTCAAGATTTCGCTAAACGAATCGTTACCAACGGCGGCAAAAAATTGACCTTCGGGCATGGCACAGCCCCAGCCATCGTAGGTTAACCATTCAATTTTTTCTTCTAAAGCATCAAGTACATGGGCTAGAGGATTTGTTGATGGTCGTATAGACATTCCTGAAAACAGCGATGGCCCTGAGTCGAAGTTATAACCTTGACGACTAAAGCTATGGGCGGCTCCTCCTGCAATGCTATGGCTTTCACAAATAAGGACTTTGTGTCCATATTTCGCTAGCAGCCCTGCACAGCATAGCCCACCAATGCCGCTGCCTATTACTACTATGTCTGTTTCTTGATTCATGGTTTCGATTGGTTAATCAAGGCTTTATTGCTTGGGCTATCTGGAGGCTTATGACTATTATGGTATGGCAGAGATAGTTTAGGCATGGAATCAGGATACGAGTAAAACAGTGGCACGAAATGTTGAAGCATTTACGGAGAAAGCCCTTAGTTACTTTTTTGACGAAGTAGTTCGATTTCCTCTTTGGTTAAAGACCAACCTAATGCTCCAGCGTTTTGTTTAGCTTGATTAGCATTCTTTGCCCCAGGGATAGGAATGACATTTCCTTGAGATATTAACCAATTCAAAGAAATTTGTGCAAAGGTTTTGCCGTACTTTTCAGAAAGATCTTTTAAGGTTGAAAATAGAGGCTCAAGCTTCTGTAAACCTTGGGGACTAAATCGAGAATCAATACGACGCGCACCTTGCAAGTTCTTCAAAGTCTCTGGTGTATATTTACCAGTAAGTAAACCTTGAGCAAGGGGACTATAGGCGAGAATCGTCACACCCAATTGTTGCGACTTTTCGAGAACTCCATTTTGTTCAATTTGTTTGTTTAAGAGAGAATAGGGAACCTGATTTACCGCAAGAGGAATTCCTTTTTCAGAAAGATACTGATGGGCAAGAGTCATCTGCGCTGCGGAGTAATTACTTACACCTACTGATTGAATGCGTCCTTTTTTAACTTCATCCGCTAAGACTTCCATAAAGTCTTTGGTCTTGAGTATAAATTCTAAGGGCCAGTGAATTTGATAAAGACTAATTTGTGAAGTTTGTAAACGCTCTAGGCTAGAGGTTAGAGCATCAACTATTGACGATTGACTCCAGCGCCAAGGCAGGGGGAAATACTTAGTCGCGATTTGGATTGGTTGCGAAGTTTGCTTACTAAACTTACCAATCAAACGTTCCGATTCCCCTAAACCATAAACTTCAGCAGTATCAAAAAAGGTGACTCCTGCATCCATCGAAGCTTGAAAAGCTTCCTCTACATCCTTTGCTCCAAAATCCTTGCCATAAGCCCAAAAAAGGGTGTCTCCCCATGCCCATGTTCCCACACCCAGCGCTGTTACAGTTGGTCCATTGGAACCTAGTTTAGTGGTTTGCATTTTTATTGACTAAATCTTTCTTGCCCATTATAGCTATACTCTACCTTGATCGGGTATGACAACAATCCGTACAATTTTGTATGATGTAGATTCTCAGCTATGGGTTGAGTTTAGAATGACAGTTGGTGATATTTGAGCGCCGTTCTGGTTTGCCGATCTTATGATCGCACTACTACTGAAAATGTAATTAGTCCCGCAGGGCGAGAGATTATCGTGATTCGGGGATAGATAATGCAGTTGATACTTCTAACTTCTTCTAGAGCTAACTTTCACTAATTTTTACACTCAAAATATTATGACCGCAGAGCTTTGGCATCACGATAGGATTGAGACGAATGGCGTAAAACTGCACTATGTTTCCGAGGGTAAAGGTGCGCTGATGTTGATGCTGCATGGATTTCCAGAATTCTGGTACTCTTGGCGGCATCAAATACCTGAATTTGCGAAGGACTATAAAGTTGTTGCTGTCGATCTACGTGGTTATAACGATAGTGATAAGCCTCAAGCTCAATCTGCCTATGTTATGTCAGAATTTGTGGAAGATATTAAAGGAGTAATCTCAGGCTTGGGCTATGAGAGTTGTATTCTGGTTGGGCATGATTGGGGAGGAGCGATCGCATGGTCTTTTGCCTATGCCTATCCTGAGTTGGTGAGTCGTTTGATTGTGATGAATTTGCCGCATCCTGCTAAGTTTGCGGCTGGGTTAAAGACTCCGCAGCAGATGCTCAAGAGTTGGTATATTGCATTCTTTCAAATTCCATTTTTGCCTGAGTTCTTGATTCAGTTAAATGACTATCGGCTCATTGAGAGGGCTTTTCGAGGGATGGCGATCGATCAGAGTGCTTTTACGGATGCGGATATTGAGCAGTATAAAAATGCGTTTGCTAAGCGGGGGGCTTTGTCGGGCGCGATTAATTACTATCGCAATCTACTTACTTATTTATCCCAAAAGAAAGTGTGGGGTATTCTCAAAATTCCGACTTTGATGATTTGGGGTGAGAAAGATCAGGCTTTGGGTAAGGAATTAACCTATGGGACGGAGGAATATGTGCAGGATTTGCGAATTCGCTATATTCCTAATTGCAGTCATTGGGTGCAACAGGAGCAACCGCAGTTGGTTAATCAAATGATGCGTGGGTTTTTGGATGAGGAGTGAAGGCAATGCTATTTTGTAGCGCAAAGTACTACAAAATGAACAACAAAAATCAGACTAATTGATAGCGATGATTATACAATTGATGATTATTGCTATAGCCCGATCTCCCTATGCCACGACGTAAACAAACCGTAGAAATTGTTATCAGTCTTGAACAAGCCCTTGAAGCGAAAACTGTTGATGATTTAAAAAAGCTTTGCCCACTGTTGTCTCTTGATCAAAAATTAACCCGTAAAGCCGATCTGATAACTGCAATTTTGCAACAAATTGAGGGCGCGAAGATCAAGACATTTTGGCAGCAGCTAGATGAATTACAGAAAGCCGCAGTTGCTGAAGTCGTGCATTCATCGGGAAATAATTACAATGCAGACGCATTTGTGGCTAAATATGGACAAAAGCCAATTTTTGGAACAGGCGATCGCTATACTTATAGTTCAAAATATAAGCCATCACTATTGAGCTTATTTTTCTATCAAGGCTCAATGCCATCTGAACTCAAGCAAACCCTTTCAGCCTTTGTCCCCAAGCCTCAAGCAACCCGTTTAAACGAAGTCGGTGAAACAATTCCTGACACATTTGTTGTGCGTCAACAAAGATATTGGAATGAGAAAGAGTATGAGATCCCGTTGACAGTCTGTGAAATGGAACAGGTTGGTCAAAAAGATTTACTGTCGGTTTTGCGTTTGATTCAATCGGGCAAAGTCTCTGTCAGTGAGAAAACATCATTACCCAGTGGCGCAACTGTGAAGGCGATCGCGACAATTTTGTTGGGCGGTGATTTTTATGACGATCAACAACGCAAAGCGGAAGCACAGTATCACTACACTTCACCTTATGATGATATTGGCTGTATCAAAGCCTTTGCCTGGACAGCTTTGTTACAGGTGGGGAACATAGCCGAACTTTCTGGCACAAAGCTAGTTCTGACCAAGGCAGGGCTAAAGGCTTTGCAAGACCCGCCAGCTAAAACTTTACAGACAATATGGAAGCGCTGGTTAAAGAATACGACTTTTGATGAATTTCGGCGCATTGATGAAATCAAGGGGCAAACTGGCAAAGGCTCAAGGGGAATGACGGCGGTGGCGGGACGGCGCGAAGCGATCGCTACCGCTTTGAGTGAATGTCCCATTGGCAAGTGGATTCAGTTCCCTGAATTCAGCAAGTATATGGTGGCAACTGGTCATCTGTTTGAAGTCACCCGCGATCCTGATGCTCTTTATATCTGTGAATCGGGATATGGGAATTTAGGATATTCGGGTAGTCATGATTGGAATATTCTACAAGAGCGATATATGCGCTGTCTCTTATTTGAGTATGCGGCGACGCTGGGTTTGATTGATGTTAGCTATGTTGATCCAGGGGTGGCGTGGCGAGATTTTGGCGATCTCTGGGGAACTGACGAGCTACATTTTCTCAGTCGTTACGATGGTTTGATTTATTTTCGACTAAACGCATTGGGGGCTTATTGTTTGGGCTTGACCGAAAAATATCAACCACCAGCGATCGCTAATAGTCAGACTTTGCGGGTATTGCCGAATCTAGAAATTGTGGCTTCAGAAACTGGGTTGAATATTTCCGAAGCTTTAGTTCTTGATCTTTATGCTCAAAGGATTGCTGATCGAAAATGGCAATTAGATTTGGATCGGCTTTTAACGGCGATCGAGGATGGACATCAGGTTGCGGAGTTAAAGCAAGTTCTGGAGCAGAACAGCAGTGAACCTTTACCTGCATCTGTGCAAGATTTTCTTAAGACTGCCACAGATAAGGCTCAAGCTTTGAGAGATTTAGGCGAAGCAAAGTTGATTGAATGCGCTAGTTCTCATTTAGCGGCGTTGATTGCTAATGATCCGCTCACTAAGAAATACTGCCAGCTTGTGGGTAGTCGTGGATTGGTGGTTTTGGCTACTCATGAAGGCAAGTTTCGCAAAGCTCTGCGTCAAATCGGTTATGCTTTACCGCCAGTGAGGTAAATAATGCATCAATTCTTGTGTTGCTTCATCGACCATTCTCTGTCTGAGGGAAATTGGTGCTAATACTTCTCCATTAGGTCGCCAGTCCCGCAGTCTTTGGATGATATTAATGTCATTGGGACGAATCCAAGCTTGATAATAGCGATCGCTGGGATTTCGTTGTTCTACAATTGCCAAAATCGCGTCTCGTTCGTGATCGCTAGAAACAGTTTTTTGGAGTAAAGATGTAATTTTAGGATAGGGAACTGATTTGAAAGTAGGATGTCGAACCGTATTGTCCACATACCATCGCGCAAAATCTTCTGAAAAGCGAATTAATAAAAGTTGCGGTTCTTCGTAAAACTTAAATCCCCATGCTTTGCGTAATTCTATCTCTACTGCTTGGGATGTGGGTAACTTGCCACTATTGCGTAACTGCTTGAGATATTTGGGAATAGCGTGATCGCCCCAAGCAAGAATTTTTAAACTTTCAGAGGTAATCCGATCTAGTCGATAGTTGTGCCAAGTCATATTGCCATCGGGATCGATACCATATGCACTGAGATATTTAGCACGGCGTAGATAGTGAATACAGACAGGATAGACGGTGATTTGCTTGATTTGACTAGAAAATCTGGAAAAATCCGTTGGGTTTATTCCAGAATCTGATTTGACTATTTCATAATCAAATTGAATCACTCCACTATCTGCCGTATGCCAAAGATCTTCTAATTGCTTGTGATAATCATCTACCCGATCTTGGACTTCAGGAGGGAGAATATAATCAAGATTGACAAAGGTATGGGGTAAATTTTGGTGTTTTGATAGGAGTCGATCGCTGTCCTGTTCTGCAATCAATAATTCTGAAAGTGAATCTAGCAATAACTCTAGATTGGGCTGCACCATTGAGAGGGTATCAAGGGCAACCAGTAGATCGAGAGCCTGCTGACGCGATAGATTTTGACTCAGCCAAGAGTTAGCCATTTTTAATTGTGAAGGCGATCGCTCGTTGATAGATCCCAAATAAATATCAGATGGTAATTGAGGTAAAAGATCAACGGACAGAATTTGAAACTCACCTCTAGGGAGAGCTTTCAACCAACCAAGTTGCGCCAATTTCTCCAAATCTCCCCGCAGGGAACGATGCACTGTGGCAAAGGGTAATTGTGTTAGTTCAATTTCACATTGTTGCTGATCAAACCCTGTCAGTGACTGCAATTGCGATCTCATTACATCTGTGGGATGTAACCAATGCGTTAAAGACTTTGCACAAATACAATGGCGATCGCCACAACCATTCACGAAAGATTCAGCTTTAAGTTTTTCTGAAGTGGGATGTTGTTGAGAGTAAAGGCGATCGCGTAAATCTGGATATCGAAACAGATCGGGCAATAGGCGATCACGATAAATTATCCCCAAAATCACCCAAAATCTCGCCGCCCGACTCATGCTACTTGCTAGATTGCCCTGTACTAACCAATGCAGGATTTGAACAGTCGGTGCAATTTGAAAAATAGCGGTGATATCAGATGACATAAGTATTTACTAAGTATTTAATTGAATACCCCTCTTCAATAATGCCATATAGTGTAAATGAATTACCTATACCGATTAAGTTCATGTCTGAAGATAAGAATGACTTGCAAAAACGACTTGAAGAAATAGATCGCCAATCTCAAGATCAAGAACTTGCAAAAACCTATAATTTGTCCCAGAAAAACATGGTGATCGCCGCCATACTTTCTTTTCTTTTCCCCATTGGCGGATACATATATACCGCTAGGTGGAAATCATTCTGCATAATATTTAGCATTTTTGTCGGGATTCTTACGGTTAGCACAATTAACGAAAAAAACGACGAGAAAATAGACGGATTGACAAAATTTTGGGGGGTAGTTCTTTCGATAACTTCCTCTATCGATAACAGTATTGCAATTCAGACTGCTAGAGAAAAAATTAACGCGATGAAGTAAATGTAATTATTTTAATTTATGAATTCGTTTTCTTAATGTTTCTTGACTATTATGAACTATTTTACCTAATTATGCTTTTACAGTCTAAACTTATGACAAGCAACTTGCGGCGGCGATCGCTCATGACTATTCCCAAAATACAATTGTCTCTCACTGCTAAAATTTCTATTGATGGATTGCGATATCAGCAGTTGGAGATCGAGATCCTTACTCAAGATCGGGTGATTAATCCATCTGACATGATCGGTTTAGAGCTACCGTCTAGTGTGGATACTAGTGGTGGTGTTGTCATATCAGGACGCGCCCCGATCTGGCTCTATGCTTACTTTGTCCATGAGTTACATCCGACTAAATGGGTCGCTTGTTTTGATCCACGCATTTCGGGTGGTGTTGTGGTCGCAACTCATAGCAATCAAGCCACTATCGGTCAAATCATCATTGAATCGACCATTAGTGAAGTGCAGCTATGTCCTGCTCTGATGATTGCGGGACCTGCAAATAGTGGCAAAAGTGTATTATCCCATGCTTTATTTCAAGCTTTGTTGCAAGAAAATTCCCATGTCTATTTACAGAGAGCGAATTGGGATGGTGAGGGGAATTGGACTTTGGAACTAGGGGATGAAGAGCAAGCGGAAACGATGAAGGTCGCCAATAAGGGGGAATTAACTCAAGGCTTTTTCCCATATCACGCTCAAGCAATTTTGGAACTGCGCCGCCAAAAGTCTTTAGTAATTGTTGATATTGGTGGGATGGCGCAACCTGAAAAACAGCCGATCCTTGAGGCTTGTTCTCATTATTTAATCATTAGCTCTAATCCTGATGAGGTGATTAAATGGCATGAGTTTTGCCGTGATCGCGGTAATCTCTCGACCGTTGCGGTGATTCATAGCACTTTAGAGACTTGTGAAGAGATTAATCAATCGCAGCCCTATTTAGAAATGACCTGTGGGGCTTGGTTAATGGGGCAACCTCGCTCTGTGCCTGATGAGTTGTTAAAGAGGGGGCGATCACTCTTTTTGAAACGTTAAATTGAAACGTTAAACTAAAGCAAATACAATCAGGAGAAGATCAAAATGGCTTTTGGTAGTTACAAGACAATTGGAGCAGTAGTTAAAGAATTTCAGATTACCTATACAGAATCTGATTTTGTGGAGCCATTACCGTTTATGGTTTCCGACTACTTTCGTGAAGATTTACAACTAATGATGCGTGAAGGTGTGGTTGATAATTCTGAATTTGCGATCTGTGAGAACTTAATTTATCCATTGCTCAAAGAAGTTTGGAAACATTATCGTAGTAAGTTTTTATTATGGAGCCATCAATCATTAAATTATGATGAGAAGCTTTCAGGATTTCCTGAGTACATTCTAGCAAGGCGATCGCCCCTCGGTAAAGTCGTTTTTGATCGCCCTTATTTTATGCTTGTGGAAGCAAAGCAAGATAATTTTGAATCGGCTTGGGGACAATGTATCGCAGAGATGATTGCGGCGCAGCGCTTAAATGCTGAATTGGATATACCTATTTTTGGCATTACGTCGAATGGTGATCGCTGGCAGTTTGGCAAGCTCGAAAAAAAGACCTTCACTAGAAATGCGACTTTCTTTAGTATCCAAGAAATCGATAAATTAGCGGCGGTGATAAATTACATTTTTCATGAATGTGAATTGCAGTTAGATGCGATCAGTGATCGCGTTGCTGCTTAAAAGTCTCAAGTTTATGTTTTTCGTTTAACCAATTTTAGTGAGTAAAACCGATGCCATCTATCACTTTTGATCTCGAAACTGTTACACCTCTATTTCTCTCTGGAGCCGATCAAACTATTGCTGAGCTACGCCCTCCTGCTTTTCGTGGTGCTTTAAGGTATTGGTTTAGAGCATTGGCGGGTGGTTATTACTGGGATCAACCGCAAAAATTGCAAGAACTTGAATCATCGATTTTCGGTAATGCTGGAAGTATAGGAAGTTCAAAGGTTGTATTGCGAATTTCCCAAATGCCTACAATAGATCCATATGAGTATTCAATGCGACAAGATGGCATAAAGTATTTATGGTTTTCTACAAAGGCACAGAGAAGAGAACAAAAAACAGCAAGAGAAGCTATTGGAATTGACGAACCAGTAAGATTTTCTCTCAAATTTTCTATTAGACCTATTCCTAACAGAAGAAAAGAACAGCAAAGAGATCTAGTGTTAGCTGCAAACAGTTTTTGGATGGCAGTTAATCTTGGAGGATTTGGATCGCGAGAACGTAGAGGGGCTGGAAGTCTACGAGTTATAAAATTCACATATGAAGGACTAGACGATTTTTATATTAAGGCTTTGCCGAAATTTAGTTTAAAGTTTAAATCTGAAGACATTCCTAGATTCTTTAGAGGAGAGATCAATAAGATCCAGTCTTATACTAACCATCTGCTAAAACTAGATCCGATTCAATTGACAGATACATTTCTTCCTGAATTTGAAATTTATAGATCTGATATCGGTAACGATTTTTTCAATCTTTTCTTCTTAAATAAAGAGTATAACGATTGGGAAAATTTACTAGACTATTGGGGTAAAGAGTACAGTGCTTATCGTCGCAATATTCCAGCTTCTAGCAGATATGTTTTTGGCTTGCCTTTGAAAAATATTCAATCAAGGCGATCTTCTCCATTAAGAATGAAAGTAGTTCGTTCCTTAGATAAATATTTTGGTCTTTTATCTTGGAATTATGGAACTTTTCCCACAGAAGCGAGAATTAATAGCCGAGACAAATTTCAAGTTATTGAGCAATTTATTAAACGTTTTCCTAATTTAATTGAGATTTTCTAAAAATATGCAAGATTTAAAATTTTGGCAACGCAAGATTCAGGCTTTATTGCATGATCCGCCGAATAAGGCGTTGAACATTAAAGATCATGAAGCAGAAGCACAGGCTTGGGCGCAAAAATTGGGGATTGGGAAACTCAATGATAAGGACTTTAAACCAGCAGATTGGATTGCATCGGCAGCCGATCGCCTTAATTTTCCCAGTTATAGAAGTATTGGTGGCGCGAACTTTCGCAATAAACCTTACTTGACTCATCCACTCACAGGCAAAAAGCTAAATCTTGGTGGTGGGAGATTTTTGCCGACACAAATTAATGAAGATTGGCTCAGGACTGCTATGCAAACATCAATTGATCAAATTACTGATGTAATCAAAAACGATAAACAAAAACTATTTCTGTGGTTGTGGTGTAACTGGTCAAGTGAAATTCAAGCGGCTGAAGGTAATCAGTTAGGCGCTTTGTGGGACTTGTTACCCGCCGATACCCGCATTCCCGATCATTCCATTTGGGCGCATCAATCTCTAACCAGTGCGATCGCCGCTACTGCTGATAGCAAAGGAGATCCCGATCCTGCATTTTTATTATTTACGATTGGACCTGTGCAAGCATTTATTAGTGCAGCGCGGCGGACTCAAGATCTTTGGGCAGGCAGTTATTTACTTTCTTATCTTAATTGGCAAGCGATTCAAGTTATTGCCGAAGAGATTGGACCCGATGCGGTGATTTTTCCTAACCTGATTGGTCAACCACTATGCGATCGCTGGCTTCAAAGTAAAGGTGTATTCACAGGCGATATTAAACCCGAAGATTTGATTTTGCCCAGTTTGCCCAATCGATTTTTAGCGATCGTTCCTGCGAGTCAAGGAAAAGAGCTTGCTCAAAAAGCAGCAGACGCAGTACACAAGAAATGGCTAGAAATTTCTCACGCAGTTCGTGATGATTTAGAAAAACTATTTCCAGAAAACCAAAAACCCCAATGGACAGCAACGTGGGATCGGCAGGTTAAAAATATTTTTGAAACTTACTGGCAAGTTTATCCTTGGCGACCCGAAGGGCATTCTATTCAGGATAAAGACTACAAGTTTCTTGATCCTCATAAGCCATTTTTAGGCGATCGCCTCACCAAAATCGAAGAAATTTTACAAATTTACGCCACGCATGACCGAAATGGTGGCGGGCAATATCATCCTAATATCGGCACGATTTACAGCGATCTCTATTTCATCACTGAGAAAGCATTAGGCAGTCGTAAAGCTCTGCGTAATTTTAAACAAGTTTCCGAACAGGGAGATAAATCAACATTAGGTGGCGATCGGGCGGCTTTGCATGATCTAAGTTCTGAGCTAACAGTGAAAGAATTTTGGCATGATTTTACTAATATCTTGCGAGCTAAAGGTATTTATGAAATTCAAGAAGGTGGTGTTGAGAGGCTTGATGCGATCGAGTTAACCAAGCGTTTTGCTTGGCGATCTTTCTTCAAAAAGCAAGAAGGTTATGACATGAACTCTGGTCAGAATGGCTTAACATTTCCTTCTACAAGTAGTGTGGCAACTGCAACTTTTAAACGCGATGTAATTGAAAAACTAGGCTTGCCAAATTCTCAAGAGTTGAGAGATGCTTTACAGGCATGGATTCATTCTATCCCCCTTTCTATTCAAGAACAGAACAAAATTAGGAAAAATGTAATTCCTTATCTTTCCTCTAATGCGCTCAAAAAAGGGTAGTCCTAAAAAGGAAAGGACGCACACGGAGGTAAAGAATCGTTGTAATGATGAATAAAATTCCAAATGGCTCCAATGTGATTTTCCAATTTCTTAGAAAAAGATAAGGTCTTTCTAACTAGTCTTGATACTCGTTGACGTAACGTACAGTTGAATCTCTCAATATAGTTGGTCTTTCCCGTTTCTTTCCCGACAGCCCTATGACGTTTGCTGGGCAGGACAACTGGATAAGACGAATAGAAGTCAGTATAAATAACCGCACATTGGCGATAGACGCTAGGCAACGATTCCCATAACTTCTGAGCTGATTCACCAGTGCGATCGCCTATATAACAACCGACAATTTCACGAGTCTCGGCATCAATGGCAAGCCATACCCACTGTTTATTGCCTTTGTCGTCCACAAAAGACCACAATTCATCCATCTGTATGGTCAAACGGCGTTTTGGTTTTGGTTCTACCTCCACCTGCTGAGGAACGTTTTCATATTTATGATTGACGTAACTTTGCAACCATCTCTCTGAGACCTTGAGGACTCTGGCAATTCCAGCTAGTGGGATTTTTTCTAGTAGTAGTTTCTCAAGAAGGTCATAAGTGTCTTGGGTACGCTCTGAAACTCTCTGCCACTGTGGATTTTCTACAAATTGACGACCACAGTCCCGACATTTATAATTTTGTTTTCCATGTCGTGTACTGCCGTTTTTTACAACGGATACGGACTGGCAGGATGGACAGGATGGCCTTGCTTCTGACATTACTTTACTTTGTATCAACTATCTGGATATTTTCCTACATCCTTTCCTTTTTAGGACTACCCAAAAAAGATGGCTTAATCAAGCATTTTTTAATGATTGATGGTAGATTGCTATTTCAAGAAACCTATGAGCATGAAGTTAATTCTCTAGCAGAAAATTTAGATGTTAGAGAGACATTAAAGTATTTAAAAAACTTTATCAAAGTTGCTCAAAAATACAAAATTGCCAAGCCACGCAAATATTTTGCGGTGCTGATGATGGATGGCGACAATATGGGGTCTTGGATTTCGGGTGAGAAAATGCCTGAATATCGCAAGTTGTTACATCCTGACACCCAGAAAAAATTAGAGACAGATCCCACTTATAAAGAGATTTGGGAACCGATTCTCAGTAATCCTCGCTTGATGTCTCCTGCGATTCATGGCTTTATTAGCAAAGCCTTGGGCGATTTCTCCCTTAAACTGGTGCGTCACATTGTCGAAGAACGCTATGCTGGCAAACTAGTTTATGCGGGTGGTGATGATGTGATGGCGTTACTACCCCTTGATTGTGCCTTAGAGGTTGCGAGAGAATTACGCGCCGCTTTTTCGGGTGAATTAACGACTGATGATCAAGGTGGAAAATTAGAAGTAGACTTTGCGGCAAAGGAGAGTCAAGCTTCTAAATCTGGCTATGTATTGCTAAAACGTCCCAATCGAGAAAAGAATCGAGAAAGGGAACTTTTAACAACAATGGGTAGTGAAGCAACTGCCAGTACAGGAATTGTGATCGCTCATCATACTCAACCTCTCGATCTCACTTTGCAAGAGGTGCGTAAAGCTGAAAAAGCGGCTAAGAGTGCAGGACGAAATAGTTTTGCGTTAACTGAGATCTTGCACCATTCAAGAAAAGGGGTTGCAGAAAGAGCAGAAATGTGAAAAAAAGGGCGTAGTAGTAAATTAAATAACGAGCATGGAAAGCATCGTTAAGCACGCCCAAGGGCTAGTGTATAGTCTTCTGTGTTTGATGCCAAGTGTGTATCAAACAGCAAGTCTCAATGCAATACTAGGACTATTTCTCGAAGCACAAAGGCATCCTTATCCAGAACATACACAGATAAAATCAGCGAGTGCACTCAGCCGATTTCTCAATCACTATAACTGGTCAACGAGAGCAGTAATTCGGTCAACACGGCAGGCTATTTTGGGACAAATCGCCAAGCATCGCCCATCGAAACAAGTGCCATTAAAGATACTGATAGACTTGACTACCCTAGAAAAAAGCGGCAAGTTTTTACATTTGAGCAATCCCACCCAAAACGAACCAGACCCATGGGTGAGAATACTAAACGGAAAGCGAGGACTACATCTGGTTGTACTGTATCTGGTCTATGGAGAGTGGCGCGTACCATGGAGTTTTAGAGTATGGCGCGGCAAAGGATACCCCAGTCCCTCTGACTTAGCTTGTAAGTTATTGGGGACAGTACCCAAGCAACTAACCCAAGGCAAGACTGTGATTGTCCTTGCTGATACTGAGTTTAGTACGGTGAAGTTTTTCAATACTGTCCGCGCCAAGACTTGGCGCATCGTTGTCGGTGTACGCAACAATCGTAAACTTCAAGATGGCCGTACAGTCAAACAACTTTATCGTCATGGCAAACGTGGACAACAAATTTTGCTAGAAGGGCTAACTCAGCCTTTGACGATCTCTTGGTTTTGGCTCAAAAGAGCTGATAGTAAACGGGAGTTACGCTTTGTTGTCTCTTCTCATCCTTATTCTGGTGCTTATCTGGTGATGTTAGGTCGTAAGCGTTGGGCGATTGAGGGATTCTTCAAAACCATCAAACATCGCTTTGGTTTGCATTGTTTTGGGCAATCTACAAAACTTGGTGTTTATCGTTGGCTTATCCTCTCTCTGCTTGCTTATCTTTTGGCCCATTGGATTGATCAATGGTCGAGTCCTCCTGTCTTGGACTGGAAAGCTACCTGTGATTTGACACTTTCCGTTTTATTTCCTTCTGTCCTTTGGTTGAAACTTCTTAGGTATCTCCAAATTAGTGCCGATATTGCTGCTCGTCATGGGTTTGAAATTATTCTCAAACCCATTCCTACTTAACTCTTTCAGGAATGGTGCAAGATCTCAGTTAACCTTTTTAAAGCGATCGGGCGAAATTATGACTGCGGGTGCAAAGTGGTACTATCCCAAAAACGCTCCTAATCCAGACAATAAACAAGAAAATGTTGAAGATAAATCTTTAGATACGATCGCACTATTGCTGAAATTCCAAAAGCATTTTGCCGATGATCATATTTCTAGTAAGTTTCCTTACATTTTGCGTGAACAGTCGGAAACTCTTGCAGAATTGGATATTGAGGGTTTATATGCCGCAGAAATTAAGCGGTTATTACATCGACAGCAAGGCGAGGAAAAGTTGTCAGAAGCTGAAGAAAAGTCGCTGGCTGAGGAACTAGCAACAATGGTCATCAGGGCAAATTCTGCTCATCGTGCATCTTTAAAAGAAGACGATAAAAACAAATCAAAGCCTCAGACTCAACTGAAAACCTTTGCAAGTTTGCTAGTGTTTACAAGATTTTTGGCTACTGGAGAAGGAGACGACTAAAATTATGACTAATATTAATCAAGCCAATCAAAAGCAAATATTTATCGAACCTTCCGATGTGCTGCTATTCCGTGATGGTCGTCCATTTTCGGCAGGAGAGGGACATCGGGCTCGGAGCATTTTTCCGCCAACTCCTAATACGATGCAAGGGGTGATTCGCTCTAAGGTATTAAGCGATCGCTGTGGACGTTATGAGACATATAAAAATGGCTGTAATGATTGTGAAAAGCAATCAAACTGCACGATACCTAACGAGATTGGCAGACCTGCTCAAAATGGTAGAGGATCTTACGGTAATCTGGAAATTCGTGGGGCGATCATTGCTAAGTATGAGGAAACAAAAGTAACTCCCTATTTCCCAGTACCTGCGGATGTGGTGGAAGTCAAAGAAAAAAGTGAACAGCGCGATTCTCCAAAACCGCGTTTGCGCTTTTTACAACCATTGTCACAAAAGCTATATGGCGATAATGATTTGAGTGGTGGTAATTTGAGTGATGATCCGCAATCTAAATTATTGCCACTTTGGACTCAAGAAAAAACTCCTGTGGAAGGTGTACAAGGCTATTGGAAAAAAAAAGATTTAGAGAACTATTTACTGCAAGATTATCCATCTATAACTGAATATACTAAAGCAGATACTCTCTATTTAAGAGAATCACGTTATGGTATTGATGTTGACAATGCTCGGCAGACGGTTAAAGAAGGACAGCTTTATCAGACTGAATTTATTCGCTGTCAAGAACATATTGGTTTATATACTGAGGTTGATGGCGTATCGGATTTGGGCGGTAATTTAATTGCGATCGGTGGTGAAAATCGAGCGGCGCAATGTCATCATCTCCAGCAAAAAATTGATTGGGGAAATTTTACACGGAATCTCGAAAATAAATTACAGCAAGCCGATGGATTTAAAATCTATTTTGCTACACCGACAATTTTTGATGCTGGATGGTTGCCCAATTGGTTAAGTAAAAATGATCTTTCTGGTGCTTATCACGGTGTTCAAGTACAGCTAGTTGCTGCCTCTATTCCTCGCTATCAGACTATTGGGGGGTGGGATGTCGCCTACAATCGCCCTAAGCCAACTAATCGCGCTATTCCTGCGGGTTCAGTTTATTACTTTACATCCAACGCAAAGCACTCAGAAATAATTAAGGCTTTTCATTGGCAAAATATCGCTGATGCTTCTAGTGATGCTCAAATTGGCTTTGGGTTGGCGCTTGTGGGCGCATGGAATTATTTAGATCTTCAAGGAGAAATTAAATGAGAACAATTATTATGACTGTCGGAACTTCTTTGCTTAATAACCGTGACAGTCGCCCTTGGGCTGGCACGAAAAATATTGGTGATCGCTCTCAAGCCCTTGCTTGGATGCAAAAGGCTAACGAAATTACAATCAGTGCTGAAACAAATACTCTATATCGTCTAAATCCTAATTTGGATGATGAAATCATTTTACTCCACTCGGCAACTCCTGAAGGTAAAGAATGTGCAGACTTGCTATTTAGATATTTTAAAGAGGTGTGGAATCAGTGTGATGTAAATTTGAAACCGTTGCCTAGTATCAACTATGACTATGAAAAGACAGAAACGGGCTTAGAGCAAATGGCTAAACGTTTACAGGAACTGATCGCTAAAGCTAGAGGCGATGTAGTCTTCGCAGCAACTGGAGGTTTCAAAGCGCAAACAATGGTGATGGCTCTGATCGGCAACAAACTGGGTATTCCCGTTTGCTATATCCATGAAGAGTTCAAAGGGTTAGTTTATATCCCTTCTATTGAAGAATCAGGGCTAGTTAGAAATGACGTAATTAGACGAGCTAAATTGCCAGCATCAGGTGCTGATAGAAATTCAGTCTTACAGATGCGAAGTGACCAACAGGAACCGAATCGCCCACGCTCTTGGCATAAGGTGAAAGAAATGTTGGTGCAGACCCCTTGGGTGGAGAAAGTCTATTACGATGAACGTGCTTATCGAGCGCCTGAAAACAGTGTTAAAGGAGCAGTTCACAAAACATCAGATGGTAGAAATATTTTATGGATGCGTCTGGTAGAAAAAGATAATGCGATGGCGATCGCTATTGAAACAACAGGTAGAACGCCTGAACAGTTGAGTCAATCTCTCGATGAGATTACTGAATGTTTAGGAAGACTTTTTTAATCCCACATTCATCATTACTATTTTAAACTTAGGAGAAATTTTTCATGTTTCAGAAAGCAAATTTGCTTTTTCTCTATACCGAAACCCCTTTACACGTTGGCAGTGGGAGTAGTTTGGGTACTGTCGATTTACCAATTCAGAGGGAGCGTCATACCACTTTGCCAATGGTGCAAGGCTCTGGCATAAAGGGCAAGTTACGCAGTGCCTTTGAGCCAGATGGTAATCAAACCGATATTAGTAAGGCGATTTTTGGACCTCAAAAAGACGGTTCAGAACACGCAGGGGCTTTATCGGTTGGTGATGCCCGAATTTTGTTGTTTCCTGTCCGTGCGTTGGCTGGTGTATTTGCTTGGGTGACTTGCCCTTTGGTGATTAGCCGTCTCGCTAGAGATTTGCAAATGACTGGACAGACAGAGTTAGTATTGGATCTTAACTCTTTGCAAGCATCTGGGCAAAATGCTTATATTCCCAATAACAGCACTGTCCAGATTGCTAATGGCAATGAGAATGATGTGGTACTAGAAGAGTTTTCCTTTAGAGTAATTTCGTCAGCTAGTGCTGAAGTTCAAAAACTCGCTGATTGGCTTGCTAGTCATGCGTTACCTAGCGGCGTTGAGTATCAATTTTGGCGAGATAAAATCAAAAAAGATTTGGTGATCATCAGTGATGAGGCTTTTAAAGATTTTTGTCAATTCAGTACAGATGTAGTTTCGCGCACTAAGCTAGATCCTGCAACTAAAACAGTGGCTATAGGTGCGTTATGGACTGAGGAGAATTTACCTTCGGATGCTTTGCTTTATGCGCCTTTGTTTGCTTGTGATCCACGCATGGAAGACAAGGATAAACCCAAGAAAAAGAATAAAGAAAATGTAGATGCAGATGAGGTTCTATCTTTAGTATCCACGCATTTACACAACAGTCATTCTCGCTTGCTACTTGGCGGCAATGAAACCGTTGGTCGTGGATTGGTCGCAACTCGTTTTTTAACTTTTAAAAATTAAAATCTTAAAGAGGTACATTTTATGTCGAATGGAAATCCTAATTTGAAGTTAAAGTCTCAATCAGGCAAAGAGCAAGGAAAAGAAGTTTTATTGGCTAAACCTACAATTTCTTCCTCTGAAGCTAAGAGTAATCAATCTCCATCTACAGCAACAAATCAAGACGCAGCATCGATAAAATCATCATCATCTCAAAAAAATCATAGAGATTTGGATCGCAATCGAGCTAGTGCCGCTTGGGAAAATATTGGTAAGGTTGATTCTACCAATACTGAATACGGAAGTTTGGCGCGTGAAATGCCAACGATGATTCAGGTAAATGGTTTGGCTCAAACCCTTGCTTTTTTGAAGGCTAAGAAGGGAAAACATCATTCATTGATTTTTGAACATCTTTCTGGATGGGTTTGTAATCACTTGAATTTTAAGAATGGAGATTTACTAGAAAATGTGATCAGGATTGAGAGTCAAGAATATCGTCGCGCTACTTCAGAGTCTCTAGCCTATTTGCAATGGCTTAAACGGTTTTCTGAAGGGAAAATCAAGAAAGAAGAGGATAAAAAGCCATGAATCTACCCCATGACACACAACGTAATTTTAGGCTGCATGAGTCTAAATCGGATAATTTAGGGCTTTGGCTAGATCGATTTGCCGATCCTGCAATTGATGGGCAGAACAAGCTTCAGTTTTTTAAAGACCTGAAACCAGTTCTGCATTCCAAACCATATATTTCTAGATCTTCGCAAGGTCTAATTGATGCTTTTTATCAGCGATCGCTTGCTGTCGCTAATTCATTGCCCCATGCGCGAACCTTTACTGCTTCTCCTGAATGGCGGATGGTGGTGGGGCTTGGACAATCTAGTATTCTCGAAACCGCAATGACCTTAGATCGCGTTACAGGGATTCCGATTATTCCTGCTAGTGCTTTAAAAGGTTTAGCGGCTTCCTATGCGATGCTATCGGTGCTAGAAACGACACAACGAGAGCAAGCTGAAAAAGATGAAAACTCTGATTTTGCTAATATCTTTGGTACACAAGACAAAGCAGGAAAGGTGATCTTTCTGGATGCAGTGCCAACTGAAGCCCCAACTTTAGAGCCTGACATTATGAATTGTCATTATCCTGATTACTATGGCGGTAAGACTCCAAATCCAACCCCATATCAAAGTCCGAATCCTGTTTACTTTTTGACTTTGGGACGGAATAGTAAATTTGCTTTTGCCTTGGCAGGGCGCGACTCTAGTAACAATACTGCTGTTTTGGTTAGACAAGCTGAAAACTGGCTCAAGACTGGATTGCAAGAGTTAGGTATTGGGGCAAAAACTGCCGCAGGATATGGGTATTTAGAGGTATCAGAATCATGACGACTATTGTTACTTTTTTGGGTGCGGGTAATCCTAGATCAACGAGTTATCTACATCAAGGAGCAGCCTACACAGGCTTAGTATTTGCTGAAGCTCTACGACAGTTTTATCCAGATTACGATCGCATGATTGTTTGTGTCACTGATAAAGCGCGTGAAACTACTTGGTCAATACTAGAAAAACTTGAAGATCCTCGGATTCAAGCTCTGGATATCCCCACAGGTCAGAATACAGAGGAAATGTGGCAAACCTTTGAGATTATTTCCAAGGAAATTCACGAAGGGGAGTCGGTAATTTTTGATATTACACATGGACTGCGATCGCTACCATTTCTAGTATTTCTATTTGCGGCTTATCTGAAGTCTGCTAAAAATGTATCGATTAAGGGGATTTATTACGGAGCCTTGGAGCTAAAAAACTCAGAAAATATTGCTCCTGTGATTGACCTCTCAGAATTTGTGTCAATGATTGACTGGATTACCGCAACTACCCGTTTTACAGAGATTGGTAATGGACAAGCACTTGTTGATTTATTGAGAAAAGAAATTCCTACTGGTAAAGAATTATCACAAAATCCTGAAACCAGATCGATTAGAGATGCGCTAAGAGATACATCTAATGCTATTGAAAATATCTCTCTATCTCTGAGTACAACACGTCCAATCGAAGTTATGCAATCGGCAGCTAATCTAGAATTTATACTTAGCAAGAGTGTAGATGCTTTTAGTAAGAAGGCTAGACCTTTTCAGTTATTGAGTGATCGCGTACTCAATGAGTATGGTCAATTTGCTTTGGAAAAATCGAAAAATAGAGAATTTATTTTAGAGAATCTCGAAATTCAAAAACAGACTATTGAATGGTATATACAACGAAATTATATTGTTCAAGCTATAACATTAGCGAGGGAATGGGTTGTATCCTTATTTGCCTATAAATTTAATGTGGAAATGCTGGATCGAGATAGTCGAGATCCTATTGAAAAAGCGCTAAGCCTTCTGATAAGGAAGTTCGCTGGCAAAGATATTTCTAAGGAGAACAATATCTATATTGATGATTTGGGACAATTTTCAAACTCTAGAGATATAGCTAATTTATGGGGAGAATTAGGAAGATTACGAAATGATCTTGCTCATTGTGGAATGAACAAACAACCGATGTCTTCTAAAAAAATTCAAGAAAATGCGATCGCAATCATTCCTATACTAAGTAATATTTTTGTGGCTCTTACGAAATAACAATTAGGAACAATTAGTACAAACTTGTACTAATTGTTCCTAATTGTTAACCAGAGATTGCGGGTAAGACGGAGATGATAATCACGGCGATAAATCCGAATAATACGCCTAGAACTGCCCAAAGCTCTTTATTTCTCTTTTTGGATTCAGCGATCGAGTAACAAGCCCAACCACATATCCCCCATATCATAAGCATTAGAAATTCCATTGAAGTATCCTTTTTTATTTTTAATTTCAACGCTTTAAATTATTGCATTGAGTTGAAGAAGCCTATTCAATTCAATAATTCAAAATCATAGGGGAAGGTTTGTCGCTATAACCGATCCCAAACATAGTTACAGATGCCGCTTGCGTAACTAGTAAGCTCGAAACCACGTCCTGCTAAATCAGCATTGGTAGTATTGTCGGTAATAATTTGGAAACAAGCAGAAGTGAATCTTTCACGGGCATAGCCTAAACCTTTTAAGCGGCGTAGGGAATCTTTGGTATCCGAAGATAGACCAACGAAGAATGATTCAAATTCGTTTTCTTGCTTGGCTTGAGTTTCTAGGTTTTCACGTTTGCGGTATTCATTGAGAATGATATCGCGATTTTTCTTGTACTCATTGAGCAAGCGTTTTGCTTCCGCAGTGACAGAAGTACTGGCGGGAATCTTTTCTAGTAAGTCAACGGCTTGTTGCCATTTACCATAGGCGATCGCCCAAGTGTCTGTGGAGTGAGGTGGATTTTGAGCAATCTTGACTGCCTGTTCAGCTAAGGATTTAGAACGATTAAGGAGATCAATCACCTGTTGTTCTCCCGATATTTTTGTGGCTACGACAGATGCACTTTCGCGGTAACTAACGAGATTTTTTTCAACTTGGGAGCTTACAAAGCGACTTTTGGGAGTGCGTTGGAGGATACCAATCGCTTCTTGCCATTTGCCATGGGCTGTATTCCACTCTTTCGCTGTAATGCGAGGTTTTGCTCCAATATTCACAGCCTCAATGGCTAAGGTTTCAGCTTTATCAATATCTTGCTGAACTTTTAACTCAGTCTCTAATAACTGAGATAAGTTTTCTTTACGAGTTTGGAGTTGGGTTAGATTAGTTTGAGCCTGTTGATAGAGTTCCTTGGCGTTGGGTGAAATACGTTGAAGAATTGAGATTGCTGTTTCAATATCTCTGATTTTGGTTTGCAAAGATTCTATATTTGCGGAATTATCATTATTTGACTCGGATATAATTGCGGATACAGAGTTTAAGATCTTTTCGTTTTCACTGCGTTGATAAACTGACCAAGCAACCCATGTACTAGGCAATAGAACAATTACGGCTAACAAGCTCCACAAAATAGGTTTAGGATTCATAGCAAAGAAGAATGAGAATAATTATTTAAGAAGTTTTTTGATTTGTTTTTGGATTAATGAGTTGTTGCTGTCTCTTGAGCTTGTACTCTGGTGGTAAGGTTCATTGATAGGATGATTGGCTTCTAGAGTTGTCGTGGTGTTAGAGTGAAGATTTTGCTGATCGTTACTTTCAGCTAAGAAGAACAAAGCGCGATCGCTAAGATTGCCGATAACTAAGCTGCTGATAAATACGCCCAAAGTACAAGTAACTACAGCGAACAGACCGAGTGGGGCAATAATCAGGATTGTCCAAGTGATGGCAGCATTGGATATCGCGGTAATGAAGGTGCGATAGCGGACGAGCTTTTTAATAAACGCTAGGGACATAATCGGGTAAGCCTTGATTAATTGCTTAAAATTGTTTAGCTATTATGTCAGGCGATTGAAGACACCTCTTCAATTAGCTGGTTATAGTGAGTAGAAACGAAATAAAAAACTAAGGGTTCTACAATTTAATAAAGAACCTAATTTTTGATGGTACGTCTCCGCCGTGCCATTAAAAATTGGGTTCTTGTTTTACTGCGAAACGCGAAACTATTTTGATGAATGTGCCATGACTGCAATTTATTTGACTGAAGCAGGAACAGTAGTGAGTTTTAAGAATGAGTCACTGGTGATTAAACGACGAGGCGATAAGAAATCTTTTCGGGTAGCTGAGTTATCTTTGCTAGTAATTCATACAGGTGTGCAATTAACTAGTGTGGTGATTGCAGAGTTAATGGATCGGGGAATTGAAACCATATTTTTGCGACAGGATGGACAGTTTCGCGGTCGATTGCAGGGTAGTTTTCATACAAATCCTGCAATGCGCTTGGCTCAATATCAGGTGGTGAATTCAACGTTTGGGATGGCGATCGCCCAAAAATTAATTGAGGGCAAGATTCGCAATCAAAGGGTAATTTTACAGAGGCGTAATCGAGCGACGAAGGGGATGATCGCAGAGATATCTGAAGCGATCGATCTTATATCTAGCTATATCGGTCAGGTAGGTAATGTGGCGACTCCCTTAGGACGTGATCGCTTGATGGGATTAGAAGGGATTTGCGCGAGGCATTACTATCAAGCTTTACGCTATTATTTCCCATCAGAATGGCTGTTTTATGGTCGTAATCGTCAGCCGCCACTAGATCCGATTAATGCGCTTTTGAGTTGGGGTTATGGGGTTTTATTATCAAGGATTTTTGCGGCGGCGGTTTTGGCTGGTTTAGATCCTTATTTGGGTTTCTTTCATGTGACGCAGCCCTATCGTCCCAATCTGGCTTTAGATTTGATGGAGGAGTTTCGTCCTGTGATAGTTGATGCGGCAGTAATTGCGATTATTCAGGCTAATTTATTAGCCCGTGAGGATTTTGAGCCTTCTCCTGATGGAGCAGGAATTTGGTTGGGCGAGATCGCCAAAAAGCTGTTTCTCGCTCAGCTTGAGCGGCAGTTTAGCAGTTCTTTCCTTTATCCTCCTCAAAATCGCAAGTTACGTCTAAGTCAAATTCTATTGGAGCAAGCCCGTTCTCTTGGACGATGTTTGTTGGAGCGATCGCTTGATTATCAACCTTATGTCATTAAATAGATTGTGCATGGCGTTGCGACTCACAATCTATTTAATACCAATTTCTGAAAGTGTGGCTACACTTTCGGAAATTAAAAACCAAACCCAGTAAGGGTTTTAAAACCACAAAATGTCTATGCCATTTTGTGGTTTGGTCTAATTTATGAATAAAAATATGCTGTGGTTAGTTTGTTACGATGTGGCTGATGATCGTCGCCGTCTGAAGTTGGCGAAGCGGATTGAGCAGCGTTGTCAGAGGGTACAGCGATCGGTTTTTGAGTGTCCTTTTGATGAATCAGTGCTGAATCGCCAGTTGGAAAGGTATTGGTTGCCTTTGCTAAATTTGGAGGAGGACAATTTGCGGGTTTATCCTTTAGATGCAATTGCTAAGAGACGGACTAGAGTTTTTGGTAGTTCGCGCCCTTATGAGCCACCTGATTTTGTGATTTTGTGAGTATTGAGTTTTGTAAAGAGCTATCTATTTTTGTCGCAGATTGCTAAGTCTAGTTTTTAGGCGATCGGATGATTAATTAAGAGCTAGGGGGTATTTTTAGGTTTGACTTGTAGACAAAATTGAGTTATTTTATTGATATTGTAGTTTTGAAAGCAATTTTAAGTTTCCACTTTGTTTTCAATTGCATTTGTTGACGAATGTTAAGTAAGCTGCAAAAATCGAACCTTGAAAACCGCATAATATATAGTATTCATAGGTCTAGGATTCCCGACAATATTTACCCCGCAAGGGGACGGAAACTTTACGCACGATGAAAGTAACAGATTTAGAGGGTAATCCCATTCCCGACAATATTTACCCCGCAAGGGGACGGAAACTCAGGCACTTTGGCTAACTCTACAGCTTTACCAATTCCCGACAATATTTACCCCGCAAGGGGACGGAAACCCGAGAATTATGAATGGCGATCGGATTTAGGTAATACACATTCCCGACAATATTTACCCCGCAAGGGGACGGAAACCTGAAAAGTGTTGTCTGCATTGCTTTTGATTGATTGATTTACTGAATTCCCGACAATATTTACCCCGCAAGGGGACGGAAACCTAAAAGCGAAGGTGAGTTAGTCATGGCACTGGAAGTATTCCCGACAATATTTACCCCGCAAGGGGACGGAAACCAAAAACAGGGGCGGCGCAATGCGCCGCCCCTGTTTTTTTATTCCCGACAATATTTACCCCGCAAGGGGACGGAAACTATTTGCAAGAGCGAGAACGCCTTTGCTTCCGTATTCGCAATTCCCGACAATATTTACCCCGCAAGGGGACGGAAACTCGTGGACAACAATATTCTGGCGGCTGCATAAATACCATGATTCCCGACAATATTTACCCCGCAAGGGGACGGAAACATTCTCATATTTATTACTGACCCCAATTAAGTTTATTTCTGATTCCCGACAATATTTACCCCGCAAGGGGACGGAAACCCAGAATTAATCTCAGTTTTGCTGAATCCTAGCTCCAATTCCCGACAATATTTACCCCGCAAGGGGACGGAAACCAAGATGCTAACTGAAGCAGCTATGACGGAAGATAGATTCCCGACAATATTTACCCCGCAAGGGGACGGAAACTCTTCGGTGTAGTAATGGGCGTCAAGCCTTCTCCAAAATTCCCGACAATATTTACCCCGCAAGGGGACGGAAACCGCTTTTCTAGCGTTTATCTCATTCTCGATAAACGTGGTTATTCCCGACAATATTTACCCCGCAAGGGGACGGAAACTACTAATTCTCCCAAGCGCCCATTCTGGGTTTTCTTTTAGATTCCCGACAATATTTACCCCGCAAGGGGACGGAAACGCCTAACTAATATAGATAGGCGATCGGGAAAGGCTAATTCCCGACAATATTTACCCCGCAAGGGGACGGAAACCGAAATACTTGGTAAGCCTAACGCTTTAGGTAAAACAATTCCTAATTCCCGACAATATTTACCCCGCAAGGGGACGGAAACCCAAAAAACAGGCGCACAAAACAGTGAGTAATTTCATAAGAGTATTCCCGACAATATTTACCCCGCAAGGGGACGGAAACAATAGAAACGCCTGTTGATCAGCTTGTAATTTCTGGAATCATTCCCGACAATATTTACCCCGCAAGGGGACGGAAACGTCAATGGGAAAGCTCAGTATTCGCAGTTCTTGGAGGCGATCGCATTCCCGACAATATTTACCCCGCAAGGGGACGGAAACCCGATCCTAAGATGCGATCGCACAACAATGATTTTGATTCCCGACAATATTTACCCCGCAAGGGGACGGAAACGTCCAATGTAAATGTTCGCGCTTCGCGGATTGCTTGCCAATTCCCGACAATATTTACCCCGCAAGGGGACGGAAACATCGATAATTAGTAACATTCAAAATAATCTCTATTACCTGATTCCCGACAATATTTACCCCGCAAGGGGACGGAAACAGGCACTGGCAATGATTTAGATTTGGATAAAAAGATTAGGCAAATTCCCGACAATATTTACCCCGCAAGGGGACGGAAACTTGAAGAGCGTGAATTAAACGATCGCCTAGAGGAATTCAACATTCCCGACAATATTTACCCCGCAAGGGGACGGAAACAGTCTAGTAAACCTGATGTTGACAAAGGGGCGATCGCAAATTCCCGACAATATTTACCCCGCAAGGGGACGGAAACCTAAATGCTCAATAGAGCCATAGGCATCAATCACACGATTCCCGACAATATTTACCCCGCAAGGGGACGGAAACTTTATCGGCGATCGCGCGTATCTCAGTAACCCTTTGCATTCCCGACAATATTTACCCCGCAAGGGGACGGAAACCAAAACTGAGATTAATAGTGGTAACTATCGCAGCGAATTCCCGACAATATTTACCCCGCAAGGGGACGGAAACCAGTAGAGGCGATCGCTGAATCAATCCCTGATATTGAAATTCCCGACAATATTTACCCCGCAAGGGGACGGAAACAGCGTTGCGCGTCACTTTTATACTGAGTGCGAATTGATTCCCGACAATATTTACCCCGCAAGGGGACGGAAACCGCCTTATGCAAACTTCTAATAGCGATTAATCCCGAATTCCCGACAATATTTACCCCGCAAGGGGACGGAAACGGTACAGCTACAGTAGCTCTAAGAGCAGCGGCTAATGCTTCAATTCCCGACAATATTTACCCCGCAAGGGGACGGAAACATAAGCATCAAGATCGAGATTTTCTGTCGGGTTGGCAGCGCATTCCCGACAATATTTACCCCGCAAGGGGACGGAAACCGATCGCCACTGGAGGCAAGCTGATATCTGGACAGGATTCCCGACAATATTTACCCCGCAAGGGGACGGAAACTCTACTGCGCCATCAGACTTGTCTATCGCCAAATTCTTCCAATTCCCGACAATATTTACCCCGCAAGGGGACGGAAACTTGATCTACTGCTTCACGCAATGAGCGATCGCTTAATTCCCGACAATATTTACCCCGCAAGGGGACGGAAACCTGCGATGACGTTCTTGAAAGAATTGACAAGCCCTCTTGATTCCCGACAATATTTACCCCGCAAGGGGACGGAAACTGCGGAGCAGTCAGGTCAGGAAGAATTTATGGATTTACAATTCCCGACAATATTTACCCCGCAAGGGGACGGAAACTGTTACTTCCCCAAATGAAAGCCACCCTTCGGTTTTGATTCCCGACAATATTTACCCCGCAAGGGGACGGAAACCAGGCTCCAGAAGGTAGTCTTGCTTTGTAAATACAACACATTCCCGACAATATTTACCCCGCAAGGGGACGGAAACATCGCTATTTAATGGCTGTTACTTCACCTACAAAACTTATTCCCGACAATATTTACCCCGCAAGGGGACGGAAACGAAGCTAACGGATTCCGCCTTGCCCGCTACGGAGTGTTACCTATTCCCGACAATATTTACCCCGCAAGGGGACGGAAACACAGATCCTTAGTCGCAGAAATACGCTTGAGCTGTGCAGATTCCCGACAATATTTACCCCGCAAGGGGACGGAAACCTTAAGTACAAAAACGCTGACGTAGCGATCGCACCTAAATTCCCGACAATATTTACCCCGCAAGGGGACGGAAACAGTGAAACGTTTGTCAAGTGCGATGTAGTTGTCCGCAATCCATTCCCGACAATATTACCCCGCAAGGGGACGGAAACATCACAGCGCTCAAAACTGTGTGAGAGGATTTAGGAAATATTCCCGACAATATTTACCCCGCAAGGGGACGGAAACGCGATAGAGTGCTCTGAATGAATGCATTGCACCCCCTAGAATTCCCGACAATATTTACCCCGCAAGGGGACGGAAACTTTGCGGTGCGATCGCTAGTTATCTCCACCGCACCAATTCCCGACAATATTTACCCCGCAAGGGGACGGAAACGCGCGATCGCTTCTTCAGAATGTAGTAAAGAGAAATTAGATTCCCGACAATATTTACCCCGCAAGGGGACGGAAACTTAAGCTTGGTTACAAGCACATTAAGTTGATTCGCATTTCTGAATTCCCGACAATATTTACCCCGCAAGGGGACGGAAACAAACATAACCCCAATTCTCAATAACTAGAACATTCCAGAGCATTCCCGACAATATTTACCCCGCAAGGGGACGGAAACTCGACCGATTTGATCGCCGCCAGTATCGAACGTAGATTCCCGACAATATTTACCCCGCAAGGGGACGGAAACAAGTTACTTTTCCAGAGCCTTTGCCCTTTGTGCCTTGATTCCCGACAATATTTACCCCGCAAGGGGACGGAAACCATTGCGATGCTCTTGCCTTTCCCACAAGAAACCATAATTCCCGACAATATTTACCCCGCAAGGGGACGGAAACATTCAGGGTTTTGCTCAACAGAGATCCTTTGCTGAGTTCTCATTCCCGACAATATTTACCCCGCAAGGGGACGGAAACTGCTTGTTCAGTACGGGCTGTTTACCGAAAACGCAGGGGCTAAGGATTCCCGACAATATTTACCCCGCAAGGGGACGGAAACCCTTTCATAGCGCGGATCAGGTCTGAAGCAAGTTCTAGATTCCCGACAATATTTACCCCGCAAGGGGACGGAAACCTCTATGCGGGGCATAGATTAGGTCATAGGCATACCGATAATTCCCGACAATATTTACCCCGCAAGGGGACGGAAACGTATGAAATCATTGATGGCGAGCATCGGTATATCGAATTCCCGACAATATTTACCCCGCAAGGGGACGGAAACTCTTTATTGCCTTGCCACTCAGCAAAGCCTAGATCTACACTGCCATTCCCGACAATATTTACCCCGCAAGGGGACGGAAACCGCGGTTAGGCGGCTGAAAAATACTGAAAGCAGATAGCATTCCCGACAATATTTACCCCGCAAGGGGACGGAAACCGACGTTAGAAACGCACTCCCAAATACAGTACCGCCATTCCCGACAATATTTACCCCGCAAGGGGACGGAAACTAAAAGTACTAGGAATATAGAGATCTTCAGACTTGCACCATTCCCGACAATATTTACCCCGCAAGGGGACGGAAACCTTGGCGGCGCGATCGCCGATCTCAACCTCCAACAAGCCAAATTCCCGACAATATTTACCCCGCAAGGGGACGGAAACCGTAACCTGTGCATCCGTGAGTGCGGATAATTTTATTCCCGACAATATTTACCCCGCAAGGGGACGGAAACGCGAAAACATTGAGTTAAGGAAAATATCTAAGCTGCTATAATTCCCGACAATATTTACCCCGCAAGGGGACGGAAACAGCATTCCAATCTTGCCTACTTTTACCTGTAAACGCCCAATTCCCGACAATATTTACCCCGCAAGGGGACGGAAACAAGCCAAGTGGCGATCGCCTGTTCCCTCTCTAAACTCCAATTCCCGACAATATTTACCCCGCAAGGGGACGGAAACTCTTTTTGCCAATAGATTTACCGTTCTGCTCAAGAGTATTCCCGACAATATTTACCCCGCAAGGGGACGGAAACTATAATTCCAAGTCCCCATACCGCTTTTTTGTTAGCCCATTCCCGACAATATTTACCCCGCAAGGGGACGGAAACAAAGGCGGCGAAACTGTAGCAAGCAACCTTTTGCCATCGATTCCCGACAATATTTACCCCGCAAGGGGACGGAAACTTGCAAGATTGCTTCGTCCAATGTTTTCCCGTAGCCATTATTCCCGACAATATTTACCCCGCAAGGGGACGGAAACCGAACGAAACACCAGCAGCTTTAGCTATTGGCGCGATGATTCCCGACAATATTTACCCCGCAAGGGGACGGAAACAAGTAAACACCTTTTGCGATCGCACAACCAAGCGATCGGCGTGATTCCCGACAATATTTACCCCGCAAGGGGACGGAAACGAGTGCTGTAACTGCTTGCCATCGACAATCTGTTCTAGATTCCCGACAATATTTACCCCGCAAGGGGACGGAAACGCCATCACAAGCGTTAGCTATCAAAATTCATGCATTATTCCCGACAATATTTACCCCGCAAGGGGACGGAAACTACAGTTTCCTAGAAACATATTCCATTTTACAGTGTAATTCCCGACAATATTTACCCCGCAAGGGGACGGAAACTCGCACGGAACGCTAGAGGCGATCGCCTAAACAATCTATATTCCCGACAATATTTACCCCGCAAGGGGACGGAAACGCGTTTATGCAAACACTGAAACGGTATCAGGACAAGCTTGATTCCCGACAATATTTACCCCGCAAGGGGACGGAAACAGCTGCTTGCCCCAATTTGGATAAGCCTGCCTCAACAGTATTCCCGACAATATTTACCCCGCAAGGGGACGGAAACATGCCAAGCGACGGGGCGACCTGTTTGTGATAGATGGATTCCCGACAATATTTACCCCGCAAGGGGACGGAAACGTCGATGGCGAGATTCTTCCATTTGACGAGATCCTATTCCCGACAATATTTACCCCGCAAGGGGACGGAAACACTGGTGGAAACCAAATCACTCGCACCAGCTTCTTGATCGGAATTCCCGACAATATTTACCCCGCAAGGGGACGGAAACTATCTTGATCGTATTGAGATTCACAACCCCAATGTACAATTCCCGACAATATTTACCCCGCAAGGGGACGGAAACCAAATATAAATTAATTTTATCCATTTTTTGCGGAAATTATGGTATTCCCGACAATATTTACCCCGCAAGGGGACGGAAACCAGGTACAATTACCACTCAAAATCTAGTCCCCACTGGATTCCCGACAATATTTACCCCGCAAGGGGACGGAAACCAGCAATTAGTTAACGATCCTTACCGTCCTAGACAGCGGACAATATTCCCGACAATATTTACCCCGCAAGGGGACGGAAACGTCAAAGTCAAATTCAGGAGTCCGCCCATGCTCCTTGCAAATTCCCGACAATATTTACCCCGCAAGGGGACGGAAACTAAATAATGCTCTTTCTCCCAGTTGTGAATGTCTTCGATTCCCGACAATATTTACCCCGCAAGGGGACGGAAACATTTTGTATGGCGATCGCCAGTAATAGAGGATGGTTAGGATTCCCGACAATATTTACCCCGCAAGGGGACGGAAACCGTCTCAAAAACTTTCTTCTAATGCAATCCTCAAGTACATATTCCCGACAATATTTACCCCGCAAGGGGACGGAAACTCGGCTTTTTTTGTGTTGGCTATGCGATCGCCTATTCCATTCCCGACAATATTTACCCCGCAAGGGGACGGAAACCCTTGTTTCAACTTTGGTAATTGCCACTACTGGAGTATTCCCGACAATATTTACCCCGCAAGGGGACGGAAACGCGACAGATCAATTTGATTGAGTAACAGCTTGACTCTGGTATTCCCGACAATATTTACCCCGCAAGGGGACGGAAACTATATTGTCCTTGACTCCACAGGTGTAATTTATTCAAAAGAATTCCCGACAATATTTACCCCGCAAGGGGACGGAAACTACCAGAAAGGGGCTAGTGATGATTGAGGTTGTGGCTGTGATTCCCGACAATATTTACCCCGCAAGGGGACGGAAACTAAAAAAACAAGCTTTATTCCACGCAATCAAAATCGAAAAACTGTATTCCCGACAATATTTACCCCGCAAGGGGACGGAAACGCAATATCACTTGTCTTCCAGTAATTACCATCACTTAGCAACGATTCCCGACAATATTTACCCCGCAAGGGGACGGAAACTCTTGCCAATGATGTTAGTCGTGGGACTGCGATCGCCTGATTCCCGACAATATTTACCCCGCAAGGGGACGGAAACTCTGCACATAGTTCTTTTCCTAAATTCCCAAGGCATTTCATTCCCGACAATATTTACCCCGCAAGGGGACGGAAACTTGGCGGCGATCGCTTGTATGCCTGTTTTGTTAGAGGATTCCCGACAATATTTACCCCGCAAGGGGACGGAAACAGACTGCACCCATTAGAAGGGGCGGCTTTGCAAAACTCAAGATTCCCGACAATATTTACCCCGCAAGGGGACGGAAACCCACTTGGCAAAGGTAATTGGTTAATCTGTTTCAAGTTATTCCCGACAATATTTACCCCGCAAGGGGACGGAAACTATGCGATCCGTGATGGTCTTCGTAATGCTGAAGAATTCCCGACAATATTTACCCCGCAAGGGGACGGAAACCACTGACATCCTGAATGGATTTGTTAGTACAATGTCCAATTCCCGACAATATTTACCCCGCAAGGGGACGGAAACCTTTGGATAAGCGTAAAATAATGGGACTGGTCAAAATTCCCGACAATATTTACCCCGCAAGGGGACGGAAACCTTTGTCTGCAATGTCTTGCACTTGCTGCTTGTACTCAGGATCGGCAATTCCCGACAATATTTACCCCGCAAGGGGACGGAAACAGAGCATGTGAGCTAGCTCGTTAGTTGTTAGGTTGGGGCGATCGCAATTCCCGACAATATTTACCCCGCAAGGGGACGGAAACTTTATTGGGCGGCGAAAATCCTGCTTTTTCGTAAAGTCTTATTCCCGACAATATTTACCCCGCAAGGGGACGGAAACACTAAGCGATCGCCGCTAGCTTGTCTGCCATGAGTAGAAAAATTCCCGACAATATTTACCCCGCAAGGGGACGGAAACTGCTTTATCTCCACTGATCCGCCTCGTACTGATATCGCACTATTCCCGACAATATTTACCCCGCAAGGGGACGGAAACCAAATATATCTTGGGGTGGGAGGGGCGCAAGCTTTATCTAATTCCCGACAATATTTACCCCGCAAGGGGACGGAAACCCCATCATCACAAAACTATAATCATTGAGAATGTACAACGGATTCCCGACAATATTTACCCCGCAAGGGGACGGAAACCGTAAAACCTTGATCATCTCCATCCGCCGACGATCGATTCCCGACAATATTTACCCCGCAAGGGGACGGAAACTGTCGGTATCAGACACCACTATCAGTTTCTATCTCGGATTCCCGACAATATTTACCCCGCAAGGGGACGGAAACATACTTGTCTGTGGTGTTTTCTCTCTCGGTCATCAGTATTCCCGACAATATTTACCCCGCAAGGGGACGGAAACCGCCATCTCTTTTCTCCTACTTATTTGTTTAACCTTATGTAATTCCCGACAATATTTACCCCGCAAGGGGACGGAAACTTTGATCGCTTGGCAGATGTTTCTGATCTGCTTGGGTTTTATTCCCGACAATATTTACCCCGCAAGGGGACGGAAACCTGATGCAGTCTCCCTCCTCAAAATCTACTTCTACATTCCCGACAATATTTACCCCGCAAGGGGACGGAAACCTTCTACATACAAACATAGAATAGAATCATCGTAACCACCAATTCCCGACAATATTTACCCCGCAAGGGGACGGAAACTCCATATACCGCCCTTGTCAGTTGTATCGATGACTTTATTCCCGACAATATTTACCCCGCAAGGGGACGGAAACCAAAATCTTTAAAAAGCTGAGCGATCGCATAACAGAAAATTCCCGACAATATTTACCCCGCAAGGGGACGGAAACTCTGGATTGCCTTGGGAGAGTGTAACAAGACGCTGGCAATTCCCGACAATATTTACCCCGCAAGGGGACGGAAACGTTTTAAGCAGTGAGATTGTTTCAAGATATACCTTGTTACAATTCCCGACAATATTTACCCCGCAAGGGGACGGAAACACTGGTGTTCGCGCTACACTGTGCGAACATAATCGTATTCCCGACAATATTTACCCCGCAAGGGGACGGAAACTCTTTTGTGTCCCAATCAAGATTTTCATTTGTCTTACGCATTCCCGACAATATTTACCCCGCAAGGGGACGGAAACCAAGAGTTGTATGATTACTACCTCGGTGTCGAGCTAATTCCCGACAATATTTACCCCGCAAGGGGACGGAAACAGTATTCAGTAAGTCGCTTAAAAATCATATCTCTACCATTCCCGACAATATTTACCCCGCAAGGGGACGGAAACTGTAGATGCACCAGTAGTTAGCTGGGCTGATGGCAAGTGATTCCCGACAATATTTACCCCGCAAGGGGACGGAAACACACGGCGATCGCTTCTGTAGCGCCGCCCATCAATGGCGATATTCCCGACAATATTTACCCCGCAAGGGGACGGAAACTGAGTTAATACGCAAGAACCCAGAACTAGGCAATAGCATTCCCGACAATATTTACCCCGCAAGGGGACGGAAACGCTCGACAATCTTGTTGGCACTCTTCCAAGCTTCAAGATTCCCGACAATATTTACCCCGCAAGGGGACGGAAACATGTATATTAGGGTTGACATTAAGAAGCACTACCCTAACGCTATTCCCGACAATATTTACCCCGCAAGGGGACGGAAACACAATAGACGTAGAGATAAACGATTCAGTATTGAAATTCCCGACAATATTTACCCCGCAAGGGGACGGAAACGCAGACATGGCGGCGAACGACTCAGACAAAGATAATGCTATTCCCGACAATATTTACCCCGCAAGGGGACGGAAACCATCAAATTCTGCGAAAGCCGCCTTTGCTTGATCTCCGAAATTCCCGACAATATTTACCCCGCAAGGGGACGGAAACTAAGAGCATCTGCCAATTTTTGACATCGCGAAGATACTCAAATTCCCGACAATATTTACCCCGCAAGGGGACGGAAACATTAATACTCCTCTCAGCACTAAACTTCTCAGGATACCTTATTCCCGACAATATTTACCCCGCAAGGGGACGGAAACCCACAATGACCAGAATGTGTATGTGTAAACACAACTAGAATTCCCGACAATATTTACCCCGCAAGGGGACGGAAACTCTCTGCTTGAAACATTGGGAGTTACTGGATAGGATTATTCCCGACAATATTTACCCCGCAAGGGGACGGAAACTTGGGATGTTACGATCTACAAACCAGCCATCAGTGCATTCCCGACAATATTTACCCCGCAAGGGGACGGAAACGCTGACTCATTGTTGATTGGTAAGGGTCATTTCGCTGGATTCCCGACAATATTTACCCCGCAAGGGGACGGAAACGCTTGTAGCAGGGCTACATAGTTGTTGATTGCGTCTTATTCCCGACAATATTTACCCCGCAAGGGGACGGAAACCTCCTTCGTGGATAGTATTGTATGAATTTGACCGCTATCTAATTCCCGACAATATTTACCCCGCAAGGGGACGGAAACAACAGGCACTACTTATGCTCAGTTACTGGAGTTTCTTTTATTCCCGACAATATTTACCCCGCAAGGGGACGGAAACTGTAGTCAGTATAGCATAGAAGAGAGTGGGCATTTTAATTCCCGACAATATTTACCCCGCAAGGGGACGGAAACTGTGCTTGTTCATAAGTTGAATCTTGATGACTGGAAGTATTCCCGACAATATTTACCCCGCAAGGGGACGGAAACCTTGTGCCTTGATAGCACCAAGAAACAACTGCGGGATAATTCCCGACAATATTTACCCCGCAAGGGGACGGAAACTAGGTTCTTGTCAGCAAACCAATGCAGTTTAGCAAACTATTCCCGACAATATTTACCCCGCAAGGGGACGGAAACGGGTTCTTGTAGATTGCTTTAGCGTTAAGTTCGATCAAAATTCCCGACAATATTTACCCCGCAAGGGGACGGAAACTGCTCTACCAGAAAAAGTGGTTTCATGACTAATACTCATTCCCGACAATATTTACCCCGCAAGGGGACGGAAACGGAAGTTAGTTGTTTTGTAAGCATAAGGCGGCAGTCTATTCCCGACAATATTTACCCCGCAAGGGGACGGAAACCATGAGCATTCAATGCAGTCACAGATTCAGTAGTGAGATTCCCGACAATATTTACCCCGCAAGGGGACGGAAACTGCTCTTTGCATAGAGCCTTGAGAGCTACAACTGTCATTCCCGACAATATTTACCCCGCAAGGGGACGGAAACACTGAAACTCATACTTGTTAATCAACATCGTCCTTACATTCCCGACAATATTTACCCCGCAAGGGGACGGAAACTGTATCGCTAAGTGAGTATGTGTGCTAGTAAGTGAGGTATTCCCGACAATATTTACCCCGCAAGGGGACGGAAACCGCCAGTAGCCTTAACGACTGCCCCGCGCTGAGCAGGAGTATTCCCGACAATATTTACCCCGCAAGGGGACGGAAACGTCAGGCAGTGCAGTTCTAACACGACCTTCGTAACCCATAATTCCCGACAATATTTACCCCGCAAGGGGACGGAAACACTAAGGCATCATATTCAGCAGAGACAACACTATGCATTCCCGACAATATTTACCCCGCAAGGGGACGGAAACACTTAGACTATCCCTAGAAACTCATCAAAGAAACTAAAACCCATGGTTAATAAAGAACTAGACCCCATCAGAGAAAATCGGATTGTCTATGAAATAGTAGTTGATGCCTACGACGAAGCAGAAAGAGCAATGGGTTGGTACTGCCATCTCCAGGATAAAATCAGTTTCCCATTCCTTGGGATATGGAAGAAAACAAACAAAACAGGCACGATTATCGCAAAAGAAATTGAAGTATTAGGCATGGCTTCAGAAGAAGATTGTGAAAGCAATATGTATGTCGAAGTAGCCTATATTGGCGACAAAGACGACACCTTTACCGCAAAACTCTCAGACATCGAAGCGATTAATCCAGATGCAGACACCGAAGAAGCGATCGCAGACTGGAAATACTGGGTAGATATGGATTATGGGTTTTAGGCATAGCAATCAATATAGAAAGAAACAAAAAGAAAATGTCACCCTCGAAAATATCAGTTATCGGCTCATGGGCAGATAAGACGGAACTCATTGGCATCACCCTAACCTTAAGGCCAAACAACGACATCATCCTACAACCCAACTACACAACAGGACTGCACGCATGGTTCCTGCATCAAGTTAAAGCCAGCGATCCCACGCTTTCCGCATACCTCCACGACGGCCAGTCCGAAAAAGCATTTACTATCTCACCTCTCAACGGCAAACTCGAACCAAAAAATCAACATCTGGTTGCCAAAGCAAATCATACTTACACATGGACAATTTCAGCCTTATCAAAACCAGTATGTGACTGGTTAAAAACATGGTGCGATCGCCCACCTAGAGCGCTCGAGCTTTATGCAGGTAAATTTGCGATCGCGCAAATAGAAATCACCCTATCCCCCACCACATATAACAAGCTCTGGTCAGCAAACCTAACACCCCAATCAAACTTCACCCTCACCTTCCTTAGCCCGACCAGTTTTCGACAAAAACAACATCACCTACCCTTACCCATCCCCACCAATATCTTCCATAGCTATCTCCGTCGCTGGAATGACTTTGCGCCTGAAGCTTTTTCGCAAGCCGAATTTCTGCAATGGATCGAACAAATCATTTATGTCACTAATTATGATCTTATCTGTATCAAAGTTGCTGTCGCCAAACAAGGCTATGTGACAGGATTTATTGGTAATGTCGAATTTGGCATTGATCGCAAGGCAAGTCAAAATCCAGATTTTGAGAGGCTTCTATATGCACTGATTCAACTCGCACCCTATTGCAGCACAGGGCATAAAACCCCGTTTGGACTAGGACAAACAAGACTGATTCCTAAGAATGAAACCAGAGACGGCAAAAATGAGCAGGAAATAATTCCCGCAACCCCTATTCAAGAACATTTAATGCAGAGGATTAATGAACTAACGAATCTCTTTCTGCAAACAAAAAAAAGGCAAGGAGGCGATCGCGCTCAAAACACTGCGACAGTCTGGGCAACTATCTTAGCAAGGTATGAAGTAGGAGAAAGCTTAAAAGCAATCGCGATCGACCTCGATATGCCCTATGAAACAGTCAGAAAATATGCCCAAACTGCGCGTAAGGTGATCGCAAATTTAGAAACATAATTAAATTTTGGGAGACTTGAGAACAGTTAGCAAGAGAACCCACCAAGGCACTCGCAGATCAGGAATGAATTTAGCTTTAGATTTTAAACTTGGTAAACTCTGAGCCAATAAAAATCTAAGAGAGCGTAAAGAAACAGGACGATGCTGCTCTTCATCAACTATTCCATAGCGTACCGCAAGTTCTGCCACAATCTGAAGCTTGCCCGTTCGCCTCATCAGATCTGGATCGTTATTTAGAGCAGCAATTACCCTACCAACAAATAAAGGAGTTTCCCAATTAAACTTATCCGAGATCGCCGCCACACCAAGATTACTCTCCTTACCCTCAAGGCTTTCATCCGCCAACTGATGAAACTGTTCAGTGCCGACAATCCCCGGCCAAAGTGAAATCGAAGCAACATTAAAAGGTTTGAGTTCGATCGCCATCTCAGCCGCAAGGCGATCGCAAGCAGATTTACCAGTACCATAGGCAACACCAAAAATGGGAGCTAATCCACCCCAAGAAGAAATCGTGACGATTAAGCCTTGTTTGCGTTGAGTCATCATCTTCGCAGCAAAATGACTTGCCACATAGTGACTTCGCAAACCAACTTGATTGCAAGCATCCCAAAGACTCAGATCTGCTTCCCAGAATGGTTTACCTTTTGCATCAATTAGCGATCGCACACCACCATAAGCATTATTTACCAAGAGATCCAATTGACCATTTTGTTCCCGATCAATTTGCTCAAATACAGGTATGGCGACGATTCGTTTAAAACTGTATCACGACAGGCTTAAAAGCAACATATAGCAATACTTTCAGCGATTGATTTGAGAAAGGTACATGAACCGTTTTACAGCCGATCTTGAATCAAACCTTAGTTTGCATAGACAGAGTATTGGTCATACTCTGTCTATGCAAGTACTACACTCCAATTAGTTGCTACTTGCATAAGCAAAAAATCTTAGAAGTATATATTTTTTGATGAATCTTTAATAGCAACATAATAAAAGCTTTTTAATCAGCTTTATCGGTTTATCGCGATATCACTTTTTTATTTCGCAGACTTGCAAAGACTACTCAATTCAAATAAAGCTGCTTTTCAATCCTGATACGTTGTTCGATAGCTAAGAGGCTAATTTGCAAGAAATTGGCGTACTTTATAAAGCTGGAATATTTTGGATATCGAGCGTACTTTAATTGAGCTTGTTATTCGGAATATCTGTCACAACAGCACTAATACATGAGGAGACAGTGTCGTAAATGGCTACAAAGTCACATACTAAATAACAGACTAAATATACTAATAAAGATGCATTTACCATACTTCCTAATACTTACTTTAATAGGTGTTTTTATACATCTTTTTGAACAAGATAAAGTGCTACAAGTCGATAAATCCCTGACGCAATGTGCCTAACGACTTCGCAGAAGATCTATCGATCACAGAGGAAAGCAGCTTAGTGGTGCAGAAAAGTCTGGAAAGGGTTGACAGGCATAGAATCTCAAAATGAGACAAGAGGAATAAAAAGGGCAAGAGATGAGATACTCAAGTTCCTCAACAAAAGATCTTATACAAATGCCCCACCTATATCTTCAGCTACAAGAACAACTGCGTCAATGGCTCAAGCCAAAAGATAAGCGACATCTCCAAGGATTTGCGGAGGCAGTAGCCGCGATATTGCAATCAGGAAGGGCAAGTCTGAGTCATTGGTTGCCCTATTTGAGCCATCGAGAGTGCCAAGCCAGAAGTCAGATGGAAAGACTAAGCTACTTTGTGCATAATCCACATATCATCGCCGAGAGATTCTATAACCCATTGGTGAAGCACTTTCTCCAAGCATTTGCAGGAGAATCGTTGGAACTAGCCTTAGACACAAGTATACTGTGGGATAAATTCTGTCTTATAGAAGTATGCTTGATTTGGGGAGGGAGGTCGATTACTCTAGCTCAAGTAGTACTAGAGCATGGCAGCGCTACAGTTGGCTTTGAACATTATCGTCCCGTCTTAGAACAAGTACGCTCTCTATTGCCGCCACAAAGTACGGTGACCTTGCTTGCCGACCGAGGTTTTGAACATGGGGAATTAATCCGATGGTTACAGCAAAATCACTGGTCTTGGGCAATTCGCGCAAAGAGCGATCTGCTAGTGACTCTGCCAACAGGTACAACCAAGCGTGTTGAACAACTGATACCTCCCGCAGAGCAAGCTTATCTAGTTCCCGATGTCACCGTACTCGGTGATGTTAATTGTCATTTAGCGACGGCTAACCTAGACATGGCTAACGGTTCATGGGCTGTCCTTAGCGATATTCCCCCTTCATTACAGACTTTTGCTCTCTATGGCAAACGCTTTGGTGGAATCGAACCCCATTTTAAAGACTATAAGTCGGCGGCTTTTAATGTTGTTAGCTCTCATCTCCGTGATGCTCAAGCTCTTACCTGTTTATTTATGCTCCTTGCCACGGCTAACCTGATTGCTGTAATTCTTGGCATAATGTTGGTGCGTTTGGGGCAAAGGGCTGCGATTGATTGGCACGATCATCGCGGCTTGAGTTTTCTGCAACTCGGTCTCCGTCAGCTTCACACTCTTCTTTACCAACAAAAATCTCTTCCTATTTTGCAGATTTTGCCTAGAACTAATCCTCCTCCTGCCTCTGCTTCTATTGCTAAACGCGAAAAGTTAGATTTTCGTATCGAATTTGCCCGTATTACCATTGTCTCATCTTGAGACTCCCATGAGTTTTCTGCACCACTAAGGGAAAGCAGTCTTGAAACCAAGGACATATCCTCACAACTTAGGAAAATCAAAATGAGAAAGAATGAAACCACATGAATGACAATTCTCTATAGGTGTTTCAGGGAGATCAAACATAATAAACGACTCAATGTTTTTAGCCTCAGATATCGCAGACCTCTGAGGCTAAAAACATTGTGCTTTAAACATTTCAGCCATTTAAGCTAAAGCACCTCCCCGAAACTCTTATAGAGCCTATCGCTTTAGATGAAATGTAAAAATGTTCATGCACCTTCCTCAAATCAATCACTGAAAGTATTGCTATATATTGCTTTTAAGCCTGTCGTGATACAGTTTTACACGAATCGTTGCCATACCCGTATAGCGCTTGGGGCTGGACTATCAGTTTTTGTAGCTGTGGTTGGGCTTGCGGCTGTAGTAGGTGTAGTGGTAGTTGCAGTGTTATTAGCTTGAGGGGCGCAACCAGAAGCAAATAAGCTCACACCAACGACAAATGCGGAGAGTTTAGCAAGCGCTTGAATGGGCGATTTCTGAAATTGACTAAAAAGAATAGTTGTAAACATCAAATGGACTCCTCACGGGTAAAATTAAAAATGCACGAAAAATGTGTGTTAGTGCTTTACAGCTTTGACCAAAGTCTCCAAAGAATTCTTCAATCTTTGATCGATTTCTTCTTCGAGAATTACAGTCTGGTTTTCGCTCCAAGTTACTTGCTTATCCACGGCATAGACTACACCGAGAATATGACGCGCTCCCAATTCGGCTAACACAGGTTTGAGAGTGAAGTCGATCGCTAATAAATGGGCGATCGTGCCGCCAGTGGCGATGGGCAGAATTACCTTGTTGGATAAAGCCTTTTGCGGTAATAAATCTAGAAAAGTTTTGAGTAACCCAGTATAAGAAGCCTTATAAATTGGGGTGGAGATAATCACCGCATCAGCTTCTGCTAGTAAAGCCTTGATTGGCTCTAGGTTAGGGCTGTTGTACTTGCCAAACACCAAATCTTCGGCGGGTAAATCGCGCACTGAGATCAGGTCTGTTTTTACGCCTTGTTCATTGAGTAAGGCGATCGCGTATTCCAAAATGCCTTGCGATCGCGAAGGTGCAGAAGGGCTTCCATTAATTAAGAGAATATTAGTCATGATTCAAAATAAAAATTAAATTGAGGGATAGATTCGATGGATTTAGGCGGCATTTAACTGGAGGTCAAAATCATGATGACCTTTATTATTTCCCATGACACGATCGCGGATGCGATCAACGAGAGAAGCAAATTCAGCATTACCCCTTGCTCTGGGTCGGGGTAAGTCAATCTTCACATCCAACACAACTCGACCTTCTTCGAGTAGAATTACTCGATCGCCTAGGGCAACAGCTTCTTCGACATCGTGGGTAATTAAGAAAGCGGTGAATTGTTGCTCTTGCCAAAGATTTTCTAAAAGCCTCTGCATCTCAATGCGAGTTAAGGCATCAAGAGCGCCTAAAGGCTCATCTAGCAGGAGTAAACGCGGATTGCTTACCAAAGCTCTGGCAAGGGCTACTCTTTGTTTCTGCCCACCTGATAGAGTGGATGGATATTCTTTTGCTTTGGGCGCTAATCCCACATGGTGCAGCACTTCCATAGCTTTGGAGCGTGAATCTTTTGTCAGTCCCAGACGCACGTTATCGAGTACCTTTTGCCAAGGTAAAAGACGAGAGTCCTGAAACATGATTTTGATTTCTGGATGGAGAGAAGTCGTTATTTGCTCATCGAGAAAGATGCGACCACTGGAAATCTTTTCTAATCCTGCAATCAGTCGTAACAGGGTAGTTTTGCCACAACCACTACGACCAACAATCGTCACAAATTCGCCTGCATTGATGTTCAAATTCAGATCATGCAATACGGCATGATTTCCAAAGCTTTTTTCTAGATTTTCAACCTTTAAGCTGATTCCATCAACAGTTGCTACAGATACAGTCATAGCCTTTATCTCCTAGATTTAATTTATAAATTTCTCGACAGCAACCTTTAGGCTGAGGCATAGGAAGGATGCCATTGCAGCAAAATTGATTCTAAAAATCGGGCTGCGACATCAGCTAGTTTGCCAAGTAAGGCATAGAGGAGAATCGCAAATACCACCACATCGGTTTGCAAAAATTCCCTTGCATTCATCGCCAGATAGCCAATCCCTGAATCAGAGGCGATCGTCTCGGCAACAATTAGGGTTAACTGAGATCTTGCACCATTCCTGAAAGAGTTAAGTAGGAATGGGTTTGAGAATAATTTCAAACCCATGACGAGCAGCAATATCGGCACTAATTTGGAGATACCTAAGAAGTTTCAACCAAAGGACAGAAGGAAATAAAACGGAAAGTGTCAAATCACAGGTAGCTTTCCAGTCCAAGACAGGAGGACTCGACCATTGATCAATCCAATGGGCCAAAAGATAAGCAAGCAGAGAGAGGATAAGCCAACGATAAACACCAAGTTTTGTAGATTGCCCAAAACAATGCAAACCAAAGCGATGTTTGATGGTTTTGAAGAATCCCTCAATCGCCCAACGCTTACGACCTAACATCACCAGATAAGCACCAGAATAAGGATGAGAAGAGACAACAAAGCGTAACTCCCGTTTACTATCAGCTCTTTTGAGCCAAAACCAAGAGATCGTCAAAGGCTGAGTTAGCCCTTCTAGCAAAATTTGTTGTCCACGTTTGCCATGACGATAAAGTTGTTTGACTGTACGGCCATCTTGAAGTTTACGATTGTTGCGTACACCGACAACGATGCGCCAAGTCTTGGCGCGGACAGTATTGAAAAACTTCACCGTACTAAACTCAGTATCAGCAAGGACAATCACAGTCTTGCCTTGGGTTAGTTGCTTGGGTACTGTCCCCAATAACTTACAAGCTAAGTCAGAGGGACTGGGGTATCCTTTGCCGCGCCATACTCTAAAACTCCATGGTACGCGCCACTCTCCATAGACCAGATACAGTACAACCAGATGTAGTCCTCGCTTTCCGTTTAGTATTCTCACCCATGGGTCTGGTTCGTTTTGGGTGGGATTGCTCAAATGTAAAAACTTGCCGCTTTTTTCTAGGGTAGTCAAGTCTATCAGTATCTTTAATGGCACTTGTTTCGATGGGCGATGCTTGGCGATTTGTCCCAAAATAGCCTGCCGTGTTGACCGAATTACTGCTCTCGTTGACCAGTTATAGTGATTGAGAAATCGGCTGAGTGCACTCGCTGATTTTATCTGTGTATGTTCTGGATAAGGATGCCTTTGTGCTTCGAGAAATAGTCCTAGTATTGCATTGAGACTTGCTGTTTGATACACACTTGGCATCAAACACAGAAGACTATACACTAGCCCTTGGGCGTGCTTAACGATGCTTTCCATGCTCGTTATTTAATTTACTACTACGCCCTTTTTTTCACATTTCTGCTCTTTCTGCAACCCCTTTTCTTGAATGGTGCAAGATCTCAGTTAACCACATAATGCCTAAAGCAAAGCGAACTCCAATAAGAATGGAAGGTAAGGCTCCGGGAAGCACAATCTTCCAAAATATTTGAAGGGGATTCAGACCATAGACTCGACCCATCTCAATTAAGCCTGAATCGACGGTACGAATACCGTGATAGGTATTGAGATAAATGGGAAACATTACGCCGATGATGACGAGAAAGATTTTTGCTTCTTCACCAATGCCAAACCAGAGAATGACTAAGGGAATCAGGGCAAGGTGGGGAATGTTGCGAAGCATTTGCATTGAGGTGTCAAGCAAAGTTTCCGCGATCGCAGATGAACCGTTGATTAATCCCAACAAAAAACCAATACCACCACCGATCGCAAAACCAATAAAAGCCCTTGTGCCACTAATGGCTAGATGCTTGACTAGCTCTCCTGACTGGGTTAGCTTAATCCCAACTTGTAAGACCTCAAGGGGAGCAGGCAAAACTTTTGCCGAAATTACCCCTCCTTGCGAAAGAATCTGCCAAACAATTACGGTAATAATTGGTACTAGCCAAGGCAAAAAGCCACGCCAGACTTTGTAGACAACATTTCCTGATCGCTGTTTAAAAGAGGAATTGCTAGATTTATTAGGCGATCGATTATTAGGCTGGTCGATGGGATTATCAAAGGAATGCTGCATTTAATCCACCGTTGGTTGAAGTTCTTTAGAAGGAGATTTGTTTTGAATGGGCTTAACCGCTTGGGGAAGCTCATCATTAGCCAAAATCTCGCCGAAAGGTCCCGTCATCACTTGGCGATCGCGATCGGGAACATGATCCAAAGCTAATCGTGGAAATAACAACTCGGCAACGCGATAGGCTTCTTCTAAATGAGGATAGCCAGAGAAAATAAAGCTCTCAATGCCAATATCTGCATATTCCTGCATTCTCTTAGCGATCGTGTCAGGATCGCCGACTAGAGCCGTCCCTGCACCACCACGCACTAAACCAACTCCTGACCACAGATCGGGACTGATTTCTAAGTTCTCGCGTTTGCCGCCATGCAATTGGGACATCCGTTGCTGTCCGACGGAATCCATCCGCGCATAGACCTGTTGTGCTTTTTGGATAGATGCTTCATCAACATAGCGAATCAGATTATTGGCAGCTTCCCAAGCTTCGCTCTTTGTCTCACGCACAATGACATGGAGACGAATACCAAACTTAATTTCCCTTCCCTCTTGATCGGCGAGTTTCTTAACAGCATTAATTTTTTCGGCAACCTGTGCAGGTGGCTCACCCCAAGAGAGATAGGTGTCAATATGCTTGCTAGCTATTTTTTGGGCAATTTCTGAAGATCCGCCAAACCAGAGGGGAGGATGGGGCTTTTGTACTGGGGTAAATAGCAGTTTGCCATCGCGAATATCTAAATATTCACCTTTGAAATCAGAAGTTCCCGAACAGATTTCACGCCAAGCGGTTAAAAACTCATCGGTTAGTTCATATCTCTCTGTATGACCGAGGTGTAAGCCATCGCCCGCTAATTCCACAGGATCGCCTCCTGTGACGACGTTAATTAATAACCGACCACCCGATAGGCGATCGAAAGTTGCCGCCATTCTTGCCGCTACCCCTGGGGACATTAGCCCTGGACGCATAGCAACCAAAAACTTCATGCGTTGCGTAACAGCTATTAATGATGATGCAACTACCCAAGCATCATCGCAGGAGCGCCCCGTTGGCAAAAGTGCGCCCACATATCCAAGGCGATCGACTGCCTGAGCGATTTGTTGAAGGTAGCTCAGATCGGTTGAGCGTCCGCCAACACTTGTTCCCAGATAGCGTCCATCACCATGGGTAGGAATAAACCAAAAAACCTGCACGAAGATCTCCTATTTCTAAACTACGGTAAATACACGGTGAAATCGTAGTTATTAAGAGAGTATTACACAAACAATTACATAAGATCAACAAATATACGGTTTACACACAAAGATTTAGATGATTTGAATATTGGAGATTTTAAAGATAAATTTTTACTGCAATCTCTATGTCATACCGACGAAAATGAAATAAATACTCCAATTGCGATCTATAGCTGTCGCCAAGTGTATTAGTACATAAAACCCAAGAAGAGAATTGGGGCGCTTCCCCCCCCCCCCCCCACCCACCCACCCCCCCCCCCCCCCCCCCCCCCCCCCCCCCCCCCCCCCAATTCTCTTCTTGGGTTTTGATTTTGTCCTAACGCGAGTGGCGACAGCTATACATACTAAATTGATTAGCTTGAAAACTACTTAAATTCAACCAATGCTAAAAAAAATCTACAAATACCCAACGTATAAACCGTAGATTTTTTTGTGCATTATTCAAAATTATTGTATTGTGTTTAAATACGGTAATCCCACTAAGATATCGTAGATTTAAATTTGGAGATATAAGCATATGAGTTCAAGGTATCAGCAGCCTTTGGGAAAGTCCCAATCGGCAATTCAAGCGATCGCTAGTCTAATCAGCAATATATTTAGCCGTCAGTTTGCACGTAAGTTTGTTTCCTTCTTTCTCGCAGGCGCACTCATCAGCGTCACCATGGCAGCCTGCACCGCCACCACACCTACGCCTCCTCCTACCGCAGGTAGTCCTGCGTCCCAAACAACTACAGCAGCATCACCCGCAGGCACACCCAAAAAGGATGTTGAACTAACTCTTGTATCCTTTGCTGTAACTAAGCAGGCTCACGAAGCAATTATTCCTAAATTTGTCGAGAAATGGCAAAAAGAACAAAACCAAAAAGTTACCTTTAAACAAAGTTATGGTGGTTCAGGTTCTCAAACTCGTGCGGTCATTGATGGACTTGAAGCCGATATTGTCCATCTGGCGCTAGCGGCTGATACTAGTAAAATCGAAAAGGCTGGACTAATTGACAAAGGCTGGGAACAGGAATATCCCAATGATGGCATTGTTTCTAAGTCTGTGCCTGTGATTGTAACTCGCGATGGCAATCCCAAGAGTATTAAAGACTGGGCTGATCTGGAGAAAGATGGCGTTAGCCTAATTACGGCTGATCCTAAAACGTCAGGTGTAGCTCGATGGAATTTCCTTGCACTTTGGAATGCTGCTGTTAAAAAAGGTGGTAGTGATGAAAAGGCTTTAGAAGCATTAACCAAGGTATATACCAATGTACCGATTCTGACTAAAGATGCTAGAGAAGCTACTGATGCTTTCTTTAAGCAAGGTCAAGGCGATGCTCTAATTAACTATGAGAATGAAATCATTCTTGCTTCGCAAAAAGGAACCAAGGTTAATTATGTAATTCCCGAAGTTAACTTCTCTATCGATAATCCGATCGCAGTGGTCGATAAAAATACTGCTAAGCATGGCACTAAGGAAGTCGCCGAAGCCTTTGTGAAATTCCTATATTCTCCTGAAGCTCAAACTGAATTTGCCAAGGTTGGATTCCGTCCTGTTGATGAAACTGTAGCCAAGGAAAAGCAATTTGTTGAGCTTTATCCAGTGGTTAAAAATCTTTCAACCGTGAAGGATCTTGGTGGTTGGGATGCTATCAATAAGAAATTCTTTGCTGATGGCGCAGCCTTTGACCAAATTCAAGCCAAAATCAAGCGCTAGAAACTTATTCTTATAGCTGTCGCCATTCTAGCTAGGACATAAAACCCAAATGATGAGATGCGGCGCTTCGCGCCACCTCTCTATTTGGGTTTTGCTTTATCTTGATAAAAGTGGCTACTGCTATAACTTGACATTATTATGGTTTCCAAAAAGAAAAGAGGGGCGCGCAGCGCCGCGGTTTTGTTTTTTGTTATTAAAATATATAAAAATATATAGGGACGGTT
>JALQCR010000030.1 GCA_023336205.1 Pseudanabaena sp. Salubria-1
AAAAAAAATAAAAAAAAAAAAAAAAAAAAAAAAACCAAAAAAAAAAAAAAACCCAAAAAAACCCGGGCCGCCCCCCCCCCCCCCCACTTTTGTTTTGGGTTTTATGTCCTGAGAAAATTTTATTGCTATATATCGGCGTAGAGTTGGCATTTAGGACGAAAACTCCATTGATTTCAGCAATTTCCGAAAATTAGACTTTGCTCTATAAACTGGCGATCGCCTTTTGCATTTGCTCTTTAATAAAAGGCACATCTTGCTGAATCAACTCCCACAAAGTATTCAGATCCACTTCTAAATATCCAAACATCAAGCTATCACCAACACTAGACAAACGTCGCCAATTAATTTGGGGATACTGATCCATAAAACCAATCGGCAAACGCTTTGCAGTTGCACCGATGAGCCCGATCGCCCTCTCTACAGCAAAAATTGTTTTTTGATCGCAGCTAAACTGCATAAAATCTATCCCCAATACAAATGACTCCGTAGCAGCGATCGCTTCTAAAATGTCATGTATTTGCACTTCCAGCCGATGGTTATTATTCTCGATTTCCACAGGAATACTCACTTTACTTATATTCATTAGCTTTTTTCCATACATTGAGAACTAGGGAAACTTGTGAAGAGCCACCAGTTTTAGACATCTCGAAAGTTTACAATATTGCCAATGACTGCGATCGCAGGTGGGGCAAAGTTACTCTCTTGCACAAGTTTTACAATATTACCCAAACAGCCAATTAATTCTGACTGGTCTGCACGTGTTCCTTGGCGGATTAAAGCTACAGGTGTAGATTCAGACAATCCCGCCGCAATTACTTGAGGGACAATTTCACCTAAATTATGTAATCCCATGTATACCACAATCGTTTCGGCGGCTTGGGCGATCGCTGTCCAATTAATCTGTGGTCGATATTTTCCCGCCGACTCATGCCCAGTCACAAAAATGACTGACGAACTAAAATCGCGATGCGTAAGCGGAATTCCTGCATAGGCTGGAGCCGCAATCCCTGACGTAATTCCTGGGACAACCTCAACCGCAATTCCAGCCGATCGCAAATCTGCCATCTCTTCACCACCACGCCCAAATATAAACGGATCACCTCCCTTCAAGCGCACCACGATCGCATGTTTTTGCGCCTTCTCGATCAATAACTGCGTAGTCTCCTCTTGCAATAGCGAATGATTACCTCGCCGCTTACCCGCATGAATTTTCTCTGCGATCGGGTTAATCATGGCAAGGATTTCATCACTAACCAAAGCATCGTAAAGCACTACATCACATGTTTCTAGCAAGGTTTTGCCCTTAAGTGTCATCAATCCTGCATCACCAGGCCCCGCTCCTACTAAATAAACCTTACCTAAAATCCGATCTAAGGCAGGCTGAATAACTTCTTGTAAATCTGTATTTGTCATTCGTTATCAAAACTTTAATCAAAACTTGAGTATCTAAGCCAAATATTGCAAGGCGATCGCATCTTCATTTTCCTCATGTATTCTATTTGATATAGCAATTTATTGAGATTTTCAATTTGTCACAGACAAATTGAAGAGATCGGGAGTAGCGAAGCTTTTATTCGCAAATCCTGATCGTTGAAAAATGTTGAGACGCAGCCATCTTGTCAAGCCAAATCAAGGAGAACAGAAGAACACTCACAGAATTAATTGATTAATTTAATTAACAAGGGTATGTCTAAAAATCTTCTTGAGCTGTAACGAGTACAACGAATCAAAATGAGGCAGGCGTGAATCTTACCGACTTTACCAAAGCAAATCTTACCAAATCAAGCCTAGAAGGAATCAACCTCAAAGGAGCGGATCTGAAGCGCGTTAATCTTAGTAACGCTAAGCTGGCAGACTCTATGCTTTCCAAAGCAAACCTCACAGGCGCATTCCTTCATCGAGCCGATCTCAGCCGAGCCAATCTAGTCGAAGCAAATTTGACTGAAGCAAATCTTACATCAGCATTCTTAATTAGTACTGACCTTCAACGAGCCTGTCTCAATGAAGCTTATCTAGTTGCCGCCAATCTCAATTCGGCAAATTTAACTAGCGCATCTCTGATTAATACCGATCTCAGTCTTGCCACCCTCACAGGAGCCTGTCTCAATGGTGCAAATCTCAGCCAAGCCAAGCTGAATGGCGCATTTTTTATTGAGTCGAACTTATTGGGAGCCGATCTCAGTGATTCTGACTTTACTGGGGCACTGATGATCAAGGCGAATCTCAGTGGAGCTAATCTCAGTCAAGCTTGTTTGAAGAATGTTGATTTGACAGAAGCCAATCTTACAGGCGCGGAATTGCATGGAGTTGATCTTTGTGGAGCAATCCTAAATGCAGCAAATCTCAATGCCGTCGATCTTGTCGAGGCAAATTTGAGTGGTGGTTCACTTAGTCGCGCTAACTTGGGCTGGGCAAATTTATTGGGCGCAAACTTAGAAAAAGCTAATTTAGTTGGTTCTGACCTGAGCTGGGCAAATTTGAACGAAGCCAACCTGACCGAAGCAGATTTGAGCTGGACCAATTTGACGGGTGCATTTTTGATGAAATCTAATCTCAGTGGGGCAAACCTGAATGGGGTTAATCTTTCTAATGCAAATTTGAGTGGCGCAAATTTGAGTGGCGCAAATTTAATGGGTGCGAATTTAAGTGGAGCTGATTTAAGTAATGTTGATCTGCGTGGAGCTTACTTAATCCGCACCAATTTACATAATGCAATTTTAAATGAAGCTAATTTGACTGGTGCAAATCTCGATGAAGCGGTATTAAATGGAGCCAGCTTAAATAGGGCAAATCTCAATCGGGCAAATCTTACTAGAGCCAGCTTAACAGGCGCAAACTTGAAAGGAGCTTTTATGTTGTGGACAAACTTAAGAGGGGCTTTTATGTTGTGGACAAATTTGGATGGCGCAAATATGACAGGCGCAATTTTGCCTACAGACAAATAAAAAGTTTTTAGACTCTCGCCCCCTAGCACCCTCTCCCAGAGGGTAAGAGAAAGACTCTGGTTCCCCTCTCGTTCAGAGAGATTGTCTAGGGGTGAGGGTTCCACGTAAAAATATGGTGTGAAAGAGTAATGAAAGCTAGAGAACTTGTCGATCGCTATAATCAAGGCTTTCGAGATTTTAGTGATACCGATCTCAATCGTGAAAATCTCAGTGGTATGGGTTTGACTGCGATCGATCTGGCTAATGCCAATTTGAGTGAAGCGAACCTATCCTCCACCACTCTAAATGAAGCGAATTTATATGGTGCAAAGCTAAGTACGACCATCCTACACCGTGCTAGTCTCAGTGACGCAAATCTCTGTGATGCGGATCTAAATGGTGCTAGTCTGATTAAGGCTGATTTGCATGGTGCTAGGTTGGAACGAGCGAATCTAAGAGATGCAGACCTAACTGGCGCAAATCTCAATGCGGTGAGTCTCGCTAACTCTGACTTGACTGGAGCTAATTTAAGTTGTGTGTCTCTAGTCGGAGCCAACCTAGAGGGAGCGAATCTTGCAGAAGCATTTTTGAAAGGAGCAAACTTTGATGGGGCAAAACTAAATGGAGCTAATCTTGAAGGCGCGAATCTAAGTGGTGCAAGTTTTAGTGAAGCTAATCTTAGCCATGCAAATTTTTCGGCATGTGATCTTTCCCATGCAAATTTATATGCGGCCAATCTCAGTGATGCCCTATTAGTCAAAGCTGATCTAAGTGGGGCAAATCTAAGTGGGGCAAATCTTAATGAGGCAAACCTTAATGATGCCGATCTTAATGGTGCATTTCTGGTTGATGCACAGCTAGGTCGAGCCTGTCTAGATGGAGCAAATCTTAGTAAATCCAATTGCTATAAAGCGAATTTTAAAGGTGCATTTTTACTAAGGACAAATCTAAATGGTGCAAATTTAAACTGTACAGATTTCACCAATGCTTCTCTGCAACCAGTCGATCAAGAGGCAGATCGAAATTCAGAGTATGTAACTGAGTAGAACGGTTCGTAAAAATTAAGCCATTTGCCGTAGAAACTGTAATGGTATGTAGGTACGTCTTGTCTAGAGAGAGAAAACCATAAAAAGCGATCGCACTAGAAAATAATCAGTTAGGAATGAAACATGAATGTAACTACAAAAGAAATTGAAAAAGAAGCAAAAAGCGCATCAACAAGCCCGAAATATAAACGCATTTTACTAAAACTTAGTGGCGAAGCTCTCATGGGCGATCGCAGTTTTGGGATCGACCCTGAAGTTGTCCAAGACATTGCCCTACAAGTAGCCGAAATTGTTAAAGATGGGACTGAGGTAGCGATCGTCGTTGGTGGTGGCAATATATTTCGCGGTATTAATGGTGCTGATAAAGGTATGGATCGAGCCACGGCTGATTATATTGGCATGATTGCTACCGTGATGAACGCATTGACTTTACAAGATGCTTTTGAGCATCTGGATGAACCGATTCAGACAAGAGTTATGTCAGCGATCGCCATGCAAGAGATCGCTGAACCATATATCCGCCGTCGAGCCATTCGCCACCTTGAAAACAATCGGGTGGTTATTTTTGGCGCAGGCTCAGGTAATCCTTATTTCACCACTGATACGACAGCTGCTTTACGTGGAGCGGAAATTGATGCGGAGGTGATCCTGAAAGCAACAAAAGTCGATGGTATTTACGATAGTGACCCGAAGAAAAATCCTGACGCAAAACGCTTTAAATCTGTAAGTTTTGACCATGCTTTGATCAATGATTTAAGAGTGATGGATGCAACGGCTTTTGCTCTATGCAAAGAAAATGGTATTCCAATTATTGTGTTCGATCTCGGTGTTACAGGTAACATTCGTCGCGTCATCATGGGAGAATCGATCGGTACTTATGTTGGAGGCTCTTGTGAAATTAACTGATGTTGAGGCGCGAATGCAGAAAGCTGTAGAAGCGACCCAGCACAATTTTAATAGTGTGCGAACGGGGCGTGCTAATGCTTCGCTATTGGATCGAATTACGGTGGAATATTATGGGGCAGAGACTCACCTCAAGGCTTTGGCAAATATTTCCTCCCCTGATGCTACGACCTTAATGATTCAGCCTTTCGATCGCAGTAGTATGCGAGCAATTGAGAAGGCAATCTCTGAGTCGGATATTGGGCTAACCCCAAACAATGATGGCAGCAGTATTCGTCTAAATATTCCGCCATTGACTACCGATCGCCGTAAGGAGTTGGTAAAAATGGTTTCTAAACTTGCAGAAGAGGGCAAGGTCGCAGTGCGTAATGTGCGTCGTGATGCGATCGACTCATTGCGGAAGCTAGAAAAAGCAAAAGAAATTTCTGAAGATGAGTCTAAAAGCCAACAAGAACAAGTAGATAAGTTAACGGATAAGTTCGTTAAAAATATCGATAAGGTTACAGCCGAAAAAGAAAAAGAAATTTCCACAATCTAAAAACAAAAAGAAGCACCCTTTGGGTGCTTCTTTTTGTTTGCTGCAACAAGGAGCTTTTAGAAATTCATTTCTGCAGCTTGGACTTTTTCGACTTGCTTCTTCTTCAGTACCAACAAAATTTGGGTAACGATAACAGAAGCAAAGAATGCTAGCAACCACTGAATGCGGCGAGGATCTTGAAGGACGATTTCGCCATCATGCTGACCAAAACCACCGACATTAGGATTTGTAGTTAGCGGAGAACCAACCCTAACATCACTACCAGGTTCCACAACTAGTTCAGCACCAGCAGGAACCTTTTCAACAGCAATACTGCCATCGGTAGTTTGGATGGAGATTTCATAACCACCGTAGATCCCTTCATCTTCATTTGGTGCGATCGGGCTGATCTGAGTAACTAGACCAGAAACCGAAGAGTTATATTCGTTGTTATTGCTCTTTTCACCAGTAGGATAAACCTGTCCACGACCACGGTTACCACCAGCGCTTACAGAATATTTCAAGAAATGAATGTTCTTATCTTTAGCAGGATCGGGAGCAAGTACTGGGAAAACAATTTCCGAATAATCATCACCAGATACTGGTCCAACTAAGACGATGTTTTCTTGGGTATCGCTATAGGGTTGGTAATAGGTATCCTTGACTTTTTCCTTAAGCTCCTCAGACAAGCGCTCTTCAGGGGCAATCTTGAAGCCTTCAGGTAATACTAAAACTGCACCAACATTCAAACCTGTTTTGCTGCCATCAGCACTTACTTGTTGTTTGGTGTGGTCGTAAGGAAGTTTGACAACTGCTTCAAATACAGTGTCGGGAAGAACAGCTTGAGGTAGTTCTAACTCGATCCCTTTTTGAGCTAGGTGACAATTAGCACAAACAATACGGCCAGTGGCTTCACGAGGATTTTTATATGCTTCTTGAGCAAAATAAGGATAGGCAAGAGCTGATTCAGTATTCAGCCCAAAGAGTAAAGTTAAACTTGTGAGGATACATAGGCTGACTCCCACAATCAAACGGTTGGCACGGAACAAAGCTTTTTTCATGTATAAGTTCAAATGTATTTCAAAGACCAATTTGGATATATTTAGGATAGATGGCGCTCCACGCTGTCTATCCTAAACCCTTTATTTTAAGACCACCAAGGCGCTTCGTTGGTGCGGAAGTCAGTTTCTGTCCAAGTGCTAAATTGCACAACATCATCGGAGACTGTGGCATGGGCTAGAGCGAGAGATAATGGCGCAGGACCACGTACAACTTTACCTTCAGCGTTGTACTGAGAGCCATGGCAAGGACACATAAATTTGTTTTCGGCAACATTCCAAGGTACAACGCAACCAAGGTGAGTACAAACTGCGTTTAGTCCGTAAGAGGCAATTTCTTTGTTGTCGGTAACGACAATATAAGTGGGGTCGCCTTTGAGTCCTTGGGCAAGTACGCGATCGCCTGCTTGATGACTAGCTAAGAAAGCCGAAGCAACCACATCATTACCAAGTGCATCTTTAGCTGCAACACCACCGCCCGTACCGCCACGAGAAGGAGGTACAAAATAGGCTAAGAAAGGAACAGCCGCACCAAGGGTGGTTACTGCCGCAGCGCCCCCCAAAATTAAGTTCATAAATTGGCGACGACCCATGCTAGGGACATCGGCGGATGTAGAAGCTTGACTCATAAATTTGACTAAGGATTTTGCTGAGAAATATTACGTTTTATATATCGCTTCCTACCATGATATCGACAATCTTTGGACATCTCTCTAGTTGTTTTGCAACGAAATGTTAAGCACTGTGATTTTAGCGAATATTGTTAAGCTTAACGTCAGCAAGTAATTCTAATTGTAAAACTGATTTTGGTGTTTCCAGCGCTATAGGCTCTGAAAAAATAAAATCGGTTTTTATGAAAGTCCGCCGTCGGCGGACTTTCATAAAAACCGATTTTTATAATGAGAATAGCTAAAACGTCAGTTCTGTTTAAGTGTTTTGGGTTGAGAAAGGTTACGCTAAGCGTAACCTTTCTCAAAAACTAGTTATAAATTTTCTGAGACTTGATTATGCCCATATGAATGAAAAATTCACTTCGCAGTTTTCTAAATATCGGATCTTGGGTCTAGTTGGCAGGGGGCAATTTGGCAAAGTCTTGTGTGCACGGATACGAGATACAGGAAAATTGGTCGCACTTAAGGAACTAGAGCATAAGCGATTTCCCACTAGTAAGCTCTTACGCGAACTACGTTTTCTGTTGACTTTACAGCACGAAAATATAGTTACTTGCACTGCACTTATGCATCACCAAAATTATCGCTATTTAGTGATGGACTACTGTGAGGGTGGGACATTACGGGATCTAATGAACCATAGCAAGACATTATCAGTGCAGCAATGTTTAGATTTAATTAATGAGATTCTGCTGGGCTTAGAACATGCCCATGGGGAAAATATTATTCATTGCGATATCAAGCCTGAAAATATATTGCTAAAAATTACAGCTAAGGGATGGCTTGCCAAAATTTCTGATTTTGGGATTGCTCGGCTCAGTCAAGAAATAGGAACTGATAGCAACAATACAGGTTCCCCAGGATATATGGCTCCTGAACGATTTTATGGTCAGTTTTCGGCAGGTTCAGATATTTATGCAGTTGGGATTATTTTGTATGAGCTTTTTGTTGGTAAGCGCCCTTTTTCAGGAATGCCCAACGAGTTAATGAATGCTCATTTAAATCATCGGATTACTATTCCCGATCGCTTGCCCCGATCGCTTGCCAAGATTATTACAAAATCACTCGAGAAACTGCCAAAGCGCAGATATACTTCGGCAAAAGAAATGCGGCAGGATCTTGAGGAAATTCGTTCTGAAGATTTTAGCCAGATTAAAATGGGGGGCGATGTCGAAAGTTGTGCGACTATCCTCTTCTCTAATAAGTCTGAACATTTCGCGCAGAAAAAAACAGATGCAAAAATTATTGGGCTAGTTGGCGCGGAAAAATCTCGTTTTTATAGTACTTCTAGTTTTCTTTTGCATTGGCATAGTTTGAGCCTTGATCAGTCAGAACAAATTGCTAAATCTGAATATGAGATTGAGGCGATCGCTTTTGCTCGTAAGACTTTATTTGCGATTACTAACCGATCCATATATCAAATTGGTCAGGGAAAGCCAAAATCTTTACATCATTCAGTCCAACCATTTAAATGGGCAATTTCTCCCCATGGTGACTGGTTTGCCGTATCTACAGGTAAACAATTAGAAATCAGAAATTTAGTCTATAACCGAGCTATGCGCTTGGAGTTTGCCACTAGAGACTTAAGCTGCATAATTGCCTTTGATCAACATCATTTATTAGCGATCGCAAATAAACCAGAAACTAATGAAAGTCGGGCGATCGTTATTTCTCGACGCTGTAATGTAATGTACCGATTAGCTCTGCCTATCGCAATCAATTCTGGGATTGCAACATTTACTCATAATCGTGTACTTCTGCTAGAAGCTGGCAATCATAAAAATATCTTTTTGCTCGATCTCACCCCTTATCGACTTATACGGATTCCTTTAGAATACGAAGTCTTACTTATGGTGGCAACACCTTGGGGATATGCAATTACAGCTCATTACAATGATGAGCAGACAATTTTGATCCTGTTAGATTTGCGAGGTAACAATATCAATAATTTGATTATTGATGGTGAAGTGACAGCGATCGCACCGATTGACATTAATTTATTAGCGATCGCCACCTCAGAAATATCTGGCTATAAGCTATATGCCATTGATCTTAAAAAGCTAGAAATTGATCTTGTTTTTTAATACCAATTATCCAAAAAAGAGTTGCGGCACGAAGCGCCGCAACTCTTTTTTGGATAATACCAATTCACGAAAATGTTGCCACACTTTTGTGAATTAAAACCCAAATCCATTAAGGGTTCTAAAAACATAAAATGGCTACGACATTTTGTGTTTTGGTGTAAGACTAAAGAAAGCGGCGCTTTGCGCCGACTTCTTTAGAGTTGTGAAGCAGAGGAGCGCTTACGTCGTGAAGCTTCAGGCGATTGAATTGGCACAAATTCCTTGGAAGCGTCTGAAGACTCACTTCTTAGATCCGAATTTTCATCCGTATCCGATGACTCAAGTGATTGTGGTCGATTTACCCTCAAAATTACTCCGTTAGAAGTGCCGTTAGTCTTGACAGGACTAATGACTGGAATACTGGTGACCACTTCAGGTGGTGACTCGACAATTTCTGGCTCTACAAATCTTTCCTCAAATTCATCATCTCGATCTACCAAATTATTGGTTTCAACATTTGAATCAAATGATTCTACGCTTGGTTCATTATTTGATTCGGTGCTTGATCGTAGGTTGCCCATGTTATTGGCAATCTTAGGAGCTTGTCCTGGTAAAGCAACCGTCACAATTACATTACGAGGATCTTTAACTTCGCGATCGAGCAGTACCAATGGCGAAACGCCGATTAGAGAATAAACATCTTGCTCTTCTTCCGTCATTTCCACCACAATTAACTCTGGTGGTTCAATGACTTTGGTGCGAATTTCCCGTTTGCTAGGACGCTCAGGTAAATTTTCAGTAGTAACTACAGGTACAGTATCTACTACTTCAAGCAATTCTTCACTTGGCTCCGCGATCGCTTTAGTTGCAGGAATATTACTAGCAATGCTAGGCAAAGACAATTTAGCTGGAACAGATCGATCAGCGACAATTTCACGCTCAATGCGTGGCTCAAACCTTGGCTCAATTAATGGTTCAATGCGTGGCTCAAAGCGCGATCGCACATCCATCGGCGCAACTTTTTCTGGTTCACGTGACTCACGCGAATCTTTATTAAGCATGGCGCGTTTGCCGCGTCTACGCAGATTTCCCCGCTCTTGATAGCTCGGATGGTTCACTAAGTTTGGCTCTAGCCCACCGCCCAAGTCAGAATCCCCGTCTTCGTACTCAGAGGTAAAATCAAGCTGATTAGATTGCTTAGATTCCCAAGTTCGTGATGTCGCATCAACAGGCTGTCCTGCTGCTTCCCCTGGTAAATGCATTAAATGTCCTAAGCCACCACAGGTAGAACAAGGACGACCAAATAATTCATAAATGCTCTGACCTTGGCGCTTACGAGTCAGCTCGACTAGCCCCAATTCAGTAAGCTGCGCAATTTGAGGACGAGATTTATCCGATCGCAAAGCTTTATTAAAATGTTCAAGTAGCTGCAATTGATCGCGGCGAGTATCCATATCAATGAAGTCCACCACAATCACGCCAGCAATATTTCGCAGACGAACTTGACGGGCAATCTCCACAGCAGCTTCGCAGTTTGTCCACAACACTGTCTCGCGAGAGGTTTGAGACTTGGTAAATGAACCAGAGTTAACATCAATTACGGTTAAGGCTTCAGTTGGCTCAATAATAATGTAGCCACCACTAGGCAGATCGACTCTAGGCTTGAGAGCTTCACGGATGCCAGCATTAACACGAAAATATTCTAAGATTGGCGTGCGTTCACGATGGTGATCTAACATCAAACCGCTAGGAATTTTGCCATCCGCCCACCCTAGTAAATGCTGTTTAATGCGGCGCAGCCCGTCGCTAGTATCGGTAACGATCCGATTAACTTCAGTGCTATACAGGTCTCGTAAAACCCGTTGGACAAAATCTCGCTCGCGATCTAGCAATGTTGGCTGGCGTGTAGTGGCGACATCTTGCTGGATGCCTTCCCACTGGCGCTGCAAATTATCGAGATCTTCAATAATCTGCTCCTCAGGCATCCCATCTGCCTCAGTCCGTACCAAAACGCCCATACCCGCAGGCTTAACCAAAATGGCAAGGGCGCGTAGACGATTACGCTCAGCCTCGCTGCGAATGCGTCGAGATAGGTTTACGCCACGACCAAAGGGCAGCAGCACCACATAACGACCTGGCAAGGAAATATTTCCCGTTAAGCGGGGACCTTTGTTGCCTGTTGGCTCTTTCATTACCTGCACCAGCACTCGCTGTTGTGGTACGACTAGATCACTGATCGAGCCAGACGATCGCCTCATTTTTAAGGGACCGAGGTCAGTAATGTGAATGAAGCCATTGCGATCGCCGTCACCAATATTTACAAACGCCGCATCAATACTGGTTAAAACATTTTCGACAACGCCCAAGTAAACATCCCCAACTTGGTGAGTTCCTGCGGCGACAACAATTTCTTCAATTTGATCTTCGCTAAATACAGCAGCAATTCGATACTGCTCGGCAATAATTATTTGCTTTGGCATTCAATTTCCTCAGAATTTCTTCGATTCAAGAGAGCCAGCCTAAGAACCTACCTGAAAAAAATTTTTTCTAAAACTTCATATAAAAAATATTAAAAAAAATATCTTTCAAACCCTTTATATAAGTAAATCAACGTAATTAAAACTCAGAGTCAAAACCTATGTCGCCCGCTGTGCGTGTGGCACAGGTTTTGGGTTTTTATATTTAATTGCGCCTACTTACTTAAATAGACTCAAAAAGTCTGAATAGGGGCTTCACAACAGAACATACCAATAACGAAAACAAGAAAAAATTTCGATTGCAACCTGTCTCTATCGTCAACCGATTACTTAGCTATGTACCGGGCTCATCTGGGTTTGAGGGGTAAATGGTACAGTATCGATACAATTATTGGCGACATGGTAGGGCTGTAACTGTTGCTCCGAGAGGATTCTGATTACTATTAGCTGTGCTTATCCCCATGAACCCAGAAGAGCCATGTACCGAAGCTAGTAATCAGCTGTTGTGCCTGCTCTGACATCACGATAACAAGACATATTGCTTTGTATGGAAAATTGGTGGGATTTCGTTAAAAGAATTAAGTTATTTCTTAGACTGGCGTTTATTAGACTATCTAAAAGGTGCTTACACCATTTGCCCACAGCATTCAGCCTGTAGGTAAAACAGCGTACTTGATAATTCAAGTTTATGATTATGGTATGTAAGCTTGATCGCTTAACTAACAGCTAGATGCGTTTTAGCTAGCAGTCAGCTTAAGCCTATCGTAGTATTATAGCGCAGCTTTGAGCGTAACTATTTCTTAATAGTGTTTTAATATTGATAGTTATGTTGGGGATACGGCGCAGCTGCATCCCCAACTTTAAAGTGGTTACGACGGAAATACAGCTGGGCTATATTTCCAACTTTAAAAAATAAAGAAAACGAGGGTAAGGTTCTGAGTACGCGAGTAGTTATCGTCCGTCACGGTGAGAGTAATTTCAACATCCTAAGCAAAATCCAAGGAAGGGGGAATTATGATCGCCCAGAATTGCAGTCTGTATTGACCGACAAGGGCAAACAGCAAGCTAAGCTCGCGGGAAAAGCTCTGGCAAACCTAAGTATCGATGCTGCCTACGCGAGTCCTTTAGTCCGCGCTCAGCATACTGCCAGACTCATTTTGGCTGAAAATTTTAATCCACCTGAGTTAGTTGCTACTGAAGGTCTATTGGAGATTGATCTTAGCGAGTGGGAATCGATGATTTCTAGTGACGTTAAAGCGCAGTTTCCTGAAAAATATCATCTCTGGCAAAATGAGCCAGAGAAATTTCAGTTAGGCGATCGCTACCCAATCCTCGATTTGTTTGAGCAAGCCAAGACCCTATGGGCAGAAATTTTACCTAAACATCAAGGTAAAACGATTTTGCTTGTGGGGCATAGTGGTATTAATCGCGCTTTAATTTGTTCGGCGATCGGTATACCCGTTGACCTCTATCACAATATTCAGCAAGTCAACTGTGCTATTAGCATCCTTAATTTTCAAGGTGAAAGTATTGATGACGGCGTGCAACTTGAGTCCCTGAATCTTGCAAGTCATCTTGAGGATATTTCAGGCTCACCACTACCTCCTGTCAAGAAAAATCACAACGGGCTGCGTTTATTGCTAGTCCGTCATGGTGAAACTGAGTGGAATCGCCAAAAACGTTTTCAAGGACAAATTGATGTGCCGCTTAATAATAATGGTCATGCTCAAGCTCGACGTGCTAGTGAATTTCTAGCAAAAGTCAAAATCGATAAAGCCTTTAGCAGTCCAATGTTGCGCCCTAAAGATACTGCTTTAGAAATTTTAAACAAACATCCCCAGATCAAGCTTGAGCTATTTGATGAACTCAAAGAAATTTCCCATGGCTTATGGGAAGGCAAATTTGAGCATGAAATCGAAGCTGAGTTTGCTGGGCAGTTAGCTCTCTGGCAAGCCAAGCCTGAAACTGTGCAAATGCCTGAGGGCGAAAATTTACAGCAAGTTTGGGATCGGGTGGCGATCATTTGGCAAAAAATTGTTGATTCAGTCCCTGCTGGTGAAACTGCCCTAGTTGTCGCCCATGATGCTGTAAACAAAGCGATTCTCTGTCTATTATTTGACTTTACACCTGAGCAATTTTGGGTCTTTAAGCAAGGAAATGGTGGAGTAAGCGTAATCGATTATCCTCAAGGAGCACAGGGCTCTCCAGTTTTGCAGTCTGGGAATATTACTACTCATCTATCTGAAGGCGTTCTAGATCGCACTGCTGCAGGCGCTCTTTAAACAAAATTGGTTTTGAAGAAAGTGCGCCGATGGTGGACTTTCTTCAAAACCAATTTTCATAATGAGAATTGCTGCTTTCATTTACCTCAAACTGAAGAGAGACGCATTTTCTGCTAATTTGGTGTAAAGGATTTTTCTTAGTATCTTGTTTTAGTATTCGGAGTTTAAATAAAGTGACTATTCTATTCCAACTTTTATTGGCAGCTTTTGTCTTGTTTTCCTTCGTTTTGGTGATTGGTGTACCTGTAGCTTACGCATCCCCTAGCTCTTGGAACCAAACAAAGCCACTTTTATTTCTTGGCTCTCTAATTTGGCTAGCATTCGTAATTGTCATCGGCATTTTGAACGCTTTTGTAGCTTAGATATAGCTAATAAGTCCCTCAACATAATTAAAAAAAACAGAGCCAAAATCTGCACCGCCCGCTGTGCGGGCGGTGCAGATTTTGGGGTTTTATATTTAATTTTGCTTAGCTACTTAAAACCCATAAAAAACTTCCAAAAATCTTAATCAGCAGGGCTTTTGGAAGTTTTCTCCTTGATTAATCACTTAAAAATCCCTATAAATTAATTCTATGGCCGTTTTTGAAGGTAGTTTTACTAACACAGATAGTTTGCGCTTTGCGATCGTGGTAGCTCGGTTTAATGACCTGATCGTCGGTAAGCTTCTTCAAGGATGTCAAGATTCATTACTGCGCCATGGTGTTGATATTTCGGAGACTGGTAGCCAAGTTGATTATGCCTGGGTGCCAGGGAGCCTAGAAATATCGATGGTCGCAAAAGAATTAGCAACTTCGGGACGTTATGACGCAATCATTTGCCTAGGTGCAGTCATTCGTGGGGACACTCCACATTTTGACTATGTGGCTAATGAGGTTTCTAAAGGTGTAGCCGCAACTTCTTTTCAGACTGGTGTACCGATTATTTTTGGGGTATTGACCACTGACACAATGCAGCAAGCTCTAGAACGCGCTGGCATTAAAGGTAATAAGGGTTGGGAGTTTGGCATGGGTGCGATCGAAATGGCTAACCTCATGCGCCAAATTCGCTCGAAATCTGTTTAAATAAGCGAGCAAAGCCCGCTTATTTAAACTATAAATCCTGCACTTTGTCCTTGTGATGCTTGCCAACTACGGGCATCGTAATATAAGTCTTCTAAACAAATACTATAAAGAGCATCCTTAAGCTTTCGATCAAGTCTTTGCCAAAGTGCAAATGTTACCCAATCAGAGGCAAGTTTTTCCTGTGGCTTTAGTCTGGGCAAGGGATAAGTATCTTCGCCCACTGCCGACAAAATTTCGCCTAGAGAGATATCTTTAGGCGATCGCTTTAGCTTATATCCACCTTGTACCCCACGCACTGACTCGACTAAATCTGCTTGACGTAGGGCAATTAAAATTTTTTCTAAATATGGTGCAGGAATCGATTGGCGATCGCTAATTTCTCGAACCGAAGCTGGTTTGCGTTTTGCCCAAACCACCAGATCGAGCATCGCCTTCACACTGTAATGACCTTTTCTGGTTAGTTTCATCGGCTTGCTTATCAGAACATGCTGCAAAGCAGCATGTTCTGATTTTTTCTGGCTTTTTTAAGTTTGCAAAAATTCTTGAATAATCGAAGACAAATCGACAGGAGCAGGCAACATTTCACCGCCGCGCCAATCTAGTACTTGTACCAAAATCAAATAGCCCACACCCAAAATTACGGCGACAACGCCTGTCAAAACTGATATCCATTGCGATCGCTGCATAAGTTAAATCTAAATGAAAAATTTAAGTAAATCGATGAATTAGAAAAAACATCCTAACTAACTGCTATTATCCCTCTTGAAATATCTTTAATCATTGATATTTAAGTAAAACCTGATTTAGGTAAAACCTACAGTAATTTGCCTTAATTAATTACAGATTGCCTGAGAAAGTCCTGCATGGTAGAACTTTCTCAGGCAATCTGTGAGTTTAGTGAATCCGCAAAGTGCTGTATATCAAGTAAAGCTCTATTTTGATAGGAACAAACTTTTTCAATTCTTCGTCCTAAAACTTGAACATAAAGACACAGACTTTTTTAAGTCATGTGCAGATTCAAGTCCAGTAGGAGCAAGTAATTGATGAGTTATAGCCTATCTTGGTCAACCAGCATCGGAGGGTACGCGCCCTCCAACTCCGTGTCCGTTGATAAGCTCCCCATCGTTGAATTGGTACAACTGTGCCAAACTGAAGCGCAAACCAGCAGGTCTGCGTTTGCAGAACTCATGCGACGTAATCAATCCTATGTCGATCAAGTTTTGTATAAACTTGCTCCTGACTGGCAAGATCGTGCTGATCTTGCTCAAGAAGTCTGGTTGCGCGTATATCGTAATATCAAGCGCTTACAAGAACCTGAAAAGTTTCGTGGTTGGCTGAGTCGGATTGCTACCAACTTGTTTTATGACGAGTTGCGTAAACGGAAGCGAGTTGGTAGCTCAGTTTCCCTCGACGCACCATTTATGTCTGGCGATGGTGATGAGATGACTTGGGATTTGCCTAGCGCTGCCCCTAGTCCAATAGACAACATGTCTACGCAGGAGTTTTATGAACAACTTCGTAAGGCTATTCAAGATTTACCTTCTAGCTTCCGTGAAACCATCGTGTTAAGGGAAATCCAAGGTTTGTCCTATGAAGAGATTTCTGAATTAACAGGTGTATCGCTTGGTACAGTAAAATCACGTATAGCTAGAGCAAGATTGAAACTACAAGCGCAACTACAACCCTATTTGTCAAATATGTAACGAGGGGTGTATTTAAGTTATGAGTGCTAACCAAATTTTTAATAGTTCTATGATTATCCCAGAGGAGCGCTTTGAGTTACTAAGTGCGTATATAGATGGCGAAGTAACTGAAGCTGAAGAGCAACTTGTCGAACAGTGGTTGTCCGATGATGTTGATTTTCGTCGCCTCTATCAACAACAACTAAAGCTACGCCAATCGCTAATCGATTTGCCCGTGCCTGTCGCCGCACATTCATCGGTCAAAACAGAGACAGATGTGATGATTAATCGTGTCTTTGCCGAGATTGACAAGCGATCGCAGCGTCGTAAATGGAAATTAGCGGGTATTGGTATATCCGTTGCCGCTGTAGTTGGAGTATTCGGCTCGATGTTCACATTCAACTCTGGTCCTCAATTTAGCCCAGTGTCAAACAGCATCAAGTCTCCTGCTCCTACTCAAGTAAAACCAGAACCAATCTTAATTGCTATGGAAGAGCCATTGGTTCCTTTACCCAAGTCGATGAGTTCTAAATAAAAACGAAAAAAATGATTACGGAGGGCTATGCCCTCCGTAATCATTTTTTTCGTTTTATTATTGTGAGGTGACTTATTTGCGTCGCCTCTTTTTTTGCTTGACTGACCAATGACTCGTAAAATGAAAGCAAGCCTAAAGGTATGGGCATTTCAGTATTTAGAGCATTTACTCAGAGCATTTTTAGCTAGCAATTTTAATGAGCATCAAAGTCGTTCCTACAATCCCTTTTTCTGATCAGAAGCCCGGTACTTCTGGTCTCAGAAAAAAAGTTACCGTTTTTCAAACGCCTAACTATCTCGAAAATTTCGTTCAATCAATATTTGACAGCCTCGAAGGATTTCAAGGACAAACTCTTGTCGTCGGTGGCGACGGACGTTACTACAATCGCCACGCTATCCAAGTAATTCTGAAAATGGCAGCAGCCAATGGCTTTGGCAAAATCCTAGTTGGACGTGGAGGGATTTTATCGACACCCGCAGCCTCTTGTATTATTCGTAAATACAATGCCTTTGGGGGTATTATCCTCTCGGCGAGTCATAACCCCGCAGGTAAAGATGGTGACTTTGGGATTAAATACAACACGGGCAACGGTGGTCCAGCCCCTGAGAAAATTACTGATGCGATCTACAACATCACCAAGAGCATCACTGAATATAACATTCTGGAAGCTGATGATCTTGATCTTGACCAGATTGGTGAATCTCAATTAGGTGATACCACGATCGCAGTAATCGACTCCGTTGCTGACTATGCAGAATTGATGTGCGAATTATTTGATTTCGATCGCATCAAATTATTATTAGCCTCCCCTAACTTTCGGATGTGCTTCGATGGAATGCACGCGGTAACTGGCCCCTATGCTCAAGAAATTCTTGTTAATCGCCTCGGCGCACCCACTAGTGCTCTGCAATGTTGCGTACCTCTCGAAGACTTCGGTGGTGGACATCCAGATCCGAATCTTGTTTACGCCCATGATCTGGTCGAAGTTCTCTATGGTGAAGATGCTCCTGATTTTGGTGCAGCGTCCGATGGCGATGGCGATCGCAACATGATTTTAGGCTGCAAATTTTTTGTTACTCCTAGCGATAGCTTAGCCATACTCGCAGCTAATGCTCATCTAGTTCCTGCTTATAAAGGTGGACTGGCTGGTATTGCTCGTTCCATGCCCACCAGCCAAGCTCCCGATCGCGTGGCAGCACGTTTAGGCATTGAATGCTACGAAACTCCTACAGGTTGGAAGTTCTTCGGAAATTTACTAGATGCAGGTAAGGCAACTCTTTGCGGCGAAGAAAGCTTTGGTACAGGTTCCAATCATGTCCGTGAAAAGGATGGACTCTGGGCGGTACTTTTCTGGTTGAATGTTTTAGCGGCTCGTCAGCAATCGGTAGAGGCGATCGTTAAGGAACATTGGCAACTTTACGGACGCAATTTCTATTCTCGCCATGATTATGAAGGAGTAGATAGCGATCGCGCCAACACCCTGATTGATAATCTCCGCAATAAATTTGCAGATTTGCCAAGTCAGAAGTTTGGCAATTATGAAGTTGCATTTTGCGATGACTTTAGCTACACCGATCCTGTAGATGGCAGCATTAGCAGTAAGCAAGGTGTGCGGATCGGCTTTACCGATGACTCGCGCATAGTATTCCGTCTGTCTGGCACTGGGACTGAAGGCGCAACTCTAAGACTTTATGTGGAAAGCTATGAACCTAATATTGCGAAGCATTCTCTCGACACTCAGGAAGCGCTGAAGGAGCTAATTGAGATTGCCGACCAAATCGCGCAGATCAAGACTCTAACAGGACGAGATCGCCCTACTGTGATTACATAAAATAAAGGCGCACCCTTTGGGTGCGCCTTTATTTTATCGAGTGAAAATCTTCTGGAGTATTGCAATTAAATAGCATTGCTAAGGGGATATTTTCTATCTCAATAACTTCTTGATTACTTAACCATTTTTGAAACGATCGCCCTCCATTATTGATAAATTCTCTGAGAGAATCTTGACATTGCCAACGATAGAAACCGCATAGAGGTTCCCATTGCTTTTGCGAATTCTCATCTACATAACGAGGTAAATAAGCGATCGCAGTTTCAGGTAAACTTGCTAACTGACTAGCCCAAATCTGGAGAATATCAACTTGCAAATTTGGCAGATCACAGGCAAGCAATAGAATCCAATCAGCAGGATTTACGATCGCCTGAATTCCTTGCCAAAATCCAACTAAAGCACCATCAAATTGCCGATCTAGAACTAGATAAGAATGCGGTAAATTTTGGGTGATCGCTTTTTGGTATTGTTCCAGACTCCGCGCCACTACATACACTGAATCCGCCACTTCTAAAGCAATTCGACAGGTTCTAGATAATAGAGTTTCACTATTAATTTCTAATAAAGCCTTATCTCTTTCCATCCTTGAGCTTTTCCCACCCGAAAGTGCGATCGCAGTGACTTTAACCAAAAGAGAGTTGGGGGGGGGGGGGGGGGGGGGGGGGGGGGGGGGGGGGGGGGGGGGGTGTGGTGGGGGGGGGGGGGGGGGGGACTTAAAAAAAAAAAAAAAAACACCCCCCCAAAACAAAAAAAAAAAAAAAACAAACCGCGGGGGGCCCCCCCCCCCCCCCCAACCCTCTTTTGGTTTTTGGGTTTTCCCTAACATAGTTAGCTACCGCTATAGATGAATTTGAGAATCTCTTGGGCAGTAATTTCGGGACTTTCCAAATGAGGGACGTGACCGCTATTGTCAATCCAAACGAGCTTATTATTAGGAATGATTGATTGGAACTTAGCTGCATCTTTTGTGCCGAGAATGCGATCGCGATCGCCCCAGAGAATTAACGTTTCTTGCTGCAAATACGCTAATTGCTTTGCAAAGGAGCCATAGCCACCACTTTTTGTAAATGCAATTAGAGCGTCACTCCAACGGGGCATTGCCAAATGGAGCGATGCACAAACCTCGGCATCGGGTGTGACAAATTTAGAATCAGCATAGGCTTTAAGGCTAACTTCACGGCGAACTTTGGGACTGCGTAAAAAATCAGTAGCCATACGATCTAGAGGTGGCACAAGAAATTTACCAGCAGCAGTTCCCTTACGCATTCCTGCACTACCAATGAGAATCAATTTTTTCACTACATCAGGATAGGTAAGCGCAAAGTCGATCGCAGCTGCACCGCCCATTGATGCTCCAACTAAAATAATTGGTTTAGCGATCGCCGTTTTCCAGAAATAGTATAGATGCTCTTTGATCAAGTCTGGGCTAACTTGGCTATCTGCAAGACGCTCAGTTAAACCGAATCCAAACAAATCCAAAGCCCATGTTTGGCGTGAAGTCGCTAGTTTTGGGATTAGCCGTCGAAACTCTAATAGAGAGCTATCAAAACCATGCAGTAGCAAAATCGGTGTGTCTTGCTCATCTTTACTCAGACCATCGCAGACATAGCTCGACAAAATCACTTCACTAGTGAAAGACGTTGAGACAAGACAAAATTGAATATTATCAACAAGAGCGATCGAGGTTGCTTCTGTGAGTTGCGATCGCAGTTGGGTAACTTCAGGCGGTAAGTTCGACATTGCTTCTCTATAAATAAATAGCTCTAAAGCTACAAAAGTTGTTCTGCCCGCTACGTGGTCAGAACAACTTTTGTAGCTTTAGAGTATGTTCAAGTTTCATCACTACTCATTTTATGGATTCCATCTATTGTCTCACTTGCAAGAAATCGGGAGTCTGTATCTAATTCTGTATTTTTTCGCTTTAACTTGTGTAGACGAATTTTTACAAGAGTTGCCCCCGTAATCGTGGCATAAAAAGGAGTAAATCCTAAAAAGAATAATAGAATCCCATATAAACTACCCCGACCTCGAAAAATAGCGATAATGGCAATCGCCATGAATGTTACTAGAACAACATTAACGATCAGCCATAAAATAGCTCTCCCTTTCAAGAACTGAGGATTAGAGAATTTTGGGTGCTGACTATTCCATAGGACTAGCCATTGTAAGACTCCTAGGATGATTCCCGCCAAAACTAGCCATAAAGAATTTACGGCCAATAGTGGAATGCGATCGATAATGTTGCTTTCGGCAAAAGAACCATCTGGATTAAGCACAAAACCAAATTGGGCTGTATAGGCTAAGCTTGTAGCTGCAAAACCAATCCAAGTCCAACCAAATGTACTAGCTAAAATCCACCAGACTGAAGATTTAAAGAATCGCCTCAAAACCAGATATTGCATTAAGCCCACAAATGCGCCTACTACAATCGCTCCACTGACAATGCCAGTTGATACAGGACAGTTCAGACTGCCGAAACCTGTATCGCAAATGCGGAGATCCATTAGGCGATCGCTTAGGTAATGAACTCCCGCTAAACAAGCAGCAATCCCAAATATAATGCCGATTACAGCACCAGCTAGCGTAGTCAGTACCCATCGCCACCATAGACCGACAGCAGATAAAGTGCGTTGTTTTTGCATTGTGTATTTCAATCCCGCATTGCCTGCCAGCAAACTCGAAGACTTCGAGCGCAGCATTAAATTTCTAGATTAGCTCTTCTGTAACAATCCTACGCAAAATATCAGCGACTGTAGCAGCCATTCTCGCATCAATTTCTAAAGCTTCACGCACAGGATCTTTAAGATTAAGGACGGCACGTAAAGTCATATTCACTGATCTTACCTTTGGTAAGGGCAAATCATGGGACTTGGCAAGGAGATCGACAAACTGGATACAAGCGGCGTAGGTCAGTTCAGTTTGTTTACGTTGATCGCTGTATCCAAAACCCATCTTGGAGATCACTACAGGTTTGTCAATAAAATATGACAAACCTAGAGCCATGATCGCTGCATCTACATACCTCGCTGTGTCTTGTCCCATCGCATTAATCAAAGTACTTAAACTATGCCACTGAGCAGGCAAGCGATTGTCAGGGGCAAGATGACGATGCCATGCGATTTGCGAAACAATTCTTGTCAAGTCGTAGGCGGAAATCAAATTGTCACCGCGATGCGGATCTTTTACTCCAGTGATAACATTTGCACCAGTAACATCACGTAAAATTGGCTGCTCAATGTAAGGGGCTTCGCCGTAACGTCCTTGAAAAGTTAGCTTTTGATTACCTGTGATTTTTTTGAGCCAATCCTGTAAAGCTAAAGGCGTAGTAAATTGCTTGAACATTGCCGACAATCCATTGGAGGTCATGCCATTCGTTTCTTCGTAAGCACAGATACGCTGAGCCATTTCGGCAAAGGTACGGGGTGTTTTGTTTTCTTTTGGATCGAAGATTCCACAATTAGCGATCGCTTGATTGGGTTGTACTTGATTGGCTTGGCAAATAGTATGGAGCAATGGCAATATTTTGGTGGAACTCCAAAACTGGACATTACTTAGAGCATTTCGCCCAATCCAACGGGCTAACATTTGTCCATTAACCACACTGCCAATGCAGATACAAGCCTCTTGAATACTGCTATGGAGAAATTCTAAGCCGATGTTTTCAATATTGGGAATTGCCCCGAGCACTGGATAAGGACGAAATCGTACCCGCACCTGACTACCAGATAACATAGCAACTTCACCATAAGAAACTACATTTACTCCATCTGGCAAACTGGCAAGGCGATCGGCATAGGCGGGAATATGATTCAACAATGGCGATGGCGCAAAATTACGATTGGGCAAACCTTTTTTGGAACCTGCGATACTGCCATTGACCCCACGATCAAGGAAGCCAAGATAATTAGAGTCGGCTTGCCCCATATTCACAAAAATCCGCTGCGCGTTAGTAAATTTTGGGAATAAGCGATCGCCTTCGCCGATAATTTTGAGTAAATGTCTAACTACTGCAGGAATTTGTAAGAGGTTGTTTGTAAGAGCTTGCGAGTTAGCATCCAAAATCGTATCAATACTGAGGGCATTGGCGAACTGCACAAAAGCAGCTTCTGATAATCTGCCATAGATGCCATCCACTTCACCGTCATATAGCCCTAACTGCTGCAAATAGGTCTGTGCTTTGGTTAGTTCCTCAAACGAAAGCTTTACCTCTACGACTGCCATGAAATTCCTCTATAAAAAAGCCTTAGTCTAATATTCTATCGATAAGCTAAGCGATCGCAATGTATTATCGCACTAACCATAAAAGCCAAAATTATTGCGTCTGGCAAATCCCGCCGCAATAATTTTTGGGCTTTTATAGCTGTGAAAGAGATAGCTAGGACAAATCAAACCCGAAACAAATGAAGGCGGCGCAAAGCGCCGCCTTCATTTGTTTCGGGTTTATGTCCTAAGCAAAACTTTCATTGTTATATACCAATTGACAAAAGTGGGATAACACTTCAGTCAATTAAAAACCAAATCCTGAAAGGGTTTTAAAAACAAAAAAGGCTACGCCCTTTTTGTTTTGGTATTACGCTGTTTTGCCAAAATTGCCCATACCTAAGTACAACTCGGTAACTTCAGGGTCGTTCAATAGATCAGCCCCCTTACCCGTAAACTCATCTTTGCCCAAATGCATCACATAACCGCGATCCGCGATCGCTAAAGCCTTACGCGCATTCTGCTCCACCAAAATGATTGATGTTCCCGTTTGATTAATTTGTTGAATCAAATTAAAAATATCCTGAACCAAAATCGGAGATAGCGCTGCTGAAGGCTCATCTAAAATCAACAATTTCGGCTCTAGCATCAGCGCCCGTCCCATCGCTAACATTTGGCGTTCACCGCCAGATAGTGTCCCAGCCCGCTGATTACGACGTTTAGCAAGCACAGGAAAAGTTGTATATATTTTGTCTTTAACTGCTGCGATATTTCCTTCGCGGGTATAGGCTCCCATATCAAGATTGTCAGATACGCTTAGAGAGGGGAATACATTGGCAACTTGCGGTACATAGCTAATTCCCTGTCGCACGATTTGTTCGGGCTTGAGTCCGATCAGATTGCGATCGCCAAATAATATTTCCCCTGATCGCACTGGCACTAGACCAAATATTGCTTTTGCTAAGGTCGATTTGCCAGCACCATTGGAGCCAATTACGGTGACAAGCTCACCTTCGTAAACTGATAAATTTGCACCTTGCAAAATATCTACCCCATCCACATATCCCGCCACAACATTACTAGCTTCGAGAATAAGTTGATTGGAAATTTGGCGATCAGGACGATCAGTTGGTTCAGCAGATTGACTAGCGTTCATATTTGGGTTTATAGCCTTACTTGAAATAAGCATATACAGTGCAAGGGGTTTATAGCAATGGTCAAGAAGCTTTGCGTCTCTACATTGCGGAAATAACTACGCGAAAGCCGATGTCATTGTAGCGATCGCTTTGCCAATGCCATTCCCGACTTGCCGCTCGACATAGCTTCGCCTCATTGCTCCAAGAGCCGCCCTTACGCACACGCCGACTGGTATAGCCATCAAGTACCCATGCCGATCCATCCGCAGGAGCGCCGTTAAAATTATCGTGCCATACATCCTCACACCATTCCCAAATACCACCATGCATTTCGTATAGTCCCCAAGGATTTGGTACTTTCTGTCCGACTGGTTGCGATCGCTTGTTGGCATTGTCAGCAAACCATGCATACTCTGTGAGTTGTGTGGAACTATCGCCAAAATGGTAAGCCGTATTAGTACCAGCACGGCAAGCATATTCCCATTCTGATTCGCTAGGCAAACGGTAAAGATGTTGCGTTTTTGCTGCTAATTTCCGACAAAAATCTTGAGCCTCAAGCCAAGAAATATTTTCCACAGGCGCTTGCAGATTTTCGCGAAATATGGCGGGATTCCTGCCCATAATGGCAACCCATTGCTCTTGCGTAACCACAAATTTTGCCATGTAAAAAGCAGGAACATTGACCTCAGATATTGGTGATTCATTGTCTCGCCTGCCAATTTCATTGGGTGGTGAGCCTAGGGCAAATTTGCCCGATGCGATCCGTACCATTTCCATATGGATTCCATTCCCCAAATCATCCCGAAAAGCTTTATCTCCTCTCTTAATTGGATCACTTGGCGGTTCAGGGATTGGCGGCGATTCTGCGATGATGATCGGCGCTGGTTGAGGTTTGAGTTTTTCTAGCAATATCGCCAAGGTAAAACCTGCGATCACAGAACTAGCGCTAATCAGTAACTGACGACGATTAATCTTTATTGGGACTTTTGCAATAGATTTCATCCATGATTGTGCGATTGGCAAGGCTTTAACCGTAGAGGCTTCCGAAGTCTTTTTTGATTCTAGAGTATTAAAATCATTAACAATTCGGCTAAATTCTTCTATATATTCATAGCCTTCCAAATATTCGCGGACCAAATAATAATTCTCTTCTTCTGTAAAAAAAGCTTGCACTTTTGGGGATAGCGTATAGTCTTGCCCGATTTCATACAGCCTTGTGGCAATCAACCCATGGTCTAGCGCATCCTTTTCTGAAACTTGCCAGAAATAAATCACACATAAAGGCTTGGGCGCAATTGGAATCTCTAAATTTTCTGCTAGGTAAACTGACAAGGCGATTGCGCCAACTTGTTTAATACCAATGGTTTGACTTATGCGATAACGCTTGTTGAGAATATTGTCTAAATCCATTGATGTCTAGGGTCGGGAATATAGCGATCGCCACTTACATTAAAGCCCAAAAAGCAAAATTAGTTGTAGTTAGCGTCAGCGTAACGCACCCTTGCGGTAATTGGATTTTGGGGTGAGTTACGCTATCGCTAACTCAACCTACGAGGGCGACCCCAAAGAGGGTTGCAGCGAGAAGTGCCGTAATGCTCTTTGGGGTTTTGGAGAAATTTCCAAAAGATCTTGTGTAATTGGGCAAATCAGTAGTATTATCAATAACGGTTAAATGGCGAGTGTAGCCAAGTGGTTAAGGCAGTGGTTTGTGGTACCACCATTCGTGGGTTCAATTCCCATCATTCGCCCTCAAATTAAAATCCAAATAACACCACAAAAAATAAAAGAGGTCACAAAGTGACCTCTTTTATTTTTTGTGCGTTTTGACGGTAGCTCAAAGCCCTAAAATTGCGAGAGAGTTTAATATGCCTTAGCAATTTTTTAAATAGGACGACTGAAGGTTTCATGAGAAAGACAGTTGTAAGATTTTGCGCGATCGCGTTGATCACGATTTTAATAGTGGTTTCGCTTGGCGGCTTATATCCGCAAAGTTCGCGAGCTGATGGTAATGCGATCGCGATCGCCGTAGCTGCACCTCTTAGTGGTGATGGCGCGAGTGGCGGTCAAGAAATCGTCGATAGTATCAAGCTATATATTGATGCGACCAATCGTGATGGGGGCATCAATGGTCGTCAGCTTAAATTAAATGTTTTTGATGACAAGGGGAATGCGGATGGGGCAACTCAAGTTGCTAACGAAATTTCTAAAAGTGAGGCTCTAGTGGTGTTGGGGCATCGCACTTCTGATGCTTCGATCGCGGCGGGTAACATTTACCAAGAGCGCAAATTGCCAGCAATTACAGGTACGGCAAATAATCCTAAAGTTACCACGGATCGCCCATACTATTTTCGGATTATTTATACCAATCCTGATTTAGCAAAAACCTTGTCGATCTATGCGCAGCAAGTATTGCAATTCAAAACGGCAAGTGTAATTTATGACAAAGCCAGCAAAAATGAACAAACCCAATCTGAAGTAATTAAATCGGCTTTTGAAGCTAATGGTAATGGCAAAATTCAAAAAACTTGGGCGATTGACTCTGATCCATCTAATCGGAAAGCGTCAGTGCAACAAATCGTCAATGAAATTGCCGCCGAGACTGATGCAGGAATTTTGTTTTTAACTTTGGGCAAAGAGGATGTTGCCGAAGATTTTTTAGTGGCGCTGAAACAAAAGGGGCTGAAAAATAGCATTTTAGGTGAACAAGCTTTAGCAAGAGAATCTTTTGCAAAGCGTTTTGAAAAATACGATGAAGAAAAGAAAAGCGCAGGCTTCTTTACTGATGGCATGTATGTGCCAGCGCCAATCTTATTTGATAGTGCTGGAGCTGATGCCCAAGATTTTCTCACTGCTTATCAAAAAGCCTATAACAAGACTCCTTCCTATTTAGGAGCTAAGTTTTATGAGGCAGCGATCGCGGCAGTCGATGCAATTCGCAAAGCTAATCCCAAATTAACGACGGCAAGCTTAGAAAGCGATCGCGAACAGGTGCGAGATGCTCTAGCAAAGCTAAACAATCGTAAGGTCGGGATACGAGGTTTAACGGGTTTGCTGTATTTCAATAGCGATCGCAATAGTGATCAACCTGTGCGCCTTGCTCAATTTCAAAACTATAAACTGATTTCTGCATCTCAACAATTTACTCCAATCCCTAATCCTGAGCGACTGAATCTGCCGAAAGAAATCCAAGCTGGAAGCATTGTTCAATCGGGCAATCAATATTTTTGGCGGCAGCGTGTAGTTTATGCGGGAATGGATATCAATAAGCTAAATCGCATTGATAAATCTACCTTTACCGCCGATTTTTATGTATGGTTCCGCTATAGCGGCAATGATGAGCCTACGGAGATTCAGTTTCCTGATGCGGTCACCAATAGTGTCAACCCCACAGCTCCAGTATTTGATGGCAAAGCACCAATCAAGGCGCAGGTCGTCAATGGCTTAAACTATCGTCTCTATCGGGTACGCGGTGAATTTCGGAATGCCTTTGATTTTCGTGACTATCCCTTTGATTCGCAAAGATTAAACTTGCGTTTTGATAATCCCAATCTATCGACTGAGCGGTTGATCTATGCGATCGATAAGGTTGGCTTAAAATTACCAAGACCCGAAGCCGAAGAACGTAAACCATTTCAAGGACTACAGCTTTGGAATTTTAAAAGTATTACCTATTTTCAAGACTCATCGCGCAGTACCTCCACTCAAGGCGATCCTGATTTGTTTCAGTCCAATGTGCAGGTCGAATACCCTGGATTAAGTATACGCATGACGTTTCAGCGCAAGACCTTAGTATTTCTGTCTAAGAATGGTTTACCCCTGATTTTGCTGTCGGGTTTAACCTATTGCTGCTTATTCTTCCCCTATACGATGTTTGTGCCTCGCACAATGGCTCCTGCATCAGCATTACTATCAGGAATTGTGTTGTTGCTTTCCTTTAACAATCAACTGCCTGAAGTTGGCTATACCGTTGCGATGGAATATGTGTTTTATGTCTATTTCTGTCTGTGTTTACTACCAATTATCGTCACAGCAATCGGGACTAAGCTAGATAAAGAGGGACATAAAAAAGCCTTTAAATATTTGAATATTGCGTCTTGGATTCTCTATCCATTAATTGTGATTGTCACATTTGCCACTTTTTTAATTAATTATGGCGATCGCCTAGCATAGAAGCCAATAGAAGCGGTACTTTATGCCGCTTCTATTGGTTAGAGTCCTTTTCTTGTGCAGATATTTTTTGATTAAGGTGCAATAGTTTCTCTAGCAAGTCGTCACTGTCGCTAAAGCCGTAAATTTGCATTACGAGTTTGTCGAGCTTGGCATGGAGTTTATAAAGTTGGCTAGCGGGTTCGTGAAAGTATTCGTTATAAAGTTTGGTGATGCCCCATTGTTTGCTCTCCATTTGTTCGGTTCGATATTGATGGAGTTCTTGCATGGCGGCGCGGATTTGCTGGACAAGACCCTCACCCCCAGCCCCTCTCCCTAGGCAGGGCTGTTTCAAGAAAGGGTAAGAGAGAGTTCAAATTAGCAAAGACCACATAGCAGGTATTTTGTGGGAAAATTGGTCAATTGCTCCTTTTATTGATTCAAAACCATGAAGCCTAAATACAGAAAGGACCCAAGTCTTGATGATTGACAGATTAATCGGCGCATTCCCTGCTCTTTGAGGACTTTTATCTTCATCGAATATGACATCTTTTACCCAATGTAGGCGGTTTTCGACCTGCCAATGTCCTCGAATCACTTTGGCAATTGGTTCAGATTTTGGCGGTAAAGAACTGAAGTAGTAACTCAATGTGCTGTAAGGCTTGCCATCGCGTTCACCCGAACGAGTTACCCTTATCACCGACTGTACATTTTTCCAACGTGAATCAATATTGACGGGTGGTACAAATACTTCCACTAATCTCTGAACTTTGCGTCCTTTTGATGAATCATCCTCAACCTTGACTTGAATCGGTGTTTCTTTCTCTGTCTGGACTCTAATCGCTTCTTGCAGTTTTGGTTGATTTTTTTTTACTTTGATGATGTAGTCATTGTTGCTTTCAACTATTGCCTCAACTGTCTTCTTTTGACAGTGTAAAGCGTCCATCGTAAACACATGATTTTCCAAGTTAAGCTGTGACAAAAGTTGTTGAATCACACAGATTTCACTCTCTTTTTTATTCTCCATGATTGCGGTTGCTACCACCACACCTTGTTGCTGCGAGAATAGCGATACCATGCTAATAAAGTTCTGTTTGTTATTGTCAGCATTACTTACGGTATTTCTCAGGCTTTTGCCGTCTCCTGCGATGGCGGCTCCTCCTGCCATGGGCTGTTCTTGCATCCAGCTATTAAACGCGTTATTGAGCGCGGCATAGTCTACATCGATCATCATTCGTCTAAGTGTTGAATATGATGGGGCGGTTCCTTGTTTCAGGGCTAGTAGCTTGATGAGAGTGCGCCGATGTCTCTCTACGAATCTCTCTAATTCTCGGTAGGTTGTGTGTCCACTCATAATTCCCATAATGATGATTAGCAGGATTTGCCATAAATCATCACGACTTCCTTTCGCTTCGCGTGGATCTGGCACTTCTTTGAGATAATCAATTATGCTTTTACTCATTTTCTACCTCCTTTGACACTATTGGCTAAAATTATCGCTTAAATACTTTGCTTATGACTTCTACCTATCTTTATCAATTTTCTACCATTTCTTGAAACAGCCCTGCTCTCCCTAGGGGAGAGGGGAGAAACGAGGAGATTTGGGTTAGGGCTTAGTGGTGCAGAAAACTCATGGGAGTCTCAAGATGAGACAATGGTAATACGGGCAAATTCGATACGAAAATCTAACTTTTCGCGTTTAGCAATAGAAGCAGAGGCAGGAGGAGGATTAGTTCTAGGCAAAATCTGCAAAATAGGAAGAGATTTTTGTTGGTAAAGAAGAGTGTGAAGCTGACGGAGACCGAGTTGCAGAAAACTCAAGCCGCGATGATCGTGCCAATCAATCGCAGCCCTTTGCCCCAAACGCACCAACATTATGCCAAGAATTACAGCAATCAGGTTAGCCGTGGCAAGGAGCATAAATAAACAGGTAAGAGCTTGAGCATCACGGAGATGAGAGCTAACAACATTAAAAGCCGCCGACTTATAGTCTTTAAAATGGGGTTCGATTCCACCAAAGCGTTTGCCATAGAGAGCAAAAGTCTGTAATGAAGGGGGAATATCGCTAAGGACAGCCCATGAACCGTTAGCCATGTCTAGGTTAGCCGTCGCTAAATGACAATTAACATCACCGAGTACGGTGACATCGGGAACTAGATAAGCTTGCTCTGCGGGAGGTATCAGTTGTTCAACACGCTTGGTTGTACCTGTTGGCAGAGTCACTAGCAGATCGCTCTTTGCGCGAATTGCCCAAGACCAGTGATTTTGCTGTAACCATCGGATTAATTCCCCATGTTCAAAACCTCGGTCGGCAAGCAAGGTCACCGTACTTTGTGGCGGCAATAGAGAGCGTACTTGTTCTAAGACGGGACGATAATGTTCAAAGCCAACTGTAGCGCTGCCATGCTCTAGTACTACTTGAGCTAGAGTAATCGACCTCCCTCCCCAAATCAAGCATACTTCTATAAGACAGAATTTATCCCACAGTATACTTGTGTCTAAGGCTAGTTCCAACGATTCTCCTGCAAATGCTTGGAGAAAGTGCTTCACCAATGGGTTATAGAATCTCTCGGCGATGATATGTGGATTATGCACAAAGTAGCTTAGTCTTTCCATCTGACTTCTGGCTTGGCACTCTCGATGGCTCAAATAGGGCAACCAATGACTCAGACTTGCCCTTCCTGATTGCAATATCGCGGCTACTGCCTCCGCAAATCCTTGGAGATGTCGCTTATCTTTTGGCTTGAGCCATTGACGCAGTTGTTCTTGTAGCTGAAGATATAGGTGGGGCATTTGTATAAGATCTTTTGTTGAGGAACTTGAGTATCTCATCTCTTGCCCTTTTTATTCCTCTTGTCTCATTTTGAGATTCTATGCCTGTCAACCCTTTCCAGACTTTTCTGCACCACTAAGGGGTTAGGGTTTCTTCTGGATGGTCGAGAATAGCTTGATTGGAGAAACGAATTACGTTAAATCCGTGGGATTGCATCCATTGATCGCGATCGCTATCACGTTCTTGCTGATTTTGATGGATGTCGCCATCGAGTTCGATGACTAGTTTGGCTTCATGGCAGTAGAAATCTGCGATGTATTGCCCAATATTGTGCTGGCGGCGAAATTTTGCTTCAAATAAACGGCGATCGCGTAAACATTCCCACAATACTTTTTCCGCAGATGTCTGCTTTTGGCGAAGTTCCCGCGCTCTCTGCAAAAGAACTTGAGGAATCTGTCGTTCTCTACCTGCAAGTTTGTTGCCCTCACTTCTAGGAATCTGGGGGTCTTCACTTGCAAGTTTATTGCCCTCACCCCTGCCCCTCTCCCTAGAGGAGATGGGTTCTGAGTCTTGCTCCCCCTCTCCCCTAGGGAGAGGGGGCTGGGGGGTGAGGGCAGGAAATGGGAATGTCTCGAAACAAGTTGTATTGGTATAGCGAGTATCGCCTTTAAGTGTTGAACTTTGAGCTTTTACCCATAAGCGATGTAATTTTGATGTGAGGATGCCTAGCATATAGAAGTCATCAGAAGCAATAACCATATTTGCTTCACAAGGTAGTATTCCAATATCTACAGGAGTAAACATTACCCACTTGGCTACTTTAGGTATTGCAAAGTAGCATGATAAACCTTGTAAAGCCTTTCTCATTGCAGGGCAATGTTCTCCAAATCTCCACCAATATATTCGTCTGGAATCTCGTCGATTTTTATCTCTTTCAGGTTTAACTTTTTCTCTAACTCTTTGCAAAGGTAATTTATATTCAGATGCTTGTTCGATTGACATATCGTTAAAGTCAATTACCCAGTCTAGTTTTTCAAAAGGATTGATTAATCCTCTACCGTCGATCATTGGTTTAAGAACATCCGCATTTTTAGAATCTATCTCTATCCATAACTGTGATTCTTTTTCAGAAACTATAAATCCTTTACCCCTTAATCCACAGGATTCAAAGGATATTAATTTATTCTCTTTAAGCCTTACTGCACTTGAAACAGAAAACTCAGATTTAAGAGATGAAGAAATAAATGGGACTTGTTTGCTATCAAGAAATAATTGCTTTTGAGGTTGTTTAGACCAGTTAACAATACTTACATGAACGGCTGCATCTCCAGACCATTCCTGAGTTGCGATCGCATCATGGATAATCCCCCCATTGCTAACAACATAATCTAAGCTTGCTTTTCTGCCTGAAACTTGAGTAATAGAGTTTGTCCCAACTAAACCCGCTCTACCATTTTCAGCTATTAAATCAGTTGTTTTTCTAAACCAAAAAACACAAAAGTCTGGTTGCCCTTGCACATCAGGAAATTGCTTATAAACTTTTTGAGCGTAGTCGTCACCAAATTCTTGTCTAAATTTTTTACCGCCCAAAAATGGCGGGTTGCCAATAATTGCATCAGCATCAAACCAATCAGAAAACAAAGCATCTTGACAAACAATATTTTTATCTAACGTATCCAAAGGTAAAGCAGGTTCAAATAGACCATGCTTATCGATTGCCACTTTACGAGCGATCATCAAAGTTACCCTAGCCAACTCAACCGCAAACGGATTTATATCCATGCCAAAAAACTGATTAGGTGTAACTAACCCCATTTGCACTTGCTGCGAGATTGTTCTTTGCTTAGAAGCCAATTTAGCAAGTAACATCACCTCAATTCGCTTTAGCTCTTGGTAAGCAAGATATAGGAAATTCCCAGACCCACAGGCAGGATCTAAAACTCGATAAGCCTGTAACTCCAACTGCAAAGAATTGAGATCGGCGATCGTACTAGCCGCCTCGATCTTCTCCTCCCAATACCTTGTGATTGTCGGCACAACAATCTTCATGATGTCCACTTCAGATGTGAAATGCATCCCCCTTGCATGACGTTCCTTAGAATCTGAAGTCGCCTCAAAAATACTGCCAAAAATAGCAGGTCTAATCTTGCCCCAATTTTCCCTAGCCGCCGTATCTAAAATCTCTAACTCCTGCCTCTCAAGCTCAATCGCATGAATCTCCGTGAATAAGCCCCCATTAAAATAATCAACACCCCTATAACGTCCTGCTGGTGTAATTCCCTTACGATTCATCTCCTGAAATAAACCACCAATCAGATCATAAGTGCTTGCCCCATTAAGGCAATCTTGCACACAAGCTACAAAAAGATCATCAGGCAATAGTCCCCGATCCTCCGCAAACATAGCTAACACACATTGCAAAATAAATTTCTGTGCAATTAGCTCTGTAAAACCATCTTTAGCAGCTCTAGCCTTAAGTAACCTGTAAAGCTCCCCCAACCTCTTAGCCGTGTTAATCGTCACCTCTACTTGGTTATTTCTAAATACAGGTGTTGTATTGACCGCAATCTCCATAAAGCGAAATGCACTAGACCGACTAGGCAAATCAGCGATCGCAACAGTATCTACAGGCGTATCAACTTGCAGATTAAAGTCATAAATCCAAAACTCATCAAAATTGCACAGCACTACATATCGGGGGCGATCGGGTACAAGATAAGTCCAATATTGAAAAGCTTGCGAGTAATGCTTATTGAGATCCTCTCCCCGCTTTTTCATCTCAATCAAAACGCCGCCCTTACCATTACTCTCAGGACGTTTCCAGACTAAATCCGCAAAGCCAGTCTTACCCTTAGCACTACCCTTTTTGACTCTTTGCTCATACACCGCACCCGCCTCAATCGCCCCCTTATGGTGAAAAGCTTGAAAAAAGCGATCTAAAAATATCTGTGATTCTGATTTTTCATCACCCTTTAAAGTGGAATGGAAGTTAACAAAATCTTGCAAAGGTTCAGACATTTCTTAATCTCAATATCATATGGACTAAATCTTAGATTTAGCTTAGATATACTATGATACCTCCACACCAAGATTTAGGCTAGATATTTTCTTGAGTGTCTTAATTACTCAGTCCCTGCGCACAGCTTTTGACTGATAATGCGATGTATACCCTTACTCAATAGTCAAATATCCAAAACTTCCTCAGTTGCTCCCAATGTTTCTAGCCCCGCTTCAGCTATTACAGCAATTGCCGATCAAATGAACCACAAGAAAACTTTCAAAAGTTTTCTTGGTTTGGGTTTGAGCGCAAAGCGCTGTAGGGCTAGGTACTTACTTGCTTTTATTCAAGTTTGCGTTGATTTCGTTAAACTTTTGGATATAGCTTCATTAACGCTTGCACCTGTTCGGCATGATAAGAACTGCGCGTAAGCGGCGAAGACACCACTTGCAAAAATCCCATTGCTTCACCAGCAATCCGCCATGCTTCAAACTGCTCAGGCGTTACGAATTCATGCAAAGTCAAGTGTTTTGCTGAAGGTTGTAGATATTGACCAATGGTAATAATATCGCAATCAACTGTTCGCAAATCACGCATCACCTCCAAAACCTCTTCGTAGGTTTCGCTCATTCCCACCATAATGCCTGACTTGGTATATACCCAAGGCGCTATTTCACGAGCGCGTCGTAATAGTTCTAAACTACGTTGATATTCTCCCTGTGGACGCACTCGCCGATAAAGCCTTGGCACAGTCTCCGTATTGTGATTAAGTACATGAGGTCGCGCTGCCAGAATCGTTTCTAATGCTTCCCAATTAGAGCAAAGATCGGGAATAAGAAGTTCAATTGTTGTTTGTGGCATCAACTTACGAATCTCTTCGATGCATCGCACAAATTGAGAAGCACCTCCATCTGGCAAATCATCTCGATTAACAGAAGTAACAACAACATGCTTAAGCTTCATCCGTCGCACTGCTTCTCCCAAATTAATTGGCTCCATCGGATCGAGAGCTTGAGGCTTTTTCTCAAAGTCAATATCGCAGTAAGGACAAGCACGAGTACAAGCTGGCCCCATAATCAAAAATGTGGCAGTACCTTGGTTAAAGCATTCGCCAATGTTTGGACAAGATGCTTCTTCGCACACAGTATTTAGCCCCAAATCGCGCAAGACTTCTTTAACATTCCCAACGCGCTCCCATTGAGGGGCTTTAACTCGCAACCAATCTGGTTTGACTGCCATATTTGTAATTACCTAGATTTCTAGCCTATGCAGTTCATGCAATTTTTGTAACATTTTGTATTCTAACATTAGCGCGAATTAAAGATAATTTACAGCGCTTTACGCTATAAAGTAGACCTTGAGAGAATGGCTGCGCCCCCCTTTCTAAAAGCCAAAAAAAATCCAGAAGTGAAATGTCACTTCTGGAAGATGTAATAAAACAGCTCAACAGTTAATATCTGTACAGACAAATAAAATCCCCATTTTCCAGCTACCTAAATAACTGTAAAAGTTTTAAGTATATTTAAATAAGACAACATATCAAATATGCTTGGCATAAGAAATATTACTTTTTAAAGAAGTTTATAAATAAACCCACATTTTTTCATATTGCCCCGGTGAACGCCGTTTATAGAAGAAATAAGGATCTATATATAAAAATGCTAAAAAAGTGACCTATAGAAAAATCGAGATTTATGTTTGCTCTGACTAGGCTGATAAAAATTTATCTACATCCAGCCAATGCAACTTCTCTTTCTTCGGGTGGTTTTAGACTAGGGAACAAGAAGTGATTTTCTTCAACATACTGTGCTCCAAATAGTCCTTTTTCCGCCCAGAAGTATCGATCTGTTGTATGCTCGTTACGTCTTACAAGCAACAGTGCTGGTGGAAGAATGCCATGTGTATGAATGTACTTTCGTGCAGCCGTCACAGGCTTGTCTTCACCGCTATCGATACTAAATTGAGGAATATGTTCTAGGATTTTGCGCCCTTCTTGGCGACGTCTACTTTTGCGCTTACGTCTCCTTGCCAAATTGATACCTCCTAATTTAGACCCTGAAATGCGATCGGGATTACAAAACATTGTTATTATAGCTAGGGTCAATAAAAAATTTCAACTTTTCTTTACAAATTTTTGTCACTAGACCTTTTCTGCGCTATAAGCAAATGTAGATTTAAGCCCCAGAAGCTATAGACAGTGCGCGGTAGATATCTTTATTTTGATTTAGCGATCGCTGTAACGAACTTGACATTAATTTGCGGCAAAGTGGTTTAGAGCTTCGGCAAAATCTCGAACCCCCCGAAACTGTCGGTATACTGAAGCAAATCTCACATATGCAACCTCACTGACATCTTGTAAATATTGCAGCACCATCTCACCAATTTCCACGCTCGAAACTTGATGGCAATCGCGGACTTGGAGTTGCGCTTCGATTTCGTCAATGATTGATTCTAGAGTTGTTTGTGACACCCCCGTCTTTTCACAAGCTCGAATCATGCCACGCAAAAGCTTAGATCGATCAAAGGATTCGCTAGTTCCATCCCGTTTCAAAACTGTAATTGGTACAAATTCGATGCGTTCGTAAGTAGTAAACCGACGATGACAATTAAGACATTCGCGTCTGCGTCGAATACTACAGCCTGCCTCTGCCGAACGAGATTCTAAAACACGGCTATCAGTATGCTGACAAAACGGGCAGAGCATGACATATCTCAAAAAATGGTTTATAGAACTTAGATAGAGCAATGCTTTACCCTATCTATAACAACTGTAAATTATAGTGGGCAGTTTCGCCCAACCAGAAGATTTTTGCCCAGCAATTCCCATTAAAAAATCGTTTTTTGAAAGCCCACGTACGGTGGGCTTTCAAAAAACAATTTTTATACCAATCCACAAAAGTGTCGCAACACTTCTGTGAATTATAGCTGTCGCCATTCTTGTTAGGACATAAAACCCAAATAGTGAGAGGGGCGCGAAAAAAACACACCCAACCCACCCCCCCCCCCCCCCCCCCCCCCCCCCCCCCCCCCCCCCTCTCACTATTTGGGTTTTGATTTGTCTTGACAAAAGTGGCTAAGGCTATAAAACCCAAACCCAGCAAGGGTTTTAAAAGCACAAAAGAGCTATGCCCTTTTGTGCTTTGGTATTACTCGTAAACTATGGGGCGTGCCCCAATGACAACCATTTTAGAAGTTTGGGCTGGCAATAAAGTGGCTGCTCTTTGCAATATGTCTGAGTGTCATAAGCCATCAGGGAATCAGGGTTGATTGGGGCAATGTACTTCAAGTTAGCTCTGACGTAGCATTCACCTAGTTGCTCAAAACTAGCGGGCTTAGCTGGGTAAGCTAACTCATTCTGTGAACCCTTTACCCTTAGCCAAGGAGAGCCATCACTATCTATGACAATCGCGTCACTAGCAGGCTCAGGAGGTTCAGCCCTACTCAGACTTGGGTTTCCCTTAAAAACTGACGTAACGATCGCACCTCTTAAAATTCGAGATCTAATCTGTCCATTCGGCGTGTATCGACAATTTAAATCATAGTTTTCTGCACCAGATCCCATCGGCTGCACGACTAGCCATTTGCTGATGGTATAGAAACCACGATTGCCACGCTGAAAGGCGGATCTAAAGTCTCCATTACTATCAGGATTGGGGACTTCAGCAACTTGTGCGATCACTGGATGAGGACTCAACATTACAAAACTGATTGAGCTTGCGGTTATTAATTGGAGAAATAGGTTACGCAAATTTAACCTCATATTTTTATCCTTTTAAAAAACTAAGATGAGCATCTATATAAAGTAGCCATGCGTTCAAGATTTTTGTTAGTATCGCGTAGCAAAAATGGCAAGTGCCCAACAGGTGGAGATTTGAAATTGGGCTGCCGACCTTCGAGATATTCCCATCGTGAAGTTTTGCGATCATAGGTAGTATCAATCGCTAGTTCACCAGATGCACTGAACCAACCAATATTTTCGTATGTTTTACGAATATCTTTAGCAAAATCTTCATAAATCTTTTTCTGAGCAGTTAATCCTTGCTTGCCGTTACTTGCCTGTGTCCATAACTGATCGATTAGAACCAGATCCGCGCAAGTAATTTTATTAAACTCATCGGGGTGAAATGTTCCGTCACGCTCAGACTGACTGCCTGAAGCTTTGAGAAGTAATAAATAGGTTTCTTGATCTGCTGCTTTCCAGTTTTTTTCTTTGAGATAGATACCTAATTGCCCATAGTTAGCCTTGCGATCTGATATAGGTACGGCTGAAGGCTGCACTAAAGGAGAAGGTGAAGTCTCAGATGTGGAGACAGAAAGACTGGGGGTAGGACTAAGGCTGTTAATTGGCAGGTTATTGCTTTTAAGAGGGTTCCATCCTGTACTAAACAGATAAATTCCACCAGTTAATGCTAACAGAGCGATCGCAGATGGCAATAATAGAGAACTTGACTTAACCTCTCGATCATCAGTAATTCGAGGAGAAGCTGTACTTAATCTTGGTAGTTTCGCGATGTCTTTTAGAACTTCATCAACAGTCTGATAGCGATCGCGTGGATTGCAACGTGCCATCCGATCTAAAACTGCGGCAAATTCACGACTCACTTTGGCATAGCTGCGCCAAGTAATCTCATTATCGCGATCTCTCGGAAACTGGCTAGGGTGCTTACCTGTAAGAGCTTGCAGAGCCAACATTCCCAAAGAATAGATATCACTACTTGATACAGATTGACCGCGCTCTTGTTCGTATGACATATACCCAGGCGTACCAATTGGCAATGTCACCTTGGCTTTATGATGGGCGCTAGCGACTTCCATTTGGACTTGCTTGACAGTGCCAAAATCAATCAACACCAGTTTTCCATCGCTGTGACGACGAATTAAGTTACTCGGTTTGATATCGCGATGAATAACATTGTATTTATGAACAAATTGCAGTATTTCTAATACTTCTTTGATGATTTGAGCAACTCGTGCCTCTGCCATTTGGCTACCAGGAGACATTTCCTTGCTGAGCGGATGTCCTGCGATAAATTCTTGAACGAGATAGAATTCTTTATTCTCTTGGAAGTATGCATAAAGTTGGGGAATGAGATCATGCTTTCCCAATTCTTGTAATGTTTCGGCTTCGGCTTTAAATAGTTCCAGAGCCTTCTGGGTAAAAACAGGATCATCAATCGTGGGATTAAGATGTTTGACTACGCATTGAGGATTTTTGGGCAAGCGTGTATCTTCAGCAAGATAAGTTTGCGAAAAACCTCCCTCAGCTAATTCTCTGATAATACGATAGCGTCGATCAAGTAGCTTGCCTAACATATTGGCATTATACAGTAATTTTCGATCAAACAAACCCACACAAAGATTATTGAAAGCATTGATTTGCAACGCTTTCAATAATCTTTGTGTGGGTTGTTATAGTCTTAAGATTTCGCTAAAGCTTCTGGTGATAGGTTTATATTTATAGTGATTTTCATTTTGCCGTAGGCAAAACAAAAACTCAAAATTTTACTGGGATTGAGTTTTTGTTTTCAGATGAGTTATGTACTCATTTGAAAACCGCTATACGAGGAATTAATAGGAGTAGACCAGCATGGCATCACTTCACCAGCCACTATGGGCATTGTCCTTTGAAGAAGTCTACGCATCTCTTGGCACTGCTGCTGATGGATTATCGCAAATAGAAGCGCAATCGCGATTAGAGAAATTTGGCGCAAATGAATTGCCTGAACCTGCTCATCGTCCTTTGTGGCTGCGGTTTGCTGATCAATTAACACATTTTATGGCTCTGCTACTTTGGATCGCAGGAATTCTTGCCTTTATTTCCCGTACTCCTGAACTCGGTTGGGCAGTATGGTCAGTGATCTGGATTAATGCCATCTTTAGCTTTTGGCAAGAGTTTCAAGCGGAGAAAGCTCTATCAGCTCTCAAAAAAGTTTTGCCAATGCAGGTGAAAGTTTATCGAGACAGTGAACTAAAGCAAATTCCCTCTAGGGAACTGGTGCGTGGCGATGTAATGCAACTGGAAGAAGGCGATCGCATTTCCGCAGATGCGCGGTTGATATCAGCAGAAAGTTTGTATCTAGATGTATCGGTAATGACTGGAGAATCTTTACCTGTAGCACGAAGTCCTTATCCAGTGAGGTTGCGCGAGACAGTGTCAGTGCGTGGCGGTAAAACAATGCTACGTCAAGGCGAACAGCCGATGCAGGAAAAAGTGAATCCATCAGAAATAGCCAACCTTGTGTTGGCTGGCTCAACGGTTGCCGCAGGACGAGCTGTCGCAGTTGTTTATGCAACAGGAGCCGAGACTGAGTTTGGACAGGTTGCCCATTTAACTACAGAGATCAAGCGTGAACCGAGTACGCTAGAAATTCAAGTAGCTCGGATTGTGCGAATTATTACTGCGATCGCTCTGGGTATGGGAGCGACTGTATTTGCGCTCAGTTATTTTCTGATTGGGATGGATGTGACTGAGAGCTTTATTTTTGCGATCGGGATTATCGTGGCGAATGTCCCTGAAGGTTTATTGCCGACAGTAACACTTGCCCTAGCCCTTGGCGTGAAGCGAATGGCTAGGCGCAATGCCCTTGTGCGAAGGCTCTCAGCTGTAGAAACCCTAAGCGCAACTACAGTGATTTGCACTGATAAAACTGGCACATTAACCAAAAATGAAATGACGGTACGCTATCTTTGGTTACCGACAGAATCAACAGCTTCTGAGCAGCCATATCCTCAATCGAATGATGTTAATAATGTCTTAAAAAATGGACTTATTGAAGTCACTGGCGCAGGTTACGATCCCACTATTGGAAAGGTAAATATCCCCGCAGATTCTGAAACTGCATGGAAAGCCAAGGTTTTGCTGATTGGTTCAGCACTTTGTTCTAATGCGCGTTTGGTACATCTGAATGCCCCCAGTCGTTGGCAAGAAATAGGTGATCCCACTGAGGCTGCTCTATTAGTAGCAGCAGGAAAAGCAGAACTAAATTTAGAAGATCTGCAAAAGCAATACCCACGTTTACGAGAGCTTCCTTTTGATTCACGTCGTCTAATGATGACAGTGGTATTAAATTGGCAGGATTCGGAACTATGGTCGAGTGAGTTTCCCAATCTTGCCTTCACAAAAGGCGCACCACTGGAAGTTCTCAAACATTGTCATTTGATTTTGCGCGATGGACATTCTCAAGAATTAACTCATGACTATTGGGATGAGGTCGTTAAAGCTAATGATGATTTGGCTAGGCAAGGATTTCGGGTGCTGGGACTGGCAGCGCGTCAAGGTGGTCAAGAGCTACTAGATCTCAAGGCTCAGGACTTAGAGCAAGATCTGATCTTTATAGGGTTAGTTGCTATGTTCGATCCTCCTCGTGATGAAGTGCCGAGGGCGATCGCTCAATGTCATCAAGCAGGCATCAAAGTCACAATGGTTACAGGAGACTATGGACTCACTGCGGAAGCGATCGCCCGTCAAATTGGGCTGGTTAGCGACAAAGTGCGTGTAGTCACAGGTGAAGGGATGGAACATCTCTCGGACGCACAACTAAAACAAGTAGTGAAATATCGCTTTGGTTTAGTATTTGCAAGAATGTCGCCTGAACATAAATTGCGATTGGTACAGGCATACAAAAACATCGGTGAAATTGTGGCGGTAACGGGAGATGGGGTGAATGATGCTCCAGCCTTGCGGGCGGCGAATATCGGAATTGCGATGGGTCAAAATGGTACAGATGTCGCAAGAGAAGCAGCGGATATTGTCTTGACTGATGATAACTTTGCCACGATTGTCGTGGCGATCGAGCAGGGTCGGGCAATTTATCAGAATATTCGCAAGTTTATGACCTATATTCTTGCCTCAAACGTACCAGAGATTGTGCCGTTTTTAGGTATGGTTGCTTTCAAGATTCCTCCCGCGTTGACAATTTTACAAATACTTGCTGTAGATTTAGGCACAGACATGGTTCCAGCCCTAGCGCTAGGAGCAGAGACTCCCGAATCAGGAATTATGGATCGTCCACCCCGTCCTAAGCAAGAATTTCTACTTAATGTTCCTTTACTACTTCGAGCTTATCTATTTCTGGGTGTGATCGAAGCAGTTCTATCGATGTTAGGATTCTTTATTGTTTGGTGGAGTTACGGCTATTCTCTGATAGATTTGCAACAAGTCACACCGATGATTCTCTCTCATACTGCCGATCCAGCAGTTACTGCCATCTATCGCCAAGCAACAACTATGACTCTTGCGGCGATAGTTACTTGTCAAGTTGGCAATCTATTCGCTTGTCGTTCTTCTTGGAGTTCTATATTCCGTCAGTCACTGTCAAATAATAGTTTGCTATGGTTAGGAATTACGGTTGAATGCGTTGCACTCTTCGCATTTATCGACTTTCCACCATTCAGACAAGTATTCGGAACTGCTTCCTTAGCAAATTGGCATTGGTTGATTTTGCTAATCTGTCCACCGCTCTTAATTGCTATAGAAGAAATTCGCAAACTATTTCTGCGTCGAAATCAAAGGAAGCATTTGCGATCGCTATGATTATAGCGATCGCAAATAACCGCTGTTCAAAACCCCAAATAAAAGTGGCGGCGCTCCGCGCCGCCACTTTTATTTGGGGTTTTGATTTATATCTTTTTTATACCAATTCACAGAAGTGTTGCCACGCTTTTATGAATTAAGAACCAAACCCTGTAAGGGTTTCAAAAACACAAAAAGGCTACGCCTTTTTGTGTTTTGGTATTACTGCAATATATGATTTTTTTATGGGATATTTAATCGATGAATATCGATAAATGCTGCAACCATCAAATAGCGAGTAGGCGCAAAGCGCTTACTCGCTATTTGATGGTTGCGATAAATACCATACAATAGCTGTAGGTAGTAAAAGCTGCCCTGTCGTGTTTTATCTCCCACTCAAGGAGTGGGCTTGCCTATCCCTGTATTTATATTTAACAAGTCATAATCCGAGAAAATTTATGTCTATTCAAGTTTATGGCATACCCAATTGTGGGACCTGCAAAAAAGCGATCGCTTGGTTAGACAATCAAGGGCTTGCCTACGAATTCATCAATACCAAAGACTATCCGCCATCTCGAACTGCGATCGCCGAATGGGTAAATGCATTAGGGGAAAGAGTAATGCGAAACACCTCTGGACAATCCTATCGATCTCTTGGCACTGAAAAAGATACATGGTCACATATCCAATGGATTGAAGCCTATGCCAAAGATTCGATGCTGCTAAAGCGACCTTTATTTGTTAAAGATGGTAAAGCGATCGCGATCGGATTTAGAAACCCTGAAGAAATAAAGCAAAAATTAGCTTAAATGAGGCATCTTGTAATCATCACACATACTCATTCTAAAGAGTGATAGTAATTCCTATGTGAGCTAACGTAATATTAAATTAGTAAATTACGAATTACGAATTGATAACTAGTAATTGCTAATTCCTAATTTACTAATCGTTAGATTATCTCCAAAAAATTTAATCACATGGGTAAAAACAACAATGAGCCAAAGATTAAAGCGGTGGGAATCCCCACGCAATGAAGGTCGAAATGATAAAGGTAAGGGCGGATCTGCTCGCCAACGCCAAAAGAAAAAGCAAATGCAAATGCTTCGTAAGAAATTAAAAGTAGGAATTAATCCTAAACAAAAAAGAGATGGTGCTAGCGCCATCTCTTTTTTGTTTTTTACCAACAGGTTAATGCGAAACCACAGGAACCTGTTGAGCAAAGTCTGAATCTCCGACTTTGTTGAAATCAGTCTCACCAAAAATTGCATTTTCAAATTTGTAATGCTTGAATTCTAAAATGTTGCCTGAATTATCAGCCAAGAAAAAGGTTCGATGCTCTAAAGGGGTGTCCACAAAGCGAATTTTTGGTTTTTGATAAAATTTAAGACGCTTATCATGAACTTTTTCTAACAGAGCCATCCAGTTATTTTCGGAATAAAAAACTAATCCGAAATGTCGCGGATAGATGCCACGTTGAGAATCAATATTCTCGTGATCAACATGCGCTACCAACTGGTGACCATACAAACTCATGATCAGCGAGTCGCTTGACTCGCGTCCTGCCAAACAACCCAAACCATCAATATAAAAAGCTTTGGTGCTTGGAATATCTTTTACTGGAAATGCGAGATGAAAGAGGATCTTGGTCATGTTGCCGTATTTTCTAGCATAAGTTTGGTGCGCTTGAGTTTATCAGGAACTTCAATCGGATATTTCCCAGTAAAACAAGCTGTGCAAAAATGCATGGTATCAATTTGTGTCGCTTTTAACATTTCGTCGTGACTGAGATACGCAAGCGTGTCAACCTCAATCTGTTTGGCGATCGCCTCGACAGAATTGTGTGAAGCAATCAAATGATCTTGCGAGTCAGTATCAATACCATAAAAACAAGGGTGAGTAACGGGCGGCGAAGAAATACGCATATGTACCTCAATTGCACCAGCTTCACGCAATGCTCTTACTATTTTACGACTCGTCGTTCCCCTTACGATCGAATCATCGATCACAATTACCCGTTTACCCTGCAAAACATCCTTGAGGGTATTGAGCTTCATGCGGATTCCTGATTCTCGCATCGCTTGGGTTGGCTGAATGAAAGTCCGTCCCACGTAACGGTTTTTGATCAAAGCCTCACCGTAAGGAATCCCTGACTCTCGTGAAAATCCGATCGCGGCAGGAATACCAGAATCTGGGACACCGATCACAATATCAGCTTCTACAGGACTTTCTCTAGCTAATGCACGACCAATTCGCAGTCTGTAGGTATAAAGGCTTTCGTCATGCATCACACTATCAGGTCTTGCAAAATAGATCATCTCAAATACACATAGCTTTGGCTTAGCCTCCTCCCATTGTAAAGATTGAATCCCATTCTCGATCGTAATTATCACCAGTTCCCCAGGAAGAACCTCACGCACATACTCAGCGCCAATAATATCTAACCCGCAGGTCTCAGATGACAAAACATAAGAACCATCTCCAGTTTTGCCAATTACCAAAGGACGAACACCATAGGCATCTCTTGCTCCTACGATCACATTAGGCATTGCCATTACTAGACTAAAAGCTCCATGGCATCGACGCAACGCCGTTACGATCGCCTCTTGCCAATCCTTACCTTCTTCTACTGCCTCACCCACGGCAAAAGCTATCCCTTCAGAATCAGTAGTTGATTCGAGAGCATGTCCCTGAGCTGACAGTTCACCGCGTAACTCTGTCGCGTTGACTAAATTGCCATTATGAGCAAGTGAGAAATCACCCAGTCTGGTATTCACAACAATCGGTTGAGCATTGCAAACCTTACTCGAACCTGTAGTCGAATAGCGGTTATGCCCAATCCCTAATGCTCCCTTCATTTCAGAGAGGATCGTTTCATTAAATACTTGAGCAACGAGTCCCATCGCTTTATGTGTATGGGTCGTACCATGCTCATCGTAGACGGTAATACCTGCTGATTCCTGCCCACGATGTTGTAAGGCATAGAGTCCAAAATATACAAGTTTAGCAACATCCCCTTCTGCCGCTAATACCCCAAAAACGCCACAAGCTTCCTGTGGTTTGTCGGACTCAATTTCATTGTCATCATTAAAATCTAGATCTTCAAAATCTCTATGATTTATAAGGTTTTTAGGCATCTCATCAGCAAAAACAGAATGGTCAGAATGGTCTGGCAACATAGCAGTTATACGCAATACATTAGTTTGGGTAGAAGAGAAAAGCCCCTTCCTAGATCCTACCAGTGTTAAGCATTTCTTAACCAAAATTAGCAAGCCAAACCGCGAAACTCATCAAAAAAAACTGATTTTTATGTTTCCAGAGCTCAAGGAGCTGGAAACATAAAAATCAGTTTTTTGAAAGCCCACCTAAGGTGGGCTTTCAAAAAAACTGATTTTTATAATGAGAATTGATGAATTTCGCGGTTTGGCAGACTTTCATGAAAATCAATTTTTAAAATGAGAATAAAAATGAGAATAGCTGTAAACCAAACCTTAGAAGAGAAGATTCCACATGAATTATTGTGCTCTCTCTTCTTGGTTTTAATTTGTCCTTCTGCCCTGTAAACTTAATTACAAGGTTATGTAGTAAGACATAACCAAACTTATATTTTGTTTTCTGGTTCTAAAGAAATTCTAGAACGTAACGAAGTCTTAATAGTTATAAAATTTAGGTAAATAGGTATTTCTACGCATGGATAGTACAATCAGTCTTGAGATTATTGAGGTCGTTGAACAAGCGGCGATCGCATCTTCTAAGTGGATGGGTTTGGGCAAAAAAGACGAAGCCGACGAAGCCGCAGTTGAAGCAATGCGCGAACGTATGAACAAGATTCATATGCGCGGACGTATCGTCATTGGTGAAGGTGAACGTGACGAAGCACCTATGCTATATATCGGCGAAGAAGTTGGTATCTGCACACAGGCAAACGCTGCCGAGTTCTGCACAATCGAAGAATTACAAGAAATCGATATCGCTGTTGACCCTTGCGAAGGGACAAACCTTGTTGCATACGGTCAAAATGGCTCGATGGCAGTTCTAGCCATCTCTGAGCGTGGCGGTTTGTTCCAAGCTCCCGACTTTTATATGGATAAACTAGCTGCACCACCTGCGGCAAAAGGACATGTAGATATTCGCAACACACCTACCAAAAATCTACAAATTCTTTCTGACTGTTTAGGTCGTGCGATCGAAGAATTGGTCGTTGTCGTTATGGATCGTCCTCGACACAAAAGCTTGATCGCTGAAATCCGTGCTGCTGGCGCTCGTGTACGTCTAATCAGTGATGGTGATGTATCGGCAGCAATTTGCTGTGGGTTTGCAGGAACAAACATTCATGCTCTTATGGGTATCGGCGCTGCACCTGAAGGTGTCATCTCCGCAGCCGCAATGCGTTGCTTGGGTGGACATTTTCAAGGTCGTCTAGTCTATGACCCTGCCGAAGTTAATACTCCTGAAAGTGCTAGCTGGACTCGTGAAGGAAACTTGGCTCGTCTTAAGGAAATGGGCATCACCGATGGCGATAAAGTCTATGATGCAAACGAATTGGCTTGCGGTAAAGATGTCTTATTTGCTGGTTGTGGTATTACCCCCGGCACTTTGATGGAAGGCGTGCGCTTCTTTGCTGGCGGTTGCCGTACACAGTCTTTGGTTATCTCGACTCAATCTAAGACTGCTCGTTTCGTTGACACCATTCACTTGACAAGCGACAAACCTAAAACGATTAATTTGCGCTAATTATTTAGAACTAAGTACCTGTACAGAATAAATTACCCCAACCCGTAAGGTTGCGCCCCTGCGGGGCGCAACCTTACGGGTTGGGATGTGTAATTAAGCGTGCCTACTTACAAGCTCCGTAGGCTCTGACAATATTAACTGAAAAGGTGAGAGGCAGTGCAAAGCACTGCCTCTCACCTTTTCGGATTAATACCAATTCACGAAAGTGTGACATCACTTTTGTGAATTAATACCAATTCACAAAAGTGATGTCACACTTTCGTGAATTAAAAACCAAACCCTATAAGGGTTTTAAGAGCACAAAATGGCAGAGCCATTTTGTGCTCTGGTATAAGGGGTTTAAAAACACAAAGTGGCGTAGCCATTTTGTGCTTTGGGATGATAAAGAGTGTCAGCAGCTATATTACAGAACGTTAAGGAGTAATAAGTACCTACTACACTGGTAGCTATCTCCTGATAAGCTCTTCCAATAAGATAATTTTTTCTAGTCCTAAATAAGAAACGCATTTACGATATGAATATTGCAGTTGTTGGCTTGAGTCATAAAACGGCGACTGTGGAAGTACGGGAAAAGTTGAGTATTCCTGAAGATCGCATGGAAGCTGCGATCGCTCAACTAATGAGCTATCCAAGTATTGAAGAAGCTGCGATCTTAAGCACCTGTAACCGCTTAGAGTTGTACGTAGTTACCAGCGAAGCCGAAAGTGGTATTCGCGAAATTATGCAGTTTCTTTCAGAATTTAGCCAACTACCTCTACAGTATCTACGTCGCTATCTGTTTATTCTCCTCCGTCAAGATGCCGTAACTCATCTGATGCGAGTAGCTTCGGGTTTAGATAGTCTTGTACTAGGCGAGGGACAAATTCTCGCACAGGTCAAAAACACCCATCGACTCGCTCAGCAACATAATGGCGCAGGTCGAATTCTCAACCAACTTTTTAAACAATCTCTGTCTGCTGGTAAGCGAGTTCGGACTGAAACCGAAATTGGAACGGGTGCAGTATCAATCAGTTCTGCTGCGGTTGAGCTTGCCCAAATCAAATTACAAAATTTATCTGATAAGCATACGACAATAATCGGTGCTGGCAAAATGTCTCGCCTGTTGGTGAAGCATTTGATTTCTAAAGGAGCCCTAAAAATTGCGATCGTAAATCGATCTCGCGATCGCGCTGCGGCAATGCTCAAGGAATTTGAGACAAGTGATGCGGAGTTTGATATCCGTCCATTAGATCAAATGTTAGATTGTGTAGCAATTTCCGATCTTGTATTTACTAGTACAGCCTCGACTGAAGTGATTCTTAGCCGCCAAAAACTAGATGCGATCGCCCAAAATCACACTGGTTTGACCCTTATTGATATTTCTGTACCCCGCAATATCAGTTCTGATGTTAAAGAGTTGCCAAACACCAGAGCTTTTAACGTCGATGATTTGCAAGCAGTGGTAGCAGGAAATCAAGAAAGCCGTCGTCAAATGGCGATGCAAGCTGAGATTTTGCTAGAAGGTTGTGTTGCTGAATTTGATATGTGGTGGCGATCGCTAGAGACTGTTCCCACGATCAGCAAGCTCCGTCAAAAGATGGAAATCATCCGTGAACAGGAGATGGAGAAAGCCCTATCTCGACTCGGTAATGATTTTGCTGATAAACATCAAGATGTGATCGAGAGCATGACTCGCGGCATCATCAATAAAATCCTGCATGATCCGATGGTGCAGCTTCGCGCCCAACAGGATATCGAGACCCGCCGTCGCGCCATGCAAATGTTACAAGTCCTTTTTGACTTAGATTCACCCTCTAGCCAATTGAAAGAAGGGTAATAAAAAAGCCGCCTACAGGCGGCTTTTTTATTTCCTGTCTTGTTATACATAGTAAAGTCTGAGCTAAGAATAGGCTATGGCATCTTTAATCAAAAAAACTGTACGCAAAATCGTTAAACAACCTAAAAATATTGTTAGGTTAGTCAAATCAAAATCCCCAAAACTGACTACTCCTGTAGTTATTCGTAATCTACTAGATTCCACGAAACCGAAAATAAAATATACAGAGCAACCCTATAAAGGCACACATATTTTTGTCAATCAAAAACGTCATGGTGTTAGGTATCAACATCATGGAATCTACATTGGAGACAGCCGAGTAATACATTTCGATGGAAAAAAAGGTATCTGTGAAATTAGTTTAGAGAAATTCTGTAGAAGTTCGAGAAATAAGCGTTACGGAATCATTCACAGCAATCGTAAAGGAACACGAGATAAAGTAGTAAAGCGAGCTGAAAAAGCTATGAAAGAGCGAAAATTTAAGTACAGCTTGCTGTTTGAAAATTGTGAACATTTTGCTAATTACTGCCGTAGCGGAAGGAAAAGCTTTTAGTCGCGCAGGACAAGCACTGCTTACTTAGAGGGGGTATTGGAAATCTTTAGACCGCTAATCGAAAATTGTTTACCTAAAGAATGATTGTGCTTGCATCCTCTACTAAAGTAAACTTTTGTAAATGCACTTAATAATTACAAAAGTTTGACAGGCGATGCAAAGCATCACATATCAAATTCTTCAAAACTATTTTAAAAAATCAAAGGTAAAGCTATGTCTGTAACTAAAGCAACTGGATTCGCACAAGGTACGGGACAGCCCAAGAAAAAGAAAAAAGCTCCCAACAAGCATCAAGTCGCTGCAAATAAATACGACGAGATGAAAGAGAAAGGTTTGCCTGAGTTCAACATTTTTATCCGTATTAAGGGTAAAGAATGGGTTCCTGCGGGTTCGATGGCAGTGGAACGCAGTAATAAAATTAGTCAGGCAATTTTTCAACAGGAAGCGGAGTTATTGAAAAGCGCAATCCGTTTATATCCTATTTTGCGGAAATTCAAAGATAATTTGGAATATGGCTATCGTCTGAAAGAGTTTCCTGATGAGGAAGTTACAGTTGCAGTTTTGCCTGATCCAACAATTGGCGATAGAGTGAAGTACGCTTTTGCTAAGGCTAAGGATTATTTCAACAGCATAACTAAGAAGAAATAAAACCCCAAAGAGAGTTGGGGGGGGGGGGGGGGGGGGGGGGGGGGGGGGGGGGGGGGGGGGGGGGGGGGCGGGGCCGCAAAGCGCAACTCTCTTTGGCGAGTAGTTTCATTCACCTACCCTAACCTTCCCAGATTGAATTGCATCAAATACTGAGTGAATTTGATAAACCTCTTGATCGGTTAGCCCTGAATTCTCAAATAAAGCATTGAAAATTGCTTTACTAAAATATAAGTAACCTTTACGGCTAATCATCCCCGACTGCATAATACGATGAACAACTTCATCAAGACTAATTGAATTAGTTGAAGTCCCACGAGTAGTCTCTTCGGGCAATTTAAACTCAGAACTTTGTGTACTAGCATTAGCAAAACTAGGACTAGATAATCCAGAAACAGGCTGGTTAGGCAGCAGTTTCAAATTCAAAAAGCAGCAAAGTATACAGATATAAGGAACCAGATAAAGGTAGAGCTTAAAACATAGCAAAAATGATAATCCTATCCAGTTAATGCCACCAACGATCTTAGTTTTTAGTGTTTTTTTAGATTTCCTGCAAGAGGGGATAGAGAAAATAAAAGACCCAAGAAGCGAAAGCAATGGGACAAAATTTAAAATCAGCGATGCGATGCTGTCGGCTTTCTCGATGTTTTTTATGCAGTGTCAATCATTTTTAGAGTATCAAAGACAATTGCAGAGTCGAAGTGGAAAAAATAACGTTCAAAGTATATTTGGAGTGGAGAAAATACCCTCTGACCAGCAAATACGCAATATCCTCGACCTAATTAGCGCCAAGAGTCTGAACGCTGTATTTGAGAAAGTGTATAAATTTCTGCAAATGGGAAAGCACCTGAAACGATATGAAAGATTGGATAGGAATTTACTGATTTGTTTAGATGGAACGGAGTACCATAGCTCATCGAAAATATCCTGCGAATGTTGTAGTACCCGTAATCATCGCAGTGGCAAAATAACATACTCACACACAGCAATTTTGCCCGTAATCGCTGCACCAGGTTGCGAACAGGTGATTTCTCTACCACCCGAATTCGTCACTCCGCAAGATGGACATGAGAAACAAGATTGTGAAACAGCCGCAGCGAAACGCTGGATTAGTAAACATGGGCATCTTTTTGAAGGACAGGCGATTACGTTATTAGGGGATGATCTCTATAGCCGTCAACCGATGTGTCAGAATTGTTTAGAGGCAAATATGAACTTCATTTTCACCTGCTTACCATCCAGTCATCCTAGTTTATATCAGTGGTTAGATTACATTGAAAAAAATGGTGAAGTGCAGAATTTGACGACTAAACACCGCAAGAAATCTATAGAAATATATAGTTATCGATTTGTGAATCAGATACCTTTAAGAGAACAAGAACCCTCTCTGTTAGTGAACTGGTGTGAACTGACTGTTCGCAATAGTGTTGATAATTCTGAAGTCTACCGTAATGCTTTTGTGACTAATCATGCTGTTAATATTGACAATGTGGCGGTCGTAGTTGAAACGGGTAGATGTCGTTGGAAAACCGAAAATGAGAACCACAATGTGTTGAAAACCAAGGGCTACAACTTGGAACATAACTTTGGTCATGGACAAAAACATTTGTCATCGACACTTCTATCTCTTAATTTGTTAGCTTTTCTATTTCACACGATTTTACATTTAATAGATTCCAGTTATCAAGAGATTCGTCGTAAGCGTGGCACTCGTAGAGGATTCTTTCAAGATATTCTCTCTCTTACCAAGTACTTTTTATTTAAGAGTTGGCAACATTTAATCGACTTTATGCTTGATGAAGCCCCCGTCTTTGCAGATTCCTGTTAATTTTTAGACTCTTGGTTTTGTATATCTTGCTACTTTTTGAATTTGGAATTGCTGCTGGTTAGGAATCATCGGAGGATTTACAGACCTGCCCCTGTCAGGAAGACAACGATTAATTGCTGCTTTAAGCATCTCAGGATCAAATGGCTTGGTAAGGTAGTCATCGGCTCCTATTTCCATACATTTCATAACGCTATCCATTTCTTCGACCGCCGATATCATGATTACAGGAATGTCACGGAGTCTTGAATCTTCTTTCAAATATTTGAGAACTGCATATCCATCAATTTCAGGCATCATGATGTCCAATAGGATCAGATCATAGAGATTTGCTTGAATCATTGATAAAGCTTCTCGTCCATCACCAGCCATTGACAAATTAAAATCTCTTCTATGCAACCGCCGAGCAAGCATATCGCGATTTATTTCATTGTCATCAACAATCAATACTTGAAAATTTTGAATTCCCATTTTTGCCACCCGCTATTTAAAATCTCAATGTTTGATTATCTGTCCGTTGACCATACTTTTACACGATTTCGCCCCTCTCGTTTAGCCTGATACAGTGCTAAGTCTGCTTCTTTAATTAATTGTTGAGATGTGGAAATTTGGGTGTGAGGGCTGATAGTTGCTGTTCCTAAACTAGCCGTGACACAAGAATTTATCTGTGAAGAACTATGACTTATATCAAGATTTTCAATAGCAAAACGAATTTGTTCTGCACAAAACTCTGCTCCTAATTCATCCGTATCTGGCAAAATTATTGCAAATTCTTCACCTCCATACCTTGCTAACGTATCTCTCGGGCGTTTGATTACATGTGAAGCAGCGATCGCAACTTGACACAGACAGTCATCTCCCGCTAAATGCCCGTAGGTGTCATTATATTTCTTAAAGTAGTCTATATCAAATAATATGAGTGAAAGAGATTTCTTTTCTCTGTGGGCTGCGTTCCATTCCCTTTCTAAGACAGTATCAAAGTAACGACGATTGGCAATACCAGTTAATCCATCACGATGTGAAAGCGCTTCCAACTCATTTTTAACAACTTCCAATTCGTGATATGCGACAGCAAGTTCCTTATATGCCGCCTCTAGTTTCTGATTATTTAAAACTTCGCGATCGTGCAATATTTTCTTGTCTAGACAGGCACTTACCCTTGCTTTGAGAAGGACACGATCATATGGTTTGATCAAGTAATCTTCAGCCCCCTTTTGAATGCAAGCAAGCATCATTTCTTTTTCGTCTAATGCTGAAATAATAATTACAGGAATCACTCGCGATTGGTAATTATCGCCAATTCAAGGATGAAATGCAACACCTAGAGATCTTTGCGTAAAGGGACTCATAAGGATATTCTGATATTAATCACAATAATTAGGATACCCTCATGAGCTTTGTCCATCTTACCACCACAGAAAGAAGTGAACTGTATAAACTAAGAGTAATTGAGCAATTATCTGTATCAGAGATAGGTCGTCGCTTGAAGCGAAACAAAAGTACGATTTCAAGAGAGTTATCGCGCAATACAGACGAGCGACAGATTGGCTATTTGCCAGATACTGCGGTTGCCCTGATGAAAGCAAGACGGAAACAAGCAAAGGTAAGATTTCAGAGCATCAGTGCTGAGACGATCGCCGAAGTCAAACAACGGTTAGAGCAACACCACAGCCCAGAGCAACTAGCAGGGAGAATGGAAAGGGAGGGGCTAGGTAAAATCAGCTATGAGACGATTTATCTGATGATCTATGCAAACCATCAAGAGATGGGAATATATCAACAATATCTGAGGCAGAAGCAAAAGCAACGAAGGCGCAAAGGTCGCCATCAGAAGCGAGGTGGCATTCCCAATAGGGTAGGGATAGAGAATCGACCGAAGATTGCAGATTTAAAAACAGAGATTGGACATTGGGAAAGTGATACGGTAATCGGGTGCAACCACACAGGTATCGTAGTTACGCATGTTGATAAAGCATCGAAGTATTTACTTGCTGGACTAGCTAAGAACAAGACGATGGATGAGATAAACAGAGTGACATTCAATCTATTTGAGCCTATAGAATCAACATCTCGAAAGACAATGACCTTTGATAATGGAAGAGAATTCTGTGGGCATGAGAAGCTATCTGAAAGATTGAAACTAGAGACCTTCTTTGCGAATCCATATCATTCATGGGAACGTGGATTGAATGAACACACCAATGGATTAATTAGAGAGTTCTATCCCAAAAGTACAAACTTTAAAATCGTGAAAGAAGAGGACTTTCAGAAGGCAGTGAATTTGATCAATCACAGACCCAGAAAATCACTTGACTATCGTACTCCTTACGAAGTATTCTTTGCTTCATCAGAACCCGTTGCATTTCATCCTTGAATTGGCGTATCCTTAAGGTGCGTTAATGTCTCTAAGCCATTCATTACTGGCATCATCATATCCAACAAGATTAAATCTATAGAGTTTGAAGCAACAATTTCTAGACCGCTTTTGCCCCCATCCGTCAAGGTAATATCTGAATATCCTAAATTTTTTAAATGGCGAAAGAGAATCTCTCGATTCATCGGATCATCATCAATAACTAATAGCTTTGCATCACTAATTTCTGACATACTTTTTTAATAACTGCTCAATCTTTCCTAATAGTCGTGCAAATTCTATGGGCTTTGTGTCGTAATCATCACAACCAGCTTCGATACCTCTCTCGCGATCGCCGACCATAGCATGTGCTGAGCAACCGATAATCGGAATATTTTGAGTAGCAGTTATTTGCTTCAAGCGCTTTGTAGCTTCCCATCCATCTAAAATTGGTAGACTCATGTCCATAACGATCAGGTCAGGTAGCTCTGTTTGAGCAGATACTACACCCGACTCACCATCAACGGCAACTACAACGTCAAAACCGCGACGGATTAGTCTTCGTGACAGCATATCGCGATTCATTTCATTATCTTCTACCAGCAGGATTTTAGGCATAGAGTTTCTTAAATAATACCTAAATTATTATAGTTTGGTAAATAAGGTAAAAGGCTCATTCTGAGAGCCTTTTACGTGCTTCGGCATAATTAAAAAAATAGAGATAAAATCTATACCGCCCGCGTAGCGGGCGGTATAGATTTTGGGGTTTTATATTTAATTGTGCATAGTACTTACCTTATTTATTTGCCCATTCCAAGCTGCTGAGCTTTTTGGTAAACCTTACCCTCAGTTAAAAGTGAAGGCGCAATTACCACTTCAACCCGTTGCATTTCTCGAATATTGGCAGCTCCAAGAGTTCCCATGCTGGTCTTAAGTGCTCCTAAGAGGTTATGAGTGCCATCATCAAGTCCCGCTGGTCCACGTAAAATTTGCTCTAGTGTACCTGTTGTACCGACTCGAATTCTGGTTCCACGAGGTAAGACTGGGCTAGGAGTTGCCATCCCCCAGTGAAAGCCCCTGCCAGGAGCTTCTTTAGCTCTGGCAAAGGGAGAACCAATCATAACGGCATCGGCTCCACAAGCGATCGATTTACAAATGTCACCACCCGTAATCAAGCCACCATCAGCAATTATTGGTACATATTTGCCAGTTTCTTTGAAAAAGTCTTCGCGAGCTGCCGCGCAGTCTGCTACAGCTGTAGCTTGAGGAATACCTACCCCAAGCACACCTCTAGATGTACAAGCAGCTCCAGGTCCAATACCAACAAGGACTCCTGCCGCACCTGCTCTTAAAAGTTCTAAGGTGACATCATAGGTGACACAGTTGCCCATCAAGACTGGGATCGGCATTTCTCGACAGAATTTAGCGAGATCGAGGGAGACTAGTCCTTCGGCGGCGATGTGAGTAGTTGAGACAACTGTGGACTGTAAGAAAAACAAGTCGCAACCCGCTTCAGCCGCGATCGCACCATATTTAAAGGCATTAACTGGGATACTGCTAGCGCAAGCAATGCCACCTTTTTCTTTAATTTCGCGGATACGTTTTTGAATAAGCTCAGGCTTAACGGGTTCGGCATAGAGTTCTTGCATAAGTGAGACAAACTCAGTAACACCCACTGAGGCAATTTTGTCTAAAATTGGAGTGGGATCGTCATATCGGGTCTGGATACCATCAAGGTTGATTACGCCTAATGCACCTAAATCCGAAAGTCTTACCGCCATATCAACATCGATAACACCATCCATTGCACTAGCAATAATCGGAATTTCGCGACGAATTCCTCCAACCTCCCAAAATGTATCGGCAACGTTGGGATCGAGAGTTTTACCCCCTGGTACTAATGCAATTTCGTCGATACCATAGGCTCTGCGTGCAGTTTTACCGCGCCCAATTTGAATGTCCACTGTTTGTACTCTCTAGAATTTGATATTTGCTAAGGGTTACGTAAAAATCTTGCATTTAAGATCTACGCTAAGGGTTAATGTGTTAAGCGGCGATCGCTATGGTGATTGCTGCTTGAGTTGTGTCTATGCTTACAGAAAATCTTAATAATTTCTTAAGATACTGTTGCTTATTGACTAATGATAGCTAATTAGTGTGATGGAAGGTTATTTTTTAAGAGATGAGCACAGGTTTCATTTTCAAAAATAACTAAAAAAAGTAACCAAAGTCTAAGTAATGGCTGAATTTTTTAACACCTACGGTTTTTTAATTGTATCGGCAATTTTTGGGGCAATCCTTGGAATTTCTGTTTATTTGCCATTGATGGCTGGGCAGTTGTCATTGGCAACTCCAGGATTTTATGCCCTAGGTGGATATATTGCCGCGATCGCATCGACCAAGATGCTAACGGACACAACAGGGACTTTGCCAGTCTGGTGGGTATTGCTGGAAATGTTGGCAGCGGGTCTGATCTCAGGGCTTTTGGCTATAGTTTTAGGAATTCCTGTGTTGCGGTTACGAGGAATTTATTTGGCGATCGCTACAATTGCCTTTGTCGAAATTTTGCGAGTGGTTGCTCTCAATCTTGATATTACTGGTGGCGCAGTGGGGATTTTTGGGATTCCGCAGCCGTTTCAGTCACCCTTAGAGTATCTCTGGATTGCTCTGCCATTATTAGGGTTGAGCATGATATTTATGTATCGTTTGGAAAAAATTAGAGTTGGGCGGGCACTAATTGCGATTCGGGAAGATGAATTAGCAGCAGACTCGATGGGAATCAATCCCACTTACTATAAGGTTTTAGCTTTTACCCTAGCTGCTATTTTGGCGGGTGTGGTTGGAGCCGTGAATGCTCACTTTCTGAATACATGGAATGCTCGTCAAGGAACCTTTGATGCCAGCATTATCTTTTTAGCTTTTGTATTAATTGGTGGCTCGCGCACATTTTGGGGGCCAGTAGTAGGAGGTATTGTTTTAACTGCTTTACCTGAGGTATTGCGAGGGATTTCTAGTGTTAATGGTGTTCCTTTATGGTTAGGGCAATTCTTAAAAGATGGACGTTTAATTATTTTTGGTGTGTTGATTGTGGTTGGAACAATTTTCTATCCTAAAGGGATCATTACTCCAGAGTTCTTAGGTTGGTGCAAACTCACAACTACAAAAGTACTGACCAAAAATAAGCAAGGTGCTTAAGCATCTTGTTCTAGATAATTTGAGGTTGATATGTTGCAGAAGAAATTTTTAGGTTACTTGGTCGTACTGGCGAGCTTGAGTAGTTTCTACGCGATCGCAAATCCTCATATTTTTGAAATGCCTTGTATTACAGACTGTGAAGCTAGGGCTGCGAATGAATTTCTTAACAAAGATAAGGCGATCGCAGATTTAATTAATCTCAAAAAACTCGATAAAAAAGCGATCAAGCTCGTTGTCGAAAAATCTAAACATAAGCTGACTGTCTATTACCAAAAAAAGCCGATTAAATCCTATGCGATCGTTTTGGGCGGTAATCCTAAGGATGATAAATTGCGTCAAGGCGATAAGCGCACCCCAGAGGGAATATTTCGAGTTAAAGATCTTTACTATCATTCGGAATGGTCAAAATTTATCTGGCTAGACTATCCCACTCAGGACTCATGGCGCAAATTTACTCAGGCTAAGGCTAGAGGTGAGGTAACAGCGAAAGATGGGATTGGAGACGAGATTGGAATTCATGGTGTAGAGAAGGGGAAAGATTGGCTGATCGATCGCAAAATCAACTGGACTTTAGGCTGTGTGTCTTTGAGAAACAAGGATGTTGATGAGATATATTCTTTGTTGCAAAAGGGAACAACTATTGAGATTATCCATTGAGACTAACTCAGATCTTGCACCATTCTTGAGTGACTTGATGGGGGACAGAAATGGGTGGCTAGGCACAAGCGCCCAATTGGAATTGCAGTAAAGTTGGTACATCGAGTCAAAAATCGCAGAGTAGAAATAGTTGCTTTCCAGCTTTTCCTTTTGCCTTTGCAATACGATCGCCTACCTAAAAACCTTGTAAAATGTAATTAGTTCGTTTTTACCTGAAACTATGAGTATTACCGCAACAATTTATCCTTATATTGCCGCTAGTTCTGAGATTGCGGGTGGTGCGCCAATTATTGAAGGTACGAGGGTAACGGTGCGGCGGATTGCTGGATATTATCAGATGGGGATGAATGTGGATGAAATTTTAAGTGTGCTTTCTCATTTGCGACCTTCTCAGGTACATTCGGCGCTTGCCTATTATTTCGATCATCAGGAGGAAGTTGAGAAGGATTTGGAAGAGTCTTCTAATATTGAGTATTGGAAGAGTCAAGCGTTAGTTCATCCTAAAGCAGGGCGTTAAAGATGGCTAAGGTGAAGTTGTTGCTAGATGAAGATGTCCAACTTGACTTGGCTTCGGCTTTACGCAAGAGGGGGTATGAAGCTACTCATGTGCAGGAGTTGGGTAGGAAAGGAAGAAGCGATCGCGAACAGATTGAGTATGCGATTGAGCAGGGTAGTTGTATGTTTACTTTCAATGTGAAGGATTTTGTGTTGCTGCACAATGATTATGTGGTTTCTGAAAAGGAACATTTTGGAATTATTGTGTCGCCGCAGTTGCCGATTGGTGAAGCTTTACGAAGGTTGTTAGCTTTGCTGCAAAGAAGTTCCCATGAATCGATAAAAAATGTGTTGGAATTTCTATGAATAATATTCTGATTCAATTGCAATCCAAGAATCCCATTTTTTCCTTTTTCCTTTCTACTTTTTCCTTGAATTTATGACAGATGCAGAATTATTGGCAATAATCGCACAAGCAGAACGTGAGGGCTGGACAGAACTCGATCTGTCGGGGAACGATCTGGAAGGATTGCCCAGCGAAATTGGACGGTTGCAAAGTCTGGAAAAGTTGGTTTTAGGTAAGTATGACTATAAGGAAAGAAAGAGTAAAGTAAATCGTTTAACTGCTATTCCCCAAGAGATTTTTCAATTAACTAATCTCAAAGAACTTCATATTCCATACAACCAAATCACGGCGATACCAGATGCGATCTCCAACTTAGCAAATCTGACTAAGCTTGACCTCTCTAACAACCAAATCAAGACGATACCAGACTCGATCGCTAACTTAGCAAATCTGACAGAGCTTTACCTAGGTGTTAATCAAATCACATTGATACCAGATGCGATCAGCAACTTAGCAAATCTGACTACGCTTTACTTCCATAGCAACCAAATTACGCAGATACCAGACTCGATCTCCAACTTAGCAAATCTGACTAGGCTTGACCTCTCTAGCAACCAAATTACTCAGATACCAGATGTGATCGTGAGCTTAACGAATCTGACTAGGCTTTTTCTCCATAACAACCAAATTACGCAGATACCAGACTCAATCTTCAACTTAGCCAAACTGACTACGCTTTTCCTCTGGGGCAACCAAATCACGGTGATCCCTAGCTCGCTCTCGAACTTAGTAAATCTGACAATGCTTGACCTTGCTAGAAACCAAATTACAATGATACCAGAGGAGATCTCGACCTTAACAAATCTGACAACGCTTTACCTCTGGGGAAACCATATCAAGGCGATACCAGACTCGATCTCCAACTTAGCAAATTTGACGGAGCTTTACCTCTCTAGTAACCAAATCAAGGCGATACCAGACTCGATCTCCAACTTAGCAAATTTGACTACGCTTTACCTCTGGGGAAACCAAATCACTAAGATACCAGATGCAATTAAAAGCTTAGCGCCAATTCAAGGATGAAATGCAACGGGTTCTGATGAAGCAAAGAATACTTCGTAAGGAGTACGATAGTCAAGTGATTTTCTGGGTCTGTGATTGATCAAATTCACTGCCTTCTGAAAGTCCTCTTCTTTCACGATTTTAAAGTTTGTACTTTTGGGATAGAACTCTCTAATTAATCCATTGGTGTGTTCATTCAATCCACGTTCCCATGAATGATATGGATTCGCAAAGAAGGTCTCTAGTTTCAATCTTTCAGATAGCTTCTCATGCCCACAGAATTCTCTTCCATTATCAAAGGTCATTGTCTTTCGAGATGTTGATTCTATAGGCTCAAATAGATTGAATGTCACTCTGTTTATCTCATCCATCGTCTTGTTCTTAGCTAGTCCAGCAAGTAAATACTTCGATGCTTTATCAACATGCGTAACTACGATACCTGTGTGGTTGCACCCGATTACCGTATCACTTTCCCAATGTCCAATCTCTGTTTTTAAATCTGCAATCTTCGGTCGATTCTCTATCCCTACCCTATTGGGAATGCCACCTCGCTTCTGATGGCGACCTTTGCGCCTTCGTTGCTTTTGCTTCTGCCTCAGATATTGTTGATATATTCCCATCTCTTGATGGTTTGCATAGATCATCAGATAAATCGTCTCATAGCTGATTTTACCTAGCCCCTCCCTTTCCATTCTCCCTGCTAGTTGCTCTGGGCTGTGGTGTTGCTCTAACCGTTGTTTGACTTCGGCGATCGTCTCAGCACTGATGCTCTGAAATCTTACCTTTGCTTGTTTCCGTCTTGCTTTCATCAGGGCAACCGCAGTATCTGGCAAATAGCCAATCTGTCGCTCGTCTGTATTGCGCGATAACTCTCTTGAAATCGTACTTTTGTTTCGCTTCAAGCGACGACCTATCTCTGATACAGATAATTGCTCAATTACTCTTAGTTTATACAGTTCACTTCTTTCTGTGGTGGTAAGATGGACAAAGCTCATGAGGGTATCCTAATTATTGTGATTAATATCAGAATATCCTTATGAGTCCCTTTACGCAAAGATCTCTAGGTGTTGCATTTCATCCTTGAATTGGCGTAGTAAATCTGACAAATCTTTACCTCTCTCATAACCAAATCAAGGCGATACCAGACTCGATTAAAAGCTTAGCAAATCTGACAAATCTTTACCTCGGTGGTAACTAAATCACGGTAATTCCAGACACGATCAGCAACTTAGACAATCTCACTCAGCTTGACCTCAGTTCCAACCAAATTACGCAGATTCCTGATGCGATCACCAACTTAGCCAAGTTGAAATATTTAGATTTACGCGGCAATCCAATTAGTATTCCTCGTGATCTTCTAGCTCCAAAATCAGGAGAATATTTTCCTTCTGCACGTCCAATTCTTGACTATTATTTCCGCATCCAAGATCCCAAGAAATCCACCCAAATCTATGAAGCAAAAATCTTAATTGTTGGTGAAGGGAGTTCGGGCAAAACTAGCCTCGCCAATAAACTGATTAATGCCAATTACCAACTTAAACCTGAAGTTGAAGACACATCCACACAGGGCATCGACATTTTGCAATGGGAATTTACAGGACGCAATCAGCAAACCTACAAGGTAAATATTTGGGACTTTGGCGGACAGGAAATCTATCACCAAACCCATCAATTTTTCCTCACCGAGCGCTCCCTCTATCTGTTAGTTGCCGATAGCCGCAAAGAAGACACCGATCATTACTTTTGGTTACAATTAATCCGCTTACATGGCAAAGATAGCCCCGTGCTATTGATGCAAAACGAAAAACAAAACCGTACCTGCAACCTCAATCTCCGAGAACTCCGCGCCGAATTCGAGCATCTCAAAACACCCCAAAGCATCAACCTCGCCGACAATCGCGGACTAGCCGAAATCAAACAAACCATTCAGCATAGCCTCGAAGATCTACTACCAAATGGCATTCCTTTCCCCAACTCATGGCTGAATGTTCGCTATGCCCTCGAAAATGATGGGCGCAACTATATCTCTTACGGTGAATACGAATCGATTTGTCGATTACACAAAATTAGCGATCCTCAAGAGATGCTAGATATCAGCGACTTTCTGCATAGACTCGGCATCTGTCTCCATTTCCAAAAAGATGCAATCCTCCGCCATCGCCTCATTCTCAAACCCAACTGGGGAACTGCTGCCGTTTACAAAATCCTAGATAATGAGAAGGTCAAAAAAGAACTCGGACAGTTTTGTGATGCCGATTTAGACGACATTTGGAGAGATCCTCAATATGCGAATATGCGCTACGAACTTCTGCAATTGATGAAGGAGTTTAAAGTCTGTTACGAAATCCCCCACCATAAAGGTAACTACATCGCCCCTCACCTCCTCCAAAAAGATCCCCCCAACTACGATTGGGACAATAACTGAGATCTTGCACCATTCAAGAAAAGGGGTTGCAGAAAGAGCAGAAATGTGAAAAAAAGGGCGTAGTAGTAAATTAAATAACGAGCATGGAAAGCATCGTTAAGCACGCCCAAGGGCTAGTGTATAGTCTTCTGTGTTTGATGCCAAGTGTGTATCAAACAGCAAGTCTCAATGCAATACTAGGACTATTTCTCGAAGCACAAAGGCATCCTTATCCAGAACATACACAGATAAAATCAGCGAGTGCACTCAGCCGATTTCTCAATCACTATAACTGGTCAACGAGAGCAGTAATTCGGTCAACACGGCAGGCTATTTTGGGACAAATCGCCAAGCATCGCCCATCGAAACAAGTGCCATTAAAGATACTGATAGACTTGACTACCCTAGAAAAAAGCGGCAAGTTTTTACATTTGAGCAATCCCACCCAAAACGAACCAGACCCATGGGTGAGAATACTAAACGGAAAGCGAGGACTACATCTGGTTGTACTGTATCTGGTCTATGGAGAGTGGCGCGTACCATGGAGTTTTAGAGTATGGCGCGGCAAAGGATACCCCAGTCCCTCTGACTTAGCTTGTAAGTTATTGGGGACAGTACCCAAGCAACTAACCCAAGGCAAGACTGTGATTGTCCTTGCTGATACTGAGTTTAGTACGGTGAAGTTTTTCAATACTGTCCGCGCCAAGACTTGGCGCATCGTTGTCGGTGTACGCAACAATCGTAAACTTCAAGATGGCCGTACAGTCAAACAACTTTATCGTCATGGCAAACGTGGACAACAAATTTTGCTAGAAGGGCTAACTCAGCCTTTGACGATCTCTTGGTTTTGGCTCAAAAGAGCTGATAGTAAACGGGAGTTACGCTTTGTTGTCTCTTCTCATCCTTATTCTGGTGCTTATCTGGTGATGTTAGGTCGTAAGCGTTGGGCGATTGAGGGATTCTTCAAAACCATCAAACATCGCTTTGGTTTGCATTGTTTTGGGCAATCTACAAAACTTGGTGTTTATCGTTGGCTTATCCTCTCTCTGCTTGCTTATCTTTTGGCCCATTGGATTGATCAATGGTCGAGTCCTCCTGTCTTGGACTGGAAAGCTACCTGTGATTTGACACTTTCCGTTTTATTTCCTTCTGTCCTTTGGTTGAAACTTCTTAGGTATCTCCAAATTAGTGCCGATATTGCTGCTCGTCATGGGTTTGAAATTATTCTCAAACCCATTCCTACTTAACTCTTTCAGGAATGGTGCAAGATCTCAGTTAACCAAAATCTAATCCTACGCTACCGTTACAAAATCTTTATGCCCAAGGGGATTTTGAGCCGCTTTATTGTGGAAATGCACCAAAACATTGAAAACGTTTCCGAACCCAATCTCGCTTTAGTATGGAAATATGGCGTAGTCCTCAATCGCGGTAACACCCGTGCTGAAATCACCGAACGTACCCACGATCGCGAGATTCGGATTCGGCTAAGTGGTTCAGGGCAAAGAGACTTTCTCACCATCATCAACAATGAATTTGAAAAAATCCACGATCGCTTTGAAAATCGCCTAGAATACGACACCCTCATCCCCTGTAATTGTCCAATTTGTAAAACTGCCAATGAGCCATACAGCTATCCACTAGATGAGCTAAACCGATTTGTTGACAACAACCAATCAAACATTCAATGCTACAAAAGTTTTGAACTTGTCAACGTCCGTCGCCTACTTGATGACTCCATTGACCCAGATCGCGATCGGAAGCTTCACGGCATAGGCGATCAGCAATCTCCAGATAAATACGGGAGAGAATATGAAGATCTAATTAATCTTGCTACACTAGCTGTCAGCAGACCAATCATCAATAAAGCAGAGGCAAATGCTATGCCACAAGAATCTAAATATACAACTAACCTTCAAGGCGCAAACATTGCTAACTTTGCCAACGAAGTCAAAGACAGCGCCCGTCAACAAGCTTCCCATATCACGCAAACAAGCGGCGCAAGCGTAGCCGAACTATTACAACTAATCAACAATCTCCGTCAAACCGCCGACCAATTTCCATCAGATGTGCGAGAAGACATCACCATTGATATTGATGACGTAGAAACCGAAATTCAAAAGCCAGAAAAAGAACGCAGTTTACCAAAACTCAAAAAACGTCTACTAGCTTTATTAACTGCCGCTACAGTCATCGCCACCCCGATCTCAGGCATAACCGACTTCACCAACAACGTCCTCGAAATCGGTAGCAAACTAGGAATAGAACTCATCAAAAAGTAAAAAGTAGTCCTATATGCCTGAAACCAACCAAAATCTGATTAGTGAAAACCTTTCCATCGCTGTAACCCTTGCAAATAAAGGTTATTATCTTTGTCAGTTATCAAACCCATTGCAAGATCCATCCCAAAACACCATTCATTGCTACGGTCAAACCCAAGAACATGCGATCGCGATCGCCCTTGAACAGTTAGCTGATCGGTATCGCCAAATTGCGGAAGACAAGCAAAATGTAGATATGCTGACAGTGGAGCGATCGCCTGACGGAGAAGCAATTAGCAAGCTTTACCATGTAATACTTCATTTTGAATGCACTATTGACGCAGAATCGAAATTTGAGGCAATGCACGACACAATTATGGGCAATACCGTAGTAGAAAATGGCAAAATCACTGTCATAGGAGTTTCCGAAGATTTGCCATTTGCAGATATTTTAGAACTTGGTGCGTAGTTAAAACCACTACAGACTCATGGGCAAAGCATTCCCGCAAAAATCTATAGCTTTTAAGAATGTTGCTCCGTCTCACCATGCTGCTTGAATAGCGCAAGTAGTTTACGCCGCATCACAATTCCTGGCTGGTCAGATGGCATATGCTGCTCGACCGCCACATCCAGAGGAGCGTCGTAGTTAGTCGTTTCCAAAACTACTCGATCTTCCAAAACGACTTGGCGATCGAACGCAATCACATCTTCGGCACTAGCATCAGCTTCTGTGTCATTACGTACACAAAACTGCACAATCTGAGAAATGCGATCGCTTACAGGAGTTGCCGCCGTAAAAATCGAATGCATTAATCCATTGGGATAAGTAATTTTTAATGTGCGGCTAAACGGCATATGCCAAGTCGATTCTACAAATCGAGTTGTAAAAGCTTCGGTCATGCCGAGATTCTTTTGTTGTGCAGGCGGATTAATCACTGGAACTTCTGACTTAATCACCAGACCAAATTCGAGAGTTGTAATTTCGGAAGATGCTGGCTTTGGCTGCTCAATACTGCCAAATGATGCGGCATGAACAAAGCTAAAATGAGCATTATCAAAGGAATTTTCCATTACCCGCAAGCCGCTACATTGCCACTGATCATAGCATTGAGGAATTAATCGATTGGCAGGATCTTCAGCTTCAGGAATATAGGGAATCGGCAGCAATGCTTCCTTGTCTAGACATACCCAAACATATCCATAGCGTTCAGCACAGTTGAACGAGTCAACTTTATAACTGGCAGGAATTTTTTGATCTGGGCTAAATTGAGGAACCTTTACACAGACCCCTTGCCCATCGTATTGCCAACCGTGATAAGCACAGCGAACGCACCCATCAATGACAACTCCTTTAGAAAGTTGCGTTGTTCGATGACAACAGCGATCGCTCACTGCTACTGGGCTCCCCTCAATATCTAACCAAAGTGCTAGTTTTTGTCCTAGCAACTCAAACGGCTGTGGCATTTTGGCGGTTAGATGTGCGATCGGCATAACGGGATACCAGAACCGTTTGAGTACTGGTTGTTTGGTAACTAACATTGAGATATTCCTTCATGCTGCATAAGTGTAGATCCCAAACCCATAAGGTTTAGCCCTTTCGGGGCTAAACCTTATGGGTTTGCATAATTCAGACGTTGCTCCACTTCGCCATGCTCTTTCAATAAAGCCGCTAATCGATGCCTCATAATGATTCCTGGTTTATCCGACGGCATATGCTGCTCCTCAGCTAGAGACAATGGCGCATCAAATTCAGTGGTTTCCAATACATCGCGATCTTCTTGCGTCACCTGACGATCAAAGGCAATGATGTCAGCCGCTTTTGCATCATCTTCTGTATCATTTCGCAAACAGAACTGAACTAACTGAGTCGTCTGATCATCAATGGGAGTATAAGCCGTAAAAATTAGATGAATCAAACCATTGGGATACTGGATTTTCAGTGTGCGAGCAAAAGGCATATACCAAGTGCGTTCGTTAGTACGAATCGTCTTTTCAGAAGCGATTCCTAAATTCTTCTTTTGGAGGTCTGGATTCAGAACTTCCACCCAATGCTTCATCACAAAGCCAGTGTCAGTTTCTACGGTTTCATCGATAGGTGGTGGCACTGGGTTACTCTGATCACCCCAAGATGAAGCATGAACAAAATGTCCATGGGCACTGTCAAAGGAGTTTTCGATCGCTCGGAATGCCCCAACTTTCCAAGTTTCATAAAATTCATGAATCATGCGGAAAGATCGGTCTGTTACTGCTGCGATCTCAGGAATTGGATGCAATGGCTGCTGATCTAAACAAACCCAAATATATCCATATCGCTCGACACATTGATAAGAGGGAACCTTATAGGATTTGGAGATCTTCTCATTTTCTAGTTGAGGTACTTTCACGCAGGTTCCTTCAGGATTGTATGACCAGCCATGATAGGGACAGCGAATGCAGCCATCAATCACAACACCTCTGGATAATTGAGCAGAGCGATGGCAGCATTGGTCGGCAACAGCAGCAGGTTTACCATCTTTATCGATCCAGAGGGCAATCTTTTGTCCCAATAATTGAAATGGCTGGGGTTTGTCAGCAGAGAGTTGCGCGATCGGCATCACTGGATACCAGAAGCGCTTAAGTACAGGTTGTTTGGTGACCAGCATGAATATTAAACCTAGGATAGAGAAGTTTTTTGCAAGTGAATTTCACTGTGTTGTAGATACTGCTAAGACCAAAGCCATACTTTCCTATCCCTATCTCACTGATAGTATCAGCTCTATCAAAACTGTGTTCATAACTAACATTCAAAGATCAGTGCGTATACTGTATACAGGTTCTTCCTGTATCTAAGGCGAGTAAACAGGAAGTTTCTGTATATATAAATACAAAGAACTGTGGCTTAAAACCTTACCCAATCAAATGAGAGGTAAATTAGGTGATGCATCAGAGATTTGCGGGAGAAATGTCACTGCGATCGCTATACTTGCCAATGCTACAAAGCTTAACTCAAGAGGACTTATGATTGAATTCATAGGACATCGTGAAATATGGTAGCGTAACGCTTACAGCGCAAAGCCATGTAATAACAACTTTACCGAAAATCAGCAAAAGCACATCACCATTGTCATGAATATAAATAGCAAATCAATCTTAGCTATTCAGCAAGTAACCCGTCGCTTTGGGGGCTTAGTTGCCGTGAATGAAGTGTCATTTGATGTGCAAGAAAATGAAATCTTTGGCGTGATTGGGCCAAACGGAGCAGGTAAGACGACGCTGTTTAATACAATTACAGGCTTAATTGCGCCGACGAGTGGCAAGGCTCTCTACGATGGACAAGAAATCACTAACCGTCGTCCACATCAGATTGCTAAATTTGGAATTGCAAGAACATTTCAGAATATTCGTTTATTCGGAGAACTATCTGCTTTAGAGAATGTTGCGATCGCAAGACATCTCAGTTCATCAACTGGAGTTTGGAATGGAATCTTAGGACTACCACCAACGGCAAAAGAAGAGAAGCAAACTTATGATCGAGCCTTAGAGTTACTGGAACTAGTGGGACTAAGCGATCGCGCTGAAGTTAAAGCCAAAAATTTCTCCTATGGCGATCAGCGCCGCCTAGAAATTGCTCGTGCCCTTGCGCTACAACCAAAATTATTATTGCTAGATGAACCAGCCGCAGGGATGAATCCTAATGAAAAAGGGCAATTAAGTGATTTTATTCGCAGTTTGCGCGATCGCTTTGAACTCACAATTCTCCTGATCGAGCATCATGTGCCTTTGGTGATGGGACTGTGCGATCGCATTGCCGTTTTGGATTTTGGGCAATTAATTGCGATCGGAAAACCTGAAATTGTTAAAAGCGATCGGGCCGTAATTGAAGCTTATTTGGGTGATGAAGGTTAAGCCCAAAAGATAAAAAGGCAGTGCTTCGCACTGCCTTTTTATCTTTTGGGCTTAAGGCTTGCTTAGCAAGCCTTATGGAATATTAAGCGTTCTTTTTCAGGAGATCCACTTTGTCTAGACGTTCCCAAGGCAGGTCTAGATCGTTGCGTCCCATGTGACCATAGGCAGCCACATCTTGATAGAAACGACCATTGCGAGTACTAGGTAAATTTTGCAGATCAAAATTCTTGATAATAGCCGCAGGGCGCAAATCAAAATGATCTTTGACCAAGCGGAGCAAAGTCTCTTCATCAACCTTGCCTGTACCAAAGGTCTCAATATGCATACTGGTAGGACGAGCCACACCGATCGCATAACTAATTTGCAACTCACATTTACTAGCTAAACCTGCCGCCACAATATTTTTAGCAGCATGACGAGCCGCATAAGCAGCACTGCGATCGACTTTTGTTGGATCTTTGCCCGAAAAAGCACCGCCACCGTGACGCGCATAGCCGCCGTAAGTATCAACGATAATTTTACGACCTGTTAGCCCTGAGTCACCTTGAGGTCCACCAATCACAAACTTTCCTGTTGGATTAACCAGATAGCGGGTCTGGTCATTTGGCTTGACCGACGTGTCTGCAAAGCTAGGTAAAACTACATGTGTCCAGAGATCGGCTTTAATGCGTTCTTGTACTTTAGCTTCATCACTAATGCCATCGATTGCCGCATCATGCTGTGTCGAAATTAGGATCGTATCGATCGCTACGGGCTTATCACCTTCATAAACCACGGTGACTTGAGTTTTGCCATCAGGACGCAAATATGGCAATGTGCCATTTTTACGAACTACTGATAACTGACGAGCTAGACGGTGAGCGATCGCGATCGGCATCGGCATAAACTCGGGTGTTTCGTCGCAAGCAAACCCAAACATAATGCCTTGGTCTCCAGCACCTACAGCTTCGATGTCCGCTTCTTCTTCCGCTCCAGTGCGGACTTCATGTGCAACATTCACCCCTTGAGCAATGTCTGGCGACTGTTCGTCAAGGGCTACCATTACTGCGCAGCTATTTGCCGAAAAGCCATTATCAGCATTGGTATAACCAATTTCAGCAATTTTTTTACGAGCAATATCGACGTAGTTGACATGCGCTTTGGTGGTGATTTCCCCCGTGATCAAGACCAGACCCGTATTAACCACAACCTCAGCTGCGACACGCGATCGCGGATCTTGAGCCAATAAGGTATCAAGAATCGTATCGGAAATTTGATCACAAATTTTGTCAGGGTGACCTTCCGTAACTGATTCAGATGTAAATAAGAAGCGACTAGCCAACTATGTTTCCTCCTAAACGCAAGAAGTAATAAGGCAAATTTTTGGTATCTCTTAAGATTTATCCATCATAGTACAAGGGGTCAAATGAAACCCTAAAAATAGGATGGGGCGCTTTGCGCCCCATCCTATTTTTAGGGTTTCATTTTAAAATGTACCTGTATATAGGTATAGTCTGATTAATCTAAGTACTAATATCTGATTGCCAAAATCAAAAAGTTGTCTAAACCTATGGAGGCAAATAACTTGAAATTTCAAACTACTGCTCAAGAAGCCTGTTATGAAAAAGTAGTAACGTGGATGCAAGAGATATTTAGCAAATGTCCTTGTGCTCGCCAAGATATTCCAGGATTAGGCATATTTATGGGGTCAGCGTTAGTAGAAGTATTGGTTTTTCCTTGGGACGGAGATGATGCAATTATTAACACGCGATCGTATGTGGTAGTTGGTGCAGAATTAAAGCCAGACCTGATGCGATATTTACTTGAAGAAAATGCCAAGATGATTTTTGGAGCCTTTGGCATATCGCCAGACAGTGAAATTCTCTTTGAACATTCAATCGTTGGCTCGACTTGTGACATGAAAGAGCTAGAAGCCTCAGTTAAAGCGGTGATGGAAATTGCTGACGAATATGATGACAAAATTGTCGATCGCTGGGGTGGCAAACGCGCTTTAGATCGTATTCATGCAGGCACACTATCAAACAATGGCTGGTCATTATAAAAAGGAAAGGGGGCACTAAGTGCCCCCCTTTCCTTTTTATGAGAGCGCAAAGCACTATATTCTAGATAAGCACCTTGGCATAATTTAAAAACCCAGAAAAATCCTATGCCTCAAACGATCGCTGATATTAATGCCAAAATCAAAGCTGGCAAGGCTAAAGTCCTTACTGCTACCGAACTCAAATCTCTTGTCGTAGATATCGGGGTAACTCAAGCTACTAAGCAAGTAGATGTGATCGTCACAGGTACATTCGAGCCGATGGAGTCCTCGGGGGCTGTGCTCAATTTAGGACATACTGATCCACCGATTAAGATCAGAACTTGCTGGATTGATGGAGTGCCTGCCTATGCAGGATTTGGGGCAGTAGATATTTATTTAGGAGCAACCCAAGAAGCTGATCCTACCGATGAAGCACCGCAATATCGTGGCGGTGGTCATGTGATTGCTGATTTGATCGCGGGGAAAACAGTGAACTTTAAAGCGATCGGACATCCCAATGATTGCTATCCTCGCGCTAATTTTGAAACGACGATTACTAAAGAATCCATTAATCAATTCTATCTATTTAATCCCCGTAATCTCTACCAGAATTTTATTGTCGGGGTCAATGGTGGCGAAGAAACTCTCTATACATATCTGGGCCCACTACAGCCCCGCTTAGGTAATGCTGTTTATTCTAATCCTGGAGCTATCTCGCCATTGTGGAACGATCCTGATCTGCAATTAATTGGCATTGGTACACGCATCTTTATGGGTGGTGGCATTGGTTATGTGGCATGGGAAGGTACGCAACATTTTCCATTACAAAAGCGGTTAGAAAATCGTACTCCCATTGGTCCTGCGGCTACTCTGGCTCTAATTGGTGATGCTAAGCAAATGACTTCTGATTGGGTACGGGGTTGCTATTTCCGTAATTATGGTGCGTCATTGATGATGGGTGTGGCTGTACCACTTCCTGTAATTAATGAAGAAGTAGTGGCGAGAGCATCTGTTTTGGATGAAGAGTTAGTCGCACCTATAATTGATTTCTCGATTCCCAGACGAGTACGCCCTATTTTTGGGGCTGTTTCCTATGCTCAACTCAAGTCTGGCAAAATTACGATCGCAGGTTCAACAGTTCGTGCTGCGCCTTTAGCCAGTTTACATTTATCCGAAGAAGCCGCTAAAACCCTGAAGGATTGGATTGTGAAAGGAGAATTTACACTCACCGAACCTGTGGCGATGTTACCAAGCGATCGCGCATTTTTACCGCAAGATGTGCGCGGGTTTTAGTTTGTAATTAGTCATTCAATTTTATTAAATAATTAGGGATGCGCGGCTTTGCCTCGCCCCCCTAACTATAACCCATGCTAAAATTAAGCCAGCGTATCTCTCAGGGTTACTATGGAAAGCACTCAAACTCTACTCAAGCCGACTGCTCCCCAACCCGTTCAAGAGGCTAAAATCAGTCTCCCCGACCATAAGCAACTCCCAGACTCAGACGGAACCTTTGTGAAAAATTTTCAGGAACATCCACAAAGCATTGTTTTAACTAGCTCGATCGCACCAGTCTTAGAAAAATTACATCCTGATGGACGCTATTGCATCGGTCAGGATAGCGGCATTTATTGGCGAATGATGGAGCCACCTGAAAAAGGAGCCGAAGCACCAGACTGGTTTTATGTGCCGAATGTATCGCCGCTTCTCGATGGCGAATATCGTCGTTCTTATGTACTGTGGAAAGAATTTGTCGCGCCTTTAATTGCGATCGAATTTGTCTCTGGTAATGGATCAGAAGAACGAGATACAACGCCACCTAGTGAGACTGAAAAAGCTGGGAAATTCTGGGTTTACGAGCAAGCGATTCGGATTCCGTTCTATGTAATTTTTGATGCATGGAAAGATAATGTTGAGGTTTATCATTTAGTTGATGGTCGTTATGCCAAAATGCAACCTAATGAACGCGGACATTTCGCGATCGCACCAATGGATGTGGAAATTGGACTGCAACGAGAAAGTACGACCACATGGTTGCGCTGGTGGGATGAGTCGGGAAATTTGCTGCTGACTGGCGATGAACGAGCGATTGCTGAAAAACAGGCGAGATTAGATGCTGAGGCGATCGCAGAGCAACAAACTGCGATCGCAGATCAAGAGCGTTTAATTGCTACTCAAGAGCGTCTTGCCAAACAAGAGGCAGAACAAAAAGCCCAACGTCTTGCCGAAAAGCTCAGATCTCTGGGTATTAATCCTGATGATGTGTAAGGCTGCGATCGCTACAAAAGTTAGTGCAAATATGAAATTGCGATCACTTGAATGAATCCCCTTATCCTATGAATACAACGCTAATTTAGATTAACTTGAACTACCTTGTAGACGCATGGTCCAGCCTTGTCCACATTACTAATGTTAAATACTTGTGCACCAATGCCGCTTACCGTAGTAATAGCTTTACCTGCACAAATAACTGTTAAGGTATTTGAAGAATCTGCCGAATAGTATCCGTTCTGCATAGCTTCAATTGACTCATTTAGAGCGGCAAACTTAGTTTTTACGTCATTACAAATAGATTCAAAATTTTTATTCCCCCAGCCAGTTATATTCCGTCTGGCAGAACCTCCACTACAGTAAGACAGTAAGCTACTGCTGTTAGATGGACTGGATATTTGAGTTAAGATATTTCCTAATTTCTGCCCTTGATTATTTCCAATACTAAATGATACGCTTCCGTTAATCTCTTCCTTAGCACCACTATCGCCGAGTAAACCACTTAACGGTATTCTATAAATTCGTTTCCAACTTCCTTGTATTTGATTATTGTCTGCAACATTAAAAGTATAAATATGTCCTAGGCTTGAATCTGTTCCACCTCCATTGGATAAAATCTGAGTTGTTTGGAAAGTCAGTATTTGGTCAAGAAATAATCCCTCAATTTGTTTAACAGTGCCACTTTGTGACCACCACATCTCTCCAACTAGAAATCCTGTATTTTCATCAAAGTAAGTGAAGCGAATATTGAAAGGGTAAGATTGCCCAGACCTATTATCAACAAAGGTTCCAGGAAACGCCTGAGAACTTTTTATGGCATTGGTAAGGTTTAGCCTTTGTGCTTCTCTTTGTGCTTGAGCCTCCGCACGTTTACTCTCTAATTCTTGTTGTGAAGGTCCACAGCTAGAGAGCATTAAACAAATCGCAGCTAAAACAGCTAACATTCTCATAAAAATTCTCGCTATATAATGAACTTGGACAGAGCAATATAAATGTTGATAAAGTGCTGTGCTTCGGCTCAATCGTCTAAATGATGCTAAGGTAACATAAGATACAAAACAACAAATATGCAGCCAATTCTAACCGAACTTTTAAATCTGCCAGGAATCGAAGTAGAAAACTACACAAAAGTAGCAGATCGATTAATTTTAGAGGTTGAAGCGAAAACGACAAAAGCAAAGTGTCCAAGATGCGGAGAAGAAAGTAATCATCTGCATCAAAATCGCTGGTATTTTGCAAGAGATTTAAGCATTAGTGGACAGGAAGTACTATTAAAAGTAAACCGTCGTCAATTCAAGTGTAAAAAATGTGAAAAGCCGTTCAGTGAAGAACTAGAATTTATAGGAAAGAGACGAAAACAAACTAACAGATTTGCAGAGATGATAGTGCAGCAAGTATTGCATAGCGATATGCATAATGTAGGGAAGCAAAATGACTTAACAGATGAGGAAGTGTGGTCGATGATAAAATACATTAGCGAAAAAAAACTTAGAATAGATTTAAAGCCATTAAAACGACTTGGGATTGATGAAATAGCATTACGAAAAGGACAAGGGGACTACATAGTAGTATTGGTAGATTTAGACAGAAAAATACCGATAGGATTTGTGCGATCACGGAAACAAGAAGAAATAAGGAAAGAGCTTGAGGGGTGGGGAAAAGAGGTGTTAGAGCAAATTATTGAGGTAAGTATGGATCTAAGTGGAAATTATAAAGGACTGATCAACAAACTAATACCAAAAGCAGAGGTAGTAGCCGACCGATTCCATGTAACAAAGATAGTTCCTGAGGAACTAAAAACAGCACGAAATGACCTGCAAAAAGCAAATAAAGAAAACAAAAATGTAAACGAGAAAAAGAAAATCGAAGAAGCACTTAAGCAGAGTAAGTATGCATTACTAAAGAACGAAAAAGATTTAACAGAGAAGCAAAAAATAAAATTAGAAGAAATTCGAGAAGTGGTACCATTGCTAGGGAAAATGCATCAGCAAAAAGAAGAGTTTAGAAGAGTCTTTGAAGATGCTAAAAATTGGGGAGATGGCGCATCAAAATTACTCGACTGGATGGAGACAGCAAAGGAGACGTATAAGGATAGTGTTGGCACAATTTGTCGATGGTTTGGAGAAGTTACTAATTACTTTGAGAACCGCACTACTAATGGCGTTGTTGAGGGTATCAATAATAAGTTAAAGCTAATTAAACGATCTGGGTATGGCTTCAGGAATTTTGATAATTTTAAGTTGCGATCTCTAATTTGTTGGCATTTAGATATTGGTCGAGCATAGTTTGAACGATAGAGCCTGTGCTTCTATATTTTCATCCATTGTATTTCTGTATAGACCAACAGAAATAATTTCTAAATATAGACAATAACGCGCCCTTCGATTCTTCCTGTATAAGCTGTTTGTCCACTCACAAAAATTCGACCGTTGCAGGGTTCGACATCAGCGAAATGGGCTTCTCCTCTGCTGTCTGTTAATTGATCTTTTGTTATTCCACCAGAGAAAAAGCCGTCAATCCCAATAGCTACTCGTTCCCCTTTATTCGGTGTGCCACTACTTTGATGAATTACCATAACTGTAACCATGTTTTAATCTCCTATATCGATTTATTGTTTACTGCTACTTGCTTATTAACAAATAGTCATTGGCGATTTCTCTGATCACTGAACTTGCTCGATCAATTTGATCGAATCGTTGTAGCCTTAGTGGTGCAGAAAAATCTGAAAAGCGTTGCTAGGCATAGAATCTCATCATGAGACAAGAGGCAAAAAGGGGCAAGAGATGAGATACTCAAGTTCCTCAACAAAAGATCTTATACAAATGACCCACCTATATCTTCAGCTACAAGAACAACTGCGTCAATGGCTCAAGCCAAAAGATAAGCGACATCTCCAAGGATTTGCGGAGGCAGTAGCCGCGATATTGCAATCAGGAAGGGCAAGTCTGAGTCATTGGTTGCCCTATTTGAGCCATAGAGAGTGCCAAGCCAGAAGTCAGATGGAAAGACTAAGCTACTTTGTGCATAATCCACATATCATCGCCGAGAGATTCTATAACCCATTGGTGAAGCACTTTCTCCAAGCATTTGCAGGAGAATCGTTGGAACTAGCCTTAGACACAAGTATGCTGTGGGATAAATTCTGTCTTATAGAAGTATGCTTGATTTGGGGAGGGAGGTCGATTACTCTAGCTCAAGTAGTACTAGAGCATGGCAGCGCTACAGTTGGCTTTGAACATTATCGTCCCGTCTTAGAACAAGTACGCTCTCTATTGCCGCCACAAAGTACGGTGACCTTGCTTGCCGACCGAGGTTTTGAACATGGGGAATTAATCCGATGGTTACAGCAAAATCACTGGTCTTGGGCAATTCGCGCAAAGAGCGATCTGCTAGTGACTCTGCCAACAGGTACAACCAAGCGTGTTGAACAACTGATACCTCCCGCAGAGCAAGCTTATCTAGTTCCCGATGTCACCGTACTCGGTGATGTTAATTGTCATTTAGCGACGGCTAACCTAGACATGGCTAACGGTTCATGGGCTGTCCTTAGCGATATTCCCCCTTCATTAAAGACTTTTGCTCTCTATGGCAAACGCTTTGGCGGTATTGAACCTCATTTTAAGGATTACAAGTCGGCGGCTTTTAATGTGGTTAGCTCGCATCTCCGTGATGCTCAATCTCTTACCTGTTTGTTTATGCTCCTTGCCACGGCTAACCTGATTGCTGTAATTCTTGGCATAATGTTGGTGCGTTTGGGGCAAAGGGCGGCTATTGATTGGCACGATCATCGCGGCTTGAGTTTTCTGCAACTCGGTCTCCGTCAGCTTCACACCCTTCTTTACCAACAAAAACCTCTTCCTCTTTTGCAGATTTTCCCTAGAACTAATCCTCCCCCTGCCTGTGCTTCTATTGCCAAACGCGAAAAGTTAGATTTTCGTATCGAATTTGCTCGTATTACCATTGTCTCATCTTGAGACTCTCCTGAGTTTTCTGCACCACTAAGCGTTGTAGCTTTCCAAATCACCTTGCATCTTAAAAAGTTCAGCTGCTCTAAGAACATCTGTTATTCTGGACTTATCGCCTAAATCGTCCTTCGCGATTCCACGCAATAAGTAAGCATAGGCAAAATCAGGCTTGAGGCGAATAATTTCGTCATAGTCAGAGATCGCGCCCTGTTTATCGCCTAAATCCGACCTGACTGACCCGCGCCTGTAATATGTGTCAGCAATATTAGGCTTGAGGCGAATTACTTCGTTATAGTCGTTGAGCGAACCCAGCTTGTCTCCTAAATCTTCCTTTGCAAACCCGCGATTAAAGTAGGCGTAGGCAAAATCAGGCTTGAATTCGATGGCTTTATCGTAGTCGGCGATCGCGCCCTGCTTATCTCCTAAATTGAATTTCGAGATTCCGCTCAAACAACTGGCTTCGGCAAAGTCAGCAATCGCGCCTAGATAATCTCCTAATTCCGACTTTGCTAACCCACGCCTATGATAAGCCGCAAAATCGTCAGGTCTGAGACGGATAACTTCAGTAAAGTCATCTATTAACTTGCGGTTTCTGGTTCGCCATTGAGGAAAAGGGAAATAGCTTCGTCAAGTAAAGCGGTGGCAAATGCGGAATCTCTTTGGACTCTTGCATTAACTGTTTCTTTAAAGCCGCGTGTTAGTGGGATAGTTGTCATTTTTTCTATCCCTAAACATTTTTAGATTTAGGAGCTATTTCAAAAGCTAATTGAGAACCATAGAAACATACATCAAATTCTTGAAAAAAGTTAATTCTTCCTAAAAGTAAAGGTATATTTTCGGCTTTTGTCCAAGCAAAAACTAAAGTGGCAGGTGCAAATTGATCAATCGCTGCTGATAAAATAATCCCTCTGGCAGGGAATTTGGCGAGATTTCCTGCGAGTGTAACTGAGGTGTTGTGGTCATTCCAATTTAGTCCTAATTCTATTCCTATTTCGTAGGGGAGAACATTGACACTCGCGCCTGTATCTAATAGACCTGATGTTGAAATGGAAGTGTGTTGGGATGATAAGGTTAAGGGAAGATAGGGGACAAGGCTGGTTTCTCCCGCAGAGTTGGATTTTTCGATAAAGTTAAACCGTTTTCTTGGTGTCATTTTATTTTGCTTCTTTTTGTAACAAGTGTTGTTGCAACATATCAGTTAGAACTTTTTCGGCGGAGAAAGCGTTGTATGGCGACCAAATTTCATAGGTTTTTCCATCTTCGAGAATAGCTGAGGTTTGTTCGTCTTTAGTTAGTTCTGTTGCTAAAAACTGGATGGCTTTAACTTTTTCAAAGTGGGATAGCTTTTGTAGTGATGGCAAGATTTCTGTTAATGTCATAGAAATACAGGAGAAATATTAGTTAGATTATAGTGCGATATTTTATCAAGTCAAAAAAATTGCCCCTCAAGTTTTAAACTCGAAGGGCGCGGGGTATCTAATCTCAAATCAAACAAAAATCAACAAGTTATCCTGTTGTCACATTTAGTTCAGTAGCGTGTGTTAGCGGAACGTAACGTACAAATAATTAGGATGAAAAAGATTTGAGTGCGTTACATTGCATTAACGCACCCTACGGAACTGTCAACAAAAGAGTAAGTCTATTGGGGAGATTGTGCAGGGTTTAGTTTTGATTTGGCAGGTGCTTGAAGTAGATGAAATGATGAATCACCTCGAATATTTATAAGAGAACTAAGATTGCATCTCAAAAAAAGCGCCCCTCAAGTTTTAAACTCGAAGGGCGCGATCGCCCATCAACACAATCTCAATCAAAAAGCGATCTCCTCTCCGCCAAAAACAGAGATCGCCATGAATTTCTGAGATAGATATTCCAGAAGTTAAGACCAAATCACAGATTCCTTAATTGAGTTTTTTGCTTTCCAGTAAGCATGAAGTGGGCTAATAGTTCGGTTTTGAACATCCAAGGCACTGGAACCATTGTCGACACTACCCTTAACATTTTGTACGGCTAGATGTAAATGTCCAAATCCGAGTCTATTTGCATTTGCTAAAACAGTCTGCCCTCCAATAACCGAAGTTCCTAGTGTGAATGTTGTTGTTGGTTCGCCAATTCAAGGATGAAATGCAACACCTAGAGATCTTTGCGTAAAGGGACTCATAAGGATATTCTGATATTAATCACAATAATTAGGATACCCTCATGAGCTTTGTCCATCTTACCACCACAGAAAGAAGTGAACTGTATAAACTAAGAGTAATTGAGCAATTATCTGTATCAGAGATAGGTCGTCGCTTGAAGCGAAACAAAAGTACGATTTCAAGAGAGTTATCGCGCAATACAGACGAGCGACAGATTGGCTATTTGCCAGATACTGCGGTTGCCCTGATGAAAGCAAGACGGAAACAAGCAAAGGTAAGATTTCAGAGCATCAGTGCTGAGACGATCGCCGAAGTCAAACAACGGTTAGAGCAACACCACAGCCCAGAGCAACTAGCAGGGAGAATGGAAAGGGAGGGGCTAGGTAAAATCAGCTATGAGACGATTTATCTGATGATCTATGCAAACCATCAAGAGATGGGAATATATCAACAATATCTGAGGCAGAAGCAAAAGCAACGAAGGCGCAAAGGTCGCCATCAGAAGCGAGGTGGCATTCCCAATAGGGTAGGGATAGAGAATCGACCGAAGATTGCAGATTTAAAAACAGAGATTGGACATTGGGAAAGTGATACGGTAATCGGGTGCAACCACACAGGTATCGTAGTTACGCATGTTGATAAAGCATCGAAGTATTTACTTGCTGGACTAGCTAAGAACAAGACGATGGATGAGATAAACAGAGTGACATTCAATCTATTTGAGCCTATAGAATCAACATCTCGAAAGACAATGACCTTTGATAATGGAAGAGAATTCTGTGGGCATGAGAAGCTATCTGAAAGATTGAAACTAGAGACCTTCTTTGCGAATCCATATCATTCATGGGAACGTGGATTGAATGAACACACCAATGGATTAATTAGAGAGTTCTATCCCAAAAGTACAAACTTTAAAATCGTGAAAGAAGAGGACTTTCAGAAGGCAGTGAATTTGATCAATCACAGACCCAGAAAATCACTTGACTATCGTACTCCTTACGAAGTATTCTTTGCTTCATCAGAACCCGTTGCATTTCATCCTTGAATTGGCGGTTGTTTCATATGTCCATACCACCAACGCCGACCTGTTTTAGCTCCACTTGCATCTGTTTCATCAATAGCCATCCACCAACCATTAAAGAATTCCTTTGTACCATTTTTATCTCTATCTAGCCATTCAGCGTAGGGAGCAATTGCCACAACTCCATTGACGGCTGCTTTAATTGTATCAGTGTCACCTACTTGAATATCAATTCCAGAGTGGTAGCCTACGCCTATACTTAAATAACTGGTATCAAAGGCATAACCAGTATTCATAGCACGGCGAGAACCAAAAATCGATGTTGAAAGATCAGTGTAAATCTGTTCAATCCGATCATCAGTTTTACCGCGCTGATCTCCACCTCCACCTAAAGGATTTTGCTCAAATTGATTATTATCTCCACTCTGAACATCCCAATCATTATCAGTTAATGAGAAAAGTTCACGGTAGTAACCAGACGGGGTTGCAGAAATAGAGAGATTGTAGATTGCGTTGTTGCCACTAGTAGGAGACACTTGAATGTAGTAAGTCCCTGCATTCAAGTCACGAACTATAGATTCAGATGCTGTTCCCAATTGCTCAGAAACTTGAAGGAGATTCCCATTGACATCGAGAAGTCTCAGGTTTGCATCAGCCGTTAAGCCGTTCAATCTCAAGTCAAGTTTACTCTTATTTGTCAAAGTGAATTTGTAGTAGTCTTGAGTATCAAACGATCCAACCCATTCTTTAATATTAGCTTGAGTTGAGCCTACGCTAATATTACGAGCAGTTAAAAGAGAATTCCCTGCATCATCACGTGGAATAAAAATACTACCGCTTATTAAGCGTGGCATTTCGATATTGTTTTTCCAGCCAGTACTACTTGTAGAAGTAAAGTACTCGCCAATAGCGAAACGTGCTGCGGCGAAAGTACCATTACCATTGCTCAGAGAAGTATAAACACCATTATTCTTGAAACCAACAATGTCTGCTCTGCCATCACCATTGATATCAGCAAGCATTCGTGGCATTTCAGTGTTGTTTTTCCAGCCAGTACTACTTGTAGAAGTAAAGTACTCGCCAATAGCGAAACGTGCTGCGGCGAAAGTACCATTACCATTGCTCAGAGAAGTATAAACACCATTATTCTTGAAACCAACAATGTCTGCTCTGCCATCACCATTGATATCAGCAAGCATTCGTGGCATTTCAGTGTTGTTTTTCCAGCCAGTACTACTTGTAGAAGTAAAGTACTCGCCAATAGCGAAACGTGCTGCGGCGAAAGTACCATTACCATTGCTCAGAGAAGTATAAACACCATTATTCTTGAAACCAACAATGTCTGCTCTGCCATCACCATTGATATCAGCAAGCATTCGTGGCATTTCAGTGTTGTTTTTCCAGCCAGTACTACTTGTAGAAGTAAAGTACTCACCAATTGCGAAACGCGCTGCTGCAAAAGTACCGTCACCGTTGCTCAGAGAAGTATAAACACCATTATTTTTGAAGCCAACAATGTCTGCTTTACCATCACCATTGATATCTGCAAGCATTCGTGGCATTTCGATATTATTTTTCCAGCCAGTACTACTTGTAGAAGTAAAGTATTCGCCAATAGCGAAACGAGCTGCTGCGAAAGTACCGTTACCATTGCTCAGAGAAGTATAAACACCATTATTCTTGAAACCAACAATGTCTGCTTTACCATCACCATTGATATCTGCTAGCATTCGTGGCATTTCGATATTATTTTTCCAGCCAGTACTACTTGTAGAAGTAAAGTATTCGCCAATAGCGAAACGAGCTGTTTCAAAAGTACCGTCAACTCTGCTTAAAGAGGTGTAAACACCATTATTTTTAAAAGCAACAATATCTGCCCTGCCGTCACCATTAATATCAGTATTTTCTTGAGCAGCCATTTGATAAGCAGCAAACTCGGCTAAAACTTTTTCCCCGTTGAGAGTAATAAACCCGCGATCGTCCTCTGATTTAATCCGAACAAGTTCAGAACCACTAAGCTTTACACGAAACAACAAACCCTTAGCAAGTTCACCCTCATCACCTTGAGTATCCGCACCAACGCGATCGTCCAACCAGTGAAAAGTCTCCTCAGTCAAAACACCCGCCACACCTAACACCGAATCAACTGGCGCAGCACTAGACTGAAACAAAGAATCAGAAAGATAAATTTTTTGCGTAGAACTGGCATACGCGCCATCTGCACCATTCATGTCGGCAGCAGAAATAACTTGTACAGAAGGTAATTGACCGAAAACACCAATTTTCCATTCACCGATTATCGACTGAACCTCAGACGTATTCGCCTTATCCCCAAAAACTTGAGCAATAAAACTAGAATCATTCGCCGCTAGTTGCAGTTTCCCCTTGACGATACCGAAAACATCTGGAAGCTGATTTACCGCAAAATTGGAAGCATCCACACCAGTGCTTACAGTAAAACCGAAGCCCACATTCTGACTGTCAGACATAATATTTTCCTGATTAATACAAATTTCTTAAATCTTGTTGCCAAGCCAACAACCCATAAGTTAGAGCGCCCATTCCCCCGACCGCATTACCACACACTTATGTACTTACGGTTCGTATTAAACCGAGCTTATTTCCTAAGCTATTCTTTGCTAATCCTCGACACAGATAAGCAGTAACAAGTTCTGGTGAAAGAAGGATGGCTTCGTCATAGTCAGCGATCGCCCCCTCAGCATCTCCTAAATCACACTTTACTGTTCCGCGAAAGAAGTAGATATATGGGTCGTCAGGTTCAAGACGAATGGCTTCACTATAATCAGAAATTGCGCCTTGCTTATCTCCTAAATCGTCCTTTGCCGCCCCCAGATGGAAGTAAGCCTTGGCAAAGTCTGGGTTGAGTCGAATGGCTTCAGCATAATCGCTGATCGCGCCGTGAATATCTCCTTGCTCAAACTTCGATTTTCCTCGATTGACGTAACCAGATGCATCGTTAGTTATCATTGGATTTTCAATTGGCGATTGATTAACTTTATATTTCTTTACGAGTCAGTTTTAAGTAGCCCTGCTAGTAGAAACACTCCACCGAGTCCCAAAATATATGGCGGAGAGGCTTGGAGTAATCCAGCAATAGTCTTATCCAGCTTTACTCCTTTTGAGTCCAAAATGCTATCTCCTTGAGTGACAAAGAAGCATTGACCAACAATACAAGTCATTCTTGAGGCTAGAAATAAACTCAATCCCCCTACAGCAAATAGTGCGATCGCAAGGTTGATAAAACTCTTTCTTTGATTTTCCACATCATTCGTTCCAAGTTAGATATATAGTTTCTATGAATCCCAAATACCAGAACCCCTGCAGGATTGACAATCAACTTTACCTGTCCTGACGTAAAAGAGTCCTACGCATACATCACATAGGTCTCCATTTCTGCCAACCTTGCCTGTACCTTTACATTTCGGACATCTTACTTGTCCTGTGCCACCACATGTACGACATTTTTTTGACATAAAACACACCTAAGTTACTGATATTTATTTTGTGGATTACTGCATTCAAAGTAAACTGATAGTTGTACATTGTTTGTACGTTTGACTGTACGATCGCTGCCAAATGATCTATCATCTTGCAAACGAAAAGGGTGTGAGATGGCTAGAAATAGATCGAAATTATTTAGGCTAACCAAAATAGGACTCAGGCTAGTTAAAGAAGCACTGAAAGACTATGACTCGATCAACAGGTTCTCAGATTTAAATAAGAAACGTGGCGTACATCGTGGAACTTTTACTAAATTTCACGATGGCGATGGCGTAGAACGAGAAACTATTGAGACCTATTGCGATATTTTAGAAATTCCTAATTGGCGAGAAGATTGGGGAAATATCTGTGAACTTTTACCCGATCGCATCGAAGATTGGACTGCCTATGACGATCGCTGGGTAGGGCGAAAGCAACTTATCAGTGACTTGACCAAAAAGCTGCGTGGCTCGTATCGATTGTTATTGCTGCTGGGGATTACAGGAATTGGTAAAACCGCTTTGTCTGAATGCATTGCTAATGACGTACAAAGTCGATTTGCCAAAGTACTGAGAGTTAATTTTGATAATGACGAAAAACCGAGAGACTTTACTAGTAGTTCAGAGCGCTGGTTGGAAGAATTAGGGTGTAGTCAATTGGTTGAGGACAAACAGCCAAAGGCAATTTTGGATGGATTAATCGTGCACTTACAAGAAAATCGGGTGCTGGTGCTGATTGATTCTTTAGAAGCAATTTTGATCAAGAATGAGGAATATGGCTGGGGTGATTTTGAGGATGAGTGGTGGGGAAAGTTTTTTGCTAAGTTTTTAGCAATAGAATCTTGTGAAAGCTCCTTGATTGTCACTTCTCAGGATTTACCTGCCAAGGTTGAAGCCTTAGCATCTCGCTACCCAAATGCATATCACCGTGAAATTTTGGGCGGATTAGCTGATGAAGAGCAGATTGCTTTATTTGAAAAAGCTGGCTTGGATATGGGTGCAGATTCTCAAGATAGAGATTTACTAATGCGAATTGGCAAAGCTTATCATGGGCATCCTCTGACATTGCGCGTTGTTATTGGCGATATTGTTCAGTCCTTTGGGAAAAGTGCTGTTGCTTTTTGGGAAAATGTGGGTGGCGAAATTAAAGCAGTAGAAACAGCTTTAGCGGAAGCAGAGGCGGGTACTAAATTAGAAGGCGCGGATGATGATTGGAAATTGCATAAATTGACACGCGAAATTCGGCTTAAGGTTTACAAACAACGGCTAGAGGCAGTATTTCGGCGATTAGAAACACAAAATGCTGACGCTTATTTGTTGATCTGTGTAGTGGCAAAATATCGCCGTCCCGTTCAAGATTCTGGCTGGCTGAGACAGGTAGAGGTCTATGTCAAGCGATTAAGAAAGGAAGTCTATACTAAAGAACAGCAGCAGAGAGTTTTGGATGATTTATGCGATCGCTTTCTAGTTGAGATATCCCTAAATCACAATAGTCATCGCGTGTTGGGTCTACATAATTTAATTCGCAGTGTTGCCCTAGAGCATCGCAAAGATTTGTTGCAAAAGTGGGAGCTTGATTGATAGAAATGACGAATTTAACCGCAGGACAAAGACTGTTTAACGCATTAGAAATCGATTTGGATACAGTGCCAATCGAGTATCTAGACGATTATATTGCGATCGAATATTTCCTCACGAGTGAAGATGAGCCACCTGATGACGTGAGTAATCTAGAGAAAATAGATGCGTACTTACAGGTCTTCAATCATCTAGGCGAAGCCTCAGCATGGCAAAAGGCAGGTCAAGTCTTATCATTTCGACTCGAAGATAATGATAAAGAACTCCATGAAAAATTAAGGCTTTGGGGCTACTACCGTGATCAAATTGAACTCTACCAAAGCCTTTTGGGTAAGGTTAATTCTGATCAAGATCTGGTTTGCTTAAGTGGGTTGGGTTGGGCTTTCTATTATCTCAGCGATTCGGATAAGTCCCTTGACTACTTCCAACAGCAATTAAATCTTGCTCGCCAAATCAACAATCGCCAAGCAGAAGCAAAAGCATTGAATGGGTTAGGAACTTTAAAATTGCTTCAGTTTAAACATTTAGAAGCAATCGCCTGTTACCAAAAGCAGCTAGAAATTGCGAGTGAAATCAATGACCAATTGCAAGAAGGATATGCCAATCGAAATCTGGGGTTTACTTTTGCCGATCTAGGTTTCTCAAATGGCAGCAATTCCCATAAACAAGAAGGATTAAATTACTTAGAAAAATCTCTGGATATCGCTCGAAAATTTGGCGATCGCGAATTAGAATGCTTAGCTCTTAATGGTATTCACTATACATACTCTCAGAGAGGTCAGTACGAGCGATGTGTGGAATATCTTATGCAACAGTTAGATATCTGTAGCAAGTGTAGCGATCGGCGTGGTAGATATGTTGCCTTACAAAATTTAGGGTTGTGTTATATGACGCTTA
>JALQCR010000031.1:0-17500 GCA_023336205.1 Pseudanabaena sp. Salubria-1
TAAAAAAAAAAAAAAATTTGGGGGGCGGCCCCCCCCCCCCCCCCCCCCCCCCCCACACCCCCCCCCCCCCCCCCCCCCCCCCCCATTCTCTTTGGGGTCTTAACATGTATGAACTTTTTTAATGATTGTCTGTAAAATAATCACTTAATAGCAGAATGTGTAGTACAAAGGGCTACATATCCTCACAGATTTTTTAGGAGCATACAGCGATGAAATTACCGTTGTATATTGTTCTATTCTTGTTTGGTTTAGCGATCGCTCAAACTATCTACTTCTATCCATTACTGCCAAATGTTGTTGGTTCACATTTTGACGTGGCAGGCAAAGTCAATGGAAATTCTCCTAAACTGACATACTTTATTCTCTACTTTGTCTCGTTGGCAATTACTAGTTCTTTTACGCTTGTTCTCCCGTTAATTATTAAGTACTTACCGACTTCTATGATTAACTTGCCCCATCGTGAATATTGGCTATCAGGCGATCGCAAAGAAGAAACCTTAAGCTTTTTCTATGTACATATGTCTTGGTTTGGGGTTGCGACCATGCTATTACTGATCGCAATTTTTCATCTAACATTTATAGCTAATCTTAGCCCGATTCAAAATCTTAGTTTACCTATGCCTTGGGCTTTATTTGGGGCATTTTTCCTATTTATGATTTGGTGGGTTGTCGTGTTATTGCGACGATTTCCTGCACCTTCATAAAAAAAGAAATGTGGCGCTAAGCGCCACATTTCTTTTTTGCAGATAAAATGGAACAAAGCGAGAATAAACGAACAGATAAAAACTATGCCACGTTATACAGGAATTTCTAGCGAAGCCTTTCGCCATCCTCTCGATCGCCAAGCCGAACAAGCTCTCCGTAGTGTCCCCGGTTTCGATCTGGTGGCGGGAAAATTTGTTGAGTTTATGTATGAGCGTCCGCAGACGATTTACCACATCGGCAATAGCATTCAGGTCAGTCATCGTCAGTATGCGACGATCCATCGTATCTTTCGCGAATGTGTCGCTGACCTTGATGTGCAACCCGAACCAGTCCTATTTGTCTCGCAAAACCCTGTAGCTAATAGTTACGCTCTCGGTAAAGATCATCCCTACATTGTGATTAATTCGGGATTGCTCGATCTGTTAACCGAGGAAGAAATTCGCTCTGTGCTTGCCCATGAACTTGGTCATATTAAATGCGGTCATACAACGCTGATCCAAATGGCGATGTGGGTGATGAGTGTTGTTTCGACTATTAGCGAAATGACTTTCGGTCTAGGTGGAATTGTCAGCAGTGGCTTGATTTATGCCTTCTTTGAATGGCGACGTAAGGCTGAACTATCTAGCGATCGCGCAGCTTTGTTAGTCACTGATCAGCTTAATACAGTTCTTTCTACGATGATGAAGCTATCGGGTGGAAGTTCTGCTTTTGCCCATGAGTTAAGCTTGCCTGAGTTTATCCGCCAATCGGATGCTTATCAAGAACTGGACAAAGATAATCTTAATCAAATTTATAAATTTATGCTCTATAACGGTTTTGGTGCTGGCTCAATGCTAAGCCATCCATTCCCTGTTGAACGGGTTCACTATATACGTGAATGGGCTGATTCGGAGGAGTATCGCAATATTAAGTCTGGCAATTATAAGCGCGGTGATACGACTGGCGCAGTTGATGTTTCACAGTCTCCCAAAGAAGAGAAAAAGTCAGAGAGCGAAGCAGAACGTCTAAAGCGTCAAATAGACGATCTGCAAGCCGAGATTAATCGTCTTAAGCGCCAATAAATATAAGAGATCCCCCTCAATCCCCCTTATAAAGGGGGAGGAATTTAATTCTCTCCCTTTATAAGGGAGGATAGGGGGGATCTAGACAATTCTCAAGCAGTTTCTACAACTCTCCTTTACGATAGCGATCAAGCAAATTTGGTAAATGGTCAAATCCATCCACCCCAATTAGAGCGATCAAATGAGATCGCTGCTGTTGCAATAAATTAGAGAAACTCTCTGCTCCCAACTTGCCTTGCAAAATCACAACTAAAGCCGCCGATTGTTTCCATCGTTTACTATGCTCTTTCTCTAAGCGCTGCTCTAGTAGATACATTCCCAAACAAGCATGATAGACAGCCAATTCTAATTGATTAAGTTGATAGAACGTTTCGCCAAGATAAGCATGACTGAGTGCTTGTAAATCACGATCGCCAATTTGTTGGGTTAAAGCTAAGCCTTTCTCTAAGGCAAGTTGCGCTTGACTTGGCTGCTCGATCGCAATATATGCAGTTCCCAATCCCACCCAACAAAGCGCTTGATTTTGTAAATCATTCATCTTTTCTGATAGTTTTTGTCCGCGCTCTAAATGAGCGATCGCAGTTTCCAACTCTTCAGGTGTAATTGATTCCTGTTGCCGCGCAATCATCACTGCGCTATAGCCCAGATTAGCCAGAGCATTAGCTTCTCCTTGGCGATCGCCATGTTGCCGCGCTAAAATCAATGCTCTCTGAGCATAAGATTCACTCGTACTGAAATCTGTGGGCATGATATGAATGCGACTGATGTGGTTAAGATTGGCAATTTCGCATCGTAAATCACCAACTTCATTGGCAAGTTTTACAGCTTCTGCGTGGAGGTAGATCGCATCTCTATGAAGCCCCATCCAAGCCTTTGAATAGCCTAATACGGTGAGAATTCGCGCCTTCTCCTGTGTATTCTCTGCTTCTTTGAGAGGTTGATCGAGATAGTTAATGGTTTCGCGGAAACTTTCTCCCGAAAAAGAGGCAAAGACACCACCATAAAGCGGAAAGTTTTCGCGTTGGGCAAAAGTTCGTAAAGTCTGTAAGCTGATGCGGAAGCAGATTTTCGATAAAGATTGGCGATCGCTTGCTGATAGTTGTTGTGAGTTCTGGAAGCCTGTGCTAAGTTCACCCCAAATCATTGCAAAAGCAATAAAGGTAACACCAGTCATATGCATCCCTGCCTTAGCATCGTAGGGTTGCTGATCGAACCAACGCACCAAGCCATTTTGCAAATACCGCAACAAGATTGATAGCTCTACCCAAGCACTAATATCGATGCTGAGTTGTGATTTGGCGATCGCTGCTGCTGATTGGTTACTTGCTTGGGTCGCAAACAGATCGCGGGGCAAAGGACTAGAAATCTGTTGCGCCCAACTATGCCATGGGCCAGTCACTTTAGAACGTTCAAATCCCACTTGTCTCTGAGGTTCATATAACCAACTTACGAGGGAGCCTTCTAGTAAATCAAAAGCCGCTAATCCACGAGTCAGTCCGATCGCAAACTGACGTAATGTAAATGCCTCAGAGTCTTCGGTTAGAGTATCGGCTGACTTCTGCAACAATTGCGAGAGCAGTTGAATATGTTGACGCTCAAAAACTGGCGTATGATTTGGATCAAGAATTTGGATTAAAGTCAACAGACGTTCTAGAGGATCGGCATTAAGGATTGTCTGTAAACCTCTACTACAGGTGTCTTGAACTTGATAATTATTTTGCCATTGTTCCCAAGCATCTTTGAGAATCTTCATAGCACGAAGTTTTTGATTTGCTTTTGCCTGTTTCACTTCATCAGTTTGAGCAGCAAAGTTTGCTTGAAGTAAATTAGCCTGTTCTTCTAAAGCCCGTTCAAATATTTCCCCTGTTCCAGATTCTAAACTCTCACTGAGAATGCGATAGACATGCTCTTTTGATAGCAGTTTTCCATTTTCGATATTGATAATTATGCGATCGACAAAAATAAAATAGCGCTCAAGAGTTGTAAGTGGCTTTGGGGAATCTGACATGTTCTTGCTAGTAGTGTTTGCTTAGTTAAGATTTGATGATACTCTTTTGGCTTTATAGCACTTTGTGCTCAAACCCAAACCAAAAAAATTTTTGAAAGCATTACAAAGCAGTAGTTTCAAAAATTTTCTTGTGTTCGTTTGATCGAAAATTGCTGTAAGTATGTGCTTAAGCTCAATAGTGATCGCGATCACAATAAACAGGAAGATTAATCACAAAAGTTTACTGTAATTTAGGCGAACATAAACTCGGTTTTGGATATGGAGTGTTTATGAATTGTCGGTTCTGTAAAAGTTATGATCCAAAAGGTAGACAAGGTGGATACTGTCATGTGTTGTCAGTCACAGTGCAGGGGAAATGGGCTGCTTGTAGTTGCTACTTAGACAAGTTCCCTAAAGATTCTTTATCTGAAAACGAGAAACTAATAGCTAATTTGATTTTGGTCTAAGGGAATTCCAAAGAAAAAAAATCTATGTAAAACCCAAAAATATAGCGACGGGCTACGCCCGTCGCTATATTTTTGGGTTTTATTATTTTATATAATACCAATTCACGAAAGTGTGACAACACTTTTATGAATCAAAAAACAAACCCTGTAAGGGTTTTTAAATTAAGAAATGGCGTAGCCATTTTTTAATTTGGTATAAGCCCCTAAATTTCCAATATTCAAAGAATTAAGCTCTTACAAAGCAAAGCATTTATTGTCTTCGCTTTAATGGCGCGATCGCCATGTTTCAAGAAAATCATTAATTTCTTGCATTAACCATTCCTTCTCAGGACGGCTTAAGCCTAATCCAAATTTATGGACATAAATGCCTTGATTTAAACGTAACTCCATTACAGGCTGATTATTTACTTCATAAGAACTCTTGAGTTCAACTTGTCGCAAATCTTGAGTTTTGCCTTGGACATGGCGCTTGAATCCTAAAACCTCCCAATCAACACTAAAGGTATGATCGCTAATTACTAAACAAACCTTGCCAAAGACAATCGATAAACCCGCATACGCCATGCCAATACCGATAATCCAAAAGGGAATTGAAAAAAGAGCAAAAAGTCCAGACCTCAGAGCCATTGATGTCCAGACAATCAAAAAACCATTCCAAAAAATTGCAAACGATAGGATGCTTGCTCCATCACCACGCAGCCCAGTAGGTGGAATCTCAACTTTTAAACCACTATCAGTCTTTTTTAATTCAATGCGACTACCAAGAGGCTGGGGATATTGATGTTTTGTAACGGGGCGATCGCTGTTGCGATTAAGTAAACGACTAATTTCTAGATCGCTGATCCGACTTTCGAGTGAAGGCAAGGTGGGAGTTCGCAAAGCTTGAAGTGATTGCTGGGCGCTACTGAATCGATCTTCGATCGCAGGTTCAATCATTTTGTCGAGCCAATCGGCAAAATGGGATGAAATGTTCGCTCATATGGGGAAGTAGGTGAAATGGCAAAATAGGAGGAAGTCATTTTCATAAATCGATAGAGATGCCATGATCAAATTTCCCCTGACCGAATTGTTAGATGAACAAGCGTGCTATGAATGGTTATTAAAGATCCAGCATCCAAAGGGTTTGCATTGTCCAAGTGGACACGCAATACCAGCAGGACAAGCGCCACACGATCGCCAACGTACACCAATCGTCAAATATAAGTGTCGGGAATGTGGGAAAGTGTTTCACATTTTTACAGGAACAGACTTATCAGGAAGCCATTACACCTGTGGTCAGATCGTGCTGATATTGCGTGGATTCTTACAAGGACAAACGACCCAACACATAGCCGAGGAACTAGGACTCGACTATGGGACATTATTGTCTTGGCGGCATCGCATCCAACGTCGAGGATTTGCCCATTTGATTAATGGTAATCTGCCCGATGCTGAAGCCGAGATGGACGAGATGTTTCAGAATGCAGGAGAAAAGGGAGCAAAAAAAAAGATCCAATAGCAGACCCACCAAGACAACGCGGGAATCAACGCAAAGGCAAGGGAACCATGGCAAATGACCGTCCACCCATTGTCGGTACTGTTGGGCGCAACAGTGGTCAGATCCGCATGAAGGTCTGTGACAATACTCAACAAATCACGATTCAACCGCAGGTAGAGGTAACGACCTTACCGACCACGACAGTCTATACCGATGAATCCGATGCTTATAATCGCATACCTGCTTCTGGTCGTGAGCGTCAAACCGTTTGTCACTCTCAGCGCGAGTATGCCCGCGATGAAGATCAAGATGGTTTTTGTGAGGTTCATTGCAATACTATGGAGGGCATTTGGGTTGGTTTACGCAATTTTCTGCGTCCCTTTCGAGGTATTCACAAGAAGTATTTGTATCTGTATGTAGCCATGTTCGAGTGGGCTTACAATCTACGTTGGATTGATTTTGACTTCCTGCGTCGTCTTCTTTTTCCTCCTTCCACCTATTTACCTACATGAGCGGAAATGTTAACTGAGTCACGAAAGCTAAGCTTGAGCTTGATTTCAGGTAGTTCCGCAGGCGATCGCCCTGTCAGTAGAAACAAAATCGTTGCACCAAGTGCATACAGATCGGTGGCGGGGACTGCTTTGCCCCGAAATTGCTCAGGTGGCATATAGCCGTAAGTCCCAACGACGGTACTGCCTCCCACCTGTGTACTGCGATAGGTGTCTTGAACAGCGCCAAAATCCACCAACGCAATTTTGCGATCGGGCTGAAGGATGATATTTTGCGGTTTAATGTCGCGATGGATCACAGGTGGTTTGAGTTCATGGAGATATATCAGCACCTCCAGAACTTGCTCAGCAATTTGTTTGACATCTTCCTCGTTGCCATGCCAACCATCGGAGATCGCTTGTGCGAGAGATTTCCCTTCCACTAATTGCTGCACGATATAAAAATCACGATCGCGATCGCTATCAATCTGAAAGTAGTCTAAGTAACGAGGAATCGCGGGATGTTCGAGTTGAGAGAGTACCCTAGCTTCCCTCTCAAAAAGTTCTAGCATCTTCCACTCATTCATCCTGCGAAATGATAAAGCCTTAAGAGCTACGCGATCGCCTGTTTGAGCATCTAGAGCCGCATAGGTTATCCCAATACCGCCCTGACCTAAAACATTCGTAATGCGGTAGCGAGACTGCACAATATCACCAACTTGATGTAGTTCAGCCACAAACTTTTTTCACCTCATATTTCACATCGTAATCCCAATTTTAAAAATGCCATGCTATTGCTATGTTCACAATTAAAAAACTCCACTAGGGTTGTTTTTTTATTTCTGAAATTGTGTCGCTTTCAGAAATTGGTCTAAAGTTACAAGATTTGGTTAAAGCTTTCTTTAGCAAGTCTTGATAACTATCGTCATCAATCTCAAATGCCCCAAATCTCTCAAGATGGGGATTCATTAACTGGGCATCAAATAAACTGTAACCATGCGATCGCAAATGATCCACCAATTTTACCATCGCCACCTTAGAGCCTTCAGGAATTTTAAAAAACATCGATTCACCAATAAATACCCCGCGAATCGCAATCCCCAAAATCCCTCCTGCCAATTGATCCCCTTGCCATGTCTCAAAACTATGCGCCCAACCAGCTTGATGTAAATTGCTATAAAGCGATCGCAGTTCTTTAGAAATCCATGTAGTTTCGCGATCGGCACAGCCAGCAACGACTTCTTCAAAGGAAGTATCAATCTTGACTTCAAAGCGATTTTGATTAATCACACGTTGCAAAGATTTCGGGTATCGAAAGCGAAGATCAAGTGGGATCAGGGTACGGCTATTGGTGTAGTACCACTCAATTGGTTCTCCATCACCCTCAGACATCAAAAAATAGCCTTGGGTATACCCTTCGATAACGCTGCGGATATTAAATCTTTCCACGAATAGATTTCCAACTCGCAATTAGTTAATTTAATAATAACTAAGCATAATTAAATGTAAAATCCCAGAGACCGTATCGCCTGCTGCGCGTGCAGTAGAGTCTTTGGATTTGTTTTTTTAATTATGTCAAGGTAATTATTAGTTTGAGCTTAATTTAAAACTAGTGTAGAAAATCAAATTAATTTTGTGAAAATTAACCCGTTTTGATTTTAGGCAAATACTTAGAACAAATGTAACTTAATTTATTTCATAAGCTCTCGATCCATAATCCTTCATAAGTAGACAAGCATAATTACTTAACATTCGGGACTCAATACTGAATCAAGAAATATTAGGATTGCTTGGGCAAAAAATTCTTGTATAGCAACGATTGAGTTATTTTGGACAAATCAAACCCCAAAAGATTCAGTTGCACTACTTCGCGCCGCTCCGCTATTCATCTTTTAGGGTTTATGCCATAAGCAAAACTTTCATTGCTATATCTCTAAGCAGACAAGGCAATCATACAGCAATTTTCGATCAAACGAATTAGAAGAAGAGTCTTGAAAGCATTGCAAATCAACGCATTCAAGACTCTTCTTGGCTTAGATTGGAGCGCAAAGCGCTGTAAATGATTTGAGCCACATTATTTTTTAGCTTTACTAGTTCAAAAAACTTTAAACAGATAATTAAACGAAAAATAAGTTGTGCATTAGTTAAATCGTTAAAGCAAAGATATAACCCTAAAAAGTCTCAGACAAAATAAATGGTTTGCTTCTGCTAGGTAAATTTACCTGACCGAAGCAAACCATTTATTTGTATAAATTGTTCTTAAATTAGTATTGAGACTCAGAATCTTTAAATAAGCCGATTCCGTTTGAATGATACTATTCTGCTAGATAGATTACAAAAACTGGGATCGCTTAACATTTTCTTTATAATCTGTTTCAGTAATATTTTCTGAGTCAAAATACTTACTTACAGATTGGCTACTAGTCAAGATTTTAATAAAAAATTAATATGTAAAAACATCTACGCTCATTATAGAGAGAGAGTTATCATGATCCCCATGTCTATCAAGACAAGGCGAAATTATAAAGAACAATAAAAACAAGTGACCTTATATTAATGGGTAGAAACTACCAACTAAAATACAAGGTCACTTGTTTTTTGTTTGTTTTATTAATTTGGTATTTAAATTCAGAGCCTATATATAAGCTGGCTCCGTTTGAATAATCCTATTGTCCTAGAAATTTTGCCACATTGGGGATCACTTAAACTTTTCTTTATAGTTATATTTTAGGCTCCAGTTATTGAGTAAATATACTTATCGTTAAAACCCCTGATAATGAGAATTTAAAAAAATTATCAGAAAACAATCAAAAAATATGGTTTTATGTCTTTTTCTTGATTAACTTGCTTCTTTCTTGTCTATTTCATCTTGAGTTAATATTTTTTAAAAATCTTAGATTATAGTCATAATACCAAAGCACAAAATGGCTATGCCATTTTGTACTTTGGTATTATGGCGGAAAAAGCAATAAAGTAAGTAAGCTATTCTTGTTGTAGCGATCGCACTGAAGCAATTACATGATTCGCGACAGTTTCGATCTCATTAAAAGTATTAAATCTACCAATGCCAAAACGAATGGAAGCATAGGCTAATTCTTTAGAATGCCCCAAACAGGTAAGTACATGAGATGGCGCAGTCTTCGCAGAAGTACAAGCAGAACCAGAGGAAACAGCAACAACTGGTTGCAAAGCTAGCATTAAGGCAGCTCCATTAATTCCTGTAAAGCTAACATTGATATTGCCTGCAAGTCTCTGTGTCGGATGTCCATTAAGAATAATGTGATCGAGTTCGCTTAATCTATGCCATAAATGTTCACGCAGATCTAGAGCTTTCTGTTGCTCCTGAGCTTGAGAAGCGATTGCAATTTCCAGAGCCTTCGCAAAGCCGACAATTTGCGGCGTGTAGAGAGTGCCAGAGCGCATTCCTCGCTCATGTCCACCACCATGTAATTGGGGTGCAAGACTTACTCTTGGGCGGCGACGTACGTACAAAGCACCGATTCCCTTTGCACCATAGATTTTATGGGCAGTGAGCGACATCAAATCGATCTGCATAGCATTCACATCAATGGGGATTTTTCCGATCGCTTGAGCCGCATCGCTATGGAATACAATTTGGCGATCATGGCAAATTTGTCCAATTTTTGCGATCGGTTGTAGTACCCCAATCTCATTATTTGCCGCCATCACCGAGACTAAAACTGTATCGCTACGAATCGCGGATTCAAGTTCCGTCAAATCAATTAAGCCATCAAATTTGACAGGTAAATAGGTAATCTCAAATCCAAGGGATTGTAAATAAGCACAGGGATCAAGCACTGCACTATGTTCAGTCTGTACGGTAATGATATGCCGCCCTTTCTGGTGATATGCTTCGGCGACTCCCTTAAGAGCTAGATTATTCGCTTCGGTCGCACCGCTTGTAAAGATAATCTCTTCGGGTGTTGCATTGATGGCATTAGCGATCGCCTCACGCGCTAACTTGACCGTTGCTTCTGCTTCCCAACCATAGAAATGCCCAACACTTGCCGCATTGCCAAATGATTCCCGAAAATATGGCAGCATCGCTTCTAACACCCTCTCATCTACGGGTGTTGTGGCATGACAATCAAGATAAATTGGTCTTTTCATAGGGCTTTAACGATTAAAGAGGGCGCGATGCGCCCTCTTTAGTTTTGGAGAAGAGGTACTTTGTGTTCCTTCTTTACACCAATTAACGATCAAACGAACCACAAGAAATTTTTTGATTTGGGTTGCAAAGCAACGCTTTCAAAAAATTTCTTGATTTGGGTTTGAGCGCAATGCACTGTAATTAGCTGACTAAATTAACGATACTTTCAAAATCTTGGAGAGACTTTTTAAATGCATTCTCCGCCGCGATCGCATCTTTATCTTTGGCAGCGTTATCAAGCTGTACAAAATTTTTGAATAGGTTATTAGCTAAATCATTTGCGGCTTCTTTTTGAGTTTTGCTCAACTGACCCGCGATTAGTCTTAGTTCACGGCGAATTTCACCAAATGGCCCGTGAATGTAAGTAATCACATCGTTCCATTTTTGAGCATATACAAATTTTTCGAGACGATTAAAGCGATCGCTAAGCACCTGTAGCTTTGCAGAAGCCGCCGCAAGCGCAGCTGCTTGAGATTCACTTTGAGCCATCACAGGCTGAGTTAAGACAGGGGCAAGCAGAGTGACGACTAGCGCCACTATTAAGCAAAAGGCGATCGCAACTTTTTTGAAACCTTTCCAGTAATTTTTAAGATTCAACACAGAAAAAAGTACTCCTTTATCAATAATTACAAATTACAGATCCGATAAATGGGTTGTAAGCGCTTTGCGCCCACAGCACACTTTATAGAATGAGCAAAGCACACACCAAGATTATTATTTTACCTGTTTCAAAGCATCTGCCGAGCCTGCTACCGAAATAGCAGGTGTTACAAAATATTTTTGAGCTACATTCTGCACATCAGCGACCGTCACTCCTTCAATTGCCTCGACAAATTGGCGATCGAACTCTAGACCTAAACCCATCACCTCGTACCATCCATACACTTGAGCAATTTGACCATTAGTTTGCTTGCCAAGGGCATATTGTCCCAGTAATTTGCTCTTGCAAATTGCTAATTCTTCTTTTGTGATTGCAACAGTAGCAAGGCGCTCACACTCATGACGCAATCCTTCAAGGGCAATACCTATGTTTTGCGGAGCCGTTCCCATATAGGCGACAAACTGTGAAGACTCTAATCGCGTAGGATAAAACGCGGAGACTTCGTATGCAAGCCCCCGTTTTTCGCGTAACTCTACAAACAATCGGCTCGATAATCCATTACCTAAATAGGTTGAGATAATTTTTAGAGCGGCATAGTCGGGTGAACTAACTGATGGCGCAGGATAACCAATTATGACGATCGCCTGTTGTGTGTCCTGCTCATGGGTAACTAATCGCGACTGAAAAGTGGGTGTGGGTGTCGAAATAACATTGGGCTGATGGGGCTTTTTCCAATCACCAAAGGCTTCTCCCACGAGAGAGCGTGCTTGATCTGGCGAAATCTTACCTGCGATGCTAACCACCATTTGATCGGGGCGCAAATAAGTTTGGTGAAAATCAACCAAGTCATTACGAGTGAGGTTACTGACAGTTGCTTCTGTACCAAGGCTTGGGAATCCATAGGGATGCTCCCCATACATTAGCTGTTGCAAGTGATCATAGGCGATCGTAAATGGGCGCTCCTGTTGCGATCGGATTGATTGAATTGTCAACCTTCTTTCGAGATCAAGCTCACTGTCGGGATAGCTCGGCGATCGCAAAATCTCCGAACCTAGCAGCAGCATGTTATGAAAATCTGATGAAATAGTTTTTAATGAGAGTAAAAAATAGTCGCTTGAGCACTCTGTTCCCAATGACGCGCCAATCGACTCCACCTGTTCTGCAATTTCTAGGGAGGAAGATCTTTCAGTGCCGCGTGTCATCAATGAGGCTGCTAGATGGGTTAGTCCTGATTTGGTCGAGCTTTGGACGCGCTCACCGCCCGCAAAAAAGCACCGTGCTGCGATGATATCAGCCGTAGGATTTTCGGTTACTAAAACCACAATGCCATTGGATAAGACCAAGCGATCGCTGATTCGTTGTGACATTGCTAATGACAAATTTTGATTCCCGAATTTACAAACAACAAACGTTACAAGAAACAAATATTAAAGATAGTGACTCGCGATACCTTTAATATCCCTAGCTTATACCAATTAACAAAAGTGTCATCACACTTTTGTTAATTGGTATAACTAACTGATCTCAAATCTGCAAGCGACACCCCCACTAGTCAGATTTGGGATCACCTAGCAAAATCCAGTGATTTCCAGCCAAACTGACGATATACATAATCTCCAACTTAATGAACTATGAGTAATGGGTCGGAAATCCAGCTACTTACGTTTAGTAACCGACAGATTATGCTAGATTTTCTGTCATCTTCAATGCGTCGTACTAATATGTTAAAGATGGGAATGCCTTAGGGCTAACTGTCTTTATAAATTAATTAAAAAATCTGAACAAAATCACACAAATCCAATCAGTCATCAATACAAGTCGGTTTAAGTTTCATGCAATACAAAGCCTACCGTGCCTTGCGCTTAAAAAAATATCGACAAATTTAGGAGCAAATTATTAGGTAATTGTCTAGATAATCACCAGCATTTTGTGGTTGAGATGCTCGGAAAAACGCTGTAAATAAGAATGACGTTAATTGCGGAGAGGATTGGATGAGTACTGCAAAAGATAAACAGAAATGTCTAGATTGCTTAACACAAGCAATCACAGACTTAAATGGTCAAGTTGACATCGAGCAATTGACTAAAATCTCCAATTTGATCATTCAGACGATGACTGGCCCTTGGCGATCGTTTCATACACCAAATCATATTTTTGAGGTTGGTGAAGGGGGAGATGCGATCGAGGTAATATCAGCAATATTTCATGACCTAGTTTATGTACAGGTAGATCAGGGCATCAGCGTCAATATTAGTCGCTATATTTCACCATATATCAAGCAAGATCGTGAGCAACTAGTCATTCTTGATCCTCCCGAACTTCAAGAAGATATGATTTTTAGAATGGTAACGATGCTGTTTGGTTTTGAGCATGGACAGCCTCTACTCCCAATGTCTGGGCAAAATGAGTTTCTAAGTGCACTAATCGCCGTTAAAGCTCTAGAAAACATGCTGCCTTTAGCGATATTGACAGAAATATCTGCTTGTATCGAAGCTACAATTCCGTTTCGTCCACAATTAGATTCTGGGTTGACTTGCTCCGACTTGCTATTTGGTCGTTTGGTAAATGCTAATGAGATATTTCATTTTGATTGGGGCGATCAAAAAATTGCGGAAATTGTTAAAAGAGCAGTTCGTTTATCTAATCGTGATGTCGAGAATTTTGCGAGTACCAACTCATCTAGATTCCTTAACAATACTTGGAACTTAATTCCAGAGACAAATCATGATCTTAAGAATGTCAACTCCTATAGTGTGCATGGCTATCGAGTTTCCATTCAAAAAATGGAAGGATTTATGAATTTCCTTTCACCTGAAATTGTTTTTCGACGCTATCGCAACGAACCAAATGAGAAAGATTATTACAAATTACTCGCGCAAACCAAGCAAAATTTAGAAGTAGCAAGATTATATTTAGGAACAAAACTCACTTCGATCGCAATTTTGGAAGCCCTATCATTTCGGATCGGACGAGATATATCGCTCTCGACCATGATGGGGGAACTACCTTTAGAAGACAGACCTGTAGTGGGGTTAGAACAGTTTTTACCAGAAATCGTCACGCCTCAACAGCCTTCGAGTCCAGTTGAAGCTGAGGTGTTAGAGCTTTTAGACAAGGGACGCACTGTTGATTCTAGTTACGATGTCAAGAATTCACCTGTAGCAACTTTTATGGTGAAATCGATTGGCTTTACGGAAATGCAACGCATGTTAGATCTTTCTAAGGAGTTTTTCAAGGGGAACTTAACCTCCGAGGAGTTAATGGCAAGCTGTGATCCCTATGTAATGTCAATGATCAAGAGTGCAGTTTTGCAATTGTTTGACTCTCGCAAAGCTGCGCTTTCTCAGTAGTTAATGTCATAAGCATCCAAAATTTTTGTTGAGAGTGTGATTTTGAAACACTCTCAACAAAAATTTTGGATGCTTCCCAAATCAAGAAATGGCTACGCCATTTTTTGATTTAACGTGAGTTCGGAATAAGGATAAGAACAAAAAAGGGATATGCGGTAAAATAAAGTACCAATCAATGAGGGAGAATCGTAATATCCCATTTGGTCAATATCAGGGAAGGAAGCCAGAAATCTTGATACTGGTGCAAATCCTCAGGAGTAACTTTTCTAATTGATGAAGTAAAGCAATGCGCCCTATCGTCCGCTAGATACGGTCTATCCGATCGTATTTCTGGACTGTCTGGTCATCAAAGTCCGAGACAATGGCAGGGTAATTAACAAGTCCCTGTATTTCGCCTTGGCGGTGAATATGGACGTGTACAAGGAATTATTGGGTATGTGGATTTCCCGATTAGGAGGGTGCAAAATTCTGGTTGTCAGTTCTCACCGAAATTCACAACCGTGGAGACAAAGTTATTTTGATTGCTTGCGTCGAACTGGTTTTCCTAAGGCACTTGAGTCTGTGTTTCCCAAGACACAGGTACAGTTATGTATTGTTCATATGGTGTGTAACTCGGTCGCTTTTGTGCCTTGGCAGCAATGTAAGCAAGTTTGTGCTGACCTCAAGGCGATTTATACAGCGACAACGGAATCGGAGGCAGAGTTTAACCTTGAACTCTTTGCTGAGAAATGGGACAAGCAATATCCATCAATTAGCAAGTCTTGGCGCAGGCATTGGGCGAACATTATCCCCTTCTTTGCTTTCCCACTTGAGATTCGTAGAGCGATTTATACCACCAAGGCACTTGAGTCAATGAATAGCAGTTTGAGAAAAGTAATTAAGTCCCAACAGATTTTCCCCTCTGATGACGCTGCTTCCAAGTTGGTTTATTTGACGATGCGGAATATTTCTAAGAAATGGACGAGGCTCCATTCGCGATTGGAAACCCGCCCTTAATCGCTTTGCCATCCTCTTCGAGGATCGTCTCCTTCTCTAGCTTCTAGACTTTACACGCTTTGCTTGACAATCTCTGAGTCTGTCAATGATCAACTCAAAAACATTTCTCAGATTGAGCATTCAAGACATCGCAGCTTTTTCAATTTCCTCGTTAACCTCCTCGCTGGGTTAGTTGCATATACCTATCACGAGACTAAACCTGCTTTAGATATTCTCTTCAAAGGTTTATCTACTCTTCCTCCTGCCATCTTTTAGTTCGTCGAACTCACGTTTTTTTAAGACTCTATACATGTACTCAAAGGTGTAATCACACTTTGAAGAATTGAAATTTAAACCCAGTCACGTTTTTGAATTTACTGAATTATCAAGACAGTGTTGCCATTGTGATGTAGCAACGCCAAGTTTAAAAAAACAAGATTTAGTGGCACTCCGCGCCGCTAAATCTTGGTTTTTAATTAGTAAATGTAGTTATAACTGATATTATTCAGCGTTTTGAGTAGCTTTTATAGCATAGTAACCAAGCAAAGTTGCAACCGTAAAACCTACAAAGAAGAGTGTAAATAATACGCTAATACCACCAGTAATGCCAACTTGAGCAAGAATGCCTTTACCAGTCAAAACTTCATTAGCAAAGCCTGCAACTAATCCAATCATTGCCATACGACCATTCCAAGTTTCGGCAAAATTACTGAAACCAAATACGCCTGCCCCTGTAGGATTTACGTTAAGACCAACTGCTTTGTTTACAGTTGTGGAAGTATCCTTATCGTTAGATGAAATATTTGTTGGTGTGAATACCATGATTAATTACTTTCCTACAGAAGTTTTATATTAATTAAGTAAACTTTATATTTAATGTAAACAAATGTAAATCTACCATCAGAAATATGCCCTACTGCCTCAACCCTAGCTGCCAAAAGCCAAATAATCCCGAAGGCGGGAGGTTTTGCATAAATTGTGGCAAAAACCTACAGCTTAAGGGATTGTACGAGGCGATCGCTTTCATTGGACAGGGCGGCATGGGACGGACTTTTCAAGCCAAAGATCTAGGACGATTGGGGCAGTCTTGTGTAATTAAACAATTTCTGCCACAGTTTCAAAACCCTGATCTAATGAAAAAGGCGATCGCCCTCTTTGAAAGCGAAGCTGCCCAACTCAAAGCGTTAGGCTCTCATCCACAGATTCCTGAGTTAATCGCCTATTTTGAAGAAGATGGATGTCTATACTTAGTTCAAGAGCTCATCGAAGGCAAAAATCTCTATATCGAATTACAGAGTAATGGCATATTTAGCGAAGCAGATATCTATGAATTACTAGTAAATATTCTGCCAGTTCTTCAATTCATCCATGATCGCCAAGTTATCCATCGCGATATCAAACCTGACAATATCATCAGAATTATCAGACGAACTTTAACATCTCCTGAGCTAGATCAAAAAGAAAGGATATCCAATTACCAATCACCAATCACCAATTCTCCTGAGAGCAAATTTGCCCTCGTTGACTTCGGAGCAGCCAAAGCCATTACAACCGATACCGCCAATCGCACAGGAACTTTAATCGGCAGCGCCGAATATATCGCCCCTGAACAAGCAAGAGGAAAGGCTATTCCTCAAAGTGATCTCTATAGCTTGGGAGTAACCTGCATTTATCTACTGACAGGGATTTCCCCCTTTGATCTATATGATGATGAAAGTGATCGCTGGATTTGGCAAGAAAAACTACAAACATCCATATCTAATCATTTAGCAGGAATTCTCAAACGTCTCTTAGAAAGAGCAATTTCTAATCGTTACAGTTCTGCTACTGAGGTCTTGCGTGATCTCCAGTCTGAAACAATTAGTTCAGGTGTTAATTCCAATAGTCTAGAAGTTAGTTATATTCATCAACATAACAACCCTCAGATAAAGAAATTAATTGAAGCTTTAAATTTAGGGCAATGGCAAGAAAGCGATCTACTTACTAACACCATCATTTTAGAACTCGCAAATAAAAATAGAATTGCCGACTTAACTTCCAATGACATCGACCAGATTTCTTGTGATATATGGATAGCGATCGACCAAGCATGGATACAAGCTAGTAATAATCACTTTGGTTGGACTATTCAGCAACGAATCTGGAAAAGTCTTAGCGGTAGATTAATCTATGAAGAGAATAACTATTGGGAGTTTGCCAAGGTCTATGAGAAGTTTGC
>JALQCR010000031.1:25000-76414 GCA_023336205.1 Pseudanabaena sp. Salubria-1
GCAAGGTCGTATTAGCAGGTTTAGTTGGTGCATAACCCAAACCGTTAGCCAAAGAAACAAGAATTTGCACACGGGAAATATTTTCGGTGGGCCGGAATGTAGTGGCGGAATAGCCAGACATAAATCCTGTTGTATAGGCTTTTTGAATAGCAGTCGCTGCCCAGTTAGTTGAGGAAACGTCAGTAAAGGTAGCGCTACTACGGACGGTTTGCTTATTCATTGCTTGACTGAGCAATGCGGCAAATTGCGCCCTTGTTACAGGATCATTGGGGCGAAAACTACCATCAGGGAAGCCTTTAATAATGTTTCTGGAAGCTAACTCTAGGATAAAAGTTTGCGCCCAATAATTGTTAGGGACATCTTTGAAGGCAACTTGAGCTGTAGGGGTAGTGGGAGTGGATGGTGATGTGATTGGGGATGATGGCTGCACAAGACTGACGGAGCCTTGAACACGCTTGGGATCAACTTGGTTGCCGATCGCTACAACGGTGACTCCAGAGGCATTGTTGATGTCAGTTTGTTTATTGTTTTGAAAAATATTTTGACCAGGATTTGAGGTTGTACCAAGATCGACAGTAGGTTGCCCTCTGCGATCTTTCAAAATTACTAATCCGTTTTCTTGGTTGTTGGCGATGAGATTATTGCGAAATGAGGGCATAGATAGATTCGAGACAACAATGCCACCTCGGTTGTTGACGATGCGATTAGAGACTACAGCGACCTTGGAATTTTGACCGATCGCTAGTCCAAAGCCCGTGTTATCAAAGGTGTTGGACTGGATTAGCCCTGTGCTTGTCCCAAGGGCAGAGAGTCCATTAGCACCATTTTTAGTAAAAATGTTGTTGCTGATATTTGCAGAAGTTGCACCTGTGAGGAACACACCGTCATGAGTAGAATTAGCAAACGTATTGTTAGTAATGGTGACGTTTTGGGCAGATTCTAGCCAAAGAGCATAGCCTCTGGGATTCTTATTGGTGAGGGTAATGCCTTCAATACGAGAACCACTTGCTGCAAGTACAGCGATATTTTGTTGGGCAAAGGTAGGGCTAACGAAACGATTCCCTCCTGAAACAATGATTTCTTGCCCTTGATTAGTAGGGTTGCCACGCAAAGTTACACCTGCGGGAATGATGAGGGGAAATTTTTCACCCGTTTCGGCTGAGTAAGTCCCAGCAGCTAGCTGAATGATTGCACCACTTTGAAGATTTTTATTGAGTGCGGCTGTTAGCGATCGCAGTGGTTGATCAGCCGAAAGTCCTGAGTTAGCGTCTGAACCGTTAGGGGAAACAAAGATAATGACATTGGCTTGGGCAACTTGCAGCGTGGTTGGTAAAGTTGTGTTAGCTGGAGTGACATTTTGAGCGATCGCGGACTCAGTTAATGTGACAATTTGAGATAGTCCAAAAGTAAAAAGAAATGCAAGTCTCAGAGATGTCCGTGAAAGTGACATAAATTTATCCTCTACAATTTATTTAAGTCTCAAATTTTTAAGTCTTGAATATGTCGAGCTTGACGCGAAGTACCTCAAATAGTTTCTTGAGGGGCTTTGTGTAAAGGCTCTCAAAACTCCAACTAAATATACAGCCAAGTTTTAATTTTGGTTTTGCATCGATCGAGGTATTTGTGAGTTCACTTCCTGTTCCGTCCCATATCCATTATGAGCTTTTACTTCAGTTGCTGGAACGTCAGACCTTACCAGCGTTACACTCTGAGATGAAGCAACCGCATATGGCAACAAAGATGAATGTTTCTAGAGAGCATCTTCAGGCAGCCATTATTAATCTCCGTAAGGCTTTTGCTTTGCAAAAGCAGGTTGAAGATCTATGCGAGTATCACGGTATTCAAGTTTCCTATCGTTGGTCACTAAGTGAGTCAGAGCAAGAGATGGGGAAATCATTAAAAGAAATTTCTAATCCATCGAAAGATTCATAATTAGTTCACCCAAGCCCCAAAGGATAAGACATCGCAAAACTATGTCTTATCCTTTGGGGCTTGGGTTTTATAGCTGTTGCCATTCTTGTTAGGACATAAAACCCAAACAATACGAGGTGGCGCTTCGCGCCGCCTCGTATTGTTTGGGTTTTGATTTGTTCTGATACAGGTGGCTATAGCTATAAAACCCAAAATAACGTAGACATTTTGGGTTTTGGTTATAAGCCTAGATCGTAATTGTGACGAAATTGTTACAATAAAGAAAACTTATTTATAAATATTTATGGTTCAGACTGCATCACCTACTTTTTCGCGTGAAGATTGGCAAAAGGGATATGAGTCGCTGCGTACTGAAACGTCTTATTGGATTGATGACATTGAGGGAGAAATCCCCTCAGAACTAGAGGGAACTTTATTTCGGAATGGACCTGGGCAGCTTGATATCAACGGTCAAAAGTATGGACATCCCTTTGATGGCGATGGCATGGTCTGCGCGATCGCCTTTAAAGATGGCAAAGCACATTTCACAAATCAATTCGTAAAAACCCCTGAGTTTATTGCTGAGCAGAAGGCAGGCAAAATTTTATATCGGGGCGTGTTTGGCACACAAAAAGCTGGGGGCTGGCTGAGCAATATATTTGATTTGCGAAATAAAAATGTTGCCAATACAAATGTGGTGTATCAGGGCGGCAAGTTACTGGCTTTGTGGGAAGCGGCGCGTCCCTATTCACTCAATCCTCAAAGCTTGGATACTTTGGGGCAAGAAACTTTTGATGGTAAGTTAGCGGCGGGGCAAGTCTTTACAGCGCATCCCCGACGTGACGATCACACGGGTGATTTATGGGGCTTTGGGGTGCAACCAGGACCAAAGTCTACGATTTCGATCTATCGGGTCACAAATCAGGGCGAGTTATCAACGGAATCACAGGTTAAGGTTTCGGGATTTTGTTTCTTGCATGATTTTGCCTATACGCCAAACTATCGGATTTTCATGCAAAATCCTGTGTCCTTTAAGCCTTTACCCTTTATGTTGGGCTTGGCGACAGCAGGGGAATGTATAGAATTAAAGCCAAATTCTCCCAGTCAGTTTTTACTGATCGATCGCCAAGGCAATTTACAAACCATTGAAACTGATCCTTGTTTCGTGTTTCATCATTGCAATGCCTATGAAGAGGGTGACAAAATTATTGTGGATTCAGTTTGTTATCCTGACTATCCCAAGTTGGAACCAAATACCGATTTCCGCGAAATTGATTTTGATAAGGTGATTGCAGGACAGCTATGGCGATTTACGATTAATCCGAAACTTGGCACAGTGAAACGCGAACTGATCTTAGAGCGCTCCTGTGAGTTTCCTGTAGTGCATCCCCGTTGCATGGGGCAGAAATATCGTTACGCCTATATCGGCGCGATCGCCAAGGAATCTGGCAACGCACCTTTGCAAGCGATCGCCAAAGTCGATATGCAAACGGGCAAGCAAGAATTTCATAGTTTTGCGCCACGCGGTTTCATTAGTGAGCCAATTTTTGTACCACGCGATCGCAATAACAATAGTACTGAGGACGATGGCTGGGTGCTAACTTTAATTTTTGATGCCGCACATAACCGTTCAGATTTAGTAGTACTAGATGCTCAAAATATTACTGGTAAACCGCTGGCAACCTTACATTTAAAACATCATGTACCTTATGGCTTGCATGGTAGCTTTACTCACGAAGTCTTCTAAAAAAGCGGCTCTAAGAGCCGCTTTTTTTAGAAAAGATCTAGAGGAAAATGCCCATGGGTTCCGCTATAACCATCAGTGAAATCTGTATGCAAAGATATCAATACACCACGGTATGCACCTTGGTAGTTATCTAAATGATAGCGACGACTGCGAGGATTGTATTTGAGATACACGCCTTCAGCGATCGCTGGTAAATCTGCCTCAGGCAATTCATAGCGAAAATTAGCTGCATAACTTTTTAAAGATTGCAAAGCTGCGTCTGTGGTGTCAGCACAGATCCCAAAAATGTGATAATCAGCCTGTTTAGTTAAGTAATCTAAGGCTTCACGAATTTGCGATCGCCTTTCTGAAGTTGCCGATTCTTGATCTAAGTCACTTAGTTCCCAGAGAATACGTTCAGCATCGTCAATGGTTAGATTGTTGCTCATGGGTTTCGCTCATAGGTTTCTAAGTTAAGGAGGAGCTAAATTATATTATGAACATTAACGAAGAAATTGCTCGCTTACGCGATCTCTTGCCAGCATCTTGGCGCATGGCAACATCAATCAAATCTAAGCCTGAGCAAACTGAGCCAATCTCAAGTTTACAAGTTTTACCTTGGCAGAAAGGGACTCAAATAAATATCAATTTTCGGCTATGGCGACAGTTACCTGAAGCCCAGAGAGATATGTTGGTATTGCATGAAGTAAGTTGGCGACAACAGACTAAATGGCTACAGACAGGCGCATATCAGGGCATTGCTGCGGCAGCTTTTATAGGAGGAGTGGTCGAAACAGTGCAGGGCGATGTCACTGGCATGGCGATCGCCATATTATTAGGCACTATCGGCATCAATCAGATTTTACGTAAAAACAAAAGCTCACAGATACAAATACAAGCTGATAGCGAAGCAATCGATGTTGCCCAAAAACGTGGTTATAGTGAAGTCGAGGCAGCTAGAGCTCTCCTTGAAGCTATTCCTGCTACGGCTAAGTTAATGGGGCGAAATACCCCTGAGTTTACAGAATTAATCCGTTGTCAAAATCTACGCGCGATCGCAGGTTTATCAAAAACTGCAATTCCAGAAACAGGGCTTAATGAATTTTAAATTAAAGGACAAATCAAAACCCAAAACTTGATTGGCGGCGCAAAGCGCCGCCAATCAAGTTTTGGGTTTTATGTCCTACTCGCCGAGTATATGAATTGGATTACTGTTTACATTACTGAAAAATAAAATTATCTGCGTTTTTAGAATTATTGATTTTATGCTATTATTTATACCTTTATAAGATTAAAATACGCTGTAATCAGCACATCTAACTAATACTCAAAATGGGATGTTTCCTATGAGCAGTTGTAGAAATGCACTAGAAGAATTAGTAATCGAAGAAGCAGAGGCACAATACAAACGCTTAGGTGCTGACGTAAAAAAACGCGTCGATCTTAGTGAAGTAATCGCTTATACACTCAATCGCTTACCGCCAATGTATGCAACTACTCAACGCGGATGGGTACAACAGAGGAAGAAAGCTAGCCAAGAATTAGGAGCCGCGATCGCTAAAACAGTACGCAATGGTTTTTTGAGTACCCAGAGCGATGTCTTAAGACAGGGCGATCCAATACCTGATCATGAACTAATCAGTCAGGCGCGATCGCTCTTTAAGTTACGGAAATTATTTAGCAAAGACTATCTCAAATGGAAAGATGTTCCTGAGATTGTCCAAGATGCTTTGAATTCAGGATACTATCAGAGTCTTTCAAATGGCACATATGTCAGCTTAGATCGACGCAACTCTCTTTTAGCTCGAAGCTATGCGGTGCGTAGAAAAACAACGACAACTTTGTCGAACACATCTAAGACAACTAAAACTGAGAAAGATATCTCAGCAGAGCTTAAAGATTTTGAGTCCTATATGTCGGGAACTATCTATCGATATAGCAATATTCTCGAAAGTCTTGTGAATGCGATTGTCGAGCGCCGCACCCTACGACTAGATGAAAATGTTCAGCAGAAAGTTAATATCGATGATGTGGCAGCATATGTCCTTAATCGTTTACCACCAATGTATGCAACTAGTCGGCGCGGGTTACAAAATTTGCGCCAGAAAGTCAAGTCTGAAATGACAAGTCAAATTATCAGTATTGTCAAGGAGGCTTTGACTAAGGTAGTTCAAGCACCTGAAAGATCTTTATCGCCTTTACCTTTTGAGAAATTTAATATTGAGCTAGAAGATTCTTTGGTGCAATTACGAGAATTACTCAAAAGGGACGATATTACATGGCGTAATATTGCTGAAGTTGTAGAGGAATGCTTAAGATCTCCAAGAGCTGATTATCCAACTTGGCGAGCAAAGCACGATGTTTAGGTACATCAAAACCCGAAAGCGAGTTGCTCCGCAACTCGCTTTCGGGTTTTGATTATGTAATTGGCGATCACTACAAAAAGGAAAAACAGTGCGAAGTACTGTTTTTCCTTTTTGGCGCTTAATTTGCATTAAGCATTATGACGATTGCTATAGTAGCAATAGTAAATTTATTCACAACTGAATCAACCTAACTAATATGCTTAGCCCTATTTTGCAAACTAAGATCGAGAGTCAGATTAACAATAATAAAATCATGCTCTACATCAAAGGAACTCCACAGCAGCCTCAATGTGGATTTTCAGCAGCAGTTGTGCAAACTTTTAATGCATTAGGACATCCTTACGAAACTGTAAATATTCTTGAAGATAACGATTTGCGTATGGGCATGAAGGAGTTTTCCAGCTGGCCGACTTTTCCGCAAGTGTATGTTGGTGGTGAATTTGTTGGCGGCTGCGACATTGTCATGGAGCTAAGCCAACGCGGTGAACTTGCCTCTATTGTTCAAGAGGCGATCGCTAAGTAATACTGATTCACGAAAGTGTGGCTACACTTCTGTAAATTAAAAACCAAACCCTGTAAGGGTTTTAAAAACACAAAGTGGCTACGCCATTTTGTGTTTTTGGTATAACTATAAAAAAGGAGGCGCAAAGCACCTCCTTTTTTATAGAACATTTGATAATGCTTTTTTGGTTCTTTTCCAAGCCCAAGAACCAAGCCCAAATACAATCAAACTAAAAACAACTAACACTATTTGAAACCCAATCTGCTGCTTGCCACCGTTTTGTGTACCAAACACACCTGTTAAGAAATCTAAGGAAACCGCAATCACAGCAAGAGGTAAGCTAGCAGCTATATTTTCGCCATTGTTTAATAAGCCAAAAACCTTACCGCGCATATTTTCAGGTGTGTGTTCTTGAATGGCTGTTCGCATTGGAATCACGATTAAAGCACCATTTACACCGATGAATCCCCCAATCAACCAAGCAACCCATAGATTAGTTACGAAGGCAAACATCAATAAGCCGATCGCCATACCAATAAAACCAATAAATGGTAGAGGTCGATTGGTAAATTTTTTACCAAATTTCCCTAGGATCAGCGCCCCGATCGCTAAACCCACCCCAACTGATGCTACAAAAGAGCCAAATTCTTCACGATTACCTGTAACCACTTCAGCAAGGTTAAGTGACAGTTTTTGCATTGCTCCCAAAACTGCGTATAACAACACTAACTGCAACATTGCTCCACCTATTAAATGATTGTGGCGCACATATTGAAAGGCATCTCTTAAATCAGTCCATACACCTGATCCGACTTTTTTAGGATGGATAATCTCATCTTTGGGTAAAGCAAACAGAAAAAAGCCCGATATCAAATAAAGACTACCTAGTAAAACTTCGCGACTGTAGGCTCTAGCTTCAGGGAAAAGTCCGAGAGTAAATCCAAGTAGTGGTGCGCCGATCGCAAAGCCTACGATCAAAGATCCTACTTCTGTAACGGTAAATAGGGCATTAGCAGGAAAAAGATCGCTTTTGGGAACGACTAGGGCAATCGCTGATTGTTCAGCAGGTGCAAAAATATTGGTAAAAGTAGAAATAATGAAGGTAATCAGCAGCAATACTGGTAAAGAACGTGGGGCAAAAGGAATAACAAACAGACAAGCTGCTCGCAAAAAATTGCATAAAATCAATACTTCGCGCTTGGGATTCCAATCCACAAAAATCCCTGCGATCGACCCCAAAAATACCGCAGGCAAAGTCATCGCTATCATGATTGATGATTCTCGCGTATTTACATCACTACCACCATCAGCGACAGCAAGAGCAATCAACAAGATCAGGACGACTTTATCAACTAACTGAGCCAATATTTGGGCGAGCCACAACGCCAAAAATTGACGATTACGCAAAACTGTTAAATAGCCAGCGGGGGAGTTTAGATCGGGTTCAGACATCAGTAAAAATTGCTAGCTAAAGTGGCGTTTCTTAAAACATTGTAGAGACTATAGCGATCGCCAGTAAAGTTATACCAAAACACAAAATGGTAAAGCCATTTTATGTTTAGACAACCCTTACTGGGTTTGGTTATTAATTCACAAAAGTGTGATGCCCCTTTTGTGAATTGGTACTATAGGCTTTGTGAAGTATAAAAAAAGGAATCGCTTAGCGATTCCTTTTTTTTATACTGGCGATCGCCGCCTTGAAGCTTCTATTTTTTCTTGTCGCTTAGTTTTGAGATCATTGCGATCGCTTTTGCCTTTGGGAAAGGGGATCACATCAGCCGCCGACATTTCTCTTGCTGATCGAATTAGCAACCCAGCAATAAATAAGCAAGATATCGTCGAGCTACCACCATAGCTCAAAAAAGGAAATGGCAACCCTGTAGTCGGCAAAACACCTGTAGCCACACCCACATTCAAAATTGCTTGCACCACAATTAAGCATGTAGAACCAAGAGCAATCAATCGAACCACAGGATCTTTGCACTTATAAGTCACCGAGATACCAATCGTGCCATAAATCATCACTAGTACTAGCAAACAAATGCCACCAAACAAACCAAATTCTTCAGCAAAAATCGCAAAAATAAAATCGGTATATTGAATCGGCAAAAACAGCTTTTGCTGAGATAAGCCAAACCCAGTCCCCCATAGACCACCAGAGCCGATCGCCATTAAGCTTTGTACTAATTGATATCCATCTGCTGCTTGATCTTGCCAAGGATCAAGAAATGACATAATTCGCCGCCGTTGATATTCCCGAAATGAGACACTAGCTACAGCGACACATGTACCTAAAGCCGCAGTCCCAAGAAGCTGAATACTTGGTAATCCTGCCCCTAAAGCGATCAACCACAATGTAATGCCACATAGAGCAGTCACACTCAAGCTAGGCTGCATCAAAATACCGCCCAGTACTAACAAAAATACGAGTAGCCAACCAACTCGGACTTTCCAAGGAGTGCGATTCCAGTTACCAAATAGCTGAGCTGCTTGCAAAATCAAAAAAGGCTTGATTAGCTCTGAGGGTTGCAATAGAAATGAGCTGCCCACCGATAACCATCTTGTCGCAGCGTTGCGCGTTGTCCCTATGCCTGGAATATGCGTTGCATAGAGCATCGCCAGAATAATGAACAAAAAGATTGGGCTGATTTTGAGCATGAACTTTAATGGCAAATGCACGATCGCATTAAAGATCAACAAGCCAATCACAGCCCAAGCCAATTGATATTTGAAATAAAGCGTGCCGTCTTTAAAGTTAGCATCCGCCACAGGATAGGATGCCGAAAAAAGAACCGCTAGTCCTGCAAATAACCACAAAAAAGTCAGCCATCGCAATAAGCGGGCTTCTGTTGCCCATTTATCTACAGTGCGATCAAAAAATGGGAAGACCTGAAAAATCTTAAGGAGTTTCACGGTTGCAAGGGGATTTATTGGTTAGGAGCAGAACGTTACTAATTTCGTGCTGTTATTTTAACCATGATTTTTCACGATCGCTGAAAACAAAAAAATTATTTATGACGCTTCTGAGACTAGTAAATTGCAGATAGTACAAAACAAAGCCCAAAAATCAATTAGTGGTGATTTGAACTGCTACAGCAAATACCGATCAAACCCGCCACAAGTCTAATAAGCTAAAAGTATTATCAAGGAAAGATTACATATGGCAGCATATTCGCTAGATTTACGAAAAAAGATATTAAGTGCTTGGGAAAACAAAGAAAATACGCAGAGAGGCATAGCTAAACGATTTAAAGTAAGCTTGTCATTTGTTCGAGATTTTTTGCGTCGGTATCGAGAAACAAATGAAATAGCAGCAAAACCCCAAGGAGGAGATCGGCGGTCGAAAATCAAAGGCAAAGATGAAGAATTAGTAAAGACAATTGTTGAAGCGCAAAATGACATATATCTCAGAGAGATCAAAGAAAAACTACATGAAACAAAGACAATAGAAGTGAGCGTATCAGGATTGAGTCGTACGCTTAAGCGCTTAGAATTAGGGCGTAAAAAAAAACTTTAGTAGCCAGCGAACAAGCGACAGAAAGAGTGAAAAAATTGCGTTATGAGTTTCGTCGTTGGCTAGATACGATAGATGTCAAAAACCTTGTATTCATTGACGAGACAGGGCTAAATCTAGCGATGACGAGGCTTTATGGTAGATGTCAAGGAGGATGTAGGGTATATGATGACCGTCCAGGTAACAAAGGTAGAAACATCACTTTAATTGGAGCCATGAGTGATGAAGGGTTGATTGCTGCGATGACTTTTGCTGGTAGTCTCAACACCGCCAGTTTTTTGGTTTTCATTGAGAAAATACTATTGCCTCGGTTATGGGTTGGGGCAATTGTCGCTATGGATAATTTGCCTGTACATTACGCTGCAATGGCTAAAACCCTAATTGAATCCGTTGGTGCTCAGGTTAAGTTCATCCCTCCCTATTCTCCTGATTTATCGCCAATCGAGTTATGTTGGTCAAAATTAAAAGAGATTATTCGCTCGGCTAAAGCTCGCACAATTTCGGCTCTTGACGACGCAATTACTATGGCTATTAATTCTATTACTGATGAAGATGCTCTTAATTGGTTTCATCATTGTGGGCTCTGCTTCGACCCTTTTAGTTAGCTCCTTTTGTGGCGGGTTTGATCGGTATTTGCTGTAATTGATTTTTGGGTTTGTGTTCTAACAAGACTAGTGACAGTTATACTGATAATTTCAGGAAGTATAGAATAGACAGAAAATGGCGATCGCGGTAGATAAGCAAAATAACTCGGATTCCTTTGAGCAGAAGTTGTGGAAAACTGCGGATAAGCTGCGAAAAAATATTGATGCGGCGGAATATAAGCATATTGTTTTAGGGCTGATTTTCCTAAAATATATTTCTGATGCCTTTGAGGTGCTTTACCAAAAGCTGATTGAGGGTGAGGACAAGTATGCAGGAGCCGATCCAGAAGATCGAGATGAGTATGCATCTGAAAATGTTTTTTTGTGCCTGTTGAGGCGCGGTGGTCATATCTGCAAGGACAAGCGAAACAGCCTGATATTGGTAAAACTGTCGATCTAGCAATGGAAGCGATCGAACGGGAAAATGCCAAGCGACTCAAGGGGATTTTGCCAAAAGTCTATGGTCAGCAAAAGTTAGATCAAAAATGTTTGGGTGGTTTAATCGACTTGATTGGGACGATTGATTTAGTAAAAACTGATTCTAAAGGGGAAGATCTTTTAGGCAAGGTTTATGAGTATTTCTTGGGACAGTTTGCGCTTGCTGAAGGGAAGAAAGGGGGACAGTTCTATACGCCTGAAAGTATTGTGCGGTTATTGGTGGAGATTTTAGAGCCTTACAATGGGCGGGTGTTTGACCCTTGCTGTGGTTCGGGGGGGATGTTTGTCCAGAGCGAGAAGTTTGTCCAAAATCATCAGGGGCGGTTAGATAATCTCTCGATCTATGGTCAGGAGAGCAACGAGACAACATACAAGTTATGTAGGATGAATTTGGCTTTGCGGGGGATTGATGGCTCCAATATTAAGTGGAATCCTGAAGGGTCATTTTTAAATGATGCTCATAAAGACCTCAAGGCGGATTTTGTGATTGCGAATCCTCCTTTTAATGACAGTGATTGGGGCGGTGATTTATTACAAAATGATGGACGCTGGCAATATGGCAAGCCGCCACAGGGCAGTGCTAATTTTGCATGGGTGCAACATTTCCTTTATCACTTGTCGCCTACTGGTTCGGCGGGTTTTGTGTTGTCTAATGGTTCGCTGTCGTCGAATACGAGTGGGGAGGGGGAGATTCGCAAAGCCTTAGTGGTGCAAGATTTGGTGGATTGTATTGTGATGTTGCCGACGCAGCTTTTTTACAATACGGGGATTCCTGCTTGTTTGTGGTTTTTGAGTCGGTACAAGAATGGGAATAAGAACCGCGATCGCAAAGGTGAGGTGTTATTTATTGATGCTTCAGAGCTTGGCTATATGGTCAATCGCAGTAGTCGGTCGTTTACGGAGACGGAGATTAAGCGGATTGCGGATACTTATCATGAGTGGAAGAAGTCGGGAGGTAGTTACCACGATATCAAGGGCTTTTGTAAGTCTGCGAGTTTGGTAGATATAGAGAAGCATAATTTTGTGTTGACCCCAGGGCGCTATGTGGGGATTCCTGACGAGGTGGAGGAGGATGTAAGTTTTGAGGACAGAATGAGTGCGCTTACAATGGCTTTAGGCGAGCAGATGCGCGAGGGTCAGCTTTTAGATGAGGAGATTAAAAAGCAGTTAGGAATGAACATTAATTAACTTGTGCAATTAAAACCAAAATTTGTTGGGGCGGGCGAAGCCCGCCCCAACAAATTTTGGTTTTAATTAATTTTCATTCCTTAGCTAAGGTTGGGTTTGTTGTTAGCGATCGCAATATTGATTTTTGAGGTGTTTAATTATGAGTCAAATTATTTTAGAGACGGTTAAGCCTGTTGTTGTGGAAAAGCTGAGACATCTCGCCCAGAGACATCAACGATCGCTAGAAGCAGAAATTGCGGCGATTTTAGAAAGTGCCACCGAAAATGAGCCAATAGTCACACCTAAAAATCGAGGATGGTCGGCTGGTTTCTTTGAGCAAACTTGTGGGAGTTGGGTGGGAGAGCCATTAGTCCGAGAGGCTCAACCAGAGTATCAAGAAAGGGAGCCTTTGTTATGAGTTATTTATTAGATACTAATGCTTGTATTCGGTATCTTAATTCTAGTAATAATCAGATTTTTCACCGTTTAAGTGTGCTGTCTTCAGATGATGTTTTTCTATGCGACGTTGTGAAGTTTGAGCTTTATTATGGGGCTTATAAAAGTCGCAATATAGATAAAAACTTAGCAAATTTAAAGATATTTTTTGATGAATTTGTGAGTTTACCTTTTGATGGTCAGGTAGCAAATATTTGTGGTCAGATTCGGGCTGATTTAAATAAAAAAGGTACTCCGATTGGTGTCTATGATTTACAAATTGCGTCGATCGCGATTGCAAATAATTTAGTTTTAGTAACTCATAACATAGGCGAGTTTAGCCGTGTGGACGGTTTGCAATATGAGGATTGGGAGGTTGAGTTATGACATTTCAAAAATCTGTTGATGCTAACGAGTCATTAAAAGCTGATGATTTGATTGCAGATTTATCAAAGAAAGATGAAACAAGTACTACTGCTTTTTGGGCTGCTACTTTGAGGTTTAGACAGAAAATACAACAGGAAAATATTGTGTTTACTAATGAAGATTTTGCGGGTTTACGCGATCGCTCTGTGGGTCGGGAGGTTGAGTTTTGGCTCTAAGGTATTTGTTAGTGACTAATAATGTTTCTGATTTTCAGTTTTTTGATGGTTTAAAGATTGAGAATTGGTTCGTTAGTGATGAGCCATAATCTCTGAGTTTAAAGTTTTATTTTTTGGGTTTTAAGGAAATAGTAAAGGTGAGTTATGAGTGAGTGGAAAGAAACAACGCTAGGTGCTGTGTGTGAGAACAAATCTATTACTTATAATTTTTCCAATAAAGAAAGAGTCATATTTATTAATACTGGAGATGTGCTTGACGGCAAATTTTTACATCACGAATATACAGAGATATCTTCATTGCCTGGTCAAGCTAAAAAGTCAATAGTTAAAAATGATATTTTATTTAGTGAAATTCGTCCTATTAATCGAAGATTTGCCTTTATTAATTTCTCTTGCTTAGATTATGTTGTTTCAACTAAATTTATGGTCGTCAAAGCATATCAGAATTTAATAATTCCTAAATATCTTTATACTTATCTAACTAATCAAGATTTATTAAATACATTTCAATCAATCGCAGAATCCCGCTCTGGAACTTTCCCACAAATAACTTTTGATTCAATTAAACATCTTGATTTAAATCTTCCTCCCTTAGAAGAACAAGGTCGGATAGTTGATATTGCATCTTGTCTTAATGCGAAGATTGATAACTTGAGGCGACAAAATGAGACTTTGGAGCAAATAGCACAGACACTCTTTAAGCATTGGTTTGTAGATTTCGAGTTTCCCAATGCAGAGGGTAAGCCCTATAAATCATCTGGTGGTGCGATGTTTGCCTCTGAATTAGGGGGGATTCCTGAAGGCTGGCAAGTTACAACAATAGAAAAAATTGCAAGCCGCCTAGCAATGAGCCCATTTGGCTCAAGAATTACAACTGATAATTTTGTGGATAGTGGTATTCCAATAATTAGAGGCAATAACTTAGTCAATGGATTTAATGAAGATGGCTTTGTATATTTAACTCCTGAAACTTAGTGGTGCAGAAAAATCTGAAAAGCGTTGCTAGGCATAGAATCTCATCATGAGACAAGAGGCAAAAAGGGGCAAGAGATGAGATACTCAAGTTCCTCAACAAAAGATCTTATACAAATGCCCCACCTATATCTTCAGCTACAAGAACAACTGCGTCAATGGCTCAAGCCAAAAGATAAGCGACATCTCCAAGGATTTGCGGAGGCAGTAGCCGCGATATTGCAATCAGGAAGGGCAAGTCTGAGTCATTGGTTGCCCTATTTGAGCCATCGAGAGTGCCAAGCCAGAAGTCAGATGGAAAGACTAAGCTACTTTGTGCATAATCCACATATCATCGCCGAGAGATTCTATAACCCATTGGTGAAGCACTTTCTCCAAGCATTTGCAGGAGAATCGTTGGAACTAGCCTTAGACACAAGTATACTGTGGGATAAATTCTGTCTTATAGAAGTATGCTTGATTTGGGGAGGGAGGTCGATTACTCTAGCTCAAGTAGTACTAGAGCATGGCAGCGCTACAGTTGGCTTTGAACATTATCGTCCCGTCTTAGAACAAGTACGCTCTCTATTGCCGCCACAAAGTACGGTGACCTTGCTTGCCGACCGAGGTTTTGAACATGGGGAATTAATCCGATGGTTACAGCAAAATCACTGGTCTTGGGCAATTCGCGCAAAGAGCGATCTGCTAGTGACTCTGCCAACAGGTACAACCAAGCGTGTTGAACAACTGATACCTCCCGCAGAGCAAGCTTATCTAGTTCCCGATGTCACCGTACTCGGTGATGTTAATTGTCATTTAGCGACGGCTAACCTAGACATGGCTAACGGTTCATGGGCTGTCCTTAGCGATATTCCCCCTTCATTACAGACTTTTGCTCTCTATGGCAAACGCTTTGGTGGAATCGAACCCCATTTTAAAGACTATAAGTCGGCGGCTTTTAATGTTGTTAGCTCTCATCTCCGTGATGCTCAAGCTCTTACCTGTTTATTTATGCTCCTTGCCACGGCTAACCTGATTGCTGTAATTCTTGGCATAATGTTGGTGCGTTTGGGGCAAAGGGCTGCGATTGATTGGCACGATCATCGCGGCTTGAGTTTTCTGCAACTCGGTCTCCGTCAGCTTCACACCCTTCTTTACCAACAAAAACCTCTTCCTCTTTTGCAGATTTTCCCTAGAACTAATCCTCCCCCTGCCTGTGCTTCTATTGCCAAACGCGAAAAGTTAGATTTTCGTATCGAATTTGCTCGTATTACCATTGTCTCATCTTGAGACTCTCCTGAGTTTTCTGCACCACTAAGCTCCTGAAAAAGCAGATGAACTAAAAAGCTCTAATGTATTCCCTGAAGATATTGTTTTTACACATAGAGGAACATTAGGACAAGTGGGCTTTATTCCAACTAACGCTAGATATCCTCGTTATGTCGTTTCCCAAAGTCAAATGTTTTTATCTGTTAATAAATCACTTGCAAGTTCTAGATTTATTTATCGTTTTTTCTCTTCAAAAATTGGGATTGATGCTTTATTAGCAAATAAGAATACTACTGGTGTGCCATCAATTGCTAGACCATCTACAAGCCTAAAAGCCATTCAAATTGTACTTCCAGAAAATAAAATAATGGAGAGATTTGACGCTTTAATTACTTCTATTGATTTTAAAAAAGATAGCAATACTAAACAAATTCAAACCCTAACTAAAACCCGTGATTCTCTATTACCTAAACTAATGAGCGGTCAACTCCGCGTTAAGGAATAACCAATGAAATCAACCCTCACCGAAGACGAGATCGAACAATACCAACTCCAACTCTTGCAAAACCTCGGTTATGCCTACCATCACGGCTACGACCTCCAACCCGAAGGCAAAGACCAAGAGCGCGAAAACTTCGGTGAAATCGTTTTAAAAGACCGATTACAGCAAGCCATTCATCGCCTTAACCCCACCATTCCCGCCGATGCCCTCAACCAAGCCCAACGGGAAATCTTTAATATCGCCAGCTCCGACCTACTCAACAACAACGAAATATTCCATAAATACCTTACCGAAGGCATCACCGTTGAATATCAGAAAAACGGCGAAACCAGAGGCGAACCCGTCAACCTAATCGACTGGCACAACATCGACAACAACGAATTTCTGGTAGTAAATCAATTTACCGTCATCGAAGACAACCACAACCGCCGCCCCGATTTGGTCATCTTTATCAACGGATTGCCCCTCGTTGTCATTGAGCTAAAAAATGCTGTCGATGAAAAAGCCAACCTTCGCGCCGCCTATAACCAACTGCAAACCTACAAACGCGAAATCCCTAGCCTATTTACCTACAACGCCCTGCTAGTCATATCCGATGGACTCTCCGCCCGTGCAGGCTCCCTCACCGCCGACTTTAACCGCTTTTCGGCATGGAAAACGCCCACAGGCGAAAGCCACATCAACGAATTAGAAATCTTAACCACAGGACTACTCAACAAACAAACCCTCCTAGACCTGATCCGCCACTTCACCGTATTTGAAAAAACCCGTAGTGAAGACCTCAATACAGGCATAGTCAGCATTACCACGATCAAAAAAATCGCCGCCTATCACCAATACTACGCAGTCAATAAAGCTGTCGAATCGATTATCAAAGCATCATCTCAAACAGGCGATCGCAAGGGCGGCGTAATTTGGCATACCCAAGGGAGCGGTAAATCCCTATCAATGGTATTTCTCGCAGGAAAGCTAGTCTTAGACCCAAACCTGAATAATCCCACAGTGGTTATGCTGACCGATCGCAACGATCTCGACGATCAACTATTCGACACCTTCGCAGGTTGTCAGCAACTCCTCAGACAAGACCCACAACAAGCAGATAATCGCGATCGAGTGCGTCAACTGCTCAACACCAACTCAGGCGGGATTATCTTTACCACCGTTCAGAAATTTTCCCCCGCCGATGGTGAAAGTCTCTATCCAAAAATTAGCGATCGCGCCAATATCATCGTCCTTGCTGATGAAGCACACCGTAGCCAGTATGGATTCACCGCCAAACAAGTCGATATCAAAGACGAAAACGGAAACATCACAGGCAAAGCTACCCGCTACGGATTCGCTAAATATATTCGTGATGCTCTACCCAATGCTTGCTTTGTCGGCTTCACAGGCACACCAATCGAACAAAGCGATAAAAACACACCCGCCATTTTTGGCGACTACATCGACATTTACGACATTTCTCAAGCCGTCGCCGATGGTGCAACTGTCCCCATTTATTACGAAAGCCGCCTTGTTAAAGTTGACCTCGACGAAACAGGTCGCCAACTCCTCGACGAACTAGACGAAGACCTCAGCTTTGAAGACCTCAGCACTACCCAACAAGCCAAAGCTAACCAAACTCGCATTGAAGCGATCGTCGGCTCAACCCAACGACTCCAACAAATCGCCCAAGATATCGTGACCCACTTTGAAGCACGGCAACAGGTAAATAAAGGCAAAGCGATGATCGTCACCATGACTCGCAAAATTGCTGTCAATCTCTACGATGAGATCGTCAAACTCCGTCCCGATTGGCACAGCGACGATCTGACTACAGGCAAAATTAAAGTCGTCTTTACCGCCAGTGCCTCCGATGAAGGAAATCTGGTCAAACATCACACCAACAAAGCCAACCGTCAAACCCTAGCCCAACGACTCAAAGACCCCGAAAACTCCCTCGAACTGGTCATAGTCTGCGATATGTGGCTAACGGGCTTTGATGCCCCTTGCTTGCACACCATGTATATCGACAAACCGCTTAAAAGTCATAACCTCATGCAAGCGATCGCCCGCATTAACCGTGTCTTCTTTGAGAAAACAGGCGGCTTAATTGTGGACTATCTCGGACTCGCCGCCGAACTCAAAAAAGCCCTATCCTTCTATGCCAACAGTGGCGGTAAAGGCGATCTCACCCTCAATCAAGATGTAGCCGTGGGGCTAATGCTCGCCAAGCTAGAAATAGTCGAGCAAATCATGGCGGACTTTGCCTATGAGCATTACTTCGTCAGCACCACAGGCGAAAAACTCAACATCCTTAAAAATGCCGCTAACTATGTCGCAGATCCCACAATTAAAGATCGCTTTTTCTCTGAACTTAACGCCCTCTCTAAAGCTCATTCCCTAGCTGTCCCCCATCCCGAAGCGATCGCCGCCGCCGAAAAAATCTCATTTTTCCAAGCCATCCAAGCCAGTCTCCGCAAACTCACAGGCGAAGGTGAAGGTGGCAACCTCAGCAATCACGACATCGAAACCGCGATCCGTCAAGTTGTCGATCAGGCTCTCGTATCCGATGCAGTGATTAATATTTTTGATGAAGCAGGAATAAAAAATCCCGATATATCAATCATCTCCGATGAGTTCATGGCAGAAGTGCGTGGCATGGAACATCAAAACCTCGCCGTTGAACTTCTGCAAAAACTGCTCAAGGATGAAATCAAAGCAAGTAGCCGTACCAACATTGTCCAAAGCCGTAAACTTGCTGACCTTCTCGAAGATGCCCTCCGCCGCTATCGTAACCAAGTCATCAGCGTTACCGATATCCTCGAAGAATTGCTGAACATGGCAAAGGACACCAAGGCAGCCCAAACTAGAGGTGAAGCCCTAAAACTAGAACCCTACGAACTCGCCTTTTACGATGCCCTAGCCCAAAATCAAAGCGCTCAAGATGTGATGGGAGTTGATAAACTGCGGGACTTAGCGATCGTCCTATGCGATCGCATCCGTAAAAATGCGTCAATCGACTGGAATCTCAAGGAAAGTGTGAGAGCCAGAATAGACCTCTTGCAGAACTGAAAATTAATCCAGAGCAGAGAAAGTTTTAGAAGCAACAAGAGCGACTTCAAAGTTATAAATGGCGGCAATCAAATTACAACGCAAACCAAAACGACGACGACGATTACGATAAGGTAAAGAGAGAATCTTAAAAATCTTCAAGCGACGATTAACATGCTCAATCGCAATACGTTGACGTGCAAGTTGGCGATTAAAACGCTTATCCTCCTTGGATAATGAGCCATTTTGAGGCTTTTTGATAGGAATTTGCGAGTTAGGATGCAACTTTTGTAAGCCTTGATAACCCTTGTCTGCCAAACCTTGTGTCTGTGCGTGAAAATGAACTCCACTTGCCTTGAATAATGAGAAATCATGCTGCTTGCCCTTACCGTAAGCGGTACAAACTATCTTGAAATTAGTCAGATCGACCACCAATTGGGCTTTGAGGGCATGATGCTTTTTCTTACCGCTATAAAAATGTTTCTGGTGATATTTAGGGCGCTCAACCTTTGTCTCAGTTACATCAATGGCAATTATGGCTGGAGCCTTCTCCTGCCATAATGACTTTTTTCCTGCTAACCGAAACTTTTTCGATTTAATTAAGACATTTTCTACTTTTTTGACGATGCGGCAAATCGTCGATTCTGACACTTCCCAGTCGCTAGCAATATGAAAATAGGTGCGATATTCACGCCAATACTGCAAAGTAACCAATATTTGGTCTTCTAGACTTAGCTTTGGTTCTACACCACCTTGTCCTTTGCTTTGGGCTGCTTGTTGCATTAGTTCCGTCATTTGAGCAAATGTTTCTCTTCTTACTCCAAATAACCGTTTAAATTCTGTCGCTGATAGATTTTGACTGGCTTCGTATTTCATCGCTTAATTTGAGTTCTGATAAAAAGCTTATAAATCTAACATGTTTTTGGTTCTGCAAGAGGTCTAATGAAAGTTGCTGTAAAACGTTTACTGCGTCAATATGGCTACCCTCCTGATATGGAGGCGTTAGCCACCGAGTTAGTCCTAGAACAAGCCAAAGTCTTTACTGAGTTTGAAATTTCCCAGAGTTAAGAGTCCCTAAGAGAGAGAGAACGAACCTGTAACTCAAAATTCAAGTTATAAAGTTTTCGTAAATTGCAAACTTCATAATCATTGATATTGGTGTCATGCAGTTCCAGATTATAAAAATCGATAAAGTCTTCTTCAAAAAGTGGCCCCGCGTGCCAAGTGCCAGCATTTAGTTTGATGAAACAATTGCCTGTAATCCGAAATGCAGCAATTTGCGTTATATCAATTTGCGCTGGGTCTGAAGCTGGAGCAACTGCCATAAACCATTCTTTACCAGCAAGAGAGCCGAGACATTGGGTGCATTGTTGATGCCGCGCCAAGCTGTGAAATCTTAGTCCAACTTTGCGGAGGTGCATGATGTAAAAACGCGGAATCCCCGATAAGACTAGCTGAGCATCATTCATATCAAATTGCTTACTGTCATCCGTCGGAAAAATTACTTGCCCATAGGGTTGAAAATTTTCAGGCGTAATTAATTGCGGAGTTAACTGAGTTGGTAAATGTGCGATCGCCATATTTTCAGACCTGATGTAAGCCCATCATAAAGTACATCAAAATGCGCTTGAGAGGCGAGATTTGCAGAAGCAGTAACCCAAAGCGGCGTAAGACTTTAAAGAACCAGTTATGGTTAGAAAATAGGCGATTAGAAATATCGGTAAGCCAAATTACGCCTAAGTTATCCCATTTACGTTTGGATTCATAACGCTTCAAAACAGCGATCGCCCCCAGATCCTCATGATTTTGATGAGCAGCTTTTAAAACCTTAGCCAAAGCATTAACATCACGAATACCAAGATTCATGCCCTGACCTGCGATCGGGTGCGTGGTATGCGCAGCATCACCGATTAGGGCTAATCGCGGTTGAATATAAGTTTGGCTATGCATCCAACGTGGAGAATAGTTAGAGCGATCGCTTGATATCACAGTAATATTACCGAGCTTTTCCATGAGGGTCACACCAAAGCGTTTAGCCAACTCTTGCAAAAATGTTGCTTCATCAAGAGCTAATAAAATCGGGGTTTCTTCTTTGGTGGCAGTCCAGACGATGCAGGAGCGATCGCTGCCCAATGGCAAAATCGCAAATGGTCCACTTGATTGAAAACGCTCATAGGCAAAATTTTGATGGGAATTTTCTGACTTAACCGTAGTGACAATGCAGGTTTGCTCGTATAGACGCTCCGAGATTTCAATCTTTGCCATTTGACGCACTTGCGATCGCCCACCATCTGCACCAACTAATAATTTGGTTTCCAAATATTGTTCGCCGATTTCCGAACTAATTTTTACGCGCATCACATCGCGATCGCTGACATGCTCGATATCTAAGATTTTGGCAGGACAAATTAATTCGATGTTGCTACATTCCCGCGCAAATTCCCAGAGCGAAGCCAAAGTCACAGCATTCTCGACAATATAACCCAGTGCTTCTTGCCCCATATCCTCACGGCGCAACTGCACTTGATAGGGCAAATCCCCCTCTGAAACCTGAATCATATGCATTGGAGTTACTCCTCTGCGCTGCATTCCACCCCAAACACCAATATTTTGCCAGATCTGGGTTGAACCATAGGCGATCGCACTAGCGCGACCATCAGCAGTAAATTCTCCACGCAAAAAATTACCATTGCCTTCAATAATTCCCACCTTGAGACTACGGTTTGCTGAGCAAGCCTTATCACCTAACGCACAGGCTAAACTTGCGCCCACCATTCCCGCACCGACAATCAGCACATCAAACATTAGTTAAGTTACTTTTTAAATTATTTTTTATAGTTCTAATTTCTATTATCAATACTTTGTAAAGAAATATTGCAAAATCACAGATATTTTTAACTATAAATAGACACATCTAAATTAATTACACACCCAAAACCATAAGGTTGCGCCCATGAGGGGCGCAACCTTATGGTTTTGGGTTTCAATTCACAGATGTGTTGCCACGCTTTTGTGAATTGGTATTAGTGATCTCGGTTCAAGTTGGGGCTAATGAAAGAACAAAAAGAGAGTTACGGCGCGAAATGTCGAAAAGCCCTTTTTGTTCTTGCTAGCTGGAGATTCTCTATCTGAGTATCTACGCAGAAAATTCCCCAAAGTCACAAGGTTGCGCTCCGCAAGGGCACAACCTTGTGGCTTTGGGTGTGTAATTAACTAAGCGTGTCTACTTAGTCAACATCTGGGCAATAAAAAAGCGCATGTCTCCACTAAAAAGGTTACAACTAACAAACAGTTAGGCTGGTATGGTATAGAAAAGAATAGAGATTTTATGCTTGCCTCCTGCCTAAGATTCCGAATTCTGTATCTACAACAGTTGTTAATTGCAATTTGAGCAACAGAAGAATGAATCTTAAAGTGGGAAAATTTTAGATTAGAAAGAAAATTTTGGAGAAAGTTGGATGAGTTCCCCAGCAGCACTGTCAGCGTCATTAGTACAGATAGTTAATTTAGAGAGCGATCTGCGTGCCGCCAATTCCCGTCTACGATATCGTCTCAAGCTCGTAGAGGATTTGTGGGAATCAGTCCTATTAAGAGAAAGCGGTCAGGAATTAGTCGATTTATTGCGACAACTACGGGCTATGTGTTCGCCAGAAGGACAAGCCCCTGAATATCCTGCCCAAGAAGTCTTAAAAGTGGTCGAAAGTCTTGATTTACAACAAGCAACTACAGCAGCTCGTGCGTTTGCCTTGTTTTTTCAACTAATTAATATTGTTGAGCAAGATCATGAGCAGGAGCAAACCAACATCCATCGGATCAGCCCGATCAATAGCGAAGCCGAATACCCTGTCGGTACATTTCGTTGGCTCTTTCCTGAACTCAAAAAGCTAAATGTGCCACCCCGACAAATTCAAAAAGTACTGAACAATCTTGATATTAGTTTAGTATTTACCGCTCACCCTACGGAAATTGTGCGGCATACGATTCGGGAGAAGCAACGCACGATCGCGAAGATGCTCAAGGAACTGGATCGACTCATCGGAGTTAAGGGGGATGAAATCGCACCACAGGCGATCGCCTTGAGCTGGGAAGCTTCGGCATTGCAAGAACAAATCGCTGAGGAAATCAGACTTTGGTGGCGCACTGATGAGTTAAATCAAATCAAACCCACAGTTTTAGACGAAGCTGACTATACATTGCACTATTTTGAAGAAGTCTTATTTGATGCGATCCCCGTACTTTACGATCGCATTGCTTCGGCTATTTCGGCTAATTTTCCAAAATTAACTCTACCGCGCTACAGCTTCTGTAACTTTGGCTCATGGGTAGGCAGCGATCGCGACGGCAACCCCTATGTCACACCTGAAGTAACATGGCAAACCGCCTGCTACCAGAGAAATCTCGTCCTTAACAAATACATTAAATCCGTGGAGCGGCTAAGTCGCCTACTATCGCTATCGCAAAGCCTCAGTGATGTGTCCCAAGAATTGCTTGACTCACTTGGGGACGATCAAATTTATTTACCTGAAATTTATGAAAAATATTCGCTCAAATTCCGTCAAGAGCCTTATCGCCTCAAGTTAGCCTATGTGCGTGAGCGTCTCACCCGAACTCGCGATCGCAACCAAAAATTGCGCCATAGCGGTTGGCAAGCCTCAGAAATGGAGCTGTCTACCAAAGGTCAAGAACATCAGCTCTACAACCATGTTTCGGAATTTTTGGCGGAGTTAAAACTAGTTCAAGCGAGTTTAATCGAAACCAAGCTTAATCCTAAACCTCTTGAAAACCTGATACGTCAAGTTGATGTCTATGGGTTTCATCTTGCTCACCTTGATATCCGTCAAGAGAGTACCCAACATAGCAACACCATCGCGGAAATTGCCGAAGCACTTCAGCTTCTGGACAAGCCCTATGATGACCTCACTGAAGTCGAAAGGGTGGCATGGTTAACCCAAGAGCTAAAAACTCGTCGTCCGATGATTCCTGCCAAGCTGAACTTTAGCGCCAAAACCAACGAGATTATTGAGACATTTCGGATGGTTTCCAAAGTTCAACAGGAATTTTCAGTCGCCATTTGCAACAACTACGTGATCAGTATGAACCGTAGTGTCAGCGATATTCTCGAAGTATTGTTACTGGCTAAAGAGGCGGGACTTTACGATCCAGCTACAGGCAAAGGTTCGCTTAGCATTGCACCTTTATTTGAGACTGTAGAGGATTTACGCAGCGCCCCGCCTATTATGACCGAGTTGTTTGAGCTGCCGCTTTACCGTGCTTATCTCGAATGCCATGAACATTTGCAAGAGGTGATGCTTGGGTACTCAGATAGCAACAAAGATTCGGGATTTTTAAGCAGTAATTGGGAAATTTATAAGGCGCAACGTGCACTCCAAGATGTTTGCCAAAAATATCAGGTCGATCTCCGCATGTTCCATGGACGAGGTGGATCGGTTGGACGCGGTGGTGGACCAACCTATGAAGCCATCTTGGCTCAACCAGGACGCAGTATCGAAGGACGGATCAAGATCACCGAGCAAGGTGAAGTGCTTGCCTCAAAATATTCTTTGCCTGAAATCGCCCTTTACAATCTGGAGACGATCGCAGCGGCAGTCATCCAAGCAGCTTTGTTACCTAGCAGTACTGACACTCTCGACTGTTGGCTAGATACGATGGAAGAAATTTCGGTGCGATCGCGCCAAGTTTATCGCCATCTTATTTACGAGCAGCCTAATCTCGTCGAGTTTTTTCATCAGGTTACGCCGATCGAAGAAATCAGCCAACTCCAAATTAGCTCACGTCCTGCAAGACGTGCAGGCAAGAGAGATTTAGGCAGTTTAAGGGCGATTCCTTGGGTGTTTAGTTGGACACAGAGCCGATTTTTACTGCCATCTTGGTATGGCATCGGAGCAGCCCTTGAGGAGTTTCTCCAACAAAATCCTGAGGGTCATTTATCGCTGTTGCAATATTTTTATAGCAAATGGCCGTTCTTTAAAACCGCAATTTCGCGAGTCGAGATGACGCTTGCTAAAACTGATTTGCAGATCGCGCATCATTATATGCGTGAGCTTACCAAAGAAGGGCATGAAGAAGCCTTTACAGACATATTTGCGGAAATACAAGAGGAATATCAACGCACTCGTAAGGTTATCCAAGCAATTACAGGACAAAAGCAAATTCTTGATAGCGATCGCGATCTGCAACGGTCTGTACAGTTGCGTAATGGCTCGATCGTCCCGCTTGGTTTTATCCAAGCATCTTTGCTCAAGCGCTTACGTCAACATCGTCCTGACACCGTCGATCTGCGATCGCGTTACTCCAAAAACGAGCTATTACGCGGTGCATTACTCACCATCAACGGCATCGCCGCAGGTATGAGAAATACAGGTTGATCGATATTTACAGCGCTTTGCGCTCAAACCCAAATCAATAAAATTTTTGAAAACTTTGCTTTGCAACATTTTCAAAAATTTTATTGTGGCTCGTTTGATCGACAAGTACTTATAAATTTTTTAAAAGCCTTTCTTTGCAAGGCTTTTAAAAACCATTTGTTTTAGCCAACGAGCAAAGCGTTATGCATCCATGTTACGATTTTGGACAAACTGAGCGCGTTTAGTAAGCTGTGAGGAATATGAGCCCCAATCGTAATTTCCACGATCCCATCAGGGTTGGTGTTATAGGTATCGGTAATATGGGGCAGCATCATGCAAGGGTGCTCAGCTTGCTCAAGGATGCAGAATTAATTGGCGTTTCTGACGTAAGCATAGAACGTGGACGTGATACTGCTAGCAAACATCGAGTGCTCTTTTTTGAAGATTACCATGACCTTTTGCCACTGGTCGATGCCGTTTGTATCGCAGTGCCCACAAGGCTACATTATGATGTCGGCACAACTTGCCTCAAAGCGGGAGTTCATGTTCTCATCGAAAAGCCGATCGCTGCCACAATTGAAGAAGCTGAATCCCTAGTTAAAACTGCCTCTGACCACAATAGAATTCTCCAAGTCGGACATATCGAAAGGTTTAATCCTGCATTCCAAGAGCTGAGCAAAGTTTTAAAGCATGAGACAATTTTGGCGATCGAAGCCGATCGCATGAGTCCCTATTCACAAAGGGCTAATGATGTATCAGTTGTATTTGATCTAATGATCCATGACATTGACATCATTCTAGAATTGGTTGCTTCGCCAATCGTGCGTGTTTCGGCTCATGGCAATCGTGTATCTCCTGAGTCTGAGTACCTTGACTATGTGACTGCAACGATAGGTTTTGAAAATGGTGTAATTGCAACTCTTACATCTAGCAAGGTGACACATCGCAAGAAACGTAAAATTACGGCTCATTGCACAAATTCACTAACTGAGTCTGATTTTCTAAATAACGAAATTTTAATTTATCGTCAAACTACAGCTAATTGGACAACTGATTATGGTCAAGTCCTTTATCGTCAAGACGGCTTTATCGAAAAAGTTCACACTAGCAATATCGAGCCTCTTCATGCTGAGCTGGAGCATTTCGTGAATTGTGTCCGTGATACGCAACAGCCATCGGTTGGAGGCGATCAAGCTCTAAAGACGTTGCGTCTTGCCAGTCTGATCGAACAAACGGCTCTTGATGGTCAAGTTTGGCGCAGTTGTGATTTAGATCTACGTGAAATTGCCATAGCAGGAAGTTATTAAAAACCAACAGATGAGAGGCGGTACTTCGCACTGCCTCTCATCACTCACAAAAAAGAGAAGTGGAGCTAGGCTCCACTTCTCTTTTTTATTGCGGATTTACTTGGATATGGGTCACCCATTAGCATGATTGTCTAGAAATAGAACTTCTTTTATAAGACTAAAACCCTTATACAGCAAGAGTTTCAACAATTTTTAGGGTATAAGGAACAATGGGAACAATGCTGACTCTCTCCAGTCAAAAGAGTCATCTCACACAGCAAAACAATGCAGGAACTCAAGCTCATGAAATCTCTTACAAAAATCTCTCTCGGTATTGCGATCGCTACTTCTGTTCTTACCTCTTTTAGTGCGCTCGCCTCAGCTGAAGAAGTAAAGCAACCAGGTAGCTATGTGGGCGCTGGGATCTCACTCCAAAGCTTTGCTACAAATCCTTCTGTAATTGGCGCAAACTTAGCTGGTCGCTATAAGTTCGATGGAGCACCCATTTCGGCAAGAAGTTCTGTTCTCTTTGGTAATGGTGGTACTTCAGTTGTTCCTACTATTTCCTATGATTTGCCCGTAGGCGATCGCGCTAATGTTTATCTTGGGGCTGGTGCATCGTTTAAAGTTGGCGGGAATAGCAGCTTAACAGGTGATCAAACTGCTTTTGCTTTGCAACCTGGTGTAGAAGTTAGTGTTAACAAGCGCGTTCTACTTTACGGCAATGCTGTAATTCCATTTAATGGTCAAAGTAATGGCTCGGCAGGCACTTCACTTCAAGCAGGTGTAGGCGTTCAATTCTAAAAAGCCCAAAAACAGAGATGGTGCTTCGCACCATCTCTGTTTTTTAACTAAAAAAGAAGTTGCAGAGCAACTTCTTTTTTTATGCTTCCCAAAAGCGACATCCTTGACATGGACCGTTAGGATTTACAGCACAGCGAATCATTTCTGAACCAGCATTATATCGACAATTACTATCTCCTATCACCCAACGCCCATTACTCAAACTTCTCTCCAAATTTTCTGGTGCAGGTTGTACATAGACTAAAACTCTAAATAAGTTGTATTTGCCCCTACGAAATTGATATCGATGGCGGCGTTCTAAAATCGTGTAGGTTTTACCTTCTAAATCAATATGATCGCCAGGCTGGGGAATCCAATCTAGGTATATTTTGCCCAAAGTGCTTTCAGGATAAAGAGTACAAACCTCTGTCGGCACTGACAATATTTCCATAGAACTAATTACTTAAACTTTATTTGATTTATTTGAACTCAACTTATTGTAAGCCCCAAAACTGAAGTATATAGCAATCAAAGTTGGATTAGGACATAAAACCCAGAATACAAATGGCGGCACTTCGTGCCGCCATTTGTATTCTGGGTTTTACAGCAATTACCGTTAAAAAGGGTAGGCACACTTTTTTGGCGCTATAATGCTTTTGCCGCAAACGAAGCTTGATTATGCGACTTTGTATCAATCCGAACTGCAATAGCCAGAATCTAGACACCGCAGAGTTATGCCAACAATGTGGGTGCGAATTACTCATCGATCGCGCTTATGCTGTCAAGAGATTACTCAGCGATAAAAGTGGATTTGGGACAATCTACGAAGTTGAAGATGCCAATCAGCATCCTAAGGTACTTAAAATCCTCAAACCTGAATTTAACGATCAGCCGAAAACCGTCGAGCTTTTTGAACAAGAAGCTTTTTTGTTAGGGCAAATTGATTCTACTGGATTACCCAAAATTGATGCTTATATCCATCATTATTTACCAGACAAAAAAAAGCTATACGGCATTGTTATGGAAAAAATTGAAGGAATGAATCTCCATGATTGGATCTATAGCCATAAGCGACTTTCAGAAAAAATGGCGATCGGGTGGTTGAAGCAAATCGTAAGAGTATTGAAAATCGTGCATCAAAAGGGCTATTTCCATCGCGATATCAAACCTTCAAACATTATGCTCAGACCATCAGGGAAGCTTGCTCTGATTGACTTTGGCACTGCAAGGGAAGCAACCTATACCTATCTAGCTAAGATCGGTAGTGTCGGCGGTGTCACAAAAATCTCTTCTGCTGGTTATACCTCTCCAGAGCAAGAACGTGGTTTTGCAATTCCTCAGTCTGATTTCTATTCTTTAGGTATGACTTTTTTACATTTAGTTACTAGTACTTATCCTCTCAATCTGCATGATTCACATACAGATATATACCATTGGCGCGGGGTGCAATTAAAAGTGAAAGTTCAGCTCAATAAGAAATGGAAGAAAGATTAAGCCAATAAGCATCCCAATCTTGATTAGTACGGCAGATCCTAAGAGCAAGCATAGCCTTAGCATTTTCAATCGTCCACCAAGAGCCAGCAAGCTTTAAACGATTTTGAATAACATAGCGGTGACCACTCTCAATTTCACCAGAGCCAATGGGTAAATTGGAGTCAATCGTGCCCTGATAGTCTAGACGATTAGGACGATTGAAAAGATAGCGATAAGCGGATCTAACCACAGCCAGATTGTCAGGAACAGATTCAGGTTCTTGAAACGGCTTAAGAGCTTCAAGGACAGCCGAAGCATGATTGGATTTGAGTTGTTGCTTCTGCACATCCATCCATGCTTTCGGAGCATCTGGGGAACAAACGCGACTTGCATCGGCTAGATATTCACATACATGATAGAAATCTAGTAAGTAGCGACTAAGTACACCAAAACGCTGCTCGATTTGGCTAGCAATCCAAGGCGCACCGTCGCCAACCCCATGCACAAAGGTTTCTTCTCCCAATCCAGCACGGATAGCACAATCAAGTAATGCTGCTCCTGCATCATCAGTCGAGCCTATCGTTGCTCCGAAAATAGGCTGCTCTTGCTCAGGGGTACGCGCCGAGGTTAGACGCGCTTCTTTCCAGCTAATTTTACGCGTCTTACGACGGTCAACTTCTTCGCCATCAGTTTCGCTTGCCGTTGTTTCCACAATCGGAATCATTGTCCCATCCATCTCCGCTATTAAAAACTCCACACCCTCGATTGCTGGGAATCCTGTTTCCCAACTCTGCGTTTCTAATATACGCTGGGCATGACTTTCTGTGATCTCCTGTCCTGCACTAATTGGGATGCTTATTCCATGATGTTCCATCATTTTTTTGGGATTTTCCCAAACGCTACATCTGACCCAAAGTCGGTAATCACTCTCTGCAATGGGCGTGAATATCCTCGGCAATGTACTTCGGCGGCTTTTTGAAATGGTCTCACTACCTGTTTGGACTCTCTTCCAAATTCGATGTACCTTTGCTCTAGTACTTCGATGCGTCCATATCGGCTGTACCAATAGAGTTTTTTTTACCACCTCGGTGTGAAGATGGATTCGCGGCGATATATGCTTCGCTTTGCTTGATTTCTTGCCGCGTTGCCCATGTTTGTAGTGCTGTTTGTCCTAACTGACGGATTTCTTCTATCACTCGTTCCTCGGCTGCGTCGGCTTTGATTAGATCACCTTCTGCATTTTCTACAACGGATAATAATCCTTCGATTTTCGCTTTCAATTCAGGATAATCGTTTAGTCTTTCTTCTATGCTTTTACTGGACGATGCTGTTTTTGTTTTTATATTCACGGCTCAATTTTATGACTTCTTTGGATTAGAACTGTTATCCATCATACTTTCTAACCTACTTTATTTCTCCCATTTCACTTTTAATTACACCCATTGGCGCGAATCGGCTCCACAGATTTCCGATAATTTTGCTCAGTTATTAGACAAACTGATTGCAAAAAGACCAGTTGATCGCCCAGCTGACTGTGATGCAATTTTGCATAGCCTCGATGAGCTCGATCGCCTAACCAAAGAGATCCAAACTGAGCGCCAGACTCAGGTAAAACAGCAGATAAAGCAAGCGCAGCAAAACCGCAGTCGCATTTGGCTCGGATTAGCGATCGCGATTATGGGATTGATAGGATATACGATCGCTGTGTTTAGTCGAATTCTTCCTTCACCTATCCCTTTGCCACCGCAAATTATTAAGCCAAAATGATTAGGAATGAAAATCAATTAAAACCAAAATTTGTTGGGGGCTTCGCCCGCCCCAACAAATTTTGGTTTTAATTGCACAAGTTAATTAATCGCCAATTCAAGGATGAAATGCAACGGGTTCTGATGAAGCAAAGAATACTTCGTAAGGAGTACGATAGTCAAGTGATTTTCTGGGTCTGTGATTGATCAAATTCACTGCCTTCTGAAAGTCCTCTTCTTTCACGATTTTAAAGTTTGTACTTTTGGGATAGAACTCTCTAATTAATCCATTGGTGTGTTCATTCAATCCACGTTCCCATGAATGATATGGATTCGCAAAGAAGGTCTCTAGTTTCAATCTTTCAGATAGCTTCTCATGCCCACAGAATTCTCTTCCATTATCAAAGGTCATTGTCTTTCGAGATGTTGATTCTATAGGCTCAAATAGATTGAATGTCACTCTGTTTATCTCATCCATCGTCTTGTTCTTAGCTAGTCCAGCAAGTAAATACTTCGATGCTTTATCAACATGCGTAACTACGATACCTGTGTGGTTGCACCCGATTACCGTATCACTTTCCCAATGTCCAATCTCTGTTTTTAAATCTGCAATCTTCGGTCGATTCTCTATCCCTACCCTATTGGGAATGCCACCTCGCTTCTGATGGCGACCTTTGCGCCTTCGTTGCTTTTGCTTCTGCCTCAGATATTGTTGATATATTCCCATCTCTTGATGGTTTGCATAGATCATCAGATAAATCGTCTCATAGCTGATTTTACCTAGCCCCTCCCTTTCCATTCTCCCTGCTAGTTGCTCTGGGCTGTGGTGTTGCTCTAACCGTTGTTTGACTTCGGCGATCGTCTCAGCACTGATGCTCTGAAATCTTACCTTTGCTTGTTTCCGTCTTGCTTTCATCAGGGCAACCGCAGTATCTGGCAAATAGCCAATCTGTCGCTCGTCTGTATTGCGCGATAACTCTCTTGAAATCGTACTTTTGTTTCGCTTCAAGCGACGACCTATCTCTGATACAGATAATTGCTCAATTACTCTTAGTTTATACAGTTCACTTCTTTCTGTGGTGGTAAGATGGACAAAGCTCATGAGGGTATCCTAATTATTGTGATTAATATCAGAATATCCTTATGAGTCCCTTTACGCAAAGATCTCTAGGTGTTGCATTTCATCCTTGAATTGGCGAATTTTCATTCCTTAGTAGAGAGAAGCGCATAAAGAAGAATGTCCTTCACTACAATATTTCTTTTTAAAGTTATGACTTACGCAACAAGACGTAGTAGGGGCAATTCATGAATTGCCCCTACAGCAAAATTAGGCTTTCAGGGCATTTTTGCGTAAGTCCTAAAAGTGTTAATTCATAACACTTTAAAAAGAAATATTGTGGTTTATTTAATAAAAACTGCCGTTAAAATCTCCGCTTATAAATTTTTGTATCACCACCCCAAAGTTATCATTAGCCTAGTATGCAAGTTAAACGATTAGTAGCGATCGCCTTCTTCTTTCTAACATTGGTTATATTTATCTTCTTAGCAGAACCTGCTAAAACTAAGGTAATTGCTGATGCCAAGTTTACGGAAAGTCACCCTAGCATCTCACAACGAACTACGCAAAAAAATACACAAAACATCAGCTTTTCTCCAGAGATAAATCAGTTCGCACCAGTGAAAGGTTGTGAAAACCAACCACCCGCAAAGCCACCTGAGCCATCATTACCCGCCGCACTAACTTCTATTCCTATCACTCTAGAGCGATTTCGGAAACCCCTACCTACATCCACTCCAAATCCTGCTTCTTCTGAGAAAGGAATTACCTATAACCCAAGCGAAATGATTGCTTTGGCAGCAGCTTCTAACTATGGTGAGCGATATCTCAAAGATCTATCGGGTCAGCCTGCAAATAATCCACCAATTATCGTTCTTCATGAAACAGTTGGCTCTGCTAATAGTGTCATTAATTTTTTTCAGGAATTCCATACTGACGAGGGTAATCAAGCAAGCTATCACACATTAGTTGCGCTGGATGGTCGAATTATTTACTTTGTGCCACCAGATAAACGCGCCTTTGGTGCAGGGAATTCAGTTTTTGTAAGTTCTTTGGGAACAGAAGCAGTACAGACTAATCCTCGGTATCCAAGTTCTGTAAATAACTTTGCTTATCATATTTCTTTGGAAACTCCTGCGGATGGAATGCATGATGGTTATACCCATAGTGGATATACAGAAGCTCAATATCAGTCTCTAGCATGGTTAGTAGCGAAAACTGATGTGCCCTTAGAACGCATAACTACTCACAAAACTGTCGATCGCTCAGGCTCACGTATTGATCCTCGCAGTTTCAATTTTAATCTTTTCCAAAAGCTATTAAGTCAATATCCCAGAACCAAAGAAATCTCTATTGGCTGTCCATCGGCTCTTTAAGTACCTATAGCAATGTAAGCTTTGCTTAGGATATAAAACCCAAAAGATGAGTGGCAGAGCTTCGCTCTGCCACTCATCTTTTGGGTTTTGAATTGTCCTATCTATATCTTACGTTGCTATACTACTCACAATAAAACATACAAAAAAAACTGTAGCTTCCACTAAAGCAATGCAAGAGAAGCCCAAGAGATAAGTGGCGGCGCTTTACGCCGCCACTTATCTTTTGGGCTTTATTTCTCAAGCAAAACTTAAACTGCTGTAGGCTAAAGAAATTAAGCTCATTAGCCCGATCGCCTCAAAATATTTAATGGAGATAGTCAATGATTATTTGATGAAGTCAGTTAAACTTAAGGAGATAGACAATAATCCGCACAAACTTTTAACAGGGGCTTTAGGGACAGATGTTTAAGACTAACAAGATAGTTTCGCTCATATGGGGAAGTAGGTGAAATGGCAAAATAGGAGGAAGTCATTTTCATAAATCGATAGAGATGCCATGATCAAATTTCCCCTGACCGAATTGTTAGATGAACAAGCGTGCTATGAATGGTTATTAAAGATCCTGCATCCAAAGGGTTTGCATTGTCCAAGTGGACACGCAATACCAGCAGGACAAGCGCCACACGATCGCCAACGTACACCAATCGTCAAATATAAGTGTCGGGAATGTGGGAAAGTGTTTCACATTTTTACAGGAACAGACTTATCAGGAAGCCATTACACCTGTGGTCAGATCGTGCTGATATTGCGTGGATTCTTACAAGGACAAACGACCCAACACATAGCCGAGGAACTAGGACTCGACTATGGGACATTATTGTCTTGGCGGCATCGCATCCAACGTCGAGGATTTGCCCATTTGATTAATGGTAATCTGCCCGATGCTGAAGCCGAGATGGACGAGATGTTTCAGAATGCAGGAGAAAAGGGAGCAAAAAAAAAGATCCAATAGCAGACCCACCAAGACAACGCGGGAATCAACGCAAAGGCAAGGGAACCATGGCAAATGACCGTCCACCCATTGTCGGTACTGTTGGGCGCAACAGTGGTCAGATCCGCATGAAGGTCTGTGACAATACTCAACAAATCACGATTCAACCGCAGGTAGAGGTAACGACCTTACCGACCACGACAGTCTATACCGATGAATCCGATGCTTATAATCGCATACCTGCTTCTGGTCGTGAGCGTCAAACCGTTTGTCACTCTCAGCGCGAGTATGCCCGCGATGAAGATCAAGATGGTTTTTGTGAGGTTCATTGCAATACTATGGAGGGCATTTGGGTTGGTTTACGCAATTTTCTGCGTCCCTTTCGAGGTATTCACAAGAAGTATTTGTATCTGTATGTAGCCATGTTCGAGTGGGCTTACAATCTACGTTGGATTGATTTTGACTTCCTGCGTCGTCTTCTTTTTCCTCCTTCCACCTATTTACCTACATGAGCGGATAGTTTATGGATATGCGATCGCCCTAGGCATTACTTTCTTGGGGTCTTCTGTAGGCTTGCTAGTAGGAAATAATTATCACCAAGACGCGCTTCAGAAAATGCTGGGGGCTGCTGAAGATCGCAAGTTTATAAACACTCTCCAAGTCGATATTTTATATAATCGCCCTGCTAAACAACTATCACCTTACTTAGCCGATCCCGATGGCTTTAAGCGAGAGAGTAGCAAATTACTCGATCGCATTCAGAAAACTGTAACTGCATTAGAGAAATATAACTTAACTGTTAAGGGCTCAGATATCGAGGGGCTAAAACCCTTGCTAGCCGAATATGAAAAAGTAATAAAAAAATTTCAGCAAGAAGCAAAACTAGAGATTGAGCAATTAACCCCACTTACCGAATCTCCAAAGACTCTAACTGCCGCAGAATTAAGGTTAGTTAAATTTGTCAAAAACAAGGATTTTGTCAAGTTTATTGAGTTTCCCGATCGCCTATTACCATTTGCTCAACTTGCTGATTTACAAACCACAAAAGCTGAGTCAGAACTAGCCTACTCGAAGACAATTCGCAATAGCATAGTTGCTGGAAGTATACTCTTTTCGGCAGTGATCTCCGTGTTATTTGCGATTTATACTAGCCGTGTGATCGCGCGAGAACAAGCGGCAATCAACCAACAATTGCGAGATCAACTAACTGAACGAGAGCAAGCTGAACGACAACTACGTGAAAGTGAACAGCGCTATGTCAACTTAAATGCCGTAGCTCCTGTCGGAATATTTCGCACTGATGCTGAGGGCAACGGTATATATATTAACCAACGTTGCTGTGAGATGCTTGGCTTGCCACCAGAAGGAACTACTGGAACATCTTGGCAGCAAGCATTACACCCCGAAGATCGTGAGTACGTTATTGCCGAGCAAATTCGCACCCGCCGCGAAAATATACCATTTAAATTAGAGTATCGAATTCTGAGACCTGATGGTTCCGTAATTTGGGTATTGGGAAACGCTGTCGTCGAGCAAGATATCAACGGGCAAATCATCGGCTATGTGGGGACAATCACAGACATTAGCGATCGCAAGCACTCGGAAGAAGCCTTACAAAAAAGTGAAACCCATTTCAGAGCCTTAATTAGTGCAATGCCTGACATAATTTTTCGGATGAACCAAGAAGGTGTTTATGTGGAATTTCTTGCTTCTCCAAATTTTAACGTTGTGGGTAATCTCTCAGAAATTGTGGGAACCAATATATTGGATATTTTGCCGCCCCAAGCATCACAACAACGAATTAAATCGGTTCAACAGGTACTTCAAACTGGTTCTATCCAAGTATACGAGCAAGAGCTTGAGATTGATGGCATACCCCAAATCGAAGAAGTCCGACTTGTGCCTTATAGCGAAACTGAAGTCTTAGGATTGGTGCGAAATATCAGCGATCGCAAACAAGCCGAACTTGCTTTAGCAAAGAGCGAAGCCCAGAGTCGTGCCATATTATCAGCAATTCCTGATTTGATGTTTCGGGTAGGGACTGATGGCGTTTATCGCGAAGTCATTACTCAGTTTCAAGATTTCGCGCTCTTTCCACTAGAGTTCAATCTTGTTGGGCAGTCAATGACCGAGATTTTACCCACAGAGCTAGCCGATCGCCAATTTCATTATTTGCGTAGAGCGATCGAGACTGGCAAGTTACAAATCTACGAGCAAAATATCCATATAGGAGATAGCTTTCAAGATGAAGAAGTGAGAGTGATTAAGAGTGGTGAAGATGAAGCTTTGTTTATGATTCGAGACATTAGCGATCGCAAGCAATCTGAACTCGCTCTACAAAATCTCATTGCAGGGACAGCCGCAACCACTGGACAAGACTTCTTCCCTGCACTGGTAACTCATATTGCCAAGGCTCTCAATACTTCTTACTCTCTAGTTACTGAACTGGTTGATGGTGAGTTAAACTCCCTAGCTTTTTGGGCAAATGGAGAACTTCAACCAGCTTTTTCTTTTAATATTGCAAACACCCCCTGCGAAAAGGCATTACAGCAGGGAACATTTTATTGTGATAGCTTTGTTCAGCAGATGGTTCCTCAACATCGAGATCTAGTTGACATGCAGGCATACAGCTATCTTGGTATTTCCTTAAAAGATATTAATGGTCAGGCGATCGGGAATCTTTGTATTTTAGATGAAAAGACAATTCAAAATCCGCAACGAGCAGAACAAGTCCTAAAGGTATTCGCCGCCCGTGCTACTGCTGAGTTGGAACGTCAACGGACTAACAACATGCTAGTACAACTCAATCAACAGCTAGAATCAAAGGTGCAAAAACGCACTGTGGAACTTCAAAAACTATCAGAGCGCCTCGCTTTGTCACTTAGATCTGGAGCGATCGGATGTTGGGAATGGAATATTGCAGAGCAGAAATTGTTTTGGGATGAGCGAATGTATGAACTGTATGGAGTCACACAGGACACTGATTTTCAACTCAACCATGAATCTTGGGCAGCCATGCTCCATCCTGACGACCTCGTAGCTACTAGAGAAATGGGAGAGCGAACTCTCTTAGGAGAAATAGACATGGACACTGAATTTCGGATCTTCCATCGCGATCGCAGTATCCACTTTATAAAAAACTATGGAACTTTGGTGCGAGATGCGAAAGGGCATCCCCAGAGATTGATTGGTATTAATTTTGATATTAGCGATCGCAAACAAGCCGAGGCGAAACTACAACACACAAATCAAGAGCTAATCCGCGCGACCAAACTCAAGGACGAGTTTTTGGCTAACATGAGTCACGAGCTCCGTACTCCTCTCAACGCTATTCTCGGCATGACTGAGGCTTTGCAAGAGCAAATTTATGGCGACATCAACGATCGCCAAATTCAAGCCTTACAAACTGTAGAAAAAAGTGGAAACCATTTACTTGAATTAATCAATGACATTCTCAACCTCGCAAAAATTGAGGCAGGACAAGTTGAACTAAATTATTCATTGGCATCAATCAGTAGTCTCTGCGAATCCAGTCTGAACTTTATTAAGCAACAAGCAATGAAGAAACAGATTCAGCTCGATATGCATCTGCAACCAAATCTCCCTGAGATGCAGTTAGATGAGCGGCGGATCAAACAGGTATTAATTAATATTCTCAATAATGCCGTTAAATTCACCGCCAATGGAGGACACATTAAACTAGAAGCCACTAAGCTTTCTCATGTCTCTGAGCATACTCAAGAGCATACCCAAGACTATTTACAAATATCGATAACCGATACAGGCATCGACATCTCACCAGAAAATATCCAGAAGCTATTCAAACCCTTTATCCAAATAGATAGCGCTTTAAATCGAAAATACGAAGGAACAGGCTTAGGCTTAGCATTGGCAAAACAAATCATCGAGCTTCATGGGGGCACAATCGGAATAACCAGTGAAATAGGTGTCGGCAGTTGCTTCACCATAGAGTTGCCGATCAACCACATCGAACCTCCCCCTCCACCAGAACCAGCTTCTGATCTTGAGCAATATTTAGTAGAACCGAAACAGCTATCGGTATCTACAACACCACTAATTTTGTTAGCAGAAGATAATGAAGCTAATATCAGTACAGTAAAGAGCTATCTTGAAGCCAAAGCATATCGACTTCTCATCGCAATGAATGGGCAAGAGGCAATCGACCTAGCCAAGAGTGCTCAACCAGATCTAATTTTAATGGATATCCAAATGCCCGTCATAGACGGATTAGAAGCGATCAAGCAAATTCGCCTCGATCCAAACTTGGTTAACTGAGATCTTGCACCATTCAAGAAAAGGGGTTGCAGAAAGAGCAGAAATGTGAAAAAAAGGGCGTAGTAGTAAATTAAATAACGAGCATGGAAAGCATCGTTAAGCACGCCCAAGGGCTAGTGTATAGTCTTCTGTGTTTGATGCCAAGTGTGTATCAAACAGCAAGTCTCAATGCAATACTAGGACTATTTCTCGAAGCACAAAGGCATCCTTATCCAGAACATACACAGATAAAATCAGCGAGTGCACTCAGCCGATTTCTCAATCACTATAACTGGTCAACGAGAGCAGTAATTCGGTCAACACGGCAGGCTATTTTGGGACAAATCGCCAAGCATCGCCCATCGAAACAAGTGCCATTAAAGATACTGATAGACTTGACTACCCTAGAAAAAAGCGGCAAGTTTTTACATTTGAGCAATCCCACCCAAAACGAACCAGACCCATGGGTGAGAATACTAAACGGAAAGCGAGGACTACATCTGGTTGTACTGTATCTGGTCTATGGAGAGTGGCGCGTACCATGGAGTTTTAGAGTATGGCGCGGCAAAGGATACCCCAGTCCCTCTGACTTAGCTTGTAAGTTATTGGGGACAGTACCCAAGCAACTAACCCAAGGCAAGACTGTGATTGTCCTTGCTGATACTGAGTTTAGTACGGTGAAGTTTTTCAATACTGTCCGCGCCAAGACTTGGCGCATCGTTGTCGGTGTACGCAACAATCGTAAACTTCAAGATGGCCGTACAGTCAAACAACTTTATCGTCATGGCAAACGTGGACAACAAATTTTGCTAGAAGGGCTAACTCAGCCTTTGACGATCTCTTGGTTTTGGCTCAAAAGAGCTGATAGTAAACGGGAGTTACGCTTTGTTGTCTCTTCTCATCCTTATTCTGGTGCTTATCTGGTGATGTTAGGTCGTAAGCGTTGGGCGATTGAGGGATTCTTCAAAACCATCAAACATCGCTTTGGTTTGCATTGTTTTGGGCAATCTACAAAACTTGGTGTTTATCGTTGGCTTATCCTCTCTCTGCTTGCTTATCTTTTGGCCCATTGGATTGATCAATGGTCGAGTCCTCCTGTCTTGGACTGGAAAGCTACCTGTGATTTGACACTTTCCGTTTTATTTCCTTCTGTCCTTTGGTTGAAACTTCTTAGGTATCTCCAAATTAGTGCCGATATTGCTGCTCGTCATGGGTTTGAAATTATTCTCAAACCCATTCCTACTTAACTCTTTCAGGAATGGTGCAAGATCTCAGTTAATATTCCTATTATTGCGCTGACGGCTTTGGCGATGGAAAGCGATCGCCAAAGTTGCATGGCTGCTGGGGCGGATGAATATATTACTAAGCCAATCAAGCTAAAAGCTCTATCTCAGATGATTCAGTCCTATACAGATTCATAAAAAGATTTAAGCCTTATGACATCTACCCCTGACTCAAAAGATCATGTATCGGCGATCGCGGACAATCCTCCAGTGGTTGCGTCAGATCAGACTTCTTTACCATTAAGCGATCGTACACAAGCCGACAATCTGCTTCTAACTCTTGTGGAGTCAACAGCTTCTGTCACGGGCGAAGATTTTTTCCCAGCATTTGTGAAACATCTCGCCACAACTCTGGGCTGTGCCCATGCCATGATCACGGAATTAAATGATGGACAATTTCAAACCCGTGCCTTTTGGTCAAGAAATCTGCTTCAGCCAAATTTGAGTTATGACATAAAAAACACTCCCTGTGAAATAGTTTTAGCAGACGGAATCTATGCTCAATCAGCCGATTTGCAAAAAACCTTTCCTAATAATTCTAATCTGATTATTTTGAATGCCGATAGTTTTCTGGGAGTCGCTCTGACTAATTCTAGTAAGCAAACCATTGGGTTAATCAGTATCATGGATGTCGTGCCCATGCCAGAAATAGATAAATTACAGCCAATTATCCAGATCTTTGCGACGCGAGTTGCGGCTGAGTTAGAAAGAGAACAGACAACCCTTGCGCTAAAGCAGTTAAATCAAGAATTAGAACTACGAGTAGAAGAACGCACAGCCTCTCTAAAAACTAGTGAAGAGCGTTGGCAACTGGCTCTCAAAGGAGCAAACGATGGGATTTGGGATTTCGATATAGCGACAAATAAGGTTTTTTATTCTAGCCGATGGAAGCAGATGCGAGGCTTTGCTGACGATGAAATTAGCGATAGCTTGGAAGAATGCTCAAGCCGCATCCATCCTGATGATTACGATCGCGTTTTAGCTACTGCTAATAACCACTTAGCTGGGAAAACTGAATTCGTGGAGATGGAATATAGAGCCCTCTGCAAAGATGGTTCCTATATATGGGTGCTTGAGCGTGGACAAGCTATACGTAATGAATTAGGACAGCCTATTCGTGTTATTGGTTCCGATACTGATATCACCAAAAACAAACTAATTGAATCTAAATTAATCAAGAGCGAAGCTCAATTTCGCTGTTTGGTAGAAGGAGGGCTCGACTTGATTTGGTCAAGCAATCAAGATGGATTGTTTACCTACCTCTCACCGCAATTCAAGGCTCTTTTTGGTTGGGATTCTAGTGAATGGATTGGCAAGTCATATACCGACCTTGTACATCCAGACGATCTCCTACGAGTTAAAACTCTTGAGTTTATGGTAAATGTGGAATCTGGCAAACAATCTTGGGTAGTCCTAAAAAGGAAAGGATGTAGGAAAATATCCAGATAGTTGATACAAAGTAAAGTAATGTCAGAAGCAAGGCCATCCTGTCCATCCTGCCAGTCCGTATCCGTTGTAAAAAACGGCAGTACACGACATGGAAAACAAAATTATAAATGTCGGGACTGTGGTCGTCAATTTGTAGAAAATCCACAGTGGCAGAGAGTTTCAGAGCGTACCCAAGACACTTATGACCTTCTTGAGAAACTACTACTAGAAAAAATCCCACTAGCTGGAATTGCCAGAGTCCTCAAGGTCTCAGAGAGATGGTTGCAAAGTTACGTCAATCATAAATATGAAAACGTTCCTCAGCAGGTGGAGGTAGAACCAAAACCAAAACGCCGTTTGACCATACAGATGGATGAATTGTGGTCTTTTGTGGACGACAAAGGCAATAAACAGTGGGTATGGCTTGCCATTGATGCCGAGACTCGTGAAATTGTCGGTTGTTATATAGGCGATCGCACTGGTGAATCAGCTCAGAAGTTATGGGAATCGTTGCCTAGCGTCTATCGCCAATGTGCGGTTATTTATACTGACTTCTATTCGTCTTATCCAGTTGTCCTGCACAGCAAACGTCATAGGGCTGTCGGGAAAGAAACGGGAAAGACCAACTATATTGAGAGATTCAACTGTACGTTACGTCAACGAGTATCAAGACTAGTTAGAAAGACCTTATCTTTTTCTAAGAAATTGGAAAATCACATTGGAGCCATTTGGAATTTTATTCATCATTACAACGATTCTTTACCTCCGTGTGCGTCCTTTCCTTTTTAGGACTACCCAATCTTGTCATCCTGAGTTTCGGCATCGACACCGTGATGGTCATTATGTCTGGGTACGCGCCAATAGTACCCCGATTTTAAATCCTGAAGGAGTTGTGATCGGCAGCCAAGGAACTTTAACTGAGATCTTGCACCATTCAAGAAAAGGGGTTGCAGAAAGAGCAGAAATGTGAAAAAAAGGGCGTAGTAGTAAATTAAATAACGAGCATGGAAAGCATCGTTAAGCACGCCCAAGGGCTAGTGTATAGTCTTCTGTGTTTGATGCCAAGTGTGTATCAAACAGCAAGTCTCAATGCAATACTAGGACTATTTCTCGAAGCACAAAGGCATCCTTATCCAGAACATACACAGATAAAATCAGCGAGTGCACTCAGCCGATTTCTCAATCACTATAACTGGTCAACGAGAGCAGTAATTCGGTCAACACGGCAGGCTATTTTGGGACAAATCGCCAAGCATCGCCCATCGAAACAAGTGCCATTAAAGATACTGATAGACTTGACTACCCTAGAAAAAAGCGGCAAGTTTTTACATTTGAGCAATCCCACCCAAAACGAACCAGACCCATGGGTGAGAATACTAAACGGAAAGCGAGGACTACATCTGGTTGTACTGTATCTGGTCTATGGAGAGTGGCGCGTACCATGGAGTTTTAGAGTATGGCGCGGCAAAGGATACCCCAGTCCCTCTGACTTAGCTTGTAAGTTATTGGGGACAGTACCCAAGCAACTAACCCAAGGCAAGACTGTGATTGTCCTTGCTGATACTGAGTTTAGTACGGTGAAGTTTTTCAATACTGTCCGCGCCAAGACTTGGCGCATCGTTGTCGGTGTACGCAACAATCGTAAACTTCAAGATGGCCGTACAGTCAAACAACTTTATCGTCATGGCAAACGTGGACAACAAATTTTGCTAGAAGGGCTAACTCAGCCTTTGACGATCTCTTGGTTTTGGCTCAAAAGAGCTGATAGTAAACGGGAGTTACGCTTTGTTGTCTCTTCTCATCCTTATTCTGGTGCTTATCTGGTGATGTTAGGTCGTAAGCGTTGGGCGATTGAGGGATTCTTCAAAACCATCAAACATCGCTTTGGTTTGCATTGTTTTGGGCAATCTACAAAACTTGGTGTTTATCGTTGGCTTATCCTCTCTCTGCTTGCTTATCTTTTGGCCCATTGGATTGATCAATGGTCGAGTCCTCCTGTCTTGGACTGGAAAGCTACCTGTGATTTGACACTTTCCGTTTTATTTCCTTCTGTCCTTTGGTTGAAACTTCTTAGGTATCTCCAAATTAGTGCCGATATTGCTGCTCGTCATGGGTTTGAAATTATTCTCAAACCCATTCCTACTTAACTCTTTCAGGAATGGTGCAAGATCTCAGTTAACCGACATTAGCGATCGCAAGCAGGCGGAATCAAGACTTCAAGCAAAAACTAAGCAGTTAGTCCAATCCAATACTAAACTGGCTCAATCCATCACCAATATCCAACGTAGTAACGCTTTACTAACCGTTCTTCAAGAAGCTTCCTTTGACGGCATTCTGGTGATTGACGAGCATCGCCGAGTCATCACCTACAATCAGCGTTTTTTAAATCAGTGGGATATTCCTCAAGCTCTAGTGCTATCAGCAAGCGATCGCCAACTCTTCGACATTGTTTTAGATCGCCTTGCCGATCCCCAAGAATTTTTGCAACAGGTCGAGTACTTGTATGACCATCCAAAGGAGATCAGTCATTCAGAGATCAGCCGCAAAGATGACAAAATATTTGATCTTTACTCCGCCCCAATCTATTGGTCTAATGACCGTTATGGTCGGGCTTGGTTTTTTCGCGACATAAGCGATCGCAAACGACTTGAACAAGAACAAACGCGCCTGATCTCTATTCTCGAAGCTTCGACTGACTACATCAGTATGGCAGATGCCAACGGCATGATTTTCTGGAAGAATATAGAATTAAAACGCCTATTCGGGATCAATCTCAACGATGATAAAAAGCAATATCAAATTTCGGACTGCCATCCTCAATGGGCTGCCGATATGGTTTTGCAAGAGGGTTTACCCCATGCGATCGCCATGGGTAGTTGGATTGGTGAAACAGCATTACTGAATGTCGAAGGACAAGAGATTCCCGTTTCCCAGCTGATCCTTGCGCACAAATCTGCGCAAGGCGAAATAGAATTTTTCTCCTTCATCATGCGTGATATCCAAACTCGCAAAGAATATGAACAGAAACTAGAACTCACCAACGCGGAGCTCCTCCGCGCCACCAGACTCAAAGATGAATTTCTGGCAAACATGAGCCATGAACTCCGCACTCCTCTCAATGCCATTCTCGGCATGACCGAAGCGCTTCAAGAACAAATCTTAGGGGACGTTAACGAGAAACAACTCAAAGCTTTAAAAACCGTTGAAAATAGCGGTATGCATCTACTCGCTCTGATCAACGATATTCTCGATTTGGCAAAAATCGAATCGGGACAGCTCCAACTAAACTGCACACCGACAAATGTTGCCTTACTCTGTCAATCCAGTATCACATTTATCCAAACCCAAGCTCTAAATAAACGCATCCAATTAGAGACGAAGATTGCTTCAGACTTGCCAGAGATCCGAGTAGATGAGCGACGTATCCGCCAAGTTTTGCTTAACTGAGATCTTGCACCATTCCTGAAAGAGTTAAGTAGGAATGGGTTTGAGAATAATTTCAAACCCATGACGAGCAGCAATATCGGCACTAATTTGGAGATACCTAAGAAGTTTCAACCAAAGGACAGAAGGAAATAAAACGGAAAGTGTCAAATCACAGGTAGCTTTCCAGTCCAAGACAGGAGGACTCGACCATTGATCAATCCAATGGGCCAAAAGATAAGCAAGCAGAGAGAGGATAAGCCAACGATAAACACCAAGTTTTGTAGATTGCCCAAAACAATGCAAACCAAAGCGATGTTTGATGGTTTTGAAGAATCCCTCAATCGCCCAACGCTTACGACCTAACATCACCAGATAAGCACCAGAATAAGGATGAGAAGAGACAACAAAGCGTAACTCCCGTTTACTATCAGCTCTTTTGAGCCAAAACCAAGAGATCGTCAAAGGCTGAGTTAGCCCTTCTAGCAAAATTTGTTGTCCACGTTTGCCATGACGATAAAGTTGTTTGACTGTACGGCCATCTTGAAGTTTACGATTGTTGCGTACACCGACAACGATGCGCCAAGTCTTGGCGCGGACAGTATTGAAAAACTTCACCGTACTAAACTCAGTATCAGCAAGGACAATCACAGTCTTGCCTTGGGTTAGTTGCTTGGGTACTGTCCCCAATAACTTACAAGCTAAGTCAGAGGGACTGGGGTATCCTTTGCCGCGCCATACTCTAAAACTCCATGGTACGCGCCACTCTCCATAGACCAGATACAGTACAACCAGATGTAGTCCTCGCTTTCCGTTTAGTATTCTCACCCATGGGTCTGGTTCGTTTTGGGTGGGATTGCTCAAATGTAAAAACTTGCCGCTTTTTTCTAGGGTAGTCAAGTCTATCAGTATCTTTAATGGCACTTGTTTCGATGGGCGATGCTTGGCGATTTGTCCCAAAATAGCCTGCCGTGTTGACCGAATTACTGCTCTCGTTGACCAGTTATAGTGATTGAGAAATCGGCTGAGTGCACTCGCTGATTTTATCTGTGTATGTTCTGGATAAGGATGCCTTTGTGCTTCGAGAAATAGTCCTAGTATTGCATTGAGACTTGCTGTTTGCAGCAATTCCAAATTCAAAAAGTAGCAAGATATACAAAACCAAGAGTCTAAAAATTAACAGGAATCTGCAAAGACGGGGGCTTCATCAAGCATAAAGTCGATTAAATGTTGCCAACTCTTAAATAAAAAGTACTTGGTAAGAGAGAGAATATCTTGAAAGAATCCTCTACGAGTGCCACGCTTACGACGAATCTCTTGATAACTGGAATCTATTAAATGTAAAATCGTGTGAAATAGAAAAGCTAACAAATTAAGAGATAGAAGTGTCGATGACAAATGTTTTTGTCCATGACCAAAGTTATGTTCCAAGTTGTAGCCCTTGGTTTTCAACACATTGTGGTTCTCATTTTCGGTTTTCCAACGACATCTACCCGTTTCAACTACGACCGCCACATTGTCAATATTAACAGCATGATTAGTCACAAAAGCATTACGGTAGACTTCAGAATTATCAACACTATTGCGAACAGTCAGTTCACACCAGTTCACTAACAGAGAGGGTTCTTGTTCTCTTAAAGGTATCTGATTCACAAATCGATAACTATATATTTCTATAGATTTCCCCTTGCGGTGTTTAGTCGTCAAATTCTGCACTTCACCATTTTTTTCAATGTAATCTAACCACTGATATAAACTAGGATGACTGGATGGTAAGCAGGTGAAAATGAAGTTCATATTTGCCTCTAAACAATTCTGACACATCGGTTGACGGCTATAGAGATCATCCCCTAATAACGTAATCGCCTGTCCTTCAAAAAGATGCCCATGTTTACTAATCCAGCGTTTCGCTGCGGCTGTTTCACAATCTTGTTTCTCATGTCCATCTTGCGGAGTGACGAATTCGGGTGGTAGAGAAATCACCTGTTCGCAACCTGGTGCAGCGATTACGGGCAAAATTGCTGTGTGTGAGTATGTTATTTTGCCACTGCGATGATTACGGGTACTACAACATTCGCAGGATATTTTCGATGAGCTATGGTACTCCGTTCCATCTAAACAAATCAGTAAATTCCTATCCAATCTTTCATATCGTTTCAGGTGCTTTCCCATTTGCAGAAATTTATACACTTTCTCAAATACAGCGTTCAGACTCTTGGCGCTAATTAGGTCGAGGATATTGCGTATTTGCTGGTCAGAGGGTATTTTCTCCACTCCAAATATACTTTGAACGTTATTTTTTCCACTTCGACTCTGCAATTGTCTTTGATACTCTAAAAATGATTGACACTGCATAAAAAACATCGAGAAAGCCGACAGCATCGCATCGCTGATTTTAAATTTTGTCCCATTGCTTTCGCTTCTTGGGTCTTTTATTTTCTCTATCCCCTCTTGCAGGAAATCTAAAAAAACACTAAAAACTAAGATCGTTGGTGGCATTAACTGGATAGGATTATCATTTTTGCTATGTTTTAAGCTCTACCTTTATCTGGTTCCTTATATCTGTATACTTTGCTGCTTTTTGAATTTGAAACTGCTGTGCTGTTTGATACACACTTGGCATCAAACACAGAAGACTATACACTAGCCCTTGGGCGTGCTTAACGATGCTTTCCATGCTCGTTATTTAATTTACTACTACGCCCTTTTTTTCACATTTCTGCTCTTTCTGCAACCCCTTTTCTTGAATGGTGCAAGATCTCAGTTAACTTACTAAGCAATGCCGTGAAATTTACACCCACAGGTGGGCGCATCACCTTAGAAGTTAAACATATTGAATTACAGCAAATGCATACCCAATCATGGATTCGCTTCGCCGTAATCGATACAGGCATCGGCATTGCCCCCGAAAACATCCCAAAACTATTTCAACCCTTTATCCAGATTGATGGCGCTTTAAATCGTCAATATGCAGGTACAGGTTTGGGGTTATCACTTGTCAAACGCATGGTGGAATTGCATGGTGGTCTTGTCGGCTTGACCAGCGAACTAGGCATAGGCAGCTGTTTTACGATTGATCTCCCATGCATTACTGATTTCCCATCGGCGATTATTCATGATGCGATCGCTCCAATCTCAGAACCGCCAGCTTCAGCATCAGTCAACATTAATTCATCGCCTTTAGTATTGATTGCAGAAGACAATGAAGCTAATATCAGTACATTGACTGACTACCTTGAAGCCAATGGATATCGGATTATTGTAGCTATGAATGGAGAAGAGGCGATCACTCTTTCTGAGACGCACCAACCTGACTTGATTTTGATGGATATCCAGATGCCGTTCATGGATGGGCTGTCCGCAATCAAGCTAATTCGTCTCAATCCGAACTTGGCTGATATTCCGATTATTGCCTTGACGGCTTTAGCCATGGATAGCGATCGCCAAAAATGTATCAATGCTGGAGCCAATGAATATATTTCCAAGCCAATAAAGTTGAAAGCTCTATCCCAGATGATTCAATCCTTTCTAAACCCATAATCGAGTTAATCGTGATGCCCTCTCCCCTAGACCAAGACATCCTATCCGCTGTCATCCGCAATCCATTAATAGTTTCACCAGAGATGAGTGTAATGGAGGCGAGCGCCGCTATGGGTAAAACTGGGGCAAGGGCTGTATTGGTAGTTCAGTAAAAAGGAATCGAAGCTGAAGGACTTGACTTGATCGGGCTTCTCACCGAGCGAGATATTATTCGTCTCAGCTCCAAGGGCAAGCCTTTCGAGCAGTTACTAATTCAGCAAGTGATGAGCCATCCTGTGATCAGCATCCAAGAGTCAGAGCTCACAGATATTAAAGCAGCCTTATCACTATTCAAAGAACATAGTATTCGCCATCTACCAGTTTTGCAAGGCGATCGCATTGTGGGATTGTTAGCTCAAGAATCCCTCACCGAAATGTTAGCCCAGACGGTATTGCAGCTAGAAGCGAAACTCACTGGATTAAGCGATCAGAAAGTAGTAGGCGAACTCCCATTAGGTCATCATGATAGCCAGAGTCGAGCTCTATTAGCTGCCATTCCTGACATGATGTTTTGTGTTGGAGCAGATGGGGTGTATCGCAAGTTTATGACTCCAAACCGCGAAATTGATGTAGTACCTCAAGACTTTGATCCAGTTGGTAAATGGATGCATGACTTCCTCCCTGCTGATCTTGCTCAGCGTCAGCAATCTTCGTTAGAAAAAGCATTAGAAACTGGTAAACTGCAAGTTTATGAGCAAGAGATCCAAATAGGCAAAGAACTTCATTATGAAGAAGTCCGTGTCATCAAAAGTGGTGAAGATGAAGTTCTATTTATGGTGCGAGATATTACTGAGAGTAAGCAAGCTGAAATTGCTCTGAAGCAAAGTGAGGAGACCAACCGCGCATTTCTCGCAGCAATTCCCGATCTTTTAGTTCGGATGGATTTCGCAGGAAATTATCGTGCGATGTTAGCAGGAAATGGTCTAAAAGTAAAACTTCCTCAAATTTTAGTAGCCCAACCTAACATCTATGATATGTTGCCAAAAACATTAGCTGAGGAACGAATTCGCTATGCACGTCAGGCGATCGCTACTGGCGAATTACAAATTTACGAACAGATCATAGATATTGATGGCGAAACTCAGCATGAAGAAGTTCGGATTGTCGCCCTCAACAATCAGGAAGTATTGGTAATGATTCGGAATATAACCGATCGTAAGATTGTCGAACTCGCATTAAAGGAGCTAAATTCTTCTCTGGAAACAAAGATTGCTGAGCGCACACTTAAACTCCAAATTAGTGAATCTCAAAATCGAGCCATTATTGAGGCTATTCCTGATCTATTGCTAAGAGTAAAACAAGATGGAACCTGCATAAAATATATCCCTCCATTGATGGAACCTGATAGATTTGAGCCAATCTGGCTACATCTATCAGAAATATTACCTCCAGATATACTGCAAAAGCAACTAGATGCGATCGCCTTAGCTATTTCCACTAATACCTTACAAGTTTACGAACACCAATTTGCCGTTGGCGATCGCATGATATATGAGGAAGTTCGGATTATCGATATTAACTCTGAAGAAGCGTTAGTAATTGTGCGGGATATTAGCGATCGTAAACTTGCTGAAGCCCAATTGAAAGAAGCAACTGAGCAGCTTAAAATCTCCCATGACCAGCTTGCTAAATCGGTTATAAGTTTGCAGCGAAGCAATGCCTTACTTGTAGCTGAGCAAGAAGCTTCCTTTGATGGAGTTTTGGTGATTGATGAACACCGTAAGGTTGTCACCTACAATCAAAAACTATTAAATCTATGGAAAACCTCTCCTACTCTAATTGCGAAGGGAGACGATCGCGAACTTGTTAACTCCATCTTAAATCAACTCACACATCCGAGTGAGTTTTTAGAGAAGGTTGAATATCTATACAACCATCCCAAGGAAATTAGCCGTGACGAGATCGCTCTACTTGACGGACGATTTTTTGAACGTTATTCTGCCCCTATTTATTGGTCAAATGATAGTTATGGTCGGGTTTGGTTTTTTCGAGACATTAGCGATCACAAGGAATTTGAAGCGCAGTTGCTAACTATTAACGAACAACTTGCAGTCTCAAATCAGGAACTAACAAGAGCTAACCAACTAAAAGATGAATTTCTCTCGACCATGAGCCACGAACTCAGGACACCGCTTAATGCGATTTTGGGAATGACTGAAGGCTTAAAAGAAGAAGTGTTTGGGACACTTAATCCTAAGCAAATTAGAGCCTTAACAGCCATTGACAACAGCGGCAATCATTTATTAAATCTGATCGTAGATATGCTCGACTTTGCAAATATTGTTGCTGGTAAGTTAGCACTCACTCTTTCCTCTACAAATATTCAGCATCTCTGCAACAACAGCCAGCAAATGGTGCAAGCATCAGCTAACCTCCGACAAATCCAACTTACTTCTAAAATCCAGTCTCATTTACCAAATCTAGAAATAGACAGTCATCGAATTCAGCAAGTATTAATCAATCTACTCAGTAATGCGATAAAGTTCACCCCAGAGGGTGGTGCAGTGTCAATGGAAGTGAGCATTTATAACGACGATCTTGATCAAGATATTCCTAGCTCTTGGCTCAGGTTTGCTATCACCGATACTGGCATCGGCATTGCTCCAAAAAACATATCCGCCTTATTTCAGCCATTTACTCAACTAGATGGAGCCCTTAATCGCCAGTATGAGGGCACTGGGCTGGGACTAGCGATCGTTAAGAAGCTTGTAGAGCTTCATGGTGGGCGAGTCTCTGTAATCAGTACATTGGAGGTTGGCAGTTGCTTTATGTTTGATCTTCCATTAAGCGATGATTTTAAAATCTTGTCACCACCTGAGTCTTCTCTTCAGCAGCAATCTTCTCAGCCCCAAGAGGTGAATCCATCGCCACTACTTTTACTAGCAGAAGATAATGAAGGAAATATTGCCACTATGTCAGCATATTTAGAAGCGAAAGGATATCGCGTTATCGTTGCACGGGATGGACAGGAAGCGATCGCTCTTGCTAGAATCAATCACCCTAATTTGATTTTAATGGATATCCAAATGCCCGTCATGGATGGGCTAGAAGCAACTAAACAAATTCGGCTTGATCCAATCTTGGCTAGTACTCCGATCATTGCGCTAACTGCTTTAGCGATGGCAGGCGATCGCCAAAAGTGCCTAGATGCGGGAGTGAATGAGTATATTTCCAAGCCAATAAAGCTCTCTACTTTATTCCAGAAGATTCAAGTCTTTTTAACTTCCTAAAAGCTTACACCCGTTGCAATGGTTTGCTTAACAGTAACACCCAAAATATCAGTGGCGGGGGGGGGGGGGGGGCCCGGTTTTTTTTTTTTTTTTTTTGTTTTTTTATAAAAAAAAAAAAAA
>JALQCR010000032.1 GCA_023336205.1 Pseudanabaena sp. Salubria-1
ACCAATCGAGCCATTGACCTCAGAGCCAAATCTACTCAGATACACATTCAGTCCTGCAAATTGTCCGATTTGGATTTGAGTTAGCCGATAGCTATCTCTCAGCTTTTGGAATTGTTCAGAAATATGATCGGCTATCAGCACAGCTTTATCCAACATCACGCCGCGATCGCTGATGAATTGCTTCAGGTTGGCTTTGGCGACAGTGGCTAGGTCTGATTGAATATGCTGAATGTTGGCAGGATGGTTGGTATTTACCATGTCAGCTAGGTACTGAATCTTGGATTTGTCCCTAAACTGCGTATCGTTATAGGCTTGCAATTGCATTCCTAGTCCTTGCAATTCGGCTTCGAGGGTAGCACGTTCCATAATTAGAGGATCGCCCGATGCGATCGCTTTCATTTGGGCAGCGTTGAGAACTGTCTCATCAATGTCTTCGATAGTGCGATGGGTGCGATCGCCCGACATCACCTGCGAAATCATTGTGTTGCTAAGATTTGCTCACGTTAGGCTATAACTAGATCATCAAAGCTAAATTTTCTAAGATTTATCTCGCATGAGCAACTGCCTTTGTCTTGCTTGCGATCGCGCAAACTCAATAACAACTAGATTTTGCACTCAATGCGGCGCAAAGTTACAAATTCAAGAGCGTTATCGCGCTTTGAAGGTAATCGGACAGGGGGGATTTGGTAAGACTTTCTTAGCTCAGGATGAGTCGAAGCCATCACAGCCGCGTTGTGTGATTAAGCAATTTGCTTTTGAAACGATCAATCCTAATGCGAGTCAAGGGACTTTGGATGTCGCGATCAGGTTGTTTGAGCAGGAAGCAAAGCGGCTTGATGATTTGGGTAAGCATCCACAAATTCCTGAACTTCTATCTTTTACAATTCATGAGGGGAAGCAGTACCTCATCCAAGAGTTTATCGATGGTGAGACTTTGGAACAGGAACTAGCGCGAGTTGGGGCTTTTAGTGAGCAGCAGGTGCGGGATGTATTAGTGGAGGTGCTGCAAATCTTGGAGTTTGTGCATAGCAAGTCGGTAATTCATCGCGATATTTCGCCAGACAATATCATTCGGCGGCGTAGTGATAAAAAGTTGGTGCTGGTAGATTTTGGGGCGGCAAAGCACGCAACGGCGACACTATTGGCAAAGACGGGTACGAGCATCGGGAAGGCGAGTTATGGCGCTCCTGAGCAAATGTTGGGTAAGTCGGTGTTTCAGAGCGATTTGTTTGGGTTGGGTGTGACTTGTTTGCATTTGCTCACGAATGTGGAACCGTTTACGCTCTATGATGTTTTGGAGAATGAATATCAATGGCGACAATACAAATCTGTAAGTTATGAGTTTGGCAATTTATTAGATCGGTTGACTGCTTATAAAGTTAAGGAACGTCCGAGTTCAGTTATCCAGACTTTACAAGAGTTGGGAATTGGACAAAAAACAACCGCTTCCACATCTGCAATTCCATCAACCAAGAGCGTTAATCCCAATCAGAGCATTAGTGGATCTAGTATTGAATTGCGATCAGCGAAAGGAATTGATTACCGCGAACTAGAGAAATTGCTGAAGGCAAAGGAATGGCGAAAGGCGGATGAACTTACGACTAAACATATGCTAAAAGTAGCAGACATGGAAAAGCAAAATCACCTAAATGAGGCTTCAATTAAAGTTTTTCCTCATGAAGATTTACAGACGATTAATCGGTTGTGGATGCATTACAGTAATGGAGAATTTGGTTTTAGTGTTCAGAAACAACTCTGGCTAGAGTGTGGGGGTAAAATGTGGGAATACGACTATCAAGTCTGGAAGAAATTTGCATCAAAAGTGGGTTGGTATGTTCCACAAAAAGACACTTGGAGGACTTATAGTGAATTCATGAAACATACTAAAAATGCCCAAAATGCTCCTCCAGCAAGTCTTCCTAATGGGGTTTTTATTTTAATTTGGTTGAGGTCTTCATGGAGTAATCTCCTATCTCGAAAAGATTTATAGACTTTAATAGACGGCAATTATACAACTATATTTATACAGAAAGAAAACAAACCATATGGAAACTTTGGTGGAACAGCATTATACAATATCCTTTTTAGTGCCTATGGTAGGTTTGATTCTGTCAGGGATGTTACTTGCTTTTAAATTTGAGATTCACAAAAAAATAACTATCAATGATGAGAAAGGTATTCTTTTGCCATCATTTTGTATTTTGATATCTCCATTTTTATCTTCTATTCTTTTTAATATTTCTCAAATTCCTACTATGAATAACATCGATATTTTAAGTTCAGTCATTACAATTGTGACTACAACAACAAGTATTTATACTGCAAATTTTCTGCTTGATGGTTTTAGAGAACGCAAGAAAATTCTAGAAAGAGCAAAATTCTTTTTGTATAAATTAACAGAGAGCAAAAATTATCTTCTACAAATTAAGGGTGAAATATCAAAGCCACAACAAACTGAAGGTTACTACTTAGGACTTCGAGCAAAAGTACTTGCAAGTCTACTTTTGGAGAATAAAGCGCCAGAGGATCTAGCAATTTTTGATCAAAGCATTATAGAGCAAATTGAAAAATGCTTCACAACCACAAAACGATTTGCTTTCGAGATTCAAGAAGCTTTGAACAACAAAGAAGAAGAACTTCTAAGAAATGTTATGGCTATTAGAGCAGATGAAGCTATTATTGAAGTTGACTTGTGTATATTGGTTTTCCGTGTAAAATACTTTAGTAAACTACAGCAGACTGAAATACAAGAACTCAAAACTTCTTTTCAATGGAAATATAAAAAACTTAAAGATCAAGAAAGTGAAATATTGAAGCATCTCACTTTAGATAAACCGCCTAAGTACTATTCCGTATATGCTATTCAAAATATTGAAAGGGTATTTAAATCCTTAAACTGGGATATTAAACGATGAATATTATTTGGACTAAACACGGTGAGGAGCGACAACAACAATGGCAGCAAAAGCGATCGGACATTACCCGTGAAGCAGTCGAAACAGTTTTGAGCTATCCTGAACAAATAGTACCCGAAAATGATGTACTCGTTGCACAATCTAAATTTGGTATAGGACTACTCAGAATCGTCTTCATCGAACTAGGAAACTCAAAGAGAATTATAACCTTGTATTGGACTAGTCAAGTAAAACGCTATTGGCAGGAGAACAACCATGAAAGTTAAATACGATGCAGAAGCAGATATTCTCATTTTCATCTTGCAAGACGATTTGCCATACGATGCAATATCCGAGCAAGGCGGCGTAATTGTCAGCTACAACGAAGCCCAAGAACCCGTCAGCATTGAATTTTTAAATGCCTCTAAGCGCCAACTGTTCAATCCTAGCGAAACCAATTTAGTTGTTTCAAGGTAATTAGTGTCACTAGTTCGCGATCGCTCTTGTCAAAGCTGCTATCGGATAGGCTGACTTTCTCAAAACCTTGAGCATAAATCTGAGCTTCTGGATAAAGCAATCTCGCGATTTGGGCAAAGGTGGGATCTAGTTCTACACCTACCCATTTCGATTTAATTCTCATATTCTGAGGCTGGCAACCCATGAAGGATAAAGTGTTGCAAGCGGGTTCAATGATCGCTCCACCTGTAAATCCGATCGCGGCGAGTAAATCCCACATGGCACGGATGACTTCAAAGCTGGTTTGGTAGGCAGTAGCAGTGGCTGATTTGGCGGCTTGGATTTCGGCGGTGGTGAGCAGTTGGCAAAGTCTTTCATAGCATCGGTACTGCCATGTGTTTCCCTGATGGTTCGCTCCCACCCAGATATCGGTGAGGGTTCCCCATCCCGAAGCTTTGGCTAGTTCTATTTGCTGGTCAGGTTCGCCAATTTGGATGGATTTCGATAGAGCGATCGCCTCTACTGTTGCTTCGGCTTTTATTCGTAGAGAACTGTCAAAATGCTCTTCAATTTCTTCGGTAATTTCAAACATAGGATTTTGTGCTTTTGGCAAACTTTCAGTTGTTATGCGTTTGTTCCTGAGAACAGGCGCTAGCCATTGGCATAAAAAAAGGCAAGACTTTAGCTGTCCTGCCTTTTTTTAGTATTGGTTCAAAATCCTCTATTTAGCTTTGCCTTGAGTTTTTAGCCAAGCACTTAGGTCGGCGATCGTCTCTAAGTCAAATAATGCTTCGGCTAAATTTTCTAGCTGTTTTGCCGATAGTTTGTTTACCTTGCCCCGCAAACTTGGGCTAATCTGTCCAAATTTGCGATTGAGCAGCCGCAATAGCATCGTAGCTTGTCCCTTGACCACTCCGCGCTGCTCGCCTAGCTTCAAACCACGTTGCTCGCCTTCTTCTTTTGCCTCTTGATATACACGAGTCTGCTTTAAATCGCTGTATGTAAACATTGCCTCAATCTCCTGACGGGTTAGTTTTGGAAATTTATAAACCAATACTGTCTCTATTAATTCTAATACCTGTTCTTGAATTTCGGGATCGTTTTCCTGCTCAATTTTCTCGCCCAATTGTCTTGCCATAGTTACGGCTTGACTTTCACTGGACAAGATTAGCTGAATAATATTGATCGCAAAAGAGTCTGTCTCCCGATCTACCAAGTCTTCCAAGTACACTCTTTGTAACCTTTGACAGTTGAGCATCTCCTGCACATGGCTTCTTGGCTCTGGCTCATAGCTACGCCTCGCAAAGATGGCGATCGCTTTCCAATCTTGCTCAGGACGGTATTGATTCAGGTATAGATATATTTCCGATAAGTACTCCCAGTAAAAGTCTTCCTTTTGCTGAAACTGCACCTCAAGTAGATATATCAGTTTGTCTTTCGCTTTTGGGATAAATATTCCATCAAAGCGAAAGGCTTTCTCTTTTACTTCCACCGAACTAAATTCATAGCCTTCAGCTTCCGAGATCGGGCGTTCGATTAGCTCAAATAGCAAGCTGTGAAAAGCGTTAAATAATTGGTAAAAAAGCGTGTCAGTCCTCATAATTACTTAGCCTAGCAAAGTTTTGACCTTGTGCAAATTGTTTTTCATTATTTTATTTTTTTAAAGAATAGATAAGGAGAGAATAAAGCGATCGCTTTATTCTCTCTATTTTCTAGGCTGCGACTAGTTCGCAAACTATGATCTTTTGTTGTGTAGTCAGGGATGCAACATATTCCCCAACGATTACTTTTGCCGAGTCCTTAGCAACTAATCCCAGTAAATATGGCTTTTTCCTGCTATTTCTCACGACTTCAATTTGATATCTACCATCCTGCTCACGTTGAGATACAACAATGGAAATACAGGCGTGTTCTCCATTGCCTGTCCATTTGGTTGATGCGAGTTCTCCATACTGCGCTCCGACTACTTGCAGTCGCATGAGATGGTTTTCATGGAGGCGATCGCATACTTCGGGTAGGAACATATTGAAGACAACACTCGCAGTGCCATGATCGCCGTTGTGACTGGCTTGCCACATAGCGGCACTACAAGTTTGGGCGGTTTTCTCGCTTTTCTCCCGTAGTTTCTCACCTAAGCCTTTCGCCCATTCCACGGCAGCACGGAGGATTTTCTTCCGTGATTCCCGATCGCTTGATAGTTTCATCGCTTCCCTAATCTTGCTGGTATATTCATCGCGACGGGCGATCGCTCTTTTGTAGAGAATCTCGCTTGGTTTGACGAATAGTTCGCGGAATTCAAGAAGTGTACGTTCGTGCAAATCTACGGGTTGCCAGATTGCATTCACGGATTGAATCAGGAATGATATCGGGTCGTTGTATTCTCCATTGGCTACCAAGGTTCTTGCGGGCATCTTGCATCTCTGTTTGGAGTCGTAGTAGCTGCCATATACACCTTGCTTCTTGCGATCGATCAGCCAATCCAGTTTCGGTAGGCTTTTGCCGACTTCATCAAGGAAGGCTTGGTCGTGGCTGAGGTCAGATTTGAGCCGATCTACGGCGACTTGGACTTCTTGGGCTAAGCCTGCAATGTACTGATGATTGCCCGTAGCCCATGCAGTGGCTAGGTAATAGGTGATCAGTCCAATTTGGTTTTCGGTCGATCTGAGAGCAACTTCGGCTAGGGTTCCTTGCACTGCTACTTTGTCGGGTTTATAGGTGGTGGGCTTGATGTGATGTTGACGGATTTCTTTGGCAATTTCAGGTAGTTTCTTAACTGATTTGACACAGAAGGTATCACCGTCAAAGTCCATGCCACAATAGTCACGCGCTTCGTCTGGGTTGACATACATGGTTCCCTGTTGGTTGAGTCCTTTGATGTGTTTATTTGTCCAGATTTGCAAGTCGTTGCGATCGCGGATGGGATAGCGAAATCCGACATATTCGCCTTGTGGCATTTCAGGGATGCACATTTCCAGTTTTCCTAGTTCAGGACAGGGCTGGGCCATGAAGCTAGAGAAGTTGATACCGCCACTGGTAGCAAGGGTTAACCACCGTCTTCTTACTAGGTCTTCAATCTTTCTCACCACATACGGATGTTCTAGCAGTTGTCCGTAGATGTCATGTTTGAGGATTTCCGATAGGATTTTGCCGTCGGCTTCTTCTTCGCGTTCTTCTTCAGGTTCGTCTACTTTCACCCATTGTTCGGTTTGCACTAGTTGGCAGAGTTGTTTGACATCGGATTGGGCTGCGACTAATGTTTCGGCTTTGAGTTGGGTAATTGGTAAGACATCATGGGCGATCGCCTGTTGGCTGAACCATTGCCAAACGGTATAGGAGGTCTTGATGCTGCGCTTTTGGGCGAAGTTGACGATTCCTAGTTTCAGGCTGGATACTTGTTGGATTCCTAATGCTGGTTTATGTCCTTTAAAACATGATAGTGGCATTACTAAGTCCACTCCTTTAGGTAGGTTTAGTTCTACTTGCAATGTCCCTTTGGCTACCCATGCGTTGGTTATTCCTGCCCGAAATTGGAATGGGGTATTTGCGGGAATTGCGAAGTCTTCGCTTTGACGGAGTTGATTTAACAATTCATGGCTGATTTTGCCATGACAGTCATCGGTGCGATATTCTTTGTCTTGGACAATCAGGATCGTTAGTTGTGGGATTGAGTAGATTTTGAGGCATTCGGTCATTAGGATTGAGCCGTAGTTGATTTGTCCCATAGCGCTAGGGAAATAGTTGGCAAAGGGATTTAATTCGTGGCTAAAGAAGAAGTCTCCATGTTTTCGCGCTCCTGATGCTCCTGATAGTTGATATTTGCCCAGTCCTTTATTAAGGGCGGCGATCGCCTGTTTCTTTAGTGGAACAATGCTTTTGGCGGCGGTGCTGCGTTGGCTTGCGGATTTACTGGTTTTGGCGGTGCTTTCGGCTTTAGCAATCTTGTTCAAAAATGGAGAAATGTTGCCGATACTGAGTTTGATATCGGGATGCAGTGCTTCTAATAGGGTGTTACGAAATTGGATATCTTTGTCCACAATTTCACCTGTGGCAAGGTTGGTCTTGGCGATCGTTAGCATCTGTTTGTACTCTCAAATTAGTGAAGCGCCTAGATCGTTGGATCTAGGCGCTTCATGGTGATGGGGTTAGTGGGGTAGTTTAGGCGGCGATTTTATTCATTTCTGGACGATAGATCACCAATCCCTTTGCCAACAGAGCATCGATCGTGGTTGGTCTGGTTGGCAGAAAGTTGATCTTGTCGTCTTTGGTTGCCAAAATCTTGCAGCCGTAATACTTTTCCAAACGCTCTGTGACCTTGCTAATATGCATCGTGCCGATGTTTGTCAACGTCCAGCCATTCTTCGCTTGATATAGCCACATCTTGTCTGTACTGGCTGGTGATGCACTTGATGCACTGACTTCTGGTTTACGGCTAGTTGATTCAGCCTTGGTATTGCTAGCTGCTACTGCTTGTGCGATCTGTTTGACTGGGATTTGGGCATTGATGTGAACAATCAAGGCTCTGGTGGTTACGTTTAGTTCGTCTTGGCTCAATTTTGCAATCATTTTATCTGCCAATTCTGCGGGGGTATCGAATCTTAGTTGACGTGACATGATTTTAGTTTCCTGACTTTAAGTTGTTGTTGACAATTGCTCACGGACTTTACGCGGTAGCGTTCTTCTGGCTTCTCAAGCTTGTCAATGTAGATGTCCGTCAAAGAAAGACATCTACATTGACAAGCTCACTTTCGACCTATACATTCAAGTGATATATCAACTCCTTCTTTTTCAATGTTCGCCAATTGGGAATTTTGCGTTCTCTTGCTAAAGGTCTTAGTTCTTGAACAGTCATTTTCGAGATTGGCTTAGTAGCTGTTTCTTCAATGATTTCAGGCTTTTCATCCTGTCCCAATACTTCTAGTTTTGGTGCGGCTTTGGCTGAGGATAGAGTTAATGTTGTAGCTGGTAGCAATGTTTCTGTAACCGTAAAAATCTTTGCTGTGGTTACATCGGTTGGAATCTGAGAAAGAAGGGACTGAGTGGTGGGTTCAGCACTTAGAAATGATAGTAGGGCATCTGAGATCTTGCACCATTCAAGAAAAGGGGTTGCAGAAAGAGCAGAAATGTGAAAAAAAGGGCGTAGTAGTAAATTAAATAACGAGCATGGAAAGCATCGTTAAGCACGCCCAAGGGCTAGTGTATAGTCTTCTGTGTTTGATGCCAAGTGTGTATCAAACAGCAAGTCTCAATGCAATACTAGGACTATTTCTCGAAGCACAAAGGCATCCTTATCCAGAACATACACAGATAAAATCAGCGAGTGCACTCAGCCGATTTCTCAATCACTATAACTGGTCAACGAGAGCAGTAATTCGGTCAACACGGCAGGCTATTTTGGGACAAATCGCCAAGCATCGCCCATCGAAACAAGTGCCATTAAAGATACTGATAGACTTGACTACCCTAGAAAAAAGCGGCAAGTTTTTACATTTGAGCAATCCCACCCAAAACGAACCAGACCCATGGGTGAGAATACTAAACGGAAAGCGAGGACTACATCTGGTTGTACTGTATCTGGTCTATGGAGAGTGGCGCGTACCATGGAGTTTTAGAGTATGGCGCGGCAAAGGATACCCCAGTCCCTCTGACTTAGCTTGTAAGTTATTGGGGACAGTACCCAAGCAACTAACCCAAGGCAAGACTGTGATTGTCCTTGCTGATACTGAGTTTAGTACGGTGAAGTTTTTCAATACTGTCCGCGCCAAGACTTGGCGCATCGTTGTCGGTGTACGCAACAATCGTAAACTTCAAGATGGCCGTACAGTCAAACAACTTTATCGTCATGGCAAACGTGGACAACAAATTTTGCTAGAAGGGCTAACTCAGCCTTTGACGATCTCTTGGTTTTGGCTCAAAAGAGCTGATAGTAAACGGGAGTTACGCTTTGTTGTCTCTTCTCATCCTTATTCTGGTGCTTATCTGGTGATGTTAGGTCGTAAGCGTTGGGCGATTGAGGGATTCTTCAAAACCATCAAACATCGCTTTGGTTTGCATTGTTTTGGGCAATCTACAAAACTTGGTGTTTATCGTTGGCTTATCCTCTCTCTGCTTGCTTATCTTTTGGCCCATTGGATTGATCAATGGTCGAGTCCTCCTGTCTTGGACTGGAAAGCTACCTGTGATTTGACACTTTCCGTTTTATTTCCTTCTGTCCTTTGGTTGAAACTTCTTAGGTATCTCCAAATTAGTGCCGATATTGCTGCTCGTCATGGGTTTGAAATTATTCTCAAACCCATTCCTACTTAACTCTTTCAGGAATGGTGCAAGATCTCAGGCATAGATTAGTGCGGTCAATAGTCCTAGTAATGCGATCAGGCTCACTGTCACTAGAGCCTCAATGGCGATCGCGAAAATTGATGGTGTCTTCATGGATTTTCCTGATAGTTGTTAATTTTCTTCAATGCTTGTTGTGGAAATGGTCTAGCAATCTTTGCTCATCCAATCGAATTGAAAGGCGATCGCTAGACTGATTTTTAGTTCAATGCTCTTACTGCGTTTTTTTTAGAAAAGATTTTGGGAAAGCTGTCATGCAGACTTTCCAGATGGTTTTCTGCTACTCGGCGGCAATGCCCTTGATCTGTGGTGTACGAATTCGTCGCGGCTTTGGCAAAGAACTCGGCGCTGGTCAACAATTCCATTACTCCTGATCCAATCTGGGAGAGTTGGTCTGGATATTTGGTGAGATATTCCCCTAGTTCTTGGACGCTTTCTCTTACGGATTCCAACAACAGATTTTGACATTGAATCGTCCGCTTTGTGCCATCGGAGAATGTCAAGATTTTTGTGCCATCAATTAAATCGGATATGCTAGCATTCATCGATTTAGCTAGAGCAATCAACTGTTTTGTGGTCTTCAAGCATCGCGCTTTCGAGCTGAATATCTGTGCTTTTGTCTTGCCTGTCAGTGAATTTATGGCTACTTGCATCGGGTTGCTTTTCCTAGTTTGTCAATCGGTCACTGACTTCCAGCGTAAGCGCTCTTCCTGTTTTTGGATAAGTTATGAAGTTCCTCTATGCTTATCTCAGCGTGACCTAGCCTATGCTATTCATGTTCCCTATCAAGGGGTAAATGAGATTGTTAATCGTCGTCGCGGTATTACGCCTAGCACGTCTTTACGCTTAGCTCAGTTCTTTTCCAATTCGGCTGATTTCTGGATGAATCTCCAACAATCTTGGGATCTTTATCATGCTCAGCTATCTGAAAATGATGACCTCCAGTCTATTCAACCCTTAAAAGCTCTGTCTGCTGGTTAATCTGTTAGTGTCTTTATTTACTGGAGTTTAGACTAAGTTGATTAAGAAAACGAGAAAAAGAGCAGGAAAAAGTAAACCAGAGAATGGAGAACTGGGCAAATCCAAGAGAATGAAAAGGAGAATATTTAGGATTAGGAATTAAGGATTTCTTTGTTGACCTTTTTGGGACGAGAAGCGCGTTTTTTGATGATGGGAAAGCGAGGAAAAGGATCGCGCTTGCGCCCAGATTTCCAACCAAGAGACTTACCGCGAGGTTTCGGAGAACAAGCAGGAGAGCCAATCCTAACTAAAAGTGTCGCAAAGCCCTGAGCGACCCGACCAAAGGTGAGATTAGTTTGCGGTTTCTGCCAAGGCAAAGGACGATCAATAACCAGTTGACGAGCTAACCACAATTGCCAAGACAACAGAGGCATGAGGTCACTCCATCGCAAAGCCTGTTGAGGAGTCAATAAATGGGGCAGAGTCCAATGTAAACGTTGTTTTGCAAACCGATTCCAATGATCGATAGCAAAACGACGTAAGTACAAGCGCCAAAGGTGGTCTAAAGTTGGCATCTTTTCCCCGACCCAAGCTAACCACAAACCAGAGCAATGGGAATGAGTGACTCGGATAACTTGGATATGGCGTTGAGCCGCTTGCCGAAAGTGTAAGTTAGACCATTGCTGGATTTGCACCTGTCCGACTGTCTCATCCTCTAGAGTACACTCTGACTGTGTTTCGCCCCAACTATCAGCATTGGCAAGTTGGAATTTATTACCATGTTTACGAGGACGACCACAGCCACTATAGGCTTCAGGGGCTTTGTATAAGCATCGATTCGGGCGTAGACGCAGCAATAAGTCTGCTGGTATATCCTCTGTCAAATTGACAAAAGCAGCACTGCCATACTCGCTGTCATAGGTGGCGATCGGTCTTACCGACAAATCTCGACATACTTGCTTCAGTTGGAATGTAGCTCTTTGCGCTGCTGTCTCAAAACTACTGATGCGTTCATGACATAACGGGATTGCCCAACTCCCTGTCATCTCTGGTATCCATCCCAAGGTGCTGTAGTCATGCCCTAACACGATGGGTTTGTTACCTTCAACCAAATTCGGTTGATGCACAAAACTCCTGTCTTTTAGGGTTTTAGCATGGGGTCTTCCCCATCCTGTATGGTCTCCTGCTAGCAATGGTCGGATATCTTTTGGTATTTGTTCGACACATAGTCGTCTGAGTCTTCCTCTTCTTGGTCGGCTATCTTTTAACGATTCATACAAGCTTGACCATTTCCGTCGATATACTGCTGATAATGATAATTCTGCAAATGACTTTACACTTGGACTGGTCAATACTGCATCCATTAGGTCAAATATTGCATCTCGTCCGTTCCCTAAAAATCCATATACCTGTTGACGAAATTCCTGTAGTTTGTCAATAATCATGGCTGTAGATATGTCTTTCTTTTTTATCTACTTTAGGCAGTTTGTATCTCTTTTACTCTGCCTTTTTTCCTTTTTTAGTCTAAACTCCAGTTATTTATTCGCGCTCGACAAAAGCGCAAAAATCGAGTGACTCTAAATATAAAGTTTCAAAAGATCAAAATTTGGAGCGCGAATAATTCATGACACTAACTAAAAATCAATAGTAGTATTAAACAAATTACAAATCCTGAAAGCCCTATTTTCTCGTCAAATGTTTTGACCTATTTTCAAAAATCAGCGAACCGTAAGTATCCCCTTTACCTGAAAATCTATCTTTTTTTAGATTCGATTTTGACCAAAGTCCAATATTTAGCCATCAACAAATTATTTACAGCAAGAAATCTCTTGACTATCGTACCCCTTACAAAGTATTCTTCGCTTCATCAGAACCCGTTGCATTTCATCCTTGAATCGGCGAAGAGTCATCTTTCAGAAATTCCAGATACTTAGAGGCTATGAAGCAGCTCATCATTGCATTATTTTTATTATTACCAATCTCCAGCGCGAGCGCACAAATCAGCATTGGTGACAAACGCTTGACTTGTAGCAGATCGCATATTCCACAAGCCCAGAAATGGATTGAACCACAAAGTAGCCGTAGTGATAAGTTCAAGCATTGTGCTGTGTCTTGCTATCTGAGGTTACGTTGCTCTAGTCGAGAAGTGTTGCTTGTCGGAGCATTGAAAGAATTTTACGATGCAATGGGATATGGCAACCCTGAGTTTGCTGATTTCCTAGCAGATTATCGTGGCATGCGACTTGCACGAGACGGTCGTGCTCGGCAGGATAATGATTGTGTCCGTTTGTGTAGTCAACAGTATCCATAAAGGTAATCGATAAAGGTAATCGATAAAGGTAATCGATTATTGTTAGTGTCTTTATTTACAGCCTATTGAGGATTTAAGCAGTCCAGATAAATTTGTAAAAGTGCAGCAAAGCTGCACTTTTACAAATTTATCTGGGTTTTAAGTTAGCGCAAAGCGCTGTATTCGCGCTCGACAAAATCGCAAAAATCGAGTGACTCTGCATAAAGGTTTCAAAAGACCAAAATTTGGAGCGCGAATAATTCATGACACTAACGTTAATCTTGTAAAGATCGCTCTTTGGTAGAGGGTTTCGTTCGCTTTTTTGAAGAATAGTGCGCGGAATTCGAGCAGGGTGCGCTCGTGCAAATCTACGGGTTGCCAGATTGCTTTTACGGATTAAATCAGGACCCCAACAAGCGGCGACTAATGAAGGTTTGTTTGCTCAGTTTTTTGGTGATATGGCGAATATGCTCGTATTATTAATTTGGTTGATGACAATCTCGAATCAGACAGATACTCTAACCAGTGATTAGTGCAAATGTTTGCTGTAAAAATATAGAGGCAAGATTGAGTGGAAATCGGTAAATAAAACAAAATGCACATAAACTTTTGATAAAATTTGTTTGAATAAAATTTGTTTTATGTTGTATTGTTATAGAGAAAATACAACTTATGCTAAGGGTGTATTTTAAAAACTGGTTAAAATAGCTTTGCTATTGAGCCTTGGGGGGCGATCAATTTAGCCCATACTTTAATCTCCGTATAACGGTCTGGTTAAACCGCAGCAGCTATGCTATGCGGTTAGCACTGTTCCCGTTCTTTCCGTTCTGTCGGTTTCAACGAAAAGTTATTGTGCAGCACCTTCACTATTTCATCATATGATGCCAAGTTCTATTTAAGTGCTGTCATTAGAACTACTAGATCAAACAATTCGTCCTCATATAGGAAATATCATGAGCATCAGTCAGAATACAGCCTCAATTTTCAGCACAAATAGTGGAGTGGATGCCTCACTTTTTGAAGTTCTTCATCCTGATTTATTAGGATTAGTTAAGTCCAAGCTGCAACAGGCAGCAGTAAGTACGGATTTGTTTGCTCAAGTATTTGGTGATAAGGCAAACACCGTCGAGTTACAGACGGTGCGATCGCAATGGTCCGTGGGTGATTTCAGGAATCTCCCCTCTGTGCAAATTCTTTCAGCAGCTAATGCAAATGAGGCTTTAGGAGCATATGCCAGTTCAACACAAACAGTCTATCTTTCTGACGTACTCTTTCAAGCTAATGCTGCACCAACTAATTCTTCGCTAGGTGCAGCAGGTGTTTTAGTCGAGGAAACTTTTCATTGGCTAGATGATCGCACAGGAACAGACACCGCAGGTGATGAAGGCGAACTCGCAAGAAATTTGTTGTTTGATGATCCTCTCAGTGCTTCTGAGTTAACTCGGATCAGAAGCGAAGATGACACTGGATTTATCACTATTAATGGTCAGCAAACCTCTGCGGAGTTAAATATTGACTATGCAGGTAATACCTCCACAACAGGATTTGTACCCATTGGTGGATCTGTATCAGGAACAATTAATTTTGCTGGAGATACCGATTGGTTCCGTGTCAACCTAGTCGCAGGGACAACCTATCAGTTCCGTCAAAACCGCACGACTTTAGGAGATCCATTTTTAACATTACGGAACAGTGGTGGTGTAGCTATCGCATCCAATGATGATGGTGGCGGTAACTTCAACTCTTTGATCACCTACAGAGCTACTTACACAGGTACACACTTCCTCGATGCACGTGGATTCGGTAATTCTGTTGGCACTTACACAGTCACTGCTAATGCTCTCGCTTTTGATGACTATGCAGGGAACACATCGACAACAGGATTTGTCAGCGTTGGTGGTTCTGCAACAGGACGAATTGAAGTTGCTGGAGATACCGATTGGTTCCGTGTCAACCTAGTCGCAGGGACAACCTATCAGTTCCGTCAAAACCGCACGACTTTAGGAGATCCATTTTTAACATTACGGAACAGTGGTGGTATAGCTATCGCATCCAATGATGATGGTGGCGGTAACTTCAACTCTTTGATCACCTACAGAGCTACTTACACAGGTACACACTTCCTCGATGCACGTGGATTCGGTAATTCTGTTGGCACTTACACAGTCACTGCTTCTCTTGCCGCAACTCCACCTGCTGGATTTAACTCCGTATACGGCTATGGTCTGATTAATGCTGCGGCTGCTGTAGCTAGGGCAATTGGTCAGTCAACGCCTTTTGCCGATGTTCCAAATTTAGGTGGCAACAACTGGGGTAATGATATGGTTAACGCCCCTGAAGCTTGGGCAAGAGGTTATAGAGGACAAGGTGTTACAGTAGCTGTAATTGATGATGGGGTGGACATTCTACACCAAGATCTGAGCAACAATATTTGGCGCAATACAAGGGAAATTGCCGGTAATGGCATTGATGATGACCGTAATGGCTATGTGGATGATATTCACGGCTGGAACTTTACCACTGGTTTTGGTGGTAACAGTGGCAATGTCCGACCCGAAAGTGCTTTGAGTACCCACGGCACTCATGTGGCAGGTACAATCGCCGCCAGTAACAATGGCATCGGTGTTACTGGTGTTGCTTATAATTCCAGAATAATGGCTCTCAAAATTGCCAACACCAATAGTAACGATGATTGGATAAACACTGGCAACCTTGCTCAAGCCATCCGCTATGCAGTGGATAATGGCGCTCGTGTCATTAATATGAGTTTGGGATGGTCTGATTCAACTGCTTTACGCGATGCCCTTGCCTATGCCGCTAGTCGCAATGTGATTACGGTTAGTGCAGCTGGCAACTCTAGGGGGTCTTCTCCCGGAACACCTGCACACTACGCTACCCAATACGGTTTTTCCGTCGGTGCCGTCAATAGCAGCCGGACAATTGCTAGTTTCTCCAATCTTGCCGGAACTAACAGCAGTATGCAGCACGTTATGGCTCCGGGGGTGAATGTTTATTCGACCTTACCGGGCAACCGATACGCGAGTTACAATGGAACCTCGATGGCGGCTCCCCATGTGGCAGGAGTAGTGGCTTTAATGCTCGGGGCTAATCCCAACTTAACCCATGCTCAAGTCCGCAGTATTCTCACTAGCTCTGCTACTAGATTATCTCAGTCCTCTAGTAGTCTAGGTGTTAGTACTGTAACAGGACGTAATATTCACCAAGGTATTGGCATTTCTGTCACCAGTAACTTGCCTGATTCTAACTCACTGAATAATTTTGCAAGTTTGGATTATCAAACCGTAACCAGTGTAGCTAATCCTAGTACTACCAACTTGACTACTCCTAGTCAGAATGTAGGTTTGATACAAACCACGGTCAGCAATGTAGTGAGTACAGAGTCAACCCGTAAACCAGTTTCTACGCCAAAGCCATTAAATGTTGCCAGAAATATTTTGGATATTTTTGGTAATGAAATTTTGGATAGTTCTTTAGTAAATCAATCTGATTGGGTATTAGGAACAATCTAATCTATTTTAAAGTCCAAGAGCTAAATGGGTAGGGTACTATGCCTTACCTGTTTGGTTTTATCGTTTAAGATATGCTGTGCAGAATGGGTGTTAACAACTTTTCGGCGTTTGCAGACACCTATTCTGCTTGAAAATGTTAAATGTAAACATCGCTATGTGAAAAACGATAGAGCTACCTGTTCAATCTTCAAAAATGGTAGAAATCATGCTCAAATTTATCAACAAAAACATTACTAGTCGTATTTTATTCCTATTATTTGCTGCCACTTTTGTTTGGGTATTATTAATGAATTCTTTGGGTGAATCTAAATCGCTTGATCAAGCAAAACTTGCTGGTCCAATAACAGTTCTTAATCATCAGCTAGATTACCAAAAACAAGGTATTCAGGGAGTAGTTTCCTCTTTAAGCGGCAATCACATGAGAACTAATGAAAAGTTGATAGGAAATTCTCAGGCAGTAAGTACCAAGGTTTGGGTGTTTCGCGGAAAGATCAATGGCAGTACTTCTCCTCAATGGTCTCTGGAACAAGCAAAAAAACACCCTAGTTTGATAGGATGGGTGCTTAGCGATGCAGAAGGAAAATTCAAGGTAGGATTACCTACGGGAGAATATACATTATTTGGAGAGTTTGATTCTTACCTTTATTTAAATAATTTTGTGGGAGATGGGAGCTATGCTTCAGTACAAGTGTATCCAAATAAGATTACTGATATGCAGATAGTCAATACTGAAAACTCGTTCCATTAATCTATCTTGATTAAGAATTGAGGTAAAAAATTTTTGATTGTAAAGCGATCGTTTTTTTGTGGTCTTTCTGGATTTCAGTGGTAAATGGCATAATAATCATACAATAATTACCGATATAATAAGATTGGAACAGTTACTCAGAGAGGCTTCTACCTAATATTCTTGTATCAGATTTATTTTAGGTGTTTCTTGTCTGCCCTACCTAATCAAATTTCAGTCTTCCCATTGAAATGGCTGGTTCTATCTCAAGATACTTAAGTTTTTTGCGAAATTCCTAATAGGCGATCGCTGATTGGAGAGGTAAGTGGAGATCGCTGGTTTTGGCATGAGAAAGTGATCGCTTTTTGATGATGTGAAGGGCTGATCGCTGGTTGATAGACTTTAGCGATCGTATTTTAGATTTGATGCTCCGCGCCCTTCCAGTTTAAAACTTGAGGGGCAATTTTTTGAATTGATAAAATATCGCACTATAATCTAACTAATATTTCTCCTGTATTCCTATGACATTAACAGAGATCTTGCCATCACTACAAAAGCTATCCCACTTTGAAAAGGTTAAAGCCATCCAGTTTTTAGCCACAGAACTAACTAAAGACGAACAAACCTCAGCTATTCTTGAAGATGGAAAAACTTACGAAATTTGGTCGCCATACAACGCTTTCTCCGCAGAAAAAGTTCTAACTGATATGTTGCAACAACACTTGTTACAAAAAGAAGCAAAATAAAATGACATTGAGAAAACGCTTTAACTTTGTCGAAAAATCCAACACTGCGGGAGAAACCAGCCTTGTCCCCTATCTTCCCTTGACCTTATCATCCCAAAACACTTCCATTTCAACATCAGGCTTATTAGATACAGGCGCGAGTGTCAATGTTCTCCCCTACGAAATAGGAATAGAACTAGGACTAAATTGGAATGACCATAACACATTAGTCACACTGGCAGGAAATCTAGCCAAATTCCCTGCCAAAGGGATTATTCTATCAGCAGCGATCGAGCAGTTTACACCTACCACTTTAGTTTTTGCTTGGACAAAAGCAGAAAATATACCTTTACTTTTAGGAAGAATTAACTTTTTCCAAGAATTTGATGTATGTTTCTACGGTTCTCAATTAGCTTTTGAAATAGCTCCTAAATCTAAAAATGTTTAGGATAGAATTTACTAATCGTTACTACTCCCCAATGCCATGTCAACCATCACCATTCATCAACTAGAACCAGACATTGCCCAACAGCTAGAACAACGCGCCGCCCAACATGGGCGTACCATCGAGCTTGAAATTAAAGCAATTCTCAAAAGCGTATTAGCACCAAAAAAGCCAAGCAATATTGACCTCGCTACCGCCATTAATAGACGCTTTGCAGACTTTGGAGACTTTGAAATCCCCGAAATTCCTAGAGAACCCATGCGTCCCTTACCAACATTTGACATGGGCGATCTATGAAAATTGTTCTTGATACCAACGTTCTGTCAGAACTGATGAAGCCCCAAGGTTCACAAACAGTCAAATCTTGGGTTGCTGCCCAGCCTAGAGAAAACCTATTTACCACCAGTATTAACCAAGCCGAGATCCTTGGCGGCATCGCTATCATGCCAGAAGGTAAACGCAGCAAAGCTTTACAAGAATCTGCACAAGCTATGTTTACCGAAGACTTTGTAGGACAGATTTTATTTTTTGATTCAGATTCAGCAAACTGTTTTGCTCAAATTACAAGCGATCGCCGCAAAAAAGGTAAACCAATAGCTCAAGCTGACGCTCTGATTGCCTCTATATGTCTGTCTAATAATGCAGCGATCGTCACTCGCAATGTTGACGACTTCCTAGACTGCCAAATCACAATCATTAACCCTTGGGACTTATGAAATCTAGCTAATCGATCTAAATCAAATTTTAGTCATAGCCCTCACTACCTTTGCTCTTGTCTCCCCTTTTGACTTTCAGCAATAACTTTAAGAGCGCGATCGACATTCTGAGCATCTTTCACAGTCACCTGACTCTGGGCAATTTCTAAACCTTTTTGAACCAGCAATGGCACATATTCAATATTTCCTTGCTTCAAGGCTTTTGTATCTAAGGTCAACGTATCCGTAGACTGCTCCCACGTTGCCCTATATTTACCATCATTCCCTTTGCGCTCAAATACAAGATTCCCATTTTGAGATCCCACATGTTCGCTCGGAGTAGCCAATACTTCCCGCCACTGTGACGCAATGTGCTGACTCAGTAACTGACCATCCTTAGACATCGCTTGCTGTGATTTTTCGGATATGCTCTCACCTGCGATAATTTCTTGGATGCGATCTACATATTTCTCGCTCTTACCAAGATATTGAGCAGTTTCTCTCCATGCTTCTAGTTTCTGAATATCCGCAACAATGGAATTTGTGGCGCTCTCTACGATCGGAAATGGCACAATTTTACCATCGATATAATCTCCCAACGGATGAAAGTGCATTCCCCATGTATTGCTATGTCCTAGAAATGTCAATAATTCCTTAGCCCCATGCTTTTCCATACCCACCCATTGTTTCTGATATTCCCCATCAGTCAACATTTCCTGTGAGATTTTGTACTGCTTTCCCACTTGAAATGCGACTTTCTGCTCTCCTGCATAAGCGATCGCGATATCTCCTTCCTTAAAGTTATAGGCGGCATAGGGTTCAAATCGCCTCGTAGTGTGAGATCTCCCATGTCCGCGCATTGCTTCAATACAAGTATCCACGGGTAAGCGATTCACTTCTCCATACATCTTCAGAGGATAAACCATCTGAATCGGTTTACCCATGATTTCTACTGGTTTTTCTGGCTTTTCTTTTTGGATAGAAGTGACAATACTAACTTCAGGAATTGCTTTGTCTTGATTATCAGCTTGAATTTCTAGGCGATCGCTGGTCTGGGTCATAGCTGGCATCGGAGTTGATGTAATTGCTTCGCGATCTCTTATAGGATCGTATCGCACTCCCATTGCAGCAAGATTCTTCCACGTTAGCTCTACTAAACTAGCTTTGACTGCTTGACCTTCATAAAGATAGGTAATTCCATTAATCCTACCGCCAGATTGCACTTGAGCTTTAATGCCAACCTGTTCGGCGGCTAGCCTTTCCACAAATTCGGTCATGGTCGGTTGGTTCTCAGATGCTGTGGCGATCGCTTGTTTCAGTGCAGGAATAATTGCATCAAGATTGACTGCTTGCTGTACTCGCTCTGGTGACAGTCCATGCCATATTTCAGGCAGTTTCAGAGAATTTGGATCGAGTACGATGTCAGCATCTTTCTTAGTCGCTGAAAAGTTAATATTTGCTGTAAACTGCGTACCGATTGGCATATAGGCTGCGTCGCTGTGCAGTACACCCATATTTTTCCAGCGATCGCCTTCTTGAACCTGTAGGACACGCTTATCATAAATGGGACTATCGGGGTTAGATTCTATACCCAGTCTGCATACTGCACCTTGATCATGTTGCCATTGTTTATCTTTCAGTTCGTTGGTTTCATACTGCAAGCCAATTATTTTGATTTTATCAACCCGTAGTTCTTGCAGTCGCGTGGTCACTACCTCAGTAAACATCTTGCCCGCGATCGCTCGGTTATTGTTGTGCCACAGCGCCGAAGCTCTGCTTTCTCGCTCTGGTTCTAGAATCGCATCACGCTGAACTTCTAAATACTTTTCCGCATCAGCAAACTTGTCATCTATATCATTTCTGGATATTCCCAATTTGAACTCAAGTTTGAGATTGGCAAACATTCTGCCCGTTTCTAGGGTTTTGCCATAGGCTGCAATGGAGGCTGGTGATATCAGTCCGATGTCCACCTTGTTTTCTTGGTCAATAATCGCTACAGCTTTGTATGGATATAGCTTTTCAGTTTTCCAATCTTTGTTTTTGGCAACCTGAATATCGACACTAGCTCCTATTCTTGCCATTTCCCAGATTGGTGAGTCACCATCGGGATTGGTGCTAATCAGGGTGCTAATCAGGCTGACAATTTCGATGGTGTTGCCTTTAGCGGATGTGGCAGTTAGGGCGATCGCGCAGATCGCTATTAAGCGGCGATTGAGTGAATGTTTTGATATTCGGATTCCTTAATCTGGCTAATCTCCCAATTATTTTGAAGATTTAACCAAAATTGAGGGCTTGCTCCCAATGCACGAGACAGTTTCATGGCTAGTAGTGCGTTAATATCTTTCTTTCCATCACAAATATCGTGAATGATGCTGGGTGGTATTTCTATATGGTTAGCTAATGCTTCAGAGGAGATATTAATTTCTTCTAGCTCATCCTGTAAAACTTTGCCAGGGTGAATAGGGGTTAGGTGTAGTTGCTGCATGATTGGTTATGTTACAAGTCTAATAGTTTAACAAATAATTTATGGCTATCAATCATGATAGTCAATGATTTCTACATCATAAGCATTCTCTTGCAGCCATCGGAAGCAAATGCGATATTGATCGTTGATACGAATGCTGTATTGTCCTTGTCTATCTCCCTGCAAGGTTTCTAGGCGATTTCCACGGAGTTCGCGTAAGTCTTCGATTGAGGTTGCCGCAGAAATTCGAGCAAGCTTGATTTGAGCCTTTTGATGTAATGTTTTTGGCAAAAGTTTTAAGCTGTTTTTGGTTACACGACCATAGTTTATGTCTTCGGTTGCTTTATTCCGAAAGTTATAAATTGCCACTTATGCCAACACCGTTGTAAATCATCACTATTCAATCACAAGTTGGCATACCGATCGCGCAGTTCGTTCATGATTTCATCAGTCTGTGGATGTTGCATATTTTCTATCCTTGTTTTGGTTGGCTTACATCATATTTCATCAAAATTCATATTTCATCAAAATATTGTCATGTTCATCGCAGAAAGTGACTTCGACTCCATAAGCTCTAGATGACCATGTAGAGTTGTTGAAAAACTCAACTATTGCATCGTGATTTATGACTTGATCGCGTAAAAATAAATCAGCATTATAAGTACGCGCCCAATATTGTTTAGAACCATTCCATTCATAATTCTCAGCCCTCAAGGATTGTCTAATAGCAAAAGTTCCACCAGATCGAACACCATTCCGATTGCTGACTTTGACAGTGATATATCTAACTTCACTCGCAACAAAAGGATAAATATCCCAATCAAACGTGGGAAATGTAAATTTCTGGGCTAACTCCTTTGCAAATTCAGATTTATAGAGGCTGTCAGTGATAATGAATAGATGTTCTTTGGCGCGAGTGAGTGCAACATAAAGTAAACGCCTGTCATCATGAACAATCTTATCGATGCTATCACCAAAAATTCGAGTAAATATCCAATCAGGATGTATTAATGGATAGCTCTGGATGTCTAAAACAATTACTATCTGTCCTTCTTTCCCTTTGTATTGGTGGGCAGTTGAAATAGTGAGGAGATGTTGTAAATGTTCGGGAAGTCCGAGTCTCTCAATGATGTTTTTTCGGAAATCAGTAATGCTGGAAATCATGTTTCCATCAGAATCCGTAATGATATTTCCACTTAGATTATTTTTGCGAGACAGTAAGACAACCTCTTTATTTTCTTGAATAAATTTATTCGCCAACCTTAAAACAACTGGCGTTAACAAGTCGCTGCGATATCTTTCTTGCTCAATGGGAAGTGGTTGAAACTTGGATAAATCAATTAAGTCGATGATTCCATGCTCTCTGTTATGAGCTACAGAGGCAACTCCGCACCCTTGCATTAATTTATTGCCAATTTGAACTATTTTGGCTTTTGATCTGTAATTGGTTGCAATATTTAGCCTTTGTGATGGATTGAATACCTTTGCAAAATTATTGTAGTAGTGGAGGTCAGAACCAGCAAAGCCGTTGATAGCTTGCCAGTCGTCACCAACACAGAAAAATAGTGCTTGGGGATTTTGATTTCTAATTGCTTGGATTAGGTTTGAGAATAGAAGAGAAAAATCCTGATACTCATCAATCATGATGTATTTCAGAGATTTTAAATCTCCTTGACCAGATCTGCCCTTGAATTGAGTCATACCATCGTTAATGGTTATTGCGGCTCTCTGCATTAGTCCATTAAAATCTTCTTCGCCTACTTGCTCTATACGCTCTAAGTAAGATTTATAAAAATCCTGCACAAGCATCAAAAATTGGGCTTCTATATTTTCAATTTCTGAGTCACCTAATGGATATTCATCAATTTTTTGACTAAGTTGATTAACAGTTAAGCATAGTTGGCGAGTACGTTGGACAAAACTACGGACTGCGTGAGTAAAGCGATTAACTGCGCGTTCTTTGATCTTTAACCAAATTTGCTCTTCGGATAAGCGGTTACAGGTTATTCCGAATCGATCTTCGGGTATGGCAACGATTCGTGTAAAACTGTATCACGACAGGCTTAAAAGCAATATATAGCAATACTTTCAGTGATTGATTTGAGGAAGGTGCATGAACATTTTTACATTTCATCTAAAGCGATAGGCTCTATAAGAGTTTCGGGGAGGTGCTTTAGCTTAAATGGCTGAAATGTTTAAAGCACAATGTTTTTAGCCTCAGAGGTCTGCGATATCTGAGGCTAAAAACATTGAGTCGTTTATTATGTTTGATCTCCCTGAAACACCTATAGAGAATTGTCATTCATGTGGTTTCATTCTTTCTCATTTTGATTTTCCTAAGTTGTGAGGATATGTCCTTGGTTTCAAGACTGCTTTCCTCTGTGATCGATAGATCTTCTGCGAAGTCGTTAGGCACATTGCGTCAGGGATTTATCGACTTGTAGCACTTTATCTTGTTCAAAAAGATGTATAAAAACACCTATTAAAGTAAGTATTAGGAAGTATGGTAAATGCATCTTTATTAGTATATTTAGTCTGTTATTTAGTATGTGACTTTGTAGCCATTTACGACACTGTCTCCTCATGTATTAGTGCTGTTGTGACAGATATTCCGAATAACAAGCTCAATTAAAGTACGCTCGATATCCAAAATATTCCAGCTTTATAAAGTACGCCAATTTCTTGCAAATTAGCCTCTTAGCTATCGAACAACGTATCAGGATTGAAAAGCAGCTTTATTTGAATTGAGTAGTCTTTGCAAGTCTGCGAAATAAAAAAGTGATATCGCGATAAACCGATAAAGCTGATTAAAAAGCTTTTATTATGTTGCTATTAAAGATTCATCAAAAAATATATACTTCTAAGATTTTTTGCTTATGCAAGTAGCAACTAATTGGAGTGTAGTACTTGCATAGACAGAGTATGACCAATACTCTGCTTAGTGGTGCAGAAAACTCAGGAGAGTCTCAAGATGAGACAATGGTAATACGAGCAAATTCGATACGAAAATCTAACTTTTCGCGTTTGGCAATAGAAGCACAGGCAGGGGGAGGATTAGTTCTAGGGAAAATCTGCAAAAGAGGAAGAGGTTTTTGTTGGTAAAGAAGGGTGTGAAGCTGACGGAGACCGAGTTGCAGAAAACTCAAGCCGCGATGATCGTGCCAATCAATAGCCGCCCTTTGCCCCAAACGCACCAACATTATGCCAAGAATTACAGCAATCAGGTTAGCCGTGGCAAGGAGCATAAACAAACAGGTAAGAGATTGAGCATCACGGAGATGCGAGCTAACCACATTAAAAGCCGCCGACTTGTAATCCTTAAAATGAGGTTCAATACCGCCAAAGCGTTTGCCATAGAGAGCAAAAGTCTGTAATGAAGGGGGAATATCGGTAAGGACAGCCCATGAACCGTTAGCCATGTCTAGGTTAGCCGTCGCTAAGTGACAATTAACATCACCGAGTACGGTGACATTGGGAACTAGATAAGCTTGCTCTGTGGGAGGTATCAGTTGTTCGACGCGCTTGGTTGTACCTGTCGGCAAAGTCACTAGCAGATCCGACTTTGCGCGAATTGCCCAAGACCATTGATTTTGCTGTAACCATCGAATTAATTCCCCATGTTCAAAGCCTCGGTCGGCAAGTAAGGTCACTTTGCTTTCTGGCGGCAATAGGGTGAGTACTTGTTCTAATACGGGACGGTAATGCTCAAAGCCAACAGTAGCGCTTCCATGCTCTAATACCACTTGCGCTAAAGTAATCGACCTTCCACCCCAAATCAAGCATATTTCGATCAGACAGAATTTATCCCACAGCATACTCGTATCGAGAGCTAGTTCCAACGATGCTCCTGCAAATGCTTGGAGAAAGTGCTTCACCAATGGGTTATAGAATGTCTCGGCGATGATATGTGGATTATGCACAAAGTAGCTTAGTCTTTCCATCTGACTTCTGGCTTGGCACTCTCGATGGCTTAAATAGGGCAACCAATGACTCAGACTCGCACTTCCTGATTGCAATATCGCAGCTACAGACTCCGCAAATCCTTGGAGATGTCGCTTATCTTTTGGCTTGAGCCATTGACGCAATTGTTGTTGTAGCTGAAGATATAGGTGGGGCATGGATAAGATCTTTTGTTGAGGAACTTGAGTATCTCATCTCTTGCCCCTTTTTGCCTCTTGTCTCATGATGAGATTCTATGCCTAGCAACGCTTTTCAGATTTTTCTGCACCACTAAGAATACTCTGTCTATGCAAACTAAGGTTTGATTCAAGATCGGCTGTAAAACGGTTCATGTACCTTTCTCAAATCAATCGCTGAAAGTATTGCTATATGTTGCTTTTAAGCCTGTCGTGATACAGTTTTAAACGAATCGTCGCCATACCTGCTATAGGTGTTAAGCTGAGAATCGGTTTTCAAAAATCGGCAACGGTTCTTTTCTCCTTGAAAGGTAAAGGAACTTTGGAAACGGTTTTTAAAGCCGCCGATGGAACCGTTACTTGGTCAGAGTTTCCTGCGGGTTTACCAATGGTTGAAGCGTTGAATGCTGGAGCGATCGATGTTGCCTATGTTGGTGAAGCGCCGCCTGTATTCGCCCAAGCAGCTAAGGGTTCCATTGTGCGCTATATTGCCTACGATCCTTACGGTGTCGAAGCTGAAGGGATTGTCGTTCATAAGGATTCGCCTATTCAGACCCTTGCTGATCTTAAGGGCAAAAAGCTTGCTGTACAGAAAGGATCTAATGCTCACTATCTATCAGTAAAGGCGATCGAATCCTCAGGTTTACAAGTTAGTGATGTAGAAATTTCCTTTGTAAAACCCTCCGATGGTCGTGCCGCTTTTGAGAAAAAGAATATTGATGCTTGGGCAGTGTGGGACCCTTTTCTTGCGGCTGTGGAAGTAGACGCAGGAGCAAGAATTCTTACCAGTGCTAAAGGACTAGCCCCCAATCGTGGTTACTATTTGGCTTCTAAGGAATTCATTGAGAAGAATCCTGAAGCTCTCAAGAAGTTCCTAGACGAACTCAAGAAAGAGAGTGAATATGTCAAGAAAAATCCCGCAGAAGTCGCTAAATTCCTTTCTCCTGCTCTTGGTGTTGATGCTGCGATTCTTGAAAAGGCAGAAAAACGCCGTGATTACGCCATCTTACCTCTCACTGAAGAAGTGATTGCCAAACAGCAGGATATCGCTGATACCTTCACCAGACTCAAGCTGATTCCTCAGCCCATCGTTGTGAAGGAAGCAGTTTGGGACTGGAAGTAAGACTTATTCTTTGTTTCTTTCGCAAGATGCTAAAGATCCCCCTCAATCCCCCTTGTAAAGGGGGAAGAAGATTATATTCTCCCCCCTTTACAAGGGCAGGGCTGTTTCAAGAACGGGTAAGTAATCGAGAGAAATAGACAGTAGTCATAAATAAAGTATTTAAGCGATAATTTTAGCCAATAGTGCAGAAGGTTGACAAAAATGAGTAAAAGTATAATTGATCATCTCAAAGAAGTGCCAGATCCACGCGGAGCGCAAGGGAGCCGAGACGATTTATGGCAAATTCTACTAATTATCATAATGGGAATTATGAGTGGTCACAAAGATTATCGACCCTTAGAGAGATTTGTGGAGAGACATCGGCGCACCCTGATCAAACTACTAGCCCTGAAACACGGAACAGTACCGTCATATTCCACACTGAGACGAATGATGATCGATGTAGACTATGCCAAGCTTAACAGTGCGTTTAATAACTGGGCGCAAGAACAGCCACGACCAAGAGGCGCAGCAATCGCAGGCGATGGCAAAAGTCTGCGAAATACTGTGAGTAACGGTGACAATGACAAACAAAACTTTATTAGCATGGTGTCGCTATTCTCGCAGGAGCAAGGCGTAGTCGTCGCAACCGCAATCATGGAGAATAAGAAAGAAAGTGAAATCTGTGTGATACAACAATTGTTGTCACAGCTTAACTTGGAAAATCATGTGTTTACGATGGATGCTTTACATTGCCAAAAGAAGACGGTTGAGGCGATTGTTGAAAGCAACAATGACTACATCATCAAAGTAAAAAAAAATCAACCAAAACTGCAAGAAGCAATAAAAGTGCAGACTGACGAAGAAACAGCTATTCAAGTCAAGGTTGAGGACGAGCTATCAAAAGGACGCAAAGTGCAGAGATTAGTGGAAGTATTTGCACCACCCCAAAATATTGATTCTAAGTGGAAAGGTGTAGGGTCAGTAATCAGGGTAACGCGTTCAGGCGAACGCGATGGTGAGTCCTACAGCACATTGAGTTACTATCTCAGTTCTTTGCCTCCAAAATCTAAACGAATTGCCAAAGTGATTCGGGGACATTGGCAGGTCGAAAATCGCCTGCATTGGGTAAAAGATGTCATATTCGATGAAGATAAGAGTCCCCAAAAAGCAGGGAATGCACCGATTAATCTGTCAATCATGAAGACTTGGGTACTCTCTGTATTTAGGCTTCATGGTTTTGACTCAATAAAAGGTGCAATCGACCAATTTTCTGGCAATCTACCTACTATGTGGTCTTTACTCATTTAGGCGTTCTCTTACCCTTTCTTGAAACAGCCCTGCCTTTACAAGGGGGGCTGGGGGGATCGCAAACCTAAATCGATCAATTCCCAATTCGCAATTACCATGACTATTTCTGATCTCAATATCAAAACTCAACGCCTCATCACCGATGTCCTTGTCATTGGTGGCGGTACGGCTGGTACTATGGCAGGAATTAAGGCAAAACAAGCAAATCCCGATCGCGATGTCTTGATTCTCGAAAAAGCAAATATCCGTCGTAGTGGGGCGATCGCGATGGGGATGGATGGGGTCAATACGGCAGTCATCCCTGGAAATTCTACGCCAGAGCAGTATGTGCGTGAAGTGACATTAGCTAATGATGGCATTGTGGAACAGAAAACGGTTTATCAGACGGGTAAACTGGGTTTTGATGTGATCAAGGAATTGGAAAGTTGGGGTGTGAAATTCCAAAAGGATGCTCAAGGAGAATACGACCTCAAGCAGGTGCATCGCATCGGTAAATATGTGTTACCTATGCCTGAAGGGAAAGATCTAAAAACAATTTTGGCGCGGCAAGTGAAGCGTCATAAGGTGCGGGTCACTAATCGCGTAATGGCAACGCGGGTCTTAGTAAAAAATGGTCGTGCGATCGGGGCGGTTGGTTTTGATGTGCGTAGTGGCGATTTTGTCGTCATTCAAGCAAAAGCGGTCATTCTCTGTACTGGTGCATCAGGACGTTTAGGACTACCCGCATCAGGCTATCTCTACGGAACCTACGAAAATCCCACCAATGCAGGTGATGGCTACTCAATGGCATACCACGCAGGTGCGGAACTCTCGAATATTGAATGTTTCCAAATCAATCCTCTAATCAAGGATTACAATGGTCCCGCCTGCGCCTATGTAGCAGGACCTTTTGGCGCACATACGGTGAATGCGGAAGGACATCGCTTCATTAATTGTGACTATTGGAGTGGTCAGATGATGCTAGAGGTCTGGAAAGAACTGAACTCTGGCAAAGGACCTGTACAGCTAAAAATGACTCACCTTGATCCTGATACGATTTCGGAAATTGAATCGATCATGTGGTCTAATGAGTGTCCTAGTCGTGAGCGATTCCATGCTGGACGGGGTGAGGACTATCGCACTCATGGCGTGGAAATGAACATTTCCGAAATTGGATTATGTAGCGGTCACAGTGCTTCGGGAGTTTGGGTGAATGAACGTGCTGAAACTACGGTGGCTGGACTATACGCGGCGGGTGATATGGCGAGTGTGCCACACAATTACATGATTGGTGCGTTTGTATTTGGCAGAATCGCAGGGATTGAGGGGATGAAGTATAGCGAGGATCTGGAACATATTGAGCCAAATTCAGAATTTCTAGAAGCAGAAAAGGCAAGAATTTATGCACCGTTAACGCGACCTAATGGAGTTCCGCATACGCAAGTGGAATACAAATTACGCCGTTTGGTGAATGACTATCTGCAACCACCGAAGTCTACAAATAAGATGGAGATCGGCTTGGGGCTATTCGATCGCTATCAAGAAACCCTCGATATTATGGGCGCTCAAGATCCCCATGAATTAATGCGGTGTATGGAGGTACATTTCATCCGCGATTGTGCAGAAATGGCGGCAAGGGCTTCGCTATTCCGTAAGGAAACAAGATGGGGACTTTATCATTATCGGTTAGATTATCCAGAAAAGAATAATGATGAGTGGTTCTGTCATGTCAATTTGAAGAAGGATGAATTGGGACAAATGACTCTCTTTAAACGCGAGGTTTCTCCTTACATCATCGCCAATTCAAGGATGAAATGCAACACCTAGAGATCTTTGCGTAAAGGGACTCATAAGGATATTCTGATATTAATCACAATAATTAGGATACCCTCATGAGCTTTGTCCATCTTACCACCACAGAAAGAAGTGAACTGTATAAACTAAGAGTAATTGAGCAATTATCTGTATCAGAGATAGGTCGTCGCTTGAAGCGAAACAAAAGTACGATTTCAAGAGAGTTATCGCGCAATACAGACGAGCGACAGATTGGCTATTTGCCAGATACTGCGGTTGCCCTGATGAAAGCAAGACGGAAACAAGCAAAGGTAAGATTTCAGAGCATCAGTGCTGAGACGATCGCCGAAGTCAAACAACGGTTAGAGCAACACCACAGCCCAGAGCAACTAGCAGGGAGAATGGAAAGGGAGGGGCTAGGTAAAATCAGCTATGAGACGATTTATCTGATGATCTATGCAAACCATCAAGAGATGGGAATATATCAACAATATCTGAGGCAGAAGCAAAAGCAACGAAGGCGCAAAGGTCGCCATCAGAAGCGAGGTGGCATTCCCAATAGGGTAGGGATAGAGAATCGACCGAAGATTGCAGATTTAAAAACAGAGATTGGACATTGGGAAAGTGATACGGTAATCGGGTGCAACCACACAGGTATCGTAGTTACGCATGTTGATAAAGCATCGAAGTATTTACTTGCTGGACTAGCTAAGAACAAGACGATGGATGAGATAAACAGAGTGACATTCAATCTATTTGAGCCTATAGAATCAACATCTCGAAAGACAATGACCTTTGATAATGGAAGAGAATTCTGTGGGCATGAGAAGCTATCTGAAAGATTGAAACTAGAGACCTTCTTTGCGAATCCATATCATTCATGGGAACGTGGATTGAATGAACACACCAATGGATTAATTAGAGAGTTCTATCCCAAAAGTACAAACTTTAAAATCGTGAAAGAAGAGGACTTTCAGAAGGCAGTGAATTTGATCAATCACAGACCCAGAAAATCACTTGACTATCGTACTCCTTACGAAGTATTCTTTGCTTCATCAGAACCCGTTGCATTTCATCCTTGAATTGGCGCATTCCTGTTGATGTGCGTCAAGAAGTTTATGATGTCGCAGTTCGATAAATACTCAAGGGTAGCGCGAAGCGCTGCCCTTGAGTATTCACTAATTATTATTTTAAAACTATGGCTTTAATTAAACAACGTATTGATGTTCCTGTAATTGTCGATGAATCGAAATGTTTAGAAAAATGTGTCGCTTGCATTGAAGTTTGTCCCCTTGATGTATTAGCTAAGAACCCCGAAACAGGCAAAGCATATATGAAATATGACGAGTGCTGGTTCTGCTTGCCCTGCGAGAAAGAATGCCCGACGGGTGCGATTACGGTACAGATTCCGTTTTTATTGAGATAGAAAATCATGTGTATTACCAACAATCCTGAATTACAAGAATGGATAGAATTATTACAGTCAGACGATCTGAGCGATCGCCTAGTTGCCATTAAAAGTTTGCAACATCTTGGCGATGAAGCTGCCCTTGATGTGGTGGTAATCGCCCTCAATGACGAAAGTCCTGCTGTTCAAAAAATAGCGATCGCCACGCTCTGGGAATTCGCTAATCCCAAAGTAATTCCTAACCTGATTCCTAGTCTTGGCTCACCTGAAGCAGAAATTCGAGAAGTAGCTTTATCAACTTTAGGTGAATTAGTTTCGCAAGATTCTCTTTTACTATTGCTAGATGCCTTACACCAAGACAATCTCGATCTTCAGCGAAACATTTTAATCTTATTACGCAAAATCCATGACGCGCAATCTTTACCCTATTTATTGCCGTTCCTAGAGTCAGAACATCCTGAATTAAGGGAAGCAGCAATTACCACTTTGCGTTATCTCAATCAAGTCAAAACTAGTCCCACAGCTTTATCACTGCTGCAAGATCCCGTTGATTTTGTGCGGCGTGAAGCTGCCCTGACTTTAGGACATCTCGCTGATGCAGAAGTGATTCCTAGCTTGAGTAAAGCTTTAAGGAAAGATCCTGATTGGCAAGTAAGGCGGAACGCTGCGAAAGCTTTGATGGTTCACGCTGCTGGCATGGCAATTCCTGTACTGATCGAGGCAATCGCGGATGAGCATTGGCAAGTCAGACGCTTTGCGGCTCAGGCTTTGCAGAAGATTTTCCAGAATACTAAAAACGAAGATGCTATCCCTGCTTTGGTAAATGCGCTTGCTGATGAATATGCGGATGTGCGTAAAGATGTAGCGATCGCACTAGGAAATCTCGGTAGTGAATTAGCAATCTCTTCTTTGCAACAATCTCTAGACGATCCTGATCGTGAAGTTAGCATTCAAGCTGAGAGAGCAATTCAGCGTATTAAGGATTATTCATCAATAAGCGCTGGGCAAGCGTCATGATCGAAACATTACCTAACATCTCATCTACGGATTTAGCTGACCTTCGCAAAGTAGAGGTTACGAAATTACTGAAACAGGTATTTGTGCCGATTCTCAATAATGACATTGTGAGTTTAGGCATGGTTCGCAATTTGCGAATTGTGGATGATTATGTCTATTTACGCCTTTATGTTGGTTCCCATCAACTTGAATTAAAAGATCAAGTAATCGAAATTCTCTCCAATTTGGGATGGTGTAAGAAAACCTATGTGGAATTCTGCACAATTCCCAAAGTTCGCACAACTTTAGCAGTTTCCAGTGGTAAAGGCGGCGTAGGTAAATCCACTGTTGCTGTCAATCTAGCCGCCGCCCTCAGTCTTACAGGTGCAAAAATTGGTTTACTGGATGCTGATGTGTATGGTCCCAATGTGCCACAAATGTTGGGCTTAGGACATTCTGATATTCAAGTGATTGAAACTACTGATGGTCAGCGCTTTATTCCTTTAGAATCTCATGGCATCAAAGTGATGTCTGTCGGTTTATTGGCAGAACCTGATCATCCTCTCGCTTGGCGCGGTCCAGTTCTCCACAAGATTATCACCCAATTTATTCATCAAGTGGAATGGGGAGAATTAGATTATCTACTCATCGATTTACCCCCCGGTACGGGTGACGCGCAGATCACAATCGTTCAAGAAAGCCCGATTTGTGGCGTAATCCTAGTGACGACACCGCAACAGGTAGCGATCGCTGATGTGCGCCGTAGCGTCTATATGTTCCGTCAGGTGGGTGTACCTGTATTAGGCATTGTCGAGAATATGAGCTATTTGCTTACGGAGGAGGGAAAAGATTCCCAATTTATTTTCGGTAAAGGAGGTGGTCAGCAATTATCGACTGAATTACAAGCACCTTTGTTGGGACAGATTCCGATTCACGCCCGTATTTGTGAAGGTGGCGATCGCGGTTTGCCTGTGACTTTAAGCGATCGCGATTTTCTCCCCAGTCAGGTTTTTGCTGAAATTGCGAAGACTCTGATAGCTACATTCACCAAACCCACAGTGTTAAACAGTGGCTAAATTATCTACTTCAAGATTATTTGTAGGATGCATTAGTGCAACGTAACGCATCAACTGGTTAAAGACGATGGGTTACGCTGTCGCTAACCCATCCTACATTTATCTTACCTAGCAAGGTTTAACACATTTCTGAACTAAATTGAGGAGTATAAATAATGTCAAATAGAAGAAATCTAAATCGCAGAAAGAAATCAGGATTGCTCAGTCGTAAGCGATTCACGGGCTGGTTGCTGTCGTTTATGGCAGTTTTTGCAGTTTTCGTACTCAATAGTTGCAGCAATCCCCAACAGACTGCAACTCCTAGCGATCAACCCAATGCCACTAATCCCCCTGCCCAAGTCAGCAAACCTGCGGTAATCAAGCTGGACTATGCCTATTACAATCCTGTTAGCTTAGTTCTCAAAGATAAAGGCTGGTTAGAAGAAGACCTCAGCAAAGATAATGTGAAAGTGGAATGGGTCTTAAGTCAAGGCAGTAACAAGGCTTTGGAATTTCTCAATGGAAGCAGTCTCGACTTCGGCTCTACGGCTGGGGCGGCGGCTTTGATTGGTAAAGCAAATGGCAACCCGATCAAGTCGATTTATGTCTATTCCAAACCTGAATGGGCTGCCCTCGTAGTTGGTGCAAATTCTACAATTAAGACTGTGCCTGAACTCAAGGGTAAGAAAATCGCAGCAACTCGTGGAACTGATCCATTTATCTTCTTACTCCGAGCTTTGGATAAGTTTGGTCTAACTGATAAGGATGTGGAAATTGTGCCATTGCAGCACGCTGATGGTCGTGCTGCCCTTGAGAAAGGTGATGTTGATGCTTGGGCAGGACTCGATCCCCACATGGCAAAGTCGGAATTAGAACAAGGATCTAAGCTATTTTTCCGTGAAACTTCCTTTAATAGCTATGGAGTGCTGAATGTACGCGAAGCCTTTGCTAAGCAATATCCTGAATATGTAACCAAGGTTTTACAGGCATACGAAAAAGGACGTGACTGGTCAATTAAGAATCCTGCGGAGTTGAAGCAAATCTTAATCAAGGCTTCTAAGTTAACAGATGCTGTTGCTGCTAAGCAATTGGAGCGGACTGATCTCACTAATTCGGCGATCGGTGAAGATCAGAAAACTGTCATTTTAGCGGCGGGTGATGTTCTCAAAAAGAGTGGTGTGATTAAGGCAGACACTGATGTAGCTAAGGTTGTAGGTGATTTGATCGATCCACAATACTCGGCGAAGTTGTCGGCGAAGTAAAAAGAGATTCCCCCAAGCCCCCTTATAAAGGGGGAGGGAGGAGGATCAAAAAACTCAATCCATCAAGAGTAAATATTATGAGTAGTTCTCCATTGAATAATCAAATAAATGAAGAATTTAGAGATAGGCGATCGCTTAATTTACTAATACAAATAGAGCGATCGCTGAACAAATTAGGCTGGTTTAAAGGCGCGATCGTGCCAATAATTCTCTTATTTATTTGGGAAATCGCTTCCAAAGCAGGATGGGTTGCCCCGAACCTCTTGCCTGCACCATCAACTGTATTAGGCACAATTAACGACTTAGGAAAATCTGGTGATCTTTGGAAACATATTGGGATTACTGTTTATCGCGTGGCAGTTGGCTTTGTGATTGGTGTGGGTGTGGCGACAGTTTTAGGAGCCGTTACAGGCTATTCCAAAATTATCCATGACCTCATCGATCCCTTGCTGCAATCGCTGCGGAGTATTCCCTCCCTTGCGTGGGTTCCCTTATTTCTATTGTGGATGGGAATTCAAGAAACACCAAGGATTGCACTAATTGCGGTTGGCGTATTTTTTCCAGTTTATCTTAGCCTGATGAGCGGAATTCGTTCGGTCGATCGCAAATTAGTTGAGGTCGGCAAAATCTATCGCCTCACAGGATTGCAGCTAATTCAGCGCGTGTTTTTACCCGCCACAATTCCTGATTACATCGTGGGATTACGCAGTGGTTTGGGACTGGGTTGGATGTTTGTTGTGGCGGCGGAACTGACGGGTGCAAGCCAAGGCTTAGGTTATTTACTGGTGGATGGACAGACCACAGGACGACCAGAGCTAACGATCGCTAGTATTTTTCTGTTTGCATTATTGGGCAAGATCTCTGACAGTGCGATCGCCTTAGTATCGGGCAGATTTTTACATTGGCGCGATGCCTATACACCACATTAGGGAGGCTATCTAAAATGTTATTAATTGAAGAATTACACAAGCGATTTAGTAATGGATTTGTCGGTTTAGGATCGATTGATTTAACCGTGAATCGATCAGAAATTATCAGTCTGATTGGTACAAGTGGTTGTGGCAAAAGTACAATCCTGCGGATCATTGCGGGTTTATCTTTTCCGTCTAGTGGCATGGTTCGCATTGATGACCAGATCATTACTAAACCCCATCCAGAAATTAGTATTATCTTCCAAGAGTCACGGCTGATGCCTTGGCTGACGGTTTGGGAAAATATTCAATTTGGTTTGCAACATTTACCGAAAAACCAGAGGAATTTGCTGACGGGTGAAATTATCGAAAAGGTGGGCTTAACTCAATTTGCTAAGGCTTTACCCAAACAGCTTTCAGGTGGAATGGCACAGAGAGTGGCGATCGCTCGCGCCCTTGTCACTAATCCTTCGATTCTACTTCTTGATGAACCCTTTAGCGCCCTTGATGCTTTTACAAGACTGAGTTTGCAAGATCACCTCTTGCAAATTTGGGAATATGATCGCCCGACAATGATTCTGGTTACTCATGATGTTGAAGAAGCCCTCATGCTCAGCGATCGCGTAATTGTAATGCGTGGTAATCCCGGACGCATTCATCAAGAATTTGTGATCGACTTGCCCCGTCCCCGCAAGCGTACCGATCAACAGATTCAATATTGGAAAGAACGACTTTTGGATACTCTCGATTTATCCATAGGCGATCGGCTGGCTGTTGAAGCATAAAATACAAAAACTAAAACTATGACATTTACTGCTACTCATTCCACTTATGATCCCACCCTCTTTGCAGGTGTGGCAAAGTATTACAGCCAATTTCGTCCACGTTATAACGATGATCTTTATCAATTACTGATCAAAGAATTTCAACTAGATGGAACTGGGCGCTTACTCGATCTTGGAACTGGTACAGGACTAATCGCGATCGCTCTCAGCCCACATTTCAAGGAAGTAGTTGCCCTTGATCCTGATCCTGAAATGCTGAAGGAGGCACAGCAAGAAGCAGAACTAGACAATATTCAAAATATCCAATGGGTAAATACTCAAGCGGAAAATATTTCCGAAGAGTTAGGTGAATTTCGTCTAGTTACCATTGGTCGCGCCTATCACTGGTTTCATAAGCCAAAGGTGCTGAAACTAGCTAGCGATCGCCTAATTCAAGGTGGTGGCATTGCTATTACTTACAGTCATCAAGATATTTGGCACAGTACGGAACTTTGGAAAATCAATGTTCTCGATGTTGTCAAAAAATATCTTGGTGAGAAACGTCGTGTTGGTAATAGCACCATCGAAAACCTTGATGATACTTACTCCGCACTGCCTAGCTTACTAAAACAATCGGGTTTCAGTAATCCCAAATTTCAAAGGCTTACCATTATCAAAACTTGGACAGTTAATAGTTGGATTGGTTATCTCTATTCAACCGCTTTTGCCCGTCCTGTCTATTTTGGCGATCGCCTTGCCGAATTTGAGAAAGACATTGAACAAACTCTACTCACACTCTTTCCATCAGGCGAATTTGTCGAGCAAATTCCCATTGACGTTTATCTAGCCCATAAAAATTAAATCTCTAGTGTTTGCGGCGTGAAGCGCCGCAAACACTCAATCTAAATCTAAATTACTATGCTAAAAACATTCACTCGCAACTTTCCTAAGCTAATCCAAAGTTCTACGATCCGCTTTGCTACTGGACTAACCATCAGCCTTGCCATTGTCTCCTGCGCCCCTACCGCCACCACTAATACAACCCCAGCCACCCCTAGCGCAAACCAACCCGCCGCCACTCCCGACAGCAAACCCACAGAAGCGATCGTGGTGAGAATTGGGCATCAGAAGTTCGATCCCTTAACTTTAGTGAAAAACAAAGGCAAACTGGAAGCACGTCTCAAGCCTCTTGGTGTCACCGAAGTTAAATGGACAGAATTTCCTTCGGGACCTCCGCAAATGGAAGCACTAGCTGCGGGTAGTATTGACATTGCCCGTACAGGTGATGCGCCGCCTGTGGCAGCCCAAGCCGCAGGTTCTAATTTTGTTTATGTGGGAACTAGCGCTCCTAAAGATAGTAGCTCGGCTTTGCTAGTTAAGGAAGAATCGCCAATCAAAACCGTCGCTGATCTTAAAGGTAAAAAGGTCGCCTTTGCGAAGGGTTCCAGCGCCAATTATCTAATCGTCAGAATCCTCGAATCAGAAGGCTTGAAATGGGAAGACATCACTCCCGTCTACCTCTCCCCCGCCGATGCCAGAGCCGCCTTTGAGCAAGACAATGTTGATGCTTGGGTGATTTGGGACCCTTTCTATGCTTTGGTACAGTCTAAAACTCCTGTGCGCGTGATCCGCGATAGTAAAGGGCTAGTCACAAATCGTGACTTTTATCTAGCTCCTAAATCCTTTGCTGACAAACATCCTAAAATTATTGAGGCAATTCGCGCCGAAACTGAAGAAGTAGCAACTTGGGCAAAGGCAAATCCTGATCAAGTTGCTGAATTCTTGTCACCTCTCCTCAAGATCAACAAGCCAGTTCTTCTAACTGTTACCAATCGCCGTACATACGGGTTTGAAACTATTCCGCCTGAAGTAGTTGCCGAACAACAAGCGATCGCTGATTCGTTCTTCAAGCTAAAATTAATTCCTAAAGAAATCAAAGTTTCTGAAGTAATTTGGCTAGCTCCTAAATAACCCACCTCCCCACCTCTCCCAATGGGAGAGGGAATAAATTTTGTTGATGCAAAAATATGACTCAAGATTATTTAGAAATTGCCACTGCATACGTTAAAAAATTAGCGGCTGAATTTGCGACAACCTCTATAGAACGCGATAAAAATGGTGGCACACCCAAATATGAACGCGATCGCATTCGAGATAGTGGCTTACTCAAAATAGCGATACCGAAAGCCTATGGTGGTTGGGAATTACCTTGGCATGAAGTATTTAAAATCAGTCGTGAATTTGCCAAAGTTGATAGCGCAATCGCCCATGTCTATTCCTACCATCATTTAGGAGTAACAATTCCGCATATCTTTGGTTCTGAAGAACAGAAAGAAAAATTCTATTTGGAAACAGTCAACAGTAATTGGTTTTGGTGCAATGCGCTCAATCCTCTAGATAGAAGGGCAACCCTGACGAGAGATGGCGATATCTGGCGATTGAATGGTGCTAAAAGTTTCTGCTCTGGTTCTATCGATTCTGATATCTTACCGATCGCTGCCGTTAATCAAGACACTAATACCTTAACGATTTTAGCAATTCCCACACATCGTATAGGCGTTACCGTTCATGACGATTGGGATAACATCGGGCAACGTCAAACTTCTAGCGGTACTGTCAGTTTTGAGCAAGTACAGGTATTTCCCCAAGAGATATTTGGCGATCGCAGTCAAAGCGATCGCCCATTTAAAACAATTCGTGCTTGTCTAACCCAATTAAATTTAGCGAATATTTATCTAGGAATTGCGATTGGCGCTTTTGAAGACGCAAGGGAATATACCCAGACAGAAACGAGACCTTTTATTAGTTCAGGTGTAGATAATGCGACTCAAGATCCGTACATATTAGAAAAGTATGGTGATATGTGGGTACATCTCCAAGCTACAGAAGCACTCACCGATCTCGCAGGACTAGCATTACAAGCAGCATGGGAACAGGAATGGGATCTCACAGAGCAACAACGAGGCGAAACGGCGATCGCGATCGCGACGGCTAAAGTTGCCGCGCACAAAGTCGGTTTAGATGTAACCAGTCGCATTTTTGAAGTGATGGGCGCTAGGTCAACTTCTGCTAAATATGGTTTTGATCGATATTGGCGCAATTTACGCACTTTCACGCTGCATGATCCTGTGGAATACAAAATTAAAGCGATCGGTGATTGGGCGCTAAATCATCAAATTCCTAAACCTGATTTCTATATCTAAAAAAAGGGGCGCTAAGCGCCCCTTTTTTAGTTAAAAAGTAAAAGTAGTCCGAATCACACCAACAGTAGCTGTACCATTGGCGCTATTACTGTTGGCATTAAATACGAAATACACCCCAGGAGTAATACTAATGTTTTTAGAAATACGGAAGCGATATAGAGCTTCAAGATGATAGGGAGTTGCATCGTTAGCTGGAGCTACGCCTTTAGTCGCTGTTCCACTTATACTATTTTTGTATAGAGGTTGACCAAAGATAATTGCGCCAAGATCGCCTTCACTAAAGATATCTTTGAAAGAGAGTGCCGTTGACCAACTCGTAAACGTAGTTGAACCCGCAGAGCTAACAGCATCAGCAAAAATATAAGAACCCCATGTATTGAAAGTAACCTTGTTGGTGATATCCCAAACAAGGCTGCCCACAACAGTATTAGCCCTAGTACCAGTAATAATACCGCCAGTAATCAATTCTTGATTTAATCCAGAATCAAGACTAGCGGTTTGGTGGTAGCTATTGGCATAACCAATTCCCAACTTCAACGCATCGCTAGGCTTCCAGACCAACTGAGCCGCGGCCACAGTTGAACCACCAAACAAACCACCCTGTCCACCAAGAGTTGGAGCTGCTGCATTATTTGCCGAATAAGCGACTTGTAAGTTGCCCTGTGGCGATAACTTCCAATCAAAGCCCAATACAGCAACGCTAGCACCACCACTACCAATCCGTAGCAATGGATTGAGCCGACCAAACCGAGAAAGTGTCCCCTGTCCGTCGTTGTTAAGTGGATTGAGAGGGTCGATAATGTCTTCTGTTTGACCGATTGGTGCGACATAACCTGTAAAGGCATCACCAATTGGGAATTTATACCATAAACGATTCAGGTTAAACTCATTGGCAGCACCACCAGTGTCATAGGAAAGCCTTGTACCATTACCGCTATTGAGTGCGGGAGCAATCAAGTTTTGCGTATTACTGGCTTGTAGACGAGTTCTCAATAAATCTTTGCCTGTAAAGCTCGTATCCAAGTTGAGGCGAACGCGGTAGCTAAAGGTGGTATTAGTGCGATCGCTACCCACAGGAACATTGCTACCATCGGAAGCTGCCGCCAAGCTAAAGATGGCTTCACCACGAAGCTTTGTTGTTGTCGAAAACTGCTGAGCTTCTAGCTTAGCGGTCTTGGCATCAAGGGCATCAACACGACCACGGAGAGTAGCGAGTTCTGCTGCAAATTCTTCTTGAAGTTTTTGCAACGTTGCGAGATCTTCTTTGCTGACTTTATCAGCTAGTCCAGCAGAAATTATTTCATTAATTTTATCTAATGCAGAGTTCAAACCTGCTGCAAATTCGTAACGAGAGAGGGATTGCCTACCTCGAAATGTGCGATCAGGATAGCCTGCTATCACACCATAACGCTCTACTAACGATTGCAATGCTGTAAAAGCCCAGTCCGTAGAACGCACATCACTGAGTTGAGATACAGAAGTTACATTTTGCGAAATCCTACGGTTTGATAGAGGATCAGTACTCGCTGAACGAATTAGTTCGGATTCTTTGATGACTACATTATTATCAGTTGTCTTCACGATGCTATCAGATAGACTTTCTGCATTAGCAACATTGGGCGCGATCACTATGCCAAGAATACCTGTAGTCAAGGTTACAGTTATAGCAGAACCTAGAAGGCGATCACTGACAGCTTTCTGATGTTTAAATTTGGACATTATTAGACTTTCCTCACACAGTGGAAATTAATGAAAACAATTGGAAGTTAGAGTATGTAGCAAAATCTCGCGAAGTAATTGTTAAATAGAAGCATGGCAAAATGGGCAAAAGCCTCAGATATTGGCATTTTTGCTAAGATAACTCGATTCAATTTATTAAATTTATTACTTCGCTGTGATTAAAAATACAGTAGCAGGAAGAACTATTCAAAAGTAAGTATAGTAGGAGACATTATAGAAATTTCTAGAAAAAGTTTTTTGATTGAGCTATGTTCTACAACAAAACTTGAATTCAATTAAGATGTTAAAAAGCAAAAAAATCTATAAAGAAGTTAAGATTTAAGAATTGAATGCTAATTCTATTATTGAGAATCACAATCAAATTTTCGGAGACTTGAGAACAGTTAACAGGAGAATCCACCAAGGCACTTTCAGATCGGGAATGAAATTAGTTCTAGATTTCAGACTTGGGAAACCTTGCGCCAATAAAAATCTAAGGGAACGTAAAGAAGCAGGACGCTGCTCATACTCATCCACTATTCCATAGTTCGCAGCAAGTTCTGCCGCAATCTGAACTTTCCCAGTTCGTCTCATCAGGTCTTGATCATTATATAGAGACGCAATTACCCTACCGACAAACAAAGGAGTTTCCCAATTAAACTTATCCGAGATCGCCGCCACACCAAGATTACTATCATTATCCTCAAGATTGTCGTCAGCCAACTGATGAAACTGCTCAGTACCAACAATCCCCGGCCAAAGTGAAATCGAAGCAACATTAAACGGCTTGAGTTCCAATGCCATATCAGCCGCAAGGCGATCGCAAGCAGATTTACCAGTACCATAGGCTACACCAAAGATAGGAGCTAACCCACCCCAAGAAGAAATCGTCACTATCAAACCTTGTTTGCGTTGAGTCATCATCTTCGCCGCAAAATGACTTGCTACATAGTGACTTCGCAAACCGACTTGATTGCAAGCATCCCAAAGACTAAGATCCGATTCCCAAAATGGTTTACCCTTGGCATCAATTAGAGATCGCACTCCACCATAAGCATTATTCACTAAGAGATCCAATTGTCCATTTTGTTCTCGATCAATTTGCTCAAATAGAGATTTAATTTGCTCATCATCATTATGATCGATGGAAACTACAATACATATCCCACCTGCTTTTTCGACTGCGGATTTCGTTTCTAGTAAGCTGCCCGAAATAGAATCTGTTGAACTTGTCTGATTCATACTGCGACCCGTGATATAAACCAGCGCACCTGCTTCACCTAAACCAATGGCAATACCTTTACCAATTCCCCGTGATGCTCCCGTTACCAATGCAACTTTACCTTTCAAATTTCCTGACATGAGAAATTGCCTCCATAGAGATATAGCTAATTAGAAAATCTTTTTCTGATCTAGTCTATAGCTTTAACATCCTTAAACAGATTGAGTAAATTCTTGGACTAATAGACAATAAAAATATTGCAAAGCATTTCAGACTCCATTAGGTTTTTTTCAAATAGAAAATTAACGCGAATGAAGAAGAGAACATACATTATCATATTAAACATTCAAGCCAAATAAATTAACCATCGATTGTCCGACAACTAAATGATTAGTGACCTAAACGACTAAAAAACTAACGAAAAATATGCATTTGGCACTACTTTACTAACAACTTTACAAAACGTCATCTGCAACATGGAAAGACTAAAACTAACACTCTCAAACGCTGATTATCAGCAGTGCCTAAAGCTTTGCCGCAAGGGGACTAGCCACATCTCGATGCTCAATCGCGCTCAAGTGTTGCTAGCTATGCACAATGGAGCCGCTATCCCAGAAATAATCAAGGTTCTGGGTATCGAAAGGACAGGATTATGGCGATTGAGATCGCAATATCTCCGATGTGGTTTAAATGACGCTTTAGCAGATCATCGTCGTAAGCGTGATGTTGCAAATACAGCCTAAATCACTACTGTATCGAGCTTTGATGATTGACCAGAACAGGGCTATGGTGCAAGATGCAGTCAAGCAAAAAAGCCCAATTTCTCCTACATTGAAAACATGAAAACATCTCCAAACGATGGGATGAGAGTTACCTATACTCCTCATCGCAATGGTTCCAAGTTCTTCAACAGAATCCAAGACCCGCAGATTGCCACATTAGCCGCCACAATAGTCGGAATCGTCATTGCTTTCTCCTGTTCTAGAAGCATGTACCTGACTGCATTACTTGCCTTGATTGGCTTACTGTTGGCTTTTCCAACAACTTTACTAATGCTGTATGGCAAAGTTGAGCAACATCTGCGAAATCGCAAGTACAGCCCTGTTTTACTGCTAGGCACAGGAATTGGTTTCCTGATCGGTTTACTGTTGATTTTTACAATTGAGCCAGCCCAAGCCCAGTTTTTCAATAAAACCCAGACATGGTTAGGTGGTGCAATTCCTGGAGTAGATGCAGCTTTAGTTGCCCTAATCTTTAACGTGCTGCGAGCATTATTTGTGATTTATCTAGGGATTGGACTAGTAAAAGTGATCCAATCAGCCAGAAATGATGATGATTGGCAGCAATTAGCGCGTACTCCGTTGATTTTGGTGGTAACAGTGACTATGGGAGACCTTCTAGCCGCAGTTATTACTGGGGCTTAAGAACCATGTCAGATGAGTACAAATTCCGTAAGGTCAATGCAATTCTGGGGGCAAGTCCGAAGATTGGACCCTTTCCCACGGAACTGATTATTCCTTGGGCAATCATCAGCTTTACGCTGTTTATGATTTGCTACGTGTTTCTGAATATGTCATGGCTGTGGGTATCAATAATCGTGGCATGGGGAGATACGACATGGTGGATTTTAACGGGTTCTAAACCCTATCGGTTTCTATCAAAATTTATCCCTGTACCCAGATGGACGCGAGGCGCGTATCGGTATAGGGACATGAACAAACAGGAGCCAAAAAGATATGTCCGTCGCTAATCCAAAAGTTAATCGTAAAGGCTATAAGCACTTTGAGAAAGAGCTTGCGGTAGAATGCATCCTCAAGTTTGAGCTACGAGATCGGACGGTGAGTTGCTTTGTCCTTAAACAAGGTAACTCATCCCTAGAATCATTGCAGTTCGTGTTTGGCTGGGAATCTAAAGGTATTCATACCACCCTGTCTGCGGAACAAGAAACATCAATGTTTGACGCGATCCAATCGGGCTTGAAAGATATCCCTGATGGCGAAAAGCTGACGGTACATTTTGGTTCGGTTAGCTCCGACCGCGATCGCCAAAATCAACTTCAAGAACTCTACGAACAAGCCGATACCCCGCAGTTAAAGTTTCTGGTGATGGGTGAAAAGCAAAGGGTACAGGAGTTAGCCAAAGCGGGTTTGAGAAAACCTAAATTCCTACGCCTCTATGCAACCTACACGATTCGCGGATCGACTGCCGAGGGGAATGATGCCCTAGAAAAAGTGCTGGCTTGGGTGCAGAAACTTTATCAGCAATTGGTGGGACAAGAAAAAGAAGCTGAGCAGGAGCGCCATGAGATTGCTTTTGCTAAAGCCTTTACCGATGGGTTTCTGAACTGGGAACAGATTCTGTCTAATCGTATGGGTTTGGATTTACGACCCTTAACAGATCTCGAACTATGGGAACATCTCTGGCGGCAATTTAACAGCAGTGAAGCACCACCGATTCCGCAATTGCTGGTGATGTCAGATCGCGGTGTGCAGGAACAGGTGACGACGCAAGTGCATATGAAAACATTATTGCTAGAGCGTCCTGATTCAATTCCCTTTGCTGATAATGGTTTTGTGCATCTCAAGGGTGAATATATCGGCGTACTCACCTTCATGGATAAGCCAGGCGGATGGGTATCCAAGGGTAAACAGATGCGCTATCTCTGGGAAGCGATCGCCCGTGATGCGATATCAAACACTGAAGTTTTTTGCCAGTTTACGCGGGCAAATGAAACGATTGTTAAAGCGAATATGCAGCGCGTTACCAAGCAGAGCATCGTTTCGCAAGAGCAATCCGCTTCTTTGAATAACATCAATGTCAATGCTTCGTTAAAACAGCAGAGAGCCGTCAAGGCACAGGAAGCACTTTATGAAGGCGCAATTCCGATCAACGTGGCGGTAGCGATATTAATCCGCCGTCCTAGCCCCAATGCCCTTGATGATGCTTGTCGATATTTTTGCAGTTGTTTCCAACGTCCTGCGTGGGTAGAGCGGGAAACTGAATATGCGTGGTTGATGTGGAAGCAAACCTTACCAATTACGGTTGGTAATTTGCTCGCTCAACCCTTTCCCCGCCGTCATGTTTACTTGTCTGATGAAGCAGTTGCCTTTACGGGTTGCGTTATGCCCAGATCGGTCGATGAGACTGGGTTTGAATTGATTACCGAAGAGGGCGGTATGCCTCTGTATCTGGATGTACGCAAGCATCGGAATATTGGTATTTTTGCGACCACTCGTGCGGGTAAGTCGGTATTGGTATCAGCTTTTATATCGCAAGCCTTATGCAACAACCAGCAAATTGTTGCTCTTGATTTCCCAAAACCTGATGGTACGAGTACGTTTACGGACTACACCCGTTTTATCGGCGATATAGGCGCATATTTTGATATCAGTAAAGAATCATCAAACTTACTAGAACTGCCAGATTTAAGAGCATTCGCCCCTGAGCAAGCCGAAGAACGTCTGCGAGATTTCAAATCCTTTGTGGAATCGGCGCTGATGACGATGGTATTTGGAGCAAGTCAGCATGACCTGTCATCCTCGGAAAGACAACTGCGGCAATTGATTCGAGCTTTGTTAGTGCCTGTGGTTAATGCCTTTTTTGACGACCAGCAAATTAAATCCAGATACGATCGGGCGATCTCGGATGGGTTCGGCACTGAAGCATGGAGTCAGATGCCCACCCTGTCAGATTTCTTGGATTATTTTCTACATCAAGGAAAATCGGAGATTGAGGCGGATGTGGCAAGTAGCGAACAGATCGATCAAGCTACCAATCAAATCACAATTCAATTACGGTTTTGGCTGAACTCTCGCATTGGGCAAGCGATTTCGCGTCCATCTACGTTTCGCAGTGATGCGCGACTGTTGGTATTTGCGCTGCGAAACTTATCGGAAGCGGAAGATGCAGCAATTCTGGCTTTATCTGCATACTCAGCAGCACTCAGACGCGCTTTATCATCGCCAGCAAGTATTTTGTTTATTGATGAAGCCCCGATCCTGTTTGAATATCCCACCATCTCAGAAATGGTAGCGCGGCTCTGTGCCAATGGAGCTAAGGCTGGTATCAAGGTAATTATTTCCGCCCAAGACCCTGACACGATCGCCAGATCGCCATCAGCCTCCAAGATTCTCCAAAATCTATCAACGAGATTAATTGGCAGAATTCAACCCTCGGCAGTAGATAGCTTTGTCAGCATCCTCAAATATCCCAGAGCCGTGATTGCTCAGAATGCGGAGGATCGCTGCATTACTGCCCCTGAAGAGATTGAAAAGGGGAAATGGAAAGTTATCTCACTGGTAATTTACGGATGCGAATACTCTCATCTTGAATTGTAATTGCAGAACCTTCTTGTAAGGCTTCTTCTATTTGAGGCAATACATCTAAAAGTTTTTGGGTAACGATGTCGGGTTTTGCTGATGAAAGGCGTAGGGTGATTAAGCTGGGCTGACTGTATCTGCTAAGTGCTACTAGCATTGAGAAGTCTAGATCTTGAGTCAATACAACCCAGTTTTCAGTTCTGGCAAATTCTAATATATTGATGTCTGGCGCGTTGGCAGGTAAGAATTCTGAGCTACGCATAATTTTATAGCCTTGTTTTTGCAGGTCTGCAACTGTTTTGGGTGAGATATGAACATCTGCAAGTAATCGGATATTTTTCACGCGAGAACACCGTGAGTTTGATCTGAAACTGCCCAAGCTGCATAGTTGAGGACTTGTCTGATGTCTTCAAGTTCTAGTTCAGGATAGGCTTCTAAAATTTCTGGGACGGATAGGTTGCTGGCTAAGAGTTTGAGGACAAAGGCTACGGTAATCCTCAGTCCTCTGACGGTGGGCTGTCCGAGACAGACATCTGGTTTAATGACAATTCGATCTAATCCTATAGTTTTCATTTGTGTTTTCCAACGATTAGCTTGTGGTTGCTTGCGGCGAATAAGTTTTATATTTGGTGATCGCTTAAATCATTTGGTTAGCGACTCATTGTGGCTAACATTAGCGCTTTCCTATCGCTTCTTAAGATACCAAATTGGTTCTATATAGACTTCTTCGCCGACTAGTTGAAAGCCGTCTGGCAGTATGGCTAGTTGTTCGTTGCCTTGCATTCTGAGTTTGGCTGTGTTCATGGGTTTAAATCCCTAAGAAGAAAAATAAGTAATATCGAAATTAAAATGCTTACCCAATACCAGTGCAAAACATTTGTTGTATATTTCGACAAGTTCGTCTGGCAATATTCCTGCGTTTTCATACTCAACCTCAATTACAGTATGAATTATATGAATCACTACTGTCGTCCAATAATCATAACCATCTAAACCATCATCACCATAGTAACTACTATAATCTGCATTATTTTTAATTCCTTTGTAAGAAGAAAAGCAAGAAATTTCATTGATTATTACTTCAAGATATGAAATTATTTTTTTGAATCTTTTATCTAAATTGAATTTGATTGTGTTGCCTAAAAAGTCATAAGATACCTGTAATCTCCATACAAAATTCTTTTTGTTATCTTCACTTTCCCATTGAGTATTTTTATTAAAGAAATCATAAACAAGCCCTCGAAAATTTTCGACAAGTTTTTGTAATCGGTTTTCTTGATCGAATATTGTATTTCGCAATTCTTTAGATTTATTCTCTTGGTTTAGTTCTAATTCTGAAATCTCAGAACGTAACTCATTAATGTCTATAGCAAAATCATCAATATTGTTGCTTTGTTCAAGTGCTTTTATATCTCGTTTTTTCTCTTTAATGGCTTGTTTCAATCGTAAAATCTCTGCTCTCAGATCTAGCTCATCATCAACATCCGTAACTTCGAGATATTGATTTACTTTTTTCTCTCTATCATCTAAATCAACTTTGACCCTGTTTTTTGAAAAATCATAGGATATCTTTAATCTCAACGTAAAGATTTTCTTGTCATCTTCATTCTTCCAGTGGGTGTCATTATTACAGAAATCTTCAACAAGGCTTTGGAATGTTGGTAATATTTTTTGTAATCGTTCTTCTTGACTAAGTATTAAATTCTGTAATTCTTTTTCCTTACTTTGCTTTTCTTCTTCTAATCGACAATTGCTAATTTCTATTCTTAGCTTTAATTCATCATCAATCTCAGGAAATGACTTAGAAATAGTTTTACTTTCAGTAGGCATATCAACATCCTCTAATACAACAAGGTCTTCATCAACTTCTTCAGGATTATTTCTAGTAAACTCTTCAAAATTTCTTTGGCTAGGATTTGTAATTGTTGGATTATTTTTAGTTGCTTTTAATGTCCAAGGTCTATCATCTTTAGGAGAGCCAAACTCTTGATACAATCCAACATTATCAAGCACAATGCAATAGTCCTTACCTTCAAGTTTACGCATACATCTACCAACCTGTTGCAAATATACCACTAGAGACTTGGTGGGGCGAGCAAGTTGTACCACCGCACAATCAGGCACATCAAAACCTTCAGAAACAATATCAAAATTACTTAAAATCTGAATTTCTCCAGCTTTAAATTTGTTGATAATTTCCTTTCTTTCAGATTTTTTTGTAGTTCCATCTAAATGAGCCGCCCTAAATCCTGCTTCTTCATAGCGTTTTACAATATCCTTGCTGTGGTCTATATCTACAGCAAACACAATCATTTTTTTCCCTTCGCCATCTTTAACATAGCTCTTAACCAAATCAGCCATCACAAAATCTTGCCGCATCATCCGACTTAGTTGCGTAGAATCATAGTCACCAGTATTATTTGTGCTTATGTTTCTCAGATCCAGCTTAGACCAGATTTGCTTCCTACCGAAAAATTGAATATCTGCTAAATGTCCATCCTTAATAAACTCTTTAATGGGTTTAGAAGTAATTAATTTATCAAATAAATCTACAAACCCTTCCCCATTCAGTCGAATAGGAGTAGCCGTTACCCCAAGTATTCTAGATTCTGAATATTTATTTAATAACCTTTTATAGCTTTGTGCTGGCACATGATGCGCCTCGTCAATAATAATCAAAGATGGGTTAAGCCATGAAAGATCTCGCTCATCTAGCGTTTTAATAGAAGCAACTTGCACAGGTCGGGATGGATTTATACGATGATTGCCCATTATAATTCCTGCTTCAATTCTAAAATATTCCCACAACCTCTCTACATTCTGTCTAATTAATTCTTCTCGGTGAGCAACGATCAATACAGTAGATTTCTTCTCTAATTCCTGTTTAACAATTTGATTGAAAACGACTGTCTTTCCTGTCCCCGTTGGCATCTGAAACATGACCTTTGTAACACCACTATTCCAAACACCATAAATCTTATCAATCCCCTCCTGTTGATAATCTCTAATTTCAATTTTCCGAAAATTGTAGAAAGCTTCAGCCATAGATGCCATGTGAATTATCCGAAAAAATTACCAAGAATACTTTACAAGAAATTTAGCTAATTTGGTTTAACTCGCCGATTCAAGGATTAAATGCGGCAGGTTCTGATGAGGTAAAGAATACTTCGTATGGGGTACGATAGTCAAGAGATTTTCTCGGTCTGTGATTTATAAAATCCACTGCTTTCTGAAAGACTTCTTCGCAAACTAGTTGAAATTCGTCTGGTAATATGGCTAGTTGTTCGTTGCCTTGCATTCTGAGTTTGGCGGTGTTCATGGGTTTGTTCTCCTAGTTGTCTTCTAATTAATTAAGTTGCTAAAAAGTAAACTAAATCAATGTGTTTTAAGTCTTTGATCAAAATCAGTAGTTTTGAAATCAAATAATTATATTTAATTCTGTATTTTGGTAATTAATTCAGATGATTTCAGTAGTTGAAATATCTAATAATTTTTCAAGCTTGTAATAACATAATTCTTTGAATTCAACATATTCACCAAATATCATTCTCCAACATTTTTCAAATATGTCTGTAACTTCGTTAAAAATATTATCTCTTGATAATATTTCTATGGTTTTACACTCAAAAATATACTCAAAAATAAGATGTTTAATCATGGAAATACCTTTCCTCAAACACTGATAATCATATAAATTATTATCACCATAATAACTACGATAATCTGCGTTGTTTTCAATTCCTTTGCTAGAGGAGAAGCAAGAAATTTCATTGATTATTACTTCAAGATATGAAATTATTTTCTTGAATCTTCGATCTAAATTGAATTTGATTCTATTGTCTGCGAAGTCATAAAATACTTGTAATCTACATACAAAATTCTTTTTGTCATCTTCACTTTCCCATTGAGTATTTTTATTAAAGAAATCATAAACAAGCCCTCGAAAATTTTCGACAAGTTCTTGTAATCGGGTTTCTTGATCGAATATTATATTTCGCAATTCTTTAGATTTATTCTCTTTGTTAAGTTCAAATTCTGATATCTCAGAACGTAACTCATTGATTTTTATAGCAAAATCATCAATATTTTTGCCTTGTTCAAGTGCTTTTATATCTCGTTTTTTCTCTTTAATGCCTTGTGTCAATTGTAAAATCTCTGCTCTCAGATCTAGCTCATCATCAATATCCGTAACTTCGAGATATTGAGTTACTTTTTTCTCTCTATCATCTAAATCAACTTTGACCCTGTTTTTTGAAAAATCATAGGATATCTTTAATCTCAACGTAAAGATTTTCTTGTCATCTTCATTCTTCCAGTGAGTATCATTATTACAGAAATCTTCAACAAGGCTTTGGAATGTTGGTAATATTTTTTGTAATCGTTCTTCTTGACTAAGTATTAAATTCTGTAATTCTTTTTCCTTACTTTGCTTTTCTTCTTCTAATCGACAATTGCTAATTTCTATTCTTAGCTTTAATTCATCATCAATCTCAGGAAATGATTTAGAAATAGTTTTACTTTCAGTAAGCATATTAACACCCTCTAATACAATAAGTTCTTCATCAACTTCTTCAGGATTAGTTCTAGTAAACTCTGTTTCAAAAGGTCTTGGATTAGGATTTTTAATTGTTGAATTGTCTTTAGTTGCTTTTAATGTCCAAGGTCTATCATCTTTAGGAGAACCAAACTCTTGATACAATCCAACATTATCAAGCACAATGCAGTAAGGTTTACTTGTAGATGGACGCATACATCTACCAACCTGTTGCAAATATACCACTAGAGACTTGGTGGGGCGAGCAAGTTGTACCACCTGACAATCAGGCACATCAAAACCTTCAGAAACAATATCAAAATTACTTAAAATCTGAATTTCTCCAGCTTTAAATTTGTTGATAATTTCCTTTCTTTCAGATTTTTTTGTAGTTCCATCTAAATGAGCCGCCTTAAATCCTGCTTCTTCATAGCGTTTTACAATATCCTTGCTGTGATCTATATCTACAGCAAACACAATCATTTTTTTCCCTTCGCCATCTTTAACATAGCTCTTAATCAAATCAGCCATCACAAAATCTTGCCGCATTATCCGACTTAGTTGAGTAGAATCATAGTCACCAGTATTATTTGTGCTTATGTTTCTCAGATCCAGCTTAGACCAGATTTGCTTCCTACCTATAAATTGAACATCTGCTAAATGTCCATCCTTGATAAATTCTTTAATGGATTTAGAAGTAATTAATTCATCAAATAAACCTGTAAAACCTTCGCCATTCAGTCGAATAGGAGTAGCCGTTACTCCAAGTATTTTAGCTTTTTGATATTTATTCAATAACCTGACATAGCTTTGTGCTGGTACATGATGCGCCTCATCAATAATAATCAAAGATGGGTTAAGCCATGAAAGATCTCGCTCATCTAGAGTTTTAATAGAAGCAACTTGCACAGGTCGGGATGGATTTGTACGATGATTGCCCATGATAGTTCCTGCTTCAATCCGAAAATGCTCCCGCAACCTCTCTACATTCTGTCTAATTAATTCTTCTCGGTGAGCAACGATCAAGACAGTAGAGTTCTTCTCTAATTCCTGTTTAACAATTTGATTGAATACAACGGTCTTCCCTGTCCCCGTTGGCATTTGGAACATGACCCTTGTAACACCACTATTCCAAGCATCAGAAATCTTATCAATCGCATCCTGTTGATAATCTCTAATTTCAATTTTCCGAAAATTGTAGAAATTGTCAGCCATAGATGCCATGTGAATCATCCGAATAAATTACTAGAAACATTCTACAAGAAATTTGGTTAATTTGGTTTAACCGTTACCGTCAATTTTAACCCCAAAGTAGGGTTATCCCACCGCGATCGCTAAGATGGGAGATCTGTCTCCTGCTGGCTCTAGAGCGGTTGTCGTTGTCGATAATTTTCTCAGTCAGACAGGAAGAGAGACTTTTAAGGGTGAGAACTATACCTTGCAAAGGAATGAAGAGGGCGATATCGCGATCGCCAACAATAGGGGGGAAAACATTCTGCGAACTGACAAAGGACAAATCACTTCTCAGTCAATGACTCCAGAGGATTTGGCTAGTTTCAAGCAGATCTTTCAACGCATGGGTCAACCTGCCTCGGTTGCCGATAAATTGCCGCACTTGAAAATAGAGCCTATTAAACCCCAGCTAGAGCGCTAGGAAAACACGATGATTACCGCTAATCCTGATGTTAATATCGCTCAGTTTGTGACGGCTTTTAATCAGCTTGTCGATATTCATATAGTCAACATTTTAGCGATCGCTGAACGAGAGAATTATCCAATTAATTTGACGGATTTTACGATGGAAAATAAAGACGATGTATTCGATGAAGAATGGGATTTGGCTTATGCACCAAGCAGTAATCCCGATTCCGATAGTAATGAAGCTCAACTGGTGAGTGTTGCTATTCAAGAGCAGAATCAGATTAATTATGCAGCCCAGATTCAAGCGATCGCTCTGTCGATGTTTGATGGCTTAGATAAACTGGGTAAAGACAAAACCGAAAATAAACGCGATGGTGCTGAACAGGAAACTTCACAGACTTCCACTGATAAGGCAACTAATGATGAGCGTGACCTCAAGCTGGCGCGTGATTGTCGAGAACTGCTGCAAGTTCAGGGTAAAGAAGATGGCAATAATCTTATCTTTGAACGTCCTGATGGTAAGGGGAATTACAAGTTCAGTCTCGAAAAAGCATCGGATACGATGACTTTAAAGGCAAAAGATCGCCCTGTTAATCCGATTCTGGTGGAGTCGCAGGGGAAAATCATTGAATCTAATGTTACCGATCGAGATGCTGCCAACATCAGTAAGGCTGTCGCCATGTTGAATGCACAGCAAACCAAACCTCTTGAAAATCAGAAATAGTTCCATTTAGCGATAAAGTTTACACAGGTATAAAAATATGAAAAAGCTATTACTCGTTGAATCTCCATCTAAATGCAAAACCATCCAAGCCATCCTCGGTAGTGAATGGCAAGTGGAAGCTTCCTTTGGACACTTTACGGAACTAGCCAAAGATGGTGAAGATAGCTTGGGCTTTACCATGCACAAAGATACCAACAAAATTGAATGTCGCTATCAATTGACTGAAGGCAAAGGACAACAGGTAGTCGCTAAACTTCGGGCTGCGGTGAAGAATGCTTCAGAAGTCGTACTTGCTACCGACGGCGATCGCGAAGGTGAGGGAATTGCTTGGCATTTACAACAGCAACTCCATCTTCGTAATCCTAAACGGGCTGTCTATAACCAGATTACGCCTACGGCGGTTAAAGCAGCGATCGCCAATGCTCATCAGTTAGATTTAAACTTGATTTCGGCTCAGAGAGCGAGACAATGTTTGGATCGGTTGATTGGATTTAAGGTTTCACCGCTTGTGCGTCGTACTAGTGGCGGTAGCTCGGCGGGTCGGGTGCAGTCGGTGGCTTTGCATATCGTCTGTCAGCGCGAACGGGAGATAACTGCTTTTGTGCCAATTACTTACTGGTCGGTATGGACGGAATATGCGGAAGGCTTCACAGCTTTCTATGCGGGTAGTAGTGAGATTGAGCCTGTGCTTGATGATCAGGATGTCACCGATGATGCGGCGGAAGTGAATACGGAATCTACGGTTGAGTCAAAACGGGTATTGTCAGAAGCGGAAGCAGCCAGAATTATTCAAGTAGCCCGTACTCATCCCCATGTTGTTCGCGAAGCTACGGGTGTCACTGCTCAAAAATCACCGTTGCCGCCTTTCATTACCAGTTCGCTCCAGCAAGCTGCCTCTGTGAGATTGGGGCTATCGCCTGAAGAGACGATGAAGGTGGCTCAAGAGTTGTTTGAGGGTGTCGATTTGCCTCAAGGTCGCAAGGGTTTGATTACCTATCACCGCACTGACAGCACTAGTCTCGCTCCTGAGTTTTGTGCGGAGGTAAAGGAATGGCTATCAAAGCACGATCCTGATAATGTCCCTAAGAAAACTACTCGTCATCGCGAACAAGCGAATGCTCAATCCGCCCATGAAGCGATTCGTCCTACCTATTTGAGTATTACTCCGAAAACGGTGAGAGATCATCTCAGTGCCAAACAGCATCAACTCTATGAGTTAATCTGGCGTAGAGCCGTGGCTTCTCAATGTGCTAATGCTTTGATTCAAAAAAGTCGGGTGATTATTCAGGCAGGTTCGACACTTTGGCAGACTAGGGGCAGTATTCTCACCTTTGCGGGTTATACGCGCTATTGGAATGATTTGAGTAAGGATAAACATATTCCTGCTTTAACCAGTGGTCAGACTTTGGCTTTGGCGAATGCGGGTTTCACGCAGAAACAAACTCAACCTCCTGCTAGGTATAGCGAGGCGAAGTTGGTACAGGTGCTGGAGCGTCAGGGTGTGGGTAGACCGAGTACGTTTGCAGCGATCGTTAAGACGCTGAAGTATCGCACCTATGTGTTACTCAAAGGGAAGGTGCTTGAACCTTCGGCTTTGGGAATGTCAACGGATGATGTGTTGCATAAAACTTTCCCCGATCTGCTTAGAGCCGATTTTACCGCAGGGATGGAAACGACTTTGGACGAAATCTCGGTGGGTAAGTTAGAGTGGCAAAGCTATTTGATTGGTTGGCATCAGTCATATTTTCAGCCGATGTTAGCGCGGGCTTATACGAATCTGGGCGCGGATTTACAACCAAGTAATCGTAAAAATGAGCTTTCAGATGTGGCTTGTCCTACTTGTAGTCATCCGCTCAGCAAGATTCCTTCTAAGAAAGTGAGTGGTGGGCATTTTCTCAAGTGTGAGCATGGCTGTGAGAATCTAGTGATGTTTTGGAGCGATCGCCGTAATCACTGGGAGATTCCTCAACCGAAGGATGAGAATGCAGTGACGGCGGAGGTGACTAGTTTTGCTTGTCCTGTCTGTGGCAAGCCTTTGGCTAAGTTTCCCTATACTAAGGATGGTGTAGATAAGGTGATGTTGAAGTGTGCGGATGTTCAGGCGCGTCAACGCAGGGATCATGCGGATGTGGTCTTTTTCTGGTCTTCTCAGGAGAAGTGGTGGTCGAAGAAGTTTGGCGATTTGGATGAAGGGGCTAAGCCGAATTTGGGTAAGGTTGCAACGGATAAGGAGAAGAAAGCTTCTCAGGGAAAGCCGAAGCGATCGAGTAAAATGGCTAAGCCTATTCCTAAAAAGTTGTCTTGATAGAGAAAACACCAAGAAAATACCAATAGTTTAGTGATGTAGGATAACAATTTTGCACCAGATTCAACGAGTTTTGTGACATCGGGCAGACTAGCGATCTCTTAATCCTAATTTTTACTAACTCAGCAAAATTTTTTATTGCTGTATCAATATTTTTGGTGATAAATTATGAATAGCATACTCCTAATACCCCTTTGCTAAATACTAAAGATTCACCAGATAAAATGCGATTATATAGTACTTTTCTAGTAATGCTTAGCTTGGCTATACAACCTCTTGCCTTATTAGCTCAGCCTGTTATCAATTCAGGTGTTTATGGAGTTGGTTCCAGATACATTTTGGTTGCAAACATTGGTAATCGAGTCTGTTATCAGGGAGTATCAGGAATTGCTGGTCGCTATGCGATCGCTGTCGGCGAAACTACTGGTTCTCTGTCTTATCAAAACAGAAAATTCATTATTGATGGATGGAAAAATCAATATGGAAAAACAATCAGTATTTCTCAAAGCCCGAAAGGAATAGTCGTCACTTTTCAAGATGGGGAAAATGCTGGATACTCTGCTGAGTATGAGTATTACGAACCTTTTAGCAACAACCGATTTACATCTGTGTATACCAAGCTAATGAATGACTGTCTAAACTCCTCTGGAGAATACTTTCAAACCAACCCTGGTTATACAATCAAATCACCTAAAATTTCTTCTAGCAACTCAAATGGCAGTACCCCAAATCGCCAAAGTGGCTCTGATGGCGGATTTTTTATTCGTAGACCAACAACTAACAGTCTAAAAGTTAGCACTCCTAACCAAAGTACTTGTCAAGACGCAATAAATAGAAGTCGAAGCAAACTACAAATGGCAAATTCAAGAATTGGTTCATCAAACATTAGAAATCATAGTTACGCAAGCTACCCCGAAGGTAAACGTTTGGAGTATGTAATAGGAATTACAGGTTCTGGTTCAACAGATGTCCTACGCTCACCTGTTTTTCTCCGTTCTATTGCAGATGATATAATATCTCAATGTAAAGATATTGGATTGTTTTCGGTTGGATTGGATAGATCTGAGATTGGTATATCTTACGGAATTATGTATGATGGCTCAATCAAAGAATTTCGATGTATCGGTGATGCGTTTGATCGTAGAACCTACACTCAACCATTAAATTGGGGAGATAGGCTATGTTGATAGAAAACAATGAAAATAATATTTTAAAGAAATTAATCAAATTTCATAAATTTTAACACTTTTTCGTATTCTTCAAGATTATTGTCTAATTTATACCAAGAAGCAGCTTTCTGAAAATCGCTGAGTGCTTCTTGCTTCAGACCTAAACTAGCTTTAGCAATACCGCGATTTTTGTGACCATCAGCATAATCAGGATAAATTTCAATTGCCCGATCAAAGTCCTTGATACCCTCCAATACATCACCTAACATTGCTTTAACTTGACCGCGATTGTTGTAGGCAGCGTGTAGTTTGGCTGTCTCCCAATTTTGGTTGATTTTAATGGCTTGATTAAAATCATCAAGCGCTCCTCGTAGATCGCCTATGCGTCTTTTGGCAAAGCCTCGTAAGTTATAGGCGCGTGAATAATCAGGCATTAAACGAATTGCCTCGCTTAAATCTTTAATACCTTTTTGATTGTTATCTGCATTCATTGCCTCTAACCCACTCTGGAAATAACGGCGGGCAGATTCTCTAGACGCAGAGCCAAAGTTGTACTGTTGCTGCGCCAGTACTGGAAAATCAGCTATTGGGGAACCGACAGAATACAGTAAAGAACTGATAAGAAATACTTTTGCAATATGATATTTTTTGGTCATACTGGTTGGCTCACTCAAAAGCACGTTGCTTGATTATAAGGATCATAATTTAGCTAAGTCAAACTTGTAAAAATGATTTGCCACCTCACCCATTATCTTTGCTCGAAGCAAAATGATATAGGCTTCACTGTAATACTCTGGGGGAACACAAGCGTATTACAGTGAGTTTTACCTTCGCACTAGGTTTGCAATTCATTTACCAAAGAGGAGCAGTTCTGGGAGAAGGACGAGGAATTGGATTTGAGTTATATCGTTGACTTTGTGGAGGTTTCTTTAAAGGTGTTGTAGAGCTATTTGCAGTTTCTCGTGAGTATATTGCGATCGCTGACGGAATACCTATGTATTTTACACGATTTTTCTCAATCAACTTTTGCTCACGCCATACCAATAATGTACTACCTCCACCATCTAGCTGGGCAATTTCGCTGGCATTAAAATTCGATAGTATATCTCTAGCTTTTTTTAGTGTTACCCAATCAGCACTGGAGTAAAATAAAATTTTACTGGATTTTCCTTGTTGATTGTTAATGCCAATAAAAGTTCTTTCAGATGGTAGTACATCCTCTTCATTAGGCTTGCTAGAAGCGTAAAGTCCCATAAAATTAGGGCATTTGTTTATATCTTTAAAAGCCTTGGCAACATCGCCTAAAATATAGGCACTATTTAAGTTAAAACATAATGCTTTTAAGGAAAATCTTGTTTTTAATTTGTCTGGGTTATATTCATAAAAGTTTGGCTCATCTGGGTTTGAGGGGTAAATGGTACAGTGTCGATACAATTATTGGCGACATGGTAGGGCTGTAACTGTTGCTCCGAGAGGATTCTGATTACTATTAGCTGTGCTTATCCCCATGAACCCAGAAGAGCCAAAAGTTTTTCCCTTCTGCTCTAATACCAATAGGCACTATGCGGTCTTTATAACGAAGTTCATAATAATCAGAATCACCTACGATAGTGTCAAAAACAGTACCATTTAGAATTGCAATAAGATTTAAGTTGTCAAGTTTATTTCCTTCGTTTATATAATATGAAGTTTTTTCAGCGTTAATCCTATCATCATTTCTAATGATTGTTTTGTATTTAGGACCTGTTAATATACGTAATCTTGCTTTACTCAAGTCTACTATAGTTACATACTGAGCACCATTTCTGTAAAGACATACGCCATTAGCAGATTGATAAAGGCTAAATCCTGAAACATTGTCATTACAATCAGACTCTGACGGTAATGTTACAACAGTTCCTTCAGGTGCTGGATTAACCGTAGCAGTGATAGCTTGACCATTTTGTTCAGGTATCCCAACAGACTGAGAAATATCATTGAGCAAAGTACCTGATGTAATAGGAGTTGTATTTTGGCTATTTCCTACAATCCTAACTTGAGCAACACCATCTTTCAAAGCACCACTAGGAGCAATAAAACGCAGATAAACTCGATCATTAATCTGGCTCCACGGCGTACTCTCTACCCCACCAGGCAAATTAAAATCTTGCCTTAACACAAAATTATTAGCCAAATTCTGATAATTAAAGTTAGATCTAATAATCTCTTCCCTTGCCCTAAACAAAGTCCTAGCAAAAGAACCCACATCTCCCAACTGATTGAGTGTTTCATCAAGAGATGGCAAAGGAGTTATCGCAGCTAAAGTGTTCCAAAACTGAATCGTCTGATCAGTAAAACTACCATTTAATTCTTGACGATAATCAGGAATCAATCGGTCTACTAAATTCTTTGATTCTCTGGATAAATTATCATAGGGTACACCTGATTGGATACTCCAAGACAACACCTGTACATCTTGAATAGGTACATTATTTAAACTCGCCCGTTGATATAGATTGCTTAAAGCATTCGACAATCTTCCTTCAAGTTTAGCCAACCTAAACCGATTTCCTGCCCCATTTAAGGTATAAACCTTGGTGCAATAAAAATGCACAGGTATTTCATAATCTCCAGATGGAATGACCTGTGAAGGTTGTAACGCGCTTAAATATAAAGTATTGGGAGCAAAGCGATCGCCAGGTAATTCAAAAGTACTAGGATATAACTTATGCTCAGTACCAGTAATGGGAATCTCACCACTTAAAAATGAACGCAGTTGATCCTTAATGGCAGAATTAATGCCTTGCTCAATCGGAGCTTTTATGATGTCGGGAATATTTGGAGTATTAACACAAAACCCAGCGATACAGATACCAACCTTTTGGTTATCAGGTCTACTGACAACCGAAAAATCTTTATTGAGTGAGTTAGTACCGAAAGCGCGATCACCACTAATTGAGGCGTTGATCAGGCTTAGCAAAATAATTGCCAAAAATCCTATTAAAAATCTGGCTATAGCTTTGGTTATTTTATGGCGATTTACCTTATTCATTTTATGAAGCCTTAGTAATAGTGTCCCACCGTATTGCTATATGTTATACAAAAATTCAGTTTCTTAATACAAGATATAACAACCCTTTCAAAAATGTTTCTTTACTACTCAAAGTATCAGTAGACTTTACTGTCGGGCAAAGTAGTTAAAATCTGCCCCTAATAGTATTGCCTTTCATTCTATAAACATATTGCTTTTGAGAATTAATACAATCCCGCATTTTTTGATTTTGTTCGAGTGTCGTGCGGGGATCGGACTTATTGCCCCTATATTCCCAAGGTTCACGCCGTCCAACAGCAAAGGCAAATTGAGTTATATCCTGCACATATCCGTATCTTTGTCTTGCCTCAGCACCTGTGTACGGGATAATTTCTTGATTAGTCGCATCGACAAAAAGTATTCCTTCTTGTTCTGTAATACTACTTATAGTCACTTGTTCTTGACCTGTGTAGTTATTAGGCGGACCATCAACTATTTTTAGACAGACCTTACCCCTAACGTTAAGCACTTCTCTACGAGAATTATTATTCATAGTACCTGCTGCATACTAAGCACCAGAGGGCAACTTAGAGGTTAAACCATCAGCTTGCGCATCCGCTATAGCTGTAGTTGAGTTTGCTAAAACTATAGCGATCGCTGATTGAAGAAGCAGTTTATGCATTGCTTTAGTCTCTTTTTCCGCTAAATCCTGTATGGTAAACTTGAATTTATGAAATTTCTTAGAATAAGCTTTTAATTTAAATATTCTCTCATAACTCGTTTAGCATTGCTATATCATGTCCCAAATTTCTCAACAATTCCACAACCTGAAAGGCAACTGTTCATCCGCATGAGCCGCCACATCGCCGCATCTACCCAAGCATTCGCTAAATCCGTAGCCGTAATCTTTGGATAGCTCGTTAACAAATCAGCATCGCTATAGCCAAGACGGCGAGATTACACAAGCACCTAAATAGGAATTCTGGTATTGGCAATGCAAGCCTGCCCACCACAAAAACTTAGCGATCGCCTATGCGCTTAACCATGAGATGACAAGGCGATCAACCATAACAACCTTGCTACAATAAGCATGACCCACAATTTTCAAATCATAGCCAATGAAATTACCCTATTGATTAGAAAAACAACTATGAACGAAATCCAAGAATATGACCTTGTTGCTTTAACAGAAGAAGCGATCGCTATTTACAAAAAAGCACTAACTTTAACAAGCAAAGCTCTCAGGTTTTTATGAGGAACCAATTTCTCATTATGCAAACGTCCCAAAACAATCCCAGAATGTCTTTTTTGACTATGAGCAAACTCCTCAATCGCCTTACGAGAAAAAATCGGCTTATGATTAACCACAAATTCCTGAAGAGCCAATGGATCGATTAGCCAATTAGCAGCTAAACGATTAGCCTCAGCCTCCTCCTCATTTATATCAAGATTGCCCAAATCATCAAGATAACTACCTTGATGCCCCGCCACAATATGCCCCAACTCATGCATGAGCGTAAACCAAAACGCATCAACTCGGTCATATCTCAAGGTCAGCGCCACAACTGGATGCCCAGCCAGATACAATGCTGCACCATCCAAGTAAGTCTTACTCAAATGTGGCACAACCACCAAATGAACACCCAATGATAAAAGCAATTCAGGAACTTGCTTTACATCCTCCACATTCTCAGCAAACGTCAAAATTGTGGGAATTGCCGCTTTCAATTGCGCGAGATCGAACTTACCAACCCTTTGCTGTCTAGCAATATTCTCAACTTGCTTAGCCCATGCTAATTGAGCGATCGCTTCAGGGTTACGTTCTTGGGAACAGCGAAAATTAAGTGTTAACTTCGGTGTCTCATCAATAGAACTAATACCGTAAAAATTGCAAACTTGCCTTTCTAACTCTTCCAGTGAATCAGATAAATGAATCCATCCGCGCTTAGTCAGTTCTGCAATCGGAGCTAAATTATAAATTTGACTTTTGCGCGTAATTTCTTGGGATTGATTTTCCTTTCTTGCAAGATGTAATCGATAATTCGTTTCTAGATTTGTCCAAAACTCCGCAGAAGTACCAAAAGCTCCAGCAAAATCTAGAGCAGTTTCAGGAGTAATTTGCTTCTTAGCTTGAATGATTTCATTAATCGTCTGTGGTGGACGACCTGTAATATCTGCCAAATCTTTCTGTGTCCAACCACGAGATTCTAACTCACGACTCAAAATACGTCCTGGGGTTGGAACCCTTGCAGGTGCAAGTGATTGACTCATAGTTACCTCTCTACTACTTTTAATTCAATGTCTAAAATCAATGATAATCTTCAATACCAAGAATCTGAAGGTAAAACCCTTCCTTATCTTCTTCTAATGTGACAATTAATCGCCACTGTTTATTCAGACGTAGCGATCGCTGTCCTTGTTTGCCTCGTTGCCCAACTAGCTTTTCAAAACGCAGTCCCTTGTTAGCATAAAGATCTCTTTCACTAAGCGCAGCAGCAATTATTGCCATGACCTCAAAGAAGTCATCAACTACATTCGGGTATTTATGGGCATTTTTCTCTTCGGTATAGAGAGCTTCAAGTTTTTTGTCTTTAAAGCGAAAACGCACTTCACTACTCCAGAATACTGAAGTAATTTAAGACAGTCTGTATACTACACATTCGGCTCTAGGGTGAAACACTGAAATTAGTTTAACATGATTTACAAACAAGTGCATAATTTATCGCAAGCACGTAGTTTTTCAATCAAGTTAAAAGGAAACCTCAACATACAGTAATTGCGCCATTTATCCCAATAGCTACTCCCAAAAAGCATAAAATAACTACAAACACAGGACTAAGTTAATCCCAACCCATGACCTTCACATCAGTCCTAGAGAACATAGCCCGATCGCAAATCGCCACAAAAATAGGCGAGAAACTGACAACAGCCAAAAGCATATCCCTATCAGGACTATCACGCTTAGGCAAAGGACTGATTAGCACCCACATATGCCAACAACAAACCAAACCATTACTCATCGTCACCGCCACCGTCGAAGAAGCAACCCGATGGGCTTTACAACTCCAATCAATGTCATGGCGCGTCTATCTATATCAACCCCTTGATACATTTCCCTACGAATCAGCCCAAATTGATTTAGAAACTGCTTGGACAAGGATTGAGATATTAGCGGAACTGCTTGCTAAACCACAGCATAACTTAGCGATCGCTACTACCATTAACGCGCTACAGCCTCATCTACCATCCACTCAAGTCTTCCAAAAACATAGCATCTATCTCAATATCGGCGATTCGCAATCAGTTAAATCATTGGCTGCGGCTTTTGCTAGATTAGGGTATTTAGAAGTTAAAGAAGTAAAGGAATCAAAACAATGGAGCCGTAAAGGATTTAGTTTTGAAGTGTTTCCAGTTAATCGAAATCTACCCGTTCGTCTAAGCTGCAATCGCGGCACTGTCGAGAAAATCAGAGAGTTTGACCCAACTAATCCCAAAAGCTTCACTGACCTATCCAGCATCGCGATCGCCCCTGTCGATTTGGATGAGTTTGTTGCTCATAAAGCTACATTGCTGAATTACTTACCCAAAAACTTTATTGTTGCCATTGATGAACCCGAACAATGTCAGAGCTACAGCGATCGCTGGTACGAAGCAGCCGATGAGCTTTATCAAAATCAATATCCTCAAGCAGATACACCAAAACTACATTGGGACTTTGCTAAGTGCATGACTGAGGCAAAGAAGTTTCAGATGCTTCAGCTTAGCGAGCGATCGCTTAAACCCAAAGCCAATATTTTTGATTTTGCCAGTGCCTCTATTCCCATAATTCCCCATCAGTTTGACCAGATTGCAGCCCTCATTCGTGAATATCTCAACTTGGAATATCAAGTCACGTTGATTTCGGCGCAACCTTTGCGTGTGGCAACTTTACTCAAGGAGTATGACTGCATTGCTAACTTTGTCAGTGATCCTGATGATTTACAGTCAATTGCGCGAATTCAGAAAGGTGGTAAACCCGTCATTTTGAAATATTCGGGACTGATGGAGATGCAAGGCTTTGTTTTGCCTAGCTGTAAGCTTGCCCTCTTGACCGATCGCGAATTATTTGGACAGCAATTATTAGCCTCACCAACCTTTGTGCATCCTTCACGCATGAATTCGGCTAAGTCAGTTAATCCTGACGAGCTAAATGTGGGCGATTATGTCGTGCATCGTAAATATGGGATTGGTAAGTTTACGCGCTTTGAAACCATTGAAGTGAAGGGAGAGAAGCAACCGCATTACATCGTTGAGTTTGCCGACGGGAAAACTGCGGTGGCGATCGCCACAGAAAATGAGAAGATCCTCTCCCGCTATCGCAGTGCTTCTAATAAGCCGCCTAAATTAAACAGCATCGCTAATACAAAGGCATGGGATAACGCGCTAAGCAAGTGCCAAAAGGAGATTTACAAGTTAGCAAAGGATTTACTACAACTCTATGTCCGCCGCGCTAATTTAGTCGGTTATGCTTTTCCACCTGATACCGATTGGCAACAGGAGATGGAAGATTCTTTTCCCTATCAACTCACACCAGATCAGGTCAAGGCTGTTCAAGATGTGAAGCAAGACATGGAAAGCGATCGCCCGATGGATCGGCTAGTTTGTGGGGATGTCGGCTTTGGCAAAACTGAGGTAGCGGTGAGGGCAATTTTTAAAGCGGTATGTGCGGGTAAACAAGTGGCTCTGTTAGCTCCCACAACGATTCTGGCGCAACAGCATTTTCATACGCTCCAAACTCGGTTTGCGGCTTATCCTTTCACTGTGGAGATCGTGAATCGGTTTCGCCCTGCGAAGGAGCGCAAGCAGGTTTTACAACTGGTTGCGGATGGTGAGGTACAAGTCATTGTCGGTACGCATCAGCTTTTGTCTAAGGATGTCAGCAATTCCAAATTCAAAAAGTAGCAAGATATACAAAACCAAGAGTCTAAAAATTAACAGGAATCTGCAAAGACGGGGGCTTCATCAAGCATAAAGTCGATTAAATGTTGCCAACTCTTAAATAAAAAGTACTTGGTAAGAGAGAGAATATCTTGAAAGAATCCTCTACGAGTGCCACGCTTACGACGAATCTCTTGATAACTGGAATCTATTAAATGTAAAATCGTGTGAAATAGAAAAGCTAACAAATTAAGAGATAGAAGTGTCGATGACAAATGTTTTTGTCCATGACCAAAGTTATGTTCCAAGTTGTAGCCCTTGGTTTTCAACACATTGTGGTTCTCATTTTCGGTTTTCCAACGACATCTACCCGTTTCAACTACGACCGCCACATTGTCAATATTAACAGCATGATTAGTCACAAAAGCATTACGGTAGACTTCAGAATTATCAACACTATTGCGAACAGTCAGTTCACACCAGTTCACTAACAGAGAGGGTTCTTGTTCTCTTAAAGGTATCTGATTCACAAATCGATAACTATATATTTCTATAGATTTCCCCTTGCGGTGTTTAGTCGTCAAATTCTGCACTTCACCATTTTTTTCAATGTAATCTAACCACTGATATAAACTAGGATGACTGGATGGTAAGCAGGTGAAAATGAAGTTCATATTTGCCTCTAAACAATTCTGACACATCGGTTGACGGCTATAGAGATCATCCCCTAATAACGTAATCGCCTGTCCTTCAAAAAGATGCCCATGTTTACTAATCCAGCGTTTCGCTGCGGCTGTTTCACAATCTTGTTTCTCATGTCCATCTTGCGGAGTGACGAATTCGGGTGGTAGAGAAATCACCTGTTCGCAACCTGGTGCAGCGATTACGGGCAAAATTGCTGTGTGTGAGTATGTTATTTTGCCACTGCGATGATTACGGGTACTACAACATTCGCAGGATATTTTCGATGAGCTATGGTACTCCGTTCCATCTAAACAAATCAGTAAATTCCTATCCAATCTTTCATATCGTTTCAGGTGCTTTCCCATTTGCAGAAATTTATACACTTTCTCAAATACAGCGTTCAGACTCTTGGCGCTAATTAGGTCGAGGATATTGCGTATTTGCTGGTCAGAGGGTATTTTCTCCACTCCAAATATACTTTGAACGTTATTTTTTCCACTTCGACTCTGCAATTGTCTTTGATACTCTAAAAATGATTGACACTGCATAAAAAACATCGAGAAAGCCGACAGCATCGCATCGCTGATTTTAAATTTTGTCCCATTGCTTTCGCTTCTTGGGTCTTTTATTTTCTCTATCCCCTCTTGCAGGAAATCTAAAAAAACACTAAAAACTAAGATCGTTGGTGGCATTAACTGGATAGGATTATCATTTTTGCTATGTTTTAAGCTCTACCTTTATCTGGTTCCTTATATCTGTATACTTTGCTGCTTTTTGAATTTGAAACTGCTGTAAGGATGTGGAGTTTCACGATCTGGGATTACTGGTGATTGATGAAGAACAACGCTTTGGAACTGTGCAGAAGGAGAAAATCAAGACGATGAAGGGGGATGTGGATTTATTGACTCTGAGTGCTACGCCGATTCCGCGTACTCTCTATGCGGCACTTTCTGGAGTTAGGGAAATGAGTGTGATTGCCACTCCTCCTCCTTCAAGGCGATCGATTCAAACCCATCTGTCTGCTTATGATGCGTCACTGGTAAAAACCGCGATTCGTCATGAGTTAGACCGTGGTGGTCAGGTGTTTTATGTTGTGCCGCGTATTGAGGGGATTGAGGCGATCGCTGATTCTTTGCGGTTGATGTTGCCAAATGTGAGATTGGCGATCGCGCATGGGCAAATGCAAGAGTCAGAGTTAGAGGCGGCGATGGTTGCTTTTAATAACAATGAGGCGGATATTCTCCTCTGTACGACGATTATTGAGTCGGGTTTGGATATTCCGCGTGTGAATACGATTGTGATTGAGGATGCTCATAAGTTGGGTTTGGCGCAACTGTATCAATTGCGTGGTCGAGTTGGTCGGGCGGGGATTCAGGCTCATGCCTATTTGCTATATCCGCCTAATCTTGAATTGACAGATTCGGCGAAGAGGAGATTGGATGCGATTCAGGAGTTTAGTCAGCTTGGTTCAGGCTATCAACTGGCGATGCGCGATATGGAGATTCGTGGGTTGGGCGATTTATTGGGTGAGGAGCAGTCGGGTCAGGCAGATGTGATTGGCTTTGCGCTCTATATGGATTTGCTTCAGGAATATATTAATGAGTTACGGGGGAAGATTTTGCCTGAAGTTGCGGATACTGAGCTTCAGTTGCCGCGTTTGGTGGCTTTTATTCCTGATAGTTATATCGAAGACAATGAGACGAAGATTAATGCTTATTTGACTTTGGCGAAGGTGAAGTCAAAGGAAGAGATTCTCAAGTTGGCTGCGGTTTGGGAGTTTCTGTATGGGGCTTTGCCTGAAGAAACTCAGGTATTGCTCAGGGTAATGGAATTGAAACTGGTAGCGCGTAAGGTTGGAGTGTTTCGCATTTATGCTTCAGAGGATGGGCGCGATCTGATTCTGGAATCGAAGCTGACGGATTCTCTTTGGGAGTTGCTTCATCCGAAGATTCCGATTGAGTTCTATTATCGTTTCTCTTTTGAGAAGGGTAAAATTAAGATCACGAGTCTGGCTCTTCTGCCTGGGGATAAGCAGGTGCATTTCTTGATTGAGTGGCTAGGCTGTTTTTTGAGTTGAATCTATGTTTGTTTCTGTAACTTAGGCGATCGCTTGCCAGTATTTGGCGTTTATAAATCTTTCCAAATGTCCCACATTTGTTGTCGCGACTACGACAGCGCGATCGCCCTGTGATTCGGCAATTAGTGATGCTTGGGCGGCAAGGATGACATCGCCATCAAGTGATTCTGGACTGGCTGTTGGTTTACCTGTCTGTCTCGCTTCTGCCCAAAAGTCAGCAGCTTTTTGCATCGTTGCTGTGGTCAGGGGTAAATACTCCAATCTGTTTTTTAGCTGATCTAAACGCCTGATACCTGCTAGTTTGTTGGCTCTTAGTAATTCACGCCTAACTTCGTAGTCTGTAATTTCAGGAACAATTAATCTATACCCCTTTGCAACTAATCTTTCTGACCAATAGCGACATTCTAGGGTTGCGGGGGTGGAGTTGGGGTTTGATAGGATGCCAAGTGGGGCTGAGTCAAGTAAAACAATCATGCGGTGAGGGATAGTGGACGTTCAGTTATCGATTCTTCGCCTAGAGCCTGTTGCAAGTATTCCCATGTCTCTCGCTGTTCAGCAGCATCATCTCGGAGATCCCATTCATCGAAAAGATCGATCAATGCTTTTGCTCTTGCTGCAATTTCTTCGGGTGTCCTTGTTGGCAATATGTAAACGCCTTCAGCATTAACGTAGGGCTGATTGGTAGGGATGGTTGGCTCTGGTTTGACTGTGGTAATTGATGAGTTTGGTTTGCCGAACCATTGCTGTAACTGCGTAACTACTACTTCAGTAATTACTACTTTGAGATCTTCTATGGTTAGATCTGTAATTCGTTTTTGTTTCATTTTGCACCTCCATAGGAATCTCAAGCGTTTACTAGCTATATATTACCCCATATAAATCGCTGTTTTACGATGTGATTATCTCAGAGCTTATGCCAAAGCATATCCAGTATGTTCTCTCACTTGAGGCGGATGAAAAGCTAAGACAATATGATCCTTGGGAACTCCTGCTGCAACCAGTTCATCAGTAATGCCATCTTCGATACCATCATAGTGAATCCAGATTTTGTCGTTACGAATTTCGGCATGAACAACACATCCATGTACTCGCCGACTGTTTTCCCATCCTTCGCGCATCAGCATGAAGTGGTTGCGATCGCGACTAACAACAACGTAAGCACTCACGTTTCCATAGCGATAGGGAAGATCGGCATAGTATTGGAGCAAAGTTTCTAGAGTTTTGCGCCATGAGTCTAGGGTGTTATCTGTGGTTGCCATTGAATTATCTAACCTTCTTTGATGAGGGCGTTACAGTTGCTTATAAGTTGTGTTCATTTTGGGTCAAATAGTGAGCTAGGTTTGCGATAAGGCGTTGATACCTCTCTATTGAAATATTGCCGATCGCTCCAATTACGTTTTTATTAGGGATGACGGTTAGAAAGCTTAATCGGATAAGGGAAGGGCTAGTTAAGCCGCTTAATTCAAAGTCAGCATCATTCGGAGAAATGATTTCGTCAAAATTAGGAATATATTGCTTTAGTTGAGTACTTATTCCACAAACTAAAAGGTCTTGATATTTTGGCATTTTCCTGAGAATTAATGCAGGACGATTTTTGATGGCTCCATTGGATTGTGGAATAGGGGTAAGAATAATTTTACTTTCTTGCATAATTGCTGTTGTGTTCCTTGATTAGCTCTAATGGGTACTCAGGTTCATCTTCTCCATAGCATTGTTCTAAATTTTGCAAAGCGAAAGCTTCTAAGTTATCTTCTTGTTGAGATAGGTTGCTATCAATGTTGATGGAATTAATGATTTGTTGCCAAAGTTCAACGGGGACAATTACATCGATTGTTTTGCCTTCGATGTTGGTGACGTAGCGGATACGGTTATCTGTTAGTGCGTTTGGTGTTGCGATCGCCATGATGATCATCCTCTTATCGTAGTTATATTTTATACCGCCGATCGCTAAATCTACAGTGCGATCGCCTCTCATCAAACCCAAACAAAGCCCAATAATCGCGTTGGTACTAAACAATCGGCGATCGCTCTTGCTTGAGGATGCTGATTATGACGGGCATTCGCTGTCAATGTTACAGAAAATTGCTGGCGCTCTCAATCAGAAGGTTGAGATTAAGTTTTCAGCGATCGCGTCTTGAGACGAGTTTGGTGTAGTTGATGTTTTTCAGTAAAATAAGGGCGATCTCATAATTCTCAATCAATACGAAGCTTAGTTACCTTCAACTTACATTTTAATTCAGAGACATATCAGGAATAGTTTCTATAACTTCTATCTCTTCAGTAATCGAAGTGGTTTCTTGTGAAGTAGCAGCAATTATTCTGAGATTAATATCAATCGCTATTTGATTTTTTTCAAGAACTACATTCGCTCTCTTAACTAGAATTTTTACAGAGAAGTGATCATCTGACTGTATTTCAGTAGGTATCTGCTTTCTATAACCAGCAGCTTCAAGCCATTCAGTTATGCTTCTCCAATTATCAACTTTTCCATTAGACTTCCCAACTAAATTTTTGACATATTGATACAGGGTACTGCAAAGATCAACTTCTACTCCTTTAACGCTCTTGCTCAGCTTTTCGGCAATTTCTGATGGACTATGACCAGAGAGCAAGCCCCTCAAATGCAATTTTTCCACAGGAGTTAGTCGTCTTCCCTTAGCCGAAGCAAGATCGGTATATAGAGTTTCTAAGTCCCACTCTGTAAAAACTTGCGGAAACTGTTCATCAGTAAATGTCATAAATATTATCTAAGTAAATTCCTAATCAGATCCTAACACAACTATTAGCTTAAGTTAGGTTTAGGTTAAGTAAAGTCAGCCTAAGATGAAATTGCTTAAATTAATGTAGTATTTTAGTATCATGGACAATGATTACAGTGGAGAGGATGCTCTTGTTGATCAAACAAGAGATATGATTAAGGCTCTCAATCATATGCGTCAAATTACTGGTGGACTCGATCAAATTGTTGATGAGAATTTACCTTACCAAATAGCAGATATTGTCAAATTCCATTCAAAAGGTGCAGCGGCGGCGGCGGTAGGCTCAGCTTGGATTCCAGGAGCAGGGGGAACGGCGGCGATTCTTGCATCTGCGGGCTTTATATGGTCTATGTATGCAAGAATCGGCTCAGAAATAAACTTACCGATGTCAGAAAACATCCTTAAAACTCTTGGATCTGGAGTGGCTACTAACCTTGCTTCGGGGATGGCTGCTTCATGGGTTATGTCATCCGTATTTTCACTCTTTCCTGGAATTGGCAGCATTGGCGCATCCGTCGTTATGGGCGGTACTTGTTATGCTTTGACCCTAGCTTCAGGTTACGTCTACTTGAAAATCATGACTGCACTATTTATTAGTGGAGTTGATCCCACAAAAATGAGTGAGCAGGAGTTGAATAATATGGCGAAGAACATTGCTAATGATAGTGATGTTAAAGATGTGATGAACACTGCGAAACAAGCATATAAACCTAAATAGATGGGATGTGCAACTAAAAGTCTGAAAGCCCTGATTTCTCGTATTATCAAAATCCTAAAGATCATCAATTTAGGTATTTTAATAAAATCGTCAAATTTAAACTTATACAACTTGAGGAAGTCTAAATGATGGAAGAAGATACTGCATTAGAAAATATTAAGAAAACAGCCTTTCATGAAGCGGGTCATGTTTTTTTGCATGAAGTCTTTAAAGTACCATACACAAGCGTACAAATTAATGAAAACGTTAATGAAAATGCACAAAAAGGTGTGGTACATGGAGACGGAGAAGCACCGATAGACGATCTAATTTATGCTTGTATTTGCTTCTCAGGAGCAGTTTCACAAGATAAATGTACTCATCCATTATGCCCACCCGAACAGTATGGCGAATCGCTACAAGAAGGTCTATGGGTAAATGGTTCAGATCTTGATAAATACACAAAACTAGGACTATCCAAAAATCACTTCCGCTCATTGTTAGACTTTACAATAAAAATCATTATTGATAATGATAATTGGGAATTAGTTTCAAAAATTGCTGATGCTCTTATTAAAAAAAAGCAATTACGACCTGAAGAAGTGAAACAGATTGTAGGCGATTTGGGATTAAAAGAAAAACAATATCTTTATACCTTAGATCTGTTGGGAAATAAGCTCAAAAAGTCTTGTGATGATCTAGATTGGGTAACGGTTTCAACGATTTTCGATCAAAAACCTTGAAAACTAATTTCTGCTAATTTCTGTAAGGATTTCAGCGATTTTAGTCATTATTACTCGACAAGTCTCTTAGATCGCGCAGTTGAGAAAATCCTATTAGAAACTGGTATGACTAAAGACGAATTAGTAGAAGCTTTTTGCGGTGATTTGTGATGTGATGGATTAAGGAATAATCGCGTAGATTTACACTTGCAACCATCTTGCTATAATAGCCACATCACCTTAACTCACCAAAAACTTCTATGCTCTCTCAACAGCTTGAAGACAAACCTCAACATCTAGAAACTAGAGTAGCCGCATTAGAAACAGAACTCGCACAAATGCGACAGATGCTATCTGTATTTGTTCAGGAAAAAACACCTTGGTGGTTAAAAGTCGTAGGTAGCTTTGAAAACGATCCCACCTTTGACGAAGCCAATCGCCTCGGTCAAGAATGGCGCAAATCTGCTGAATAGAGCATCATGTAGATTTATCTGTAGATGACTGATCATATGGTTAGAGGTTTTTGATGTGGTGGGATTAGGGACGATTAATTAGGCGATCGCCCAAATATTATTACTTCCCAATGAGACGTTCATACTCAGCGTGCGTACCAATCCAAAACCAAGAAATACCCTTCTCCACCTCAATTCCCACTGCCCGATATTCCTTACTAATTCTTACTGACCAATACTTCCCAACTCTCTTTAAGTGCAAAGATGGATGAGATGGATTTGTTTTCAGTAACTCATAACTTTGATCAGCAATCGCCTGAATAGTTTCAGGTAAAGCCTTGTAATATCCCCAAAATCGTCTGGTTGTGAAGTGCATTAGATTTGCTTGCAAAATCCATTTTCAAAATCCTCAATCGCCTCTTGTGCCAGAAAATCTAACTTCCCCGACTCAATATCACTCTCTAACTCCTCATCCCAACGTTGATAATCTAAATCTAACAGCCAATCAATAACTTTGCGAAATTCGCTAGGAGGAAGTTCTAATATAGCGGACTCAATTTGTTGAATAGTCATCGTTTTAGATTTCTATAGAAAATAATCGTTTGCGCTGGTTAATTTGAGCGATCGCCAATCAATTGTAGCACTACAACATTTTAGCTAATAATGGTAAAGCGATCGCTACATTTATCCGTCCTCTTGGCTTATGCCTGACAACATCGACTACCTCCAAGGCATTATCGAACGCCTCACCTTTCACTCCGAAGAGACAGGCTATACCGTAGCGCGGCTAAAAGCACCCAAGGCTCAAGACCTGATCACCGTAGTCGGTAACTTTGCCAATATCCAAGCAGGACAGACCCTTGCCCTAGAAGGCACATGGCGATCGCATCCTAAGTTTGGCGACCAATTCCAAGTCACTCAATACCGTGAAACTAAACCCGCCACGATTACAGGAATTGAGAAATATCTTGGCAGTGGTCTGATTAAAGGCGTGGGACCAGTCACCGCTAAACGCATCGTCACTCATTTTGGCTTAGATACCCTTGACATCATTGAGAATGAGATTGATCGTCTGATTGAAGTTCCTGGCATTGCCAAGAAACGGGTGAAGATGATTAAAACTGCTTGGGAAACCCAAAAGGCGATTAAGGAGGTCATGGTATTCCTGCAAGGACATGGAGTATCCACCACCTATGCAGTCAAGATTTTTAAGCATTATGGTAATGATTCCATTCAGACCGTTTCCGAAAATCCCTATCAACTGGCTACGGATATCTATGGTATTGGTTTCTTTACTGCCGATCAGATCGCTCGGAATATTGGTATTGAAGTTAGTTCTGAGTTTCGCAGCATTGCGGGAATCTTTCACTGTTTAGGGGAAGCTGCTGAAGATGGTCATTGCTATTTACCGCGCCCTGAACTAGAAGAGAAAGCCATCAAACTGCTTGCCCTCGAAGATTATCAACCAGATTCTGAAACTATCTCTAAAATTGTCCTCCATCTCTCCGTTAACGATCGCTTAGTGATGCAAGGCTTAGAAGGAGAGTTTATCTGCTACAAGCCTACTTATTTCCATACTGAACAAAATCTTGCCGAACGGGTTTATCAGTTATTGCAACGCAAACACAATCCAGATCCTGAGAGGGTTAAGGCTTGGATCGATCGCTACACCACCCAAAGAAATATCCAACTTTCTCCGAAACAACGCGAAGCCGTAGAGATGGCAGCAACTTCGTCGGTGTTAATTCTCACAGGTGGACCGGGAACAGGTAAAACTACCACCACCCGCACGATTGTCGCACTCTGGAAAGCGATGGGTAAGGAAATTGCTCTTGCTTCACCAACGGGTCGGGCTGCTCAACGATTACAGGAAGTCACAGGCTGTGAGGCTAAGACAATTCACCGTTTTCTAGAGTTTGACCCAAAATCAATGGGCTTTAAACGTAATCAGGAATATCCTCTGACCGCTCAGGC
>JALQCR010000033.1 GCA_023336205.1 Pseudanabaena sp. Salubria-1
AAATAACAATGTTTACCAAATTCCAATTACCCACTGAGGCTTGTATTATGTACAACACAAGTTAATTAGAGCGATCGCTCTCATCCAAAAGCCTCCTCAACTCCTGCTTTAAAGCCTCGACATCGGGCAGATAAAGTTGATATCTCGATACAAAAAGCTGGTTGGAAATTCCTCCCGTGGCATACTCTACTAAAATCTCATCCTTATCTCGCGCCAACACAATTCCAATCGGTTCATTATCATCTTCCATATTCTCTTCGGCACGAAAATAGTTTAGATACATATTCATCTGTCCTATATCTTCATGCCGCACTGCCCTTGTTTTTAAGTCAATTAAGACAAAACATTTCAAAATACGGTGATAAAACACTAAATCGACATAAAAATGCGTATTATTTAACGTAATTCGGTACTGTTGCCCAATAAATGCAAATCCCTTTCCCAGTTCTAGTAAAAACTTCTCTAACTGCACAATCAACCGATTTTCTAATTCACTCTCATGATAATTTCGATCTGGCAAATCCAAGAACTCAAACACATAGGGATCTTTCACCACATCTTGCGCTGATTCGATTTTCTGTCCTTGCTGAGCCAAAGCCAAAATCTCTGCTCGATCCTTACTCATGGCAACTCGTTCAAACAAAGCCGAATCCTTTTGACGCTTTAGTTCCCTCACGCTCCAGCGATCGCGTATGCATTGCTGCTCGTAAAACGATCTCGCTAAATCATCTGAAATCGCCAAAAGCTCCGTGTAATGCGACCAACTCAATTTGCCAGACAGTGTTTGGCAATTCCTATAGGACAAGTAAAATAGACGCATATACTGCAAATTAGAACGACTAAATCCCTTGCCATAAGCTGTTTTCAAATCCCGCGATAATTGAGTTAACAACCTCGAACCATATTCCGCTCTCTCATTCCCCTTCTGCTCAAACTCCACAATGTACTGCCCAATTTGCCAATAAGTTTCTACCAAAAGCGTATTAACCTGCTCAAAGGCGCGTTGTTGCCCCTGTGCCAAGCATTCACCAATGCGATCGATTAATTGCTGATAAGAATCGATTAGATCACTCATAAATTAGCTTTTAGTCTGGGATGACAGTATACCCCAATCCTAGAAATGAAAGTTAAGCCAGATTCAAGATAAAGTTTACACAGGTACAAAAATATGAAAAAGCTGTTACTCGTTGAATCTCCATCCAAGTGCAAAACCATTCAAGCCATCCTCGGCAATGAATGGCAAGTGGAAGCTTCCTTTGGTCACTTCACGGAACTAGCCAAAGATGGTGAAGATAGCTTGGGCTTTACCATGCACAAAGATACCAACAAAATTGAATGTCGCTATCAATTGACTGAAGGTAAAGGTCAACAGGTAGTCGCTAAACTTCGCGCTGCGGTGAAGAATGCTTCAGAAGTTGTGCTTGCTACCGATGGCGATCGCGAAGGTGAGGGGATTGCTTGGCATTTACAACAACAACTGCATCTGCGTAATCCTAAGCGGGCTGTCTATAACCAGATTACGCCCACGGCAGTTAAAGCGGCGATCGCCAATGCTCATCAGTTAGATTTGAATCTGATTTCAGCGCAACGTGCTAGACAATGTTTAGATCGGTTGATTGGGTTTAAGGTTTCTCCTCTTGTACGGCGAACTAGTGGCGGTAGCTCGGCTGGTCGGGTGCAGTCGGTGGCTTTGCATATTGTCTGTCAAAGGGATCGCGAGATTAATACCTTTGTGCCGATTACTTACTGGTCGGTGTGGACGGAATATACTGAAGGATTTACTGCTTTCTATGCGGGTAGTAGTGAAATTGAGCCTGTGCTTGACGATCAGGATGTCACCGATGATGCGGCGGAAGTGAATGCAGAATCTACGGTTGAGTCAAAACGGGTATTGTCGGAAGCGGAAGCAGCCCGAATTATTCAAGTTGCCCGTAATCATCCCCATATCGTTCGCGAAGCTACGGGTGTCACGGCGCAGAAATCACCATTGCCGCCTTTCATTACCAGTTCACTCCAGCAAGCAGCTTCCGTGAGATTAGGGCTATCGCCTGAAGAGACGATGAAGGTGGCTCAAGAGTTGTTTGAGGGTGTCGATTTGCCGAACGGTCGTAAGGGTTTGATTACCTATCACCGCACTGATAGCACCAGTCTCGCACCTGAGTTTTGTGCTGAGGTAAAAGAATGGCTATCAAAGCACGATCCTGATAATGTCCCCAAGAAAACTACTCGTCATCGCGAACAGGCTCATGCTCAATCCGCCCATGAGGCGATTCGTCCTACCTATTTGAGTATTACTCCAAAAACGGTTAGAGATCATCTCAGTGCCAAACAACATCAACTCTATGAGTTAATCTGGCGCAGAGCCGTTGCTTCTCAATGTGCGAATGCTTTGATTCAAAAAAGTCGGGTGATTATTCAAGCTGGTTCGACGCTCTGGCAAACTAGGGGCAGTATTCTCACCTTTGCGGGTTATACGCGCTATTGGAATGATTTGAGTAAGGATAAACATATTCCTGCTTTGACGAGCGGTCAGACTTTGGCTTTAGCGAATGCTGGTTTTACGCAGAAACAAACTCAACCTCCTGCTAGGTATAGCGAGGCGAAGTTGGTACAGGTGCTGGAGCGGCAGGGTGTGGGTAGACCGAGTACGTTTGCAGCGATCGTCAAGACGCTTAAGGAGCGCACCTATGTGTTACTCAAGGGCAAGGTGCTTGAACCTTCGGCTTTGGGAATGTCTACGGATGATGTGTTACATAAAACTTTCCCCGATCTGCTCAGAGCCGATTTTACCGCAGGGATGGAGACTACTTTGGATGAAATCTCGGTGGGTAAGTTGGAGTGGCAAAGCTATTTGATTGGTTGGCATCAGTCCTATTTTCAGCCAATGCTGGCGAGGGCATATACGAATCTCGGTGCGGATTTACAACCAAGTAATCGCAAAAATGAGCTTTCGGATGTGGCTTGTCCTGCTTGTAATCACCCTCTCAGTAAGATTATTTCTAAGAAGGTGAGTGGTGGTCATTTTCTCAAGTGTGAGCATGGCTGTGAGAATCTGGTCATGTTTTGGAGCGATCGCCGTAATCAGTGGGAGATTCCTCAAGCTAAGAGTGAGAATGGAGTAACGGCGGAGGTGACTAGTTTTGCTTGTCCTGTCTGTGGCAAGCCTTTGGCTAAGTTTCCCTACAATAAGGATGGTGTGGATAAGGTGATGTTAAAGTGTGCGGATGCTCAGGCGCGGCAACGCAAGGATCATGCGGATGTGGTCTTTTTCTGGTCTTCTCAGGAGAAGTGGTGGTCGAAGAAGTTTGGCGATTTGGATGAGGCGGCTAAGCCGAATTTGGGTAAGGTTGCTACTGCGAAGGAGAAGAAAGTTTCTCAGGGGAAGCCGAAACAGGCGGGTAAAGTGGCTAAGTCTCGTCCTAAAAAGTTGTCTTGATAAGCAAGCTTATTTGCAAGTTTCTGATCGATCATTTCCCATAGTGAGTGAGATCTCTATTAACCTTCAAGTTCTCATAGATCATCAAATATTTCACAAACTATCTCGCCATCTAGTGAATAGGAGACAAGATAACCCAAACTTGTAGGTATAACCTTATATAAACGAGAAGTCGTAGGTGAATCTAAAGCTGTCAAGCAGATAGGTTCATAATTAGCATACTGATATTTCACGATATATTCATCATCACTTGTAAGATAGAAAAGAAATGTTGATACTTCTCCGATCGCTCCTGTATAAGGTTCGTACTTACCTTGAGCTACCATAGATGCTGTTGAGGATAGATTACAGTACCTATCAGGATCTTCTCTGTATTTTGCAGCCTGTTCTTCAGCTAGTTTTATTTTTAAAGGTGCTTCATAGGTGGCAATGAGAGCAAGTTGTTCTTGTGTGAAACTGTACTGTACTTTATGCTCCTCATGCTGCCAATCGATGTTATAAGAGAATGTCATTTTTATACCTGTAGTTTAATAAAGATTGTTTCATTGCTTGAGTTGAGTAAAGGCTACTTCTAATTCTGGATTAGCTATCGCTAAGGCGCTCTCATACCATTCATGGATAATTGCTTCTAATTCATTCCATGCTTTTTCGTGATTTTTTGGTTCTTGTAAGGCAACTGAGCGATAGGCTGACATCACTTCATTAATAAATTCATTCAATTCGTCTGCGTCAAATGCTCTAAGCCAACCATAGGAATGTTCGGTTCCAATTTTTTGTTTTATTGCTAAAACGCTAGATAACTTTTTTGTTATAGCCATATACTCTTTAATGAATAAAAAGTGATATAAAAATATTTTGCAAGGGGTATTGACAAATGTAGATTGGTTGATATAACATTTCTGTTATCAAGTTGAAATGAACTTTAGTCAATCTATACAGTAATCTTACAACTTGTATGAGTTTGACTCACCATGACGTTTGAAAATCTTAACTTTGAAGTTGATGCAACTGGCATAGTCGCTAAGTTGAGGGCTGCTACTGGGCTTACGCAAAGAGAATTTGCGGAACTCCTAAAGATTAAGGTTAATGATGAAAATCATAAACCGATGACTCAGCCTCAACTTGCGAGAATGGAAGTGAGCAATACACTTCCGAAAATTTCAACCCTAGCTCAAATTGCTTGGGTCGCTGGCTATGCAGTTGAGATTCACATTCTGCCGAATGAGAATCAAAAAAATCCACCTATCTCTATCATTTTTGGAGATCCTGTTATGGTTGATTCGACTGAAAACTCTTTGTATTTCGCAAGCATTCAAGAAGAGTTATTATCAGAACGTGAAAGGTTCCTTTACATTTTGCATGAAATTAGAGGCAGTCTGCGATCTCGTAATATTGATCATGAAGTAATTCCTAATTACTTGAGCCTAGCAAAAGCCAGTCACGACAAATGTATTGCCAAAAGTTGGACTTTAATCGACGTTATCGAAGAATTTTCCAAAAACAGGCTTTTTGCTGATAATCGTGGCGTATTTACACCTCTTTTTGACATTCTCAAAGATGAGCGTAGAGAGAATTGTTCGTACTTTGCTAATACTCTCAAACTTTCGTCAGATATTCAAAAGTATCAAGATAATGGCAGTAGTGAATCGGCAATTGTAAGAGTTATTAGCAATCGTTTGGATTTGATTGAACAAAAAGCTGAAGATGATTTGCTGAAATACGCAGAGAAAAATTCTGTTGTTCGATTTGCCGTAATCAAGCTCATAATTCCCGAACATTCTATTCAAGAGCCAAATAACTATGATGACGAGAAGTTCAAATCCTATCGTGCAATCTTAGATAATTTGAGGCAACAGCGTCAAGAAGTTTTAGATAAGTTGAGTCAGTTTGATCAGCTTCTAGCTTATCGCAAGAGTGAGATTAGACTGACTAAACGTCTTGTAGACAACTATGCAGATCGTTTGATAGGTCAAAAACAGAGCGCGTTTATCGGTATATCAATCATGGAGCCTAAGATGAATAATTTGGATGAAGTCAGACAACAGGCGATCGCTCAGTTAGAGGCATTGCAGAAATATTTGAATGAAAAAGGGAGAACTAAAGAGGCTGAAGATATTTCTAAGGAAGTAACTAAGCTTAGAGATAACACTTACCAAATTGCTTTCGTGGCTACTTTTAGTGCTGGTAAGTCAACGCTGATTAACGCAATGTTGGGTAATGACATCTTGCCTTCAATGGCAAAACCAACCACAGGCAGACTGACTTTCATCAATGATCGTGAAGGAGATGTCGCTGCACAGGTTGAAGTCTCTAAGAAGGACGATCAACGAGTGATTGTTCTTTCTTATAGAGATCCTCAAGATTTACAAAAATATCTCAATAAGTATTTGAGAAATGGATGGATCGGAAAAGCTGAGGTGTATTCTGAGGACAGGTCACTACAATTTGACAGTCCAGTTGATTTTGTTGAGTCTGCCTTTTACCCTGTGAGTGAAGCAGATGATATTCATGCGAACCAAGCAAGGCTGACTTTGAATAGTGGAGTTTATTCATTTGCGCTTACTGATCTTAGTCAGGTTGAATTGGGTAGTTTTATTAACAATGATGCTGTCAAAGAATTAAATATTCATGCTCCTGTTAAGCATCTAACTAAACAAATACGTTTAGAGGGTATTCAGTTTGTTGATACCCCTGGAACAAATTCTGCTCGTCATGTAGACCATAAGCGCATCACCTTTGACTTTATCGACAAAGCAAATGCTGTAGTTTATGTAATTAACTTTACTACCGCTTTTACTGAAAGTGATGCTCTATTGCTAGAAGAAATTCGCCAACAGAGACAGTATAATTCTCGCTTTTGTGACAAACTTTTCTTTGCTGTCAATAAAATCGATCAAGATGATGGCAACAGTGGCAGCTTACAAGATGTGATTGCATCAATTCACAACACTTTAAATAGTGACTATGGTTTTAACTTGCCAGAAGATAGAGTGATTGGAGTTGCGGCATTGCCAGCTTTGCTATACAGAATGGAGAAAGAAAATAAACTCAAAGATGACAAGCAAAATGAAGTTTTTGATGGCTATGTTGGACGTTTTTTAAGTATAAGACGTAGCCTGCGTAGCGGAATTTCTACTGATTCAATCTCCGAAGCTATGGATAAAGTTCTACAATGGTCAAACATTGAGTCTCTTGAGAATGCCCTTGTAAAGTATCTCAGTCATAACAACAAGACTCAGGAATTGATTAAAGATGCTCTAACCCGCGCTTTAAGTTTTGCTCATACCTATGAGCAAGATACACAACAAAAGATGAGTATTTATCGTCTGAGACTAGATGAGCTACAACAGTTGACAGAAAAGTTTAGTCAATCTCTTGAGTGTGTCGCTACAGAAAAAAAGCTTATAGCTGAGTCACTAGATTCAGCTACAAAATCTTTAGTGTCAGAGATTAAGAAACAGTACGCTCAATTTATCAATGGCTTAAAGTCGCTTGTTTCAGCAATGTTTGCTGGTGAATTTAGGGAATCAAAACTTCAAGGACTAACTAAACAACAGATTCAAAACCTTCAATCATCTATTGATTCGGTGAGAAATCTAGGTTCTCAGGATAAAGAGAAGACTGATCAAGTAATTGAATCATATGCCATGACATTCAATACAGCTTTTCAATCAGTCTATCCTGTTTTTGAATCAAACTTGAAAGGTTTTTGTCAATCCAGACAGTCAGAGATTTATAGTCAGACTTATAAAAAAGCAGAAGCTTTGCTGATTAGAATCAACAAAGAATTGAATGAAGATATGAACGTATCTGAAATTAGTTACTCATCTATCAACATTGAAATGATTTCTAGACCCGACCCAATTTCGATCAGAGATTTGGTCAATGATGAAATCTATACAATTACAGAACAAGAAGAAGGTGACAAGCGCAAGATAATTAGGCGATTTGTGGGAGTAAAATCTTCTGTGCTGGAGCAATTGACAAACCAAAATATTAGTCAATCGCTAAACAAGTGCAATGCGAAAACATCAGACATTGTCTCTAATCAGAGTAAAGATTTAGCAGTAAAAGTTTTTACTGCCATTGATGAACGCATCAACAAAATCGAACAGAACCTTCAACAAGCTATTCAAGACAGAAAAGATTTGGGTGAAAATGTACTGTTAGAGATAGAAAAACTTGATGCGGATCTTGATTTGACTAGACAAATGATTGCTTCACTCATTGAGCTTTACAAGTTCACAGAAAACCTTCAAACCAATTCTATTAACTAAGGAGAACTATCATGACTTTACCAATTCCAGTTATCGGTCAACTAATTGATTCTGTTGGCAACGTTGTCAATTCAGGTTTTGAAATTTTGGGTGATCTGGTGCGCGGTCACATGGATCGTCAAGAGAGAAAATTTGCTCTCGAAGAACTCAAGATTAAAGCTGACGAGGCAAGGAAAAATCTTGAACTTGAAGTCAACCTTGACATCAAGACAAGAGAGGCAAACTTGAGAATTCTTCAGGGCATGATGGAAATTGTTCAAGATGTTGTGCGAACTGATGTAGAGCTAAAACTAATTGCTAAAGGAGCCAAGGTAAAAAATAATTTAATGGTTATGAATTGGCAAAAATCTACCACTGTCGAACTTGTTCAACTGAGATCTGAAATATTAGATTGTATGAACAAATACCTAAATTCAGCACAATCACTTCCTGAGATTGAAAAGGCTATATTGATTGATGGCGTAAGTAGAGTTTTTAATGGTAGTTTACAGATGACTTTTGATTACAATGCAATTGCACGCACACAAGCTGAGAGTCTTCTTCTTTATATTAATGAAAAAGAAATTGATGAAGAATTAACAGAAACTATAGCAAGACTCGCAGGAATGGATACACTCAAATTGCTTGATGAGTATCCTGAAGATGGCGACCAGTAAAATGTTTGCAACAGTCAACTAATCAAAGGCAAGGAAATCATCACATCCAGTGTAATTTTTCTTGCCTTTCTCTTTTTGTGGAATTTGTCCACTAGATTCAATCAGTATAACCAATATGAAAAAATTTGCTTTTGTTAACGATGCTGCCGAAAGAGAATACAAAGACTTTTCAAAAGAGATTCAACAACAATTTGGAACTAGCCTAAGAGCAGTCCAAGACGACAAAAAGCCATTCTTACCAATCCAAACTCTTGAAGGAATTGGCGCTGGTGTAATCGAACTTAAAATCAATGGTAGCCCAGCATTTAGATGTGTCTACATAGCAAAATTTCTAGATACCGTAGTCGTCTTACATTCATTTGAGAAGACAACAAACGGCGTAGATCGACAAGCCATGAAAACTATCGAAAAAAGATACAAGGAACTAAAAGCTGAAATCGAAAAAATGAAAAGGCAAAAATAACTAAGCGACTTTAGCTAAATCCCTTGTTTGGATTTTAATAGAAGCACTTTCTAAACTGCTAAAAGTAAACTCAGTCCTAAATCCGAGCTTATCTAACATTGAAAACAGTATATCCAAAGTAAATTTATCAATTTTTCCATTCACAATGTCCGACACACGCGGCTGAGTAACCGCCAACCTTTCAGCCGCTTCCTTTTGTGTCCAACCTTTATCTTCAATTATGTCTCTAATCATGATCGTCAAGTCAGCCTTCAAAACCGACTTACTAGCGACTTCAGGCTCCTCGATCGCATGAAACGGACTTTCGTAAAACTTGATTGACATAGTTTTTTACATATATCTAAAATACTAGCAAATTATACAAAATTTTATATAGCAAGTCAAATATAGATTTGGCGATCGCCTATGTGCCTAACCATTAGATGACTAGGCGATCGCTTATTTCATCGGACGAACCACACTAACCAATTTACCCAGCAATATCTCCTCTCCCAAAATAGCTGTATGAATTCTCTCAGCTAGAGCCAATCTATCTCCATCATCCGTACAAATAATAATTCCACCATGATCGGGAAGCGATCTATGCAAACGTTTGAAATCCTTGCGATTTAAAGTTAAAACCACTCGCTCATTACCACCCGCAAAATCAAGAACGCGATCGTCAGGAATTTTGAGATTTGCCTTTCCCGCCTCTTGGACAGTAAGAACATCATGCCCAAAATTGCGTAAATGTTCCACAACCTCATAGGGAAACTGCTCATCGGCATACAAACGACCCATTACGCTTCTTCATTCTCCTTAATAGCCAAGGCAATTTCTTCAGGATACATCGAAGCATAAAACCAAGCATTTGCTAAATCACTTACCGATAGAGTCGGATAATCTTTTAAAAGTTGAGATTCACTAATACCAATATCACGAGCGTTAACCAAAACCCAGACAGGAATCCGAGTTAAACCAATGCAAGCATCACCACCACATACCCCCAATGTTTTCTGAATGCCCCGCCAAGGATTGCCAAGACTTTGAGCTAATATCTGAATTGCCCGTGTTTTTTCATTTTGGCTTAAAGACAGTAGTTGTGGTTCTAAACTTTGTAAAGTCATAAAATTACTCCCAAACTGCAAGCAGAGAATCGATATTATAATAACATGACAAATAAAAAAGGCAATACCTTCGCTATGGAAACAATCGAACCTGTCAAGCTATTACGCCTTATCAATGAACCTGAATTAGTCTATTCATGACTATACCCATGACCTTCACAGCAGTCCTAGAGAACATAGCCCGATCGCCGATCACCACAAAAATAGGCGAGAAACTGACAACAGCCAAAAGCATATCCCTATCAGGACTATCCCGCTTAGGCAAAGGACTGATTAGCACCCACCTATGTCAACAACAAACCAAACCATTACTCATCGTCACCGCCACCGTCGAAGAAGCAACCCGATGGGCTTTACAACTCCAATCAATGTCATGGCGCGTCTATCTATATCAACCCCTTGATACATTTCCCTACGAATCAGCCCAAATTGATTTAGAAACTGCTTGGACAAGGATTGAGATATTAGCGGAACTGCTTGCCAAACCACAGCATAACTTAGCGATCGTCACCACCATTAACGCGCTACAGCCCCATCTACCATCCCCTCAAGTCTTCCAAAAACATAATCTCTATCTCAATATCGGCGATTCGCAATCGGTTAAATTACTTGCCGTGGCTCTGGCAAGATTAGGATATGTGGAAGTCAAAGAAGTAAAGGATTCAAAACAATGGAGCCACAAAGGATTTAGTTTTGAAGTATTTCCAATTAATCGAAATCTACCCGTTCGTCTAAGCTGCAATCGCGGCACTGTCGAGAAAATCAGAGAGTTTGACCCAACTAATCCCAAAAGCTTCACTGACCTATCCAGCATCGCGATCGCCCCTGTCGATTTGGATGAGTTTGTTGCTCATAAAGCTACATTGCTGAATTACTTACCCAAAAACTTTATTGTTGCCATTGATGAACCCGAACAATGTCAGAGCTACAGCGATCGCTGGTACGAAGCAGCCGATGAGCTTTATCAAAATCAATATCCTCAAGCAGATACACCAAAACTACATTGGGACTTTGCTAAGTGCATGACTGAGGCAAAGAAGTTTCAGATGCTTCAGCTTAGCGAGCGATCGCTTAAACCCAAAGCCAATATTTTTGATTTTGCCAGTGCCTCTATTCCCATAATTCCCCATCAGTTTGACCAGATTGCAGCCCTCATTCGTGAATATCTCAACTTGGAATATCAAGTCACGTTGATTTCGGCGCAACCTTTGCGTGTGGCAACTTTACTCAAGGAGTATGACTGCATTGCTAACTTTGTCAGTGATCCTGATGATTTACAGTCAATTGCGCGAATTCAGAAAGGTGGTAAACCCGTCATTTTGAAATATTCGGGACTGATGGAGATGCAAGGCTTTGTTTTGCCTAGCTGTAAGCTTGCCCTCTTGACCGATCGCGAATTATTTGGACAGCAATTATTAGCCTCACCAACCTTTGTGCATCCCTCACGGATGAATACGGCTAAGTCAGTTAATCCTGACGAGCTAAATGTTGGCGATTATGTCGTGCATCGTAAATATGGGATTGGCAAGTTTACACGCTTTGAAACCATTGAAGTGAAGGGAGAAAAGCAACCGCATTACATCGTTGAGTTTGCCGATGGTAAGACTGCGGTAGCGATCGCGCAGGAAAATGAGAAGATTCTCTCCCGCTATCGCAGTGCTTCTAATAAGCCGCCTAAGTTAAATAGCATTGCTAATACCAAGGCATGGGATAACGCTCTCAACAAATGCCAAAAGGAGATTTACAAGTTAGCAAGGGATTTACTACAACTCTATGTCCGCCGTGCTAATTTAGTTGGCTATGCTTTTCCACCTGATACCGATTGGCAACAGGAGATGGAGGATTCTTTTCCCTATCAACTGACACCAGATCAGGTCAAAGCTGTGCAAGATGTGAAGCAAGACATGGAAAGCGAGCGCCCAATGGATCGGTTAGTTTGTGGTGATGTCGGCTTTGGTAAAACAGAGGTGGCGGTAAGGGCAATTTTTAAGGTAGTTTGTGCGGGTAAGCAAGTGGCTCTGTTAGCTCCAACAACAATTCTGGCGCAACAGCATTTTCATACGCTCCAAACTCGGTTTGCGGCTTATCCTTTCACTGTGGAGATCGTGAATCGGTTTCGCCCTGCGAAGGAGCGCAAGCAGGTTTTACAACTGGTTGCGGATGGTCAGGTGCAAGTCATTGTCGGTACGCATCAGCTTTTGTCTAAGGATGTTGAGTTTCACGATTTGGGTTTGCTGGTGATTGATGAGGAGCAACGCTTTGGGACTTTGCAGAAGGAGAAAATCAAGGCGATGAAGGGGGATGTGGATTTATTGACTCTGAGTGCTACGCCGATTCCGCGTACTCTCTATGCAGCGCTTTCTGGAGTGCGGGAAATGAGTGTGATTGCGACTCCTCCTCCCTCAAGGCGATCGATTCAAACCCATTTATCTGCTTATGATGCTTCACTGGTGAAAACAGCAATTCGTCATGAGTTAGACCGTGGTGGTCAGGTGTTTTATGTTGTGCCGCGTATTGAGGGCATTGAGGCGATCGCTGTTTCTTTGCAAACAATGTTACCGAATGTGCGATTAGCGATCGCGCATGGACAGATGCAGGAATCGGAGTTAGAGTCGGCGATGGTTGCTTTTAATAACAATGAGGCGGATATTCTCCTCTGTACCACGATTATTGAGTCAGGTTTGGATATTCCGCGTGTGAATACGATTGTGATTGAGGATGCTCATAAGTTGGGTTTGGCGCAACTCTATCAATTGCGCGGTCGCGTTGGTCGGGCAGGGATTCAGGCTCATGCTTATTTACTGTATCCTCCTAACCTTGAGTTGACAGATTCAGCGAAGAGGAGATTGGATGCGATTCAGGAGTTTAGTCAGCTTGGTTCGGGTTATCAACTAGCGATGCGCGATATGGAGATTCGGGGATTGGGGGATTTGTTGGGTGAGGAGCAGTCGGGTCAGGCGGATGTGATTGGCTTTGCGCTCTATATGGATTTGCTTCAGGAATATATCAATGAGTTACGCGGGAAGATTCTGCCTGAAGTTGCAGATACTGAGCTTCAGTTGCCACGTTTGGTGGCTTTTATTCCTGATACTTATATAGAGGACAATGAGACGAAGATTAATGCTTATTTGACTTTGGCAAAGGTAAAGTCGAAGGAGGAGATTCTCAAGTTGGCTGCGGTTTGGGAGGGGCTGTATGGGGCTTTGCCTGAAGAAACTCAGGTATTGCTTAGGGTGATGGAATTGAAGTTGGTGGCGCGTAAGGTTGGGGTGTTTCGCATTTATGCGTCGGAGGATGGGCGCGATCTGTTTCTCGACTCGAAGCTGACGGATTCGCTTTGGGAGTTACTTCATCCGAAGATCCCGATTGAGTTCTATTATCGTTTCTCTTTTGAGAAGGGGAGAATTAAGATTACGAGTCTAGCTCTGCTGCCTGGGGATAAGCAGGTGCATTTCTTGATTGAGTGGTTAGGCTGTTTTTTGAAATAAGCTTTGGGCGATCACTGATTTGTTCTTTAATCTGAAATTGATTTCTTTAGAAATCAAAGTTTCTGAAGTAATCTGGCAAGATCAGCTTTGCTCACTCTATCGACAAGCAGTTAGCCGCACCACAAATTAGTGCAAAAATGCTGTCTGTCACATTCAGGATAAAATTTCAGGTCTAGAAATGCTAATATCTTCTGCAATTAATGAATGTGATCCGACATTCTTGTGTCCTATGAAAAAATCATCATTAGCCTTTCTGAGTAGCCCCGCATTACTAGCAGCTTATTTGTTGTCAGTTTCTCCCACATATGCAAACACTAACGAAAGTAAGAAAAATAACCAAGATGGCGATCCTTATGTGTCAACGGTTGTAATTACAAGAGACAATCCAACTCTCGATTTAAACAGCCAATCTGAAGACGATCGCACTAATGTTCTGACCAGCGATCGCATTGGCGATCTTGCCATTAGCAACCGAGGTTGTGACTGTATGGGATGCCGTCAAGCAGTTTTATCCCTTTTTTCTAAATAACAGCGCAACTGTTTGAAAAGTCTCATGCCATCATCAAAACCGTGCCATCATGGTGATCTTACGCGATCTCCATGATGCTCAATCCTCTGGATTATCTTCAATACCTACAGGCTAAAAAATCTGCTTTAAGCTTTTCTGCGTCAAGGTTACGACCAATAAAAACTAATTCGTTTTTGCGATGTTCGTTAGGATGCCATAGGCGATCGCGAGTAGCGTCAAACAACATATGCACACCCTGAAACACCAGTCTTTCCTCAACTCCTTTGATATTCAAAATTCCCTTCATCCTGAAAATATCAACACCTTGCTCTCTTAATAGATCGCTAATCCAAGCATTAACTTTAGCCAAATAGAGTTCACCCTCTTCCACGATCGCCACCGATTTCACCGTGTCATCATGCTCATGGGCATCTTCACCAAGAAACTCAGGATCGATTTGCAAAGCCCGATCTAGCTGAAATGCACCAATACCTAAAACTGCATCCATTTCAATCTCAGAGTTTTGCGTGCGATAGATTTTACACATCAAGTTCATGGATTTGATGCGTTGTTCTAGTTCGGCGAGTTCTAATTCACTGACTAAATCAGTTTTGTTGAGCAGAATAATATCCGCAAAAGCAATTTGTTCCTGTGCTTCTTCCGCACCCCAATGCTGAGAGATATGTTTAGCATCAACGACGGTGACTACTGCATCTAGCTTCGTTTTGGCGCTGACATCTTCATCGACAAAGAAGGTTTGAATTACGGGTGCAGGATCGGCGAGTCCCGTAGTTTCAATCACTAAATGATCGAATTTGTCACGGCGGCGCATCAGATTCGTAATAATCCGAATCAAGTCACCGCGCACAGTGCAGCAAATACAACCATTATTCATCTCAAAGATTTCTTCATCGGCATTGACCACCAATTTGTGATCGATGCCAACTTCACCAAATTCATTGACGATGACAGCAACTTTTTTGCCATGTTCATGGGTGAGAATGCGATTAAGTAATGTGGTTTTGCCTGCGCCGAGGTAGCCTGTGAGGACGGTGACGGGAATTTGTGTGTTGGTGATCATTGATTTTTTTAGGATTTGTTAGGAAAGTCAAGTTAAGGAGCAAGTCTAGAAAGTAAATACAGTTCTCAATGTGCCGACAGTGATGGTGCTATTGTTGCTGTTGTTATTGGGATTGAAGATAAACTGTAAGTCTGGAGTGATGCTGATATTGCTAGAGATCGGGAAGCGATAGAACAGTTCCATATTGGTTTGAGTGGCATTACCCACTTGGTTCTCAACGAAAGGTTGTCCAACTGCGATCGCTGCCATCGCCCCTTCCTTAAACAAATCAGGAAAAGCAAAACCCGCAGACCAAGTTTGGGGACTCAGAGAGTCATTGGCTGTAGTGGTATAGGTGGGAAGTGCGGCGGAAATGGCAGTACCGCGATTACTGATATTTCCAAATCCATAACGCCCAAAAACGGCGATCGCTTTATTAAAAGCCCACTCAAGATTTACGCCACCTGTGTTGTAGTCCAGATTATTTACCGAGGCGCGAGTATATTGCAGACGGATCGCAAAGGGACTTGCATCATCAGCGTTTTTCGGTGCAAACTCTAGCTCAACCGTACCTTGATAGGGATCGCCAAATAAGCCACGATTGATCGTACCGTCAGAGGTCGGAAGACTCGCATTCTGAGCGACATAACCTGCTCTTAGAGTAAAAGCACTACCACCAAGATTCCAAGCGATCGCTGCTCCAGATCCATCATTCACAGGCAAAATTAAGGGATTATTAATAAACATCCCACTGGAAAAGTCTGCCGACTCATCATTGGCAAAACTATTGGCATCCAGATGATCATTCAGTGACATATTTGTGCCAATCGAAGCTTGAATATCTTTACCGATTGGGAAATCGTAACGTAAGCGATTGAGTGTGGCAGTCGTGCCAACACCACTGTAATCAAATTTAGAACTGTTCCCAAATCCCGTGAACCCTAATAAGCTCGCAGGAGCCTCAAGAGAATTGCCTAGTCCTGTGCCACCATTACCAAGCTCGATGCGTGTGAGCAGTAAATCTTCACCTGTGAAACTCGTCTTAAAGTTCAGACGTACTCGGCTGATTACAGTTGTATTGACCTTGCCAGCATTGGTAGTTGGTGTTCCTGTTGAGTCCAAAAGAAAATTATTGCCTGAAGTTCCCACCGAAACAGCCGCGATCGCTTGACCTTCTAGTTTTGTGGTAGTAGAGAACTGCTGCGCTTCCAGTTTGGCAGTTTTTGCGTCCAGAGAATCTACACGACCGCGCAATGTTGCTAGTTCGGCGGCAAATTCCTCTTGTAATTTTTGTAATGTGGCAAGGTCTTCTTTGCTCACTTTGTCGGCAAGCCCTGCGGAGATAATTTCATTGATTTTGTCCAAACAAGCATTTAGCCCCGCCGCGAATTCATAACGACTGGTGGCTTGATTGCCACGAAAGGTGCGATCGGGATATCCTGCGATGCAGCCATAGCGTTCTACTAAGGATTGCAGAGCCGTAAAAGCCCAATCAGTGGGTCTTACATCGCTCAGTTGTGAAACTGATGTTACGTTCTGTCCAATGACATCTTTGGTTGGAGGGATAGATTGAGCCGACACACTAGCTACGGCGCTAGGCAAAATCCCGATTGCCGAAATAGCGATCGCTTTTAATACGGATTTGGAAAATTGATTAAACATAATTTTTGATTTTTCAGAATTTTAGAGACACTGCTTAATTTTAAAAATGATAATCATTATCATTTTTAAAATCATAACATTCTTGACCACATACTGTTCTCAAGTTTTTCCAAAGCCCTTGCTCTTGCCATAGCGCACTGTCCGAAACTGCACGATATCCGTATTGGGACTGTAGATTGTATAGGTTGCTCTGTTGGGAGTGCCGCCGACATTGCCGACACCGATCGCAAGGCGATCGCTAGTATTAAAAGTCTCCAAAGCCTCTGCACCATCAAGGGTTAACACATGGGAATTGAGGGAACCATCCTTAATCTGATAGCGAAAGGTTTGCCCAGAACGCCCACAAAACAGGCGATTAGCATTACTCCGAGCAATTCGATCTAAAAGCAGTAAAGGTGAACTTTCAGGCGTGAGTTCTTCAAACACACTCAAACTACTGCCATGTACTAATAGACAATCAAATTCCATAAAGGCAAAATGGAGATTGCTAATCCATGACACGGTTTCTTTGGAAATACTGTCCCAAAGAGCTTTTACCCCAGCCGCGCCATATTTTTCTACTAAAGGATTTGGCTCAAGATCAGGCACAAATCCATGCAGCATCATTATTTGCTCTTCCCACCAGCCTTTGCAGACCTGCGGCACTAGCTCACCGATGCGGGGATTGCGAATCCTCTCCACGACCTTCTCACTAGCAGTAGTCGCATTAATCACATCACCAAGAATATAAAGTTCGGTAACTTTCGGAACTTGTCGCTTAATGTCTTCAAGCACTGCTTCGTAAGCCGTGAGATTAGCCTCGATACCGCTTAAAACTGCCCAATGTGACATCTACACACCTCTCTCGCATAAATGGGAAGCATCATCGGCACGTTCGGCAAATTCTAAACCCTTGGCTAAACGCCATGCAAAAATTGGTGGTAAACCTCTCTCAATAATGGCAACACAGGTTTTTTGATAGTCATATTCCACTTCCCGCAAGGTAATGCGATCGCTATCGGTGTCATAGATCACATAGGTGGCATTGGGGCGACCATGACGAGGCTCGCCAACGGAGCCAACATTGACAATTCGTTTTAAGGGCGTATTAAATTCGCGCATTTCTGCTTCTGGAACATCTGTACCAGTTCTCACTAAGAGGCGCAAATGACCTGCATCTAGGGTTCGCACATATGGCACATGGGTATGACCACAAAAGAGCATATCGGCTCCTGTCGAGAGAACTCGCTCTAGAGCAATAAATCCATCTAGCTCTGGCAAAAGATATTCATGCTGACTTTGCGGACTGCCATGCACAAAGGCAAGATTGTCATGCTTAATCACTTTCGGTAAAGCCGCGAGATATTCCTTTGTTTCAGGATAAATATGCTCATTTGTCCATTCATGGGCAAGCCGCCCACGCTTTTCGGCAAGCATCGATGGATAGCTGCATTCACAGGAGTTCAATCCTTCCACAATATCCTCATCCCAGCAACCCTGTGTCGTGGGAATATCGAGCGATCGCACCATTTCCACAACGTTACTGGGAAAAGGTCCATACCCAACGAGATCGCCTAAGCAAAAGATTTTCTCGGCTTTTTGGTGGTCTATATCTCTCAAAACTGCATCAAGGGCTTCATAGTTGCCATGAATGCAAGACATTACAGCGATTTTCATAATTTAAGCTTCCACTTGGCTTGATTGTTGGCGCGATTGTTTGATTTGGTTTTGATAATGGAGCATGATTTCTTCGGATAGGCAGCAATCGATAATGCACTGCGCGATCGCCTTCCCATCGAGATTGCGACCGACAACTTCAATTCCACTAAAGCGTTCAGGGCGACCATCCAACCAAAGCGGGACATCAAGGTGTAAGTAGAGGCTATCTTCCATACCTGCGACAAAATCTAGATGAAAGGCCCGACCATCGAGCAGGTCGAAAATTCCTTTCACTCGGCTGACTTCTCCATAAGCACCTTGGGTAATTTCATACCAAAGGACATTCAAACTCGAAGGGTCAAAAACCTGTCCCGTAAAGGGCGATCGCCAAATCTGCAAATCATGAAAATCTAAATCATATTTGACTTCTATTACTTCATTCGCCCAGTCATGCCATTCAGAACTGGTTAACTCAGAGGGAACAAGGGCTATCCGTTTACAAGCATGGCGATCGGCAAGAGTATCTAGTAGCATATCTCCCGATCTCAAATCTAAGTGAAAGCCCAACTCTATAAAAGCGATCGCGCCTTGCTCTACTTTTTCAATCAGTTCTAATTCCTGCCCATCGGCGAAAATTTGCACATGGGGAGATTCTGCGATAAGACAAGTTGGATCGATGGGAACATTACCAGCACTAGGACAGAAATAAACAACTGGTGCAGATATTTGCTCAATTTGTTGATAGATCCAACCAGTTTTGCCGATTCCCACTGCTCCAGCGATCGCCCATACCTGAACAGGTGGATCGGCAGATTTCTGTGGTGAAGCTGTAGCGATAGACATAGACATTTAGCAGATAAGGCAGTATAAAATGATAATGATTATCATTATTGCTATTTAGTTTACTATGTCTATTGTTAATTTGGGCGATCGCTTAGCAGAATCTACATATAATTCTTCAGCCCAATCCCTGAATTACCCTAGCAAAGCCAAAATCCAAGCTAAAGGTAACTTTGATATTGACATAGCCATCATTGGCGCAGGAGTTCACGCGCTCACTTTAACCCTGCATCTCCTGCAAAAACGTCAGGCTTTGCGCGAAAAAATCCTAGTTTTTGATCCCAGTGGTAATTGGCTCACCCAATGGCATCGCCAATTTGCCGCCCAAGAAATTCCCCATCTGCGATCGCCTGTCGTTCACCACCCTGCCCCCGATTCCTTCGCATTGCGACGCTTCGCCGAAAACCGTCCCAATGAATTATTTCCTCCCTATGATTTGCCATCCACGAAGCTATTTCATGATTTTTGCCAAAATGCGATCGCTTCCCAGCGACTTGATGAGCGACTAATCACAGCTAAAGTCATCGACCTAGAGCCAATTCTGTCATCACGGCGAGGCTTTCGGCTTTGGCTAAATCATGGCAAAAGCATCACCGCTAAGCGCGTTGTCTTAGCCACCAATAACAGCATTAAACAAATTCCCCATTGGGTCGAGCGAATTGCCCCTAACTTTCCTAGCGATCGCCTAGTGCATTCTAGTGACCTCAATCTAGCATCGCAACATTTAGCAGGAGAAACTATCTTAATCGTCGGTGGTGGCTTAACTAGTGGACATTTGGCTTTAGGGGCGATCGCCCGTGGCGCAAAGGTATTATTGCTGTCCCGTCGGCAATTTAAAGAAAAGCTCTTTGATGCCGATGCGGGATGGCTTGGTCCCAAATATCTCAAGGGTTTTCATGCCGAATCCGATTGGCAAAAACGGCGGGAAATAGTCTTATCTGCAAGAGATGGTGGTTCGATGACTCCCTCGGTGATGACACAATTACGAAGAGAGCATCATCAAGGCAGATTAGAATTTCATCCAGAATGCGAAGTTGCTCAAGCCAGTTGGAATGGAACAAAATGGCAAATTATTTGTATAGATGGAATAGAATTATCATGCGATCGCCTTTGGTTAGCCACAGGTACAAAGTTTGATGCAAAAGCGGAACCTTTGCTACATCAAGTCATGCAGCAGTATCCCCAACCCCTCGTTAACGGATTTCCAATTCTCGATGAACATTTGCGCTGGCATGGCTGCGAATTATTTATCATGGGAGGTCTAGCTGCTTTGCGTGTGGGACCCACAGCAAGAAACATTTCGGGCGCAAGGATGGCAAGCGATCGCATTGTGCCAGCACTTACCAAATCTACAATTAGGTCAACTAATTCATCGCCGCCGCAAAATTGTCCAGACCACAATCGGTGCGCCTAGGAGAGAGGTTACGGAATTGAGGGGCAGTAGGGTTTTGTTTGGTAATTGCGTAACTAGATCCGCCACGATCGCTAAGTTTGCACCGACTAGGATCGTGGCGGGGAGAATAATTCGGCAATCGGTGGAGCGAAATAGGGCGCGGCAGAGGTGGGGGACAGCGACACCGAGAAAGGCGATCGGTCCACAGAAAGCGGTGACGGTTCCTGCTAATAGGGCGACATTGATCACAATTCCTAATCTCAGTTTAGAAATTTGTGTGCCTAAACTACGGGCTTGCATTTCCCCTAGCAGCATTGTATTCAGGGGCTTGATCGCGGCGATCGCTAATAATAGTCCGATAGATATTGCGCCACAGAGTAAAGGTAATCTTGCTACTGTGACACCTGCGAAACTGCCAAAAGTCCAGTTGATATAGGACTGCACCCGTTCGGGGGAACTGAAATAGAGCAAAATATTCACCACTGCGCCCACGCCATAGCCCATCATTAGCCCTAAAACTAAGAGGGTGGTGGAATTCTGCACAAACTTGGAAGCGATCGCCACTAAACCCATTGAGAAAGCTGCACCAATACAAGCGGCGACCAAAGTTGATTCGCTGCCTAATACGGCACTGACTTGTCCTAATGCCTCCGTTGCAAGAATGGCGATCGCAACACCTAAACTGGCTCCAGAGCTAACTCCCAATACAAATGGACCTGCTAAAGGATTGCTAAATAGAACCTGCATTTGTAAGCCACTGACGGCGAGGGCGGCTCCACAAAAGATGGCGGTAAGGGCTTTAGGTAGGCGAAATTGCCAAAAAATCTGCGTCCAACCTGTCTCAGTGGATTGGTGAAATATAATTTTGACGAGATCGGCGAGGGGAATCCATACGGAACCCACAACTAAGCTGGCGATCGCGCTTAATCCGAGGCTGATTAAAAGCGCGAGAAAAATTAGGGCAATCCGATTTTCTTTTAAAGAATATTTCAATGGGTAATCCATACAATTAAGACAAGGGGGCAGAGATAGGCGGCGCATCGTGCTGCCTATCTCTGCTAGAAGAATCATGGGGCAAGTTTTTGATAATAGAAGAGTTGATGATCGGGCATGAGTTCAGGATGAAATATTCTTACAAGATCGGCGAGTACGACATCGGGATTGGTAATACCGCTTTGCCAGTAATCATTGCCGCCTGTAGGACTGATGCGGGCATTGGCGCTATACATCTGTCCAGTTTGCCAAGCTTGAAAATCGCGATAACGGATATCGGCTTTGGGAATGTCTTCTTTCTGTTTCCAATCTTGACTGCCATTGAGCCAAAAATCTGCCGATCGCCCCCGCCGATAGACTTCTTCAAAACTGAGGGGATTACTGCCAGAGGTGGGATCGTCTGCCCAAAGATATTCGGCTCCCGCATCGGTTAAATACTTTGCCACATAGCTTTTGCCGCCTGCCACATACCAAGTGCCATTGCGATGAAACCCTGTAACTACAGTGGGCTTGTTTTGAGCGGATTTGGCGATCGCCGCCACCTTTTCATAGCGAGCTTCCATCTCATCAAAAACTTGATTAGCGCGTTCTTCCTGATTAAAAAATAGGGCTGTAAACTTTAGCCATTCCGCCTGTCCGAGGGGACTAGATTCCATATATTCAGCATTCAGCCCCACTTTTAGCCCTGCTTCTAGAAGTTTAGGATGGCGATCGCGTTCGGGGCTGCCAGTGCCGAAGGTGGTAACGAGGGCAGGGCTGAGGGCTAATATTTTTTCAACATTAACGGTGCTGCCCCGTCCCAGATCCTGAACCCCTTGGCTTTTGAGCTTGGTTTGGGTTTGCTGTCCATAGACCAGATCGAGGCTACTCATAGCAACGAGGCGATCGAGTAATCCCAATTTCTCTAAGTGGGCGAGATGGGTGGTGGAGAGAATGGCGATCGATGGTACGGGGACTTGGATAATTTGGTCGGCGCTAAATCCATCGGGAATCGGTGCGCCGCATTGGACTAGCACATAACGGAATACCTGATTAGCGTTCTTCCAAGGTTGTTTGACGGTGATGATTTTGTAATGTTGATGGTAGGACACATCGAAGCCGATCGCGTGTTTGATCTTGGTTTTAACAGGAAAATAATCGCGATCGCTTTCATATTTGGTAATGCAATTTGCGGAGGCGTTAGGGCTGTTAGGAACAGGAGCAGGGGAACTAAGGGCGATCGTGCAACCAGTTCCCATTGTCACTAATCCTAGGCAAAGTAACCGCAAGCCAAATTTACGCATAAATCTTTTTAACATTCTTTTTGGATGATTTAAATTCATGGTAGGGGCAATTCATGAATTGCCCCTACCATAAAATCTATGGATAAACGTGCTTAGCTACTGGCTGACCTGCGACTAGATGTTCCTGTACGATTTGTTTCGCGGTTTCAGGAGTTACTCGGCTGTACCAAGTGCGATCGCCTGAATAGAAAACCACAGGTCCCATTTTGCAAACCTCTAAACAGCCAGAAACGCAAACTTCTACATCTTCTAAATTTGCCTCCTTGACGGCTGATTGCAAAGCCTCGTAGATGGGCTGATAGTTGCGCGATGGCAGACAACGACTAGATCGGCACACCGAAATATATTTCTTATTAAGGGGATTGCGATCGTAAGGGAGTTCCTTTGTCCCTAAAATGTAAGTCTCTCTTAGCTCTTCATACAGCTTTAATTTTTCCAAATTAGGCTTGCGTTCGGAGAGCAAATCCTCATTGTCACCAATGAAAGGATTGGGTAAAAAGAAGGTCATCATCTTTACCCCTGCGCCATTCCAGAATTGAATTCCCCAACTGCGGGGTTCTCCTTCAGGATTAAGGCGGCGATAGAGGGCGGCGCGGCTGACAAGACGGGTTTGGATCTGCTCAGTCGGTGTGCGGCGATCAGGACCACCAATATTTTCAGCGATACAGAGATGTAAATGCCATCCTTCTGTAACTATGGTCAGATAGCCATCATAGAGTTTAAAGATTTTCGGTGGTGCATTAAATTCCAATTCCAAGACACTACCATCCACCATGTGACCAATGCCGATGTCCTGCCAACGCTCTTGACAGAGATAATGCAGCAAGGGAGCCGTTACATCAAGATCGGTGGGAAAAAATTCGTATTCAATTTGACCACCATTGGGTAAGGGTTCAATTTCGGAGAGATTAAGGGGAGTAACAAGGCGGGAGAAGGTGTTCATAGTTGTTTATTGATGTTTGTTGATGTTTATTGAAATATTTATAGACAAAGCGAAGATTTAGAAAAATCGTGATGTAATGTCAAATAATGATTTTTCCAACTAAGCAATCCCTGTAGCTTTAGTAGATTGAGCGATCGGGTTACAGTTACCCTAGTTGACCCAATCACTTCGGCAATATCTTGATGAGTAAGCTTAATGTCAATCAAGATCCCGCGATCGCTGGGGATACCAAATTTATTAGATAGCCAGATTAATATCTTCTTGAGTTTGATATCAATGGTACGACAATGGACGATACTCAGAAGCTCCTGCGTTTGTTGACAATGGTTGAGCATCGCACTAAAAGTCCGATCTAATATATTTGGTATTATTTCTACTTCGACAGCACTTAGGCATTGAATTTGATAGGGATCAAGTAAAGACATCAAGCTGCTGACAATATCGCCTGTACTCCATATCCCCAGAACAATTTGATTACCTTCTTCATCCCAAGTCATTGTCCGCACAATTCCTGTTTTGATCCTCCATAAGGTATCTTCAAGCGGTGGGAGATATTCATAGCGTTTAAAGCTCCGAGTAGTAAAAGCGTGATTTGGGTAATGCAGAACTTTTGGTGCAGCGACCTCAATCGATAAACGTTTATCGGCTAAGTTAACTAGTTGGTAGTTCATTGATTACCTCTCATGGGTCTAGACTTGTGGAAAGAAAAGGCTTGAAACTCTTATTTTCCCGTAGAGGCAATTCATGAATTGCCTCTACGGGTGGTTATTTTGAGTAAGTTCTAATTTCGATTAAAACTGAAAACTCAAACTGCCTCGAATCGTGCGCCCACCGTCGGGAAAACCTGCAAATAGCTGAAAGCGTTGGTCGAAGATATTCTCAATACCAAGGGTCGCAGATATTTGGGCGGTGATGGGAGCGCGAAGTCGCAGGTCGAAGGTGGTCTGTCCTGACAGAAATTCGGTATTTAGGTTATCAGTGGGAAAACCACTAAGGGAGTTCATCAATAATCCTGCATACCATCCCTGCGGATTTTCGTAGGACAGCCCAATATTTAGTTTATCTGCACCTGCAAAGCGGAGTTCCTTCCCATTTTCCCCTGCGTTGACACTAGAGATGATGCGCGGATCGTTGAACGTGTAGTTTGCCGCGAGGAAAAAGTTGGGAACAATTTGCAGGTTTAATGATGCTTCTAGTCCATTTGTCACCACCTGACCGAGATTCTGGAAAGTGCCAGAGATGCCATTGACGGGTGGCGCAATTGTTCGGAAAGCAATCAGATTAGAAATGTTATTGGAGAAAGCGGTCAGCCGAAATAAACCAATATCGCCTAACTTTTGATCGATGCCGATGTCATAACTGTCGCCAGTTTCAGGTAAGAGGTTAGGATTGCCGATATTCGTGGGATTGGCATTAAATAAATTGGCGATCGTGGGAGTGCGGAAATTGCGGATATAATTGGCGCGAACTGTTGTGGAATCGGTAAGCGCATATTTAATTCCCACTGATGGCGTGGTTGCCGAACCATTTACTAAGCTGCTGAACTCTTGCCGCAGTCCTGCGGTAATATTCAATCTATCCGTTAAATCGTTGCTATATTGAGCAAACACAGCCCCTTGGGAAATATTGGCATTATAACTAGGGGTAAGCACGTTGGTAGCAAGGTTTGTGGTTTCACTAATCGTATTGGTGGAGCGATAGTCAAAGCCATAGGTGAGGATCTGTGTGGGCGCAAATTTCCAATTGTGCTGAATTTGGAAACCGAGGCTATTTTGACGGGTTTCAAAGCGACTTAGGGCTTGGGGCGTGTTTGTCAGAACGGGAGGATTGCCAACAAGGGTATTAGCGGCAGTAGTGCGGTTGTCAAAGCGCGTATTTAAGCGATCGCTAAAAGCTCTCACCAACAATAATGAGTCATCCCCTTCACCTAACTTCTGTTCCAATCCCAAATCAAGAAATACCTGATCGGTAAATTTGCGATTGTTATCGGTGAGACTATTAAGAAATCCTTGCCCAAACAAGGGAACACCCCCAGGGGTTCCCTCATTTTTAGCAAGATAGAAGCCTGTGAATGAGAGTTTTGTGCGATCACTGGGCTGATATTCTAATTTGATATTCGTATTATTGGCGATCGCGTCATTATTAGTTCTGACACCACTAAAGCCAGCTTCAGGAATGCTAAAAGGATAGTTATTTTGAGATTGTGTGCGCGAAAATCCTACTAAATAACTAAATTCACCGACACGCTGACTCAGTTGTAATGACTGCTCATTTAAACCGTAACTCCCTAATTCAACCTTGGCATTAGCCGTAAATTTTTCCGTTGGGCGAGTGGTAATGATGTTAATAATCCCGCCGATCGCATCGGAGCCATAGAGAGTAGAACCACCGCCTGGGATGACTTCAATCCGTTCAATAATACTGGCAGGAATTTCCGATAGGTCAAAACCGCCACTACCAGCATTATTGACGGGGCGACCATCCAACAAAATCAAAACTTGATTGGTATTAGAGCCGCGAATAAATTGACCGCTACGGGCATTGAATTCTGTGCCAACAGTACCGCCGCCGAGAATACTGGGCAGAAATTTTAAAGCCTCTTTAGCAGTTCTTGCGCCCTGTTGTTCTATCTCTTGGCGATTGATCGTATAGGCGGGACGAGTGCCATCCTGTAAGGTTGCATCACGGCGTTGCGTGGAAGTGACTGGGCGATTAAGGATTTTACCCGTTACGGTGATTTCTTCTTCAGGCTCTTCATCTTCCACCGCGATCGCGGCAGGGGTAGCAAAAATAAAAGATATAAGCATCAAACTCGATAAGCTGACAGTTTGTAGAGTTTTGGCAAGGAAACATCTTGTGAAGTCGCTTAATGGGCGATTTGTAGAGTCAATCTTTCTATTCATCAGTGGATTTCTTAGATTTATCATAAAATTTGGGGATGGAGGCTATGAATGAGGAGATTGTTAAATTACTTGAGGTCAGACTCTATATAAAATTTTTGATAATTTTTGATGAGCAAAAATAAGAATGATAATCATTCTCATAATTTAACAATCACATATACGCTGCACTTGTGTCAACCCTTGTTTTAGGTGACACGGCTAGAATGCTTGCATATTAGGCTAGAATGCTTGCATATTAAATGTTGTGGGGAATTTACGAGGGCGGCAACACCACAAAAAGTTTGCGCTTAATCGCCTCTGGACGCTCTTGGTAGGGGACGGCTCCTGTGGGATGCTCTAAATATTGTTGGCAAAATTGCGATACATCGGTTGCCGACTCTAACGGATGCAGATCGCTAAAGATAAACGTATGCTTATTCGCTCCTGTAAAGGCAACCGCACAGGCGCGATCGCAAGCTGCCATACACTTCACAGGCTCAACCTGCAAGCGATCACCTAGTCCTGCCAGATTCTCGTTGAGAGCATTAAAAAGATGTTGTCCACCTCTCAAGCCTTCATATTCCTTTTGGGTATTGGAAAAGCGACAAAGGGTACAAACAAAGAGTTTATGTTGAGTCATTCTGTCTATTTTGTGTTTACTTATTTCGTGCAAAAAAATTCAATGATTTCTAGACTTCTCGATTTTTCTCAAATTTTTTCCAACGAGAAGTTAGCCCAACATTTGGGATGGAATATATATAACGAATCACAATAAAGATTCTGAAATCGTTGCTTTGCAACAACTTCAGAATCTTTATTGATTTGAGTTTGAGAGCGATCGCTGCAAATGCAAAAAAGGACAAATTAGAGAATAGTTTGCCCAGTGGTCATATAAAGATGGCAATGTGACAAGCTGTCTAGCTTGCCACGGCAAAGCTTTGATAGAATCACTCATTCTGTAACTCGCAGATGGGATATAGGTTTACAAGAGTTGTTTGGTGGGCATCCTGACTCGAAAAGCTTGTTAAGAAAGATCAATTAGCGATCAATCAGCTTTCATCACAGTTGCGGTACAGCGTCGGATTTACACCGAACTTTCCCCGTTTTCTCTAGTGACTGCTCCTCACTAGAACCAAACAATGTACTGAACTATATCAGTAGAGGGACAACATAGCAATAACCCCATCAGAAATTTTATGAAGGATTATCGGCGTTGAGTTTTAATTTAGAATTAGAAATTTCTCCAAATAGAGTAAGGTATAGAATGAAAGGCAAAAGTTGGGATAATCAAACTCATATTGCGACATCTCATCTTTGGGAATTGTTAATTTGGTTACTGAAAATGACAGTAGATATTCTACAAATTAAGAACTTGAGTTGTGGATATGGTAAAACTCCGACTTTAGAGAATATTAATTTTGAAGTTGCCACTGGTGAATGGTTGAGCATTATTGGCGCAAATGGCTGCGGCAAATCCACATTACTCAAGACAATCTGTGGATTACTTCTACCTCAGAATGGTTCTATTTTACTTAATGGCAAGAATATTCTCCATAGCCCTGCGATTAGTCGATACATGGCGTTTTTACCGCAACAGCCGATTTCTCCTGAAGGACTAACTGTCTATCAAATGGTTTGTTTAGGGCGAAACCCTCATCAAACATGGTGGCAATGGCAGATAGATCGACAGGGAAAAGAATCTGTCGAGAGAGCCTTAGAGCTTTGTCAGCTTACTCAATACCGCGATCGCACTGTGGACAAACTCTCTGGTGGTGAGCGCCAGCGAATCTTTATTGCTTTAGCACTCGCCCAAGATCCTCAAATAATTCTGCTAGACGAGCCGACAACTTTTCTGGATATTCGTTATCAATTAGAACTTCTAGAATTGCTAAAAGACTTAAACCGTAATCAAGGATTGACGATAGTAATGGTGCTGCATGATATGAATCTAGCTGCTAGATATAGCGATCGCATTGCGATGATGGAAAAGGGCGCATTATTGTGTATTGGCAAAACCGATGAAGTGATTACTACCACCAATATCGAAAGAGCATTTTCAGTCAAAGCTAAAGTTTTAAATGGAGATTTAGGAATACAGGTGTATCCCTATGCCAGCTTGTAGTAATCTACAATTAGGTCATTCATTAGTTGTTAAATATTCATATTGGTACTTCTGTAAAAAAGCAACTTCTCGCACCAGTATGGCAAGCAATATCGCCAACCTGCTCAATTTTGACCAAAATCACATCGCGATCGCAATCGTAATACAGCTTTTTGAGTTTTTGAATATGCCCAGATGTAGCTCCTTTATGCCATAGCTCTTGACGAGATCGACTCCAATAATGCACTTCACCAGTTGAAATTGTTAATTCCAGCGCATGACGATTCATCCATGCCATCATCAAAACTGTTCCATCTTGATGATCTTGAGCGATCGCAGGAATCAATCCTTGAGCATCATATTTAAGATTTTCAATCCAATTGTCGGACATTGTTTAGATGTTAGATTATTAAAACTGACTATACCAAGCATTCTTGCAACTGTTTGTGAAGTAACTGTCCATCAAGATTCCTGCCAATGAGAACTAATTGATTGCCAGTAGGCTTTTGACGATGATCGTAGACTAATTCATAACGCTTACCACTTAACTGAAAAATAAATCGCATATCTTGAGATGTAAAACTGAGAACACCCTTAGCTCGGAATACATCGTTGGGCAGTATCTTATCAAGGAAATGGGTGAACTTGTCTAGATCAAATCGGCGATCGCTCTGAAATGAGACAGATATAAATCCATCATTGGCTAAATGGTCAGAATGGTGATGATGATGCTCATGTTCATGGTGTTCATGTTCATGGTTATGATGTTCGTGATGCTCATGTTCATGAATCTCATCCTCGTTCTCTACTTGTTGATAAACACTAGTTGGAGCTAGATCTACATCTAGGATTAGGGGTAATGGAACTTCTCCATATTGCGATCGCAAAATTCGTGCTTTGGATTTCTTCTTGCGAAGATACTCTTCTAGCTCTTCAACTTGCTCTTCAGGGACTAAATCAGTTTTGTTCAACAGCACAATATCGCCATATTCTACTTGACTCATGGCTGCCTCACTTTGGAAATGTTCGGGAGTAAAGGTCTCTGCATCTATCACCGTGAGAATGGAATCGAGGCGCGTGAGATGCTTTAGTTCTGTACCCAAAAAAGTTAAGGCGATCGGTAAGGGATCAGCAACGCCAGTTGTCTCGATCACCATATAGTCAATCTGGTCTTCCCGTTCTAAAACGTTATACACAGCATCAACCAAGCTATCGTTAATCGTGCAGCAAATACAGCCATTACTTAGCTCCACCATGTCATCGTCAATATCGATAAGTAACTGTCCATCAATGTTAATGTCTCCAAATTCATTCACCAAAATCGCCACTTTCAAATCCTGACGATTTTTGAGGATTTGATTGAGAAGTGTGGTTTTGCCACTGCCTAAGAATCCCGTAACAATTGTCACAGGCATTCCGCGCTTGGGGATATCGAGTTGAGGAGTTTTCATGGTCTTGCCCAATCTGACATGAATAGTGCTAAAGTTTATTTATGATAATGATTATCATTCTTATAAGCATACTCACATTATCAACTATGTCAACCTCAGCAAAAATTTTGATGAAAGCCCAAAACTGGAAAAGCATCACTCTATCATTTGTAGCAGTCTCTACTAGCTATTTCTCTCTAGGACTAACTGGGATTCTGGCTCATTCAAACCACAGCAATAAACCCAAGGTGGTTGCTACAACCAGTATTCTGTGTGATGTCACCAAGCAAATTGCTCAAGATACAATCGATCTAACTTGCCTTGTGGATGCAGGCTCCGATCCCCATGATTTTAAGCCTAGACCATCCGATCGCCTTGCGATCACCCGTGCAAATTTGGTTCTTTATAGTGGTTACGGCTTTGAGCCTGAGATTATTAAACTTATTAATGCGACGAATGGTAACTTTACCAAAGTTGCAGTGAATGAGATGGCAGTTCCCCTAGCACTAGAGTTTGAAGAAGATGGCGAAAAAGTCAGCGATCCCCATGTTTTCCATACGGCGCAAAACGGCGCAAAGATTGTTGAGGTTATAGGAGCAAGCCTCAATCAGTTAGAACCTAGCAAATCTTCAATGTATAGAGCTAATACCAAGAAATTGAGTGCCGAATTTCTCCAAATCGATAGCTGGATTAAGGAGCAAATTGCCACAATTCCGCCAAATCAGCGTAAATTGGTAACTACCCATGATGCTTTTGGCTATTATTCCAAAGCTTATGGAATTTCTGTTGCAGGAGCATTGCAGGGCGTTAGTACTGAAGAGCAAGCTACACCTAAGAGGGTTGCCGAGCTTGTGCGAGCAATCAAGCAAGAAGGTGTGCCAACTGTTTTTGCTGAGTCAACAATCAACCCCAAATTGATTACAGCCGTAGCCAAAGAAGCTAACGTCAAGGTATCTGATCGCGAACTATTTGCCGATGGACTAGGCGAAACTGGAAGTGAGGCTGACACCTATCAGAAGTTCTTTATTGCCAACACACAGACAATTGTGGAAGGTTTGGGCGGTAAATTTACTCCATTTAAAAGCACATCAGTTCTCAGATTCTTAAACATCAAATAATTTTCTAAGGGCTTTGCTTGTAGAGATTTTCAGTTGAGATGTTCTACAGACAAGGCACTTAGCCTCTTTTTCTGATGAATAAATAGGATAAATGTTGCCTAACCTTGTTTGTCAGGAATCGAACCCGAAACAATGAATTTATCGTGATCCGTTTTACATAGGCAAACTTTTCCAAATCACAACGATTGTCCCCACACCACTTTGGGTTGGCAATAGGTTGAGATATCTTACAAAAGAACTTTGCTTCACTTTGAAAATTAATCCACCTCCATAATTAGAGAGTTGATTGACTTCAAATTTGCTGTTTTGGAAGCTAGGTGCAAAAAAACTACTAAATAATTGTTCGGGCTTTTTATCTAAAATGACAACGAAATTACCATCAAAACCAGACTTAGGTTTATCAATATCGTAACTATTGCGCTCTTTTACAGATTTAGCATAAAACTTTTCTGGTTGAGCAAAATAAAATTCTGGAATGGCGATCCTTTGAGCGCCTAACTCACTTAACTGCTTGAGCACAATATCAAAATCTGTCTCCGCTTTACTGGCTACAGACAAGGCGTGCAATTTATTTATATCCACTGGTTTACTAGCAAGGATGATCGCTGTTCTCTTTCCATCACGAGCTATTAAATTGAGAAACTTGTTCAGTCCACCTTTAAATATTTGATAAACTTTTTGCTTGGAGTTGCTTGATAAGATTTTGATTTCATAGCCTCTAGCCTGTAATTCTCTTTCAAAATAAGAAGCTACAACATCTTGGTGATCGCCTGTTTGCTGACTCGCTAAATCCTCTTGTCCTTGTAGTAATCCCCATGAGCCAATTTCTGCATTGGGATATTTTGGAAAGTCAATAAATGGATCGTTAGCTTTTTTTTTCACTTCTAGATTTGGAGATTTAGTCTCGTCTTGAGATTCTAAATTTTGTGTGGATAGAGGTTTAGAGCTTAGCTGCTCTTGCTGCATTTCTCGTTTAGGCAAAGGCTTATCTACGTTATTATTTGAATCTTTATTAAGAGATAGATTTGAATTTGACTCTGAAGTTTTGTCAATTAGTTGTAAAGAATTAGCTTTAGGATTAGATTGAGTAGAAAAATTAGGAGAATCCTTTGGAGAAGAAATTGTCCGATTAGATGGTAATTCTATAACTCTAATTCCCTCTAATTCAGGCTTATTGACTGTATTGGTTATATCATTTTTTGAGTTAAGTCTATTCGGCAGCAGTAGCAACGCAATATGAAATCCCAAAGAAAATAACAACATCCAAGTCCATAATGGGATAAGAGAATGTTCTCTATTCTTGAAAAATCTAAATTGACTCATACTACATACCGTTATGACTGATGTTAATTTCTAGTCTTTAGGCTTGATAGCGATCGCCTGTACCACATCAGCATAGGTAATATCGGAAATTGCCTTATGAATGCGGATTACGCGATGGGGAATAGACATAATCGCGATCGCTGTCTGGAGTGGAGGGCAATTAGGATCAGTGCATTGCAATTGACTCATGGAAATAATCGTATGGCGATTAATTTGCAAGACTTCATATAGCCAATCTTTGACCTGTTGCAATTGTTCTGTTGTTACAGCAGGTTTTCGAGGGAAAAGATCGATCATGGTGTTAAGGTGTCTTCAATTGAAATGCAGTATATTTGCCTCCCAAGCCTTCGACAATCGTGCGAGTATTAGCAATCAACATCCCTGTATAGGTTTCAGCTTCACTACCTTTTGCTCCCAAACCATCGGCATAGAGTTCTCGTTCGGAAACTTTGACATTAGCTTCCTTTGCAACGGTCGTAATCAACTTTGGATTAATCGATACTTCTGCAAAAATGGTGGGAACTTTACTGGTTTTAATTACCTCAACAAGCCCCTTAACTCTGGTTGGCGTTGGTTGTTCCTCAGTGCTAATTCCATTCAAAGCACCTTCAACGGGAATGCCATAGGCTTGAGCATAGTAGCCAAGAGCATCGTGAGTTGTAACTAGCTTGCGAGAAGCTTCAGGAATTGTGGCGATTTGAGCCTTGATCCAAATATCAATTTGCTCAAGTTCGCTGACAATCTTGGCAGTGTTTTTGGCATAGGTTTCCGCTTGATCGGGACGGAGTGAACTCAAGCTTTTACTGATTGACTGGGTGATTTTGATCCCATTCTGAGCATTGTTCCAAACATGGGGATCGGCTTCTTTTGCTGCTTTTTGATTAGATTTAGTCTCTTTTTTTTCTTCCTTATCATGATCATGACTATGCCCATCTTCAGACAGCAAGGGACTCGGTACAGCAACCTCGTTAACTGCAATTTTAGGTGCTGTATTAGAACTAGCTTGAATTAATTTGATCAGACTTGGCTCAAAGTCATAACCACCATAAAGTATTAATTTTGCAGAGTCGATCGCTTTACGATCATCGGGTTTAGGTTGATAAACGTGAGGATCAGTACCCGCTTCGATCAGGCATTTCAAATCAATCGTATCGCCTGCAATTTGTTTGGTCAAAGCACAGGCTACCGAGTTTGTCGCTACGACTAGAGGTAAGCTTTCAGTTTTTACAGGAGTTGTGGCTGATGTCGTAGTAGCTGTGGTGGTTGTGTTTGTCGCAGTTGGGGTGGAGACGGTACAAGCAGTGATACTGCTAGCGATTGCCATTACGAGCGCTATTGATGAAAATTTGAAGGCGTTATTTACCCTTAACCCTGACGATGATTTTGTAAATGAGTTTAGAGCCATTTTGTTTTTTCGTCACAAAGAATGATAATCATTATCATAATACCTTTGAGTAAAAATATGCTAGAAGTTGAAAATTTAGCAGTTAGTTATCACGATGTCAGTGCAGTTGAGGATGTCAGCTTTGAGATCGCTTCTGGGCAGATGGTGGCGGTGATTGGTCCTAATGGTGCTGGCAAAAGTACGGTTTTCAAAGCGATTTTAGGCTTGGTTCCCACATCTAGCGGTCATGTGCGCTATCGATCTCGATCTTTACATCGACAACTGCGTACCGTTGCCTATGTGCCACAGCGATCGCAGGTGGATTGGGATTTTCCTGTGACCGTATGGGGCGCAGTGATGATGTCCCGCACTCGTCATCGTAATTGGCTGGGCTGGATCAAAAAGTCGGGTTGTCATTGTGAAAGCATTGTCAAATCGGCGCTTCAGCGTGTCGGTATGTGGGATTTGCGCGATTGCCAAATTGGTGAGCTATCAGGCGGTCAACAGCAAAGGGTATTTCTGGCGAGGGCGATCGCCCAAGAAGCAGAATTACTATTTTTCGATGAGCCTTTTGTCGGTGTTGATAAAAAAACGGAAGCCATAATTTTTGATGTGTTTGCGGAATTAAAAGCTCAAAACAAAATTCTATTAGTGATTACTCACGATCTTGGTTCCAATTTGGATAATTACGATCGCCTATTGCTGATAAATAAGGAACTAATTGCTGACGGCGATCGCGATGCTGTGATTACTACACAGAACATTAAACTCGCCTATGGCGATAGTGTGATTTTGATGCAGAAAGAACTTACCTAATTGGAATAAAAATTATGTTGACTTTGTTGATTGAGCCTTTAGGCTTTGAATTTATGCGAAATGCGATCGCCATTGGTGTCCTGATTGGCATTTTATCGGCGGTAATTGGTAGTTATCTGATCGTGCAGCACATGGGGCTTTTAGGTGATGTGGTCGCCCATGCCGTCTTACCAGGACTAGCGATCGCCTTTTATATTGGTATGGATATTTTTCTTGGTGCATTTATCGCAGGAACGATTAGCACCTTTGTGGTGGCTTGGATTCAGACCCATTCCAAAATTAAAGTTGATACGGCGATGGCTTTGGTATTTTCAGGATTTTTAGCTTTGGGAGTGATGTTGATTACTACACTCAAAAGCAAATTAGATCTGCATAGCTTTCTATTTGGCGATATTTTGGGAGTAACGAGTACTGACCTATGGCGAACTTTAATCATTGCGATCGCGGTTCTATCCTGTGTCGCGATCTTTTACCGAGAATTAATCTTCTATTGTTTCGATCCCTTAGCATCTAAAGCGATGGGTTTACCTGTCCATTTCATTCACTTTGGACTGATGGCAGGAATTACGCTCACAATCATCGCTAGTATGCAATCGGTCGGCGTGGTGCTAGTAGTTTCTCTGCTAACTGGACCCGCCGCCACTGCCTATCTATTAGTAAAGGAATTACATTTAATGATGAGCTTAGGGGCGATCATTGGAGTTATAGCCAGTGTCAGTGGTATGTATGTTAGCTATTATCAGAATGTGCCTTCGGGTAGTGCGATCGTGTTGATTATTTCAGGATTTTTCTTGCTAGCATTACTATTCAGTCCTTCGCAAGGGATTCTAACAAAACGGGCACTTACCCAACGAGCAAAAACTTTGCTAAGTAAAATAAAGGCAAGTAAATAAACACTAAAATTAATCGTAAATGTCTTTAGTCAGCCCCAGTTCAATTACCTATGACTCTAAATACCGAATATCGTTGGGGAGTCGAAGGCGATCGGGCTGGCGGTCAAACAAGTCAGTGATCGGCATAGATATACTTATCTGGCAGAACGTTTAGCAAAATTTGCCGATCCTCAGTCTTAATCTCTGATAGGGATATCAAGGAAACACTTTTACTTATCTCTCCAATGCTCTTTTTTTAATTCTTTCTGAAGTTGTCGTGCCTGCTCAAATTGTTGGATATCAAATTCGCTCAAATTGGCAAACTCAATTTCTTGTCCCTTAACCTGCAAGATGATCTGGCGATCGCCTCGTAAATTTTCAACTGTCAGAGCATCTCCACTTCGTTGGATACTGTAAGAATTCTTGCCCGTTTCTCCAAAATTATCAGCCCCTAGCTCATTAAGAAGTTGATGGCATAGTGCGGCAACCAGATGAGCTTTATCCATGCCTTCATGTTCTGGGGTGATTGAGATCTTATTTTCAAGCACATTCTCAGATTGAATTGGGTTGGGTAATTGTAGAGATCGCAGCCTTTCTAGTTCAAGCGCAAGCTCGGTAAATAAACTATCTGGTAGTCCTTCGGATTCTTGAGGAGGAGATTCTTGTCTTGTCGCCTTAGAATTAGCTCCCTGCATCTCCAGAATAATTGGCATATCCCGCACTGGATCGTAACTTACCTGCAAATACTTCTGGAGTCCGCCCCAGCTAAACTCTTTTCCTAATTCATTACCTTGAATACTGTTATCTCCAAAACTATAGGAAATACCCTTAATCTTCTTATTGCGGGTGTATTTGACATAAGCATCCACTCCTGATTGTCGAAGCTGCTCAATAAACTGGGGCATAGCCATTCCTGCTTTTATTTGCTCCATGATTACCTGCGATATATGAGGCTTCAGGTTATAGATATTAGGTTTTACAATTTCGCTAGCCGAAATTTCCAATTGTTTCAAAATACGCGGCAATGAGTATGCTTTGCCTATGCTTGAGCCAGACAGCCTAACCCCATCGTATTGGGTGTAATTAAAAGTGAAATGGGAGAAATAAAGTAGGTTAGAAAGTATGATGGATAACAGTTCTAATCCAAAGAAGTCATAAAATTGAGCCGTGAATATAAAAACAAAAACAGCATCGTCCAGTAAAAGCATAGAAGAAAGACTAAACGATTATCCTGAATTGAAAGCGAAAATCGAAGGATTATTATCCGTTGTAGAAAATGCAGAAGGTGATCTAATCAAAGCCGACGCAGCCGAGGAACGAGTGATAGAAGAAATCCGTCAGTTAGGACAAACAGCACTACAAACATGGGCAACGCGGCAAGAAATCAAGCAAAGCGAAGCATATATCGCCGCGAATCCATCTTCACACCGAGGTGGTAAAAAAAACTCTATTGGTACAGCCGATATGGACGCATCGAAGTACTAGAGCAAAGGTACATCGAATTTGGAAGAGAGTCCAAACAGGTAGTGAGACCATTTCAAAAAGCCGCCGAAGTACATTGCCGAGGATATTCACGCCCATTGCAGAGAGTGATTACCGACTTTGGGTCAGATGTAGCGTTTGGGAAAATCCCAAAAAAAATGATGGAACATCATGGAATAAGCATCCCAATTAGTGCAGGACAGGAGATCACAGAAAGTCATGCCCAGCGTATATTAGAAACGCAGAGTTGGGAAACAGGATTCCCAGCAATCGAGGGTGTGGAGTTTTTAATAGCGGAGATGGATGGGACAATGATTCCGATTGTGGAAACAACGGCAAGCGAAACTGATGGCGAAGAAGTTGACCGTCGTAAGACGCGTAAAATTAGCTGGAAAGAAGCGCGTCTAACCTCGGCGCGTACCCCTGAGCAAGAGCAGCCTATTTTCGGAGCAACGATAGGCTCGACTGATGATGCAGGAGCAGCATTACTTGATTGTGCTATCCGTGCTGGATTGGGAGAAGAAACCTTTGTGCATGGGGTTGGCGACGGTGCGCCTTGGATTGCTAGCCAAATCGAGCAGCGTTTTGGTGTACTTAGTCGCTACTTACTAGATTTCTATCATGTATGTGAATATCTAGCCGATGCAAGTCGCGTTTGTTCCCCAGATGCTCCGAAAGCATGGATGGATGTGCAGAAGCAACAACTCAAATCCAATCATGCTTCGGCTGTCCTTGAAGCTCTTAAGCCGTTTCAAGAACCTGAATCTGTTCCTGACAATCTGGCTGTGGTTAGATCCGCTTATCGCTATCTTTTCAATCGTCCTAATCGTCTAGACTATCAGGGCACGATTGACTCCAATTTACCCATTGGCTCTGGTGAAATTGAGAGTGGTCACCGCTATGTTATTCAAAATCGTTTAAAGCTTGCTGGCTCTTGGTGGACGATTGAAAATGCTAAGGCTATGCTTGCTCTTAGGATCTGCCGTACTAATCAAGATTGGGATGCTTATTGGCTTAATCTTTCTTCCATTTCTTATTGAGCTGAACTTTCACTTTTAATTGCACCCCATCGTATTTGTAAGCAATGCCTCTGGGCTTGCCCTCGCGATCGCGTTCAACTTTTACGCGAATTTGATCGCGATTTAGCTGCTCTATAAAGTCTGGTAGTGACTTGGTATAAGCCAAAGCAGCACTAATCTTGTTAGCAAGTTGCTTCTTGACCGTAGGTTTGCCTGATATTCTCTCCTTTTCAATGTGGCGATAGGTTTCCTCTTGGCGATCGCTTGTCCGACTTGACGGAATTGATGCTAATCCAAAATCCATTTCCAGTTTTCGGATCGATTTTTGGCTGCGCGTCCAATCCCAGCTATCTGAGACAACGGAGCCATCCATCTTCACTCGACTGGTAACTAAATGAACATGCTCATGATTTGCTGTATCGGTGTGCTTTACAGCGACATACTGATTATTGCTAAAATCCATGTCTTTGAGATATTGGGCGATCACCTGCTGCCAAGAAGCATTGTTAAGATGTTCATCAGGACTAAGGCTGAGAGAAACATGACAAACTACTTGATTGAGCATTGGTCGTAACTGTCGCGATAGGGAAAACTCAGTCGCAAGACTACGAGGGCTATCACCATCCATATTTGTGTCAATAATTTCTGCACCAGTTTTTTCCAGCACATAGGACAGGCATCCTCGAAAGCCTCTACCCTTAATGATTTTACCGATCATTCTTCTTTCCTACTCCGCCTGTGGAGTTAAACCTGCGGTCGTAGTAATTTGAGAGCGAACATCGGACATTAATGAAACAAGTTGATTGAGACAACCAGATAACTTTTGAAATTCATCAAGTTGCGACTGCATAGGGCTACCCATCATCACACTTAAATTTGCATCGTGTGTCAACTGGTTAATGTTGGTACCAATTTTATTCAACTCAAATTTCATTTGTCCTAGCAGGTGATATGTGTCCCAATCAACGCTAGTCATTGGAGCTAGTGGTGATAGTGGCTGAAACTTAAAAACTGCATAGCGGACAAATTTACTCGATTTAACATTCAGTTTCTTGGCTTTTGCCTCCAATACAACTTTCTCATTTTCAGTCATGCGTACCGTGAATCTAACGGATAAAGTCATTACTGCTATTCCTAAAGTTTGTTCTGCATAAGTGCTGTTGAAAAAATATTCAAAAACAAGAAATTCGGCGAGATGGACTCGCTAATTACAATCATAGTCTACATTTTTTGTGCAGAACAGAATTTTAAAATATTCTATTTCTACAAAAATTTAATTCTTGCAAAATTAATTGCAACTCAGTTTTTTTATTTGAAGCTTTGAATTTATTAAGGGGGAATCCAAAGGGGGAATTCCCCCTTGGCAAGCGGTCATGTTGCTGTCGAACAAAAATCAAGCGATAGCGCGATTTCTTGTCCGACAAGCAACATAGCTTGCTCCAAACCCCGCACACACCTCAAACGGCGCAAACTCGTTCGCAAAAAGTTACAACTAATATACAGAGCGCCTACAGGAGAGTATACAGATAGTCTAACCAATCTCTACTTAGTGGTGCAGAAAACTCATGGGAGTCTCAAGATGAGACAATGGTAATACGGGCAAATTCGATACGAAAATCTAACTTTTCGCGTTTAGCAATAGAAGCAGAGGCAGGAGGAGGATTAGTTCTAGGCAAAATCTGCAAAATAGGAAGAGATTTTTGTTGGTAAAGAAGAGTGTGAAGCTGACGGAGACCGAGTTGCAGAAAACTCAAGCCGCGATGATCGTGCCAATCAATCGCAGCCCTTTGCCCCAAACGCACCAACATTATGCCAAGAATTACAGCAATCAGGTTAGCCGTGGCAAGGAGCATAAATAAACAGGTAAGAGCTTGAGCATCACGGAGATGAGAGCTAACAACATTAAAAGCCGCCGACTTATAGTCTTTAAAATGGGGTTCGATTCCACCAAAGCGTTTGCCATAGAGAGCAAAAGTCTGTAATGAAGGGGGAATATCGCTAAGGACAGCCCATGAACCGTTAGCCATGTCTAGGTTAGCCGTCGCTAAATGACAATTAACATCACCGAGTACGGTGACATCGGGAACTAGATAAGCTTGCTCTGCGGGAGGTATCAGTTGTTCAACACGCTTGGTTGTACCTGTTGGCAGAGTCACTAGCAGATCGCTCTTTGCGCGAATTGCCCAAGACCAGTGATTTTGCTGTAACCATCGGATTAATTCCCCATGTTCAAAACCTCGGTCGGCAAGCAAGGTCACCGTACTTTGTGGCGGCAATAGAGAGCGTACTTGTTCTAAGACGGGACGATAATGTTCAAAGCCAACTGTAGCGCTGCCATGCTCTAGTACTACTTGAGCTAGAGTAATCGACCTCCCTCCCCAAATCAAGCATACTTCTATAAGACAGAATTTATCCCACAGTATACTTGTGTCTAAGGCTAGTTCCAACGATTCTCCTGCAAATGCTTGGAGAAAGTGCTTCACCAATGGGTTATAGAATCTCTCGGCGATGATATGTGGATTATGCACAAAGTAGCTTAGTCTTTCCATCTGACTTCTGGCTTGGCACTCTCGATGGCTCAAATAGGGCAACCAATGACTCAGACTTGCCCTTCCTGATTGCAATATCGCGGCTACTGCCTCCGCAAATCCTTGGAGATGTCGCTTATCTTTTGGCTTGAGCCATTGACGCAGTTGTTCTTGTAGCTGAAGATATAGGTGGGGCATTTGTATAAGATCTTTTGTTGAGGAACTTGAGTATCTCATCTCTTGCCCTTTTTATTCCTCTTGTCTCATTTTGAGATTCTATGCCTGTCAACCCTTTCCAGACTTTTCTGCACCACTAAGCCAATCTCTATCAGAAGTCTACAAATAGTCTACTTAACAATCTACAGAGAGACTACAAATAATCGACAAAGAATCTACAGATGGTCAACAAACAGTTATCACCAAAACTAACTGTAACCTACAGGCATTCTACACAAAGTCTACAGCAATCTACAGGTAGTCTACTTAATAGTCTACACAGAGACTACAAATAATCTATAGATGGTCAACATACAGTTATCAACAAAACTAACTGCAACCTACAGGCATTCTACACAAAGTCTACAGCAATCTACAGGTAGTCTACTTAACAATCTACACAGAGACTACAAGTAATCGACAAATAATCTATAGATAGTCAACCAACAGTTATCACTAAAACTAACTGCAACCTACAGGCATTCTACACAAAGTCTACAGCAATCTACAGGTAGTCTACTTAACAATCTACATAGAGACTATTCAAAGCCTATAGATAATTAATAAAGAGGCTACTAACAGCCTACAAATAGTTATCATAAAGTCTACTAACAGACTACATATTTTTACACAAAGTCTACAGCAATCTACAGAGAATCTACGCAGAGTCTATATGTAAATCACAAGTATTTTATGTGTGATTTTACAGGAAATTTAACTATGTTCTAAAAAGGATAAGAGCCTACAGAAAATCTATTCACAGTCTACAAACTGTCTACTCAAAGCCTAAAAAAAAGGCTTAATCAAAAATTCTTAAGATGCAATCTGAGTAAAGGTTTCAGCAATTGCAATCAATATTCTTAAGCAAGATTACTATAAAAAAGACTTTTTATTATTGCGTTTATGGCTATGATAAACCCATCAACAAATCCAAATATTTATGGAGTCCCCAAATCAATAAATTCTCTAAATGATTTTCATCACAGCATTTGTTGTCTGAGATACCAGCCTTGTAGACAAATAATCAGCTAAAATAATGCCTGAAATCATTGCGTGTTCATCGGTTGTAGAGGTAGCCACAGAGCAGTTAACAGAGTTGTCTGATCGGTGGTTTGCATCTATTAAAAACAAAGATAAACTGACAAGAAAAGTAGACATCATCTCATACCTTGAGGAAGCTGTCAGAGCATTGCTTGCTTCAGGAAGTACATATAATGAAATTAGCCAAAACCTAAAAGATGAACTTCAGGTCGATATCTCTGCTAAAACTATAAAGCAGTATATATGGCGAATTAACGAAAAACAAAAAAAGGGTGGGACAAAAGCTAAAACCCATACCGCTAGGGCAGAAAAGGCTTTACCGCAACACAAACCATCAGGATCTGAGCTAGCTCAACAACCAATTACAAGTTTGTCGGATAGTATGGCTAATATCCCCTCTGCAACGGAAACTCTTACCAATGTAGAAAATAGCGATCGCTCTGAACCAATCTCAGTGGTAAAGCCAAACAGCAGCAAGGCAACCACCAAACCACAAAGCATTGTCCCGAAATCTCTCCCCGTGGAAGATGATGACGACGATGATGATTTGGCACAACAAAAAATCTTGAAGCACTTCAATAGATACTAGGAGACGACATTATGGCAATTATCAACCTGATCGACGGTGAAAAAGGTGGTGTGGGTAAAAGCTGGGTCGCACGCACCATGCTGCAATATCTGATCGATAACGCAATTCCCCGCGCCAGTATTGAAACAGATCGTAGTAACCCGACCGTACTCAATATTTACAAAGAATCTAAGGCTGCTGTTTTCTCGGAAAATGAAAAAATGGCTGATGTGGCTGATGTCATTTTTGAATATGCACTCAAGAAAACGGTTGTCGTCAATTTACCCGCTCAGGCTCACCGAGCAGTGGCGAAATGGATTGATACCAAAGGATTACTGAATTTGGGCAAGGAACATGACGTGACTTTTATCAAGTGGTTTGTCAGTGACGGTGAAAGCGATTCCATTGAGCTATTCATCGAGTCGCTAGAGCATTATCAAGGCTATATCACCCATGTATTTATCAAAAATTGGGGGCGCTGTGATGAATGGGGGTACTTCAAAGCCCACGAAGCGATCCAGAAAGCGATCGCCGAATACAATGTTGCGGTGATTGACTTTCCCAAGTTGAGTGATGGTAGGCGGATCGAAATTAACGCTAAGCGGCTCACCTTCGAGGATGCTTCCAATTACCCTGAATTTGGCATTATTGGCAGGAATCAAATCAAAACATATTTACGTGACGCTTATAAAGCTTTTGAGTCAACTGGGCTTCTACCCAAAGCCAAACAGCTACAGGAACTGAAAGCTTAGTATGAATAGCGATCCCCTGCCGAAAACCTATCTGGATATCGCCATCCATGACTACGATCCCGTGGTCAAAGCCAAAATCTACGAGATTGTGGCTAAGTCTGGCATTCCCCAGAACGATCCTTACATTGCAATTTTCTTGTCTAATGCCCAAGTTGCGGCAACAGTTGCCACTGCGCCAAATCTACTCCAAAGTGCCTTAGCCCAAGGCTTTGATGTTGGTATCCAAAAGTTCCGCGACTTTCTGGTGACTCTACGCGAGACTGCGGTTAAGGAACAGGAAGTGGCGATTAGTCAGGCGATCGCGAATATCATCAAAAACAAACAGCATCAGGAATCCCAAGGTTATTGGCGAGCGATTAGCTTGCCCTTCATTGGTTTCTGTGCGGGGATGCTGATGATTGGCTTAGCGGCAGGGCTGGTTTCGGGATTGGCGATCGCAAAACTGTTTTTACCTACACCCAGTCTAAACGCCCAATCCGCTAGGGATTTAGAGTGGGTGGCAAGTGACAACGGCAAACTAGCTAGGAATCTCGTGGACTGGAATCAGAGTATTTTAAAAACCTGCCTTCAGGATCAGCAAAACCTCAAGGAAGCTTTAATCATTCTCAATGGTAAGTATGTGACTAAAGGTTTATGCGCCCTATGGGTACTGCCTGAAACCCAGAGAGTCTATGAAGATCGCCGTTAATTTTGGGTGCGGCAATTCATGACTCGAAAAACACAATAGCTAACTTTTACGGCCTAAAAACGTTTAAAATTTCGTAATATTTACTTTTTAAGTCATCGTTTAAGTAGATTTATTGACCTTTGTATTAGGCAAATTCGGTATATTTGGTGTCAAAAAATCTAAAGCGTTTGAAGTTGCAACGACACTTTCTTCTGATACTACTACCACCTTGGACTTTTTCGGGCTTTTCGGTTTCCTTATGGTGGGCGCAGTGTTGAATAATCGTCCGCGTTTACGAATTTCATAGCCATGCTTGAGCAGCACTAGCCTAATCGTGGAATCGCTTAAGCCAAATAATTTGCCTACATTTTCTAGGCTCATGGGCTGGTTGTACAGATCCCAATATTGTTTGGCGATTACAGCTTCTTCCTTGAAGGCTTCGGCTTTTTCTTTCCGCGATAGTTCTTTGATGTCAATACCATTGCGCTTAATGATCCGTTCGACGGTTTTGCCTGTGACTCCAAACATCGCGCCTACTTGGTCAAAGTCTAGCCCTCCCTCGCAGACTAGTTGCCAATATTCTTGGGCGCGGGCATAGCCTTCTAGCCGTTTTTGCTTTAGTTTATCTTCTTGCCTTTGTCTGATTCGCAGCAAAATCTGGCGGCGCTCTCTTTGCCTTGGGGTCAGTTTTGGTACTGCTAATCCTGCGATACCGCCTAATTTATGTTTTAGTCTTAATTTCAAACGGTTTTTGGAGTCTACGCTTTGTCGGATCGGGTAGCCATTGCGCTTTAGTTCCTGCAATACGATCGGGTGCGAGATACCAAACATCTCTGCGGTTTCTCGCAGGGTTAAGTTGTAATCGTTGTAGGCTTTGTTGTATTGTGCGGCGCGATTAGCTGAGGTAACGGGATCGATGCCCCGACGAATGGGAATATTATGCTTTTCAAGGATTTTGTTGAGGGTTCTAGCAGCGACATTTAATTTTTGGACGATCGCGGACCTCGTTAGTCCTGATTGGTATAAGGCGATCGCTTGCTGCTCCATCGACATTCTCGTATGGCTGGTGCGAGAACTACGCGCCCTAAATTCTGTAAATCCTGCTGAAACCATACCTTTATATACCGTCGAAACTCCGACCTTAAATTGGTTGGCGATTTCTCTAAGTGGATAATTTTCTTCGGTATATAGCCTGATATATTCAGAGGCCTGTGAAGTTATCTCTGGGCTATGCTTACGCTTACTGTCTAATTTTTGCTTGCTCATTCGTTCATCCTGTAATATTTTGACTTGAATTTTTAATCTGGTTTACGGTAATCACAATACTGAACAATCTGTAGAGTTGGCTCAACGTATTCCCAAAATTACCGCTTGCCAATATGCTGTGTGAGTTGGGTTTTTCAAAAAAGAGGAGATCCAGTTTTTTACTGGTCTATCAACACTATTATAATTTCATATCAAGTGGCAGTTAACCCTGCAATTGTTAAGATGGATACTACCCCAAAAATCGATTTTACCAACTGGTGGGAATCTCAAAATATTGGGGCAAAGGTACATCAAGTGCGTGCTGGCGATACTCTCTATAAACTTACTCAGCTTTACCATGTTGACGCGGCGGCGATCGCTACTTCTAATGGCATTAGTGCGGTTACGGATTTACCGATTGGTACACAACTCGTCATTCCTCCTATTGAGGGGATTGTTTATAAAGTCCAACCTGATGATACACTCAGTCAGATTGCCAACCTGTATCAAGTCCCGCAGCAAGCCATTTCCCATGCTTCAGGAATACTGGCTACTGATTACTTGCGTATTGAGCAGCCTTTAGTCATCCCTGGTGATGTTAGTAGCCTGATTCAGCGACGGGAGGGGAAAACCAAACAGGAGCTTGTGCTTAAACGAGATGTTTTACGTCAACGTCTATTGCAATTAACTAATGAGGTTCCGCCTCTGACCAGTTTGTATTCTAGTCAATTTACGGAACAGCCCCTGACTGACAAAAGTTGGATATCGCGATTTCACTTTCAAGGAGTCCAGATTCCTACTGAGTTAGCCATGTTGCCTGAGTCAGAGGCGCGGATGACAACCGTAGAAATGTTCAGACTGACCTTAGTGGTGCAGAAAACTCATGGGAGTCTCAAGATGAGACAATGGTAATACGGGCAAATTCGATACGAAAATCTAACTTTTCGCGTTTAGCAATAGAAGCAGAGGCAGGAGGAGGATTAGTTCTAGGCAAAATCTGCAAAATAGGAAGAGATTTTTGTTGGTAAAGAAGAGTGTGAAGCTGACGGAGACCGAGTTGCAGAAAACTCAAGCCGCGATGATCGTGCCAATCAATCGCAGCCCTTTGCCCCAAACGCACCAACATTATGCCAAGAATTACAGCAATCAGGTTAGCCGTGGCAAGGAGCATAAATAAACAGGTAAGAGCTTGAGCATCACGGAGATGAGAGCTAACAACATTAAAAGCCGCCGACTTATAGTCTTTAAAATGGGGTTCGATTCCACCAAAGCGTTTGCCATAGAGAGCAAAAGTCTGTAATGAAGGGGGAATATCGCTAAGGACAGCCCATGAACCGTTAGCCATGTCTAGGTTAGCCGTCGCTAAATGACAATTAACATCACCGAGTACGGTGACATCGGGAACTAGATAAGCTTGCTCTGCGGGAGGTATCAGTTGTTCAACACGCTTGGTTGTACCTGTTGGCAGAGTCACTAGCAGATCGCTCTTTGCGCGAATTGCCCAAGACCAGTGATTTTGCTGTAACCATCGGATTAATTCCCCATGTTCAAAACCTCGGTCGGCAAGCAAGGTCACCGTACTTTGTGGCGGCAATAGAGAGCGTACTTGTTCTAAGACGGGACGATAATGTTCAAAGCCAACTGTAGCGCTGCCATGCTCTAGTACTACTTGAGCTAGAGTAATCGACCTCCCTCCCCAAATCAAGCATACTTCTATAAGACAGAATTTATCCCACAGCATACTTGTGTCTAAGGCTAGTTCCAACGATTCTCCTGCAAATGCTTGGAGAAAGTGCTTCACCAATGGGTTATAGAATCTCTCGGCGATGATATGTGGATTATGCACAAAGTAGCTTAGTCTTTCCATCTGACTTCTGGCTTGGCACTCTCGATGGCTTAAATAGGGCAACCAATGACTCAGACTCGCACTTCCTGATTGCAATATCGCAGCTACAGACTCCGCAAATCCTTGGAGATGTCGCTTATCTTTTGGCTTGAGCCATTGACGCAATTGTTGTTGTAGCTGAAGATATAGGTGGGGCATGGATAAGATCTTTTGTTGAGGAACTTGAGTATCTCATCTCTTGCCCCTTTTTGCCTCTTGTCTCATGATGAGATTCTATGCCTAGCAACGCTTTTCAGATTTTTCTGCACCACTAAGCAGACTGACTAAGGATTTGGAAACCCTTGATCGTCTGGTGATTAACCAAGAACAGTTAATTGCTTCAACTACTCCTAGCTCTGTTAGCTTTGATTACTCAAACCAACTTGACTCTAACTTACCCACTCTTTCTCCCAAAAGCTACTTGCTCGATCGAAATAGTTCTTCGGCGCTAATCTGGCCTACTCAAGGTACGATCTCTTCAGGTTATGGTTGGCGGTGGGGGAAAATCCATCAAGGTATTGATATTGCTGCACCTGTCGGTACTCCTGTCTGGGCTGCGGCTACTGGTATTGTTGAATTTGCGGGGTGGGATGATAGCGGCTATGGCAATATGCTCGATATTCGGCATCGTGATGGTTCGATTACTCGTTATGCTCATCTCAACGTTCTGTTTGTCAAACAAGGAGATGCCGTTACTCAGTCTCAAGTAGTGGCTGCTGTGGGTAGTACAGGGAATAGTACAGGTCCACACCTCCACTTTGAAATTCGCCCACAAGGTAGCATTGCTACCGATCCAATGGCTTATTTGGCAAAACAATAATTATATTTTTTTTTACCGAAGCCCTATTTATTCACTTAAACTTAAAAATGCAATTACTACCTAAAAGCCTGCTTACATTCTCTGATTTAGTACAACGTGAATGGATTGATGGCAGTGCTATAAATCCCGAACTTTTCGCTTCTACGATTGAGATCTTGGCTGATGAAGCGATTTCTAATGGCGATGATATCGGTTATCCCATTCATGAGGCTCTAAACTGGAATGCTTCTAAGTGGCGGACGGCTTGGCAATCTGGTCGTCAACAACGCCCTGAACTGTTTGGTGCTCTCATTAATACTTGGAATCCGCTCTTAGAGAAATCTGAAGTATTTCAGGTTAAGCTCAGTCATCCTATCATTGATTCCCAGAAAGGCAAGCCCCGAAAGTATGAGAACCCTGTTAACCGCGAGCAAGTTGGTGGGTTTGCCTTGGTCACTCACTCAATTTGGCAAAAGGTGGTTGATCGCTATGCCATTGACTTAGATTGCTCTAATTTGCCTACTTCGATCAACTTTTGGGATTGGGTAAGCCAGCATCCTGAAATTCCGATCTTTATTTGTGAAGGCATGAAAAAAGCTTGCTGCTTGCTTTCTCAGGGTTATGTGGCGATCGCTTTGAGTGGTATTACGATGGGACGAGTCACTGATGAGCATGGGGTGTTGTCACTTCAGCCTTATCTAGCTAAATTTGCTATACCAGAGCGACAAGTGCTATTTTGCTTTGATGCCGAAACTAAGGAGAAAACAAAACATAATATTTTTCTTGCCACGGTCAGAACTGGCAAACTTTTTGTAGAAGCGCAATGTCAGGTCAAAGTAATCCAGCTTCCCTTACTTGAAAGTACTGATAAAACTGGGGTTGACGATTTTATTGTCGATCGCGGTGTGGATACTTTCGAGCGGGTTTACTTAGAAGCCGTCTCTCTGAATACCTATGCTTGGCATCATCATCAAGCTCAACAACTTACATTTAAGCCTTCCAAGAGTTTGCACATGAAGGTTGTATTTCAGCTAGACCAGTATCAAATTCCTGATTACATTCCCCAAACTGGTATCGTGGCGATTCAGTCGGCTAAAGGCACTGGTAAAACTAAGGCAATCGCGGCGATCGTGGCGGGTACAGATAAGCTGGCTTTGCTGGGGCATCGGGTCAGTTTGATGTTTGGCATTGTCTCGGATCGGATAGTTCACTTCGGTATACAGTCGGATATATTCTTTTACTTTTTCGTTAATCTCTTCCATTATTTTGTTCTCTTTAAATTATGAGTTCTATCTATTTAAGAACGATCTTTATTAATACCTTTAGAAGCAAATTTTTCAAGCAGAATTTTACTAGGATGATTTGCCAATGAGACCAATTTATTAACTAGAGCAATTGGAACTATCGCATCGTCATACATATCACATCGTAACTTTTGTATATTGAGCATTATGATGTCAAGATTATAATAATCTTCTTTTATAGGATTCTTAACAGCAGTCTTATGTGGAACTGGCACACTTAAAACAATTACCTGTCCATCATAAGAATAGAATATTACTTTGCCTCCATAATAATCAGTTATTCCATAGGTCATTCTATTTGCATCACCAGGTTTAATATATTTGTAAATGTAATGGTTACTGAGTAAAAGATATTGTCCTTGCTTCAAAATCTCTACTTTATTTTTGGGCAAACATATCGCTTGGGCATGATCTACAAAAGCACCGCTTTTTTCCAATCCTACTAAAAACAAATTGCTGCTTTTTTTAAAGAAATTACATAGATCACGCATTGGATCTCGCATATTTGCAGTTTGTGCAGAAAAGCTTAAAGGTCCATCAGCAATAAAAAGAAATTCATTAAGAGAATCTGATTTAAGTCTATGTATACATCTTATAAAATGGACTATTATTAGTTGCTCAATTAGTCGGGTAACGTAGCCGAGCATTCCAGCAGCGCCTAGATCTTCATCTACAACTTCATCCAAACGAAAAACATCTGTTAAAAATATCTGTCCACTAGGGTTATCAAAAGTATAATCTCCTCTCATTAAGCTTCTTGTAAGTTGAATCTCGCCTGAACCAATTCCAAGACTAGGATGATGCGAAAGAGTATAAATTTCACTAGGTTCTTTTTCATACTCTTTGAATAAAAACCAAGACAATGTTTCCATAAGGCTCGAATCCTCTATTGCATCAATAAAAAAATCATATATTGCTTTTCTGACAGAATCTGTAAGAGAGGATTGATTTTTATAAGAAATAGTTTGGAGTGGCAGTACTAATTTCAATCTCTTAAGCTCATTTAGTTTTTTCATGTCTTCAGGAAAGATAAATGGCTTTTCTGAAAGTGACTCTAAATCTTCAATACTAAAGAGAAGTGCGCCAAATTGGAAAAAGGCTATTTGTGATGAGGGAAATCCTTTTTTGGCTTCTACAGCCGTATATCCACCATCAACAGCAAGAATATATTTGATTGGATTATCTATATCTTTATCAAGAGTACGGATTAGCGCAATATCAGATTCCTTGATTTCTTGAGCATCACTAGGAAATTCACAGTTGTCAAGAAATTGTTTAATAAAAGGATCTTTTATTAAATGTGTGTGATTAACTTTTGCTGCCCACTCATTAGGCTTATGGCTACGACTGGTTGTTCCCATATTATTACAGTCCCTTATTTGCTAAAAATCTATCAATTTGAACAGGTACAACAAATGGATTAGTATAGGTCTTCATCCTTACAAATCCTTTATCATTGCCAGCACTAAACTTCACCAATGAGGATACAAAATCCTCAAAGTCATAGTATTTTTTAAGTTCTCTAAGTTCATCTTCATTATTCAAATGGGCAATAAACCAATTTTGAGTATTTTTCAAGATATTTGAACTAATTGAGCTAACTTCTTGTGTTGCATAAACCATACCAAGGCTTAATTTTGCCCCTTCTTTTGCAAGTCTATTGTAAACATCAGTCAAATCTTTTTCTTCCTTTTTTGGAAATAAGTTATGAGCTTCTTCAAAGTAGAATTGCACAAAATTATTTGGTAGATTTTTTACAAACCTAGACATTGAATCCGTAAAGATTCCTCTGCAAATACGTTCAGAGTAAAGCTTTTGTACTATTGGAGAGCCTTGGGAAAGATCTACAATAACAATTTTTCCGCGTCTCAATAAATTAGGTATCTCTATTTCAAAAGATTGATCAATTACATTGGTATGCAAATCATGAAGTTCTTTGACTCTAATTTTTTTGTAGCCACTAACTGATGTTCTTTCTCCTGGTAATTTGAATCCAGTAAGAAATATCATTAGTGATTTCAAGTCATCATCTGCCCATTCGTGACCTTTCCTCTTAAGGTAATCCTTGAAAAAATCAGATTCATAGTTTTTCCATACTGACTCAAACCAAGATGTTGCTTCTGGTAAGCTAAGACCTTTTGATGGATCAAATTGCTCATTTAGTTTCACATTGCCAGTAAATCGCACTGAAAATCCAGAAGGAGGAGTAAACCCACCTTTATATAAACAGCATAGATAAGCTGCTCTAATCCTTTCTGATCGGGTTTTGGCGGAGTCATCTGTTGAGTCTTCTGGTAGTGATAAGTCTACTGCTGTGAAGTTATTTACATAGTCTCCAGAGATTTTTTTACTGTCAAGATAACTTTTTATAAGTTCAAAACCACTTTCTATATCTTTATAGAAATTGACCTTCATAACCTTAAAATCTGGCTTATCCAAAACACTGTATCTAGTCACATTATTTTTATATAACTCATAAATGGCAGTTCCAGCATCTTGCATATTAGGATTGGCGTATTCACCGTTCACATCAAAAATAATTTGACCAACAGGATATTGAGGCGCACCTTCTTTTGTAAAAGATGGTTTATTATTCGTGTTGTTAGGCAAAGTCTTTGAAGGGGCTTTCGCTGATATTTCAGCAGTTGCTTCAATAATCTTCTTCACCGTATTGGATTTACCAGTCCTAGTCATACCAAATAAAGCAGTTCTCTTTCCTATAAAATCTTGAGGACTAATAAAAACATTTACTTTTGGTTCATCAGACTGAAATCTACGACTTGAACTGTAGCGAACTGATCCAATCTTGAATTCATTTTCGTTGCCAGCCAATACTTCCGAATCACGTTGATTAACAATTTCTCTAAGAACATCACCAGTTGCTTTATAAACACTGTAGTTATTTGCAGAATAAAAATTCTCTAAATCAGCTCCAAATTCCAAAACTTCAGTTTCTTGATTTTCTCCATTTACAACTTGACGTTTTTTGATTTTATAGAATGCTCCAAGCACTCGACATTCAAGACCTGAAAAGCTAAACTCATATCTAGTGAAGTCGTCAAGTTTGCTAGATTTCGCATCACCTGCTCTACCACTTATATCAGATCCTTCTTTATAATATTCAATCATTGAACTTACTACATCATTATCAGTAGGCAGCTTAGAAGGAGTTAATGCACGCAGTAACAAAACCTCGTCAATATCATCTTCACCATCATAAAATGCTAGAAGAAAAGCACCTTGAGGAATTCCTCTGACTCTATGCTTCCAAGCATCAGACACAAGTATTCTTGCTTTTTCATAATCTAGATAAAATGGACGACCGATAAACAATTCTTTATCTCGCCCTTTAGAGAAGATATCAACTTTGAGTTTATTTATTAAACTTTGCATTACTCAATTCCTCCTTGATTTGAATTTATTTTAATAGTAGCTTTTAACTCAGGATCATTAAAACGGATAATTGACTTATAAGCATAATCTTCTTCAATTTCTATAGAGAGCCATTTACGCTTTAACTTTTCTGAAACGTATCCAGTAGTATTACTTCCAGCAAAGGGATCTAAAACTAAATCGCCTTCATCAGTTAAAAATTCAACAAAAAAACTAACTAAGCCAGGGTGCATTCTTGCTGGATGAGGTATTATTCCCTCTTCTCGACATCCCCGAAAAAAGTAATCATTAGAATTTGTATTAGAAAATCTTAGTACACTATGTGGTAGACGAACATCTCTCTCTAAGTCAATAGGATCTATCTCAAAAAGATTATGAGCAATACTACCTCCGTTATCCTTGGTAAAAGCTGTTGGGTTTATACTATGTTGAGATGGTCTTTTACCCCTGTTAAATTTTTTGGTTTCAATTAGTTGCTTCATGGCTTTACTATAAGGACGTAAAACTTTTGAGTTGTCAGCTTTTGGAAAGTCTGTTTTGGACATCCACCATACATGGGTATAACTATCTACAGCTCGTATTCTATCTACTGTAACCCACTGAGCAGGTGATGGTAAACGCGATGGGTTGTAAGCAATAAATTCTTGTATAAGCCTCAAGTCAGATTTAGGATTATTAACTAACCCAAACAAACATTGTAGATGTAACAATGACTGAACTGGTTTACCTTGCTGCCATGAATTTCCAATCTCTATCACAAGCGAACCATCTTCCGCCAGAAGATCATTAAATATAGGTGCTAAATTTGTGAACCATTCCAAATATTCTTCGCCCTGCAAATTACCATAACGTTTTTTTGCATTTAATGGGAATGGCGGTGATGTGATTATTAACTGAAATTTATTTTTGTAATGTCGATTGAGATATTTTTCTGCAATTTCGATAGAATCACCAAGTAGCATCCTCCCCAGTTTAGTATTATAAATCTCTTGCTTCATTTGATGACTGTCTTGCTAGTTGCTAAAAGGTGACTAAGTTTTATAAAATTTTTACTTCCACATTATCCTAACTCCAAAGTGGCAAATCAGGTTGTAGTTTTTGCCTGAATTTCGCGAAATTCAGGGTAATTGGTTAGCAGATCGTATTTGCCTGTATGCGGGTAAACATAAAAAATGTTGATCGCAAGCGATCGCTTTTAATCTAATTGATAAGCAGTAACAATCCTATCATTCGCAGGATTATAAACCGCCATCACACTATTATGTTTTTTATGCGAAAAAAGATACTTCAGACAATTATGTTTTCCCGAAGGCATAGTTGCACTCAACGTATAACCAGCACCCGCAAGAAGATCGAAAAACTCTTGTTTAGGTAAAGACTTAACCGTGAAAGGCGGTAAGCCAATAATGGCAGGATGTTCATTTAGCGGCACGAGTCTCAAATCCTTCCACTACATTATTTACCTTCCTCTCAATTCGCTTAAACTGAGTAAAAGGAGTATGCCAAGAGAACCCATTAGGAAGCACAAATCCAAAACCAACAAACGTAGGAACCACAAAAGGATAGTAAAAAGGCTCGTCATCCACCTCAGTACCACCAAACTGAATCACAAAATTACCACACCAAAAATACAACCCAGTCATTTGAATATCTAGACTGTAAGTAAGCGATCGCAATTTGTCCGATATGTTCATAACAAATATCCTGAGCCAATTAACCTGATAATAACACTTTGATTTTCTATGCGATCGCCTTTATGCGGGTAAATGCAAAAAATAGCGATTTTAGACCGTAGATATTCGGTAATGGCACATGGTAAATAGGAGCCTCTGCATTGAAGATTTTGAAATTAGTTGCCCAAACATAACAACTATCACCGCAGAGCATAAACACTAAACCCATCATCGGGATGGTCAAAGCGATCGGCTCTCCGTCCTCAGTCAAATTTGTGAACGTAAATGTCCGTCTTGCAGGTGGTATAAACTGCACGAACCACTGTCCTTGTTTACAGATACCCAATCGCTGTACGCCACTGGGTATCCATCCTGAGTCAATTTGTTCATGTTGAAATGCAGCTCTGACAGTTTCGGGGGATAGAAATTTATAGGTTTCTTTTCCTGCGTCTCGATATTGAAAGCAGTAATGTCCGCCTTTCAGAAATAGCAGTTTTGCATCTGCTTCTATGAGTGGATATCCATCAGGATTGAGGACATCTTGCATCGGATCTATGGTTAACATTGGTTCCTCCTTATCCCGCTAATGCATTGATGGGGTGATGAAAATGTAATTGTGGAATGGGTTCTTTACACCTGTTCCACATCCGCACTACTTTGACGCAGTTTTGGGAGTCCTTATCTAGCCATTCGATAAATCCTCTATATTCCTTCATGATTGTCTGAGCGTCTGTATATGCTTCTCTCAATATGTCAATCACCTCTACCGTCCAATCAGCATCGGTGATTTCGCTTTCGTAGGTCATATCCAGCCAGATATTATCCGTTGACTGGGTTAGCATCTCCATCGCCAATGGCAATCGAGAGATCATTCCTCTCGCCTTTTTTGCCTCTTGCCGCAAAAGCGCATCGGATATGTAATCTACGACTGGGGGCAATTCTTTGCCCAGTTCGCTTTCTACGTCATCCCATACTTCACTACTGACATCATGAATCAGACACAACAGAAATTTCTCGGTTGCACCTAATCCTTCAAATTCGTCGTAGTACCATGAAGTACCAATCGGGTCTATTGGTATATGGGCTGTACGTTCCAAATCTGTCATTACTAGTGGTAAAGGAAAGAACTGCTCGTCCACTAAAGTCAGAAATTCGATTTCTTTCTCGCTATAGTCTTCGGGTTTTACAAAGGCTAGGCTGGCTGTGGTTTGCTGATATTTCTCTGGATAGTAATGCTGATATAGTCGCAACATATTTGCACGTTGCTGCATGGATTCAAGGTAATCGGCGGCTCTTTCAGATGTATGGGAACACATCCATTGGAATTTAGCTTTGTCCATCCTAGAATCCTCTGATTACCGCAGGGGCGGCGATCGGGTGCGCCTTTTTTAAGTTGTCTAGCGATCGCTGCAATAAACAACTATTTTGCCTAGATAAAATTGTTGCTTCAGTAAAGTTTTCTAGCTCAATTTCACCGATTTCGATTAGTTGCTGTCCTTGCTCTTCGTACTGCTCGATTTCCCATAGTATTTCTAGCAAGGGATTGATAAATTCATTGGCTGTAATCAAACTGGTCAGGACTAGCTCGGACATGCTTAGCCCTTTGGTCCTGCTTGTTTACAGATATCCACGAAGACAGAAACTAAGGGCTTTAAGCAACGCCGTAGTTGGTGTAGGGGCGCTTGTATGGGGGATGCAAGCCTAAAACAATATCTGAGGCTGGTACGCCTTTTTCGACTAGCTCTTGACCAAGATCGGCTTCGGTCATGTTGTGCTGAATCCAGATTTTGCCATCCTTAATGTCTAAATGGATGTAACAGGCATAAATACGGGTTAGCCCTTGCCAGCCAATATCCAGAATTTGATAGTGATCGTGTTCTGTGTCAAAGATGAGTTGACATTCGATGTTCGGCTCGTTTGTAGTGGAATGAGCAATTAGTAATTCGCGGACAATTTGGCGATACTTGGCTAGTTTTTCCATTGAATTATCTCCTCTGTAGTGGGTTCGTAGGCTAAGATTTTTAGGTCATACTGAACAATTGCGGCTTGGGTAAAGCGTTCTTGAAAGAAAGTGTTGAAGATATCGATAGGCACGGCTAAGTAAAGAATTCGATTAGATTCTGTCATTTGCAGGGCAAGGCGATAACTGAGAAATTGCCCTAATGCATTATGAAAGTCACTGATATTGGAGGGATTGACAAAGCTTTTAACTTCTACTGCAATTTTCTGTCCATCTTTTTCCGCAGCAAATACTTTTTCAGCCGCTAGATCTATTTCTAGTTTAACGCGATCTATCCGAATAGTTAACGGATCGCTGGTAATTGTCCACCCGTCTTTGATTAGGGCTTGTTTGACGGCTTCATGGAATAGATCTTTTGCAGACATATTTATAACTACAAATTGTGATGTATTTTGGGAGTTTAAATCGCTTGTAATTTGGGTGCTTAATTTCGGCGAGAAATAGATAACTTTAATGGGCGTGTCAGTTCGTTATAACGTTCCCAATCACCCCGCCACAGATAACCTCTAACGCACAAAAACTAAACTCTCGGCGTTCGGTGTGCATTGGGGTTGTTATGCATTTTTTTAGGATGCACTTCTAAGGTTTTTCCTGATAAGAAGTTATGTGATCTAAATCAGCTTTTGCATCAAAGTAGCTCCAAAGAATTTGATTCACTAGGTTGGTCTTAGTTTGCTTAGAGCCAGCTTTTATCTTGACTTTTTTACAAAGCTCCAACAGTTTCTTACTAGTTAATTTACTTAATTTAAATTCGGCTTCGGCTCTGCTGAGACTGGAAATCTCATGCATTAATTCATCCAAACTTTCGCTTCCCACTATTTTCTCAGTATGCTTAACCTCACTTTTACACAAGTCCTTAAGCTCGTCTAATGAAATCTCTGGAAGATCTCGGAGACAAGAAGCAACTTCCTCCAGTAATTTTGCTAACTCATAAGTAGTTTTTTTTGAAACCATAATTTAGTATCACCAATACTTAATTTCGTTCACTGAATCTGGATGCACACTTTTTTAGCTGTTCTTCATATACACTGTCGGCAGCATAACCAGAAATAGCTATAGGTGATTTTGAAGGCTCTGCGCTTTCAGCTAATTTTACGCTATGAGAAACAAATTCTTTGAATACAATATCTCCCCATGTTTCTCGAACTCTTTCCATGATTCCCTGTTCGGTTACTGTTCCCCCATATTTTGTGCTTACTCTATTAAATATAATTCCTTTAATCGTAGGCTCTTCAACTTTTCCAAATCCTTCGATGCTACGATTTACTTCGCCGACCAGTTTTTTAACTGCTTTTTCGATCTCACTAATACCTAATGTTGACAAATACTCTGGCATTGCAACTACCGTGATGCCATTACTTGCAAGTATGGCATTTTGAGTAATTAGATTTAAATTTGGTGGGCAATCACAAATAATATAATCATAGTCGTCTTTGATTTTTTCAAAGACTGTCCTCAAAATTCTTCGTGCTTCAAACCCTCTGGCTCCAAATTTCATAGCCAAATCCATATCAGTACTCATAAGTTCTATATGTGACGGAAGGAGATGTAATGAAACAATCTCATGAGTCCTTGGATGACGTAGAAAGTCTTTATGAATTACGTTATGAACATCAATTTCTTGGGGCGGCTCATCCATTGCTGCCGTAAAAATACTCTTCAACGTTTTATCCTCGTTAGCCCAATCTTTCCATTTTGCGACAGTTACGAGGTAAAACGTTGCATTTGTCTGTGGGTCTAGGTCTACGAGCAGAACTCTTTTTTTCTGATGATAAGCAAGACTTGCGGAAATTTCCACCGCTAAAGTGGTTTTCCCCACACCACCTTTGTAATTAATAAAACTGACGACAGTTGCCATTGAGGTTCACCAGATAAATTTTACTCGAAAGAATAAATTGACAACTTTTAATCCTAAATAGCTTTCATGAAATGCATAACCATGTATTATCTTGCATATTGCAGGATAATACATAGTTGTACAAGATCAATATCACACAACTTGTGATATTGATCAACCAAATAAGTGTAATAACAAGATTTTTGCAGCATAATGTAAAAGAAAGAGGTTCGCTACATTTCATTAACGCACCCTCCAAGATTGGCGATCGCACTGAAGTACCTGATATATAATGGTTTCAGTATAGAATATACGCAATGCTTAACCTAAAAGCTTTGAGCAGTTTATCATCACTCGAAGCGCCTATTAAATCTATCTATATGTCACAGCCACTTATTACATTTATCTCACCCGTTATAACAGGGGTTATCATTTTCGTCTTTGGGCAAATCATTATGAAATGCCTAATTGAGCCTATATATGCCCAAGCGAACGTTATAGGTGAAATTGCTTATTCACTGACCATGTACTCAAATATTTATGGAAACGCTGGAGTTGTAAAACAAGAGAAAATGTACGAAGCTTCAGAATCTTTAAGAAAATGTGCTAGTCAATTATTGGCTAAAACATATTCTTTAAAGCTTTACTGGTTATGGGAGAATTTTCGTATTGTGCCAAAATTCTCTTCTATTGACTTGGCAGCACAAAGATTAATTGCCTTGTCAAATTATCTTTTCAATCCAGAGGCAGACATTATTAAAATGTGCGAATGGGAAAGAGAGATTAAACATTTACTTAGAATATATAAGAAAGAAAATGAATAAAAAGCTGGAAAGGAAAGTAGGAAGAATTGTAATCGCTATCTTCTGGAATGTAATTAATATATACCTGACTATGATCGCAATTATCGTTGTGGTATTGACAATAGTACTTCTTCCAACTCTTGCCATAGCAATTATAAGCATTACATTAGGGAAAATTTTAGGAATAGATACCAGTCAGTTTATAGCCAGCCTATCCATTCCATTTAAAGGTACGCTCTGGGGGTTAGAGAAAATTAGTAATCTTTTGTTTTATTGGGCTCCAGAAGGTTATCGTTTTACTAGTACTGGTCTTTATGTGTTTTTTGCAATCATTTTAGTGATAATTTATATTGAATACAACAAGAAAATAGAAGACGAGTAGTGATTCTACTATGATAGAAACATAATTATAATGTTTACATCCATGAAACACCTGCCTATTGAGCCATTCAATTAATCCTAAGTTTATCTTTTTACCGTAATATTGCGCTCTGCTAATCCCAATCACTTAATAATGAGGTTATTTGTGTCGTTTAAATCTGTCTCATCCCGCCGCAAGTTTTTGTTAATGTCCGCATGACCCTTAGCGATCGCCGCCACCACCAAGAGCAGCTAGGCTTTCTTCCATAATTTCTAGGTCAGCTTCGGCTCTCGCGATGCCAATGATTAAGGCGGCTCCTATTTTTGTCTCGGTAATTGAGTCAGCATAGTCTTCACAGGCTTTTCGGGTGGCGATACCTTTTTGCTTCAACCCTTGCACCATTTGCATGAGTTCAGAGGTGGGCGGTTGCCCTGCGAGCATTTCAAAGATGCCCCGAATCTGTTTTCTGATTAGCTCAGGGTCTTCTAATCGTCGATCTGGCTCTGGTAACATCTCAGCGATCGCTTTGCAGATTGAGGTTGTACCGATTCCTGCGAGAAATTCATCGCCATTTAGTCGGTTGCTAAATTGCTGAAAAGATTCTAGCTCGGTCATTTGTTGGTGAATGGCAATCCAGATTTTGTTTTCTGGCTTGATGTCATTGTCTGCAAGTCGATTGGGCTGGCGATCGTACAGGCGGTGATAAGTTTCATCGGTGAATGCGTCGAAGTTATAGATTTTTGTCTTGCCTTCGATGATTACTTCACATAGTCGCTCTGAGCCTTCTTTGAAATCTCGCGCACAAAGCTCTGTCCATTTCGGGACTACATATACTAATGGATTTTGCATATTTTAGTTCTGATTATTGAATTGGGTTTTAAAGGAAGCGTGAATTACGCTCCCTTTGCGGTTGTCTCTATGCTCCGTACAAAATCTCGCTGACTTTGGCTAGCAATGGCTTTTTCTTCGATTCGATTTCAAGCACGATTTGTTGGGCTTTCTTGGCTTTGTGTGGATACTGAGCAATCATGCCTTGTAAGCGATCTGTCATATGTCGCAGGTCGGACAAGACACTTGTGCCTTGAGTTGCCCAGCTATGTTGATCTTCATGTGTGCCGAAGGTTGGACAGGTTCCTAGTTGGGCGATAGATTCAGTAATCGCTATCAAGGTTTCCTGTGCTTGCATGTTTAGGGGATTTCCAACCTTGGCGACGATTTTGGCGATCGCAGTCTTTTCTCTAGGATGATTCCAGATGACGTGGTTGAGAATCTCAAATGAGTCTTCGCTTACTTCTGTTTCTCCTTGTAAGAAGGCGTAAGCTCTCAAAATCATCACCATCTGCACATATTTTCTGGTGCTAGCCACAAAGTTTTCTTTCTTGAATTCCCGTTGCAATTCGACTAGAGAATCGACTACTTGACTGGTGAATGGCAGTTTCTGCACTTGCGTCTGCATCTGCTCTAGTTCCGCTAAGCTCAGTACGGTTGTGACTTTTGGGGCGATCGCGTTGCCTGTCTTGCGTAATAGCAATGTTCTCAGGTCTTCATCGCCTAAGTAATCAACCATGTACCGCAAACTCACAAACTTTCCCTGACCTAAATCTCACCGCAAAGCAAATTTTTCAAGCTGGCGTAGTTTAATTAATGATGTATTATGACACTAGGCGCTCCTAATAATATCATGTTTTATTCTCGTCTTAGCGGCGATCGCTATATCAACCCACTCACAGACTTTGGCTTCAAGCGATTATTTGGAACCGAGCCGAACAAAAACCTGTTGATTGATTTTCTCAACGTAATATTACCAAGCCAACATCGAGTCAAAGATCTCACCTATCGCAGCACCGAAAACCTTGGCAATACTCCGCTTGATCGCAAAGCAGTCTTCGATCTTTACTGTCAAAGCGAAAAAGGCGAGAAGTTTATTGTCGAAATGCAGAAAGCCAAACATAATTACTTCAAAGACCGCAGCATTTACTACGCATCCTTTCCCATTCAAGACCAAGCACCAAAAGGAGATTGGAACTACAAACTTGCCCCAGTTTATACGATTGGGATTTTAGACTTTGTTTTTGATGAAGATAAAAATGATGACGCTTTCCTGCATATTGTTGAACTAAAAGATCAAGATTGCAAAGTTTTCTATGAGAAGTTGAAATTTATTTATCTGGAATTACCAAAATTCAAAAAAACAATCGATCAACTAAACAACCATTTTGACAAGTGGTTATTTTTACTAAAACATCTACCTGAACTAGAAGAGCCACCTTTACCGTTGCAGGAAAATGTATTTATGCAACTGTTTGAAGTTGCTCGGATTACGAACTTTTCTCCAGCAGAAAGGGAAGCCTATGAAAATAGCTTAAAGTACTATCGAGACATGAATGGTGTCATTGAAACAGCACGAGAAGAGGGTATTCAAGAAGGTAAGGCTCAAGGTATTCAAGAAGGTAAGGCTCAAGGTATTCAAGAAGGTAAGGTTCAAGGTCTGCAAGAGGGAAAAAGCTCGCTTTTGCTAAAACTGCTTTCTCGCAAATTAGGAACCATACCCGATGAAATTAAAGTTCTGTTGCGTAAGTTAGCGCCAGAACTATTAGATGTATTGAGTGAAGCTTTGTTTGATTTAGAAAGTTTGGAAGATTTACACGATTGGCTCAAAAATATTAATGACTAGCAATAGGTGTGGTGGTAGCGATCGCCTAATTTCTCAAACCTTTCCAGAACTAACTCTCACCGTAAATCAAATTTTTCAAGCTGGCGTAACTTGATTATTGACATACGGCTAATTGACGTATAGGATTAATGTAGATAAATTTATCCGCGTAGTCTTTGGGAGGTAGTGATATGACAAATGCAAATCCTGTTCAAAATCATGCCAAAACAATGGCAAGGCTAGAAGCTCGGATCAGCCCTGAAATTAAAGTTCTATGGCAAAAAGCTGCGGAGCTAGAAGGGCGATCGCTTACTGATTTTGTGATTGCGGCTGTTCAAGTTGCCGCCGATGCGGTTATCGCTAAACACCAAATTCTTAAACTCGATCTTGAGGACAGTCAAGCTTTTGTTGATATTTTACTAAATCCACCTGCACCTAATAACGCACTCAAGTCGGCGGCTCTGAGACATGAGCAAATCATGAGGGATTGATGGTTCTCAAAATTGAATCCCTTGATAGTAAGAAGCACGATCTCTTAAACTTCTATTGCGGTAAAGATAGTCTGGATAGTTACATCCGCAGACAAGCATCACAGGATCTTAAAAAGAAAGTAGCTAAAACCTTTGTGTTAGTTGATGCACCAGCCACAAAGGTTTTAGCCTACTACACGCTCTCTTTCTATGTGGTTGATACTTCGGTTTTAGAGGATGCTTTGGCGAAATCTTTGCCGCGATATCCTCGATTACCTGCGACATTATTAGGTCGCCTTGCTGTCGATCAACAACAAAAAGGAAAAGGGTTGGGGGAATTGATGTTATTCGATGCGCTTAAGAAATCGCTGATTGCTTCTGAGTACATAGCGTCTTTAGCCGTTATTGCGGAAGCTTTAGACGAAGAAGCCGCTAATTTCTATCTCAAGTATGGTTTTCAAAGGTTCAAGAATCAACCTCAAAAACTTTATCTATCAATGAAATCTATTGTCTAGATGAGGTAAATAGGCGATCGCTTCACAATGGAGTAAATAGCGATCGCCCAATTTTGCACAGCTTGTTTTACGGGAAAATATCCGATTGAAGTTCCTGATAAGCTCAAGCGTACCAAACTCATGCTAGAAAACATTGCACCATGACAAAGATTCTTTTTCATCTCGCATTTCCAGTTAAAGACATTCCTAGCACCAAAGCCTTTTATATAGATGGTTTAGGTTGCTTAGGAGGGCGAGAGTCAAATGACTCACTGATAATGAGCTTGTACGGTCATCAATTGGTGGCTCATGTTGCTCATGAACCCATTGGAGAGCAACGGGGGATTTATCCACGCCATTTTGGATTAGTTTTCTATTCTGAAAATAATTGGATGGCTCTGTTGGAGAAAGTTCATGATAAGCGTCTGAAATTTTATCAAAAACCTAAAGTTCGCTTTGTAGATACTCCCTTGGAGCATCGTACTTTTTTCCTAGCTGATCATTCGGGTAATATTCTAGAATTTAAGCATTACAAGTTTGAGAATGCTATTTTTGGTGAGACTGATTTCCATGAGGTCGGTGATGTAGATTTTGCCCAACAGGTTCCCGTTGCCACTTATAGGTAGTCCACGGTTTCGCACTTACGCAAAGGAACGAAATGTAGGGGCAATTCATGAATTGCCCCTACTATAATTTTGCAATAGTTCCGCAGTAATCATGCAATAAAAAAGGGAGGAAGCATTAATGCATTCTCCCTTCAGTTTTTTAAACTATAACAAAAACATGTTTTGTTACCGATCTCTAGGTATACCGATTGATACTGAAGCTGGTGCTGAAAGGTTTCCAAAGCCAGTGCCACCACCCGTTTGTACAGGTTGAGCTAGAATTTTGAACACTAATGATTGAGACGGATTAGTTAACTGACTAGCAGGGTAATAGCTGAAATTGCTGTTGACAATTAGAGCGTTGAGGCGAATGTAGTTATAGTTCCCAGTTAAAGATTGTCCGTTAATGCTTCCATTTACATTTACTGATCCAGTAGCATTTAGTGCGCTGGTAGGTGATACAGAACTAAAGGTAATACTACCATTCCTAGAACTAAAGGTTTCAGTCACCCCAACACTGTATGTACCTACTGCGGTACTACTACTTCCCGAAGATATATTACCGCCGTTAAAGTTGATAACACCGCTAGGACGAAGTTTGGCTGGATCTTCGATCGCCATTGTTGTTCCAGAGAGCGCGGATTGTAAAAAATTTTCATTGCCAAAGGTCAGGCTATCATCCTTACCAAATTTCTGTTCTTGTTCAAAAAAAGTGACGCGAGGGCGCGTTGGTTGAGATTGATCGGATGGCTTTGCTTGAGATTGATCGGATGGCTTTGGTTGAGATTGATCGGGTGGCTTTGCTTGAGCGATCGCCCGATCAGCATTGATTGCATTCCCTACTAATGCAATTGCAGAGATAGCCACTAGCAAAAGTTTTGGTGTCATAAAACAAGCTCCTAATTTAATTAATGCTTAAGATTTAAAAGCGAAACGTTGTACGGATTGTACCAACATATATTGTATTGTTGCCAGCAATATTACCAGGACTAGTAACTAAGAAGATTCCTGGTGTGACTGTGATGTTTCGACTAAGATTAAACCGATAAAATGTCTCAAAATGCAGCGATGAAGCCGAATCTATTGCTCCAGCCGTTCCACTGGCATTACCAAGAGTAATAAGCTTAAGTGGTTGACCGAAGATAAAGGCAAGCAAATCGCCTTCACGAAACAAGTCACTAAGCCCTAGAGAAAAGAGATAGGTGGAGCTAACCGCATAAGCCTCTGTATTATCTGGCGAATAAGTTCCCACCAGTCCGCCCCAAGTGGCAAAAGTCAGCTTGGGAGAGATGCGCCATTGTAAGGAGCCGTTAACTCCGTAAATTTGTGCAGGTTGATCGATATAACCTGATGCATCGGCGATTCCACTACCCGTAAAGGTATTCAGTCTTCCTGTACTGGAATTACCATATACAAAAGTTAATCCTGTCAAAACATTGTTTGCAGGAACGAGTAAAAGCTGTAAACCCATTGCCTGATCGTTGGAGCCAAATAAACCACCACCTGCGCTGGGGTTACTAGCGTTACTTGCTCCATAAGCGTATTGCAAACGCACGCGATCGCTGATCAGCCAATCAAAACCAACCCCAGAATCAAGATTACCAATACGGAATAGGGGACTAATCTCACCAAATCGAGAAATAGAGCCACGACCACTATCAAAATAAGGTGAGTTAGGACTCAACACACTGCTCAAACTGAAGCCCACTGGTTGAAATGTTAAAACAGCGCGATTGTCTAAAATTGGGAAACGGTATTCCAACCGTGAAAGTTGAAATTGATTGGCAGTATCGGATTGGAAAGACAGGATAGCATTGTTGGTATTCAAAGAGTTGGGGTTAGAGTATCCACTTTCCGAGAAATTACCAGACGCTAATTCCAGTCTTAATCTATCTCTACCAGTAAAAGTCGAAACAAGCCCAATACGTGCTGAGTAAGTCAAGATTGTATTGTTTTCACCTTTACCTGGTGGTTTGCCTCCTGCTGCTGTAGATGCAGCAAAAATTGCCTCACCGCCCATTACTGTAACGGCTCTATCATTCGTTGCGCCAACCGTTGTAAACTGCTGAGCTTCTAACTTGGCAGTCTTTGCGTCTAAAGCATCGACTCGACCTCTAAGTGTTGCCAACTCAGTCGTAAATTGTTCTTGAAGTTTAGACAAACTTGTTAAATCATCTTTGCTCACCTTATCAGCAAGCCCAGAAGAAATAATCTCATTGATTTTGTCAGCGCAAGCATTCAGTCCAGCCGCAAATTCATAGCGGGAGATCGACTGTTTCCCACGATATGTGCTGTCTGGAAATCCTGCAATACAGCCATAGCGTTCAACTAAAGATTGCAAAGATGTAAAAGCCCAATCGGTAGCACGAACATCTGAGAGTTGAGAGACAGAGTTAACTTGAGAAACTGTATCTACATTAGACTGAGGCTGCAATTCTTGTAACTGCAATTTATCAAGTTTTTGCAAAACTGAAGCAGTAGAATTAGCTGGCTTGACAACTTGATCATTTTGCTTGCCCAGAGGCAAAGTTTCGGTCAATTTAGTATTTTTATTGACATCAATGACAGAGCTAGATTTAGTGAGATTCGAGCTAGTCTCGGTCAAAGGATGAAAATTTGGAACCGTTTCAGCCCATGCTGACGGTAACTGTGCTAGGTTGAAGAGGAGGGTAGAACCTGCCACATAATACAGTCTTTTTAAATCCATTATTGCTCACACCATATTAGAAACAATTCACAAGAAAGCTGACAAAGAAGCTAGATTAACAGCAGTTTCAAATTCAAAAAGCAGCAAAGTATACAGATATAAGGAACCAGATAAAGGTAGAGCTTAAAACATAGCAAAAATGATAATCCTATCCAGTTAATGCCACCAACGATCTTAGTTTTTAGTGTTTTTTTAGATTTCCTGCAAGAGGGGATAGAGAAAATAAAAGACCCAAGAAGCGAAAGCAATGGGACAAAATTTAAAATCAGCGATGCGATGCTGTCGGCTTTCTCGATGTTTTTTATGCAGTGTCAATCATTTTTAGAGTATCAAAGACAATTGCAGAGTCGAAGTGGAAAAAATAACGTTCAAAGTATATTTGGAGTGGAGAAAATACCCTCTGACCAGCAAATACGCAATATCCTCGACCTAATTAGCGCCAAGAGTCTGAACGCTGTATTTGAGAAAGTGTATAAATTTCTGCAAATGGGAAAGCACCTGAAACGATATGAAAGATTGGATAGGAATTTACTGATTTGTTTAGATGGAACGGAGTACCATAGCTCATCGAAAATATCCTGCGAATGTTGTAGTACCCGTAATCATCGCAGTGGCAAAATAACATACTCACACACAGCAATTTTGCCCGTAATCGCTGCACCAGGTTGCGAACAGGTGATTTCTCTACCACCCGAATTCGTCACTCCGCAAGATGGACATGAGAAACAAGATTGTGAAACAGCCGCAGCGAAACGCTGGATTAGTAAACATGGGCATCTTTTTGAAGGACAGGCGATTACGTTATTAGGGGATGATCTCTATAGCCGTCAACCGATGTGTCAGAATTGTTTAGAGGCAAATATGAACTTCATTTTCACCTGCTTACCATCCAGTCATCCTAGTTTATATCAGTGGTTAGATTACATTGAAAAAAATGGTGAAGTGCAGAATTTGACGACTAAACACCGCAAGGGGAAATCTATAGAAATATATAGTTATCGATTTGTGAATCAGATACCTTTAAGAGAACAAGAACCCTCTCTGTTAGTGAACTGGTGTGAACTGACTGTTCGCAATAGTGTTGATAATTCTGAAGTCTACCGTAATGCTTTTGTGACTAATCATGCTGTTAATATTGACAATGTGGCGGTCGTAGTTGAAACGGGTAGATGTCGTTGGAAAACCGAAAATGAGAACCACAATGTGTTGAAAACCAAGGGCTACAACTTGGAACATAACTTTGGTCATGGACAAAAACATTTGTCATCGACACTTCTATCTCTTAATTTGTTAGCTTTTCTATTTCACACGATTTTACATTTAATAGATTCCAGTTATCAAGAGATTCGTCGTAAGCGTGGCACTCGTAGAGGATTCTTTCAAGATATTCTCTCTCTTACCAAGTACTTTTTATTTAAGAGTTGGCAACATTTAATCGACTTTATGCTTGATGAAGCCCCCGTCTTTGCAGATTCCTGTTAATTTTTAGACTCTTGGTTTTGTATATCTTGCTACTTTTTGAATTTGGAATTGCTGCTAGATTAATAGCATATTTACGAAGTTTGAATTTCAATGGCAAAATTTGAAGCAAGAAATTAACAAACAACTTATAAACGCCGATTTAATTTATGGACAATATTTAATCATGGTGCGTGGCTCAAATACCACCTCCTTTATCACAAGGCTCACCCAAAAGTAAACTACCACATCCAAGTGAAGGTATATCTCTCGTGCTAGATTCTACAAAATTAACTGTAAAATCCTTAAAGATATTATCAATGCGATCTGCTCTAGGCTTATTTGCTATACCTTCAGAAATCAATTTAGGATCGACAGGCTGCCTATTGAAAGCAGATTGAATATTGACAGTTTCGGACTTTGTTAGCAAATGTACCATTTGCATCCCGCAACTATTATTTTGGTTAAGTTGCGGATCAACGCAATAATCATTTCCTCGAGCGCGCCCACGTCCATGAATGCCAACTACCCTACCATCAGCATTAAATATAGGTCCGCCACTCATGCCTCTACGGGTGAAATTTGAATAAAGTAAGCTGTAACCGCCATCAGGGAAAGGAGAACTAGCCACTTGTTTTAAATTGCCAGACGAAGTTAGCCGATTTCTCTCAAGACTTTCATTCTCAGGATTGGGCCATCCAGAAACAAATAAACTTGTATCTACAGGTAAAATATTTCCATCATTAATTGATGCAACAGGATAATTGCGATCGCTTTCAAATTTAATAACTGCTAGATCAAATCCATTGATTGTCTCTCCAAGCTTCCCACCCTCTGATCCCAAAAATATAGCATCGCTGCTTGCATCCTTAATTTCAATAAAATGTACATCTCCATCACTAGTACGAATTCCATAGGTAACTCCTTTTGTACGAACAACATGTAATGCTGTAAGTACATAATAATTTTTGCCACTATGACCAATAATTACGCCAGATCCAGGGTTCCATTCTTTACGGTTTTCAATATCGCCCTTTTTCAATCCCTGACCAATCACAACCGTAGTTTGTGATGCAACACTATCCACTTCTTCAGGAGTTAGTGCAAAAATAGGCATAGCAGATGTTGTAGCTGATATTACAAAAAAAACACTTAGAAAATAACGAGATATAGAAATAGGGGTGGGCATGACTTTTTTAATCTAAAAAATCTAAAGAATACTAAGAAATTGCACAAAACTAGAACTGGGAATAGCCCAACTCAAAGATCGCATTTGCTCAAAAAGATGTTGAGAAGGTCTTGTCCCATCTATAAACAGATATCCTTCTTCTTCCTGTAGCGAGTACTTAAGCTTCCCATTAATACCAACTAACTCTCCTTTTTGGTTTAAAACTGGTCCCCCACTCATTCCGTCAACAACTTCATTTGTATAGCCGAGACCATATCCTTCTCTTAGGGATTTTAAAGGTAACATCCGCACATCTCCAACAGTTAACCGAAATGCTCTTCGTCCCCAATTATAGGTAGCCTCAACGACATTTGAATCTATAGGAAAATAATAATTGGGAAATCCAGCAGCATAAACAGGATCGTCTAAAGACAGAGAACTAGAATCGCCTAAAGCCACTACCTGATAGTTGTTATTAGTATTGAATTTAACTATGGCTAAATCAGCGCCAACAAGCATAGCTTCGTTTACTAATATAGAGCTATGTATCAGTCCATCTACAGTGAGAATTCGATAATCTTTATCTTTAGCATTTTTTAAGACATGCTCGTTCGTTAAAACAGTATAAGTTTCTCCCTGACGAGAAATAATTACACCTGAACCGCTACTTTCTTTTGAAAGAATTCTAACAGTTACCTGATTAGCAATTTCTTCAGTGGTTTGAAAACTAGATTTACGTTCTGAGATTGAAGTCGCCCTAACGCTATATTTTAAGTTAATTGGCTGATTTATGAATAAACAGCAATTCGACTTAGGCAAACTAATTGAAGAAGAATCAATTAATGTTAACAAAGAGGTAAGTAAGGACGATAAAGCTAGACTCATAATATCTATTCCCTCAACTGTAGAATTAAGGAGCAAAAATGAAGATGTTTTCTCTTTTTGCTCCTTGATAATCAAGCAGTCATATTCGGTAATTGCAAATTAAATGCCACCATTTTGACTGGGACTAGGTTGTGTTGCTGGCTTGTTAAATGGCTGTGTAGGTTGGGCAGAAGGCGTTGACGAAGGAGTTGTTCCATTACCAAATGAAGCATCAACCAATTCGCCCAAATTTACATAAGGTTGACCTCCTGATTCTTGGATACTAGAGCCACTACCTGCCGTTGTAATAAAGTTGAACAAACCTGCAAAAACCTTTGCTGGATTTCTCGCGTTTTCACCGCTAAGAGTCCAAAGAATATTGCTGCTGTTACAGCCAGAGGAAGTCCCGTTGACGTAGCATATGACTTGAGAAGAGTCACCAGTCACACTATAACCCATAGTAAGATAGAGCTTAGCCAGATTTCCACCAGTTTGTCTGACCGCAACATTTAATCTATTTGTAACCTCATAGCATCTACGTTCAGGAGTATATCCTGCGTCAGAGAACTGTTCGGTTCTCCATTTTAATAAAGGTGATAGGGATCGACTCCCGTCTGACAGTACAGCATATGTAGCAAATCGAGAGCCACTAGCATCACCAAATAGTTCTTTGCATTCAAAACTAGTACCAGCAGGTGCTGCAAAACTAATGTTAGGAATTAAAAGTGATAGTGGGGTAGCTATCAGTGCTAGAGCAGAAGCTTTCATTACCTTATCTAAAATCATATGGCAATCTCCTTGAGATAACACTGGAATTGGTGAATCTTGGTTGCGAAGATGCTATTACTTTCGCCAATTCAAGTCGCATATATTCTTGCGATCGCAACATATTCTTGCTACAACATACGAAATTGTTTCGGCGAAATCCCTGTATAGCGGCGGAACCATTTGGCAAAATGACTCGGATTGGCAAAACCGCATTCGATCGCAATATCGATTATTGAGTATTCTTTCAGCCTCAATAATTGCTTTGATCGCTCGACTCGTTGCTGAATCAAGTACGCATGAGGAGTCATTCCCGTTGATTGTTTGAATAATCGACAGAAATAGTATTGACTGATTCCTAGCTCATCTGCGATCGTCGCCAATGAAATATTCTCACTCAGATGAACATTCATATATTCAAGAGATTGCTTCAGTTTGTACTTTGGTAAACCATCTTCATATTCTGGTAGGGAGTGCTTGCGCGTTGAGTAGTTTCTCAAAAAATGGGCTGCTAGAGCCGTTGCCATCGACTCTGCATAAAAGCAGCTATTCGTTGCATCAGTTTCCAATACTGTTTTCAGAGAGAGGACAATTTGATAAACCAACGGATCGGGGACTATTACCAACGGCTTCAATTCAACTTGCTCCGAATTCGCGGACTCATAAGCAGCATGAGTTAGAAATGTGGGATCGAGATAGCAGTGAGTTGTTTCGGCTGCTTGATTTGACCGCACCCTAAGCGGAATATAAGCAGGAACCATTTCAATGTAACCTATCTCATTTGGGTCATGCTGCAATAGATGCCGCTTTCCGTCCACAACTATTTCTACTTCTGTTGGCTGCTTCCAAGATGGAAGAGAAATAAGGTGCTGAAGATTTGTCATTTCAGGGAATTCCATCGCAGGCACTTGATAATGTGCGAGATGAATATTTTTCCAACCTGCTTCTCGACTGGAATGAATGCGTGGACGGGGAAGAAACATTGAAATTGAATCTTCTTGAGAGTAATCAATTCTCATAGTTGTTTTCGGTTGAAGTTACTATCCAAATTGTCTCCCATTATAGCTTTAAGAGACGTGGCGATCGCTAGTAATGTGAGTCGTGATTTCTAGACGATCGCTTCACCCGTTTTTAATCCCAGAGAGTTTTTATTTTAGATGAAGCCCTCAACATCTCATCTCTTGTAATCAACGTTGTTTGATAATAACTAGCCGTTGCCGCAATCACGCGATCGTGAATATCCCATTCTTTCGGTAATGTAAGCATCGCTTGAAAAACAGGAAAATCGAAAGCCACCACTGTAAATCCATCTCCCTGATTAATTTGTTGCAAAATCTGCTCAACCGTTACTTTCACCTTACCTTTTTCAGCAATATGCATAAGTTCAGCCAAAACAAGAGTCGGAATCAGAATTTGAATCTCTCCCTCTTGAGCTTGATTAAGAAGATTCTCCACTAAAGATGATAAACGTTTGTCTTCAGCAATAAACCAAGCTAGAGCATGAGTATCTACCAAATAAGTATCCATTTGATTTTCTATTCTTGCCAATTATTTGCATCTTTAAAAACAGCACCTCTCGCATCAGCAAAATCATCATCATTTATCTCAAAATCTTTCCATAGACCCTTGATATAAGCAGTTTTACGCTGACCCTGCAACAATTGATGACTGACAATCTTTTTTAAACTTTCAAGCTCCTCTTGAAGAGACTGAATGCGAAGTAAAACATATTGACTCATAGCAATTACCTCTTTAATAATCTGATTTTACACTCTAACCATCCACAAGTATCAACAAGAAACTTCATACCCTTTCACTGCGATCGCGTACATTGTGAGTATTAGCTCCCTTTAAGATACCTCGGAATGATTGCATAGAAGATTTAGGGACAAGCGTAATTGAATCGTTTTTTAAAACAACCGAAAACTTCTGCCCCACTTGTAAATTTAACAAATCCCTAATTTCCTGTGGGATAGAAATCTGATAATGTTGTGACAAGGTAACTTCTAGCATTATTCATCCCTAGCCATGAGTAGTAGTTTTAGTCATATAATCACATACTATAAAGCTAACACACTCAGGAATATAGTGCGATCGCTTTTTTGTGATTTAGAACAATTTTAACTGTTCTCGCTCCTCATTTACATTCTTCTGCGGAATCACAAGCTGCTTACCTCCTCCTTCTAAAAGCATGAATTCAGACAACGGCTTGAATACTTGCGGTTGCAGAAATTGCAAAAGCCGATCGCCATTC
>JALQCR010000034.1 GCA_023336205.1 Pseudanabaena sp. Salubria-1
GTTTATAAACAAAAAAACCAAAAAAAAAACCAAAAAAAAAAAAAAAAAACCGGGCCCCCCCCCCCCCCCCGCCACTTTTGTTTTGGGTTTTGCTAACTTCGCAATGGCTATAACTATCACTAAACATATCCCAACGCTCTATTTCGTCCTTGCTCTTTTGCTTTGTATAAAGCGCGATCGGCTTTAATCAACAAATCCAAGCTAGAACTATCCTCGACCGTCATGTTCGCAACTCCACAGCTTAATGTCACCACATTACTGGTCTTAGAACTTTTGTGAGGAATATTGAGATTACGTACATTTGTAACGATCCTTTCTGCTACAGCTAAAGCTTCTTCATAACTAGTATGGGGAAGGATCACAGCAAATTCTTCACCTCCATAGCGACCAGCCAGTTCACCACTGCGTACTGATTTGTTAATAGCCTGAGCCACCAGTTTTAAGCATGTATCTCCTTCCTGATGCCCATAGCTGTCGTTATAAAGCTTAAAGTGGTCAACATCGCAGATCAGTACAGAAAGGGCTTGCTTTGCATGAAAATTTTTCACCAGAAAGCGATCAAAATAGCGCCGATTTGCAATCTGTGTTAGTTCATCAATATTTGATGCATAGCGAAACTTTTCACCAAGTTGAATAATGGAGATGACACTACTTATTAAAAATGAACATAGAGTAGGAAATATGGGTAACCAAAAACTAAACAGAAAAGAAACGTAGCTAATTAAGACCAATCCCAAAATTGATATTAAAAGGAAAGTTAGTATACCTGTGATAAATTGAGTTTTCCCAAGATTACCCCCTCTCAAAAACTCTGAAATTCCCTTAACGCCGATAGAAGCCCATACAAGAATCCATATTCCCTCAAGCCACTTTGGATAGGTTTTTAAAAATGGACGGTTATTTATGGCTCCATTAATAATTTGCGATATTAAGTTGGCATGAATATGTACACCTGGGATCTTGCCATATGGTGAATAGAAGAAATCACGCAGGCTTTCTGCGGTGGAGCCAATTAAGACAACCCGATCTTTAAACAGATCTTTTGGGTATTTCCCATCAAGAACATTTTTCATAGATACTTCTTGAAAACATTCTCGCAGGCAACGATAATTGAGCAAAATCTGGTAGCCACCATTATCAGTAGATGCATAACCTGCTTGATACGAATCTAATGGAGAAAACGTGGACTTACCTAAAGTGACAGTAAGATCGTTACCTGAAGGTAGTTGTGGGAATATATTGTTTGAGCCCAAATACTTCAAGGCAATTTTGATTGAAAAGCTATAAAGTAGCTCGCCATTCGGTTTCTCAATAGACAATAAACCTCGTCTTACAGTGCCATCTAGATCAACGACTGTGTCAACAAAGCCCACTTGCTTTTCATAATCAATATAAGGGGGAGGTGGAACACTTGGATTAACAAATTTTTCTGCGACGATTAAATTAGGGGAAGAATTAAAAACTCTTTTTAATTCTTCAAATCCTGGCTCTATTGGGAGGTTTCGATAAACATCTAAACCCATTACGCGCGGATTGCCTAATTTGACTGTAGTAATTAGATTCGCCACTACAGCATCCGAAAAAGGCCACTTTCCAATTTTGGCAATGTCATCATCATCAAAAGTGATAACAACAATTTTAGGATCTAAACTTTCAGCATTTCGGAACTCAAAGAGTTTGTCTAAGAACCTTAACTCTAGTAATTGAAATGCACCAAAGACCTGGACCAAAATAACTAGAGTAACGATCAAAATGGGAGCCGTAAATATGCTCGACTGAACTTTCTCTACGGCTCGAATCAAGCTCTTATTTAGTCTGCGTAGCGGATTCAGATGATTGAACGACATGATCTTTTATCAACTTATTCCAAGCTTTAGAAAGAGTTTGATTGCTAGGGTTTTGCTTCTGCAATCGATTGAGTTCCTTGATCATGTCATACCAAATGCCATTTTCGCCATATATCACAATGCGATCAACTGGTGATGCCGATTTTAGCTTGGTGGTCAATAATTGCGATTTGGGTATGTGTTGAATCCAGCCTGAAATGATGGGGCTATCGGGTTTGAGTGTTTTTCCACAGATAAATGCCATCGTCCATTTATATTTCTTATTTGCGACTAGATCTGGTGCATCTTTAGGAAAGTTAATAGAGACAAATCCAACCTCTGATGGTAAAGGCAGAAAAGTTTGGTAAACCTCTTTGCTATCTTCACTTTCAAGACTCAAAAGTATTTGTTTTGCTGATGTTTTGGCTTTAAATATTGGCAATTCAGGACGACTGGATATGGTTAATCCGTAGTTTGATTGAGGCAATATTGGTAATGTTTTTACTGGTTTACTAGGTATAGTTGAGTCGATCAAACAGCCTAAGTCACGAGTTGCGGCTCCAGTTGTAGTCCTAGGCGCTCTACCACTAGGAGGCTTGAAATTGATTGTCTGAGCCATCATCATCTCAGGCATAAATGCCAATGATAGTAAAGTAGCTGTTGATGTCGAAAGACAAATCTTGGAGAGCTTAGATAAATTTGAGTACATCTTTATATCCTCAATTGGGAGAAAATATTCATAGTTAATATAGAAATTCTAAATTATTTGAAGCAAAGCCAATGGCATTAGGTTCCTTGTTATTAGCTTTAGCTTCACATGGTTAATTTAGGATTGCTATACCAAATAGCAAAAGATAAAAATCAATAAATATACTGATTTTTGCCCTTGTTTTTTTAGCGGTTGTAAAAGTAGTGTTGAGTACAATAACTGTGATTTATCATAGTCTAGTGATTATGATTTAGCTATATTCAAAAGTTATACAAAAGATATATGCATACAGAAAATTTCTATGTCTACTAATTATTTGATGCAATTTTCTTCCTAATAATATATTTCTTTTAGATCGAGGTTGTTTGGAAGATAAGTGATTATATAGAAGCCAACTATCTATTAGGATAAATGCGGCTCTAAATTATTTTTGTCGGTGAGTATTGCAACCTAAAGCCAGCTACCCACTAGTACAAAAGCTGCCCAGTAGTATGGATGTCGGTATTGTGAATCTTTAAGTATTGAAAGTTGAGATTTTTGTAATGCTTCTGCTTTAGAAATATTAGGTTGGCTGACGAGAATGTCATAGAAATTTGACATTAGCTTACTGGTTGAGTCATCATTGACTGCCCATAAGCTACCAATCGTACTCCTCGCGCCAGAGCGTATTGCAATACCAGCAAGTCCCAAGATCGCTTTCACATCACCTTCGGCAGTTTTACAAGCACTGAGTACAAGTAACTCTAGAGGTTGTTTGCGATTGTCGGTGCGATCGCGCAAAAACTTATAGAAATCTGGGACTGTGACGCGATCATCCCAAGCCAAAATAAAAGTTGACTCAGGATCGGAGCTAAACTGTCCATGTGTAGCTAGGTGGACTATAGCTGTACCTGACTCCGATAGCCCTTTCTGTAAGTTCGTTTTAGTAAAGTCGCTATTTAGTTCTAAGTCAGTGGGAATTTGCTTGGAGATTTGGTTAGCTTCAAACTTTACACCTTTTAACTCAGTAAAACCCTGCCTAGCTTCTGATAGTCCGCCTAGCCAAACTTTCAGTTGTCCTCGATCTAGCGGCTTTGCTCCTAATATTTGTAGTCCTGGGGTTAAAGCCATACTATATTTTTCGATCGCATATTGCTTGCCATCATGTAGGGCTGCCATGGGCAGATTTCGCAATGAGCCATCCAGAACAAATACTAAATTTTTGATTTGCTTTGCAGCGAGGGCTGTTTCTGAAGGACGGATGATCAAGTCGTATAGTTTTTGTGAGACTTTTAAGCGAGTACGTTCAGAAAATGCTGGGTTCAGGGCTTGAAGAAATTGATCGGCACTATCTTCTAATTCTGTCTGCGATATATTCGAGGAATAATATCGCAGAGGTTCTTTGGGTAATGAGAGGATCAATGCTAGGCGATCGCTTAAGATTGCCGAATAGATCACTGCGGAATTGGAGTCCACAGCATCAATTTGCTGTGGTTGGATATTGAGACAAGCTGCTCGGAAGAAATTTTCTAGCTCTACAACTTGCAGTGACTCAAGGGTAAGCCGCGCTTGGATCAGGTTTTCTTGAGATGGTTTATCGCTTTTTAGTAATAGAGAGACGAGTTCACGATAAATTGGCTCGATGCGATCGCGAAAGGCAAACTGAACTTCTGGCGATGTCGCAACTAGCTCTCGACGCAGATTTTGGATATTCTTGATCGCTTGACTGTAGGCATCAATTGCGAGGTCGGATTTGCCCTGTTTGTTTAAGATGCGACCTGAGAGCCATTTCCAACGATAGAGTAAGTCATCGGCACTTATTGATTGAGCAAGCAAGAGCGCCCGTTGGGAAAGATGATAGGCTTCCGAGAGTTGTTGATTTTGTTCGTAAAGTCCACCTAAAGCACCAATTGCAAAGGACTCGGCTCTGCGGTCTTGAATGGATTGGGCTTGCCTCAACGCTACGGTTAATAACTCGGCAATCCTTGATGTGGTAATTGGACGAGCATCTGGATCTTTAATTTTCATCAAGCTTTCGCTCAAATTGACGCTCAGATAAACACTGCGACGGCTAGGCTGCAATTTCGTCAGCTCTGGTTCGATCTGTTGCCATAGTGGTTGAACTTGTTGGAGGCGATCGCTTTCAACGAGCAAACTTAAACTTAAAGCCTGTGCTTCTAAGCGCAAAATGCTTACAGGAGAAGTTTTTGCGGCTTGTTCATATTTTTGTAAAGCGCCATCAATATCTTTGATAAACCTAAAGTTATTGCCAATGCTGATTAATGTGGCGCTGCTCTCGGCAGGATTGTTTAGATTTTGAGCGATCGCTAAGCTTTGTTCGAGGACTTTTTGAGACTTGGCAAGATCACCAAGGGTCTGTAGCGTCGTGCCGAGGCTATGTAGGGCTACAGAGCTCTCGGCAGGATTGTTTAGATTTTGAGCGATCGCTAAGCTTTGTTCGAGGACTTTTTGAGACTTGGCAAGATCACCAAGGGTCTGTAGCGTCGTGCCGAGGCTATGTAGGGCTACAGATTTTAGGAGTGAGTCTGGTTGCTTTTGGAGACGTAATTCGATCGCTTCTAATTGTTCACTCGCTAGACGAAATAGCCCTAAAGCTTGAAGTGCTTGTGCTTGATTGGTTTGACTACCTAATAGCCCAATTTCGTCATCGAGTTGAGTGTATCGCTCCGCCGCTATTTTCCAATTGTCTAGGGCGGCTTGGGGATTGCCCATAGCAAGTTGGAGGCTGCCCTGTGTATTGCTGATTCTTGCCGCGATCGCTAGTCCTTCTTTACTCGTCAATAGTTGTCTATCCAGTAAATTTGCACTCTGGGCTATCGTTTCTTGAGCTTGTTCCCACTCGCCAAGTTCTTGATAAGCCATTGAGAGATAATTTAGGCACAGTGCCTCATTTAATTGAGCGCGTAATTTTTCAGTTATGGTGTTTTGGCGAAGACGATAGGTGAATAGAGCTTTTTTCCAAGTGGCTACGGCTTCGGTAAGGTTGCCTTGTGCATAGAGGCGGCTTCCTTGCTCTAGCAATGAAGGCTGATTGGACTGGGATAATTGCGTTGATAGGTTGGGATTATCCGCAGTTTGGTTACGGGTGGCGATCGCTGGTTGGATGATCGTGATTGAGCAGTAGGTAGCGATCGCCAACATCAACAGAAATGTCAGTTTCTTTTTATTAATTATTTGCCAGAACTTTCGAGCAATAGCGATCGCAAATTTCATATTTTTATGCCTATCTATTTGGGTGGATTAGCTGGGCAAATTACTGGGAGTCGCCACACTGGATCTGAAGGCGATGTTGCATAGGCTAACAGTTTTAAGCGTCCATTGCCATCTTTTTCCCAGCCTTGGGCTTCGATTTGGGGAATGGGTTGGATGGCGACTGGAAGAGTGGACTGAGTGGTGACTAGATTAGTCTCAGTTTGAGATGTGATATTTGATTGTGTCGAGGGGATTTCTGACAATCGCAAATCTCGCCAAATCGCTTGACTAGAAATTACTTTTGAAGCATCAGATGGAACGCCACCGCGTCCAGTAACAACAAGTTCATTACCACGGAGGCGATCGCAAGCCGCCACGATTTGCTGTTTATTGCCATCGGTTAGTTCATTGTCACCGATTAATTTATCGGCGGTGCGACCTGAGACAAGCCCATTAAATTGTGGACCTAAAGATGAAGATGCGGTGATGTCACTGAGTGGAGTCAAGCGATCGACAAACTGAAAACCGATCACCACGCCTCGATCTGCGATAACCACCCGACCTCCAAAACTATTGATCGAAGTCGCAGTAATATCACTATTTTCTGTGGGAATTGCCACCAGAAGGGCTGTATTAATCGTAATATTACCACCTGTCGCAGTTCCAAAGGCATTAGCGGAAATCGTACTACGATTGCGTAAAAGAATTAGGTTTGAATTCAGGTTGATATTACCTCGACTGCCACTCAACGAATCAACGTTTATGCTTCCCTGATCAAGTAGAATTGATGGCGAGTTAATCGTGATGTTACCCACTGAGCCACTGCCAACATTGCTAGGGTCTGGGACTGTAAGTGAAGTATTAAAGTTGCTTGCACTGATAATCCCCCCATCGCGCACGATCAAGCGATCGCTATTAACTTGAATATTACCTCCATTTCCTGTACCAAAAGTGGCATTGGCAAATAAACCACTCTGATTATTGTCATTCTGTCCAGAGATATCGATTAGTTTGGAATTGATCGATAAGTTTCCCGCATTACCATTGTCTCGAGTATCAACTAAAATCTGTCCTCCATTCTTCAGTAAAATACTATCTGCTGTAATTCTTATATTTCCTCCATTACCAGTTCCTAATGATTCGCTGAAAATGGCTGACGGAAAGCGCGAATTACTCCCATCGAGAAAGATGCTTTTTGCGGTGATATCAATCGTACCTGCATTGCCAATCCCAACCGTACTAGCCTCCAAAACCGAACCGCCAGTCATTCGCAGATTATCTGTGGTAATTTTCAAGTTACCTCCATTTCCCGTATCATATGCAAGTACGCCAATAAATATAGGAAAGAATGGATTGTTAATATTTTGCTTATTAATAATCAAGTCGATGTTTTTCGCGGTGATGTCGATGTTACCTGCATTGCCACTACTAGTGGACGCAGATGACAGCACTACATTTTCATTAATTAGTAGTTTGTCGGTGGTAATAATAATATTTCCACCCTTTCCTGAAGAATTTGAATCTGCACCTATACTGCTTAGTAGCGTATTAGAGTCTCTGTTTATTGCGAAGAGTTCTGTAGCGCGGACAAATACATCACCGCCATTGCCATTGCTAAAAGTAGAAGATTGCAGTTCCGATCCGCCTTCAAGGGTTACTTGTCTTCCCTGTACCTGAATATTGCCCCCACCGTTAAGCCCACTTGTATTCGCTACGGATTCTTGATCTAGTCGGATATTGCCAAGACTAGGCGCATTATCATAACTTAAACTCAAGCCATTACCCGTTTGCGAGATCGCTACAAATCCATTACCAGCAACACTACCGAGTTCGATGCGTCCACTTTCGGCGAATAAGTTTGCTCCTTGCAGTGTTACATCCCCTCCAACCAGCGCTAAAGTTCGACCAGTCTGTACGCTTAAAGCTGGAGTGCCTTGGGTAGCAGAAATCGCGCCATTAGTTAGCCCGTTAAACTGTAAGCCAACTGGAGCACTAACTAGTAATAAAGGTGAGGTTGTCTGTGTATTGGCATTAGCGCGAAATTCATTTCCATCTAGAAACCGAATACTATTAGCGGTAGTCGCTAAAAACGATCCACCAATGTTCAAGCTAGCATTTTGCCCAAACAGAATCCCACTAGGATTAATCAAAAACAAATTTGCTGTGCTATTGGCGCTAATTAAACCATCGATGCTGGATATCGAATTTCCTGTTACCCGAACAAGAATATTTTGGATTAGTGCAGAGTTGTCAAAAAATGCTTCAGTGCCTGTGGGCAGAGAGAATTGGCTAAAACTATGAAATAAGCTGGAATTTGCTGTTGTTCCTCCTGTGATTGTGAACAATGGATTAGTATCAACAACAACTGAAGGGCTGGGCAATGTGGCATCTGGGGTGATTTGGGCAAATGTATGCTGGGGAATACATACAGCGAAAATATTCGCAAACATAAAAGCTGCGATCGCATTTTTAAGACAGTTCCATCGCAAGATCTTCATGTTGCTTCTAATAGCCATAGCCAATTAGTTTCTCACATTATTTACTGGACAAACTGCTGGAAGTCGCCACACTGGATCTGAAGGCGATGATGTTGCATAGGCTAACAGTTTTAAGCGTCCATTGCCATCTTTTTCCCAGCCTTGTGCTTCGATTTGGGGAATGGGTTGGATGGCGACTGGACGAGTGGACTGAGTGGGGACTAAATTAGTCTCAGTTTGAGATGTGATATTTGATTGTGTCGAGGGTATTTCTGACAATCGCAAATCTCGCCAAATCGCTTGACTAGAAATTACTTTTGAGGCATCAGATGGAACGCCGCCGCGTCCAGTAATAATAAATTCATTACCACGAAGGCGATCACAAGCTGAGACAATTTGCGGATTATCGACACTAAGATTATTGATACTAGTTAGATCGTAATTATCAATTAAAGTTGTTGTGGCGGAAGACTCTAAGAGACCATTAAATTGTGATGCTCCTAGAGGCGAAGAGGCAGTGATGTCGCTCAGAGGAGTCAAGCGATCGACAAACTGAAAACCAAACACACCTTGAGCAGAGACAATAACTTTCCCACCAAAGTTGCTAACCGCAGTAGCAGTGATATCGCTATTTTCAAAGGGAATTGCCGTTAAGAAATCAGCTTTAATCGTAATGTTGCCACCTGCCGCACTTCCTAAAGCATTAGTAGAAATCTTACTGCCATTGCGTAAAAGGATTAGGCTTGAATTTAGATTGATGTTGCCTTGACTGAAACCTAACGAATCAATATTTATATTACCTTGATTGAGGAGGATGGACGACGAATTAATTGTTATATTGCCCAGTATGCCAGTTCCTGGGGTTATTAAGCTTGTCCTACTTCGATCATCAAAGTTGCTAGCACTGATAGCTCCACCATCACGTACGATTAGGCGATCGCTATTAACAACTTCTATGTTACCCCCACTGCCTGATCCTACAAGCGCATTAGCAAATAAACCACTCCGATAAGTGCTGTTTTCTCCAAAAATATCGATGAAGTTGGAACGAATCGATATTTTTCCCGCATTACCTTTATTGCTCTCAGTCTCAACGTTAATCTGTCCTCCATCTTTAAGCACAAGACTCTCTGTAGAGATTTTTACATCTCCTGCGTTGCCATCACCAAAAGATGAGCTAGCAATCTGTGACGGGAACAAAGAATTACTGCCATCTAAAAAGATACTTTTTGCAGTAATATCGACCACACCTCCATTCCCAATCCCCCTAGAGTTAGCCGTCACGGCTGCGCCGTCAGTCAATAGCAGATTATCTGTGGTAATTTTTATGTCTCCTGAATTTCCTGCGAAATTAATTATTCCCCCACTACTAATTATCGAACGCCTGCTCAACGAATCATTAGAAACTAAGCTAACGTTTTTTGCTGTAATCTCTATGTTGCCGACATTCCCAATGCTATTAAAGTCACTATCGGTTAGCAACTGCCCTCCATCAAGTAGTAAGTTATTAGTATCGATGATAATATTGCTGCCGATCCCTGGCAAAAATGGAGTGACAGCCAAAGAAAATACTGTACTATCTCTTACCGACAAAAATTCTGTAGCGCGGACAAATATCTCCCCGCCATTGCCGCTACTAAATAATATAGCTCCCAAGACTGAGCTATTATCAAGAGCTACTTGTCTCCCTTGCAGCTGAATATTTCCGTCAAAATTAGCCCCACTAACATTTATAGCAGACTGATCGAGACTGACATTGCCAAGATTAGAGACCTGATTATAATTTAAGATTAAGTTGTTAGCCGTTTGCGTGATCGCCACAAATCCATTGCCAGCAACGCTACCCAGTTCGACTCGTCCGCTATTTGCGAACAGACCTGCCTCTTGCATATTCACATCCCCTCCAACCAAAGCCAAAGTCCTACCAGTTGGCACAAATACCAAAGACCTGCTGATTGAAATCGCCCCATTGGTTAGCCCGTTAAACTGCAAACCAACTGGTGTGCTGACTAATAATAGCGGGGAGATTACTTGAGTACTTGCATTGGCTCTGAATTCACTCCCATCGAGAAATCGAACGCTATTGGCAGTAGTTGCTAAGAATGAGCCTCCTATATTCAAAGCAGCATTTTGTCCAAAAAAAATTCCATTTGGATTAATCAAAAATAAGTTAGCATCGCCATTATTGCTAATAAATCCATCAATATTAGAGATAGTACCTCCAGTTACCCGAACAAGAATATTTTGAATGGCGAGAGGATTATCAAAAAATGCTTCGCCTCCTGAGGGCACAGAAAACTGGCTAAAGCTATGAAATAAGTTGGTGTTAGCCGTTGTCCCACCCGTAATTGTGATGAATGGAGTTCCCAAAACAACTGAAGGATTTGGTAATGTGGCATCTGGAGTAATTTGTGCAAATGTATTATGTGGATTGCATAAAACAGAAATATTCGCAAATACAAAAGCAGAGATAACTTTTCTGAGAATATTCTGTTGCTCAGCTCTAATATTACCCATATAGTTACATATACAATTAGATAACTATTCTATCGCATTCTTTACTGGGCAAATGACTGGGAGTCGCCAAACTGGCTCCGATGGTGATGATGCATGAGCCAAAAGTTTTAATCTTCCATTGCGATCCTTTTCCCATCCTTGGGCTTCTATTTGATGTATGGGGTGGATAGCGACTTGTCGATAAGGCTGAGTGGTGGCAGGATTCTCCTCGATTTGAGCCGTGATATTTGATTGCGTCGAGGGTATTTCCGACAAGCGTAAATCTCTCCAAACTGCTTGACTAGAGATGGTTTGTGTAGCATCAGTTGGAGTGCCGCCACGTCCAGTAGAGATTAGCTCATTGCCTCGAAAGCGATCGCAAGCCGCCACAATTTGTTTATTGGCATCGGTTAAATTATCAGGAAGTTTGACTATACCTCGGCTGAGATCGTTGTCAGGCGATCGAATTTCCACAAGCCCATTAAATTGTGTGCCTAAAGCCGAGGTTGCCGTAATGTCGCTGAAGGGAGTTAGGCGATTCAACAATTGAAACCCAATCACACCTTTAGCGGTGATAATGACTTGTCCGCCAAAGCTATTCAACGAGTTAGCAGTGATATCGCTATTTTCTAAGGGAACCGCCACCAAAAAGTCGGTGTTAATCCGAATGTTTCCACCTGTCGCATTACCTAAGGCATTGGTGGAGATACTGCTCGCATTCCGCAAAACGGTCAGTGTGGAGTTGAGGTTAATGTTGCCGCGAGAGCCACTCAACGAATCAATATTTATCCGTCCACCATTAAGCAAAATGGATGGCGAATTAATGGTAACGTTCCCCACCGAACCACTACCTGGGAAAGCTGTACTATTACTGCGAAAGTTGCTCGCACTGATAAGACCACCATCACGTACGGTCAATTGATCGCTATTAACGACAATATCACCTCCATTTCCTGTGCCAAAAATGGCATTGGCAAATAAACCACTGCGTCCCTGCTCAACCTTCCCAGCAATATCAATTGTCTTCGCGTTTACGAATAAGTTACCCGCATTACCACTCCCAGCCGTACCAACAGAGACTTGAGCGCCATTGTTTATCGAAAGATTATCTGATGTAATTGTCAGTATGCCTCCATTGCCCGTTGCGCCGAAATCTACTGCGGATGAAATACCTGTCGAAAAATCATTGGTTCCGAACAGGCTAATATTTTTCGCGATGATATCTAGATTGCCTGCATTGCCAATTCCAAAAGTACTAGTTGTGAGACTCGCGCCTTCCAAAACTTGTAGGTTATCAGTAGTGACTGTAATTTTGCCACTATTGCCCGTTGCCGTTCCGATCAGAACTTGAGAGAATATGCCACTGGGATAAAAATCTGGAAGAATAGCAGATCTCCCCGATAAAATTATTTCACTAGCATTAACTTTGATCTCGCCAGCAGTTCCAGCCCCCAATACCCCAGCACTAATTTGTGCTCCGTCTATCACTTCTAATTTTTTTGTGGCGATCGTAATATTGCTACCATTTCCCGTAGAAGCTGATGAAGTGTCTGTAAATATACCACTAGCGAAAGGAAGGTTAGATTCTCCCCTTACTGAGAGAAGTTCAGTAGCGCGGACAAATATCTCGCTTCCATTCCCATTTCCCAAAGAAGAAGATAGCAGGACTGAACCATTATTTAGGGTTACTTGTCTACCTTGAACCTGAATGCTGCCTCCACCATTGATCCCGCTTACATCCACTAAAGCAGCTTGCTCCAGTCGAATGTTGCCAAGATTAGGAGCATTATCGTAATTTAATAGCCATCCACTAGCAGTTTGCGCGATCGCCACAAATCCATTCCCCACAACGCTGCCAAGTTCGATGCGTCCGCTATCTGCGGTCAACTTAGCCCCTTGCAGAGTCACATCACCTCCAACCAAAGCCAAAGTGCGCCCAGGATTGACACCCAGAGATGGTGTGGGAGGTCGAAAGATCTCTAGAAAATCAGGAGGGCTATAATCCAACCCAACACCGAGTCCCTGTGCAGAGATCGCGCCATTAGTTGTGCCGTTAAACTGCAAGCCAACGGGAGTACTTACTAATAATAGAGGTGAGGTTGTTTGCGTACTTGCATTAGCTCTAAATTCACTCCCATCTAGAAATCTAACGCTATTAGCTGTAGTCCCTAAAAATGAACCGCCTATTTGCAACCTCGCATTTTGCCCAAAAACAATTCCATTGGGATTAATCAAAAACAAGTTGGCATTGCCAATGGTACTAATTATTCCATCAATGCTAGAGATATTACCTCCAGTTACCCGAACTAGAATGTTTTGGATAGCGAGGGAGTTAGCGAAATCTGCTCTCTCACCATTAATTAAGGAAAACTGGCTAAAACTATGAAATAAGTTAGTATTTGCTGTTGTCCCTCCCGTAATTGTGAAAGTTGGTCCTCCACCAACAATAGAATTAGTTGGTAACGTAGTGTCGGGTGTAATTTGTGCAAATGCAAGTTCAGGGATGCATATTACAGAAAAATTTGCCAAGGCAAAGCCCAAGATCGTTGTATTCTTAAGAAAGTTTTGTCGCAAAATTTTCATATCAATAGAACCTTTATTACATAACACAAGCTATTTATTATTCTGGTACTTCTATATCAACTTAAATTTAATTTACTGCAACGAATTAAACCATTAGCTTTTAATATTATTGCTATATGTTGTATAGCGGCTCTAGTTTGGTTTGAAGAAACATCCCCTAAGGATCGCTGTATTGCTGGAAAATTAGTTTTGTAATCACTAGCAAAACTTACATGTGAGGAGATATATCTAGATGCAGTTACTGTGGAGACGCATGTTTTTTTGCGGTCTGATCGCTATATTTGGTTGTTTGTTAGAAGATAATTCTATTCTAGCTCAATCTACTATACCGTCAAATCTAGTTCCATCTGTACCTGTCAGACCAGAAGAATCTCCACGACGACTGCCTCCTGTTGACCAACTATTAACACCAAGCAGTCCTCAAATCGAACCAAATCGAGAAATACCTGACTCAACCACTACTTTTGTTGTACAGGAGTTTCGAGTAATTGGTAGTACGGTGTTCTCGGCAGAGGAATTAGCTGCTGCTGTCAAATCTTTTATTAACCGTCCCATCAGTTTTGCGGAATTATTGCAAGCAAGGGCGGCGATCGCAGATTTATATATTCGTAACGGATACATTACATCAGGCGCTTTTATCCCTCCTCAAGAGACGAATAATGGAAATATCACAATTCAAGTTGTTGAAGGTAAGCTCGAAGAAATTCAGATCACAGGGACAAATCGCGTTAATCCTAACTATATTCGCTCTCGCCTAGAGATCGCGACAGGCGCTCCTTTAAACCGCGATCGCTTGCTCAATGCTTTGCAATTATTGCAGCTAGACCCTTTATTCTCGTTTGTTTCTTCAGAACTCAAAGTTGGCTCACAACTAGGAACAAGTATCTTAGCGGTTAAAGTTGACGAGGCAAATTCTTTATAATGTCAGAGCAAGCCTTGACAATTATGCGTCTCCTAGTGTTGGGCAGTTATCGCGACAGGTTGAAATTAGCGATCGCAATTTACTGGGCTTAGGCGATCGCATTATCGCCACCTATGGAAATACCGATGGTCGAAATCAGTATAATCTCGGTTATACATTGCCAGTTAATGCCTATAACGGGACTTTGAGTTTTATTTTTAGCAATACCAACAGCAATGTGGTCGAATCCGAATTCAAAATTCTAGATATTTATTCCAACTCTACAAATTACGAATTAACTTTTCGCCAACCACTCATCCAAACTCCTGCCCAAGAATTTGCGCTCGGTTTGACCGCATCTCATAGCGACAGCTTTACAACCCTGCTCAAGTTACCAATTCCTATTTCAGCAGGTTCAGATGATTTCGGTAAAACTAAGCTCTCAGCTTTACGTTTTTTTCAAGACTATACACAACGTAGTAGCGAGGATGTGATTGCCTTGCGATCACAGATTAGTCTGGGGCTAGGTGGTTTTCTAAATTCTACGGTTAATCTCAAATCACCAGATAGCAGTTTTGTCGCTTGGCGTGGGCAGTTGCAATACATTCGGGCTTTAGCCACAGACACATTGCTAATCGTGAGTGGCGGACTCCAGTTTGCCGATCGCCCTCTGCCAGCCGCAGAAAAATTTAGTCTAGGAGGTTCCCAAACTGGTCGAGGTTATCGACAAGATGTTCTAGTTGGTGATAATGGCATGAATGTTTCTTTAGAAGCAAGATTTCCGATTGTGCGTGTTCCAGAATTACAAGGACTGTTGCAACTTGTCCCTTTTATTGATTTAGGAAGTGTGTGGAATAGTGAAGGCTCTGCATCTATTGGCAATAACTGGATATTAGGAACAGGATTAGGACTGCGTTGGCAGATGGGCGATCGGCTTACGGCTAAATTAGATTACGGGTTACCCCTGATTTCCATAAGGAATAATCGTCAAGACAATAGCATCTATTTTTCCTTGTCATACAAACTATTTTAGTCAAACATAAGAATGTTAAGCGGTGCAAGGCGCTGCCTACCCTTAAGATACACATCATTTACTTTTTGAACTACCCAAACACACAAAAAGCTCCTCATTGAGGAGCTTTTCTAGGAAAGAATTCTTTGAAGTTCACCATTAATTTGTATGGCTGATCAAGAATTTGAGATGACACTACCCTACGAAAACCAATCGTCAAACACAAACCACCATCCACAAAAAAAGCTGCCAGGAATAGGACAACTTCTACCCGCTAACTTTTGAGTAGAATGTTGAGATATTTGAGAAGGCTGTAACTCTAAATTTGCAGTGATATTTTGGGGTTGTGAGATTGCAAATACAACACTACTCATTGTGATTAAGCTGGAAGCTGCGATCGCGGAAACAGAAAACAAGGAAGATCTTTTCATGATTAAACCCTAGGATTTTACAATCTAATTTCAAGAAACTTTATTTACAATCAATTTAGTAATTATTTTGATTCTCCCGCCCAAATGAATGAATCAAAAGCTGACAAATTCATCCTAACCTTTACCTTTTTAAAGTTATCAAAAAAAATTAGGATACAGAAACTAATATTTTGAGATAACTATGGATTTTAGATGAGTTAGGGTGTGAAGTTTACCACCATCCACAATAAGGAAACAGAGGGTGGGAAGGATTACATCGTCCAGCAGTTGGCTCTTCCCCGTCCTCTTTTTTGTCTTCTTCTGCCTCTTCAGCTTTTGCGCTGACAACATCATTCTTTTGCATAGAAAGATTAGATATTTGAAGAGGCTGTAACTGCGAATTTGCAGAGCTATTTTGAGGCTGAGAGATTGCAAATGCAGCTGTACTGAAAGTGAGAAGAGTAGATGCAACGATCGCGGAAATACAAGATACAGAAGAAATTTTCATGGCTAACCCCAAGAATTTTATGATTTGATTGCAAGAAACCTAATTTAGAATCAATTTAGTAATTATTTTGATTCTCCCCCCGTCCCGACACATATCTAGAAAACCCCGTTTCAATCTCTATTTCTCTAATAAATATAGAAAGTAGTAGAACTCAGAAACTTGTTGTAGAAATTGACTAGGAAATTACTATATTCTGTTCAAATACTTAATGTCTATACTAAAAAGTTCGCTCATGTAGGTAAATAGGTGGAAGGAGGAAAAAGAAGACGACGCAGGAAGTCAAAATCAATCCAACGTAGATTGTAAGCCCACTCGAACATGGCTACATACAGATACAAATACTTCTTGTGAATACCTCGAAAGGGACGCAGAAAATTGCGTAAACCAACCCAAATGCCCTCCATAGTATTGCAATGAACCTCACAAAAACCATCTTGATCTTCATCGCGGGCATACTCGCGCTGAGAGTGACAAACGGTTTGACGCTCACGACCAGAAGCAGGTATGCGATTATAAGCATCGGATTCATCGGTATAGACTGTCGTGGTCGGTAAGGTCGTTACCTCTACCTGCGGTTGAATCGTGATTTGTTGAGTATTGTCACAGACCTTCATGCGGATCTGACCACTGTTGCGCCCAACAGTACCGACAATGGGTGGACGGTCATTTGCCATGGTTCCCTTGCCTTTGCGTTGATTCCCGCGTTGTCTTGGTGGGTCTGCTATTGGATCTTTTTTTTTGCTCCCTTTTCTCCTGCATTCTGAAACATCTCGTCCATCTCGGCTTCAGCATCGGGCAGATTACCATTAATCAAATGGGCAAATCCTCGACGTTGGATGCGATGCCGCCAAGACAATAATGTCCCATAGTCGAGTCCTAGTTCCTCGGCTATGTGTTGGGTCGTTTGTCCTTGTAAGAATCCACGCAATATCAGCACGATCTGACCACAGGTGTAATGGCTTCCTGATAAGTCTGTTCCTGTAAAAATGTGAAACACTTTCCCACATTCCCGACACTTATATTTGACGATTGGTGTACGTTGGCGATCGTGTGGCGCTTGTCCTGCTGGTATTGCGTGTCCACTTGGACAATGCAAACCCTTTGGATGCAGGATCTTTAATAACCATTCATAGCACGCTTGTTCATCTAACAATTCGGTCAGGGGAAATTTGATCATGGCATCTCTATCGATTTATGAAAATGACTTCCTCCTATTTTGCCATTTCACCTACTTCCCCATATGAGCGAAAAAGTTATAAGAAAGTTATTAATAATCACCAAATCAGAATATTAAAACAAATTAGCCTGAAATGCTCATGAATGCTAAGAACTATACTAATTTTAATTGTTTAAATCTACTTTTTTGTCGTTAAGAATAGTTCATGGAAAGTTCTAATCTTGCACGGCTTAAAATAGAGATTATTGATTTTTACTGGAAAATTATAAGATTTTTTCTGTTGGCAATAAGGTTTCTCATCTATGCATTGCTTCGCAATTATTTAGTATTTTTTCAGCATGAGCAATCAAACATTTTGAGTCATTAATCAATCCCTGAGGAGAGTATGTGACTTTGCGGTTACTCATTAGTTTTTTAGCTTCAGCTATCAAGTACTTTGATTCATACATTAATGCTTGATGCGATGGTGATTGTATAAGCGGCTGATAACTTTCATGCTGTGAATGAGAAAATCCCTCGATAATAGAGCGCTCCGTCATATGGTTAGAAATATCAATATTTGCGTTTGGAAGAACTTCTGCTTTGTCGTAATTCATAATATTTATCTAATTTTTTAAGTAGTGTTACAGTTTTAGGACTTACGCAGTAGCCCTGCAATAAATTGCAGGCTGAAAGCTTAAACCCGCTTTAAAGGGTTGATTAGAGGGATTCTTTTAGTCTGCTAAAGTTAAGAACCAATCTAACGCACAGCCCACAAAGAAGATGCATCGCCTAACCACCAAGGAGTTAATGAGTCACCTAGTAATTGAGAACTATCAGAAATAGAAGATGTTTGAGATTTATTACTGCCAAGAACAACATTCGACTTGGTTAGCTCAGCACCAAACTCAAGCCCTTGGCTGATTTGCTGTTGATCGAAGATTGAGAATCCATTATTCTGGAAATTTAGAAAAGGCTGAGCAGATCCCAAGTTGATGAACTTAGAAGCAGCAGATACATCCAACTCAATGGAATTTTCACCAACTAGCATCGCACCTTTAGCTTTACCCGTTAGAGCATCGATATCATCGCTATTTGACCAGTCAGTAGCATAGCCATCAAAAAGCTGCAAAAACTCGATATCACCACCCTCAATGGAGTCAAAAATCGCCTCTTCTCCAAAAGCTCCCTTAACTCCTTGCCACCAGCCGCCTGTGCGGGCAAAATATTCTTGCCACCAGCCACCAGTACGAGCATAAAGCTCTTGCCACCAGCTACCTCTGCGGGCTTCAAGTAATGGATTAGCGATCGCTTTAGGCATGTAGATGTCAGAGTTGTCGAACATCAAAGCCATGGCACTGTTGATATTTTGCGTTGTCTTTTGACTAGCAATCTGCTTAGCTTCTATTTCTAGCTGAGCATAATTGATGGTTTTATTAATACCACCTGTGGCAATATCCCAACCGATCGCATCAAAAGCAATCAAATCTAAACCTGTAATTGCGGCAGTCTGACCACGCTGAATTTCTGCGTCCATGATTCCGCCAGACTGCCAATGACTTGCTTGAAAGCCATTGCCACCTTTGGTCTTATCTACGCCACTATCAAAGCTACCAACAAAGGTCGTACCATTAGTCCCAAGCCCAAAGTATTGATTGCCACCAACACTTAAATCTATGTTTGTTTTGCTTCCAACCCTACTTTTATTGGAATAGCGGAAAAGGTCTAGAGGGGAAGCTTCATTAACACGCTCATTTAACCCTAAACTATATTCTAAACTACTTAAATCACCAGCACCAACCCATGGGCGATCGATACTGCTTTGAAAGCCTAAAACATGACCAATTTCATGAACGGCTACACCAATAAAATCTACTGACTTGGCAGGAACTGTGTTCTGACGGTTGAAGTTATAACTCCAACTCGTATTCGTCCCAGTCAGATCGCGCATGACAATGTAACCGTCAAGGACATTACTGGCTTTAGTATCTATTCCTCTTCCTACTGACCCCACTGATTTGGCGTTAGCACTGTTGATACTCAGTTGCCATCCCATTTTTTGTGAATTGACAAGTTGATTAGAAACAATAGCGTCATATCTCGCTTCAAATATGGGGCTGCCATTAAAAGTCTGTGTGCCAACTACTGATCGATCGGTAGTGGTGGGATCAGCATCATTTTTAAGGGCATTAGCATAGGTACTAAACAAGTAATCGTTAGAACGAGCGATAGCCCCAGCGATGGTATTGCCAGCAAAGTCTTTTTGAACATCAACAGCAATATTGATGGTCACGTTGTCAGTTAAGTATGAAGCCCAGATTTTGCCAGCCATCTCAAATGCAGCCATCTGAGTCTGAGATACACCTTGTGCGTAACTAAAATTAAATTGCATTACCTTCCCGCCCCAAAAATTTTAAGTTGGACTCCCCCCCAACATCAATCTCTTAAAGACAACGGACACATACGAAACTATCTATAAATTAACTGAGTTAATAGCTAACTGAGTTAATTTCATTAATACGATAACGCGGACGTATATCTGTTGTCACTACCAAAAAGTTATTAGAAAGTTATAAATTAGGACTTACGCAAAAATGATTTAAAACCTGCATTTCATCGTAGGAGCAATTCATGAATTGCCCCTACATTTCGTTCTTTTGCGTAAGTCCTAATTCTCCCAAAACCACAAAGAGGGTAGCGATGCTTGCGCCGTAACCCTCTTTGTGGTTTAGCCTTACAGCAATTATCCCAAATTAAGAAATGGCTACGCCATTTCTTAATTTGGGATAATTGCTGGGTCTGGTTTTTGGTTCACAAAAGTGTAGTCACACTTTCGTGAAATGGTATTAACGATCAAACGAGCCTCAAGAAAAATTTTAAAAGCGTTGCGAAGCAACGCTTTTAAAATTTTTCTTTGGTTTGGGTTTGAGTGCAAAGCGCTGTAAATCTTATAACCATTATGCTTCAGCCAATGAAAATACAAGAAGATCAATCTAGCGAACAGCCCACAAAGAAGATGCATCCCCTAACCACCAAGGAGTTAGTGAGTCACCTAGTAATTGAGAACTATCAGAAATAGAAGATGTTTGAGGTTTATTGCTACCAAGAACAACATTCGACTTGGTTAGCTCAACACCAAACTCAAGCCCTTGACTGATTTGCTGTTGATCGAAGATTGAGAATCCATTATTCTGGAAATTTAGAAAAGGCTGAGCAGATCCCAAGTTGATGAACTTAGAAGCAGCAGATACATCCAACTCAATGGAATTTTCACCAACTAGCATCGCACCTTTAGCTTTACCCGTTAGAGCATCGATATCATCGCTATTTGACCAGTCAGTAGCATAGCCATCAAAAAGCTGCAAAAACTCGATATCACCACCCTCAATGGAGTCAAAAATCGCCTCTTCTCCAAAGACCTCCTTAATTCCTTGCCACCAGCCGCCTCTGCGTGCAAAAAACTCCTGCCACCAGCCACCTCTGCGTGCATAAAGCTCTTGCCACCAGCTACCTCTACGTGCTTCAAGCGATGTATCAGACTTAGGCTTATAAATATCAGTGCTATCAAACATCAACGCCATGGCATTGTTAATATTTTGCGTTGTCTTTTGACTAGCAACTTGCTTAGCTTCTCTTTCTAGCTGGGCATAATTAATGGTTTTATTGATACCACCTGTGGCAATGTCCCAACCGATCGCATCAAAAGCAATCAAATCTAAATTTGTAATTACTGGAAGTTGCCCGCGCTGGATTTCGGCATCCATGACTCCACCTGACTTCCAGTGACTTGCCTGCTTGCCACTGCCACCCATTTCCACATTGCCACCATTCTCGAAGGAACCTAATGCAGAAGAGCCACCAAGTGAAAGGAAGGAATTTCCTCCGATCGCCAAATCATTAAGCTTCTCGTCGTTACTCCCAATCTGACTTTTTTCGGAATAACGGAACAGATCTAAGGGGGAAGCTGCATTAGCGCGATTATCTAAGCTTTTGCTGTATTCGTCACTGCTTAGGTTAGCGCTGCTAACCCATGGACGATCCACACTGCTTTGAAAGCCTAAAACATGCCCGATCTCATGAATGGCAACACTAATAAAATCAACTGAATTTGTAGGAGTTGTGTTTTGACGGGTAAAGTTATAATCCCAACTGGTATTTGTCCCAGTCAGGTCACGCATGACAATATAACCATCAAGGACATTAGCTGAAACTGTATCTAGCCTTAGAGCTTTGGCATTAGCACTATTGACCTGTATTGCTTTGGATGCCTTTTTCTCGTCTTCAAAGTCACTACCTTTGTCAAATCTTACTTCAAACTGATCTGTATCTTTAAAGACATTAGCGGCTAAAGCTGTTCTATCGTTGTTGGAGGTTATGTCTTGGATGAGTTCAGGCTCATCTGGGTTTGAGGGGTAAATGGTACAGTATCGATACAATTATTGGCGACATGGTAGGGCTGTAACTGTTGCTCCGAGAGGATTCTGATTACTATTAGCTGTGCTTATCCCCATGAACCCAGAAGAGCCTGAGTTCATTGCGAAAGTCTGTGAATGAATAATCATTAACACGGGAGATCGCACCGCCGATGGTATTACCAGAAAAGTCTCTTTTGACATCAACAGCAATGTTGATGGTCACATTGTCAGTTAAGTATGAAGCCCAGATTTTGCCAGCCATCTCAAATGCAGCCATTTGAGTCTGGGATAAGCCTTGTGCGTAACTAAAATTGAATTGCATTACTTTCTTGCCCCAAAAATTTTAAGTTGGATTTCCCCCCAACATCAATCTCTTAAAGACAAAATACACATACAAAAACTTGTATAAATTAACCTAGCAAAATATTAACTAAGCTAATTTATATGATTACGATAATACACACATAAATATTTTGTCACTACCAAAAAGTTATCAAAAAGTTATAAGATATTCGTACATCCCAAAAATATACTCAAAACAAAAAATAGTGGCGTTTTGCGCCACCATTTTTTGTTTTGAGTAAGCAAGACTTAATATTGCTCCAGTCCAGAATTGTGGAGCTATAGCAATGTAAGACATTTATTGGTAATCTTGCGTTAACTTAAAGCAACATAAGTTCAGCAGAATCTCTAGAAATATTGATCGCAAAGTCGCGTTACCTAATCATTTTTATGGATGCTTTTAATCCAATACCCCCAGAATGGGTCGAAAAGGCTACACATGCCAATGGGTTTTGCTGTCCTAAATGTGGACAACCACCAAGCAAGGCTAGTGCTGTGTGGGTTAATCGCCGATCGCCTGTTTATACGGAAAATCATCAACGCAAGTGGCAAGAGTTTTATCACTGTGAGTGCCAAGCAGTCTGGTGGGCTTGGAGCAACGATCGCCCACCCTCAGAATTTAGCGATCGCGCAATTCGGAACATCTATGGCGATGATCTAATCTGAGCAAATGAAATCGCAAGTTGTTTTAGTTTTATCTTTGTTTTTTGTGGCAGGAGCCTATGCCAGTTTTTTACCAGACTGGACAGGTTTTATTGTGGTTTTGTGCCTCGGTTTTGTCTTGTCGTTAGCGGTTCCTGCCATTTGGCGCTTAGGTCCAAAACGCTGGGTTTATCTGCTAGCAACATTAATTGCTGTTTTAGCTTGCTTTTATGTCAAAATTCGCACGCCTCAGCCACAGGTTGAAGATATTTCTAAATATGCACCGTTATCCAATGCGATCGTGCGGGGACAGGTAATTGAAGCGCCTAGCTTGACTCGCAGCGATCGGGCAAAGTTTTTGCTAGAGGTGAAAGAGATCAATACCTCTGGAAAATTAAACATTAAAGATCTTACTCAAACGCCTACGACGAATCCCAGCAATGCTGAAGTCAAGCCCGATGAATCTAATAAATTTGTAGCGGCTTCGGGCAAATTGTATGTAACTGTGCCATTGATCGAGTTGACAGGTTTACGCTCAGGACAAGCAGTTGAGCTTTCAGGACGATTGTATTTGCCAAATCGCGCCGATAATTTTGGAGCCTTTGATTTTAAATCCTATTTAGCGCGTCAGGGTGTATTTGCGGGCATGAGTGGGCGATCGCTAATAGAAAAAGGTGATGCGCCTAGCTTTGGTGAATGGTGGTTTGTGAGTCGGATCGTTCGCACCCATGTGATGGGAGCTGGCGTACCAGAGGGTTCATTGCTTAGCTCGTTGGTTTTGGGTAGTCGGGCAGTAGATTTGCCAAGCGATCTAAAGGATGCTTTTATTCAGGCGGGATTGGCGGCAGTACTTGCCGCTTCAGGGTTTCAGGTGACATTGGTATTAGGTGCTGCGATCGCCTTGAGTCGGCATAAATCACTAAAGCTGCAATTTGTGATTGGGAGCCTTTGTTTAGGCGGATATTTGCTGCTGACAGGTGCGAGCCCATCGATTCTACAAGCCGTAGTTATGGGTTTTGGTAGTTTGATTGGTTTAGTGGTGCAACGCCGTAGCCGCCCCATTATTGGTCTAATCGTTACCGCCGTTTTGTTATTACTATATCAACCACTCTGGATTTGGGACTTAGGATTTCAGTTCAGTTTTCTTGCTACGTTCGGTCTACTCACCACTTCGCGATCAATTTCCGAACGATTAGAATGGCTACCACCAACGATCGCTGAATTACTATCTGTACCGATCGCAGCTTACATCTGGACATTGCCCTTACAGCTATTAGTATTTGGGAAGCTTTCCCCCTATAGCTTAGTTGCTAATATTTTTACTACGCCATTAGTTTCGATATCAACCTATGGCGGCATTGTTAGCGGGCTTTTAGGAATTATTTTTGTGCCAATTGGCGCAGCGATCGCTTGGCTACTCTATCCCTTGCTACATTGGACGATTGACATCGCGCAATGGGTTAATACTTTGCCTAATGCTAGTACTAGCGTCGGTGCAATTAATCTCTGGCAAATGTTAATTGCCTATGGTTTGTTTATGGCAATTTGGTTAGTGCCTTGGTTTGGCAAAATGCAGCGTTGGACGATCGCCTTTGTTTTAGCTTGCGTAGTTTTGTTTGTCCCCAATGCGATCGCTCAGGCAAATGTCTTTCAAGTGACATTGCCAGCTTTTAATGATGTCCCTATCATGCTGATCAAAAATCAAAATCAAACGGTACTAATCAATAGCGGCGATCAACAATTTGCCAGTTTTACATTGCAACCATTTTTACAAAAGCTTGGAGTTAATCGCATTGATTGGGCAATATCCACAGATACGCAACCTGATGTCAGCGACGGTTGGAATGCTCTGATATCTGGCTCAGTAGAGATCTCTCAGTTTCGGGATATTAGTCTCGGTGTCACCCCAAAACCTTATCAAAATCTCCAACAAGCTCTATCTAATGCAAAAACTCCTCTAGCTTCGCTCAAGGTTGGCGAAACCTTGACGATTAATAATCAAGTAGATATTCAACTACTCAATCAATCCCCTGATGTTTTAAAAATCAAAACTGGTGAACTTACTTGGCTATTACTGCCTAATGCCGATCCTAAATCTCAACAAGCGATCGCTACCAAAAAAGATCTACTTCCTAAACTATCTGCGAGTATACTCTGGTGGACAGGTGGGCAAATAGAACCAGCTATTTTAAAAGCGATCAGTCCTAAAATTGCGATCGCTTCAGCAACTAGCGTTGTGGAAGCGATGGTCAATCAACTTTATGAAGATAAAATCAGAGTGTTTTATACAGGTCGCGACGGCGCGATCCAATGGAATCCTGACAAAGATTTTCATACCCTCCGCGATCAACAAGATACGCGATCGCCAATCTAAATTATTTTCCATCTAATCAATTTAACTAATCTAAATTTATGAATAAGCGATCGCTAATTTTTCCAATTCTTCTTGCTAGCTTTACATTCTCAACTTCACCTGCGGTGGCTCAATATACAGGGCTAGGTAAAGAGAGCCTCGACCCTGCGATCCTCAAACGCTATGCGCCTACGCCATTACCGCCAACGGTGACGAGACCAATTGAATCCATCTTGGATGTGCGATCGCCAGGGATGGGCATGGTGACACCCGACGGGAAGCGGATGTTCTTTACATGGGGAATTACGGGAACTGTGCAGGTATGGCGACTGGATGGAGCGCAAAAATTTCCTGTACAAGTGACAGGCGGACAGGATGCTACCACCATTTCAGGCATGACTCCAGACGGCAAATATTTAATCCTGTCACGCGATCGCCAAGGCGAAGAAAATCCAGGGCTATATTTACAATCGACTAAGGGCGGAGAATTAGAACTAATTCAGCACCAAGCAGGTGTGCGAACTTCACTGCAATATGTGGGCAATGACTCTCGCACGATTTATTTTAGTGCTAACGATATCAAACCAGACTCGGTTGTGATCTATCGCTATGATTTGCAAACCAAAAAGAAAGTGCAAATTTCTGGAGGTGATGGTATTTGGTGGATTGCTGATGTGTATGTGAATCCACAAACAGGCGATCGCGAAAAGTTTCTCTTTGCCAAAGCCACAGGTAGCCAATCGCAAGAATATTACGAATACGATGTCAAAACTAGGCAAACCACTCCTCTGATTGGTCAGAATGAGCAGCAAGAATATAGCATTAGCTACGGCGTAAAAGCTGATGATTACCTCGTATTGACACCGAAATTTAGCGAATTTCGTCGCCTTTATCATTACAAAGACAAAAAATTTACTCCGATCACGCCAGAGCTAAAGGCGGATGTGTCTAACTTTGAGATTGATGACCAGCGCCAACGTATTCTCTACTCAATTAATGATGGCGGTTATACAAGACTGAAGGCGATCGCAGCCGATACCTTCAAGGAAATTAAGTTACCTGATTTTACCAACGCCGATCAAGTTTATACAGGTTCTACAACTCGAAATGGACGCTTTACAACCATTGGTGTCGAAACTGCCAAAGCGCCTCGCCTTAGCTATGTTTACGATTGGCAAACCCAGAAACTCACTCAATGGGTATTGCCTAGTACTCCCGAAATCGATACGAGTAAGTTTGCCGCAGCTAAACTTGAGAATTACACAACGCGGGATGGCACATCGATTCCTATGTTTGTGTATAGCTCTCCTAAATGTGAAAACACTGCTCAAAATCCACTCGAAAAGCCATGTCCAGTCATCGTGCATTTTCATGGAGGACCAGAAGCACAGAGTACTCCAGGATTTAATCGTTATGCACAATTATTTGTGAACGCAGGATTTGTATTTGTGGAACCAAATGTGCGCGGTAGCGAAGGATATGGCAAAACTTGGCTCAATGCTGACAATGGACGCGATCGCCTGAAAGTAATTACCGACATCGAAGATGCATCGATTTATATCCGCAAAAACTGGCAAATTAATGGAATCACGCCCAAAATCGGTATCGTCGGTGGGAGCTATGGAGGCTATTCTACTTTGATTGGGATGTCCAAATTTGCAGGTAGTTATGATGCAGGTGTATCCATTGTGGGGATTAGCAATCTAGTTACTTTTTTAAATAACACCGCACCCTATCGCCGCATTCTTCGTATTAGTGAATATGGCGATCCTGTCAAGGATCGGGAGGCTCTAATTGAGTTATCGCCTGTAACCTATAGCGATCGCATCAAAGCTCCTTTACTAATTATCCAAGGTGCTAACGATCCGCGTGTTCCTGTTGGTGAAGCAATCCAAATCCAAAAAATTCTAGAGCAGAAAAAAATTCCTTCGCAACTCGTCATTTTTCCCGATGAAGGTCACGGCTCTAGCAAGCGTAGCAACCAAGTTTTGGAAATTGGATACACTCTTGACTTCTTCAAAAAGTATTTACAAAAATAAGAGCATGTTTGAGAAGTTTTGCTTTAGCCCCCCTAGCCCCCCAATTCTGGGGGGAACCAGATTAAAGCCCCCCAGAATTGGGGGATTTAGTGGGCAGAAAAATTGGCTTTAGCCGAAAAACTTATATGCATTAACTTGTCAAACACGCTCTAATTGATAGTCTGTGGAAGTGTTCACGAAGGTGAACACTTCCACAGACTATTTAGGATTGTTATATGGTCAGGTAAAATTGAAGAAAAAGAAGGATTTACCCTGTATCTTGATTTGCCATAAATCAGACTGTTGGCAAAGTGGTGGAAAAGAAATTTATCAGCGCTTGGAAGAAGAATTACGCGATCGCGGCTTAAGTAATCGCGTCCAAATCCAAAAAACAGGATGTCAGAAGCGATGCAAACAAGCACCTAATTTGGTAATCATGCCTAATAAAGATCACCATAGCTATGTTAAGTCGTCACAGGTTGAGAGCTTACTAAATCGATATTTTGGCGATCGCTTCGACTAAAGGTTAAACAGGGGCTAAACTAGGTTTAATAAATTATAAATTTTTGTACACACCAAGAAAGCGTGATTGATACTCGTCTCGATCTTTACTCTGCCTCTACAGTTCCTCATGGTTGGCCCGGACTGATATGTCGCTATGCGGATTATTTGCCAGTTACAGACCAGACCCCGATCGTAACTTTGCATGAAGGCAATACTCCCCTTATTCCTGCGATCGCTCTGAGCCAGAGGCTCGGACGCAATATCAAAGTACTACTCAAATATGATGGGCTTAACCCTACTGGCAGCTTTAAAGATCGTGGCATGACCATGGCAATCTCTAAAGCCAAGGAAGCTGGTTCGGCGGCAGTAATTTGTGCCAGTACAGGTAATACATCGGCGGCGGCCGCAGCCTACGCTAAGCGGGGTGGGCTAAAAGCATTTGTATTAATTCCTGATGGCAAAATTGCACTTGGTAAATTGAGTCAAGCATTAATTTATGGGGCAGAAGTAATTGCGATCGATGGAAACTTTGATCAAGCCTTAGAAATCGTGCGGGAAATGTCCGAGAAATTCCCGATTACCCTAGTTAATTCTGTCAATCCTTATCGTCTAGAGGGGCAAAAAACGGCTGCCTTTGAACTGGTGGAAGCGATCGGTGATGCTCCTGATTGGCTCTGTATTCCCATGGGAAATGCAGGAAATATCACCGCATATTGGATGGGATTTTCGCAGTACCATGCGTTAGGTAAAGCTACAAAATTGCCTCGCATGATGGGTTTTCAAGCTGCTGGTTCTGCACCGTTAGTAACAGGCAAAATTTTTGATCAGCCCGAAACGATCGCAACGGCGATCAGAATTGGCAATCCCGCCAACTGGGCAAAGGCTCTCAAGGTAAGAGAAGAAAGCGATGGGGCTTTTAATAGTGTCACTGATGTCGAGATTTTGTCAGCCTACAAGTTCTTAGCAGGTGAAGAGGGTGTATTCTGTGAACCAGCAAGTGCGGCTTCGGTCGCTGGTTTGCTGAAAGTCAGTGATCAAATTCCTTCAGGAGCAACGATTGTTTGTGTCTTAACTGGTAATGGCATTAAAGATCCTGACACTGCGATCGCCTGTGCCGAATCTAAATTACACAAAGGCATAGCGCCAGACATTACGAGTGTTGCAAAAGTCATGGGCTTTTAAAAAAAGAACCTCCCAACGCTATACCGTATACACACAAGTCGAACTTACCCCCTTTAATTCCCCCTTGCAAAGGGGGAAAGCCAGAAATCTTGTTCCCTCCCCTTTGCAAGGGGAGGGTTAGGGTGGGGTAATTCCCTTGGTGTCACAGACAAACTGAAATGAATGTAAACGATAGCCAGACGGGAGATTCTTTTTATTGCAATGTTTTGAGTACTGCTGACATGTCGCCATTGAGGATTGCGGTTACATTGAGCCTTAAACCCTCAAATTCGCGACTATGAATAATTCCTGCATCATCGGCAGCTAACTCCACATATTTATCATTTTCTAAAATAAACCAATCGATCGCTTGATCCAATGTCCGCCAGACAATGTACTCTTTTACCCCATTACGTTCATAGGAACGTTTTTTAGCGTGTAAATCATAGGAAACAGTACTCGCGGCAATTTCGACAATTAATTCAGGTGAACCTGTAATATAGCCATCCTCATCGACTTGAGCATTACCACCTAGCCGAAATAAGACTGCATCTGGTTGCGGTTCGTTATCAGCATCAAGGCGAACTGTCGGCTCTATACCAACTTTTAATCCAGTCATCATTGCTTGGTATGCAATCAACCAACCAATGATGCGACCATGGGGTTCCGCATGGGGAGTAAAACGCAAGGGAGAAGCCACGTACACAAGTCCTTCGATGAGTTCTGCTTTTTTGATGTTTGAGGCTGTATAGCGGCGCTCAAATTCAACACGATTTAAGCGATCGCCGTTTTCGAGAATAGTTAATGTTGCTGCAGAATTAGCAATAACCATAGCTACTAAAGATCTTGTAGTCGTAATCTTACCGAATCACCGTGGGATGGTAAGCCTTCAGCTTCGGTGAGTAGGGCGATCGCACCCGATACTTCCTTCAATGCTTCAGGACTGTACTGAATCAAACTGGAATGCTTGAGAAAAGTCTCGACCCCCAGCGCCGATGAATAACGCGCCCCACCACAGGTTGGCAAAGTATGATTTGGACCTGCTAGATAGTCACCAACGGCTTCAGGTGTGGCATGTCCGATGAAAATTGCCCCCGCGTGACGGATTTGATCAACTAGCTGCCAAGGCTCTTCAACTTCGAGTTCCAGATGTTCGGGCGCAAATTGATTGGATAGCTCGGCGGCGGTTTTGAGGCTATCGACAACGACGATTAAGCCATAATGAGCGATCGCTTTCTCTGTCATCAAGCGACGCGGATGACTTTCTAACATGCGATTCACTTCTTCGCTAACACGATTAGCAAGGCGAGAATCATTGGTAAGTAGAATCGAAGCTGCCATCTGGTCATGTTCGGCTTGAGCTAGCATATCCGCAGCTACATAAGTAGGATTAGCACTAGCATCAGCAATAATCAAAACTTCAGAAGGTCCTGCGATCGAGTCGATCCCCACCCTGCCAAACACCTGTTTCTTGGCAAGAGTGACATAGATATTGCCAGGTCCTGTGATCATATCGACCTTGGGGATGGTTTCAGTCCCATAAGCCAAAGCCGCGATCGCCTGCGCTCCACCCACACGATAAATTTCTTCCACACCAGCCACCTGAGCTGCTACTAAAATCGCAGGATTGATCGTGCGTTCTTGTCCAGGCGGTGTAACCATCACAATCTTTTTCACCCCTGCAACTCTTGCAGGTACGGCATTCATCAAAACGGTACTTGGATAGGCTGCTTTTCCCCCAGGAATATAAATACCAGCCGAGTCAACAGGTGTATAGCGCTTGCCCAACACTACGTCTTTATCGCCAAAGTGCACCCAGCTTTGGGGTACACGCATTTTGTGAAATTCTTCGATACGCTGATGCGCTAATTCGATTGCTTTAAGCAGTCCGCCTTTGACTTGCTGATAAGCAGCATCAAGTTCTGATCCACTTACACGCAGTTCAGCCGCCGTAAAGTCTTGTCCGTCAAACTCTGAGGTGTAATGCAAAAGGGCGCTGTCGCCTTTGCGCCTGATCGTTTGAATGATTTCTGTGACGGTGGCTTCTTTATGGATCATCTGATCGTCATAGATGCGATCGCAAATCCGCTTAATTTCGGATTCTGCTTCAGTTCTCTGGGTGACAATTCGTAGCATAGATTGTGACGTAAGAAGCGATGATTAATCCTAGCTTAACCTGTATTCCTGTAAGTTGTGGGGATAAGGAGCGTAAATTAATAATGAATTCAAATCAACTAATATAAAATCTATGCAAGTAACTGATCGCGCACGTCCAACACATGGGGGAAATCGTCAATGGGCGGCGAGTCTTGCTGGTATTGAGCAGGAGCAAATTTTAGATTTTTCGGCAAGTATTAATCCTCTTGGCCCCCCTCAATCTGCGATCGTGGCGATTCAATCGCACTTAGCTGAGCTTAATCATTATCCAGATCCCGAATACACATTACTCAGGCAAGCTTTAGGAAAGTTTCACCATTTATCGCCAGAATGGATTTTGGCAGGTAATGGGGTTGCCGAGTTATTAACATGGGTGGGACGCGATCTTTCGCAACTGTCGGCAACAGTTCTATTTACGCCAGCTTTTACCGATTATTATCGCGCTCTCAAAACTTTTGATTGCCAAGTAGAAAAGCATCCAATTCTATTTAATAATCAAGATTTAAATTTGCTGGTAGAACTCCCACAAATTATCAATTCTCATACAAAAGGAATATTAATCAATAATCCCCACAATCCTACAGGTTATTTATTTTCTAGGGATAGTCTTTTGCCTTATCTAGAACAATTTGCCCTAGTTGTAATTGATGAAGCATTTATGGACTTTCTATCACCAGAGCAGCAGCAAAGTTTAATTGATTTAGTTCCATTACATCCTAATTTAGTGATTTTGCGTTCGCTGACTAAATTTTATAGCTTGCCAGGTTTACGACTTGGCTATGCGATCGCCCATCCTGATCGTTTACAGCGTTGGCAAGCATGGCGCGATCCTTGGTGTGTGAATGCTTTGGCAGTAGCAGCAGGAATTGCGGTACTGGATGATCAGGAATTCCAACAACAAACATGGACTTGGCTAGCGGAAGCAAGATCGCAATTATTTACAGGACTATCGCAAATAATTGGTTTAAATCCCTTGCCAAATGTCGCCAATTATCTATTAGTGAAAACCGAGGTTGCGGGTTCTCTTTTGCAAAAGGAACTATTGCAAAATGACAAGATTCTCATTCGCGACTGTTTGAGTTTTCCTGAATTAGGCGATCGCTACTTTCGAGTGGCTGTTCGACTGAAACATGAAAATCAAAGATTAATAAATGCTCTATCAAGTCGCTGGTCAGCTAAATCATGATCGACGTATTTGTACTTTTTTGTTAGTGAAATGGGCGTTTCAGCACCCACTTATACCTATTCACAAAAGTGTGACGACACTTCTGTGAATTAAAAACCAAACCCTGTAATACCAAAACACAAAATGGCGTAGCCATTTTGTGTTTTGGTATTACAGCGCTTTACGCTCAAACCCAAACCAAGAAAAACCTTAAAAGCGTTGCTTCGCAAGACTTTCAAGGTTTTTCTTGGTCTAGACTACCCAGAGCAGAAATTACAGTAGTAATGTAGATAATCCGAAAATTATTCTGATGATGGATGATCATGTTTGTTCTTGACTGAGCTCAGGTTGACGATATTTCCAAATTGGATCTTCAATTCCTGCTTGAGAAAAACCCCGATCGCGGATCAGACAAGCATGGCATTTACCGCAACCGCCCTTAATTCCAGCATAGCAAGTATGAGTTAGCGCAAGAATTTCCTCAAAGCGATCGCCTAATACATCAACCGCAAGATCAACGCTCTCAGCTTTGGTCAATTGCATCAAAGGAGTATGGATGATGAAGGAATCAGGATTGCCCCATATACCTTCTCCGATCGCCTTCGCCATGAAATCGATAAATACTTGACGGCAATCATAGTAACCTGCAAAGTCGGCTTCACAGACCCCTATAAAAATATCTTTAATACCAAGTACGGCCGCCCGATTTCCTGCCAAGGTAAGAAACAAAATATTTCTTGCTGGGACAAAAGTTGGTTCAACCCCTCCAGGCAATTCTTCTGTGGAATCGTATTGCTCCAAAGGTGTGTCTGAAACTAGAGGAGATGTCCCTTTTAGAATGGAACCTAATTGAATAATTTCATGACTCGCGAGGTTAAGAGATTTAGCGATCGCGATCGCACTTTCCAGTTCAATCACATGGCGTTGTCCATAATCAAATGTAATTGCATGGACTTCATCAAACTGTTGACAAGCAATAGCAGCACAGGTTGTTGAATCCTGCCCTCCGCTAAGAACACATAATGCTTTAGATCGTGTCATGATGATCTCCTAATTATAAGAAAGAATTTCAGCTCTAGTATAAAATGTCATAGCCATTTGGTTCCCGCAAAACCCTTGCTGGGCTTTGGTTTCAATCCATCAAAGTGTTGCTACACTTTCGTGAATTGATAATAAGTACCTGTACAGAATAAATTACCCCAACCCGTAAGGTTGCGCCCCTGCGGGGCGAAACCTTACGGGTTGGGATGTGTAATTAATTAAGCGTGCCTACTTAGGAGTGAAATGTATGTTTTAATCGTGAAAGTCATCCTATATTAATGGCATGACTTTCCTTTATAAACTGAAAACTTGATCTAGGGGTTAGAGTATAAACACAGCTTGAAGTACAGGTTTCATCAATTCGGACAGCAAGTAATCCTGCTAATCCTTGTTTCTCAAGTTTCTCAAAAATCCATCGTGCAATCTCTTCACTAGTAGGGTTCTCTAAACCAGTAGTTTTGTTAAGAAAATAATGATCTAAATAGTCATCCAATAAAGGTTTCAGAAAATACTTAATATCAGCATAGTCAATCAACATCCCAGCTTTAGGGCCAGATTCATGCAATGCAGTTCCACTAACGTAAACTACTCCACGCCAGCTATGTCCATGCAATCGGGCACATTTGCCATCATGGTGAGGAAGTTCGTGGGCAGCTTCAAAGCGAAACTCTTTACCCAGAATCCATTCATTCGTCATGCAACACCTATGTATTTATGAGTTTGTAGAGAGAGTCGGTAATTTGGGTTTTGTTGAAGTAGCTCTAGAATGATAGAAATAGCGCGATCGCGAACATTCCATTCTGGCTGTAGGAATATAGGACAATCTTGCACTGTTAGTAAGTAGTCCTTGTAAAATTCCAACTCTTGCCCCGTACTAATTACAAATTTGATTTCGTTTGCACGCCTCCAAAATAACTCTTTGACTGGGTAGGATGGACTAAGATGATGCTTAGGAGAAAGAGTAATCCAAGCTGATAATGGAATTTCTTGCCAGAAAGCTCCAGAAGTTTCAATATTAACTTGTCGGTCTGCATCCAATAATGCTTGTACCAGTTGCGGTAACTGCTTATGGATAAACGGTTCTCCTCCGCTAATCACAACCCTAGGAGATCGTAATTCCTTGAGTAATTCTGTAAACGATTTCATCTCTCTGGGTGCGTTAAGACCTCCATCACTGTAGCCTGTGTCACACCAGCTACAACGAACTGGACATCCTGAAAGGCGAATAAAATCCACTAGAGTCCCTATCCAAAAACCTTCCCCCTGCACAGTGCTCTGAAAAGTTTCATGGATAGGGACTTGCAGCACCTCATATATTGACATTATTGGGACATTCCTGACAATGACCTGAATTAAATTAAGTACTAAATGAATATTTGACGATCAATATATAAGGTATATGTGCAGAAAGTCAAGTTTCTGGCTAACACCAATTTCCGAAAGTCTAGTCATAGCTCAAATTCATTGAAACGAGTTACACTGACAGAATATTTGATCATCTTATAACTCATGACCTGCCCAGTTCCTAAAGAGCAACAACCACTTAATGAATATGTCGAGCTTAAGGAAGCTTTCTTTTATCGCTGGGCAAAGCTAGCGCGATCGCAGTATTTGCGAGTTTTGTTGCTCATGTGGCTAGGTTTCACAGTTGTTTTTTTGCCAGTAGCTATGAGCATTGAGTCACCAAGCCGACATTTGTGGCAATTTATCTGTGTGGCGAGTATTGGTGGCGCTGTGGGGCTAATTTTGCCAGTGTTGCTATTGCTGTCAGGATGGAGTCATGTGAAGCAAAGGCTTGACAGTGCGAAGATTTTTTATGAAGAGTCGGGCTGGTATGACGGACAAACTTGGGAAAAGCCTGAAGCGGATTTAGTCAAGGATCGGTTGTTGGTGACCTATGAGATTAAACCCGTATTAAGTAGATTGCAAAAGACACTTTTGGGAATCATCGGATTTCTAGCTCTTGGATTTGGGGCTCTGAATATTCTTTAAAACCAGTTTTGGGAATCGCAGATGCTGAATTTCTTGTTGATAGCGAGGTAGGGCAACCACGGGGGAATTGCCCCTACCTGAAAATTTAGAGATTAACGTAGGGGCTGCGCCCCCGTGCCAGCCCTAGCCCTATGCTATGAGAAGAATTTCTTGCCTTTTTTTATGCCCAATAGGGTGAAGCTAATTTTGTAAAATAAGACTTAACATATGTTTACAAGCAAATTAAAATGTATAGCAAAACTTCAATAAATCGTGCTTAGTTTCATTTAATGAAGTTTTGGTCTTGAGATTAACTGAGGTAAGGGAATATGACCATTTTAGACCAATATTTTGAACTTTCCGATCGCGCTAATGATGACGAGAAAGCATTTAACGAATTGGTAGAGTTATTCGCTGAGCAAGCCGAAGTCCATCCGTCGGGGGCAAAAAAAGTAGTTGGCAAAGATGAAATTGCACAACTATATCGCAAATTTTTTCAATCTTATTCTGGGATGCAACGTGTTTGGACGACCAGAAAGACCGAGAATGGACTAGAAGCTATTTGGGCGATCGCAGGTAAGCGTGATAGTGGTGAACTATTCGCGATGCAGGGCAGACATATTGCCGAAGTTGATGCCCAAGGCAAAATCTACGCCTTAGAAGTTCATGTATCCAAAGCTAGCTAATCCATCATTTGAAGAATATCTTGCCAGTTTTGATAAATTTGGCATTCACCTTGGTTTAGAGCGCATTCAACAACTGCTCGAGACTTTAGGCAATCCCCATCAACAAGTTCCCGTGATTCATGTCGCAGGCACAAATGGAAAAGGTTCTGTTTGTGCCTTTTTGTTGTCAATTTTACGTACCGCAGGCTATCGAGTTGGGCGCTATACTTCACCACATCTACTTGATTGGCGCGAACGCATTACAATTAATGGCGAATGGATTAGTAATGCAGATCTATTAGAGGCTTTGCATCAAGTTGATTTGGCGATCGTACCAGAGTTCCCACCAACGCAGTTTGAAGTGATTACAGCGGCGATGTGGTGGTATTTTGCTCAACAAAAATCACAGCAAAATCTGGATATTGCGATTATTGAAACAGGTTTGGGCGGTAGATTAGACGCGACTAATGTATGCGATCGCCCTCTAGTCTGTGCAATCACCTCAATTGGACTAGATCATTGTCAGCAATTGGGAGACACCTTAAATGCGATCGCATCAGAAAAAGCAGGAATCATCAAACCTAAATGCCCCGTAGTTATTGCTGAGAATGCTCCTGAAGCGATCGCGGCTTTGCTAACAAAATCAACAGCATCTGATGCACCCATAACTTGGGTCAATGCAGCTACTCGCACAGCTACAGGCGCTGTATGGCAAGGTTTTGCCTATCCTTTACCGTTACTGGGAAATCACCAGTTAATTAATTCTGCGATCGCGATCGCTGTAGTTCAATCGTTGAGAACACAAGGCTGGCAAATTAGTGATGATGCGATCCGAACAGGAATGGCGAATACAGAATGGGCAGGTCGATTGCAATGGATAGAATTTAACTTAAATGGAAAATCGCGCAAAATTTTAATTGATGGAGCGCATAATGTCGCAGCAGCAGAATATCTTAGACAATTTGTAGATGAATCTTTTCCAAATCAACGTAAGCTCTGGATAATGGGAATCCTCAATACGAAGGATCAATCTGGAATTCTCCAAACTCTTCTACATCCCGATGATTTACTTTATCCTGTGCCTGTTCCAAGTCCTGCAACGACATCGCCTCAGGATTTAGCCAAGATGGCGGCGGCAATCCTCAAGACTAAACCTCATGCTTATGAGCATCTGCAATTAGGACTTGAGGCAGCTTTTGATGATCAGCGATCGCATGATATTGTCATTCTCTGCGGCTCATTATATTTAGTTGGTGAGTTTCTTGATCATTTAAAAATTGTCTAGATCCTGCCCAGCCGCCCTTGGGAAGGGGGATTGAGGGCGATCTCTTTTTGGTTTAACAATTAGGAGAGGCAAAAGTGCTGAACGATCTAAATCTTCAAAGTGAATATCGCAGTGATACCTGCGATTTAGTACAAGATTTTTACATTCCTTGTTTAGAGAACTCTATTCTCTATAGTCGAGCAGTGGGATTTTTTTCTAGCACCTCAATGGCAACAGTCGCCAAGGGGCTAATGTCATTACTTCGCTCGGGCGGGAAGATGCGCTTGATTGCTTCACCATGTTTGTCAGAGCAGGATGCTGAAGCAATCGCACTGGGGCTCAAACAGCGAGATGAGGTTATTACACAAAGTTTATTAAAGGAATTAGATCAAGAGTTTGAAGAGGTTGTCAAAGATCGTTTAGCCTGTCTTGCGTGGCTTTTGAGCAAAAATATTTTAGAGATTAAGCTCGCTATTCGTAAGGATATTCGCAATCAGAGAGGCATCTATCATGAGAAGTTAGGAATTTTCTCTGACGAAGCGGATAATCTTGTAGCCTTTACAGGATCGGCAAATGAAAGCTCTAGTGCTTTGATGGATAATTTTGAGTGTATTGATGTTTTTTGCTCTTGGGAGGCAGGCATAAGGGAAAGAGCTTTGAGCAAAGCCGAGAACTTTAGAAGATTATGGGAAAATCGCACCCCATTGCTTGATATTCTTGATTTTCCTGAAGCTGCCAAGCGATCGCTGTTGCTTTTACGACCTGATCAATTTCCTGTTGATGAAATCATGAAAAGAAATTCTGTCATGTCAGAAGCAAGCAAAGAATATATGCCTATTGTTATTCATCAAGATAATGGATTACCGATATTGCCTTCTAATTTAGAACTGCGGGATTATCAAAAAGAGGCGATCGCTAATTGGTTTAAGAATAATGGACGCGGCACGCTGAAAATGGCAACAGGTAGCGGTAAGACGATTACAGCACTGGCGATCGCAACGGAACTTTATCAAAAGATTGGGTTGCAGGTTTTACTGATCGTTTGTCCCTATCGACATCTGGTAATTCAATGGGCAAGGGAATGTCAGAAATTTGGATTAGAGCCAATTTTAGCTTTTGAAAGTGTTCATAATTGGCAAGATCGACTATCTACGCAACTTTATAACGTGCGATCGGGCAATCAAAAATTCCTGACTGTAATTACTACAAATGCAACGCTGATTGGTCAGGGTTTACAGTCACAGTTGCGCTATCTTCCTGAGAAAACTTTAATCGTGGGTGATGAAGCGCATAATTTAGGGTCAAGGCGTTTGGTTGAGAGTTTGCCGCGTAATGTTGGTCTGAGACTGGCGCTGTCAGCAACTCCAGAGCGTTATTTTGACGACCAAGGAACGGAGGCTATATTTGATTATTTTGGATCGGTGATCCAGCCAGAGTTTACGCTTGCGGATGCAATTAGGGCAGGAGCCTTGGTGCATTATCTTTACTATCCGATCGTAGTAGAACTGACGGAATCGGAAACTGAGAAATATGCTGATTTAACGAAGAAGATTGGTAGGGCGATCGCTTTTGATGGCGATCGTGATGATAACGAGGTAGTAGCGGCTTTATTGATGCAAAGGGCTAGGCTATTGGGTTCGGCGGCGAATAAGTTGGTGGCTTTGCGAGAACTGATGCAGCAACGTTTGGATACATCACATACATTGATTTATTGTGGTGACGGCTCGGTTGAGGATCAAGTTACTGAAGAAAGTACGAGGCAGTTGGATGCGGTGGCACAGTTGCTGGGATCTGAATTGGGATATCGCGTTAATACATATACTGCTGAGACATCTTTAGAAGACCGCGAGAATTTACGACTTTTATTTGAATCTGGAGAATTACAGGGACTGGTGGCAATTCGTTGCTTAGATGAAGGTGTCGATATTCCTGCAATTCAAACGGCGATTATGTTGGCAAGTAGCAGCAATCCACGTCAATTTATTCAGCGTCGAGGGAGGATTTTGCGGGCACACCCTCATAAAAAACGGGCAACTTTGTTTGACATGATTGTGTTACCGCCTGATTTAGGTAGAGAGACAATCGACGTTGAACGTAATCTACTCAAAAAGGAGTTACAGCGCTTTATCGAGTTTGCAAATTTAGCCGATAACGGTGGTGAGGCTAGACTCAAGTTATTGGGTTTGCAACAACGCTATGGATTGATGGATTTATAGTATTTGCATCGTAAGGGCAATTCATGAATTGCCCTTACGATTCGTTCTTTTGTATAAGTCCTATTTGTCCGACAACCTACAGATTCATGAAAATTTAGGCTTTATCTGAGATAAAATCGATAAACGTATGAGTATTTGGAAATGAGTAAAGTTCAAAGCCTAAGTAGTCTTCATGAGCCAATTGAAAAAGCTCCACCTGAAGTTCAACAAATTATTCGTAATGTCCTAAAGATCGAAAAGGATCGGCTCGACAAAAATGAATTGGGGCGGATTAATGAAGATATTCTCAAAATTGTTAAGGAAGCTGTGCAATGAAGCTGATCTCGATCAAGTTGTTTAATTTTCGTTGTTTTTATCAACAAACCCCTGAGATTGTGCTAGCAAGACTGGACGATCGCAATATTACAATCATGCATGGCAACAATGGCACTGGCAAAACCTCGCTACTTAATGCTTTTACATGGGTGCTATACGAAAAATTCACCTCAGCCTTTGGTGACTCTGAGCAGCTCGTCAATCGTCAGGCGATCGCAGAATCACAATTAAATCAGCCAGTGGAATGCTGGGCTGAAGTTTTATTTGAGCATGATGCTAAGCGCTATCGGGTGCGGCGGCTAACCCGCGCCTATCAGCTTGCTAATAATGGCGAGAAAAACATTCAATACAACAAAAGTGAGTTGTTTTTGCAAGTGGCGGGGGATGATGGACGTTGGGTGACTCAAAATCATCCTGAAGCTGTAATTAATGGCATTTTGCCGAAGAGTTTGCATCAGTACTTCTTCTTTGATGGTGAGCGAATTGAGCAGATTGTGCGATCGGACAATCGCTATGAGATTGCTGAAGCAACAAAAAAGCTTTTGGGTGTGCAGGTTTTGGACAATGCAATTAAACATCTTAAAGAAGCTAGAAAGTCCCTTGAGGATGAACTCAAAAGTATTGGCGATGCTCAAACTAAAACCCTGATTTCGCAAAAGCAGAATCTAGAGAGTAATAGCACTGAATTTGAAGTAAGAATCAAGGAAATCGAACAGGAACTAGAAGCACAAAACCAACTAAAGATATCTTGCAATCAACGATTGACAGAATTGGGTGGTATTGATGAAATCCAAAAGCGGCGTGAGGCTCTTGAGCAACAAGAACGGGAAAACCGCAGTAATTTACGAGGTTTAAAGAACCAACTAAAGACAGATATTTCTACCAAGGGCTATAGTGTATTTCTGACGGGTGCGATCGCTGATTTTCGCGGGTTAGTTGAGGGCCTGCATGAACGCGGCGAACTACCTGCGGATATTAAACAGACGTTTGTGTTAGACCTATTAGAACGGCGTAAATGCATCTGTGGAGCAGACTTACATGATGGTTCTCCTAACTATGAGCAGGTCAGTGCTTGGCTAGAGAAAGCAGGTTTAGCAGATGTGGAAACTGCAACCTTGAAACTGGAAGGTTTTGTCGATGAGGTAGAGAAACAGGCTACGGATTTTTGGCAAGGTATTGACACCAAGCAATCGAGTATCAGTCAACTCAAAACAGCAATCTCTCGTCTTGAGTTAGAGTTAGAAACAATCAGCGAACAGTTACGCAAGAGTCCCATTGAGGATGTTCGGAACATGAAAGCTCGCCTTGATGAGATCGATCGCAAGGTTGAGGACTTAACTTTAGAGAAGGGTAAGAAGCTCCAGAAGTGGACTGATTATCAAGGGCAAATTGAAAATCTTCAGAAGCAAATTAAGAGTAGTAAGCAAAATGAAGGTAAACAAAAGCTTGCTCAAAAACGTATTGATGCGGCGCAACAGGCGATCGATCTTCTGAGCGAGTTAAAGACTAACCGTAATGAGCTATTTCGTAAGCAATTGGAAACTCGGATCTGTGAAATCTTTAGCCAGATCTCCTTCAAAGCGCAAACGCCAAGACTAAGTGAAAAGTATGAATTGAGCTTAGTAGAAACTGTAGCTGGTCAAGAAGTTCAGTCGGGTGCATCGACAGGAGAGAATCAGATTCTCAGTTTATCTTTTATCGGGAGCATCATCGATCGCGTGAGGGAATGGAGCAAGTCAGGTCTAGTTATGGGGCCAGATAGCAGTACTTTCCCGATGGTAATGGATTCGCCCTTTGGCAGTCTAGATGAAATTTACCGTCGGCAGGTGGCAAGATTGATTCCCCAGTTGGCAAATCAGCTTGTGGTGATGGTTTCTAAAACCCAGTGGCGGGTGGAAGTTGCCGAGGAAATGACTCCTCGCGTGGGTAAAGAATATGTGTTTGTATTCAACTCTAATAAGCCTGACACGCAAACCGATGACATCGTTCTCTATGGCAAGAGCTATCCGTTAGTGCGAAAGAGTGTCTATGATTATGAATATACCGAAGTCTTGGAGGTGAATCATGGTTAATACAACTACGGCTCCTAAAGCAGAGATTATCAGCGATCGCTGGGTTAAGGCAACGTGGGACGAGTTTTTAGCGCTTGCAGACGATCCTAAGTTGGAGACAGGTAGATTTTATTATGACAATCATAAAATGAGGATTGAGATGTCACCAGTTGGACCAATACATGCCCATGAAAATGCAATTGTTTCTAAGGTAATTGGAATATTTGCAGCACTTAAGAATATTTGTATATACGAGTATATAAATTGTAGCTTTAGAAAAAAGGGTGAGAGTGAATGTCAGCCAGACATTGCATTTTATATAGGAAATGAATTGAGGCTGCCGCCTCGCAATAACGCTCCTGTGGATCTTAATAAGTTTGACCTGCCAACTCTGATTGTGGAAATCTCTTCGACTACGCTGCAAGATGATTTGGGATATAAGCGCTTATTGTATGAGCGTTTAGGGATTCTGGAATATTGGGTGGTGAATGCTCAAACTTCTGAGGTGTTTGCTTTTACGATCGCTGATGGACGTAGCGGCATAGTTGAGCGATCGCAAGTTCTCGAAGGATTGGAAATTGCCACGGTAAAAGAAGCGCTTAAACGCAGTCAAACTGAAGATGATGGCGCGATCGCCAGATGGTTATTGCAGACTTTTGCAGTCTTACCTACCTAGATTCTGTTCACATTCTCGAAATATTGATTGTAGAAGTCCTAATACTCTTTCTAAATCTCCTGTGGCATGAGGCATGGTTTCATAGACAGTACCAGAGATCGCTAGTTTGTAAGCTTTCCATGTATCACCGTTTGTGACTATTCCAAACACATCTATCTTCTTGTTAATTTGGGTGTTTCGCCATTGACAGGCTTGCATTTCTACTAAACATTGCGCTAATCCCTGCTCAAAGTCATCTTTTTTTGCTTCCACAATGCAAAGAAATGGCGCTTCTAAATAGGCTTTGCGTTCGGCAATGAGATAGTCGGCTGCACCTGTAGCAACATCTGAAGATAGAGCCGCACCTTTCCAGATTTTGAGATGTTCAAAGCTAATAATTGCTTCTTCACAAATTGCGTCGATAACTAGCTTTTTCGATTCTTCATAGTTTTGCAGATCGAAGCATTGTTCTAATCGTTTGAGACGAATTTGCAGAAAGTCACTGGGCGGACAAGATTGAATATCAATATGCCATCTCTGTAATTCATCTATGTGCAGCAGCTTAAAGGCTTCAGCATAGCGAAAATGCGAAAATCCTTTTTTCTTTTCAGGTTTGATATTTTTAGTTTTTGTTGTTGGCATAGCTATAAAATGGCAAAATATACAAGGATTGTAACGCACTATAAATAGTGATCGCTTTTGGCTTTACATACTCGTCATCAGTGCGATCGCTTGTTAAAGATAAATGAAATTTGTTATAAAATAATGTACAAGTTAGCTGTCTAGTTATAAATGCAGTACAAGCTCCTAATTTTTTGAAATTATCAACTATGACAAAAACTGCTCTTGAACTAACGCTCTATGAACGCCAAGCATATTGCCCATCCAGAAATTTGGATAGCTTACAGGATGAGGCGAGATGGACTGAGGCATGGAAAATTGTTCACAAGATAGCAAACTTATTGCACGATCGCTACAGGACAAAGCAAATAGTTGTTTTTGGCTCATTAACAAATAAAGAGCGTTTTACAAGGTACTCAGATATTGATTTGGCAATTAGTGGATTAACTTTTAAACAGTTTTATCAAGCTGTGGACGATATAGAACTTATTGCCCGTGATTTTAAGGTTGATCTAGTGAATCTCGATCGCTGTCGTCAAGCGATCGCGGAACGCATTAATAGAGAGGGTTTAGCAATTTGAAAAGTTCTCTAATAGATATCGCTGAGCGAATTAGGAATGATTTGGTTGAAATAGAAATGCTTGTGGAAAGAGCGATCGCTTGTTGATGATGGCTGGTTTGATGGTGACTGAAGTTAATGAATCGATCGCTTGTGTGTAAGATGTTTTTAGATTGGGTATTGAGGAATAAGTAAGAATGGCTGATGCAAGGGTAAAGATCTCGAATGATAAGGCGGAGTTGGGGGCAAATAATGAGCATTCGTAGAGTTTATATTGCTGAAGACAAAGCTGAATTAGTACGGTCTTTAAGATATGCCGAAAATCCTACTGCACCATTTCAGACCTATGCTGATGTGATGACTTTTGCGGCTGTCCTTGGGGCTAAGCGAGGAAAGAAGATTCCTCTCGGTAAAACATCCAGAAAAGAACCCGATCCAATTCCGCAAGATCAGTTTGTAGCTAGAGGCTATGAGCCTGTAATCAATTTAATTGCGATCGCCCATACCAAAGATCCTAAAAGCCTTGCCCTTGACGAAGAATCTGGAAATATCCGCGTTCAAATCTTTGAAGAATATGCCAATGGAGGACTTGAAGTTCTACAGAATGCTTTACAAGAAAGTGTGGATTATACAGACGGGATTTTGTTGCTACTACTAGATGAAAAAGATAGAGGAGACCAAGAAGACTTTGATTTGAGTAGGTTTCTATGAGCAAAGATTTGCTGTACTATTGCAAAAAGTTTGCGAAGTTGCGTGTAGATCGTGTACGGGGAATTGCTCCGCATAAGCCAATATTGCTTTTATCTGCGATCGCGCTAATCCAACAGGGAATAATCACCCAAAACCGAATATTTTTATCACCTGAATTAATCGCCACATTTCTCAAATACTGGAGCTTTTTGGGTTCAGAATCCCATCGTTCGGATATTGCCCAGCCATTCTTTCATCTTCAAAGTGAAGGCTTTTGGCATCTAAAAGCAAAGGCTGGATTTGAACCTGTAATTAACTCCAAAGTGAAAATCAAAACTTTAAGTGGGTTAAGAGATTCGGTGCAGTATGCTTACTTTGATGATGAACTTTTTGAGTTAATTCAGAATTTATCATCAAGAAATAGTTTAATTGATATCCTAGTAAATAATTGGTTTTCTGATAAATCATCACAAATTGAACAGCTTTTTCAAGTCAATTCCTTTCAAGAATTTCAAGATCGCTTACGAGAAAGAGGTGGTGCTGTCTATTCAGTTGATGAAGTAGAAGATGAATCTAAATTAATTGTGCGCGATGCTGCCTTCCGCAGAATAGTTGTCTCTGCTTATGAATATCGATGTGCATTTTGTGCGTTACAAGTTCTCAATTCCCTAAATCAACACATTGTCGATGGAGCGCATATCAAGCCGTTCTCACAATTCCGAGATGATCGCTTTGATAATGGGCTTTCTCTTTGCAAAAATCACCACTGGGCTTTTGATCGTGGCTGGTTTACAGTTGATGATGACTATAGAATTTTTGTCTCTAAAGATCTAAGGGAAGAATCGCCTCACGCACAGACAATGCGAGATTTTCACGGTCAGAATATCGTTTTGCCAGCACAACAGAGCTATTTGCCAAGAATTGAAGCTTTGCGATGGCATCGAGAAAATGTTTTTAATCAAGGTGAGCAACTCTTTTTAGAGTACTAATCGCTCATATACAAATTCTTAAATTCTTTTGCTGCGTTGGGATTAATTTTTTCTAGTGCCGCAACAATTCGCAAAACCGTTTCAGAGTTAGGGTCTCTAACTTCATTAATCCAACGATAAATATTTGAACGACCAACGCCTAAAGCATTAGCCAGATTTGTTTGGCTAATACTATATTTTTCAAGAACTTGTCCGAGTGTTTTACCTGCTTTACCCATACCTTTGATCGTGTCAGAGGATGTTTAGCCTGTAAAGAAATGTGTCCAAATGGACTACAAGGATGTATAATTTTGTAGTCCATTTGGATTCGTGCGATCTATTCGTAGACTAATTGGACTACAAAACTTTTACTATTTAATTGCTAATGCCATGAGCTACCAAGAAATGCTCCACCCTTGGGCGATTGCTCGTCCTCTCCCCAATAATATTCAAAGCGTAATTGTAGGAAGATTTCGACGCAGAGTAGATGCTGAAGAACATTTAAGGTTTTTACGGCGGCGCATCCCTACAGTTAAATTTTTTATTGTTTTTGACTGCCAAATAGATCAGTTGTTACTGCCGCAGAATAACAGCAGGTAACAGTACATTGCTGCGAAATATTTCTGAGTTAATCGAAGACATCAAAGCGCTGATAATTGAGATCCAGCAGTTGTATTGCCATGATGAAATCCCTTGGATTATTGGCTATTCAGGCGGCAAAGACTCCACCGCTACCCTGCAACTCGTTTGGCAAGCCATCCACCAACTACCAAGCGATCGCCGCACCAAACAGATTCACGTCATCACCACCGACACTCGCGTTGAAAACCCCATCGTCGCTGCATGGGTCAAGCGCTCAATATCAAATATGCAAGCCGCTGCAAATGAGCAAGGCTTACCCATCACGGCAACTTTACTATTTCCCGATGTCAAAGATACCTTCTGGGTCAACCTCATCGGCAAAGGCTACCCCGCACCCCGCAACGGCTTTAGATGGTGTACCGAACGCCTCAAAATCAAACCATCCAACCAATTTGTCCAAAACGTCGTCAGAGCAAAAGGGGAAGTAATCATTGTCCTTGGCACACGCAAAGCCGAAAGCTCTAGGCGATCGCGATCGATGAACGATCATGAAATGGGCAGTATTGGCGATCGCATTGGCGACAGCAATCTCACCTCCCTGCTTTATAGCGGCAGCCTACCCAACTCATTGATCTATAGCCCCATTGCCGACTGGAGCAACAGTGAAGTATGGCTATACCTCATGCAATATCCCAACCCTTGGGGCAATAGCAATCAAGACCTCTTCACCATGTATCGCGGTGCAACTGCCGATAATGAATGTCCTCTGGTGATCGATAGCAATACACCTAGCTGTGGAGACTCCCGCTTTGGTTGCTGGGTATGCACCCTCGTCAACAAAGACAAATCTATGGAAGCGATGATCCTCAATGACGACGAAAAAGAATGGATGCAGCCAATGCTAGATCTAAGAAACGCCCTCGATATTCCTGATGACTGGGACAAACGTGACTTTCGCCGCATGAGTGGCAACGTACAGCTATTTACCCACAACAGCGATGGAAAACAAGAAGTAAAACCGATCCCAGGACCTTATACCAAAACATGGCGTGAAAATTGGCTTAGAGAATTACTTAAAGCGCAAACCGAAGCACGTAAAAATGCACCACTTGAGATGCAAGAGATTGAGCTAATTACTCAAGCCGAACTCAGCGAAATTCGACGGATTTGGCGTGAAGACAAACATGAATTTGATGATGCACTGCCCCATATTTATCTCGATATAACAGGCGAAAAATTCCAAGACATCAACAATCCCAATAATCAAAGCCTGTTAGGAGCCGATGAATGGGAAATCCTCGCTCGACTCTGCGGTGACAATGCCATGCACCTCGAACTCACTACCAAACTGCTCAGCGTCGAAAAGCAGCATTATGGCAAAATGCGCCGCGTCGGTATCTACGAAGCCCTCGAAAAATGCTTTGAAACCAGTTCGCGATCGCCAGAAGAAGCAATTCAAAATGCCCATAGGGTCAAAAATATAAAAGATGCAGCGGAGGAAGGAGATGCTAATAAAGTTCGTCAACTTGCGCTAGGGCAACCAGTCAAACCAGCCGAATCAGAGTCTCCCCAAAAAGCTAATAGTTGGGCATCCATGAAATTTGGCACACCAGTCGCAGAGGTACAGTCTTGATTTTCCGAGAATTAACTCTGCAAAATTTTGGTGCTTACCAAGGAAAGCACACGATCGATCTTTCTGTCGATATCAGTCAAGACCATCCACCAATTGTTCTGCTCGGTGGCTTAAATGGTGGTGGTAAAACTACCTTTATCGATGCCCTCCGTCTTGCCCTGTATGGCGCAAAAGCCCAATGCTCCACAAGAGGAAACTTAAGCTATGGCGAATTTCTCTCTCAAAGCGTCAATCGTGAAGCCAAAATCGGCGAAGAAGCGGCGATCGAATTAGTCTTTGAACAAGCTAGTTTCAATAAATCTGAACTACGCCAAGTTCCCATCTCGATCTCCCGTCGCTGGACTCAACAACCTAAAAATGGGCGCGATATTCTAGAAGTTCGTGTTGATGGCTGGAATAATGAAACTCTGACTAGCACATGGGATGAATTTATTGAAGAGATCATGCCCATCGGTATTTCAGGCTTATTTCTATTTGATGGCGAACAAGTGCGAGAACTTGCACTGCAAGACACTCCCACACAGGGTATTGTCGATGCTATTCGCACAATTCTCGGATTAGAACTAGTCGATCGCTTAGAAATTGATTTAGAAGTCTTAGCTAGCAAAAAACGACGTGAATCATCTGACATAGAAGCTTTTAATAAACTTACAGAGATTGAAACTCTAATCGCTCAACAATCCACCGAGATTGAATTAGAAGAAACACATAAAACCCAACTGGAAGCCGACCTCGAACAAGCTAAAGCTACTTTTGCAGAAGCTGAACGTGAATTTATGCGTAAAGGAGGGAAAGCCGCAGGAGATAAGCAAGAGTTAGAACAAAGCTATCAAAGACTCAAAGAAGAAGCCGATCAACAAAGAAAAGTATTGCTAGATTTAGCAGAAACTTGTTTGCCACTGATGTTAATTAAATCACCACTGTTAGAACAAGCACTCTCTCAAAGCCAAAAAGAGCTACATCTGCAAAAGGCTAAAGCTGCTCTAGATCTAATCAAAGAACGCGATCGCAAACTATCGGAATTTGTAGAGCAGAACTTCCCTAAAAAATACAATCGCCTAGTCCAAGAGTTTTTGGAAAATGAACTCGCTCAACTCGAAGATGAATCGCAGCATGGAGAAATATGGCTTGGTAGCGATCTCGATCTAGTGAACTCGCTCTCAAATCTTTTAGAGCAGGATTTACCCAAAACCTTTGCTCAGTCTAGTAACGCATTGCAAAAACTAGAATCTTGCGATCGCGAAAGTACCCAAATCCAAAATGTGATTGCCTCTGCGGCAAGTCCAGAAATATATCAACAACTCTTACAGAAAAAAGAAGAAACTGCATCAGTTTGTGAGTCCTTAGCAAATGAGCTAGACGATTCTCAGCGCAACTTAGCTTTACTCGAACGCAAGTTAATTTCTAGTAAAAGAGAACTAGAAAACTATGGAACAACCATAGTCGCTAGAGGCAATCTAGAATTTTTCTTTCAGTCTGTTGTTAAAGTGCAGTTAACAATGGATTCATTCAGAAAAGAACTCACCGCCCATAAAATCGCTCAACTAGAAAACAGCGTCACCGAATGCTTTCTCCATCTTTTACATAAATCCCGACTTGTTCACCGTATCACGATTGCTCCCGATACATTTCGCCTAGAGCTATACAATGCTGAGGGTAAATCTATCCCCAAACATCGTCTCTCCGCAGGTGAAAAACAAATGTTAGCGATCGCCTTTTTATGGGGATTAGCCCGCGTCTCAGGCTGTCAGTTGCCCGTCGTCATTGACACGCCTCTTGGTCGTCTAGACTCATCCCATCGTTTAAACCTCCTTGACCGTTATTTCCCCAACGCTAGCCAACAAGTGATTCTGCTTTCAACTGATACCGAAATCGGTAAAGAAGAAGTAACTCGACTCCGCCAAAATCAACTAATCGCCCACGAATATCTCATTGACTACGACGAATCCATCAATCGTACCTCCGTGAGATCGGGATATTTTTGGTAGTACTTGTGTCACGCAAAGCGCGGCACAAATACTACCAAAATCTTTTTTTATTTAAGTGATTAATCTATGGAACCCCCTATTGACCGCATCCGTATCTCCCAAAATGCCAGAGAGCAACTACTCAAACTCAAACGCTCTACACATATCGAGAATTGGAATGTTCTCTGTCGATGGGCGCTATGTAAATCTTTAGCTGAACCAACTCCTCCATCAATTATTAATATTGTCACTGATAGCAATGTGGAAATGACTTGGCAAGTCTTTGCTGGCAACTTATCAGACATTCTCATCGTTGCCCTAAAACAACGCTGTCACAACGATGGACTTGACACAGACAAAGAAACCCTTGCCACACAATTGCGCTTACATCTTCATCGAGGTATTGGCTACTTATCAGGCGATCCCAATCTTAAAAAGATTGAAGGCTTAATTCTTCTTGCCTGCCAAGTTGAAAATTAGCACTTCATCAGACTGCAAAAAATTGATGCAATGTTACAGCGCTTTGCGCTCAAACCCAAACCAAGAAAATTTTTGAAAGCGTTGCGAAGCAACGCTTTCAAAAATTTTCTTGTGGTTTATTTGATCGGTAATTGCTGTCATAGTCATCGCAACTTACAAAAAAGCTAGCTTTTTTGCGAGATTGTCAATAGAATTACACTTTTGCATATATTCTAGCCATGCAGCAAAACCCCACTGGCAGATAGCATCATAATTGGTCTTCAAATATTCTATCCATTCAGGATGTAATGAAATTGTTTCATCTTGATCGTTAATGGAGTATAAAGGCTTTTTGTCTTGAAAGCGATCGCAGGATAATACGGCAATATTTTGATTTGCTTCACCACTTTTAACTCCCTTGAGTTCCAGTTCAAAAAATGGTCTAATCAGACGATAAGGAGTAAATTTCTTCAAATCTTTAGTAGTAATTAACATTTTAGAAGAGATCGCCTTTCGTAACTCTTCTCCTGACAGATTGCTCCCAACCTCAGCAAAAACATCAAATCTGCCAGCGATCATGTCCTTATTGCCAAACGATAAACGATGGGGATAATATGCCTGCCAAGCAATGACCAACATTTCAACCATAAGATCCTGTAGTGCAATAGGAGTACTATCGAAGTTTCTTTGCTTCAGAATATTCAACAACGCCAAGAAAAATAAATATTTGTAAGAGTTCGCTGTATGCGTAAATAGCTTTGAAAATGCTTCAATATTTAGCTGTTCTGACTTTGGTAACCCTTTAGCCCCTTGACTCATTAACGATCTCCACTCAGTCTATTTTTAAAACACGTTGCAACAAGAATACATCGCACAGGTCAACAGTGGATCGCTCCATCATTTATATCTTTCCTGAAAAGCCAACATTGCTTCTAACTGGGACTCCATCAGCAAACATTGTTCCAAATGAGCAATATCCAAATCAGGCAACCATCCACTTGCTTGAACCTGTGCATATTCTCCATCCTGTAAGCGATAAATCTTGATCTTGCCGTCTTGCCAAAACCAAACTTCAGGAATATTTCTTAACTGGTACTTTCTTAGCTTTTTGACGCTGCCACTAGTCACCACAATCTCAATACATAAATCTGTAAGTTCAGGATTGTCACCAAATGCAAAAGATAAATCTGCTTGAAACTCTAACTTAGGCTCAATGGTTTGGGTATAAGCACCTGTACCAGTAAATCGAATCCGTTTAACTAAAAAATAGTAATTAAGCAACGCACCCAACAAGGTAGACACCATTTCATGCAGCAAACCAATGCCCACAATTTCTACTACTCCTTCACAATAATTTAATCTTACTCCGCCAATTTCTGCAAACGCAGATTGCAGAGCCTTGAATTGCTCCCATGTCACAGCCTGCTTGACGAGGTATTGATCAGCCGTTTTAGTTAAAGTTAGAGTCATGGCTTAACCTTGGCAATTACTTGGGTAATGAGGTGTTACTAGTATAATCTAAACATTCAATAAAGCTCTTGTCGCAATGATCGCAGAGTATAGCCACAACCAACTCATTGCCCTCTGTCAACAAAGCAAAGTTGGCAAAAAGCTACCCACTGCTCTCTATGTTCATAGATCAGCGATCGCCTCTTTATCTCCACAATTACAAGAATGCGATCGTCAAGCCAGATTACTACTTCCAGAAGAGAGTGAATTTACTCTGATCAAATTTAATTACGAACAACCCAAGATTTCTTATTTGTTTTATCCAAACTTTGACACAGATCCACATCCTGCATTACATCACAGTATTCAAGTTGACCTAAAAGCCCAAATAGTTCAGCAGCGAGACTATCAAAACTCACCTAATCCTCCAATCCTGCATCGCAAAGAAACCTTTGTAAACCCAGATTACCCAAACTATCAACTATTTGCCCAATTAACCAAACAAGAAGAAGCGATCGGCTTATTTCATGAGACGCGCACCATCGGCACTCGCAAAGGATGGGAGCAACGTTTACAGGAATACAACGTTGAACTTAAAGATCATCAAGTCATCTCCTCGCCATCTCGGACAGGGACTAGGCAATGCACTGAGCTTGTCGAAGTGAGGGATGGTCTAAAAGAAGACATCAAAATTGATCGCCATAAAGCTGCAATTCACCGTCCTGACCTATCTAAACCCGTTCGGCTTGCCCTAGAAGCAGGACTATTTACGGGAAGCTCAACCTTCTTTGACTATGGCTGTGGTCATGGTGAGGACATCAAGAGAATTAGCGATCGCGGTTTCACTAGCACAGGTTGGGACCCTTACTATTTACCACAAAGCGATCGTACCAGCGCCGAAATTGTCAACCTTGGCTATATCATTAACGTCATCGAATCTCAGATCGAAAGAAGAGAAGCACTAATCAAAGCATGGGAATTAACGCAACAAGTTTTGATAGTATCGGCGCAAGTTTTAATCGGTGATGTTGGCAAAGGACAAATTGCTTACAGTGACGGTGTAGTGAGTAGCCGTAACACTTTCCAGAAATATTACGAACAAGAAGAACTCAAACTCTATATCGATCAAGTGTTGGGCGTAGATTCAGTGCCTATCGCTCTCGGCATTTATTTTGTATTTCGTGACGAAATGCAAGCGCAAAGCTTTAGAGCATCACGTTTTCGCTCAAGAGCCACCACACCCAGAATCCGACTTATCTCCAAACGCTTTGAAGACTATCGTGTATTACTTACTCCCCTCATGGATTTCTTCACAGAGCGCGGCAGATTACCCGTCGGCGAAGAATTGCCAAACTTTGAGCCGTTGCTGACAGAATTTGGGACAGTACGCCGCGCCTTTAACTTGATTGTCAGTGCCACAAATCAAGATGAGTGGGATGCAATCTCAGATAAGCGCCGCCAAGATATTCTTGTATTTCTTGCACTCAGCAATTTTGATAATCCAGACAAAAGGCTTAAACTTAGTCAGCTTTCGCCACTATATCAAACCGATATCAAAGTTCTATTTGGGTCATACCAAGGGGCAAGTACTACTTCTGCTTTGATGTTATTTAATTTAGGAAAATCTGGATTCATCAAAACCTGTTGCCAAAACAGTAAGATTGGTAGATTAGATAGTCAGGCGCTCTATGTGCATGTCTCGGCACTTGATAATTTGGATATTATGTTGAGACTATACGAAGGATGTGTCAGTCGTACAATTGGCAGAATGGATGGCGCAACCTTGGTCAAGTTCCATTTGCATAAGCCCAAAATAACCTATCTATTTTATCCAGACTTTGATATAGATCCACACCCCAAGTTACAGACATCAATACAAATTGATTTGCGAGATTTACAAGTTCGCTATCACGATCGCCGTAGCTCGACCAACCCGCCGATCTTACATCGCAAAGAATCTTACTTGATGCCTAGCTATCCGCAGTACGAGAAGTTTGCTAAGCTCACACAACAGGAGGAAGATTGGGCATTACTAGACAATATTAATGAAACTTGTCATATGCAAGATTGGCAACAGATTCTCGATCAGAATTATGTCGAACTTCAAGGACATAGATTAGTCTGGCGTAAAGATGCCGATCCTAATGCAATTAAGTTACTGAAAGCTAAGAGAAAAATAAAGTCCCATACAAAGGGTTCATAAACTACTCTTAGAACTTATACCAGTTCACAAAAGTGTTGCCACACTTTTGTGAATTAAAAAACAAACCCAGTAAGGGTTTTACAGCAAATACCGATCAAACCCGCCACAAGTCTAATAAGCTAAAAGTATTATCAAGGAAAGATTACATATGGCAGTATATTCGCTAGATTTACGAAAAAAGATATTAAGTGCTTGGGAAAACAAAGAAAATACGCAGAGAGGCATAGCTAAACGATTTAAAGTAAGCTTGTCATTTGTTCGAGATTTTTTGCGTCGGTATCGAGAAACAAATGAAATAGCAGCAAAACCCCAAGGAGGAGATCGGCGGTCGAAAATCAAAGGCAAAGATGAAGAATTAGTAAAGACAATTGTTGAAGCGCAAAATGACATATATCTCAGAGAGATCAAAGAAAAACTACATGAAACAAAGACAATAGAAGTGAGCGTATCAGGATTGAGTCGTACGCTTAAGCGCTTAGAATTAGGGCGTAAAAAAAAACTTTAGTAGCCAGCGAACAAGCGACAGAAAGAGTGAAAAAATTGCGTTATGAGTTTCGTCGTTGGCTAGATACGATAGATGTCAAAAACCTTGTATTCATTGACGAGACAGGGCTAAATCTAGCGATGACGAGGCTTTATGGTAGATGTCAAGGAGGATGTAGGGTATATGATGACCGTCCAGGTAACAAAGGTAGAAACATCACTTTAATTGGAGCCATGAGTGATGAAGGGTTGATTGCTGCGATGACTTTTGCTGGTAGTCTCAACACCGCCAGTTTTTTGGTTTTCATTGAGAAAATACTATTGCCTCGGTTATGGGTTGGGGCAATTGTCGCTATGGATAATTTGCCTGTACATTACGCTGCAATGGCTAAAACCCTAATTGAATCCGTTGGTGCTCAGGTTAAGTTCATCCCTCCCTATTCTCCTGATTTATCGCCAATCGAGTTATGTTGGTCAAAATTAAAAGAGATTATTCGCTCGGCTAAAGCTCGCACAATTTCGGCTCTTGACGACGCAATTACTATGGCTATTAATTCTATTACTGATGAAGATGCTCTTAATTGGTTTCATCATTGTGGGCTCTGCTTCGACCCTTTTAGTTAGCTCCTTTTGTGGCGGGTTTGATCGGTATTTGCTGTAAAAACACAAAATGGCTATGCCATTTTGTGTTTTGGCATTAAATATCGTGAAATTCTTTGGCGATCGCATCAAGATATTCATCAATAAATTTTGACCAGCCAATTACGATTAATTGATTGTGAGTTAGCTTTTCAGAATTAATATCATCGTATCCAAATCCAATTTCGCGACCTTCGAGATCGCAACAAATTAACCCTGCCGCCTTCGCGATCGCTAGTGGACCGACTGTATCCCAGAGCTTAACGCGGCGATTGAGATAGATATAGGCACTTGCCCGTCCTTGGACAACTTCCATTACCTTTAAGCCAAAACTACCGAGACTATAAAACTCGACATTGGGAACAGCAGTCCGAATTGCATCGCCATAGGCGAGATCATCTTTTTTGCTTACAATTATGCGATCGCGCCTTGCACCAATTGGTTCATGAGGATATAAGACCTCAGGGACATTACCATTCGTAGCAATAAATAAGCCATTGATTGCAGTTCCGCCAAAATATAAGCGATCGCTCTTTGGTGCATATACCCAGCCGAGAACTGGCTGAAATGCCTCTAAAGCACCGACCATAACTGAATAGAATTCACGCCCATGAATGAAGTCATCAGTGCCATCAATGGGATCGATAAACCAGAATTTCTCATTAACTTTTGATTTTTGTTGCCAGAGTTCTAGCGATCGCGTATTTTCTTCGCTAATTATTCCATCATTAGGAAACCATGCCTGAAACCTTTGACTCAAGAGATGATCAAGTTCGCGATCGACATTTGTTACATAATCATCAAAACCTTTTTCATCAACTTGAAAACCCAACTCTCTCAAATGAATTGCCTTTTGACCGATTTCACGAATAAACTGACAAATTTCTGTTTGTAATGCAGGATTCATAATAACTAAAAAGAATAAATAGAACTGAATTAACTTTTAGCCAGTAATCTATAAGGATTGGCGGCGCTGCGCGCCGCCAATCCTTATAGATTACTAAAACTATTTGAGAGCGCGAGAAAATGCCCGAAAGTATAGCGATCGCCAAAATTCTTTAAGTGGATAAGCAATAAATGTAATCGGATTAATCGTAACGATAATATCGCGAAGACCAAGGTTCGCTAAAGCAACGATCGCCCAAGCTACAAAATCTGCTGACATGACCCCATAGGGGTTGAGATCACTTTTGAATGGGCCTAAAATTAGTTTGCGGATTTTGCAAGGGGAATCAAGGCGGCGTAAGGTCACCAAATCTCCGATCGCGCGTTTTGATAGTTCATACAATGGACTGAAGGCAGGATTGACTTCAGCCTCGGAAGTATTTACCCAAACTTCTTTGCTGCTAATTGCTTGAGCATCAGTTGCAGTTTCTAAGAATAAATCGATCCAACGGAAAACAGAAAAGGTATTGACTTCGTAGGATTTATAAATTGATGTAGAATCTCTTGCACCTAAAACATTTACACCATGATTAAGAATGAGAATATCGACTTTTTGTAAGCGATCGCGTAGTTCTGTTTCATGCCCAAGTTGCCAAGTCAAAACTTCTACTGCTTGATTGGACTGATTATCGCTGTCTGCAATTTGAAAATTAGGGTTAGGCGAAGTTGTTAGTGCAATGATCCTTGCCCCTTGCTTAGAAAGCTCTGTGGCTAATGCTCTGCCCATTGTGCCTGAAGCGCCTGTAATCGCAATGCTTTTATCTTTAAATGACAAGGCTAAATCCAAAACCCTACCCAACAAGTGTAACCGCAATTTTATATATAAAATCATATAACATGTTCTTAGCAGTCAAAACCTTTAACAAAGTGGGCTAAAAGTAGATTTTGCAACAGTTCCCATTTGATTTTAATGATTTACCAACGCCTGCCTATTTGGTGGGTGGATGGGTGCGCGATCGCATATTAAATCGTCAAGGTAAATATCTCGATCTAGATTTTGTATTGCCAGAGAAAGCAGTTGAAATAGCTAATGCGATCGCCCGTAAGTATAAAGCAGGATTTGTGATTTTAGACGCAGAGCGTCAAATTGCGCGAGTTGTTTTTAAAGATGGAACGGCGGATTTTGCTCAACAAATGGGGCGTAGTTTAGAAGCAGATTTGGGGCGGCGCGACTTTTGTATGAATGCGATCGCCTTAGAATGTCATCAATTAATTGGTAATCGGTCATTGGGTATTGGCGATGGATTGTCGGTGGGAGAAGATTTTATTGATCCTTTTGATGGAATTGGTGATTTAAAAGCCAAGCGAATTAGGATGGTTGCGCCTGAGAATTTGGCGGATGATCCTTTGCGGATTTTGCGGGGATATCGACAGGCGGCTCAGTTAGGCTTTGAGATCGAAAGTTTAACTCGACAGGTTTTGATTAAATTTGCGCCCAAGTTAAAATCTATGGCTGCCGAAAGGGTTCTGACAGAACTGAGCTATTTGCTGTCAATCGGGAATGGCAGCCAAGGAATGATGGCTGCTATCGGCGATCGCATTTTAGAGGATTGGTTGCCAAGCCAACATTTGAATCTAGAACGATTTGCCAAAATTGAGAATGTGATTTTGAGCTTAATAGCCAAATTCCCGAATCTAGAATCATTTTTTAGTAAGCAATTATCAGGCGATCGCTATACTCTGGTGATTATCAAATTAGCTGCATTGACTAATAGCGCGACAGCCTTAGAATCTCTAGGACTAAGCCGTGCTGAGCAACGCTGGCTCGTCGGGATTTTGCGCTATCTGCCTCAATTTATAAAGCTTTTAGATCAAGCTTCACTCAAAGAGCAATATAAATTTTTTCTGTCTACTTTAGAGTTTTTTCCTGCGATCGCAGCTTTGGCTTTGGCTAGTGGTTGTGAACTAGAAGCGATCACACCTTGGTTGGAGCGTTGGCTTAATCCTCAAGATGCGATCGCCTATCCTGTTGCATTAATTACTGGCGATGATTTGCGAAAAGAATTGGGAATTGCGCCTAGTCCTAAAATTGGAGAACTATTAGAGAATGTGAAAATTGCTCAAGTCGAAGGCAAGATTTCATCAAAACAAGAAGCGATCGAGTTTGTGAAAGCCCTGCACTCAAGTGCGGGCTAAAAGCTAAAACCCGTTGAAACGGGTTACGGAAAAGTATTCTTCAGTCCACTTCAGTGGACTTGAGCTTTTAGCCCGCACTTGAGTGCAGGGCTATTGTCTCACCAATTCAGAACCGTTTATAGATTTACGAACATGAATCTGAGTGGGTAATCTCTCGGCTAACGATTGAATATGTGTAATTACACCGATGAGACGATCCTGTTGGCGCAGGGATTCGAGGATTTGGGTGACAGATTCGAGGGTTTCGCTATCGAGCGTACCAAAGCCTTCATCTAAGAAGAGGCTACCTAGTTCTATTCCCATTGATAATTTTTCTGATAAAGCTAATGCCATTGATAGCGAAGCTGCAAAGGTCTCGCCACCAGAAAGCGTGCGAATACGCCGTTTCTCGCCTCCGTTCCAGTTGTCAGACACCCAATAGTCACCACTTTCGATTTGAAGAATATAACGATCTTCAGAAAGCTGTTGCAATAGAACTGAAGCGCGGTTGGCGAGTTCCTGTTGCAGACTATCGAGAATATATTCTTGGAATTTGTTAGATTGCAGATCTTGGGAGAGAGTATGGTAAATCTGCTCTTGAGCCTGTAGAGCAACCTTTCGCTCTTCTAAATCTTGTGATTCCTGCCGCCTTTGCTGTGCTTGCTCTAGCCATGCTTTAATTGAAGCGCGATTTTCACTAGCTAGTTGGAGATCCTGCTCTATTTGTTGCAAATCAGCGCGAAGATTTGCGATCGCAATTTCATCAGTATGTTGATCTGCGATCGCCTCCGCAAACATTTGCCGACGAGTGATTAAGTCCTGTTCTTGGCGTTGATAGGTGTCGATGTCTTTTTGCCATGACTCCATTTGAGATCGCGTAGTTTGAGCAGCTAGAAATTCTGATTCAGTAAAGTTAATAGATTGTAGTTCATTGTGCCAGTTTGTCTCTTGTTGAGTGCGTTCAGCAATTGCGACATTATGATTTTCTTGAGTTTTTGTAGCAGTTTCTTCTCGTTTTACAAAGTTTTCACGAGCTTTTTGATAGGATTTTTCTATAGCTTGGAGGCGATCGCTTAGTTCAGATTTTGCTTGCAAAATACTTTGACGCAATGATTCATAACTTTTGCCTGCGGTAATTTCTTGCAAACGTTGTGATACTTCTTGTAGCTGGGATTGACGATGGACTTTCTCTTGTTCGGATTTTTGAAATTCTATTTGGGTTAATTGTAGATTTTCTTGATTGATATTTAGCTTGCTTTCAGCATTGCGACAAGCGATCGCAATTTCTTTTTGCTCGTTAATCAGTTTTTGATAGGCTAATTCTTGTCTCTCTAATTCTTGGCGATCGCGGAGAATATCTGCGGCTGTCCATGCAGTTTTGAGAATGTGATCGATCTGTTCTTGGAATTTTGCAACCTCAGTTTCTAACTCTGCAATTTCCTGAGTTTGGATTTGCAGTTGTAGTTGCGATGTCTCCAAATTCGCCTCAAGTTTTGCCTTGTCTTCACGCAGTTTTGCTAACTGTCTCTCGTTGGCATCTCGCTGTTTCTTGAGAGTATCTGTATCGATTAGTTCTATTTTGAGAAGCTCTGGCAATCCCTCTATAACATAAAGATTATTACAAACGGGGCAGTTGTCACCATCATGAAGCTCAGCACGCAAAGCATTAACATGGCTACTTTGTAAGGCTTGTAAATTTGAAGATTCGGCTTTAGTCAGGGCGATATTTGCAGTTTGAAATTCATTTTCAGCCTTCGCGATCGCCTGTTTGGATTTGTCTAATTGCAGTGTGAGGTTACTACTTTCCGTTTGTAATTGCGTAGATTTTTGCTTTAGCTTCACAAGCCCATCTTGCAACATTTGCTGCTGAGCAAGCGGCTCGGCAACTAGGCGCAGATTTTCGAGACGCTGAGGATCGTTATGGGAATTAGCGATCGCAGTTGCAATTGTTTGTAATTGCTGAGTAGAATTCTGCAACTCTAGTTCAGCTTGTTTTGTTGCCTTTGTTGCTTTTTCAAGCTGCTGCGATCGCTCTAGCGCATTCTTATGAGCACGTTCTAGCTCTGCCTCGCATTGCTGTTGTTGCGTATGCAGAGCTTCCGCTAGAGCAAGGCTACGTTCTTGAGATTCTATATGGCTTTGAGCTTCAATTTGGTCGGTGCGAGATTGCTCAAAAATTTGTTGTTGCTTGTTTAGGTCAAACTTAGCTAATTCTAGCTGTTTATTAGTATTTGCAAGATCAGCGATCGCATTTTCTACGCACTTGCGAGTAGTTTGTAAAATTGTCCAAGCTCCCACAATCGAGTTAGCTAACTGAGCATTACGAAATTGAACTTCTAAAGATTGGATCTTTGGTACATCTTGCTGAAGCCGCTCTAATTTTACTGAAAGTTGGCTGTATTGCTGGATTTGAGCAAATAATCTTTCTTCGGATTCTAATAGCTTACGGCTATTTTTCGCTTTGATATCCAATTCAGGAATCGAAACTTCAAGATTTTCTAATTCTGTTTGTTGAGCATTTACCTCTTCAATAGTTGGCGCTTGCATCCCTTCAAGGACTTTATCTAAACCTTCACGCTCAGCTTTAAAACGACTAGTGCGATCGCTTGCTTCCTTTCTCATTAGCTCGAATATTTGAAATCCTGCCAATTGCCGCAAAATCTCGCGACGTTTGCCAGCTTCACCCTTGAGGAATTCATCAAACTGCCCTTGCGGCAAAATGATTACACGAGTAAAGGTCTCGAAATCCATGCCAATGATTTCTTCCACCTTTTGCGTGGCACATCTTTCCCATTCTTCTCCTACTAATTCATCTAGCAGAAAGTTCTTTATGTCAGTTTTACCTCGATTGCGCCATGTTCGCACCACTCTATATTCAGTCTGCCGCATCACAAACCGAAATTCTACTTTTAACTGTGTTGCCCCTTGGCTGACTAATTCTCTCGATGAATTGGGCTTTTGAGCCACTTTGTCATAAAGCGCAAAGGTAATTGCATCCAATAGCGAAGTTTTCCCCGCCCCCGTAGCGCCCGTAATCGCAAACAAATCGAGGCTAGAAAAATCTAGCGTTTGACGAGTGCGAAAACTGGTAAATCCTTCGACAATTAACTCAATTGGACGCATCACTAAACTCCATATATAACTCTTTAAATGCATTAATCACATCAGGCGTCAAGTTCTTTTCCCGATCGCTATAAAATTTTTGAAACTCAGCGATCGGATCAAAGCGATCATAATCTTTCGGTTCTGGAACCTGTGCGGATTCACTTACGATTAACTTCGGCTCGACCATCACTGCTTGAGGACAAACTTTTCGCACCCGATCCGCTAGTCCGATGGGCGGTGTATCCACTGCGATCGCAAATTTCAAATAGCCAACATAATCGCGATGTGCTTCTAATTGCTCATCAAGCTGATCGATATGACATTCCACTCTTTTGAGTGGTTTCTGGCAAGCAAGTGGCTGAAATTGAACTTTCGCAGGTCTACCCACTTCCACTTCAATCAAATTAAATCCCTTCTCTTCACCCACTTCGCCAAAATCTACTTGAATTAATGATCCTGCATAATAGGTCGGTGCGGCATTGGCAATCTGTTGAGGACGATGGATATGACCTAAGCCTACATACTGGCATTCTGAAGGGATTGATTGTCCTGAAAGACTATAGACAGCACCACTATAAAAGGCAGCCTCTGAGCCTGTAAACTTTGCGCCATCAACGGTCATATGCGCCATCATCACATTCACGGCATCGGTTTTAAATGCAGTAGCGAGATCTTGCAAAACATAGGTTACTAGGGTTTTATAATCATTGCGTTGTTCTACAGCATCTTTATTCCAAACATCCTCGGCAGCTAATAAGCGCCGCTCTGAAGCAAAAGGCATCGCGCCGACACAAAGCTTGCCATTAGCAGTATCAATACTAACCACGCCTCCTTCTTCAGCAATTCTCGGTCTACCTAAAGCCCTCACTCCTGCAAGAGATAGTAAATGCGCAAGACTATCAATCCGATTGGCTGAGTCATGATTTCCTGCGATCGCAACTGAAGGAATACTTAACTGATTAAGCTTATAAAAAAATTCATAGGCAATACGTTCTGCCTCAGTTGTGGGATTCGGCACATCAAAAATATCCCCCGCTACAAGTACAGCATCAACTTCAAATTCCTGAGCATATTTGAGGATTTCTTCTAACGCTAAGGCAATTTCGGGAGTGCGATCGACTCCCTTTAATTTTCTACCCAAATGCCAATCAGAGGTATGAATTAAACGCATATTTTGGGTTTCACCCATCAGAACAACTTATAAAGCAATATTTTTAGAACGTAAAACATTCCGAGAATATTGCTTTATAGATGAGAAATAGCATAAACATGGCGATTAGGCAAATTAAGGAATTCTGTAGCACAAGCCATATCCAATCATTTCACCAATGTTAGCGACTTTAACACTTGCATATACTCCCTTCCCAGTGTAAGATTAGGCAGGTAACTAAAGAAAAAAATGGATCGACTAGAAAGACTGAAAAATAAAGGATTAGATGAAGATGAGTGGCAAAAGTCATGGAACAAGTATCAACAACAATACATCAGGAAAAGACTGCAAGCAATCAAATATCTACATGAAGGACAATCTAGAAAAGAAGTAATTGTCAAACTGGGTTGCGCCAGAGAGAGTATAGCGACTTGGCTAGATATGTATGATGAGGAAGGCTTGAAGGGATTGACAAAATTGGTAAAACGGGAAAAACCACAGAGCTTAAGCAAGGAGCAAAAAGCAGAAATGAAAGTGATGCTACTAGAGCAGAAGCCAACTACCTACGGTATTGATCGACAGATATGGACAGGAAAGATAATTCAAGAGGTAATTCGCCAGAGATGGCAAGTGGAACTGAAAGACAGTCGGATCTATGACATTCTCAAAGAGATGGGATTGTCACACCAAAAAGCGCATCGTGACTACGAGAATGCAGACAAAGAGCAACAGCAGAAGTTTATTGCCACAATTAAAAAAAAACTGCTAGAACTAAAACCTAGAGAAAGGCTAACTGAGATCTTGCACCATTCAAGAAAAGGGGTTGCAGAAAGAGCAGAAATGTGAAAAAAAGGGCGTAGTAGTAAATTAAATAACGAGCATGGAAAGCATCGTTAAGCACGCCCAAGGGCTAGTGTATAGTCTTCTGTGTTTGATGCCAAGTGTGTATCAAACAGCAAGTCTCAATGCAATACTAGGACTATTTCTCGAAGCACAAAGGCATCCTTATCCAGAACATACACAGATAAAATCAGCGAGTGCACTCAGCCGATTTCTCAATCACTATAACTGGTCAACGAGAGCAGTAATTCGGTCAACACGGCAGGCTATTTTGGGACAAATCGCCAAGCATCGCCCATCGAAACAAGTGCCATTAAAGATACTGATAGACTTGACTACCCTAGAAAAAAGCGGCAAGTTTTTACATTTGAGCAATCCCACCCAAAACGAACCAGACCCATGGGTGAGAATACTAAACGGAAAGCGAGGACTACATCTGGTTGTACTGTATCTGGTCTATGGAGAGTGGCGCGTACCATGGAGTTTTAGAGTATGGCGCGGCAAAGGATACCCCAGTCCCTCTGACTTAGCTTGTAAGTTATTGGGGACAGTACCCAAGCAACTAACCCAAGGCAAGACTGTGATTGTCCTTGCTGATACTGAGTTTAGTACGGTGAAGTTTTTCAATACTGTCCGCGCCAAGACTTGGCGCATCGTTGTCGGTGTACGCAACAATCGTAAACTTCAAGATGGCCGTACAGTCAAACAACTTTATCGTCATGGCAAACGTGGACAACAAATTTTGCTAGAAGGGCTAACTCAGCCTTTGACGATCTCTTGGTTTTGGCTCAAAAGAGCTGATAGTAAACGGGAGTTACGCTTTGTTGTCTCTTCTCATCCTTATTCTGGTGCTTATCTGGTGATGTTAGGTCGTAAGCGTTGGGCGATTGAGGGATTCTTCAAAACCATCAAACATCGCTTTGGTTTGCATTGTTTTGGGCAATCTACAAAACTTGGTGTTTATCGTTGGCTTATCCTCTCTCTGCTTGCTTATCTTTTGGCCCATTGGATTGATCAATGGTCGAGTCCTCCTGTCTTGGACTGGAAAGCTACCTGTGATTTGACACTTTCCGTTTTATTTCCTTCTGTCCTTTGGTTGAAACTTCTTAGGTATCTCCAAATTAGTGCCGATATTGCTGCTCGTCATGGGTTTGAAATTATTCTCAAACCCATTCCTACTTAACTCTTTCAGGAATGGTGCAAGATCTCAGCTAATCTTTTATGACGAGTTTGCTGTCTATGATCGACCAAGTCTCTACTATGCTTGGGCTGAGCGCAATAGCAACCCAGAAGTCCCCAGTAATGAGAAGCGAAAACGGAATAAAGTTAATGGGATGATATCAGTCGATGCTGTAACTGGAGAAATCTATCTACAGTTAACCCCCAAATCAAAAACTGAAGATGTAGTCAAATACCTTACCGAGCTATGCGAAGATGCCAGAAAAGAAGATGTCGAAAAGCTATTTATTGTTTTAGATAACAACTCAACTCATAAACAGAAGATGAAAAGGTTATTAGCTGAGAATCTAAAAGCCGCAGAAATCGACGATAAAATTGGTATCGAATTCATCCATACACCCGCATACTCGCCCTCGCTTAATCTTGCCGAGTATGAAATTCATCTTCTACGCTTAGAGAAGCTACATCACTTGCCTTCAAATACAACCATTGCTGAAATTGAGGAGAATCTAAAGGATGTTCATATTTTGATGAACTCAGAGCAGATATCAAAAACTTTAAATCACATTTTTTCTTTAGTCCCTTTGCCTATTCTTTGACTGGGAAGGGAGTAGACTCCCATTCCCACAGGTTCACAACGCTTAAACCCACCATCTGCACTACTATCTGGAATACTTCCACCTGAGATGAGTGCTGGATTTCCTTTTAGCACTAAAAAGCTCGAAATACTCCTGATGCTGTTGTCACGAGCATTATCTGTATAAACTACCACTGAGCCAAATTCCGTCTGGACTTCATTTGCTCTTTGCAATCCTCGTGAGCCAGAGCTAGAGGAGCTAATACTAATACAGGTATTGTTTTCTCCTTGATAGGCGATCGTGTAACCAGAGTCATCATCACCATTAGCATATTTGTTCGCTTCTCCCTTGGCATAAACTAAGCGAAACCCTTCTGGAATAAAATTTGGCGCAACAATTGGGATTGGCAATTGCAGAAGTTTTGCCTTTTGCTCTGAAGTCAATAAATTCCCAGTTTCTTGTTTTGACTGATTTCCAGTTGCAGTAGAAATTGTATAACTAGGCGCAGTTTCAAAAAATTCGCCATTACTATTCAAACAATTCATTAACTGAGATCTTGCACCATTCCTGAAAGAGTTAAGTAGGAATGGGTTTGAGAATAATTTCAAACCCATGACGAGCAGCAATATCGGCACTAATTTGGAGATACCTAAGAAGTTTCAACCAAAGGACAGAAGGAAATAAAACGGAAAGTGTCAAATCACAGGTAGCTTTCCAGTCCAAGACAGGAGGACTCGACCATTGATCAATCCAATGGGCCAAAAGATAAGCAAGCAGAGAGAGGATAAGCCAACGATAAACACCAAGTTTTGTAGATTGCCCAAAACAATGCAAACCAAAGCGATGTTTGATGGTTTTGAAGAATCCCTCAATCGCCCAACGCTTACGACCTAACATCACCAGATAAGCACCAGAATAAGGATGAGAAGAGACAACAAAGCGTAACTCCCGTTTACTATCAGCTCTTTTGAGCCAAAACCAAGAGATCGTCAAAGGCTGAGTTAGCCCTTCTAGCAAAATTTGTTGTCCACGTTTGCCATGACGATAAAGTTGTTTGACTGTACGGCCATCTTGAAGTTTACGATTGTTGCGTACACCGACAACGATGCGCCAAGTCTTGGCGCGGACAGTATTGAAAAACTTCACCGTACTAAACTCAGTATCAGCAAGGACAATCACAGTCTTGCCTTGGGTTAGTTGCTTGGGTACTGTCCCCAATAACTTACAAGCTAAGTCAGAGGGACTGGGGTATCCTTTGCCGCGCCATACTCTAAAACTCCATGGTACGCGCCACTCTCCATAGACCAGATACAGTACAACCAGATGTAGTCCTCGCTTTCCGTTTAGTATTCTCACCCATGGGTCTGGTTCGTTTTGGGTGGGATTGCTCAAATGTAAAAACTTGCCGCTTTTTTCTAGGGTAGTCAAGTCTATCAGTATCTTTAATGGCACTTGTTTCGATGGGCGATGCTTGGCGATTTGTCCCAAAATAGCCTGCCGTGTTGACCGAATTACTGCTCTCGTTGACCAGTTATAGTGATTGAGAAATCGGCTGAGTGCACTCGCTGATTTTATCTGTGTATGTTCTGGATAAGGATGCCTTTGTGCTTCGAGAAATAGTCCTAGCGCCAATTCAAGGATGAAATGCAACACCTAGAGATCTTTGCGTAAAGGGACTCATAAGGATATTCTGATATTAATCACAATAATTAGGATACCCTCATGAGCTTTGTCCATCTTACCACCACAGAAAGAAGTGAACTGTATAAACTAAGAGTAATTGAGCAATTATCTGTATCAGAGATAGGTCGTCGCTTGAAGCGAAACAAAAGTACGATTTCAAGAGAGTTATCGCGCAATACAGACGAGCGACAGATTGGCTATTTGCCAGATACTGCGGTTGCCCTGATGAAAGCAAGACGGAAACAAGCAAAGGTAAGATTTCAGAGCATCAGTGCTGAGACGATCGCCGAAGTCAAACAACGGTTAGAGCAACACCACAGCCCAGAGCAACTAGCAGGGAGAATGGAAAGGGAGGGGCTAGGTAAAATCAGCTATGAGACGATTTATCTGATGATCTATGCAAACCATCAAGAGATGGGAATATATCAACAATATCTGAGGCAGAAGCAAAAGCAACGAAGGCGCAAAGGTCGCCATCAGAAGCGAGGTGGCATTCCCAATAGGGTAGGGATAGAGAATCGACCGAAGATTGCAGATTTAAAAACAGAGATTGGACATTGGGAAAGTGATACGGTAATCGGGTGCAACCACACAGGTATCGTAGTTACGCATGTTGATAAAGCATCGAAGTATTTACTTGCTGGACTAGCTAAGAACAAGACGATGGATGAGATAAACAGAGTGACATTCAATCTATTTGAGCCTATAGAATCAACATCTCGAAAGACAATGACCTTTGATAATGGAAGAGAATTCTGTGGGCATGAGAAGCTATCTGAAAGATTGAAACTAGAGACCTTCTTTGCGAATCCATATCATTCATGGGAACGTGGATTGAATGAACACACCAATGGATTAATTAGAGAGTTCTATCCCAAAAGTACAAACTTTAAAATCGTGAAAGAAGAGGACTTTCAGAAGGCAGTGAATTTGATCAATCACAGACCCAGAAAATCACTTGACTATCGTACTCCTTACGAAGTATTCTTTGCTTCATCAGAACCCGTTGCATTTCATCCTTGAATTGGCGTAGTATTGCATTGAGACTTGCTGTTTGATACACACTTGGCATCAAACACAGAAGACTATACACTAGACCTTGGGCGTGCTTAACGATGCTTTCCATGCTCGTTATTTAATTTACTACTACGCCCTTTTTTTCACATTTCTGCTCTTTCTGCAACCCCTTTTCTTGAATGGTGCAAGATCTCAGTTAATGATTCAGAATATTTCTCTCCACTATCTTTTTGAAAGAAATTATATTCAGAGGGAGAACCACCATCTAGCGATATCGAGAGATTCTCACCATTCTGACTTAAAGTTACAGTTCTTCCATATTTTTTCCAGCCATCCGCAACAAAATAATCCTTTTCAGCAGATAAGGAGCCAGTAGTCTCGCCAACTGCGACGGCATAGCGCCCAGATGGCATAGAAACACCTTGATAACAGGTGCGGCTTCCCTGCTTTGCGATCGTAATGTATCTGGAGCCTGCATTGTATACACCTGTGATTAGAGATACTTGCTTAGCTGACGATCGCCCATCGGTTGCATCTGCTTTTATCACAGCTTGTTGATCATTTGTAGCTGCTTTTGTTTGAGATTCAGGTGGTTTTTGGGTTGTTTCTGACTGAGTCGTGGCTATACCTGCGTTAACAGCAGGCTGTTGGGCGCAAGCAGTGACTTGAACAATGACATTTAACAAGATAAATGGAATACATAGTTGCGATCGCATTGACTCTACTCCTATCAAATAAAGAATAAACCAAGAACTCAAGTTCTTGGCTAAAAGCTCAAGTCCACTTCAGTGGAATACAGAATACTTTTAATTAACCCGTTTCAACGGGTTTGAGCTTTTAGCCCGCACTTGAGTGCAGGGCTGCGTAAGTCATAATTTTATTTTAAAGGTTTTACGATGGAGATCGCTATAGCCAAGTTGCGCGATCGCTTCTCGATGTTTAGCCGTGCCATAGCCCTTATTTGTGGCTAGATCATAGCCAGTATATATTTCTGCTAGTTCTACTATCTTGCGATCGCGCCATACTTTCGCGACAATGCTTGCCGCCGCAATTGAAATTGATAGAGAATCCCCCTTAATCACTGTAGTTTGCGGAATCGGCGCAATTAGTTTAAATCGCAAAAGTTGATTGCCATCAATTAGGCAATGTTTGGGTTGAGGATTTAGCTTTGCGATCGCCCTCTCCATCGCTAGTAAACTCGCTGCGAGAATATTCATTTCATCGATTTCATCAACCGTTGCTGTGCCAATTTCACAAGCGATCGCAGCTTCACGAATGATCAGATCTAGCTTTTCACGCCGTTGGGGTGACAACTTTTTGCTATCCGTCACGCCTAGCTCTTCTAAAGAAGCAAATTTATCAATGGGCAAAATTACTGCCGCTGCGACAACTTCGCCAAAAAGACAACCTCTCCCAACTTCGTCAACTCCTGCTACAGGGTAATTTGCAATTTCTAGCGATCGGATGTCTTCTTGATTCATGAAACTGATTCATCTTTTGATATATAGCTGTCGCCATTCTTGTTAGGACATAAAACCCAAATAGTGTGAGGGGGGGGGGGGGGGCGCCCCCCCCCCATTTTTGTTTTTTT